>NZ_LMCY01000026.1:2899-122120 GCF_001425685.1 Massilia sp. Root335 | reverse complement strand
TTCGGGCTGGCAACGGCTGCTGGATGCGCGGCGGCTGACGACGCCTGCGCACCTGTTGTGCGCTGCGGCCCGGCTCGGCTAGGGCGGCAGCGCTCGCTTACCTACATAACGCGAACACAGCCATAAAAAACGGGGCTCGAGGCCCCGTCGTCCGATGCCGTCAGTGCGCCGGCTTCAGATAGCCATGCATGCCGAGCCAGCGCGCGAACGCCTCAAACCAGCCGGTACTGGTGGTCGTCTTGGCATACATGCCGAAGCCGTGCCCGCCCTGTTCGTACAGGTGGAATTCGACCGGACGCCGCGCCGCGCGCCAGCTGTCGACGAGGCCGTAGCCGCCGTTGCCGAACAGCGGATCGTCCGCCGCCAGCGCGACGAACAGCGGCGGCGCGTCGGCCGGCACCTTGACCGGTGCCAGCGGCCCGTAGATGTCGCCGAGGAACGCGGGCTTCGCGTCCTGGCCGTGCAAGGCCGTCGCCATCGTCAGCATCGCGCCCGCGGAAAAGCCCAGCATGCCGATGCGGTCCGGGTCCACGTGCCACGCGGCCGCCCGCGCGCGCACGAGCGCGAACGCGGCGCGCGCGTCGGCGATCTGCGGCGCCAGCGTGGCGGCGGAATCGCGCGGTGCCGGCGGCCGCGCGGCGCCCGAGAACATCTGCGCCATCTCGCGCGCGAACGCATCCATGTCCTGCGGCGTCTGGTTCAGGCGGTATTTCAGCACGAACGCCGCCACGCCCTTGCCGGCCAGCGCCTTCGCCACGTCCCAGCCTTCGTTACTCATCGACAGCGTCTTGAAGCCGCCGCCCGGCGCGACGATCACGGCGGCGCCCGTCGCCTTTGCCGGATCGGGCAGGAACGGCGTCAGCGTCGCCACCGTGACGTTGCGGGCAAAGGTGCTCCCGTACTGCGTGTGCCAGCTCTCCTGCGCCTTCGCGCCCGGCAGCGGGCCGGTGGCCAGCACGATGGAGTCCGGCTGCGCGGGCGCCGCGATGGGCGTCATCCTGTCGTTCTGTGCGTGCGCCGGCGCGGCGAGCGCGTATGCCAGGGCGAGCGCGCCCGCGCCGGCCAGCCGGCCGAATCGATGTGTCGTCTTCATGGTGTCTCCTTGTTTTATTGGGCCAGCACGACGGTCTGCTGCAACGTGAGCGTGCCGTCCTGCTGCGCGACGCCCGTCCCCGGCTGGCCCGACCCGACGCTCAGCCGGTACTGGCCGGGCGTCAGTTGCCGGATGCCGTCGCGCGTGACGAAACTGAGGTCGCGCGGCGCCAGCGCAAAGCTGACCTGGCGCCGCTCGCCGGCCTTGAGCGACAGCCGCTGGAAGCCGCGCAGCGCCAGGCGCGGCGCGCCGTCGAACGCGGGCGGCGTCAGGTACAGCTGCGCGACCTCGTCGCCGTCGCGCGTACCCGTGTTGGCGACTTCCGTCGTGACGACGACGCCGTTCTCGGGCGCGCCGTGGATCGGTTCGATGCGCAGCGGCGCATAGCGGAACGTCGTGTACGACAGGCCCGCGCCGAACGGATAGACCGGCGTGCCCGTGTAGTAGCGGTAGGTCCGGCCCCGCATCGAATAATCGTCGAACGGCGGCAGGTCTTTGACGCTGCGATAAAAGGTGAGGGGCAGGCGTCCGCCCGGATCGGCGCGGCCCGCGAGGACGCCGGCGACGGCGAGGCCGCCCGACTGGCCCGGATACCACGCTTCGAGGATCGCGGCCGCGTTCTCCTTCGCCCACGACAGGTCGATGGCGCTGCCGTTCATCAGCACGACGACGAGCGGCTTGCCCAGCGCCTTGGCCCGTTCCAGCAGGGTGCGCTGCTCGAGCGGCAGGTCCAGCGACGTCTTGTCGCCGCCCGCGAAACCGTCGACCTTGATCGCCATCTCTTCGCCTTCGAGGTCCGACGTCAGGCCGACGACGGCGACGATGACGTCGGCGTCCGCCGTCCCCGCCGCGAGGTCGGCGTCGGGCGCCGTCGAGATCCGTTTCCAGAACAGGCCGGGCACGCCCGAGGAACCCGCTTCGGCCTGGAAGCGCAGCGGATAGCGCTGGCCTTTCTCCAGCCGCACGGCGCTGAGCTTGAGCGGTTCGCCCCATTGCGAATACGTGGCGGCGCTGACGGCGGGCTTGCCGGCCACCGTCAGCGCGCCCTGCACGCCGGTCACGCCGAGCCGGTAGGTGCCCGTCTCCGGCGCGACGAGATAGCCGGTCCACACGACCTTGTGCTTTTCCGCCACGTCCTTGAACTGGAGCGCGTGCGATACGAGCCCCGGTTCCGTGCGGACGAGGACCGGCCTGGTGTCGGTGCCGTTGATGTAGTCGGCGCGCAGACCCGGTTTGCCGTCGGGCGTGCGCAGCGCGCTGGCGGGGACCGGATCGCCATCCGTGATCGACGCGCCGGCCGGCACGAGCGTGATGCGCGCCTGCGGCAGCACGCTGCGCAGGCCGGCGACGACGGAGGCGGGCGGCGCCGACTGCGTCGACGAATAATTCCCGCGCAGGACGCGGGTGGCGTCGGCCAGCGGGCCGATCACGGCGATCTTCACGCCGGCCTTGAACGGCAGCGTGCCGTCGTTCTTCAGCAGCACGAGGCTCTTTGCCGCCGCCTGCAGCGCGAGGTCGCGGTGCGCCGGCGTGTCGATCGCGTCGACCGGGACCTTGTTCGGTGCGCGCGCGGTCAGCCCCGCGAGGTCGCCGTTGCGGTAGCGCGCGGAGAACAGGCGCACGAGCGCCTGGTCGATGTCGGCCGTGGAAATCAGGCCGCGCTGCCACGCCTCGCGGTAGCGTGCGTCCAGTCCCGTCTTGTCGCCCAGCGTCTGCGTGTTGCACTCGTTGTCGGTCCCGGCCTTCAACGCGACGGCCGCCGCGGCGGCGGGATCGGGCGCGTACTTGTGATGTTCCGAGATGTCGGTCACGGCATCGCAGTCGGAGACGACATACCCCTTGAAGCCCCAGGCGCCGCGCAGGTGCTCCTTGAGCAGCAGGTCGCTGCCGCAGGCCGGCTGGCCGTCGATGCGGTTGTAGGCGCACATGATCGATCCGGCCTTCGCATCGACGATGGCGGCGCGGAAGGCGGGCAGGTAGGTGTCTTCGAGGTCGTGGCGCGACACGAACACGTCGGCCACGTGGCGCGTCGACTCCGGTCCGCTGTGCACGGCGAAGTGCTTGGGCGTGGCGACGACGTCCGGCAGGTCCGGGTCGGGTCCCTGGATGCCCTGGATGAAGGCGACGCCCAGCTGCGCCGTCAGGTACGGGTCTTCGCCATAGGTCTCCTGGCCGCGGCCCCAGCGCGGGTCGCGGAAGATGTTGATGTTCGGCGACCACGTGTCGAGCCCCGTGCCGATGCGTCCCAGGTGCCCCGTCTCGCGTCCCAGCGTGTGCAGCGCGCGCACCTCGGTGCTGATCGCGGACGCGACCCGGTGCACCAGCGGCGCGTCGAACGTGGCCGCGAGGCCGATGGGTTCCGGGAAGTTCGTCGTGGGCAGCGGCCCGAGCGCGCCGTGCAGCGACTCGGTCCACCAGTTATAGGCGGGTATGCCGAGGCGGGGCAGGGCGGGCGCCACGTTGAGCAGTTGGGCGAATTTTTCGTCCGGCGTCATCTGCGCGACGAGCGCGCGGGCGCGGGCGTCCGCATCCGCGCGCGCATCGGCGGACCGCGCGGCGCCTGGCAGCGCCGCCGCGAGCACCAGGGCGCCGCATGCCGCGGTGCGCCGGAGGCCTCTCGATATGTCTCCTACCTGACCAATTTTTTTGGTCTTATCTTTTTGCATGGGATCTACCTTCAAAGGTGAGATGGGCCGATGCCGGTCTCCGTGCCAACGCGAAGCCGGCCATCGGGGGGACGACTGTCATGCCATCGCGCGGCCCCGGGACTGATAACCGGGGTGCTGGATGGTTGCGATAACAGAAGGTGCCGGCCCATCATGCCGTCCGCCCGTGACACGGGCCAGCGTGGGTCGATCACGCGTGTCCGGTCGAGTAAACGGCATGTTGGGCCAAGCGAGGGACAATGTAGTGTAGGAATTGTTCAGAAGCCAATAACTTTTTATTGCGAAGCGATATCGGAATCGATATCGACGATGAGCCGGCCGGGCGCGCTGGATGAAACCTTGTCAGTGTTACGTAACATAATTGTTATGCGATAACATCCGATGCCGGCGGCGCTCGATGTTGTAGTCCCGCATCGATTGCGTTATTTGCCGGGCGCTCACTTCAGTTTCCTTGAGGTAAATAAAAGTCCGGCGGATAATTAACTTGACCAATCCTGGATCATTTGCCGGCGCTTCCGTTCATGGCCATTCTTTATCGCTTCGTCTCCGTCCTGTTCGTCGCCGCCACGGCGTTCGGCCCGGCTGCCCGCGCGGCGCCGCCTGCGGTCGACGTGCCGGCGGAAGTGGCGCGGATCCAGCGGCTGGCGGAAGACGCGCCCATGCAGGCCCTGGACCGGGTGGAAACCGTGCGCCGCATGCTGGGGGCGGGCGCATCGTACGAGAACCGGCAGCGGCTGTTGCGCATGGAAGCCTGGCTGCGGGAAGACCTGGGCCAGCTGGACGCGTCGTATGCGCTGGACCGGACGTCGCTGCAACTGGCCGTCGCCCATGGCGACGCGGCGGGCGCGGCGGAGGCCCGGCTGGGCAAGGTCCGCGAGCTGATCGACAAGCACAGCCTCGATGAAGCGCAGGCGTTACTGGACCAGACGACGGCGCAGGCACCCGCGCACGTGTCCCTGACGTTCAAGGTCGCGGCCGAAAGGACGCAGGGCGACATCCTGAACCTGCGCGCCCGCTTCGACGAGGCGCTGGCGGCGTACCTGCGCGGTTTGCGCCTGCTGCAGGGCGAACCCCGCGAAAGCGGGAAGCGCGCCGCGCTGTACGGCCGCATCGCCCAGGTGTACATCAATGCCGACAATCCCGCCAAGGCGATCGACAGCGCCGACCTGGGGATGGCGGAAAAACGGATGCCGCTGCGGCCGCTCGCCTCGCTGCAGTTCACGCGGGCCGTCGCCTTGATCAGGCTGCGGCGGGACGGCGAAGGCATTGCCGCGTTCGAAAAGGCGCTGGCGACGGCGCTGCGTGCCGGGCTGCTGGGGATGGAAGCGGCGATACGGGGCAATATCGCGGACTATTACCTGATCCGCCAGGATTACGTGCGCGCGGAACAGGAGGCGCGCAAGGCGCTGGTCGCATCGAACAAGGTCAGCGACCGGAACGTGATCCAGATGGCCCGCGCCAATCTCGGTTTCGCCCTGATGGGGCAAGGACGCATCGCGGAGGGCACGCCCTACGTCGACGGCGTGATCGCCGAGATGCGCAAGGAAAAAACCACGGGGGACCTCGAGGCGATGCTGGACGAGAAAGGCCGCATGCTGGAGCGCGCGGGACAGTATCAGCGCGCGCTGGAGATCGTCCGCGAGCAGCAGTCGCTGCAACAGCAGAGCGCCCGCGCGGCGCGCGACCGCGCGATCGCCGCGCTGCAGGAAGAATTCGATGCGCACCGGCGCAGCCAGCAGATCGTCCTGCTGCAACGCGAGAACAAGCTCAAGGATGCGGAGCTGAGCAACCGGCGCACGGTGCAGTTCGCGACCACGTTCGCCGCCGTGCTGACGGTGCTGGCCGGCGCCGTCGTGTACGTCATGTACCGGCGCGCGGCGCGGAGCAACGCCCAGCTGAAGGAATTGAACGTGCAGCTCGAATTCAGATCAACGCACGACGCCCTGACGGGATTGCACAACCGGCGTTCGCTGACGTGCCGGATGGCCGGCCGCAGCGGGACCGGGCGGGGCGACCGGCGCCACGGTCCGCGCGACGGCGTCGACTGCTTCGTCCTCATGGACATCGACCACTTCAAGAGCATCAACGACCGCTGGGGACATGGTGCGGGCGACGCGGTCCTCGTCGAGGTCGCGCGCCGGCTCGCCGCGGCCGTGCGCGATACCGACATGGTGGTGCGCTGGGGCGGCGAAGAATTCATGATCCACGCGCCCGCCACGGACCCGGGCAGCGTCGCCGGCATGGCGGCGCGGATACTGGAGACGGTCGGCACGGCCCCGGTCGACGCCGGCAGTTGCCGGATTCCGGTGACCCTTACCGCGGGCGTGGTCGCGCTGCCGCACGTGGCCGGCGACGCGTTCGACTGGCAGTGCGCCGTGCGCCTGGCCGACTGGGCGCTTTACCAGGGCAAGGCGCAAGGCCGCAACCAGGCCCGCATCGTCACCCGCCTGTGCGCAGCGGCCGCCACCGTGATGGCGGCGCTGGAACGCGACGGCGATGGCGCCGCGGTCGGCGCGCTGCTGGCGCTCGACTGCGTGCACGGCCCGCGCCAGGAGCCGGCGCGCCCGCCGCAGGCCGCCGTGCGCGACGACGCCGGCGCCGGCGTCGGCCCGGGCACCCTGCACGTGCTGGCCGGCACCTGAACCGCGGCGCCGGCGGGCGTCAGCCGCGCCGTGCCGCCTCGATGGCCGCGACGTCGATCTTCTTCATCGTCAGCATCGCATCGAACGCCCGCTTGGCCGCGGCCCGGTCGGTGCCGGTGACGGCGTCCATGAGCACGCGCGGCGTGATCTGCCACGACAGGCCCCACCGGTCCCGGCACCAGCCGCACTCTTTTTCCTGGCCGCCGTTGCCGACGATCGCATTCCACAAGCGGTCGGTCTCGGCCTGGTCGTTTGTCGCGACCTGGAACGAAAACGCCTCGTTGTGCTGCACGCCGGGACCGCCGTTCAGGCCGAGGCAGGGGATGCCCATGACCGTGAATTCGACCATCAGGATAGTCCCCTGCTGGCCGGCGGGATAATCGCCGGGCGCACGGTGGACCGCGCCGACGGCGCTGTCCGGAAACGTCTGCGCATAGAACGTTGCCGCGTCCAGTGCATCGTTGTCGTACCAAAGGCAAATCGTATTCTTGCTGGCCATGTTCTCTCCTGTTGGTGAGTCGTCGGGGCTGCGTGCGGCAGCCGGCGGAAACGATAGCACGTCCGCGCCGGCGCCGGCTGCGTTGCGCCAGCGTGGACGGGGTTCACTCCGCCGGCGGTGCGGCCGGCGCCGGCGCCGGGTGACCGGTGAGCGGCAGCTCCGGCAGGAACAGCAGCGCGACGAGCCCCGCCAGCACGATCAGCGCGCCGGCGCCGAAGATGTTGGCGATGGCGTGGCGGTACACGTCCACCGTCAGCGCCTGCACGGCGGGCGGCACCGCGGCGGCGCCATGCGCGCCCGCGCGCGCGACCGCCGCGATGCCGTGCGCGTGCACCTGGTGCGCAAGGATGGCGCCGGAACCCGTCACGCCCAGCAGGCCACCGAACGAACGGAAGAAGGTCAGCATCGCCGTCCCCACGCCGCGCCGCGGGCCGGGGAGGGCATTCTGCACGGCGATCGTCATGTTGGGCATGACGAGGCCCAGCCCCGCGCCCAGCATGAAGATGGCCGGTTCGATGGTCCAGTAGCCGCGCGCCGTGTCCATGGCCCAGGCGAGGACGGCGAACGCCAGTACCGCCGCCGCCAGCCCGCCCACCTGCACGGCCTTGTACTTGCCCGAGCGCGAGAGGACGCGCCCGTTCAGGGTCGACGAGCCGATCATCCCGACCATCATCGCCACCGTCATCATGCCGGAATGGGCCGGACTGTTGCCCATCACGAGCTGGAAGAACAGCGGGAAGAATACGCTGGCGCCCATCAGGCCCATGAAGGTCAGCGCCATCACGATGCTGGCGACGTTGAAGACGCGGTTCGCGAACAGGTCCGGCGGCAGCACGGGTTCCGGCGCGCGGCGCAGGTGCACGAGCAGCCAGCCGCCCAGCACGACCGTGAGCGTGGCGCAGACCTGCACCTGCACGGAATCCCAGGCCCATTCGGTGCCGCCCAGCGCGAGGATCAGCAGGAGCGCGGTGATGGACACGGTGAGCAGCACGGAGCCGAGATAATCGATGCGGTGCGCGTGCGTGCGCACGGGCTTGCGCAGCGAGTGCGCGATGGCGTAGAAGGCCACCGCGCCGACGGGCAGGTTGATGAAGAAGATCCAGTGCCACGACAGCAGGTCCGTCATGATCCCGCCCAGCACGGGGCCGAGGACGCTGGTGACGGCGAACACGATGGCGATCGAGCCCTGGCGGCGCGCGCGTTCCTTCGGCGGCACGAGGTCGCCGATGATGATCTGCGCCAGCGGCATGAAGCCGCCCGAGCCCATGCCCTGGATGGCGCGGAAGGCGATCAGCTGCGTCATGCTCTGCGCGAAGCCGCACAGCACGGAGCCCAGCAGGAACGTTGCGAGCGCCGTGAAGATCATCGGACGGCGGCCGTACTGGTCGGCCAGCTTGCCGTACAGCGGCATCGTCGCGGTGGACGCCAGCACGTACGCCGTGACGACCCAGGACAGATGGGCCATGCCGCCCAGGTCGCCGACGATGCGGGGCAGGGCGGTGGCGACGATGCTCTGGTCGAGCGCGCCGAGGCCCAGCACGGCCATCAGGGCCAGGTAGACGGAACGGATTTCGCGCGCGTCGGCGGGGATGTCAATTTCCATGGTCGGCAAGGATAGTGAGGACGTCGACGGCGCCGGCGAGCGCTTCCATCTGGTCGGGCGACAGGCGCGCGATGCGTTGCGACAGCCAGTCGTGGCGCCGGTCGCGCAGCTGGCGCAAGGCCGTGTGGCCGGCCTGGCTGACGTGCAGGCCGCTGCGGCGCCGGTCCTGGGCCAACGGCGCGGCGCGCTCGACGAGGCCGGCCCCCTCCAGCGCCTTCACCTGGCTGCTCATGGTCGGGCTGCGCACCTGCTGCATGCGCGCCAGCTCGGCCACGCCGATGCCGGGGTGTTCGTGGATCAGGTGCAGCAGCATCGTCTGCATCAGCGACAGGCCCTGCTCGTGGCGCTCGGTGTCGCGCCGCATCTGGCGCACGATGCCCTTGAGGGCGCTGCGCAAGTCCTCGGACAGGCGGTCGACGCGTTCGTTCTGCGGGGTGGAATGTGGGTTGGTCATTGTGTGATAGGTAGGCTACCTAACTATATTACGCCAGCGACGCAGCGAGTTCAAGCGGTTCTTCGGGCGCACGCGGCACGATGTGTTTCTGGATACTGTCGATGCATCGGTGACAATGCACGCATTTTTTCGGCGGCGCACCTGCTAAGGTGGCGGCCATGGCTGTTCAAGATCCGGACAGCAATCATCGCACCGCCACCATGCATTTTCGATTACAACTGGACCGTTCCCTTGCCGTGCTGTCGGCGCGCGGCCTGTCGCGCAATCATGCCGAGCCGCTGCTGTTCCGGCTGCTGTGGAAGCTCGGGGTCAATGTCCGTCCGCCCCATTTCCTCGGCTTCGCCCACATCGCGCTCGGCTACGGCACCTGGTTCGCGGGCGTCTGGGGCGTGTCCATGTGGCTGCTGGTGTGGTCCCAACAGGGCGTCGGCATGCTGGGCCTGGCGCTCAGGGCCGGCATGGCGGGCACGTGTTTCGGGGTGATGGTGGCCTGGTTTTACGCGCGCGAACGCAGGGAATTCGCCTTGCCGGCGTGGGAGTCGCTCGGCCAGGAGTCGCTTGGCCAGAAGTAGCGCGGCCAGGCGTAGCGCGGCGGCCGGCTGCGGACCGCGCCGGCGTCAGGCCGCCTGCCGGCCCAGCACGGCCATCACCTCGTCCACGCCGATCTTGTCGACCCAGTCGTCGCGCCGCGCCACCGTGACGATGGTGCTGTTGCGCTTGTCGATCGGCGCCCATTCCGGATTCTTTTGGCGCATCAGGGCGATGACGGGCACGTGCACCGCATTCGCCAGGTGCATCACGGCCGTCTCGACGGAGACGATCAGCTTGCACAGGCTGAGGATGGCCGGCAGCTGGAAGAAATTGTCTTCGGCGCTGAACAGATGGGTGCGCGCGAGATCCTGGCCGGCGAACAGGGCGCGGGCGCGCGCCAGGTCTTCGGGGACGACGTTGACGATGAAGCCGGCATCGCGCCAGGCCTCGTCCCGCCGCATCGTGCGGATCAGTTCGATGACCCGTTCCAGCGGCCACGAGCGTTCAATCGACTTCGAATACGCATTCAGGAATACGACCTTGGGCGCCCCAATGCCGGCGCCGCCGAAGCCCCAGGCGGCGAACCGGTCGCGCGCATAGTCCATCCAGCGCGCGGGAATGGACAGCACGGGATAGCGGGCGGCCGGCGAAATCGTGATGCCGAATAATTGCGTGAACCAGTCGGCGTAGATGTCGCTGATGTGCTGGTCCGGATGCGAGGCGGCGTCGTAAGCGGGAATGAAGGCATCCAGCTTGCGGTAGCAGAAGTGCTTGGGCAGGTCGTAGGCCCGCACGCGCTTTTTCTGGCCCACGACGAAGCCGTGCGGGCTGATCCTGCGTGCCAGGCCCGCATACTTGTGCCGGTCCAGTACGGCGAGCGAGACGACGACCGGGTAATCCTGCCGCTGCGCTTCCCGCAGCGATGCCTTGTACAGCGCCGGGCTGTAGGTTTCGTCGTAGACCTTGTCGATATGCGGGCACTCGGCCAGCCAGTCGTACAGGGCGTATTTTTTCAGGTGCGGCCAGTCCGCGGCCCGGTTCGTGCGGCGGCGTTCGTCGACCCACAGGTGGATCTTCAGGTGCGGGAAGGCCTGCGCGAACGCGGCGAAGCAGCTTTGCAGGTAAGTGAAGTCGCCCAGCGCCAGGTGGGCGATGAACAGGATCTTGTCGGAACGGGCCAGCAGTGCGCGGTCGATCAGCGCCGTGCGCGACACCGCGTCCGCCAGCCAGTCCGCCTCGAATGCGGCCGGATCGGCCTGCCTGAAATGGATGGCGGCGCCTGGATTTGACCGGCCGCCCCAGCTGTCCAGTTCCAGCGTCTGTTCACTCGAGATTTTCATGGTCAAGAAAAAAGCGCATGGTCATGGGACGTTTCCGTGAAACAGTAAAGACAAAGGACGTGAAGATTGTAGAGGCGAATGGCCGGCGTAGAACCGGCGGCGCTGTAAAGTTGGGTAAAGCTTTTGTTAAGAATTAGCAGATTTTAATGACATCCCCGTTGCACGCCGATGCGACGTGCAGGTGGTGGATTAGTAAATATTGCACCCCGTCAGTCTGCCAGATTGCGTGGAAAAGCGATGCACTGTTGAGGTTACAAGTTGTAACGACACGAAGCTGCGACGACACATATCGTGCGGCATGGCGTATGGACGCCATGCCGCATTGGGCACTGCCGGCCCGGAGCGTCAGCCGATGTTGCTGCCGCGGATCTTGCTCAGGTCGGTATCGCTGCCGGCGGTGCCGGGCCGCGGATCGACGCTGCCGCCAGCGCCCCCGCCTGGCATTGCGCTGCCGGCACCCGTGCCGGTCGAGCCGGCATGGCCGGCGCCCATCGAGCCCATGCCGGCACCCACACCCGTGCCGGCGCCGCCGGCCGTGCCGCGCATGGCTACGCTCGGCCCCATGCTGGGCGCGCCGGGACGCGTGGGGTCGGTGCCGTAGAAGCTGTGGATGTGCTGGGCCCATTGGGTGTCGGCCATGTCGGGCCAGGCATCCTTGTCGAAGCCGGGCGCGTTTTGCAGGCGCTGCTTGTCGATGTCGAGCACGAAGCGCTTGTTGACGGTATCCAGGTGCAGCGCCTGCCAGGGCACGGCGAACAGCTTGTCGCCCATGCCCATGAAGCCGCCGAAGGACAGCACGGCGTAGGCAACCTGGCCGGTCTGCATGTCGAGCATGATTTCCTTGATGTCGCCCAGGTCGTCGTCGGTGGCGTTGACGACGCTGTCGCCGATCAGGGTGTCGGCGCCCATCAGCGCCGGGCCGGGACCGGCGTGGCCGGCGCTCTTGCCCGTGGTTTTGTACATGCCATATTTGTCGCGATCTGCGTAAGTCATCTCGTCCTCCTGATGTCGATGATTGCAGGGCCGCCGGTGCGGCCATCCGTTCAGGGTAAGGGGACCGGCCGGCGCGCGTTTGCGTTCACTCAATCGTGCCCGATCGCGGCGCGGGCGGTCCGGCGGATGCCGTGCCGACGGGAGCGATACTAGTCCCAATCCGCGTTGCCGCGCGCTCGCTAGATGCGGGGAAAAAGACATGGCGTCATGGCCAGTAATACTTGGTGAGAATTCAAGCCCATCCACTCGATTATCATGCTGGGTCCGGTTCATGATGGCGCAACGGAAACCCCGATGCGCGCACGGACGATGCGGTCATCACACAGTAAGGAGAGACGATGAAACGATGGATGGTGGCAGTACTGATGTGCGCGGCGGGCGCCGCGCAGGCGAACTCGGCATGCGACAAGCCGAAGAAGGATTTCGACGGCCTGTACTGCCTGAACAAGGTCTACCAGGAAGCGGACAACGAGCTCAACAGCACTTACGGCAAGCTGGCCGCCAAGCTCGATGCCGATGGCAAGAAGCGCCTCAAGGCCGGGCAGCTGCAATGGATCGACGACCGGAACAACAACTGCTCGCGCCACGAGGGCAGCGCGTTCTACGTCAACCTCGAATGCGCGACGGGCACGACCATCCAGCGCTCGCGATTCCTGCAGGACCGCATGCGCGAGTGCGTGAGTTCGGGCTGCCAGAACAGCAAGCTGTAAGCCGCGCAGCCCGCGGCCGCCCGCTCAGTCCAGGTCGGAGGCGGCGTGGCGCTCCAGCACTTGTTCCTCCGGCTTGCCGCGCACGCGGTTGACCTTGCGGCCGCGCATCACGGCCGGCCGCGCCAGGATCTCGTCGGCCCAGCGGCGCACTTGCTGGTACTTGTGCACGGCCAGGAACTCGCCGGCGTCGTACAGCTCGCCCAGCACGAGGCCGCCGTACCATGGCCAGATCGCCATGTCGGCGATGGTGTAGGCGTCGCCGGCCACGAAGCGGCGCCCGGCCAGCAGGCGGTCGAGCACGTCCAGCTGGCGCTTCGTTTCCATCGCGTAGCGGTTGATCGGGTATTCCAGTTTTTCCGGCGCGTAAGCGTAGAAGTGGCCGAAGCCGCCGCCGACGAAGGGCGCCGAGCCCATCTGCCACATCAGCCAGTTGAAGGTTTCCGTGCGGGCCGGGATGTCCTTCGGCAGGAACGCGCCGCCGAATTTTTCCGCCAGGTAGACGAGGATGGACCCGGACTCGAACACGCGCACGGGCGTGTCGCCGCTGCGGTCGACGAGGGCCGGGATCTTCGAGTTCGGATTGACGTCGACGAAGCCGCTGCCGAACTGCGCGCCTTCGTTGATCCGGATGAGCCAGGCGTCGTATTCCGCGCCCGCGTGGCCGGCGGCCAGCAGCTCCTCGAGCATGATCGTGACCTTTTGGCCGTTCGGCGTGCCCAGCGAATACAGTTGCAGCGGATGCTTGCCGACCGGCAGTTCCTGCTCGTGCGTCGGGCCGGCGATGGGACGGTTGATGCTGGCGAAGGCGCCGCCCGAAGGCGTCGCGGGGGACCAGACCCGGGGCGGGACGTACGGGGTCGCGAACGGGTTCGTGGGATCAGGCATTGCACTCTCCTTCTGTGGCTCGGTGGAGAAGGATGATGCCCGAAAAGCCATGTTCGTGCTCGGACCCGCCGGATACGTCGTCGCCGCGATCCGAACGTCGTCCCCGCGCAGGCGGGGATCCAATTTGCCGGACCTCGATGACGCTTGAAACTTGGGCCCCCGCCTGCGCGGGGGCGACGGAACTCCGACCTTCGCCTGTGCGGGTGACGAAACTTGGGCCCCCGCCTGCGCGGGGGCGACGGAACTCGGACCTTCGCCTGCGCGGGTGACGAAACTTGGGCCCCCGCCTGCGCGGGGGCGACGGAATTCAGCGCAGCAGCTTGAGCCCCGGCGGCAGCGCGTCCCCGAACATGCGCGTGCTGCTGTCCTGGTCCAGCTCGACGACGTCGCGCACCAGCGCGGACCAGCCGGGCGGCGCGCCGGTCGCGGCCAGGCGCTGCAGGACCTGTGCGCGCAACGCCTCGTCGATGTCGCGCGTGCGGTCGCCCGTCTTGCGCGCGAGGTGGGCCGCGGCGAAGCCGGCCGGTTCGATCCGCTTCCAGTCGAGCTGCATGAGTTCCGCCAGCCAGCGCCCGGCGGCATCGGGCGGCGCCACTTCGTGCGCGCTGCCGTGCAGCGGCGCCCGCGCACCCACGCGCGCGAGCGCCCACAGGTAGCGCGCGTACGTGGCCGCCGCCTTCGCATCGGGCTTCGGCGTCGGGGCAATCGCCATGATGCGGCCGACCATCCAGTCCCCGATCTCGGCCTTGTACGCGGCCGGGATGCGTTCCAGCGACGCGCCCAGGCGCAGCATGTCGTCCTCGCTGCCGTCGACGAGCGCGGCGGGGCGCCTGGCGCGCTCGCCCGGCTCGGCCTGCAGGTTGAAGGCGAAGTCGTCGAGGAGGCGCAGTTGCGCCTCCGTCGACAGGCCGCCGGCCACGCGCCGCCACAACGTCCACCATTCGGCGCGGACCTGGCTGTCCTTGACGTACTGGACGCCGGCCGGGAACAAGGCCCACAATTGCTGGATGCGCCAGTCGTCGAGCGGATCGCCGAAGCCGGGCCGCAAACACCAGCCGGCCAGGTTCAGCCACACGCGTTCGTGCTCGGCCGAGCGGCGCCGGCCTTTCGCGCGTTCCATCAAGGCATCGAACAGGCGGCGCAGCAAGGGCGTCTCCCAGCGTTCGCGCCCGCCCAATTCGTGTTCGAGCGCGCCGCGCAACTGGCGCACTTCGCGCGCTTCGACCTGCTGGTTGCGCGCGCCGAAGATGCGGTCGATGCGCTTGACGGCGTCGTCGAGCTGCGGATGCGGGACGTCCGCGGCGGCCGGCGCATCCTCTTCGCCGCGCAGCTGGAATTCCAGACGCCAGCGCTGGCCGTTGCCATCCTCGGCCACGCAGAACATCTCCAGCGTGCCGAGCTCGGACAGCGCGGCCGCCAACTGCACGGGAATCTCGCTGCCGCGCGCGCCGGCCCTGGCGTCCCGGGCGCGCAGCACGGCGGCGATCGCGGGCAGGCGCACGACGTCGGCGGGATCGAGGTCGACGAGGTCGCCCGCGCGCGCATTGCCCGCGTCGCCCACGACCGACACGAGGTGGAAGCGCACGGGCCGTCCCAGGCGCAGGGCGAAGCTGCGCTCCGCCAGCGTGATCTCGTGGCCGGCGCGGGCGCCGCGCGGCAGCACGCAGACGGCGCGCAGTTGCCCATCCTTGCGGCCGCCCGCGGGCGCCTCGTCCAGCAGCAGGAAGTAGCTGCGCGCCGATCCGCTCTCGATGGCGGGCGCGAGTCCGGCCCGCGCGAGCGAATACGCGACGGCGCCGCGTGCGACCGCGACGTCCGGATCGGCGTTGTGCAGCACACGCACCGGCGCGCCGCGCCATGCGGACAGCACGGCGGCGAGCCTGTGCGCCAGCGCCGCGCCGCGGAATACGCCGCCGTTCAGCAGCAGGGTGTCCGGCACCGGCAAACGGTCGTCGTCATCGATGCCCAGCGCCGCGCGCGCCGCCTGCGCGTGCTGGCGCAGGAAGCCGGCCAGATGGCGCGTGATGGCCGGGTCGCTCGCATACGGCAGGCCGAATTCGACGATGCCTGCGCGGGCCCGCTGCGGGCCTTCCTGCGCGACGTTGAGGGGAAAGAAGCCGTCCAGTACGATGCGCTCGGCGTCGGCCTTCGTCAGCGTGGCCGAGCGGCTGGCGCCGACGAGGCGCGAACCGCCGCCGAGCAGGGTGACGTTGACCTCATCCGGCGCGTCAAGCGCCAGCAGCTGCTCCTTCGCGGCGCGGCAGCGTTCCGTCAGTTGCGCGAGGCGGCCGGCCGACAGGCGCTCGCCGTCGGCCCCTTTCATGCGCGCTTCGGCCAGGTGGGCGAGGGCGAGGTCCATATTGTCGCCGCCGAGGATCAGGTGGTTGCCCACGCCGATGCGCGCCAGCGCGGGTTCGCCATCCTTCAGTTCGACCTTCACCAGCGTGAAGTCGGTCGTGCCGCCGCCCACGTCGGCCACGAGCACCAGCTTCGCATCCGCGAGGTCGGCCGCGAGGGTCGCGCGATGCCGCTGCAGCCAGTCGTACAACGCGGCCTGCGGTTCTTCCAGCAGGCGGACGTCGGCGAGGCCGGCGAGCCGCGCCGCCTCCAGCGTGAGGGCGCGCGCGCCTTCGTCGAACGAGGCCGGAATCGTGAGCACGATCTGCTGGTCTTCCAGCGGACGGTCCGGATGGCGGGTATTCCATGCCGCGCGCAGGTGCGCGAGATAGCTGGCGCTGGCCGCGAGCGGCGATACCTTGGGCACGTCGTCCGGCGCGCCCCACGGCAGGATGGGCGCCGTGCGGTCCACGCCGGGATGCGACAGCCAGCTTTTCGCGGAGGCGACGAGCCGGCCCGGCGACGCCGCGCCGAGCGCGCGGGCCAGGCGGCCGATGGCGACGCGCTCCACGCCGCCCACGTCGGGCGCGGACCACGGCAGCTGCAGCGCGTCCGCGGCGAGTTCGCCGGCCAGCGGGTGGTAGCGGTTCGACGGCAGCAGCGGCGCCGTGCCGACCTCGCCGGGCGCCACCAGTTGGGGAATGTCGAACGTGGCCACGGTATCGAGCCCGGCGTCGGCAAAGGCCAGCACCGTGTTGGTGGTGCCGAGATCGATGCCGACGCGGGCCGGCGCGGACACGGAGGCGCGGGTCACTGCTCGGTGCTGCGGACGTCGAACTCGACCTTCCAGCGCTGCCCGTCGCGCGCCACGGCCACCAGCTCCAGCGTGCCGGCCTCTGTCGCCACCGCGTGCAGCTTGACCTGCACGGCGTCGCCCGGCGTGCGGCCTTCGGCGGGCAGGGTCGCCTGGATCTCGTTCAGTTCCTGCAGCTCGTCCGGGCTCCACGATTCGAGCACGTCGCCGATGCGGTCCTGGCGGCGGACGGACGAGCCGAAGAAGCGGAAGTGCACCGGTTCGCCCACGACGAGGCCGAATTCCTGGCCCGGCAGTTCCAGTTCGCTGCCTTCTTCCATGCCGAACGGCGCCACGCACAGCGCTTCCAGCGGCGGCTCGAAGCCGGGAATGGCGGGCATCGACGACTCGACGCCGACGTAGTAGGAACGGGCCGTGCCGCCGCGGATGCGCACGCCGCCGCCACGCCGCGCATAGCCGTAGTAGGCGGCGCCGCGCGCGACGGCCAGGTCGAGGTCCGCGCCTTCCAGCATGCGCGCGGGCTGCGCGCCTTCCATGTACAGCCAGTCGTTGAGGGTGTCCATCACGCGCCTGGACAGGATCTCGGATTTGAATACGCCGCCGTTGAACAGCACGGCGCTCGGGTGCAGGAACGTGTGGCCAGGATCGACGTTGCCGTTGAAGCCTTCCAGCGCCGCCGTGGCGCCGGCCTGGCGGCCCAGGAAGGCGGCCAGGTGGCGCGTGATGGCGGCGTCCTGCGCATACGGCAGGCCCACTTGCGTGAGGCCCGCGCGGGTGCGCGTCGCCGGCCGGCTCGATGCTTCCACGCGCGGGAAGAAGCCGTCCGTGATGAACGTCGTGACTTCATCGCGCGTGAGCTCAGTGCGGATCGAACCGCCGATCAGCTTCGAGCCGCGGCTCGGCACGACGATGGGCCAGGTGGTCGCGTCGGCATTCGCCAGCAGGTGTTCCTTGGCGCCGCGGCAGGCGTAGGTGAGGGCGCGCATCTGCCACGCGTCCAGCTGCGTGCCGTTCGCCTGCAGCTTGCGCGCGACGAGGTGGGCCAGCGCGAGGTCCATATTGTCGCCGCCCAGCAGGATGTGGTCGCCGACGGCGACGCGGTGCGGTTCCAGGTTGCCGTCGCGTTCGAGGATCGCGATCAGCGAGAAGTCGCTCGTGCCGCCGCCCACGTCGACGACGAGCACGATGTCGCCGGCCTTGACCTGCTTGCGCCAGCCGCCGCCGCTGCCTTCGATCCAGCTGTACAGCGCGGCCTGCGGCTCTTCCAGCAGGGTCGGGCTGCCGTAGCCGGCGTTCTTTGCCGCTTCCGCCGTCAGGTCGCGCGCGGCCGGGTCGAACGAGGCGGGGATGGTCACGGTGACGGCCTGCCGTTCGAACGGCGCGTCCGGGTGCGCCGCGTTCCATGCGGCTTTCAGGTGTTCGAGGTAGCGGGTCGATGCCGCCAGCGGCGACACGCGCTCGACTTCTTCCGGCGCATCGAGCGGCAGGATGGCGGCGCGGCGGTCCACGCTCGGGTGGCTCAGCCAGCTCTTGGCCGACGACACGAGGCGGATCGGCGTGGCGGCGCCGCGCGAACGCGCCATGTCGCCGACAACATAAGACAATGCGGGCGCGGCCTGGCCGTCCGTCCACGGCAGCGCGAGTTCGCCCGGCGCCAGTTCTTCCGGATGCGGCAGGTACAGGAACGAGGGCAGCAGCGGCAGCGCCTCGACGGTGCCGGGGGCGCTCAGCTGCGGGATGCCCAGCACGCCCTGGTCGGCCTGCTCGCCGTCGCTGGCCTGCAGGTCGACGTACGACAGCGCGCTGTGCGTCGTGCCCAGGTCGATGCCGATGGCGTAGCGGGCGTCGTTGTTCTGGAGGTCGCTCACAGTTCCACCTCCGCCGGGGCGATGATGCTGGCGTCGTGCTTGTCGGCCAGTTGCGGCAGGCGCACGTCGCGGGCGCGCCAGCCGCGGTGGCTCAAGGTGCCGGTGAACGGCGCCTTGCCGACGACGTTGCCGGTCAGGCGCACGCTGGCGGCGTCGAAGCCTTCCGGCAAGGTGACGCGCGCGCCTTCCAGCTCGCCGCGCACGGGCTCGATCGTGAAGTGCTCGCGCAGCACGCGCGCGCAGCCTTCGTGCACGAGGCGGGCGGCGGCGCCGATGTCGGCGTCCGCATAGACCGTGATGTTTTCGTTGGCGAAGTCGATCAGGCGCGCTTCGCGTTGCAGGAGGCCCAGCAGTTGCAGGGCGGCGTCCGGCGTGGCGATGCGCAGCGGGGCCGGAGCGGGCGTGGGTGCCGGTGCGGGCGCCGGCGCCGGCGCCGGGGCGGGAGCGGGTGCGGCGACGGGGCCGACCTGGTCGTCGCGCACGCGCGCGGCGAATTCGGCGTCGCCCAGGGTCTTGAAGAAGGCGCCGAAGGCAAGGGACAGCCGGCTCCAGAAGGATGGCAGGTTGGTCGGTTGGCTCATGTTCTTGTATGGTTCGCTAGATGGCGGTTCGTCAAAGGGCGCATGATACCAGTTGGGCAGCCATCAGTTCGACAACGGGGGCGATCCTGCGGGCCCGGACGGCAACGCCTCGGCACCGGTCAGCAGGGCGCGCGCATAGACGTCGAAATCGTCCAGCCCGCGCTTGATGATGGTCACCAGCGCGGGCAGGGGCGCGGCCTGGTAATCCCATTCGGCGCGGCAGAATTCGCCCGTGCGCTTGAGGTCCTCGGCCAGCGTTGGCTCGATCCAGCCGTGGCCGGCCAGCAGCGTGATGATCTCGCGCTCGTCGCGCGCCGGGCCCAGGCCCTGGTCGGCCAGCACGTGGTCGCCCATTTCGACGGCCGCTTCCCAGGCGCGGATCACGTTCAGCGTGGCCGCGTCCTGGCGCGTGATGTCGCCGACGAAGGTGGTCGGGTCCTTCTCGTATTCGTCGCGGGCACGCTTGCAGCAGCGCTCGATGGTGCCCGTTTTGCTGACCAGCAGGTCTTGATCCATGTTTCCCTCGCTGCGGGACGAGGAAGGTCCCGCTCCAGGGAATAACTTACAACAAGAACAACACGGCCGCCGCACAAGTGGGCGCCAGCGCGCCCAGCAGCAGGCCGACGGCCCCGATCGACTCGTCGTTGAAGCCGCGCCGCAGCAGGGCCACGCCGGCCGGATTCGGCGCGTTGGCGATGACGGTCAGGCCGCCGCCGGCCACGGCGCCCGCCACCAGCATGTACTGCGCCCGCTCGGACAGCCCGGCGATCAGCGAGCCGAGATAGGTCAGCGCGGCGTTGTCCGTGATGGCCGTGAGGCCCAGCGCGCCGAAGAACAGGGCGGTGGGCTCCAGCTTCGCGACGATGGGTTGCAGCCACCATTGCTGCATCCCGCCCAGCACGACGAGGCCGGCGAGGAAGAAGCCGACCAGCAGGCCTTCCTTGAGGATCAGCGGGTCCTGGTAGCGCGGGTACGCCTGGGTGACGCCGAGGAACAGCAGGAAGATGCCGGCGAACAGCACGGGATGGTGGGCCAGCAGCACGATCGCCGTCAGCACGGCCAGGTGGGTCAGCGTCACCAGCGGCGGCACGCGCACGGGTGCCTCGCCTTCGATCGACACGTCGAGCGGGCGCAGGTGCGGCCGCAGCAGGAATGTCACGACGCTGGCATTGGCCAGCACGGCGACGAGCGCGCGCCAGCCGAAGTGCGTGAGCATGTGGACGCTGTCCCAGCCCCACGCGGCGGCCACCATCAGCACGGGCGGGGCGGCGTACGACGTCAGGGTGCCGCCGATCGAGACGTTGACGAACAGGACGCCCAGCGCCCCGTACTTCAGCCATTCCGGCATCCCCTGGCGGAACACGGACGGCGCCAGCATCAGGGCGGCCAGCGTCATCGCGGCCGGCTCCGTGATCAGCGAGCCGGCGAGCGGCACGAGCGCGAGGCCGAGCCACGTCTGCGCCACCTCGGTGCGCAGCGGCAGCAGCCGCGCGAGCACGCGCACGATGGCGCGCGCCGCCTCCAGCACGGGGCGCGACGCGGCCACCACCATCACGACGAACACGAACAGCGGCTCGGTGTAGTGGCGCGACTCGGCGTAGTCGATGGCGGCGGCGCTGCCGTCGACGAAGGCCATCGCGAGCATCAGCACGAACGCCCAGAAGCCGAAGACGACTTCCACCTCGCCCAGCAGGTGGAACAGCCCGGCGTGGCGCGGATGGCGGTGCGCCAGGACTTCGAAGAGGCGGGTGGCGAACGTGTGCAGCAAGGCGAGCACGAACAGGATCAGGGCGATCTTGTGCATGGTCGTGGTCATGAAAAAGTTCCTTTCAGTTGCCACGTCGTTCCCGCGGCGGCGGGAACCCAGGTTGTATGCGTTTCGATGGCGCATGCACATTGGGCCCCCGCCTGCGCGGGGGCGACGGTTTTAAAGCACGTGGTTTTTATAGCTTCCTGTTTCATCCTGAGCATACGCGGCACCGTCGTGAGTTACCGCGTAGTGATGATCCCGCCATTGTCCCACGACGGGCGCGAACCCTCAGCGCAGATGCGCGCGCAATCCCGTGACGCCGGGCGCGACGTCGGCGGCCAGCACGTGGCGGTCGGGGAAGTCGCCGCCGTTCTGCGGGCGATAAGGGATCGGCGCGTCGTCGAACAGCGTGCGCATGCGCGCCGCCAGGCCGGCCCTGGCCCGCTCGACGCCGGCGGCATCGATGCGGCCCGCACCGTGCACGGCATACGTGGGCAGCACCTCCATGCCCGGATAGAACAGCGTGCCGTGCGTGATCGGGAACAGCAGTTCGTCGAGCTGGCCGTTGATGCCGCGCGGGCCGTAGTCGGCGGCCGGGCCGCCGGTCGTCACGGACAACAGCGCGCGCTTGCCGGCCAGGCCGCCCTCGCCGTAGCGGTGGCGGTTGCCGGCGCCCTGGTAGCCGTAGGCAAGGCCGAAGGCGAACACGCGCTCGATCCAGCCCTTCATGATCGCGGGCATGCCGAACCACCACAGCGGAAACTGGAACACGACGGCATCGGCCGCCATCAGCTTGGCCTGTTCGGCGCGCACGTCGTCCGGCTGCGTGCCGGTGCTGAAGGCGTGGCCGGATTCTTCCACGAACGACAGGCGTGCGCGGTCGACGCGGTCGGGGAAATCGTGTTCGTCGTAGACGGCCTTCCAGCCCAGCGCATATAAATCGGACTGGATCACTTCATGGCCCTGGGCGCGCAGTTCGGCGCGCGCGGCCTGCACCATCTGCGCGGTGAGCGAGTGCGGGTCGGGGTGGGCGTGTACCAGCAGAATGGTCCTGGTTGCGGTCTTCATCGTTGTACTCCTCGGTTGGCGATGAACGCATTCTGGGCCTGCCCGGCACGGCCGGGAATGCCAGCCGGCTTTTGGGGTAGTATCCAAAAAATGGATATCAAGAGACTCGACTTCAACCTGCTCGTGACCCTCGACGCGCTGCTGGCCGAGCGCAGCGTGAGCCGCGCCGCGCAGCGCCTGAACCTGAGCCAGCCCGCGCTGAGCGCCCAGCTGGCGCGCCTGCGCGAGATGCTGGGCGACCCGCTGTTCGTGCCGAGCCACCGCGGCATGACGCCCACGCCGCTGGCCCTGGGCCTGCAGGCGCCGCTGGCGGCGGCCCTCGCGCAGCTGCGCGACGTGGTGACGTCGGCCCGGGCCTTCGATCCCGCGCGCGACGAGTTCACGGTCCACATCGCGGCCTCGGACTACGTGCAGGCGGCCCTGCTGCTCGACTTCACGCTTGCGCTGCGACGGGAGGCGCCCGGCCTGCGCATCGCGCTGCGCGCGGCCGACGCCGCGCGCCTGGAAGCGCAGATGGAAAAGGGCGAGATCGACCTGGCCGTGCTGACGCCGGACGGCATCGCCGACGCCCTCCGTTCGCGCCGGCTGTTCGAGGAGCGCTACGTCTTCATTGCCCGGCGCGGCCACCCGGCGCTGCGCCGCCCGCTGGACATGAAGCGCTTCTGCGAACTCGAACACGTGATGGTGTCGCCGCGCGGCGGCAGTTTTACCACGCCGGTCGACGAGGTGCTCGACGCGCAGGGCCTGCGGCGCCGGGTCGCCGTGTCGGCGTCGACGTTCCATGCCGTGCTGGACCTGGTCGAGCGCTCCGACCTCGTCGCGCTGATACCGGCGCGCATGGTGGAGGGCCGCGCCGTGCGGCTACGCGTGCTGGCGCCGCCGCTGCCCGTGCCCGGGTTTGCGATCCACATGGCGTGGCACAACCGCAATCACGGCGATGCGGCGCAGCGCTGGGTGCGGGAGCGGCTGCTGGCGTTCGCGCGGGAGGCACCCCTCATGAAAAAAACGGAGCCACGCTGAACGTGAATCCGTTTTTTGGTGGGCGCCCACGCTATCTGCGTGGTGCGTCCGGGTGATCAGGCTGGCTGATTAAATCGCGCGGATATTGCCCGCTTTTTCGCCTTTGGGGCCGGTCGAGCGCTCGAACGAAACGCGCTGGTTTTCGGCCAGGCTCTTGAAGCCTTCCGACTGGATGTCCTGGAAATGGGCGAACAGATCGCCGCCGCCTGCGTCGGGCGTAATGAAGCCGAAGCCCTTGGAGTCATTGAACCATTTTACGGTGCCGGTTTGAGTAGTCATTTTTAATCCTTTTTACATGCATGGGCAAAGCGCCCGAAACGCACTTTCGACCAAGGGAGTGTAACGAAGGAAATCAAACGGGACCGGCGGAAGCAGGACGGGAGAGAAAGGCCAACAATAACGACGACTTGATGCAGTGCCCGATGAAAGATACAGGACTTTTCCCTGTTCACCTAATCATTTCCGATTTATTTTTTTTCGGCCTGCATGACCGCATTATCGGGCGCGGTCGGAATGGCAACGATTCGATGCGACGCGCTTTTGATAATTGCTGTATCTTATGTTTGCGTGAGCCGGATGTTGCCCGCTTTCTTTATTCCTTCCGTTATCCGGCTTCCCACGCACCGCGTTGCCCGGCCCGCGCATCACAAGACAACCACAAGGCTGGAAACAGAACCGCAATGGACGATGCAATCTCCTACGATATGGACGACGCAGTGGCGGCCATGGAAGTGCTGCATGCCGCGCTGACGTTCGATCTCAAAGAACTGGAAGCGAAAATCCTCGCACTGGGCCACTCGGTGACCGCCGTGCCCGTGTCCGACGACCGCGAGCTATCCGATTATTACGCAACCCGCGCTTCCTTGCACAGCGGATTGGCCAGTATTGCCGAAGTGCTTGCATGGATTCAGTGGAAAACCGAGGAAGATCCCGAAGGCGACGTTGCTGTTGCCATTCAACCATTACCAACGCTGCGTGGCTGCTCGATCCATTGAATCTTGCAAGCGTTGAAATCGATCGAATCCATTGTCACGGAGAATAGAATGAGTAAAAGCCAGGACGCAAAAAAATCTGCGAAGAAAGAACCCGCCAAAACCGCCAAGGAAAAGAAGGCGGACAAGAAAGTCAAGAAGGAAGAGAAAAAGCGCCTGCAGTGAACGGCGCAAGAATGGGCAGTTCCCGCAACTAGCCCAGGCTCTCGATATACCGCTCGTCCACCTGCGCGCAATACTCGGCGCAGGCCGCGCGCACGGCGGACGCCGCCGCATGCACCGCCACTGCCGCGTTGGTGCAGCGGCTCATCGACACGATGATCGGCGGCGGCACCGGCTGCAGCGGCACCTCCACGAATTCGCCGTTCTCCAGGTGGCTGCTGACGAACAGCCAGGGAATCGCGGCCACGCCGAAGCCGTTCCGGATCAGCTGGATGATGGCGGCCACGGACGGCGAGCAGGTGATCCGGGCCTGTTCGAGCGGCACGCCGCTCAGGCTGGCGAGCCGGGTGACGATATCTTCCAGCATCCGGTGCGGCGCCGTGCCGCGGCCGAACGTCAGGATCGGGAATTGCAGCAGGCGCTGGGCCAGGCCCTCCCGCTGCGGCGCCAGCAGGCCCTCGCGCGCGATCCAGCGTACCGGATACACGGCCAGCGGCTCCGACGTGATCTGGCCGTTGTTGACGCCCTCGATGCCCACCACCAGGTCGAGCTCTCCGGCCAGCAGGCGCTTTTCCAGCGTCGTGCTCATGTCCACCACAAGATCGATTTCCAGCTCCGGAAAACTGGCGTTCAGCTGGCGCACGGAATGCGCCAGCCAGCTGTGCACCACCGTCTCGATCACGCCCAGCCGCAGCCGGCCCCGCACCGCGCTGTCCGTGCGCGCCGCCTCGCGCAGGCGCCGCGTCGCATCCACGACCGCCTTCGCGTGGTTCAGCAGATAGTCCGCGTTCGGCGTCAGCCGGAATTCGCGGGTGCTGCGGTCGATGAGTTCCGTCTGCAGCTCTTCTTCCAGCGCCTTGATCCGCAATGAAATCGCGGCCGGCGTCGCGTGCATGGCGCGGGCGGTCGCGCGGACGCTGCGCAGTTGGGCGAGGGTGATCAGGGTTTCGAGGAAGCGGGTGTTCATGGCGTAAAGAATACTTTAAGCATATCGGGAATGGGGAGGAGACGCGTTTAGTAAAACTTAACACATGCGGTAAAAATAAGTGGCTTGGTGGATAGAGAATACGCATCTATGCTTATTTACATGTCATTACCGAGCTGAAAAACCATGAAACCGATCCAGTTCCGTCACCTGGTCCGCGCGGGTGAATTCCGCAAACCGACCGCCGGCGTCTGCGGCGGCTTTGCCCAGGCCAACCTCGTCATCCTGCCGGAAGCGCAGGCCCATGATTTTCTCCGTTTCAGCCAGCGCAATCCGAAGGCGTGCCCCCTGCTCGCGGTGGGCGAGCCGGGCGCGTGGCACCTGCCGACGCTCGGCGCCGACCTCGACCTGCGCACCGACGTGCCGGGCTATTACGTCTACCGCGACGGCGAACTGGCGGAAACGCCCGCGGCGCTGGGCGGCCTGTGGCGCGACGACCTGGTCGCGTTCGCGATCGGCTGTTCGTTCTCGTTCGAAGAGATGCTGCTCGCCGCCGGCATCCCGCTGCGCCACATCGAGCAGGACAAGAACATCGCCATGTACCGCACGAACATCGCCAACGAAACGGCGGGGCCGTTCGGCGCGAACATGGTCGTGTCCATGCGCCCGCTGAAGGCGCGGGATGCGATCCGCGCGATCCAGATCACCAGCCGCTATCCCGCGATCCACGGCGCGCCGGTGCACCTGGGCGATCCGCGCCTGATCGGCATCGCCGACCTGGCGCGGCCCGACTACGGCGACGCCGTCGAGGTCATGGCGGACGAAGTGCCCGTGTTCTGGGCATGCGGCGTGACGCCGCAGGAAGCGATCCGCGCCGCACGGCTGCCGTTCGTCGTCACGCACCGCCCCGGCTACATGCTGGTGACGGACGTGCCGAATGCATCGCTGGCGACGCTGTAAAAATGACGCTGTAAAAAAATATACCCACAACGGAGACGACATGAATACCCAGGAACTCACGCAGGATCGCGTCGACGCCGGCCATTTCGGCTGGCTGCGCCAACTGACCAAGGCCGAACGCCGCACCTTCATCGGCTGCAAGGTCGGCTACGCGCTGGACGCGATGGACACGCAATTCCTCAGCTTCGTCATTCCCACGCTGATCGCGACGTGGGGCCTGTCCAAGGGCGACGCCGGCTTGATCGGCACCGTCACGCTGCTCACGTCGTCGCTGGGCGGCTGGCTGGCCGGCATCCTGTCGGACCGCATCGGCCGCGTGAAGACGCTGCAGCTGACGATCCTGTGGTTCGCCCTGTTCACCGTCCTGAGCGGCTTTGCCCAGACCTTCGGCCAGCTGCTCGTGCTGCGCGGCCTGATGGGCTTCGGCATGGGCGGCGAATGGACGGCCGGCGCGATCCTGATGGGTGAAGTCATCCGCGCCAGGGACCGCGGCAAGGCGGTCGGCATGGTGCAGGCCGGATGGGCACTGGGCTGGGGCGTCTCGGCGCTGCTGTACGCGCTGATGTTTTCGCTGCTGCCGGCCGAACTGGCGTGGCGCTCGCTGTTCCTGCTCGGGATCATCCCCGCCGTCTTCGTCATCTACATCCGCCGCTTCGTGGAGGAGCCGGACGTCTTCCTGGCCGCGCAGCGCCGCAGCGAGCACGCGGAACAAGCGCGGTTCACCGAGATCTTCGCGCCGGGCATGATCTCGACGACGTTGCGCGCCGTGCTGCTGACGACTGGCGCGCAAGGCGGCTATTACGCGATCACGACCTGGCTTCCCACGTTCCTGAAGACGGAGCGCCACCTGACGGTGCTCGGCACCGGCGGCTATCTGGCGATGGTCATCGCCGGCTCGTACATCGGCTACATCGTCAGCGCCTACCTGACCGACCGCCTGGGCCGCAAGCGCAACTTCATCCTGTTCGCCGTGGGTTCGCTGCTGATCGCGCTGGCCTACACCCGCTTGCCGGTGACCGACAACGTGATGCTGGTGCTGGGTTTCCCGCTCGGCTTCTTCGTCTCCGGCGTCTTCAGCGGCATGGGCGCCTTTCTCACCGAGTTGTTCCCGACCCGCATGCGCGGTTCCGGCCAGGGCTTTTGCTACAGCATGGGACGTGCGATCGGTTCGCTGTTCCCGTTCGCGATCGGCGCCGCCGGCCAATCGCTCTCGCTCGGCCACGCCATCGGCCTGTTCGCGGCCGGCGCCTACGGCATCATGATCGTCGCCGCGCTGACCCTGCCCGAAACCCGCGGCAAGCGGCTCGAAGCCTGATCCGCCGGCCGTCACGGCCGCATCCCGATTCCACCAGACAGACACACGGGCGCACGGCGCGCCAGGGCAGCGCCTTGCCTGCGCGCGCCCGATATTTTGAAGAGGTAAGACCATGAACCAAGAGACCACCCACGACAACACGCCGCGCCAGCGCTGGCAGTTCTGGATCGACCGCGGCGGCACGTTCACCGACATCGTCGCACGCAAGCCCGACGGCGCGCTGGTGACGGCCAAGCTGCTGTCCGAGAACCCGGAGCAGTACCGCGACGCCGCCGTCGCCGGCATCCGCCGCCTGCTCGGCATCGCGCCCGACGCCCCGATCACGCCCGACCTCGTGGAAGCCGTCAAGATGGGCACGACGGTCGCGACGAACGCCCTGCTGGAACGCAAGGGCGAGCGCACCGCGCTCCTCATCACCAAGGGTTTCAGGGACGCGCTGCGCATCGCCTACCAGAACCGCCCGCGCCTGTTCGACCGCCATCCCGTGCTGCCGCAGCTGCTGTACGAACGCGTGGTCGAAGTGGACGAGCGCATCGGCGCGCATGGCGACGTGGTCGTGCCGCTGGACGTCGCCGCCGTGCGCGCCGACCTCGCGGCACTGCACGCCGATGGCTTCCGCTCGGTGGCGATCGTGCTGATGCACGGCTACCGCTACGGCGACCACGAACGGACGGTCGCCGCCATCGCCGCGGAAACCGGCTTCACGCAGGTGTCGGTCTCGCACCAGGTCAGCCCGATGATGAAGCTGGTGTCGCGCGGCGACACGACGGTCGTCGATGCCTACCTGTCGCCGATCCTGCGCCGCTACGTCGACCAGGTCGCGGCCGAGATGGAAGGCGTGCGCCTGCTGTTCATGCAGAGTAATGGCGGCCTGACGGGCGCGCACCGCTTCCAGGGCAAGGACTCGATCCTGTCCGGTCCCGCGGGCGGCATCGTCGGCATGGTCGGCACGGCGCGCAAGGCCGGTTTCGGGAAGCTGATCGGCTTCGACATGGGCGGCACGTCCACCGACGTGTCGCACTACGCGGGCGAACTGGAACGCGAATTCGAGACCCAGGTGGCCGGCGTGCGGATGCGCGCGCCGATGATGAGCATCCACACGGTGGCGGCGGGCGGCGGCTCGATCCTGCACTTCGACGGCACCCGCCTGCGCGTCGGTCCGGACAGCGCGGGCGCCAATCCGGGCCCGGCCAGCTATCGCCGCGGCGGTCCGCTCACGGTCACCGACTGCAACGTCATGCTCGGCAAGATCCAGCCCGCGCACTTCCCGGCGGTGTTCGGCCCGCACGCCGACGAGCCGCTCGACGCCGGCATCGTGCGCGAGAAATTCGCGCAGGTCGCCGCCCGCATCGAACGCGAGACCGGCCGGCGCCGCACGCCGGAAGAGGTGGCCGAAGGCTTCCTGGAGATCGCCGTCGGCAGCATGGCCAACGCGATCAAGTTCATCTCGGTCCAGCGCGGCCACGACGTGACCGACTATACGCTGGCCACGTTCGGCGGCGCCGGCGGCCAGCACGCCTGCCTGGTGGCCGATGCCCTCGGCATGACCCGCATCTTCGCCCACCCGTTCGCCGGCGTGCTGTCCGCGTACGGGATGGGCCTCGCGAGCCAGACGGCGATGCGCGAGCGGACGATGGAAACGGCGCTGGCCGACGGCGGGCTGCGTGCCGCGCTGGACGCGCTGGCGCAGGAAGCGACCAAAGAACTGCTGGCGCAGGGCATCGCGCTCGATGCCGTGCGCGTCGTCAAACGGGCCCACCTGCGCTACGAAGGCACGGATTCCGTCATCATCGTGCAGCACGACAGCGTGGCCTCGATGCAGGTGCAGTTCGAGGAAGCGTACGGCAAGCGCTATTCCTTCCTCATGCCGGACAAGACGATCGTCGTCGAGGCGATCTCGGTGGAAGCGATCGGCGACACCGACGCCGCCGCCGCCCGTGCCGCCGATCCTGGGCCGCGCGCCACGCCGCTGGCGCCGCACGAGACGGTGCCCGTGTACTCGGGCGGCCAGTGGCACGACAGCGCGCTGTACCTGCGCGCGCAGACGCGGCCCGGCGACCGCATCGCCGGCCCCGCGATCATCGTCGAGGCGAACGGCACCAACGTGGTGGAACCGGGCTGGGTGGCGGAGGTCACGGCGGAGGACGACCTCGTGCTTCAGCGCGTCGCGCCGCGCGCGCGCCGCAAGGCCATCGGCACCGAGGCCGACCCGGTCATGCTGGAAGTCTTCAACAACCTGTTCATGAGCATCGCCGAGCAGATGGGCCTGCGGCTGCAGAACACGGCGGTGTCGGTGAACATCAAGGAGCGCCTGGACTTCTCGTGCGCGCTGTTCGATGCCGAGGGCAACCTGATCGCCAACGCGCCGCACATTCCCGTCCACCTGGGCTCCATGGGCGCGAGCATCAAGACGGTGATCGAGGCCAACCGCGGACGCATGCGCGCGGGCGACGTCTACATGCTCAACGATCCTTACCACGGCGGCACGCACCTGCCGGACATCACCGTGATCACGCCCGTGTTCGACCGGGCGGGGACTGACATCCTGTTCTACGTGGCGTCGCGCGGCCACCATGCCGACGTGGGCGGCATCGCGCCGGGATCGATGCCGGCGGACAGCCGGAGGGTCGAGGAAGAGGGCGTCCTGATCGATAACTTCCAGCTGGTGCGGGCGGGGCGCTTCCGCGAACGCGAGACGGCGGCGCTGCTGCTGTCGGGCGACTACCCGTGCCGCAACGTGTCGCAGAACATCGCCGACCTGCAGGCGCAGGTCGCCGCCAACCAGAAGGGCGTCGAAGAGCTGCTGAAGATGGTGGACCAGTTCGGGCTCGAGGTCGTGCAGGCGTACATGCGGCACGTGCAGGACAATGCCGAGGAAGCCGTGCGCCGCGTCGTCGGCGCGCTCAAGGACGGCAGCTACACGTACCGGCTCGACAACGGCGCCGTGATCCGGGTGGCGATCCGCGTCGACCACGCCGCGCGCACGGCCGACATCGACTTCAGCGGCACGTCGCCCCAGCTCGACAACAATTTCAATGCCCCGAGCTCGATCTGCATGGCGGCCGTGCTGTACGTGTTCCGCACGCTCGTCGAGGACGACATCCCGCTCAACGCCGGTTGCCTCAAGCCGCTGAACGTGATCATCCCGCCAGGCTCGATGCTCAATCCTCGCTACCCGGCGGCCGTCGTCTCCGGCAACGTGGAGACGTCGAGCTGCATCACGAACGCCCTGTACGGCGCGCTCGGCGTGCAGGCGTCGTCGCCCGGCACGATGAACAATTTCACGTTCGGGGACGAGGACGTCCAGTACTACGAGACCATCGCGGGCGGCTCGGGGGCGGGCGACGGCTTCCATGGCACGGACGTCGTCCAGACCAATATGACGAACTCGCGCCTGACCGATCCGGAAGTGCTCGAGTGGCGCTATCCGGTGCGCCTGGACAGCTACGAGATCGCACGGGATTCCGGCGGCCGCGGACGCTGGAACGGCGGCAACGGCGGTGTGCGCCGGATCCGCTTCCTGGCGCCGATGACGGCGTCGATCCTGTCGAACAACCGCATCGTGCCGCCGTTCGGCATGGCGGGCGGGGAGCCCGGCAGGTGCGGCCGCAACTACGTCGTGCGGGCCGGCGGCAAGGTCGAGGAACTGGGCTTCGTCGCGACCACGGAGATGCGCGCGGGCGACGTGTTCGTCATCGAGACGCCGGGCGGCGGCGGGTATGCGCCCCCGGCGCGGGAAACACCGGCGGCCGTCGCCACGCTCCATGACGGCATCCCCGCATAACCACAACCATAACCATAACGAGAAAGAGACAATGATGAAAACAATCCTGTGTGCCGGCGTGCTGGCCGCGATCTGCATGGACGCTGGTGCCGCCGACGGCTCGTCGGTCAACGTGTATGGCCTGGTCGACGTCGCCGTCGTGCGCGAAACCGGCGGCAGCGCCGGCGACGTCACCAAGATCACGAGCGGCGTCGGCGCCGGCTCGCGGCTCGGCTTCAAGGGGCGCGAGGAACTGGGCGACGGCCTGGCCGCGATATTCCTGCTGGAGAGCGGCTTCCAGGCCGATACCGGCGCGCTGGGGCAGGGCGGGCTGCTGTTCGGACGCCAGGCGTATGTGGGGCTGCAGGGCGGCTTCGGCACGCTGACGGCGGGCCGCCAGTACACGCCGCAATACCTGACGGTGGTGCTGGCCGATCCGTTCGGCTCCGGCTACGCGGGCGACACGAAGAACCTGATGGCCCCGACCGGCAACTCGACCAGCCGCATGGATAATTCGCTGAAATACGTATCGCCCGGCGTCGGCGGCGTGAGCGCGGAAGTCGTGTACGGCGCCGGCGAAGTGGCGGGCGACAGCGCGGCGGGCCGGCAATTCGGCGGTGCGCTCGACTACAACGCCGGCCCGCTGCACGCGCGGCTCGGCTACCACAACCGCAACAACGGCACGGCGGCGCTCAGGAACGCCGGCAATGCGAAGAACACGGTGCTGGCCGCGGTCTACGATTTCGGCTTCGTGAAGGCGCATGTCGCGTACGGCGTGAACAAGGGCCCGAACAGTTCCCTGCTGCGCAATACGGCGAACCCGTACGGCAGGGCGGGCGTGCCGGTCGCATCGAGCGACAGCCGCGACGTGCTCATCGGCGCGACGATCCCGTCCGGCCCGCACACGTGGATGGTGTCGTGGATCCACAAGGACGATCGCGGCGCGCTCGACCAGGACGCGAGCCAGTACGCGCTGGGCTACCGTTATGCGCTGTCGCGCCGGACCGAGCTGTATGCCGCGATCGCGCACATCGTGAACCGGCACGGGGCGAGCTACACGGTCGGCAGCTCCATCGAAGGGGGATCGGGGAACGGGGCCGTCGATCTCGGGATCCGGCATGCCTTTTGATCGGTGATGCTGCATGGTGGGCTCGGGGAGCCCACCCTACGAACGTCGCGAAAGCCGTAGAGTGGGCGGCCTCCGCCCACGTGGACGTTTGCGTACCGTCTGCTTCCGCGTGGGCTCGGGGAGCCCACCCTACGAGCTGGCCATGCAAGCGTTACGCGTGGACAGCGCCGGCGTCGTAGCGACACAAGCGTTTCGGTGGAGCTGTCCACCCTACCATTCAAGAAGATTAACCTTGCCAAAACCTGATGAGAATAGTACTGTATGTTTATACAGTATTTCTTCGCATCAAACATGAATTGCTCAGGTTTAATATCTGCAGCGCCGGAGTCCTTGCATCCGTCGCTCTGGCTTGCCTCGCAGCTGGCGCGTGGTGACACGCGCTGCATCGATACCGGCCACCTCGCCCTGTCGGCCCACCTGCCAGGCGGCGGCTGGCCGACCGGAACATTGGTCGACCTGTTGCTGCCGCAGCCCGGCATCGGCGAAATGCGGCTGCTGCGTCCCGCGCTGGCGGCCGTGGCAACGCGGCGCGTCGTGCTGTTGCAGCCGCCGCATCCGCCCCAGGCGCTGGCGCTGGCCGCGCTCGGGGTGCAGCCTTCGCAACTGATCTGGCTGCGTGCCGGCGGCACGGCCGATGCGCTGTGGGCGGCGGAACAGGTGCTGCGCAGCGGCAGTTGCGGCGCGCTGCTGTTCTGGCAAAACCACGTGCGTGGCGAACACCTGCGCCGGCTGCACCTGGCGGCGCAGGCGGGGGAGACCCTGTTCTTCATGATGCGGCCGCTGGCGGCCGGCCAGGACGCGTCGCCGGCGCCGCTGCGTCTCGCCTTGCGGCCCCAGTCGGGCGGCATCGACATCAGTTTCGTGAAACGCCGCGGACCGCAGCGCGACGCGACCCTGTTCCTTCCATTGACTTCCTACCTGCCCAATCGCCATGCGCCTGTGGATCGGACTGCACCTGCCCCGGTTACCGCTCGAGGTGTTCGCACCGAGTTGGTCCACTGACGCCGGCAGCGTCGTGCTCGAACAGGAGCGCGTGCTGGTGGCCTCGCAGGAGGCAATGGGCGCCGGGGTGCGCGTCGGCATGCGCCGCGGCGGCGTGGTGATGCTGCTGCCCGACGCCCGCCTCCACGCGCGTGCGCCGGCGCTGGAGGCGGAGGCGCGCCAGGCGGTGGCGCTGGCCCTGCTGCAGTACACGCCGCAGGTGACGGAGGGCGCGGAAGCGACGCTGCTGATGGATGTCGGCGCCAGCCTGCGCCTGTTCGGCGGCATCCGCGCGCTGTGCCGGCGCGTGCACGCGAACGTGCGCGCGCTGGGCTTCACGGCCTCGCTCGCGTGCGCGCCCACCGCGCGCGGGGCCTGGCTGCTGGCGCGCGCGAACGCGGGCCGCGCCGTGCGGATGGAATCGCTGCTGCGCCGGCTCGACCGGCTGGCCGTGCTGCTGGCGCCGCCCGCGCGTCCGTTCGCGGACTGGTTCGACGGCATCGGCTGCCATACGCTGGGCGACCTGCGCCGCCTGCCGCGCCCCGGCCTGCAGCGGCGCTGCGGACGCGACCTGCTCGACCTGCTCGATGCCGCCTACGGTCTCACTTCGGAGCTGCACACATGGATCGCGCCGCCCGAGACCTTCCGCGCGCGCCTGGAACTGTACGACCGCATCGACGACGCCGGGCTGCTGCTGGCGGGCGCCCAGTGCCTGCTGTTGCAGCTGACCGGCTGGCTGTGCGCGCGCCAGCTGGCGGTGGAGCGCATCGTCCTGCGGCTGGAGCACGAACGGGGCAGGGTGGCATGCCCGCCGACCGGCATCGAGATCGTGCTGGCCGAGCCGGCGTGGCGCGACGAGCACCTGGTGCGCCTGCTCCGGGAACGCCTCGCCAGGCTGACGCTGGACGCGCCCGTGATCGGCCTCGTGCTGGAAGCCGTGCAGGTGCGGCCGATGGCGCCGCCGAATGCCTCGCTGTTCCCCGAACCGGGCGGCAGCGAGGAAGACCGCATGCGCATGCTGGAACTGCTGGCGGCGCGCCTGGGGCCGGACAACGTCCTGCAGCCGCTGCCGCTGGCCGATTACCGCCCGGAGCAGGCCAACGTCTGGGTGCCGGTCCAGCACAACGTCAGCGACAAGGCGCGCAACGCCCAGCTGCCGCCCGACGTGCTGAGCCTGCCGCGTCCGACGTGGCTGCTGGCCCGCCCGATCGCGCTCTTGATGCGCGACCGCCGCCCGTTCTACGGCTCGCCGCTGCGGGTGGCCTCGACCCCCGAGCGTATCGAGGGCGGCTGGTGGGACGGCCCGGAAACGCGCGACTATTTCATCGCCGAGGGGCAGGATCACACGCTGTACTGGGTGTATCGGGAACGCATCGGTATCGATGAGCGGGAGCCGAGGTGGTATTTGCATGGGTTGTTCGGTTAAGCAGTGTGCGGTGCCCGCGCCAACACGACATCCGGCCACGCGGGGTCCCACTCTTTGCAAAAATCCATGAAGTGAATGTGATCGTACGCTGTGCCCATACAATGAACTGCTGCAGCAAACCCGTTTCGACAGCAAAGCCGATCCGGAGACGACCTTGCTGAACTATTTGAAGCTGTACCACCACCACATACCACAGCGCGCGCTTGACGCCAAAACGCCCATCCTGGCACTCAAGGAATGGCAGAAGAAGCGGCCTGAATTATTCGTCAAACGCGTCTACGATCAAACGGGACTCGACACTTAGGCATTCGCTGCTGCGTATTGGATCGTCACCCCTCGAATTGGCTTGTTAACTCATCCCGGGGAATTTTTCCTGATATGCCGCGTTTCTCGGTAACGATCTTCGCCTTGTTGGCTATAGTAGAATTCATGGCACACGAGCTTACCAATCCATACTGAAAAGGAAGTGAAAATGGCAAAGATCGATCTGTCGAATTACAGCCTGAACGAACTCAAGAGACTGGGATACGACGTCGAAAAAGAGATCACGGAGCGTCATCGGCAGGAACTGGGAAAAGCGCGCGAGCAAATCCTTTCGATTGCACAGGGCTTGAACCTGTCGGTGGAAGAACTGCTTGGCACCACCGGAAAAAAAGCGAAGGGAGGCAAGGCAGGAACGGTTCAGGCACGGTATCGCAATCCCGCCGACAGCCAACAAACCTGGACTGGCCGAGGCCGGCAACCGAAGTGGGTCGGCGAGGCGCTGGCGAACGGCCGCAATCTCGACGACTTCCGTATCCAATGACGCATGCCTGCACTCCGTAACGACATCGAACGTTAAATCCGTGCCCTCGTGCAGTCGGCACCGGCCTCCGGATGGCGCGTCCAGTCCCGAGGGCGACGCCGCCGGCGTCCGGGCGTGCCGTTTCACCCTCCTGCATCACGTTGCACCCGGCCGGGATGCGTCCTCGGATGCCCGTAATGCCCGTGTCCAACGCTACATCCCGGGCTGAGCCCCTGGCGGATGTCCTGCAGCTGTCGCCGATGCACCCACGCTCTTCTCGACCAGGTATCGTCTTTTTTTCGCTACGAACGCATGCGGCAACGTCCGCTCCAGGTGTGTCAAATTGACACCGGAAAATGCTCTTGCTATAGTGAAGAAAAAATTGAGAACGATTCCAATTTTCGGCTTACAATGTGGTTTTTGACTGATGCCTGCATTGGGGATGCCTCACTGGCCAGCGCGGCGGAATGCAATCGTTGTAGTGGATTGAAGGGGAGCATATGGACGGTAATCGCGTACGGGACGTCGTGATCGTCGGGGGCGGTACGGCCGGTTGGATGACGGCTGCCGCCTTGTCGCGCTTGCTGCCGGATGGATATCGCCTGCGCCTGGTCGAATCCGACGAAATTTCGACGATCGGCGTCGGTGAAGCCACCATCCCGAATATCCGCAATTACAATCATGCGCTCGGCATTGATGAAGATGATTTCATCCGCAATACCCAGGGCACGTTCAAGCTTGGAATCGAATTCGTCGACTGGAAAAACATCGGCGAGTCATATTTCCATGGCTTCGGCAAGATCGGGCGGGATCTGGGCCCACTCAAGTTCTATCAATATTGGCTGAAGTTGCACCAGGCTGGCGAGGCGCCCGATCTCGATGAATTCTCGATCAATACGCTGGCGCCGCGTCATGCCAAGTTCATGCGCGACATCCAGAGCGCCCCGGACTCGCCGGTCGCGGACATCGGCTACGCCTTCCATTTCGACGCCGGCCTGTATGCCCGATATCTGCGTCGTTATAGCGAAGCGCGCGGCGTCGTCCGTATCGAAGGAAGGATCGTCGACACGCGCCTGCGTGCCGGGGATGGCTTCATCGAGGCGGTCGTCATGGAGAATGGCGACCGGATCGCCGGGGATCTGTTCGTGGATTGCTCCGGCATGGCCGGCCTGCTGATCGAAAAGGCCTTGCACACCGGCTTCGAGGACTGGAGCCATTGGTTGCCGTGTAATCACGCGATTGCCGTGCCCTGTGCGTCGGTCGACCCCTTGTTGCCGTACACGCGCTCGACCGCACGTGCGGCCGGTTGGCAATGGCGTATTCCGTTGCAGCACCGGATCGGGAACGGCCATGTTTTTTCGAGCGATTTCATGGCCCCCAAGGAGGCCGAAGAGATTTTGATGAGCAATCTCGACGGCGAACCGCTCGCGGCGCCGCGCCATATTCGCTTTACCACAGGCAAGCGGAAAAAGGGATGGAGCAAGAATTGCGTGGCGATCGGATTGGCGGGCGGTTTTCTCGAACCACTCGAATCCACCAGTATTCATCTGATTCAGACGGCAATCGCGCGTCTGGTCGAATTCTTCCCCGACAAGACGTTCAATAGTGCCGATATCGATGCCTTCAATGCCCAGGTCGACTTTGAATACGAAAGAATCCGCGATTTCCTTATCTTGCATTACAAGCTGAATGAGCGGACAGATTCAGCGTTCTGGGCTTATTGCCGGGACATGGAGATTCCGGCAACCTTGCAGGAAAAGATCGACCTGTTCCAAGGCCACGGCAGAATCCTGCGTGCGGGTGAGGAATTGTTTACCGACGTCAGCTGGTTGCAGGTGATGCATGGCCAGGGCCTCCGGCCACGCGGCTATCATCCCCTGGTCGATCAGCGCTCGCAAGACGACATCCGCAAATTCGTCACCGATGTCCGGGCAGTCATCCGAAAATGTGTGGATGTCATGCCCACGCATGCGGAATTCATTCGCAAGCACTGTGCCGCATCGACGGCGAATCCGGTCCAGCGTTCCGGATCGGTTAATTAATTTCAAGGAAATCGTGGCCACGATCAAGGATGTTGCCCGACTTGCGAGCGTTGGTGTGGCAACGGCGTCGCGTGTCGTCAGCGGGAAAGGTTCGGTGTCGCCGGCGACGCTCGAACGCGTCAGGAAGGCGATCGAGCAACTGGATTATCGCCCGTCGCACGCGGCGCGATCACTGCTGTCCGGATCGTCGAAGATGATCGGTGTCTACATCCCGGCGCTGAAGGGGACGTTTTTCACGCCCATCCTTTCAGCGATCGACATGGTGTTGCGGGAAGTCGGCCTGAACACGGTCATTGCATTCGGCTCAGGGGCCGGTGACGGGCGGCGCCAGGCGATCGACGGCATCGAATTCCTGTTGGCACGCGGCTGCGACGGCATCATCGTGATGACCGGTGCGCTCTCGGACGAGGATATCCTCGCGTTCGTCAAGAAAGAGTCCCGCATGGTCGTCATGAATCAACATTTGAACGGTATCCCCGATCAGTGTTTTGCGATCGACCACCGGCAAGGGGGCGCACTCGCGGCGCGCGCATTCCTGGACCATGGCCATCGTCGGATCGCCGTTATCACAGGCCCGTCGACTTCTCCCGACAACGTCGAGCGCGTCGACGGGTTTCTTTCGGAACTGGCGGGCAATGGCGTCGACGTGTCGGCCATATGGATGACGGAGCGCGACTTTACGACCGAAGGCGGCCGGGATGGGGCGAGGGAACTCCTGGCGTCCGGATACAAGTTTACTGGGCTCTTTTGCGCCAACGACGAAATGGCGGTCGGCGCGCTATCGTATCTTCATGGAGCGGGTATTGCCGTGCCGCGCGACGTCTCGGTCGTCGGTTACGACGACACGCCGCTCGCCGAATTCCTGGCGCCGCGGTTGACGACCGTGCATGTTCCCTGGCGGGAGGTCGTCATCAGCGCGGTCAACGCCTTGCTCAACCATTGTTACCATTTGAGGCGGCCGGTCGCACGGAGCTTTCCGATCAGTATGGCATATCGCGACTCGCTGGCAAAAGCGCCGGACGTGGGGCCGGCACAAGCCTAGCCGTCGGGCAGGCGCCGGCGGACTCTCAGGAAAACGACAGGCTGCATCGCTGGCATTGACATGGAAGAGAATATATATCTATACTGATCACTAATATTGGAATCGATTCCATTCTGACTTCAGAGCGACTGGTTTTCATAGGCGATGCTGGCAAATGTTTCGATTCTTTCGATTTCCATGACGGTTGTGTTGCATCCGGAAAGCAAGATGCGAAAGCAGCCGTCATTTGCATGACATGAGACCGCCGTATGCATTCGATCAAAAGTGGAATGCATTCCAATTCGAAGCTGCCTCGATCGCAGGGTGCGAGGCCGACGATCCGATCGATCGTTCTTGCGGTCTGGCCGACAGCCGCCTTTCGAATATTGGCACGACGCTTCGATAATCGTTAAGACGACAAATCGCAAGCAGGTAATCTTGGGAAGAAATGGAATGCATTCCAATCATGCATTCCGTAAAACGTGAACACGGTGCCGGAATGCAGATGTCCGGCGCCGCAAGCGATTTGCCGGCCGGGCGAACGGCCGGCCCGAACGCCGCGATTCTGGTCATCTGCCGTAACACCAATATCAATACCGAAGGAGACAGGGTTATGCCTACCACACAGGGCCGTTTGTCCAAACGCGCCGGAACGTATCAAACAGTCAAGAAGTCCGCAGAACCGACGCGCTTTCGCTTACGGCCGATTGCAGCGGTGTGCGCCGGTCTGCTCGGCGGGACTTTGACGCTGATCCAGGCGCCAGCACTGGCGCAGCAGGCGGACAATGCGAGTTCTGGCCAGGCGCAAGGGGCATCCGATGTGCAGTCCGTTGTCGTGACGGGCATTCGTGCCGGTATCGAAGGCTCGATCAGCAAAAAGAAGAATTCCGACTCGATCGTTGAAGCGATCACGTCCGAGGATATCGGCAAGCTGCCGGATATCAGTATCGCGGAAGCCATGGCACGCATGCCGGGCCTGGCGGCGCAGCAGGTCAACGGTCGTGCTCAAGTCATCGCGATTCGCGGCCTGGCGCCCGATTTTGCCGGCACCGTCCTTAACGGCCGCGAGCAGGCATCGGTCGGCACCAATCGCGGCGTGGAATTCGACCAATATCCCGCCGAGCTTATCTCGGCGGTCGTCGTCTACAAGACGCCGGACGCGGCCCTGCTCGGGCAGGGCTTGTCGGGAACGGTCGACCTGAATACGGTGCGTCCGCTCGCATTCCGCGAGCGTACGTTCGCACTGAATATCCGCGGCGAGCACAATTCTCTCGGCGATCTCAATCACGGGTACGGCGGAACGTCGGCGAACGGCAAGCGCTTCAGTATCTCGTATATCGACCAGTTCGCGCACCGCACCATCGGCCTCGCCGTCGGATTTGCGCACCTCGATGCGCCTGGACAGCAGCACGGCTATCAGGCCTGGGGATGGCAGACGGATTCGAATTGCATAGCGCACCAGACCGATTGGGGTTGCCGTCCCATCGCTGGAACGAGTCCGGGAAATGCCTACTATCTGTCCGGCTTCCAGGCCGAATCGATTTCGCGGAACGACACGCGGAATGGACTGATGGCGTCGCTCGAGTACAAGCCGGGGACCGATCTGCACAGTTCGCTGGACTTGTATTACTCGAAGTTCAAGAACGTCGAAGTGATGCGCGGTTTGATGGGTAGCCTGGGCGACGGCTGGGGCTACCCTGGCAGCACGTTCAGTAACGTCGGCACAACCGACGCCGGCGGGCAGCCGGTCGTCACCTCGGTGACGTCCAACTTCGTCACCAACGGCGTTGTTCGCAACGATTACAACACACGCGATGACGCGCTTAAATCGGCCGGATGGAACATCGACAAGAGGATAGGCGAATGGCGCGCGACCGCCGATTTGAGTTACTCGAGCGCCAACCGCGCCGAGAGCCAGTTCGAGACCTACGCCGGTGCGACCACGTCGCCGACGTTCGACCTCGTCACGCCCACCGGTTCCGGATTCCCGACCTTCTCCTTCCACAACTCGCTATCCGATCCCACGACAATCTTGTTGAGCGATCCGGTCGGCTGGGGCGGCGTCGGCACGCCCCAGTTGGGAAGAAAGCAGTACAACGAACAGATGGACACCATTCGCGCGCTCCGCTTGCAGGCCACGCGGGACGTCGAGTGGAGCATATTCGACAAAATCGATTTCGGTATCAATCTGTCGCGCCGCGACAAGACGCGCAATTTCCACGTCGATTTCGCAAGGGTGAAGGACGGGATATTGGCGCGGCAGCTGCCGTCGTCGGTCCTGACGACGCCGACTTCTCTCGATTTTGTGGGCGTACCGTCGGTATTGAGTTATGACGTCAACGCGGTCGCCGCCAATTTCTACAACATGGTGACGAATCCCAGTCTCGGACCGGGTGGCGACAATGGCAAGACGTTCGGCGTTCACGAAAAGGTCTCGACCGCGTACGTCAAGCTGGACATCGACACCGCGATCGGCGGCATTCCCCTGCACGGCAATGTCGGCGTGCAGGCGATCCATACCAGGCAGGATTCCACCGCCTATGCGTTCGACGCCGCGGGATACATCATCGGCACCATCGACCCGGGTACGCACTACAACGACTACCTGCCGAGCCTGAACCTGGTTGCCGACATCGGGGGCGACCGCAAGCTCCGCCTGGGTGCTGCAAAAACAATGGCGCGTCCGCGCATCGACGACATGAATGCGGCCGCCGGGGTTGGCGTGGACCTCAGTACGCACCTGTGGTCGGGCGGCGGCGGCAATCCGAAGCTGCAACCGTGGCGCGCGAAATCGCTCGACATCTCTCTTGAACAGTATTTCGGCAAGCGCAGCTATGTGTCGGGGGCCTTGTTCTACAAAAAGCTGGACAGCTACATCTACAACTCCACCATTCCTTACGACTTCAGCGGGTATATCAATCCGACGCCCGCGATTGTGCCGGTGACGAATATGGGTACCTACTCGACCCAGGCGAACGGAAACGGCGGCCGCGTGCGCGGGGCCGAATTGAGCGCAACACTCGACGGTGAACTCGTGAATCCCATGCTGGCGGGGTTCGGCGCGATCGCTACGGCGTCCTTTACCGACAGCTCCATCAAGCCGAGCGGTCCGAATTCGACGGATTCCTGGCAAACGCTGCCTGGCTTGTCGAAATGGGTTGGCGGTCTGACCTTGTACTACGAACGTAATGGCTACTCATTCCGCATCAATGACCGCTACCGTTCGGACTATCGAGGGGAATACGCGTACCTGTTCGGGTCCACCCTCCTGAACCGCACACTTGCCTCGAACAAGGTAGACCTGCAGGCAAGCTACGAAATCCAGGGCGGCGCGGCGAAGGGCCTGCAGCTCATGTTCCAGGTCGGGAATGTCACCAATGCGCCGGATCGCACTGTCCAGGACGGTACGGGCTTTGGCGGCATCGTGCAGCCGAAGGATTACAACATCTACGGCCGGCAATTCCTCCTGGGGATGAACTACAAGTTCCACTGACGCCGCCTTACCGCGCCCGTCTGTCGGCAGCCCGCAAGGTATTGCCGACAGACGGTCACTCTACCTGGGGATAACAATGTCACTGAAACAATTGCGGCGCGTCGTCGTCGTTGGCGGCGGCTCGGCGGGATGGATGGTTGCGGCCGCGCTGTCCAGACTCCTGCTGCGCGACGAAGGGCGTCAACACTGGGAGATCGAACTGGTCGAATCCGAGGAGATCGGTACCGTCGGCGTCGGCGAGGGAACGATTCCCGCGATCAGGGCATTCAATGCGGCGCTGGGCATCAGCGAAGACGAGTTTCTTCGGGAGACGAAGGGCACGTTCAAGCTCGGTATCGAATTCGTCGACTGGAACGCCCCGGGCAGCCGATATTTTCACGGGTTCAGCGACGTCGGGCGGCCGATCGACGGGCTGCCGTTCCATCAGTACTGGCTGCGCTTGCGCAAGGCCGGGCTCGCTCATGATTTCGCGGATTACTCGGTCAATTCGGTAGCGGCCCTCCAAGGCCGTTTCATGCGGCCGCGGCCGGACATGGCGCATTCGCCGCTCGGCGAGATTGGCCATGCATTTCATTTCGATGCGAATCGGTACGGCCGCTATTTGCGCCGGCGCGCCGAGCAGCAGGGCGTCGTGCGGACCGAAGGCCGTATCGACGAGGTCTTGCGCGATCCGCACAACGGCAACATCGCGGGCCTGCGCCTGGCCGGTGGTAGGCTGATCGAAGGGGATTTGTTCATCGATTGTTCCGGCGCGCGCGCGCTGCTGATCGAGCAAGCCTGCGCGGCCGGCTTCGAGGACTGGTCGCATTGGTTGCCGTGCGATCGCGCGCTTGCCGTGCCGTCGGAACCGGCCTTGCCACCGTCGCCGTACACGCGTTCGACTGCACGGTCCGCGGGATGGCAATGGCGGATACCGCTGCAGCATCGCATCGGCAACGGCCACGTGTATTCGAGCGCCTTCATGCAGGACGGCGACGCGGCCGATGTTCTGCTGAGTACGCTCGACGGCAAGCCGCTGGCCGAGCCGCGATTGATCCGGTTTGCCGCCGGCCGCAGAAAGCGCACCTGGGTCGGCAACTGCGTTGCCATCGGCTTGTCGAGCGGCTTCGTCGAGCCGCTGGAATCGACCAGCATTCACCTGGTCCAGTCGGCGATTACCCGGTTGATGGACCTGTTTCCTCATGCAGGCCTCGACGCCGCCGACATCGCCGTGTACAACCGCCAGACGCAGTTCGAACTCGAACGCATCCGCGACTTCATCATCCTGCATTACAAGCTCACGACGCGCGCCGATTCGCCATTCTGGAACTATTGCCGGCAGATGCCGATCCCCGACACGCTGGCCGAAAAGATGGCGCTGTTCGCCACCAATGCGCGGGTCTATCGGACCGAGATGGAACTGTTCCGCGAAGCGAGCTGGGTGCAGGTCATGCTCGGACAGGGTTTGGTCCCGAGCGGGTATCACCCGGTTTGCGATATCCATCCGCTGCAGCGCCTGCAGGCGTTTGCCGATGATGTCCGCGACGTCGTGCGCCGTTGCGTGGCCACCATGCCGATGCATGCGGATCTCGTTGCCGGCCTCGCCGTGCCGGCGTAGGCGCCGGCCCCCGGTCTTTCATCCGCCGCTCGTGTCCCGTCTCGCCATTGCACGCGCTTGTTTGTGCGCCATCCACGGATGACGCGGCGCCGAACCCTTTTACCTTAACCATGAAAATACGACAGTCCATTCTTGCTTCAACCTTGGCGCTCACTTCCTTCTCCGCGAGCACCGCGCTTGCGGACCCGTCCACGGTCCAGCTCGCCGATTGGCCGCGCGTCAAGAGTGCAATCGCTGCCGACCCGGCACTCGAAGCCCGGGTGGCGGCCATCGTGTCGGGCATGACGCTCGAACAGAAGATCGGCCAGATGACGCAGGCCGAGATCAAGACGGCATCGCCCGACGATGTACGCCGCTACTATCTCGGCTCCATACTGAATGGCGGCGGCAGCTGGCCGGGCGGGAACAAGCATGCGACCGCGGCGGCGTGGCTGGCCCTGGCCGATCGCTATTACGAGGCGTCGGTGTCCACCGACATGAAAGCCAAGGTGCCCGTCATCTGGGGCATCGATGCGATTCATGGCAACAGCAATGTCTTCGGCGCGACCCAGTTCCCGCACAATATCGGCCTCGGGGCGGCCCATGACAGCCGCCTCGTCGGCCGGATCGGCGCCGCGGTCGCCAAGGCGACCCGTGCGACCGGCATCGCCTGGGTGTTTGCGCCGACCCTCGCCGTCGTGCGGGATGTTCGCTGGGGCCGTACCTACGAGAGCTTTTCCGAGGACGGCACGCTGGTGAACGCGTATGCCCGGGCCTACGTGCAGGGATTGCAGGGCACGTTTGCCGCGGACGGCAACGTCGTCGCGACCGCCAAGCATTTCATCGGCGACGGCGGCACGGACGGCGGCAAGGACCAGGGCGACAACAAATCGACCCGGGCGCAGATGATCAACATCCACGGCCAGGGCTATTACGGCGCGCTGGCGGCCGGCGCACAGACCGTCATGGCGTCCTACAACAGCTGGGACGACGTCGCAGCCGGCGTGGACTACGGCAAGATGCATGGTTCGAAGGCCATGCTCACCGACGTCCTGAAGACCAGGATGGGCTTCGACGGCTTCGTCGTCTCCGACTGGAACGGCATCGGCCAGGTGGCCGGCTGCAGCAACGCAAGCTGCGCCCAGGCGATCAATGCCGGCATCGACATGGTCATGGTGCCGGACGACTGGAAAGCCTTCATCGCCAATACCGCCGACCAGGTCAGGAAGGGCGAGATCCCGATGTCGCGCATCGACGATGCGGTGACGCGCATCGTCCGGGTGAAGCTGCGTGCAGGACTGTTCGGCAGGAAGCCGTCGGACAACCGTTACGCCGGCAAGCAGGATGCCTTGCAGGCACGGGCGCTGGCGCGCGAAGCCGTACGCAAATCGCTCGTCCTGCTGAAGAACGATGGCGCGGCATTGCCCCTCGCACGCGGCAGCCGGGTCCTGGTGGTGGGCAAGAGTGCCGACAGCCTGCCGAACCAGACCGGTGGCTGGACGCTGACGTGGCAGGGAACCGACAACCGGAACAGCGATTTTCCGAACGGCGATACGATCCTGGCCGGCATCGTCGAGGCCGTCGGCAGGTCCAACGTCACCTACAGCGCCGACGCGTCCGGTATCGACGCGTCCCGATTCGACGCCGTGATCGCCGTCATCGGCGAGACGCCGTACGCGGAAGGCGCCGGCGACATCGGCGCGACGGGGACGTTGCGCCACACGAGCCGCTACCCCGGCGATCTCGCCGTCCTGCAGGCGGTCGCGGGCAAGGGCAAACCCGTGGTCACGGTGTTCGTCGCCGGCCGCCCGCTGTACGTCAACGACCTGATGAACCTGTCCGACAGTTTTGTCATGGCGTGGCTGCCGGGTACCGAAGGCAAGGGCGTGGCCGATGTCCTGTTCCGCGACGCGAAAGGCAGGATCGCCCATGACTTCAACGGCACGCTGTCGTTCACCTGGCCCGGATCGGCATGCCAGGCAAGCATCGATGCGGCGCGCAGCGGTCACGACACCCTGTTCGCGCGCGGATACGGGCTGAATTACCGCGGCACGAAGACCGTCGGCAAGCTCGACGTCCGCTATCCGGCCGGCGGCTGCGGCGCGAGCAATGCCTATCCGATCTTCACCCAGACCGACCATGCGACCTGGCCGTTGTACGTCGTCAGCGGTGCGCAGCGCGTCGCGCTGGGCTCCGACTTGAACAAGGCCGTCGTGCTGCCGACCATCCGGGTCGACACCGTGCAGGTCAACACGCAGCAGGATGCGAAGCTGGTGACCTGGACGGGCGCCGGGCGCATCGAAGCGCGGCCGTCGACGGCCATGGCGCTTCCCGACTTCGCCACGAAGGATGGCGTGCTCCAGTTCGACACCTCGGTCAAGATGGCGCCGACCGGAAAGGTCACGATGGCGCTCGGCTGCGGCGGGAAATGCGCAGGCGAAGTGAACTTGACGGACGTGTTCAAGCGACTTGCAACGCTGCCCAGGGCAACCGTCAAGATTCCGCTGGCCTGCTTCGTCGCGCAAGGGGCCGACCTGACGAAGGTGGACACGCTGTTCGGGATCGCGACGGACGGGCCGTTTGCCGCCGCATTCACCAATATCCGGATCGTCGGCGGCGCCGCCAATGACAAGGACGCGCTGCGTTGCGAGGAGATCCGATGAAACCCTATGACGATGGGCCGCGCCTGCTGGCGGATGTCGGCGGGACCAACGCACGCTTCGCGCTCGAGACCGGACCGCGGTCGATCGAGGCCGTCACGGTGCTGCCTTGCGACGACTTCGAGAATTTGTACGCGGCGATCCGGGCCTACCTGGCACAGGTTGCCGATATCGTCGGCACGTATGGACGCGTGCGCCACGCCGCCATCGCGATCGCCAACCCGGTCGACGGCGACGTGGTCAATATGGTGAACAGGAACTGGAGTTTCTCGGTCGCGGCCCTGCGCGCGGACGCGGCACTGGAAACGCTGCTCGTCGAGAACGACTTCGCGGCGCTGGCGATGGCGCTGCCGCATCTCGATTCCGGGCAGGTCAGGCAAGTGGGCGGCGGTGCGGGCCGGCGCGGGCGTCCCCTGGGACTGATCGGTCCCGGCACGGGACTTGGCGTGGCCGGACTGATCCCGACTGGCCCGGGCTGGACCCCGTTGCCGAGCGAAGCAGGACACGCGACGTTCTCGCCCACGGACGACGTCGAGGTCGACATCCTGCGCGCGTTGTGGAACGGGCGCGGGCATGTCTCCTGCGAACGCCTGCTGTCCGGCCCGGGACTGGAGGCGATCCATCGCGTGCTTTCCGGATGCGACCTTCCGGCACACGACATTACCCGCGCCGCGCTCGATGGCGACAGCGCCGTGTGTATCGAGGCGGTGATGCGGTTTTGCGCCATCCTCGGCACGGTCGCCGGCAACGTGGCGCTCGCGTTCGGCGCTACCGGAGGCATGTACATCGGCGGCGGCATCGTCCCGCGCTTCGGTGCGTTGTTCGATCGATCGCCGTTCCGTGCGCGGTTCGAGGACAAGGGGCGCATGCATTCCTTCGTGGCGCCGATTCCGACCTATCTGATCACCGAGAAGTATCCGGCCTTTCCCGGCATCTCGGCCATGCTCGCCGCGCGTTTGGCCGGCCAGCAATAATCACAGGAGCTCGATATGGGTTTTGCGTCAAATACATCCACCACCGCAACGGTTCCGAACGATGTCGCCGGGACGTCGCACAAGCGCACGGGACCGCTGGTCATCGTCACCATCCTGTTTTTCATGTGGGGTCTCCTGACGTCGCTGAACGATGTCCTGATCCCGCACCTGAGGGCGGTCTATACGCTCAGCTATGTGCAAGCGATGCTCGTGCAATTCTGCTTCTTCGGCGCGTACTTCATCGTGTCGCTGCCGGCCGGCATGCTGATCCGGAAAATCGGCTATCAAAGCGGCGCCGTCGCGGGGCTCGTGATCGCCGCGGCCGGATGTGCCTTGTTCTATCCGGCCGCCACGCGCGGTTATGCGCTGTTTCTGTTTGCATTCTTCGTGCTTGCCGCCGGCATCACGACGCTGCAGGTCGCCGCGAATCCCTACGTGACGGCGCTGGGCGATCCACGCACGGCCTCGAGCAGGTTGACGCTGACCCAGGCATTCAATTCGCTGGGAACGACCGTCGCGCCGACGCTCGGCGGCATGCTGATCCTGTCGGGCGCGGGCGCGCTCGACGCCGGCCGGATCCATCTGCTGCCCGCGGCGCAGCAGGCGCTGTATCGGGCCAGGGAGGCCGCCACGGTCCAGGGCCCGTATCTCGCGCTTGCGGGCGCGCTGCTCCTGTTGGCGATCCTGTTCGCGGCGGCGCGCCTGCCCAGGATCGTCCATCACGACGATGCGGCGCCGGCCGGCTTGCGCGCGCTTCTGTCCCATCGCAATCTCGTGCTCGGCGCGATCGCGATCTTCGTTTATGTGGGCGGCGAAGTCAGCATCGGCAGTTTCCTGATCAATTTTCTGGGCGAGAGCACAGTGGCCGGCCTGACGCCCGCGGCGGCGGCGCACTACGTCAGCTACTACTGGGGCGGCGCCATGATCGGGCGTTTCATCGGATTCGCCGTCATGCGCCGCATCAGTCCCGGGAAGACGCTGGCGTTCAACGCCGCGTGCGCGATCGCGTTCATCCTGACGGCAATCTTCAGCCACGGACATGTCGCGATGTGGGCGATCCTTGCCGTCGGCTTGTTCAACTCGATCATGTTCCCGACGATCTTCAGCATGGCACTGCATCGGCTCGGCAACCTGACCGGGCATGCCTCGGGCGTACTGTGCATGGCGATCGTCGGCGGGGCGCTCGTCCCGTTCGCACAGGGTGTCGCGGCCGATAGCATCGGCCTGCACGGGTCGTTCCTGGTTCCGGCCGCGTGCTACACGTTCATCCTCTATTTCGGCATCGTACATGCCGGCATGTACCAGGCAGGCCGGGACTGAAACCGGATACAAAATCAACACGGAGTATTCATGATTAAAACTATGCGGGCAGGAACCATCGTGCTTTCGCTATTGCTTGCGGTTGGCGTGAACGTGGCGCATGGCGCCGAATCGAAGGACGTCGACCGGCGCGTGGAACGACTGCTGAAACAAATGACGCTCGAGGAGAAAGTCGGCCAACTGACCCAATACTCGGCGGAGTCGAAAGCCACGGGGCCCGTCGCCATCAAGTCCAATGTGCGCGAAGGGATACGCAGCGGCCGGGTCGGTTCGGTGTTCAGCGTCGTCGGCACGAACAGCACGCGCCAGTACCAGGAACTCGCGCTGCAATCGCGCCTGAAGATACCGCTGCTGTTCGGCATGGACGTGATCCACGGGTACAAGACCACGTTTCCGATCCCGCTCGCCGAGGTGGCCAGCTGGGATCTCGACGCGATCCGGCACAGCGCCCGCGTCGCCGCCACCGAAGCGGCGGCAGGCGGCATCCACTGGACCTTCGCGCCGATGGTCGATATCGCGCGCGATCCGCGCTGGGGGCGCGTCATGGAAGGTGCCGGCGAAGACACCTATCTCGCGTCGCGGGTCGCCGCCGCGCGCGTGAAAGGATTCCAGGGCAGGCAGCTGGGCGACGTCGACGCCGTCATGGCGTGCGTCAAGCATTTCGCGGCGTATGGCGCGGCGGTCGGCGGGCGCGACTACAACAGCGTCGACATGAGCGAGCGCATGCTGTGGGAAACCTATCTGCCGCCGTTCAAGGCGGCGCTCGATGCCGGCGCGTCGACGTTCATGACGTCGTTCAATGACCTGAATGGCGTTCCCGCTACGGGCAACAGCCATCTGCTGCGCGATATCCTGAAGGGGAAGTGGGGCTTCACCGGCTTTGTCGTGTCGGACTGGAGGTCCGTCGATGAAATGGTCGACCACGGCTACGCGGCCGACAACAAGGACGCGGCGCGGATCGCGCTGAATGCGGGCGTCGACATGGATATGCAGAGCGGTGCCTACCAGGCCGATCTGGTGCAGCTGGTGCGCGAGAAAAAGGTCAAGCTGGCCGACGTCGACGACGCCGTGCGCCGCGTCCTGCGCAAGAAGTTCGAACTCGGCCTGTTCGACGATCCTTATAGATTCAGCGACCCCGAGCGCGAACGTGCGGCGCTGAATAATCCGGAACACCGCAAAGCGGCCCGCGACATCGCGGCAAAAAGCATCGTGCTGCTGAAAAACGACGGCGCCGTGCTGCCTTTGTCCAAGTCGGTCAGGAAGCTGGCCCTCATCGGTCCGATGGTCAAGCAGGGCGTGGAGAACCACGGCTTCTGGTCCGTCACGGTGCCCGGCGTCGATTATGCACACCAGGCCGTGTCGACGTGGGATGGCGTCGCCGCCAAGCTGGGGAAGGACACGACGCTTCTTTACGCCAAAGGCAGCGACATCGACGGCGAAGACCGTTCGGGGTTTGCCGAAGCCGTCCGGGTCGCGGGCGAGGCCGACGCGGTGGTGATCGGCGTCGGCGAACGCTGGGACATGAGCGGCGAATCCCGGAGCCGGGCCAATCCGACCCTGCCGGGCGTGCAGGAGGATCTGATCAAGGCCATCCTCGCGACCGGCAAACCGGTGGTGGTCATGATCAACGCCGGCCGCCCGCTCGTGTTCGACTGGGTGGCCGACCACGCACCCGCAATCCTGTACACGTGGTGGCTGGGCAGCGAAGCGGGCAACGCGGTGGCCGACGTGTTGTTCGGCGACGTGAACCCGGGCGCAAAGCTGCCGATGACCTTCCCGCGCAGCGTGGGCCAGATCCCGATCTACTACAACCATTTCAATACCGGCCGGCCGGCACCGACGCCGACGACGACGGAATGGGTGTCCGGCTATATCGACCTGGTGAATTTGCCGCGTTTCCCGTTCGGCTTCGGCTTGAGCTATACGACGTTCGGTTACGGCGATCTGAAACTGGACCGCGACACGCTGCATGGCAACGACAAACTGAAGGTCAGCATGCAGCTTACCAATACCGGCAAGGTGGCGGGCCAGGAGGTCGTTCAGCTATACCTTCACGATCGCGTTGCCTCCGTGGTGCGGCCGGTGAAGGAACTCAAGGGATTTCAAAAGGTGGCGCTGGCGCCGGGCGAAACGCGGACCGTGGAATTCACGATCGACAAGGAAAGCCTGTCCTTCTTCAATGCGGCGTTGCGCTGGGATGCCGAGCCCGGCGAATTCGACCTGATGATCGGTGCATCGTCGGACGATATTCGGCTGCGATCCACGTTCAAGTACGTTCGCTAGCAGGACGCCGACCTGTTTTCGTTTCCGCAGGGCGCCAGGAATTACTCAAGCAATTCCGCTTGACGTAAAATCCCCAACAGCCCTGCGCCGCACTGCCCGGGCGTTTGCGACAGTGCGGCGGTTGGCCGAATCCAGCGAAATGAGGTTTGCCATCTCCTTGCCGAAGTTCCTGCTCGTGTTGTCGCTCGTGCTTGCCGCCTGCCTGATGGCGGGCCGGGGCCGGGCCGTATCCGACGTGACGGTGATTCGTTTTTGGACCATGGGCCGCGAGGGCGAGGTCATCAAGGACTTCGTCGACGAATTCGAGCGCACCCATCAAGGCATACGGATCGACATCCAGCAACTGCCGTGGGCATCGGCACATGAAAAGCTGATGACGGCTTTCGCTGGCGACGCCAGTCCCGATATTTGCCAGCTGGGCAATACCTGGATACCGGAATTCGTCGCCCTCGGCGCGCTGGAATCGCTCGACGACCGGGCTGCCGCATCGAGCGCCATTTCAAAGGAAGATTATTTTCCCGGGATATGGGACTCGAATCGCGTGGACAACCGGTTGTATGGTATCCCGTGGTATGTCGATACGCGGCTGATCTTCTACCGCAAGGACATCCTGGCCGCGGCGGGGTACGCCGCGCCGCCCAGGGACTGGGACGAGTGGAAGCGAGCCATGGCCGCCGTCAAAACGGCGGTCGGCCAGGACAATTTTGCCGTGCTGTTGCCCACGGACGAATTCGAGCCATTGCTTGCACTCGCGCTTCAACAGGATGAACCGCTGCTGCGTGCCAACGGACGTTGGGGTAACTTCCGCAGCGCCGGTTTTCGGCGCGCACTGCAGTTCTACAACGAGGCCTTCCAGCGCAATTGGGCGCCGCGGCTGGCCACCGGCCAGGTGTCCAACGTGTGGAATGAGTTCGGCCGCGGCTATTATTCCTTTTATATTTCCGGTCCGTGGAACATCGGCGAATTCAAGCGTCGCCTGCCTCCCGACCTGCAAGACCGCTGGATGACGGCCGCGTTACCCGGGCCGAACGGCCCCGGGGCGTCGATCGCCGGCGGCGCCAGTTTCGCGATCTTCCGCAGCTCCAGGCACAAGGATATTGCCTGGCAACTCGTGGAATTCCTCTCGCGCGTCGATATACAGCGTCGCCTGTTCCATGCCATCGGCGACCTGCCGCCGCGCCGCAGCGCCTGGGATGATCCGACGCTCGCGGGCGACATCTACGCGCGCGCGTTCCGCGACCAGCTGGAGCGTGTGAAGTCGCCCCCGAAAGTGGCGGAATGGGCGCGCATTGCCACCGAAATGCGCCTGGTGGCCGAAGTCATGGTGCATGGCGGCCTGACCGTGGACGAGGCGGCACGGGAACTTGACGCGCGCGTCGACCGGATCCTGGAAAAGCGGCGCTGGATGCTCGATCACGGGCACATGCCATGAGAATGGAACGTGCGGCATGGTGCTTCGTCGCGCCGGCCTTGATCGCCATTGCGGTGTTCTTCCTGCTGCCGGCACTGGCGGCGCTCGCCATCAGCTTGACGGATTTCGATCTCTATGCGCTCGCCAGCCTCAAGAACCTGCGCTTTGTCGGACTGCGCAACTACGTCGACCTGCTGCAGACGCCGCTGTTCTGGAAAGCGCTCGGCAACACGTTGTATTTCGTGGTCGTCGGCGTGCCTTTGTCGATCGCGACATCGCTGGCCGCCGCCATGCTGCTGCATTCGAAGGTCGCACGCTTCAAATCCTTTTTTCGCACGGCGCTCTTCGCGCCCGTCGTCACATCGCTCGTTGCGGTCGTGGTGATCTGGCGTTACCTGTTCCATGCGCGCTACGGGTACATCGATTATGTTCTCGGCGCACTCGGGATGCCGAAGGTCGACTGGCTCGGCGATCCGCACTGGGCGATGTTCGCGATTATCGTGTTCAGCGTCTGGAAGAACTTTGGCTACAACATGATCATTTTCATCGCCGGCCTGCAAAGCATTTCCGGGGACCTGTACGCCGCCGCAAAACTCGACGGCGCCGGCAATTGGGCGCGGTTCCGCTACATCACGCTGCCGATGCTCGGCCCGACCATTGTGATGGTGAGTATCCTGACCACGGTCGGCTACTTTCAAGTGTTTGCCGAGCCCTACGTCATGACGGAAGGTGGACCCATGCAAAGCACGGTGACCGTGCTGTATTTCATGTACGAGCAGGGCTTCAAGTGGTGGAACATCGGATCCGCATCGGCGATCGCGTTCATGCTGTTCCTGCTGATGTTTTCGATCACGCTGCTGCAGCTCAAATTCACGCGGTTTGGAGAAGAACAATGAAACCAGCCGCCGCGTGGGGGCTCAAGGCCGGACTGATAAACGCGCTACTGCTCTGTGGCGCGGCATTGACCCTCTTTCCGCTGGCCTGGATGCTGTCGGTGTCCTTCATGGCGCCCGGCGAGGCGAGCACCTTCCCGCCGCCGCTCTTGCCCGCGCACCCGACATTGGGGAATTACCGCGAGCTGTTCGATCACCACGATATCGGACGCTACCTGCTCAATAGCGTGCTGCTGGCGACTGCGGCGACGCTGCTTTCGCTCACGTTCAACGTCGCCGCGGGTTATGCATTCGCCAAGTTGCGATTCTCCGGGCGCGATCGCATCTTCAGACTGATGCTCGGCGTACTCGTGATTCCGGGGCAGGTCACCATGTTGCCCCTTTTTCTCATGTTGAAGAGTGTCGGCCTCGTCAACACGTATCTCGGCGTGCTGATTCCTTCGATGGCCGGTATCTTCGGCATTTTCCTCGTGCGCCAGTACGCGCTCGGGATTCCCGATGTGCTGCTGGAAGCCGCGCGCATCGACGGTGCCAGCGAATTCCGCATCTTTCGCTCGATCGTCCTCCCCCTGCTGGCGCCCATTCTCGTCACGCTCGCGATCTTCAGCTTCCTCGCCAGCTGGAACGACTTCATGTGGCCATTGATCGTGTTGGCCGGGAACGAACACTACACGCTTCCGGTGGCATTGGCGTCCCTCGCACGCGAGCACGGCCATGATAACGAAATGATGATGGCCGGTTCGGTTCTGACCGTCATTCCGGTGCTGTTGCTGTTCCTCGGGCTTCAACGCTATTACCTCCAGGGGCTGTTGATCGGCAGCGTGAAGGGGTGACAGGCGCGGCGGCTTGTCCGGATGAGCGGCGACCGACAGTCTCCAAGCCTTGGTACAATAAAATTACTATGAACAAGATCGCCATTTCCCTGGTCCTCGGCGTGACATTGTCCGCCGCGCTGTCCGCCTGCGGCAGCAAGACCTCCGCCAACGACAAGAATTTCACCGTCACCGTCACCCAGTACTTCGACAAGAAGGGCGACATGTGCCTGGACCCCGTGACCTGGCCGGTCGACGTGTACGAAACCGACCTGCGCCAGCAGAAGCTGTACCCGGACGGCGTCGCCGGCCAGATGGCGGCGCTGGAAGCGGCGGGCCTGGCCAGGGGCGAGGACATGGAATTGCCCGGCACCTTTGTCGACGGCAAACCGAACGGATTGAAGGTGAAGGTCAGGCGCTACACGATGACCGACGCCGCGAAGCCCTACCTGCGCGCGGACGCGAAGAAGCAGCCGCGCCTGTGCTGGGGCCGCAAGTCGCTGGACAAGGTGGTGCGCTGGGCCGACCCGGCCAAGGTGGGCGACCACGAGGAATCCAGCGTGATCTACACGTACACGCTGTCGAACGTGGCCGCCTGGGCCAGGAAGCCGCAGGTCAAGGAGGCGTTCCCCGTCCTCGGACGGACCGTCGACGGCGAGCGCACGCAGAAGGAAAAGCTGTACGTCAAGCTCACGCCGCAGGGGTGGGAAGCGCTCGGCCTGAACGACTGACGTTCACGCCCGCCGCGCCGTCACCTGCAAGGCCGCTTGCTCCCGTCGGCCAGCGCATCCGCCTGCGTCCGGGTCAGCATCTCGGGCATCGGTTCGTCGACAGGATTGCCGTCCGCGTCGAAGCGCAGCGGCGCGGGCGGGGGTTCGTTGGGACAGGCCGGCACGGCGTGCGGCAGCGACGCCGCCAGCGCGAACAACTGGCCGCGCAGCGGGACGCGCGCGACGTTGGCATCGATCCAGAGCTGGTAACCGCGCCGGCCCTCGAACCACGACAGCAGCGAGACTGCCGTGCCGGTGTTGTCTTCCAGGACCACCAGCCTGGCCGGCAAGCCGTTGATGCGCTCCGGTTCGTCCCTGGGATTGCGCCAGCTTCGGCTGCCGTCGGCCGACATGTCGTGTTCGAACAAGGTGACCCGGTGCCCGTCCGGCATGCGGAAGCCGCGGTACAGGCGCGAGGGCACGTCGCCGACGGATTCGGCCCGGCCGCCGAGGCTCTCGAACCGCGCGAAGGGCGTGTGCGTCAGATCGACCGGCGTGAACGCCAGCTTGCGGGTGCTTGACGCGAGCGACTTGAACGAGATATCGAAACGTGCCAGGTCGCCCGGGCAGACACGCTCGAAACCGTTCCTGCGCGTGTCTGCCTCATGCGTCGCCCAGGTGCGCGACCGCTCGACGCTGCATTGGTGCTCGACCAGTCCGGTGCGCACGAGCGAGCCGCAGGCGCCGACGAAGACGATGCCGGCGCCGGCGAGCAGCCAGCGTCTGGCGCGCGAGGGCGAGGGCGCGCCCGCGGGGAGATTCTTCCACAGCCGCTTGCCGATCGTCCTGCACACCCAGGCCAGCGCCAGGGGCAGCAACGCCATCGCGGCGGTCACGCCCAGCGCGCCCGCCAGCGGGGCATGCATCCAGGCGACGACGCCCCAAAGATAGACGCAGGCCCCAGCCAACGTCAGGACATTGACGACGTGCCCGGCCAGCCAAAGCAGGAAGCCGATCGCTTTCTTCATCGATTACAGGCCGCACAGCGGCCAGCTGTCCATGCCCGGAAAGCACTTCATCGCGTCTTGCAGCGATGCGCAACCGGCCAGTCCCGGGCAACGGGCAACGAGCGCGGCGCATGACAATATCGGGCGACGCATGAACGGCTCAGGCGCGCTGCCGCAGCGCGCGCTCGATCTTCTGGTCGGTCTTGTACTGGCTGAGCGAATACACGGCCCAGATCGCGGCCGGCAGCCAGCCGATCACGGTGAGCTGCAGGATCAGGCAGATGATGCCGGCGAACGGACGGCCGATCGTGAAAAAGGTCAGCCAGGGCAGGACCAGGGCAATGATGAGGCGCATGCGTTTTCTCCTTGAGTCGAGGGCCCAGCATAGCAATTTCATCGTCCCGAAAGCTCACGCATTCCCACCCGTTCAAGCAAACATTCCCGGCTTGTTCCACAATGCGTCTGTCACCGATTTCCGCAACGGACACCATGCTCACCGAACGTATCGACTTCCCCGGCCCGCACGGCAGGATCTCCGCCAAGCTGGACGCCCCGGCCGGCACGCCGCGCGCCTACGGCATCTTTGCCCACTGCTTCACCTGCAGCAAGGACGTATTGGCCGCCACCCACATCGCGCGCGGGCTGGCGGCGCTCGGCGTGGCCGTGCTGCGCTTCGACTTCGCCGGCCTCGGGTCCAGCCATGGCGATTTCGCCGACACCAATTTTTCATCCAACGTCGAGGACCTCGTCACGGCCGCCGATTACCTGCGCGAGCGATTCGCGGCCCCCAGGCTCCTGATCGGCCACAGCCTGGGCGGCGCGGCCGTGCTGGCGGCGGCGCGGCGCGTGCCGGAAGCGCGGGCCGTCGTGACGATCGCCGCGCCCAGCGATCCGCACTACGTCGTGAACAAGCTGCTGTCCGAGCACCTCGACACGATCGCCCGGCAGGGCGAGGCGCGCGTGAAGCTGGCGGGGCGCGATTTCAACATCCGCCAGCAGTTCGTCGAGGACGCCGGCCGGCACGACCTGCACGAGAAAATCGCGACCCTCGGGCGCGCGCTGCTCGTGATGCAGGCGCCGCAGGACGACACCGTCAGCATGGACAACGCCACCCGCATCTTCGAACTGGCGCAACATCCGAAAAGCTTCGTGTCGCTGGACGGCATGGACCATTTGATCTCGCGGCGCGAGGACGCGGCGTACGTCGCCGGCGTCATCTCGGCCTGGAGCGTGCGCTACCTCGCATCGGAGGCGCCGCATGCATGACTTCGAACGGCGGCGCGACCGCTTCGACTTCTTCGACCGCATGGAAAGCCCCGCGGTCAACCTGTGCTTCACGCTCGACGTGCCGGATTTCCGGCCCTGGTGCAAGGCGCAGGCGCTGGCGCCCTTTCACGTGATGCTGTGCGCCGTGCTGCGCGCCGTGCTCAAGGTCGAGAACTTCCGCTACCGCGTCGTGGACGGTGAGGTGATCCGCATCGACCGCCTCGTGCCGTCGTTCACCGTGATGAACCAGCACGGCGATCTGAACTTCGCCCAGTTCGACTGGACCGACGACGTGCGCGAATTCGTCGCGCGCGGCCAGGCGGCGCGGGAAGCGGCGTCGAACATGGCGGAACTGAATATCAAATACCGCACGATGTCGCCGCGCGAGGCGAAGGACCAGGTGTTCGTCACCTGCATGCCGTGGCTCGACTTCACCTCGATCCAGCATCCGATGGCGTCCCTGGCCACGCCGGACATCCCGTCGCTGGCCTGGGGCCGTTTCCGCGACGGTCCGGACGGCCTGCAACTGCCGTTTTCCGTGCAGGCGCATCACGGCTTCGTCGACGGCTGGCACATCCACCTGCTGGGGCGCCAGGTGGCCGCCGAGCTGGCCGGGATCATCCGCTGAGCATGACCGCGTCATCCCCGCGCAGGCGGGGATGACGGTTCAAAGTCACGCCCGCCTCAATCGCCACCGCAACTGCTGCCGCAGCTGCAGCCGCCGTCGCCCGCGCCGCCGTCGCCGCACGTGTCGCCTGCGCCGCCATCGCCGCCCGCGTCGCCGTCGGCAAACGCCATGCCGCCGCAGGAACTGTCATCCGTCGCCAGCGCGCGCCGGCGTTCGTGCGCGGCGAGGATCTGCGGCGCGACCAGGCCGTGTGCCACGAGGGCCGCCAGCCCCAGTTCCGGATGCGGCATGGCGCGCCACATGCCGCGGCCACGTTCGTTCAGGCGCGCGTAGCGGATCTCGCCGGCGCGGTTCCAGTAACCGTGCCCGCCCGGCATGCGCAGGTCGGCGTCCAGCGCGAACAGTGCCGGGATGCGCATGGCGCCCGGATTGACGCCGTCACGCGCGCAGCAGGCCGCGAACGTGTGCAGCAGGGCGTTCGATGCGAGGCCGGCGCGTTCGACGTGGGGTATCGCGCTGCCGAAATGGCGCCGGCAGAAGCGTTCCAGCCCGATCGGATTCTGGCGCAGCCACGCGTGCCACACCGAATCCGCCGCGTTCGAAGGGAGGGCGCAGGGCCGGCCGCTGTGCCGCACCGTGTCGAAGAACCGCAGCAAGCCTTCCGTCGCGCGGGTGAAAAAAAAGGCATCCGTCCGGATGCCTTCGTATTCGCGCGGCGCGTGGTGGCGCCAGAAACTCTCCAACTCCGCCGGCAGGTCCGCCAGCGCGGCCTGCCAGGGAGAAGCGCGCCGCAGCCGTGCGGCGCGCAGTTCGTTCAGCCATCCCATATCGCCTCCTTGTTGTGCTTTGCCGGCACGTTCAGCTTAGGAGGTTTTCATGACAGTTCGATGACTTGCGTCTATAACTTACTTCAGCGCCGCGAAGATCGTCTCCAGGCGGTCCCGCGTCCCCGGGATGCGTTCCAGGCGCGGGTAGCGCAGGCCGCCGCGGTAGTCGAGTGCGATCGTGCGCAGCACGTTGCCCTTCCTGACCAGCAGGCGGATCGGCTTGTCCTCCTTCGCGTCCTTCGCGTCCTTGATCGCGGCCTTCAGCAGCTCCGGCTTGTACACGCGGTCGTTGACGGCCATGACGGTCGTGTTGGCGGCGAGGCCGGCGCGGAAACCGATGCCGTCCCACACGACGTTGCGGACCGCGCCATCCTGGGCGACCGTGAAGCCGAGCGAATACGTCAGGTCCAGCGATTTATTCCGCTCGTCGTAGCCCTTGATGTAGTCCGTCGGCGTGTCCGTGTAGACGAGCTTCCAGCCGGCGCGCGCGAGGCCGTCCAGCGGGGCGCCCGGGCCGTGGCCGTCCAGCTTCGCGCGCAGGAAAGCGGCCCAGTCGTACGGCTGGATCTTGTTCAGGGTGGCGACGACGTCGTCGAACGTGTAGAACGCGGGCAGGTGGCTGCCGTTGTTCACGCCGTAGAAGGCGCGTGCGAAATCGTCCAGCGAACGGCGCTCGCCGGACAGTTCGCGGATGCGCGTGTCGATGTCCAGCCAGATCAGCATGCCCTCGACATAGTAATCCTCGCTGCGCTGCCAGTTCGGCCAGCCGAGCGGGCGGCGCGCGTTGAGGATCGGGTCGTAGACGGTGTCCTGCACGGCGCGCCACGCGCGGCCCGCGACGCTGTCGTAGCGCGCGGCCATCGCGGCCAGCGCGTCGCGCGCGCCGGTTGCCGAGACGAGGCCGGAACGCGCGGCCAGCACATTGCCCCAGTACTGGGTCTGGCCTTCGTACACCCACAGCAGCTCGTTGTCCATCGGGGTGTTGAAGTTGGGGACGTCCTGGCCGGCCGGACGGCGGAACTTGCCGTTCCACGAGTGCGTGTATTCGTGCGGCAGCAGGTCGCGTCCGGACTCGCCCTTGGCCCAGTCGGTGAAATAGCCCGGCTTGACGCCGTTCTCGCTGGACTGGTGGTGCTCGCGGCCGATGCCGCCGAATTCGTCGGACAGCGCGAACAGGAAGTCGTAGTGGTCGTAGTGATACGAACCATACAGTTTATACGCTTGTTGCACGAGCGCGCGGTGCGCGGCGATCTGCTCGGGTTTCGCTTCCAGGCTTTCCGGATGGTCGGCGAAGACGTTCAGCGTCACGCGCACCTTGCCGTCCGGATCGAGGTCGAAGCGCTTGCTGTAGCGGCCCGCGAACAACGGGGAGTCCATCAGCGTCTCCAGGTCGCTCGTCTTGAAATGGACCTCGTCGCCGGCGCGGTTGTCGGTCTCCAGCGCGGTGGCGTACTGCCAGCCCGCCGGCAGCTTGAGGTTGGCCTGCACGTCGATGCCGCGCGCCACATAACCGGCCGGGTACAGCGTGGTCGAGATCCACTGCACGCCGAGGATATCGTCCGTCATCGTGATGCGGCCCTGGCCGCCGTCCAGCGGCGACAGGTACTGGTATTCCGCTTCCAGGGTCGTCGCGCCTTCGGGCACGACCAGGTGGAACGCGTACACCTGCACCGGATCGCGCGCCCATTCGACCGGTTTGCCGTTCGCCGTGAATTTCAGGCCCGCCAGCTGGGTGATCGGGCCGTTCGGGCCGTGGTTCGCGGGAATCCACTGCGGATACAGCAGGGTGAGGGGGCCGGGCTTCACCGGGATCGTCATGTGCATGCGGAAGATCTGCTGCGACAGGTCGGTCGCATCGACGTTCAGCACGATGGTGCCGGGGTAGGGCTGGGCGACGGGGGCGGGAACCCCGGCATGCGCCGGGAAGGCCAGCGCCAGCGCGAGCGCGGCGGCCGAGACGGTGGAAGCGAACTTGGAAGCGGTCATTGGCTGAAACCCAGGGAATGGATACAAACGGCCGAGTGTAGCACCGCGCGCCAGGGCGGAATTCCGGCGGGCAGCGATCCAAACAAAATTTTAGAAGTGATCATAAAAAAGATATTTTGTACGGCTTGAAAACGGGGCAGGGGGCCATTAGATTGGTTCCAACGGATGCTCACGATGAGGTCCGTCAACTTATCGCTTGTACTTTTTAGAGGATATCGAATCATGCGTACTTTTGACCTGTCTCCCCTGTATCGTTCCGCCATCGGCTTCGACCGCCTGGTGAACCTGCTCGAACAACGCGCCGAAACCGCGCCGAGCTACCCGCCGTACAACATCGAACTGGTCTCCGAGGACAAATACCGCATCGTGATGGCGCTCGCCGGTTTCACCCGCAACGAGATCGAGATCACCTCCGAACGCGACACCCTGCTCGTGACCGGCCGCAAACAGAAGGACGACGTGCAGCGCACCTTCCTGCACCGCGGCATCGCCCAGCGCGATTTCGAACAGCGCTTCCAGCTGGCCAACCACGTGAAGGTCGTCAGCGCCGGCTTCGACAACGGCATCCTCACCATCGAACTGGTGCGCGAAGTGCCCGAAGCATTCAAGCCGCGCAAGATCGCGATCGCCGATGCCAACGGCAATACCGACAACGTGCAGGTGCTGGAGCAACCGGGCCAGCAACAGCACGCCGCGTAATCGCGTAATCGCGTGACCGCTTGACACAAAGGCGCTTCGGCGCCTTTGTCGTTTACCGGTCATGCGTGCGCGCACCGGTCACGCTGCCGTCACATCCGCTCTTTATAGTCGGGCACGTCCTCCACACCGTTCCGAGCCCGCCACCCTCATGCGACATACCGACCATCCGGACCTGGTGCAACGCGTGCGCCGCGACATCGCCGACAGCTACGACGAGGAACTCGAGCTGGAACTGGACGACCGCGACCTCGATCCGGACACGCTGCTGCCGGCCCACGCGCAGACCGACGCGGAGCGGGAAGCGCGCATGCATTACTTCCGCGAGCTGTTCCGCCTGCAGGCCGAACTGGTCAAGCTGCAGGACTGGGTCGTGCACACGGGGCACAAGATCGTGATCCTGTTCGAAGGCCGCGACGCGGCCGGCAAGGGCGGCGCCATCAAGCGCATCGTCCAGCGCCTCAATCCGCGCGTGTGCCGCGTGGCCGCGCTGCCCGCGCCGAACGACCGCGAACGCACGCAGTGGTACTTCCAGCGCTACGTGTCGCACCTGCCGGCGGCCGGCGAGATCGTCCTGTTCGACCGCAGCTGGTACAACCGCGCCGGCGTCGAGCGCGTGATGGGGTTCTGCACGGACGCCGAGTACGAGGAATTCTTCCAGACCGTGCCCGAATTCGAGCGCATGCTGGCGCGCTCGGGCATCCAGCTGATCAAGTACTGGTTCTCGATCTCGGACGAGGAACAGAACGCGCGCTTCCTCAGCCGCATCCACGATCCGCTCAAGCAGTGGAAGCTGAGCCCCATGGACCTGGAATCGCGCCGCCGCTGGGAAGAGTACACGAAGGCGAAAGAAATCATGTTGGAGCGCACGCACATCCCGGAAGCGCAATGGTGGGTCGTGCAGGGCATCGACAAGAAGCGGGCGCGCCTGAACTGCATCCACCACCTGCTGCGGCAGATCCCGTACGAGGAGGTCGACCGGCCTTCGATCCAGCTGCCCGAACGCGAGTACCACGACGACTACGTGCGGCGTCCCGTGCCGCAAACGATCATCGTCCCCGACGTGTATTGATCCCTCGCTCCCGTTGACTTCGCGAACACAGCTGCTATAGTTGGCGCGGCCAGGTTGGCAACGTTTCCAATTCGAGGAGATGCCGCATGCCGCAACCGTTCGACCCCCGTCGTATTCTGTCCATGCCGTGGGCCGCCGCCTTCGTTGCTCTCGCTGCGCTGGCGCCGGGCGCCGCCGCCGCGCAGGTGCAGGCCTGGATCACCACCGGCGACCAGTCACGATTACTCGCGCGCGCCGCCGATGCGCGCATGGAGGCGAACAACGCCGCCGACCCCGGCGCCGCCACGATCACCGTCGATCCGGCCACGCGCTATCAAGAAATCGCCGGCTTCGGCGCGGCCATCACGGATGCGTCGGCGTACCTGATCCAGCATATGGACCCGACCCGGCGCGACGCGCTGCTGCGCCGCCTGTTCGGCCGCGAGGGCGAGGGCATCGGCCTGTCGTTCACGCGCCTGACGATCGGCGCCTCCGACTTTTCGCGCACCCACTACAGCTTCGACGATATGCCGCCGGGGCAGTCCGACCCGCGGCTCGCGCACTTCTCGCTCGCGCCGCAGCGGGACACCGTGCTGCCGACCGTGAAGGCGGCGCTGGCCATCAATCCGCACTTGAAGGTAATGGCGTCGCCCTGGAGCGCGCCGGGCTGGATGAAGACGAGCGACAGCCTCGTGAAGGGCACGCTGAAGCCGGAAGCGTTCGACGCCTACGCGCGCTACCTGGACCGCTACCTCGCGGAGATGCAGGCCGCGGGCGTGACCGTGTCGGCGCTCACCCTGCAGAACGAACCGCACTTCGAGCCGGACGACTATCCCGGCATGCGCGTCGATCCGTTCAAGCGCGCCGCGTTCATCGGCGGCCACCTCGGGCCGCTGCTGGCGAAGTCGCATCCGGGCACCGCCATCTTCGACTGGGACCACAACTGGGACGAGCCGGAGTCGCCGGCCATCGTGCTGTCCGATCCGACGGCGGCGCGGTACGTGAGCGGCATCGCGTGGCACTGCTACGGCGGCGACGTGCGCGCGCAGGGCCGGCTGCACGGCCTGTTCCCGGCCAAGGACACCTGGTTCACCGAATGCTCGGGCGGGCGCTGGTCGCCGGACTGGGCGAAGAACCTGCAGTATTTTGCGAAGACGCTCGTCATCGACACGACGCGCAACTGGGCGCGCGGCGTCCTGTTCTGGAACCTGGCGCTGGATGCGCACGACGGCCCGCACCTGGGCGGCTGCGCGAACTGCCGCGGCGTGGTAACCATCGATGCGGCCACCGGCGCCGTCACGCGCAACGTCGAGTACTACGCGCTGGCCCACGCCAGCCGCTTCGTGCTGCCGGGCGCGCGCCGCATCGCCTCGAGCGGCGACGACAACGTGGCGTTCGCCAACCCGGACGGCTCGTTCGCGCTGCTGGTGGCGAACGGCGCCGCGCAGCCGCGCGCGCTCGCGGTACGCGTGGGCACGCAGGGCTTCCGCTACACGCTGCCGGCCGCCAGCGTGGCGACGTTCACCTGGCGCGCCGCGCCCTGACGCGCGTTGCGCGCGCACGCCACGTCTTGACCTCGGATTTTAATCGCGACAATCATGCGGCTTGGTTTGGCAACGTTTCTGACTCCCGCACCATCACAACGATGCTGGAGACATGAAGCAAGGCTCAGTGCTTCACGGTCGACCACCGCCGCGGAGGCCGGCTGGCGGCACGCGCGCTGCTCGATCACGCGCACCGCGAGATCGCCGTCATCGCCGGCCCGATGACGGTCGCCGACAACGTCGACCGCATCGACGGCTTCATGGCCGAACTGGCCGACGCCGCCATCGACACGGGCGCCGTCTGGATCACGGAGCGCGACTTTTCATCGGCCCAGGGATGCGCCGCCGCGGCCTGTTCGGCGCCGCGCCTCACCTCCGTGCACATCCCCTGGCGCGAGATGACGAAGAACGGCATCGCCGAACTCCTCAACCTGTGCTACGGCTTCAACCGCCCCGTCACGCGCACCTTCCCGGTCAGCGTGAGCCTGCGCGCCTCGGTGGCCAAGCGCCGGCGCACATCCTCCCGGGCGTCCGCGCGGCCTGCCGATTTTTAAGGAAGGTCTAAGACTGCTGCGCCAATATACTCCCTACGAAAAGCGCAGTCTTCAAACCACTTTCCAATCCGGGAGCACGTCAATGCCTAACCAAGGTACCGTTACTGCCATCACCGCAAAACGTCTCACGCTGGCCCTGTGTGCGGCCGGTGTCATTGGCGGAGCGGTAGGTGCGATCGCAGTCGAACACAAGGACGCCACCGCCGCCGCGGCCGTCGCAACCGTGCCGGCGTCGCCGGCCCCTGTCGCCGCCACCGCGGCGCCGGTGGCGGGCAATCCGGCCGGCGTGGCCTTGCCCGACTTTACCCAGATCGTCTCGCACAACGGCCCGGCCGTCGTGAACATCCGCGTCGTCGGTACGACCAAGGTGTCGCAACGCCAGATGCCGCAGTTCGACGAGGACGATCCGTTCTTCGAATTCTTCCGCCGCTTCCAGCCGCAGCAACCGCGCGGCGGCGGACGCGGGGAACTCGTTTACGGCGCCGGATCGGGCTTCATCGTCAGCCCGGACGGCGTCATCCTGACCAATGCGCACGTGGTGCGCGATGCCGACGAAGTCACGGTCAAGCTGCAGGACCGCCGCGAATACCGCGCGAAAGTCCTCGGCTCCGATCCGAAGACCGACGTCGCCGTGCTGAAGATCGACGCGAAAAACCTGCCCGTCGTCCCGCTCGGGAACACGCGCAACCTGCAGGTCGGCGAATGGGTGCTGGCGATCGGTTCGCCGTACGGCCTGGAGTCGACCGTGACGGCCGGCGTGGTGAGCGCCAAGGGCCGCAACATCGACCAGAACGGCGTGCAGTTCATCCAGACCGACGTCGCCGTCAACCCGGGCAACTCGGGCGGTCCGCTGTTCAACACGCGCGGCGAGGTGGTCGGCATCAACTCGCAGATCTACAGCCAGACGGGCGGCTACCAGGGCCTGTCGTTCGCGATCCCGATCGACGTCGCCGTGCGCATCAAGGACCAGATCGTCGCCACCGGCAAGGTGCAGCACGCCAAGCTGGGCGTGGGCCTGCAGGACGTCAGCCAGGGCTTCGCCGATGCGTTCAAGCTGCAGTCGCCGGACGGCGCGCTCGTGTCGAACGTCGAGCGCGGCAGCGCGGCCGACAAGGCCGGCCTCAAGGCGGGCGACGTGATCCGCAAGGTCAACGGCCAGCCGCTCATCACGGGCGGCGACCTGTCGGCCATCGTGTCGGTGGCCAAGCCGGGCGACAAGCTGGCGCTGGACGTCTGGCGCGACGGTAAAATCGTGCAGCTGAACGCCACGCTGGCCAACGCCAAGGACAAGCCGGATCCGGCCAGCCGCGACAACCTCGCCGGCATCGACAACGGCGCCAAGCTGGGGCTGTCCCTGCGTCCGCTGGACCCGTCCGAGCGCAACCAGTCCGGCATCGCGGCCGGCCTGCTGGTCGAGGATGCGGCCGGCGCGGCGGCGGTGGCCGGCGTGCAGCCGGGCGACGTCGTGCTGGCCGTGAACGGCAAGCCGGTGAGCTCGGTGGGCCAGGTGCGCGACGTCGTCAGGAAGTCCGCGAAGTCGGTGGCCTTGCTGGTTCAGCGCGGAGATGACAAAATATTCATCCCCGTGCCGATCGGCTGACCGGAACGTCGCCAAACCTGCTGCGCGTTGCAGGTTTGGTCTGCGATGCTCGCTGTACTCCTCGTACAGCTGCGCTTCTCGACCAAACCTGCGGCCGCTCGCGACGGTTTTGCGAGGTTCCTTACATTGACGTTTGAAATCGGCAGGGTTTCTGAGAATCGGGGGATTGGATGCGGCTGCTGCTGGTGGAAGACGATACGATGATCGGCGAAGTGGTGCTCGACCTGCTCAGGGCCGAGCACTACGCCGTCGACTGGGTCAAGGACGGCGAGATGGCCGACACGGCCCTGATGCAGAACCAGAACTACGACCTCGTCGTGCTCGACCTGGGCCTGCCCCGCAAGGACGGGCTCGAGGTCCTGCGCGCGATGCGTGCGCGCAAGGACCGCACGCCGGTGCTGGTCGCGACGGCGCGCGACGCCGTCTCGCAGCGCATCGCCGGGCTCGATGCCGGCGCGGACGACTACGTCCTCAAACCCTACGATCTCGACGAACTGCTGGCGCGCATCCGCGCGTTGCTGCGGCGCGCCGCCGGGCGCGCCGAACCCGTGTTCGAGTACAAGAACATCACCATCAATCCCGCCACGCGCGAAGTGCTGGTCGACGGCCAGCCGGTCGTGCTGTCGGCGCGCGAATGGGCCGTGCTGGAAGCGCTCGTCGCGCGGCCCGGCGCCGTGCTGTCGCGCGCCCAGCTCGAGGAAAAGCTGTACAGCTGGCGCGACGAAGTGTCCAGCAATGCCGTCGAGGTCTATATCCACGGCCTGCGCAAGAAGCTGGGCAGCGACTTGATCCAGAACGTGCGCGGCGTGGGTTATATGGTCCCCAAGGTGTGAGGGTCCCATGAAAGTGAGGGTCACGCATTCCCTGCGCGGGCGGCTGCTGTGGTTCCTGCTGGCGGCGATCACCATCGCGGCCGTCGCGCAGGCGTCGATCGCCTACCGCACCGCCCTCAACGACGCCGACCAGATATTCGACTACCACATGCAGCAGATGGCATTGTCGCTGCGTTCGCGCGTGCCGCTGACGAGCGCCGAGGACGCGAACGCCGATGCGCCCATCAGCGGCAACGACGATCTCGTCGTGCAGGTGTGGTCGCCGGACGGCGTGCGCGTGTTCCGCAGCGCCTCGCACGCGCACCTGCCGCAGCGCGCCGTGCTGGGCTTTTCCAACGTGCGCGCGAACGGCACGACGTACCGCATCTTCTCGATCCAGACCGACAACCAGACCGTGCAGGTCGCGCAGGACCTGGCCGTGCGGCGCAGCATGGCGAGCAACCTCGCGCTGCGCACGCTGGGGCCGATCGCCGTCATGATGCCGATCCTGATGCTCGTCGTGTGGTGGGTCGTCAGCGGTTCGCTGGAACCCGTCGCGCGCGTGCGCAAGCAGGTGGCGTCGCGCCAGGCGGACGATCTGTCGCCCGTGTCGGAAGCGGGCCTGCCGGACGAGGTGCGTCCGCTCGTGCAGGAACTGAACCTGCTGTTCGGCCGCGTGCGCACGGCATTCGACGCCCAGCAGCATTTCGTGGCCGACGCCGCGCACGAGCTGCGCACGCCGCTCGCCGCGCTGAAGCTGCAGGTGCAGAGCCTGGAGCGGTCCGACAGCCCGGACGCGAAGCGCGTCGCCGTCGGCCGCCTGACGGCCGGCATCGAACGGGCCACGCGCCTGGTCGAACAGCTGCTCGTGCTGGCGCGCCAGGAGGCGAGCGTCGCGCCGCGCCAGCGGATCGATATCGCGGCCGCGGCCAAGCGTGCCGTCGCCGACATGGCGGGCGTCGCGCAGGCCAAGGGCATCGACCTGGGCCTGCCGCGCGCGGACGCCGCCGAGGTCGAAGGGCAGCCGGACGCGCTGATGATCCTGCTGCGCAACCTGGTCGACAACGCGATCAAGTACACGCCGCACGGCGGCACGGTCGACGTGTCGGTGGTGGCGGAATCGCACGGCGTGCGCGTGACCGTGGAAGACAGCGGGCCCGGCATCCCGCCGGCGGAACGCGAGCGCGTGTTCGACCGTTTCTATCGCGTGCCGGGCAGCGACGCGGCGGGCAGCGGGCTCGGTCTCGCCATCATCAAGTCGATCGCGGAGCGGCATGGGGCGACGCTGGCGCTCGGGGAATCGAAGCGCTTGGGCGGGTTGGAAGCGACCGTCACGTTTCCGGCGTAACGCTTGCGATATGTTGGCGTCCGCGTGGGCTCCCCGAGCCCACGCGGACGCCGGCAGGACGCGACCGTCACTTGCCGGCACCCCGCGCCCACCATGCGGTCAGAACTTGTGCGACAGACGCGCGAAGTACGCCGCGCCGTTCAGGCCGAACTGCACGCTTTCATACTTGAAGCCGTTGTCCGTCTCGTCCGGATTCTGCTGGGTCGGATGCACGTTGAAGATGTTCGTGCCGCCGACGGTCAGCTTGGTCTTGTCGCTGAACGCCCACGTGAACGCGAGGTCGGCCGACGTCTTCGACTTGTAGTACTGGTTCGGCACCGGCGGGCCATCGAACGTGCCCAGCGTCTGCGGGCCGTAGTGGATGATGCGGAAATCCGATTCCAGCTGGCCGAGCGTGTAGTCGAAGTCCAGCGTGGCCTTGCGGCGCGGGCCGCCCTGTTCGATGAACAGGCGCTCGCGGTCGGACAGCAGCACGTCCTCGTAGCCGGCCAGCACGGCCGGGGCGTGCACGCCCGTCACTTCGGTCTTGCTGAAGTTCATGGCGAGGTAGGTGTTCAACTTGCCGCCGCCCACGGTCGTGCGGTGCGACGCGGTCAGGTCCAGGCCCTGCGTGCGCGTGTCGACGGAGTTCACGAAGAACTGCGCCTGGCCCACGCCCAGCGCTTGCAGGGTGGCGCCCAGGGCCGGGTAGTTGTCGGCGTCGAAGCGGCCCGACAGCACGATGCGGTTGTCGATCTGGATGTGGTACAGGTCGGCCGTGACGGAGACGGCCTTCGTCGGCGTCCACGTCGCGCCCAGCGTGTAGCTCTTCGATTTCTCTTCATGCAGCTTCGGGATGCCGGCCGCGTCGGCGACCTTGCCGCCGTTCGGCGCGAGCACGACGTCCATCGGCACGCCGGCGACGAAGTCGGTGAACGTGGACGAGAAGTAGACCTGCTGCAGCGACGGCGCGCGGAAGCCGGTGCTGGCCGAGGCGCGCAGCAGCAGGTCGTCCGTGGCCTTGAAGGCGCCGGCCAGCTTGCCTGTCGTCGTCGAGCCGAAGTCGGAGTATTTCTCGTGGCGCAGCGCGGCCTGCAGCTTGGTGCGCGGAGCGATGTCCGCCTCGAAGTCGAGGTAGGCGGCCGAGCTGTGGCGGTCGCGCGAGGTGGCGTCGCCCGGCTGGAAGCCCGGGAAGCCCTGGCTGCCGGCATTGCCGCCGAAGCCCAGGCCGTCGACGTCGTTGTACGAACCCGGCTCGCCGGCGAAGATCTGGTAGTTCTCCTTGCGGTATTCGAAGCCGAATGCGGCGTTCAGGCCGCCGAGGATGTCGTCGTAGAAGCGGCTGAAGTCCGCGTTGGAGGTCAGCTGGCGGAACGAGAAGCCGCCGGCGTCGAACTGCGACGGGCTCACGCCCTTGCCGCCGTTGATCAGGTCCAGGTTCGCGATCGACGCGTTGAGCGTGTGCGCAATGTTGTAGCGCATGCGGTTGTAGCCATAGGTCTGCGAGAAATCGCTGGCCCATTCGCCGATGCGGGTGCGGTAGCCGACGATGCCGTAGCGGTCGTCGATGTCGCCGTTGATGAACGGGACGAAGCCGTCCGGGTACATGGCGGCCGAGTTGCGCGACGGGATGTCGTCCGAACCGACGCCGCCGCGCGCCCACGCGGCCGACGAGGCGTCGCGGGTCTGGGCGCCGGCCGTCAGGTACAGCTTGCCCGGGCCGACGGGGAATTCGCCGTTCACATAGACGGTCTCGTTCTTCGACTTGGTGTCGCCGATGATGCGCAGGCTGCCCGGGTCGGAGCGGTTGGAGCGGCCGCGGTCGTAGTATTCGCCCGTGATGCCCAGCACGCCGCCGCCGAGGGCGACGCCGCAGTACGCGGACGCCAGCCAGTTCTTGCCGTCGTGCCTGGAGTATTCGCCGAAGCCGGTCACGGCCTCGCAACCGAGGTCCTTGCGCAGCTCGACGTCGATGACGCCGGCGATGGCATCCGAGCCGTATTGCGCGGCGGCGCCGTCGCGCAGCACCTGCACGTCCTTGATGGCCAGCACGGGGATCGCGTTCATGTCGGTGCCCGTGTTGCCGCGGTTGCGCGCGCCGAACAGGTTCACGAGGGCCGTCGTGTGGCGGCGCTTGCCGTTCACGAGCACGAGGGTCTGGTCGGAACCGAGGCCGCGCAGGGCGGCCGAGTCGATCAGGTCGGCGCCGTCGGCGCCCGTCTGGCGCGTCGAGTTGAACGACGGCGAGATGTTGGCCAGGGTCTGGGCCAGGTCGAACTGGCCGCTTTGCTCGGCGGCCTTGGTCAGCGGGATGTAGTCGACGGGAACCGGGGTATCGGTGGACGACGTGTTGCCCACGCGGCGCGAGCCGACGATGGTGACGCTCTGGACGTCGGTGCCGGCGGCGGCCTGTGCATTTTGTGCGAAGGCGGCCGGCGCGAAAGCCAGGGCCGCGCTGCCGTACAAGCCGAGCAGGATGGACTGGCGGATCGGGGTAAGTTTCAAGGGGTATGCTCCGAGGGAAAAATTGCATATTAAAGAATTTCCAAGGAGGCAACCATTTGAACGTCTCATATGTACAACAGGAAGGATTAGAATGCCAGCCACCGATCAACCCGAAAGGAAAACAGGATGAGCCTGCCTCCGCTCCCTACCTATGACGATGTCGTCCAGGCGGCTTCCCGCATCGCCGGCGTTGCCAACCGCACGCCGGTGCTGACCTCGCGTACCGTCGACGCGGCGTTCGGCGCCCGGGTCTATTTCAAGTGCGAGAACATGCAGCGCATGGGCGCGTTCAAATTCCGCGGCGCCTACAACGCGTTGATGAAGTTCACGCCCGAGCAGCGCCGCGCCGGCGTCGTCGCGTTCTCGTCCGGGAACCACGCGCAGGCCATCGCGCTGTCCGCGCAGCTGCTCGGCATTCCGGCCACGATCGTGATGCCGCAGGACGCCCCCGCCGCCAAGGTCGCCGCCACGCGCGGCTACGGCGGCAACGTCGTGCTGTACGACCGCTACACCGAAGACCGCGAGCAGATCGGCCGCGACCTGGCGCAGAAACACGGGCTGACGCTGATCCCGCCGTACGACCACCCGGACGTGATCGCGGGGCAGGGCACGGCCGCGAAGGAATTGTTCGAGGAAACCGGGCCGCTGGACGCCTTGTTCGTGTGCCTGGGCGGCGGCGGCCTGCTGTCCGGCTCCGCGCTGGCCACGCGCGCGCTGGCGCCGGATTGCCGCCTGTATGGCGTGGAACCGGAGGCCGGCAACGATGGCCAGCAATCGTTCCGCAGCGGCGCGATCGTGCACATCGACACCCCGCAGACCATCGCCGACGGCGCCCAGACCCAGCACCTGGGGAACATCACGTTCCCGATCATCCGGCGCGACGTCGACGACATCCTGACGGCGACCGACGATGAGCTGGTACAGTGCATGCGCTTCTTTGCCGAGCGCATGAAGATCGTCGTCGAACCGACGGGCTGCCTCGGCTTCGCGGCGGCGCGGCGCATGCAGGATGACTTGCGCGGCAAGAAGGTCGGCATTCTCGTCAGCGGCGGGAACATCGACCTGGCGCGGCTGGGCGGCTTCCTGGCCGGGTGATGCCCCAAACCGGGGTCAGAGCCCGATTTTGGGCAATTTCCAAAATTCGGGCTCTGACCCCGGTTGTCTAAAAAATTTTTTGATGGCGTTGTCGATTTCGCGATGCCTCATCCGTCGTAGGCATGCGGCATCCACTTTCACCAACACGCTCACCACCACTCAGGAGGCATCATGAACAAGCAGATCTTCGTCAACCTGGCCGTCAAGGACCTGGACAAATCCAAGGCGTTCTTCAATGCGCTGGGCTATACGTTCAATCCCCAGTTCACCAACGAAAGCGGCGCCTGCATGGTGATCGCGGACGGCAGCATCTACGCGATGCTGCTCACGGAACCGTTTTTCAAGACGTTCGTCGACAAGCCCATCGTGCAGGCGAAGGAAGCGACCGAGGTGCTGGTCTGCCTGAGCTGCGAGAGCCGCGAGGAAGTCGACGACCTGGTGGCGAAAGCCGTCGCGGCCGGCGGCCGGGCGCCGCGGCCGCCGCAGGATCATGGCTTCATGTATGGCCACGGGTTCGAGGACCTCGATGGCCATATCTGGGAACTGGCCTGGATGGCGCCCCAGGCCTGACCTTAGTTCATCGAGTGCAGGCCGATGATGTTGCCCTCGGTATCGTGGACGAGGGCGATGTGGCCGTACTGCCCGATCGAGAACTTGTCCTTGAAGATGCGCCCGCCGTTCGCGACGGCGCGCGCCGCTTCGACGGCGCAATCGGCGCAGCTGAAATACACGATCGTGCTGTTGCCGCCCGCCTTGCAGCCTTCCATGTACACGATCGCGCCGGCCGCGCCGCCGGCGTTCGGGTCGCCCGTGAATGCCCACATCTGCAGGCCGGACGCGTCGCCTTCCGGCGCGAGGTTGGACAGCGTCACCTGGAATACGGCTTCATAGAAAGCGCGGGCGCGCTTCATGTCGTCCACATAGATTTCGAACCAGCCTACGACGTTTCGTTCCATTTCGGTCTCCTTGATGCAGTGGGTTGAGGGGTACGACACCTGTGAATCAAATCGTTTCGACCGCGCCGCCGACGAGGATGGTGTGGCCTTCCGTACGCGTGCGGATCAGGCAATCGCCGCCGGTCGCGCGGCCCTGGCGCAGCCGCATGCCCAGTCCGAGCAGTGCCGTCAGCGCACCGGCCGCGACGCCCGTCGCGCTGTCTTCCAGCCTGGGGTCGAGGTGGTTGAAGTTGCGGCCCTCGAACGTGCCGTCGTCGCGCCGGCACCAGGCGTAGATGCCATTGATGCCGGTGTCCTTGCCCCACGCGGCGATGCGCGCGAGGTCGGGCGCGAGGCCGTACAACGCCTCCGTGTCCGCCACCTTGACCAGCAGCTTGGGACTGCCGACCGACGCCACGCGCGGCGGCGTGGCCAGCGACGCAACGGGCACGCCCAGCAGCGCGGCGGCGGTGTCGGCGGTCACGTCCTGCGCCGCTGCCTGCTGCGCGGACAGCCGGACGAAATAGTCGCCGCCGGCGCGCACCAGTTCCAGTTCCTGTCCTTCGGCCGCCGTGCGCACGGCGATGGTGCCGGCGTGCGGAGCGCGTGCGAACAGCACGCCCGCCACGGCCAGCGTCGCGTGGATGCACAGCGGGCTGCGCTTGTGCGGATAGTAATAATCGACGGACAGTACGCCGTCGGCGCCGGTGTCGATGAAGACGCAGGTCGTGTCGCGCGCGCGCGCGAGGGCCAGGCGGGCATCGGCGTCCTGCTCGCCGTTTTCGATGACGAGGGCCGGGTTGCCGGTACCGGGACGGGCACCGAAACAGCGCAAGGAATGGATGTGCATATTTGGCAGGGTCGGGTTCGTTGGCTATACTGTGTTTATGTACAGTATTGCATACTACACCATTTTAGCGAAATTACCATGCCAGATTTTCCGCCGCCGACCCGTCCAGCGCCGCCCGCGCGCGATCCCGCTCCCGGCGCGGCGGCGGGCTTGCCGGCCTATGCGGAACTGTTTTGCCTGTCGAATTTCTCGTTCCTGCAGGGCGCGTCGCACGCGGAAGAACTGGTCGACCGCGCCGTGCAGCTGGGCTACGCGGCGCTGGCGCTGACGGACGAGTGCTCGCTGGCCGGCGTCGTGCGCGCGCATGCGGAGGCCAAGCGCGCGCAGCTTCCCCTGATCGTCGGCGCCCATTTCCACCTGCGGCATCCGGACGGCGGCCGCGGGCCGTCGGTCGTGCTGCTGGCGCAAAACCGCGACGGCTACGGCAACCTGTCCGAGATGATCACGCTGGGGCGCACGCGCGGCGGGAAGGGCACTTATCTGCTGTATCCGTCCGACTTCGACGCGCCCGAGGGCGACCTCGCCCACCTGCGCGGCATGCCGGACTGCCTGGCGATCCTGCTGCCCGCGTATCCCGGCCACCTGCCGGAAGACGTCGACCGCCTGCACGAGCAGGTCGCGTGGATGGCGCAGACGTTCCCGGGCCGCGCGTGGATCGGCCTGAACCTGCTGCACCGCGCGTTCGACGAGATACACCGCACCACCATCGAGGAAGTCGGCTGGCAGCACCGCATGAGGATCGTCGCCTGCGGCCACGTGACGATGCACGTCCGCTCGCGCAAGCCGTTGCAGGACACGATGACGGCCATCCGCATCGGCAAGCCGGTGGCGCAATGCGGCTACCAGCTCGCGCCGAACGCGGAGCAGCACCTGCGCTCGCGCGTGCGCCTGGCGAACATCTACCCGCACGCGGCGCTGAACGAGACGGTCCGCATCGCGCGGGCGTGCACGTTCTCGCTGGAGGAGCTGCGCTACGAATATCCGGACGAGGTGGTCCCGCCCGGCCACACGGCCGCGAGCTATCTGCGCGAGCAGGCCTGGATCGGGGCGCACCGGCGCTTCGCAGGCGGCATCCCGGCCGGCGTGCAGCGGCAGATCGAGCACGAACTCGCGCTGATCGCCGAGATGCGCTACGAGCACTACTTCCTCACCGTGTACGACATCGTGCGCCATGCGCGCTCGCAGGACATCCTGTGCCAGGGCCGCGGCTCGGCCGCCAATTCCGCCGTGTGCTACTGCCTGGGCATCACGGAAGTCGATCCGGCGCGGGGCAACCTGCTGTTCGAACGCTTCATCTCGAGGGAGCGCAACGAGCCGCCCGACATCGACGTCGACTTCGAGCACCAGCGCCGCGAAGAAGTCATCCAGTACATCTACCAGAAATACGGCCGCACCCGCGCGGCGCTGGCGGCCGTCGTCATCAGCTACCGGCCCAAGAGCGCGCTGCGCGACAGCGGCCGCGCGCTCGGCGTCGACCTCGCCATCGTCGACAAGGTCTGCAAGCAGCACCACTGGTTCGACGGCAAGGCCGACCTGCTGAACCGCCTGGCCGAGAGCGGACTCGATCCGGCCGCGCCGCTGTCGCAGCAATGGGCGTCGCTGGCCCAGCGCCTGCTCGGCTTTCCGCGCCACCTGTCGCAGCATCCGGGCGGGTTCGTGATGGCGCGCGGGAAGCTGTCGCGCCTCGTCCCCATCGAGAACGCGGCGATGGCGGACCGCAGCGTGATCCAGTGGGACAAGGACGACCTCGAGGAACTGGGCCTCATGAAGGTCGACGTGCTGGCGCTCGGCATGCTGTCGATGCTGCGCCGCTGCCTGGCCCTGGTCGGGCTGCGCCACGGCACGACGTTCGAGATGCAGGACATCCCGCACGGCGACAAGGCGACCTACGACATGATCTGCCGCGCCGACACCGTGGGCGTCTTCCAGATCGAGTCGCGCGCGCAAATGAGCATGCTGCCGCGGATGAAGCCGCGCGAGTTCTACGATCTCGTGATCCAGGTCGCCATCGTGCGCCCGGGGCCGATCCAGGGCGGCATGGTCCACCCGTACCTGCAGCGGCGCCAGCGCAAGAACGAGGTCGTGTATCCGAGTCCGAAGATGAAACTGGCGCTCGAACGCACGCTGGGCGTGCCGATCTTCCAGGAACAGGTGATGCAGGTGGCGATCCTCGCCGCCGATTTCACCCCCGGCGAGGCCGACCAGCTGCGCCGCGCGATGGCCGCGTGGAAGCGCAAGGGCAACCTCGAACACTACTACCAGCGCATCGTGGGCGGCATGCAAAGGAACGGCTACGACATGGCGTTCGCGCAGCAGATCTTCCAGCAGATCCAGGGCTTCGGCGAATACGGCTTCCCGGAATCGCACGCGGCCAGCTTCGCGCTGCTCGCCTATGCCAGCTCCTGGCTCAAGTGCCACGAACCGGCCGCGTTTTTATGCGCGCTGCTGAACAGCCAGCCGATGGGGTTCTACAGCCCGTCCCAGCTCGTGCAGGACGCGCGCCGCCACGGCATCGACGTGCGCCCCGTCGACATCACGGTGAGCGGCTGGGAGTCCACGCTCGAAGAGCCGGACGCCCAGTGTGCCGACAATGCGCGCGGCCAGCCGGCCGTGCGCCTGGGCCTGCACATGCTGCGCGGGATGGGGCAGGACGCGGCCGACCGCATCGAGATGGCGCGCGCGATCCGTCCGTTCGCCGACGTGGCCGACCTCGCGCGCCGCGCGCAGCTCGACCGCGGCGACCTGCAGGTGCTCGCCGCCGGCAATGCGCTCGGGCCGCTCGCGGGCCACCGCCGCCAGGCCTTGTGGCAGGCGGCGGGCGGCGTGCCCGACAAGGACCTGCTGCGCCCCACGACGCCCGTCGAAGAGGTGCCGGTCCTGGCCGCGCCGAAGGAGGGCGAGGAGATCGTCGGCGACTATCGCGCGCAGGGCCTCACGCTGGGCCGCCATCCGCTGGCGCTGCTGCGCGAGCGGCTGCTGGCCAGACGGTTCCTGCCGGCCGACGTGCTGCACGACTTCCAGAACGGCCAGCTGGCGCGTGCCTGCGGCATCGTCACCGTGCGCCAGCGCCCCGGCACGGCGAAGGGCGTGCTGTTCCTGACCATCGAGGACGAGACGGGGAACATCAACGTGATCGTCTGGCCGCAGCTCGTCGAGCAGCAGCGGCGCGAAGTGCTGAACGCGTCGCTGCTGGGCGTGTACGGCGTGTGGCAGCGCGAAGGGGAAGTGCGGCACCTCGTGGCCAAGCGGCTCGTCGACATGTCGGATTGGCTGGGCAAGCTGGATGCGCGCAGCCGGGATTTTTGCTAGCGATCGTTTATCATCACGGGTTTCGCGCCCGCGCGGTCCACGATTCCACCCACGACATGACACCTGAAAAAAGCCCGCACTGGGGCCTGGCCATCGACACCGAGCGCTGCATCGGCTGCCACGCCTGCTCCGTCGCCTGCAAGGTCGAGAACTCGGTCTACCTCGGCATGTTCCGCACCAAGGTCTATTACCACGACTTCCACGGCAAGAACGCCGCCGGCAAGGACGCGCTGCGGCGCGCCTTTTTGCCTACCCTGTGCATGCAGTGCGAGGACGCGCCGTGCCTCAAGGCGTGCCCCACCGAATCGATCAGCCGCGGGCTTGACGGCGTCGTGCGCATCGACGTGGACAAGTGCGACCGTTCGCGCGACTGCATCGCCGCCTGCCCGTACGGCGCCATCCACATCGATCCGGTGGCGCAGGTGGCGGACAAATGCGACTTCTGCAGCCACCGGCTCGACGCCGGCATGCAGCCGGCCTGCGTGGAGGCGTGCCCCGCCGACGTGTTCGCGTTCGGCGACCTGAACGACCCGGGCAGCGCCATCAGCCGTTTCAACGCGAAGCACAAGGGCGAACTCGCCGTGCTCAAGCCGCAGGAACACACGCGGCCCGCCGTGCACTACCGCGGCATCGGCACCGTCGTGCCGCGCGCCGTCGAAAACAAACTGCCGAAAGGCCGCAACCACGATCCGTTCACCTACGAGATCGACACCTGGGCCGAGCTGCGCGCCGACTACGGCACCGCCGTCGGCAACGCGAAGCACGGTACGAAGGGAGGCAAGTGATGGAGCGCCGCCATTTTCTCAAGTCCGGCCTCGGGGCGCTGGCCACGCTGGCCGTCGGCGAGACCATCCTGCTGACCCCCGGCGATGCCGCCGCGGGCGTCGCCGAGCCGCTGAATTACGCGATCGACGCGGACGGCACGGCGCGCAAGCGCCATATCGACTACGGCAAGGCCACGATGGTCAAGAGCGTGTGCCTGAACTGCTCCACCGTGTGCGGCATCGAGGGTTTCGTCGAGGACGGCAAGGTCGTCAAGATCCGCGGCAATCCGCTCGACCCGAACCTCGGCAACTTCATGACGTGCGCGAAGGGGCAGAGCGGCCCGACGATCAACACGTATCCGGAACGCCTGCTGTATCCGCTCAAGCGCGTGGGCAAGCGCGGCGAGGGCTTGTGGAAGCGCATCACGTGGGATGAGGCGTACGACGAGATCGCGGCGCGCATCCGCAAGAGCATCGCCGCCGGGCATCCGGAACGCGTCGCGATCCACCAGGGCCGCTCGCGCTACGCGTCCGAGTTCGCGCGCTTCCTGAACGCGATCGGCTCGCCCGTGCTGCTGAACCACCGCGCCCTGTGCTCGTCGAACAAGCGCGCCGCCAATTACGTGAGCCTGGGCGAGACCGACTGGGAATCGATCGACGCCGAGCGTTGCCGCTACTTCCTGAATTTCGGTTCCAATTTCTACGAGGCGCACCAGGGCGGCCTGCACCTGGTGAAACGCGTCGTCAAGGCGCGCTTCGACCACGGCGCCAAGCTGGTGACGTTCGACGTGCGCATGTCGAACACGGCGGGCCGCAGCGACGAATGGTTCCAGCCGCATCCTGGCACCGAGGGCGCGATCGCGCTGGCAATGGCCCACGTGATCCTGCGTGAGAACCTGCACGACCGCGCCTTCGTCGCGGACTTCGTGCAGCCCGGCGAGGCGCAATTGCGCGCCTGGCTCGAGGATTGCACGCCGGCGTGGGCGCAGGCCCAGTCGGGCGTGCCGGCCGCCGACATCGAACGCATCGCGATCGAGTTCGCGCGCGCCCGCCCGGCCGTCGCCGCCTTCACCAACCGCGGCACGGGCGCCCACTACAACGGCTTCAATAATGAACGGGCCGTCGTGATGCTCAACGCGCTGGTCGGCTCGGTCGGCAAGCCGGGCGGGTATTGCTACGGGCTCGAGGAAAAGCTGGCGCCGGCCCGGTATCCCGCGCCGCAGCCGGCGCCGCCGAAGGTCGCGGTCCGCACCGACCTCGAAGATCCGCCCGAGTGGCCGCTGGCGAACCGCTGGCAGAAGATGAAGGTCGGCCAGGTCGTGTACGACTACCTCGAGCAGGGCCGCGCGAAGCTCGACGTCTACCTGAGCTACACGATCGTCTCGCCGATGACGTGGCCCGAGGGCCGTGCGACGGCTACCCGTGTCCTCGGCGACGAGACCCTGATCCCGTTCCACGCCTGCTCGGACATCGTATATTCCGAGATGGCGCACTGGTCCGACCTGATCCTGCCCGATGCGACCTATCTCGAACGCTGGGGCATGGACATCCGCAACAACCTCGAACTGCAGCACTACGTGATGCTGCGCCAGCCGATGGTGCCGCCGCCGGGCGAAGCCGTGTCGTTCCCGGACGTGCTGTTCAATGTCGGCAGGCGCCTCGCGCCGGAACAGGCGAAGTATTTCGCGTTCGGCACGCACGAGGACTACGTGCGTACCCAATGTTCGAAGCTGCCGACGACGGGGCCGGACGGCCGCACCTTCGCGTCCGGCTTCGACTACATGAAGCACTACGGCGTGCACGTCGACACGAGCCAGCCCAAGACCTACGAGGTCTACCGGCGCAAGCTCGCGGCGGAGCAGCTGGCCGGCACGCGCGTCGACGCGGACGGCCGCATCCTCAAGGCCGACAAGGCCGGCAAGGAGCGCGCCGTCGGCCTGATGGTGAAGGGCGAGCCGATGCGCGGCTTCGCGACGCCGTCGCGCCGCTTCGAGATCCTCGCGCCGGAAGTGGCGCACGTGGCCGCGCAGGCGGGCATCGCGGACGACGGCATGCCGGCATTCCATCATGTGCCGGGACTCGACAGGCTGGCCGACGACCGCTTCGTCCTGACGACCTTCAAATGGAACGTGCACACGCAGGGCCGCACGGCGGCGCAGAAATACCTGTCCGAGATCGTGCACGACAATCCGATGTGGATGCACCCGCAGGTCGCCGCGCGGATCGGCGTGAAATCCGGCGACATGGTGGAACTGACGACCTACCGGCCGCATTCGGGCGCCCGGGGCGACGCCGCCTTCAAGGCGGCACCGGCCGGCGCGGAGCAGGTCGTGGGCCACGCGCGCATCCGCGTGTTCGTCACCGACGGCATCCATCCGAAGGTGCTGGCCGTGTCGAACTCGCTGGGCTGGCAGATGGGCGGCCGCGCCGCGCAGGGCCGCGCGGGCGTGCGCGACGCGGTCCTCGACGCGTCAAGCCAGGCCGCCACGCGCAAGGGCCTCGGCCCGGCGCCGCGTGTCGACGACCTGAAGAACGGTGTGTGGTGGGATCAGCGCAATGGAGGAAGGGGCAACGGCGTGAACATCAACGCCATCCTGCCCGTCAATCCGGCGCCGCTGGTCGGGATGCAGGCGTGGTTCGACACGGTCTGCAGCGTGCGCAAGGTGTAGGGGGCACGCGCTGGTCAGGCCGGCTGCGTGCCGAAATAGGCATGCACCGCGCCCATCCAGCGCGTGTCCGCCATGTCGGGCCAATGGTCGGTATCGAACCCGGGCGCGTTGTCGATGCGGTCCTTGGGGATGTCCATCGTGAAGCGCTTGTGCCCCGGGTCGAGGGTCAGCGCCTGCCAGGGCACGGCGAAGAGTTTTTCGCCCAGCCCGAGGAAGCGGCTGGACGACATCACGGCATAGGCGATGGCGCCCGTGCGCATGTCCACCATGAATTCCTTGATGACGCCCAGGTGCTCGTTCTGCAGGTTGTGGACGTGGTCGCCGATCAGGGTGTTCGCACCCATCAGTTCGGGGCCGGGCCCCTTGCCGTGCTTGTTCCTGTACATGCCGTAATCATCGCGTTCCTCGTAGGACATTTCTGCCTCCTCTCCTTGACGCCTTCCTGTCGGGAAGCAGAAGGATAACCCGAGTCCGGCGGTTCAGTTCGGACGCACGCGCACGGCGGGGCGCGGACGGCCTCAGAAGGTATCCCACTCCTCGGCGGCGGCAGCGGCAGCGCGGCCCGGGGCCGGCTTGCCGGCGCCGGCGCGGGCCGGCACGGGCACGACGGCGCGTGCCGGTGCACGTGCGGGCGCCGCCACGGCCTTCGGCGCGGCCGCGGCCTGCGTGCTGAGGTGGAACAGGCTGACCACCTCGGCCAGCTTGTCGGCCTGGTCGCGCAGGGCAGTGGCGGCCGCGGCCGATTCCTCGACGAGGGCGGCGTTGTGCTGCGTCGACGAGTCCATTTCGGCGATGGCGCGGTTGACCTGTTCGATGCCGGTGCTCTGCTCGCCGCTGGCGCTGGCGATCTCGGCGACGATGTCGCTCACCTTGCGGATGCTGTCGACCACTTCGCTCATCGTCATGCCGGCCTGGTCGACGAGCTTGGTGCCGTCCTCGACCTTGCCGACCGAATCGACGATCAGCTGCTTGATTTCTTTCGCGGCCGCGGCCGAACGCTGGGCCAGCGTGCGCACTTCGCCCGCCACGACGGCGAAGCCGCGGCCCTGCTCGCCGGCGCGCGCCGCTTCGACGGCCGCGTTCAGCGCGAGGATGTTGGTCTGGAACGCGATGCCGTCGATGACGCTGATGATGTCGACGATCTTCTTCGACGAATCGTTGATCGCGCCCATCGTCTGCACCACCTGGTCGACGACGGCGCCGCCCTGCACGGCGATGTCCGATGCGGCGATCGACAGCTGGCTGGCCTGGCGCGCATTGTCCGCGTTCTGGCGCACGGTGCCCGTCAGCTGCTCGACCGTGCTGGCCGTCGTGCCGAGCGAGCCGGCCTGTTGTTCGGTGCGGCTCGACAGGTCCATGTTGCCGGCCGAGATTTCCGCCGACGCGGTGGCGATGGTGTCGGTGCCGCTGCGCACCTGGGAGACGATGGAAACGAGGCCGTCGTTCATGTGGCGCAGCGCGCGCAGCAGGGCGGCCGTTTCGCCCGTGCCGGTGGCGTCGATGCGCTGGGTGAGGTCGCCGCCCGCGACCTTCTCGGCCACGTCGACGGCCTGGCGGATCGGGTCGACGATGGCGCGCGCCAGCAGCCACGCGCAGATGGCGCCGAACAGCACGGCCACGCCGGCCAGCACGATGATCATGCGTGCGCTGTTGCGGTTGGCGTTGTCGATCTTGCGGGCGATGGCGTCGATGCGGTCCTGCTGCATCTTGACCATTTCGCCCTGCTTGCCTTCGTAGGCATCCGACGTCGGGACGTATTCCTGGTTCAGGATACGCTCCGCCGCCTCGGCGTCGCCGTCGGCCCTGGCCTTGATCGCCTTGACCTTGGAATCCGTGTAGGCCTTGCGCAGTTCGACGATGCGGTTGAACAGCGCGTGCTCTTCCGGGCCGTCGAGCAGCGGCTCGATTTGCTTGACCAGTTCGGTCGAACGGGTGGCCGTCTTGACGCCGTCGGCCTTGAAGAATTCGACCAGGCTGGGGTCCGTGCTCTTGACGATCGCGGCGGTACGGCGCACGGCGGCGAACGTCTGCATATGCCATTCCGTCAACATGCGTTCCTTGGCCAGCGGCACGGCCATCATCGCGCGAGTGGCGTCCGCGATCGCATTCAGGCGCCACACGGCGGCGGTCGCAATGACGAGAGTCAGGCCCAGTACGAGGGCGAAGCCCACACCGAGACGTTTCGCGATATTCATGTTGGCGAGAAAGCCCATATGATTCTTCCTAACTGATCAAGCGTGATTGTTGTACGCGGCCGGCGGCCCGGCCCGGGGGCCATTCCGGTCACTGTCCCCGATTTGGATTCTACTTATGGAGGGGCAAAATTTGTTACTTATGGGAATTTTTTAGCCGAAATGGACGGTTGTTACCGCTATATTGTTGTCGGCAGGTGACAGCTTCATGCATCACAATTAAGAATGTGCGGCAGGCGTGATATGGCGCAGTGGCGAGAGTGACAACAGGCGTTAGGGACGGGCTTCGGCCGCCTGCAGGCGGGCGATGCGCTCGGCGGTGGCGGGGTGCGTCGACAGATAGGTCATCGGCCGTTTCAGCCAGCGCGGGAGCTTGTCCTGCCCCGGCTGCTGGCGCTCCAGCGCCCGCAGGGCGTCCGCGAGACAGTCCGGCGCCAGGCCGTTGCGGCGCAGGACGGTGACCGCGTACGCATCCGCCTCCAGTTCCATCGCGCGCGAGTATTGCATCTGCGTCAGCACGGCGGGCACGCCGGCGGCGACGGCGCTGAAGTCGCCGAACAGGGCGGCCGACACGGCCGCCGTCAGCGACGATCCCGTCATGGCGCGGGTGGCGTGGCGCCGTTCGATGTGGCCGACTTCGTGGCCGATCACGCCCAGCAGCCGGGCCTTGCCGGTGTCGTCGAGTGCATTGTCCTTGTCCAGCACGAGGCGCACCATCCCGTCCGTGACGATGATCGTGCCGTCCGGCAGCGCGAGCGCGTTGGCGCCCAGCATATCGGACGCGCGCACGAGCAGGCGCACGGGCACGCGCGGGTGCGCGGGCAGGGCGCGCGGCAGCAGGGCCTTGACGGCGGCGATGCGGTCGTCGGACAGGCGCGACGGCGCCAGCATGTGCTGCGCTTCCATGCCGGCGAGCGCGGTCCGGCCGAGCGTCGTGTCGACCGAAGCCGGCAGGCGTGCGCCGATGTAGTCCGCCGCGGCCGGCACGCCCCAGACGAAGCCGGCGCCGAGCAGCGCCAGCAGCAGGACGAGCGCGAGCAGGACGGCCGGCCAGCGCGCCTGCCAGCGTTCCACGCCGCTCCTGCGGTAGCCGAGCGCGGCCAGCAGCGCCTGGCGATCCGGACCGCACGGCACTTCGCACGTCGCATCGGCCAGGCGCAGCATCAGCGGCGCGTTGTCGAACGGTTCGGCCAGCACGACGGCCGCCAACGGATAACTGCGCTCGAACCCCGGCGCGTCGACGTGCAGGTGGCCGGCGCGCACGTCCAGGCCGACCGGTTGCAGGCGGGCGCTGTGCCCATCGAAAAAATGTGCCGCGATCATGCTTGCTCCTTTACCACGACAGGTCCACGCCGAGGAAATCGGCGACGCCGTCGCCGGCCGCCGCCACGGGCCGACGCCGCGCCGCCAGCACGGCCTGTTCGAAGCCGTCCGGCGCCTCGATGCTCACGTGCGCCACGCGGTATTTCCACGTGCGTACGACGGCGAACGGGCGGTACAGGCCGAAGGTCAACAGGGTCAGCAGCACGTTCACCGTCTGCAGGCGCAGGTAGGGCCAGACCCGCATCGCGCACGTGATGCGCACGCCGGGGAACGACGTCGCGGACCACGCCAGGTTGTTCATGTGCACCATGATGTAGGGGCCGCTCAGCAGCAGGAAGACGTAGCCGATCACGAGGCCGATGATGGCTGGCAGGAAGGCGGCGGCATTCTTCCATCCGTGGCCGCGCGGGAGGATGACGGCCAGGGCGAAGGCCGCGCCGATGAGCACCAGCAGGCCCAGGCCGAAGAGGAAGGCGCGCACGTACGGCTTGGCGAGGTCCGCCGTGCCGAGCGCGAACGCGGCGTGCTGGTCGCCGGCCATCAGGTGCTTGTGCTGGTAGGCCTTCATGGCGCCGTGCATCAGCGGCCAGCACAGGTAGAGCAGGAACACCGAGCCGGCGATGGGGCGCCCGGGCATCAGCGCCACCAGCGCGCCGGGCAGCACGAAGATCGCCACCGGCAGCAAGTACACGAGATAGGCTTCCTTGATGCCGCCGGCGAAGCCGAACGGCAGCCCGCGGTACACCGTGTTCGCCAGGCGGAACCGGAGCGCGGACCGCATCATGAAGGGCAGGCCGGCCAGCAGCAGCGCGACCGTGACGACGCCGGCCTTGAGCGAGAACCCGAACGCGTAGTGGTAGGCGGCCAGCAGCGCCACGGCGAGGACGCGCCCGCGCAGGATCGCTTTCGGATCGCCGCGGAAGTCGAAGGCGGCGCCGGCCAGCTGGGTGTTGCGGTAAAAATAGCGCAGCCGGCGCGTCTTGGCCCAGGCCGAGTAGATGCCCAGCGTGGCCACCGTCAGCAGCAGGTTGACGATCCAGATGCGGAAGTATTCGGCGCCGCTGCCGGAAAACGTCAGCGGCAGCGGCGTTTCCGCGGGCGAGGTGGGTGACTCGTGCATGGCCGGATTTTTCTTGACATGGAAGAAAGACGTCCAGTGTAGCCCGACTCCCGGCCGTTGTCAGTAAGATATGTTGCCAATATGGAATGAGGAAGTATTTGCGCGTTTAAGGTATAATTTCTATTTCCCGCGCGTGCCGTTCGGCACCTTCTGCACAATGACCAAATTCGTATTCGTCACTGGCGGCGTCGTGTCTTCCCTGGGTAAAGGGATCGCGGCCGCCTCCCTCGCCGCGATCCTCGAATCGCGCGGTCTCAAAGTCACCATGCTCAAGCTCGACCCGTACATCAACGTGGACCCGGGCACGATGAGCCCCACCCAGCACGGCGAAGTGTTCGTCACCGACGACGGCGCCGAAACCGACCTGGACCTGGGCCACTATGAGCGCTTCATCAGCACGCGGATGAAGAAGGTGAACAACTTCACGACCGGCCAGATCTATGAATCGGTGATCCGCAAGGAACGCCGCGGCGAGTACCTCGGCAAGACCGTGCAAGTGATCCCGCACATCACCAACGAGATCCAGGACTATGTCCGCCGCGGCGCCGAAGGCGTCGACGTGGCGCTGGTCGAGATCGGCGGCACCGTCGGCGACATCGAATCGCTGCCGTTCCTGGAAGCCGCGCGCCAGCTGTCGCTGCGCCAGGGCCGCAAGGGCGCCGCGTTCGTGCACCTGACCTTGGTGCCGTACATCTCGTCCGCCGGCGAACTGAAAACCAAGCCGACCCAGCACTCGGTGCAGAAGCTGCGCGAGATCGGCATTTCGCCGAACGCGCTGCTGTGCCGTGCCGACCGCCGCATCCCGGACGACGAGCGCGCCAAGATCTCGCTGTTCGCCAACGTGGAAGAGCAGGCCGTCATCTCCGTGTGGGACGTCGACACGATCTACAAGGTGCCGCAGGTGCTGCACGACCAGGGCCTGGACGACATCATCCTGGATGCCCTCGGCATCGAGGCGCCGCCGGCCGACCTGTCGATGTGGACGAAGCTGATCCACACGCTGGAAAACCCGAAGCATGAAGTGACGATCGGCATGGTCGGCAAGTACGTCGACCTGATCGAGTCGTACAAATCGCTGACGGAAGCGCTGCGCCACGCCGGCATCCACACGGAAAGCCGCGTCAACATCGAGTACATCGACTCGGAAGAAATCGAGTCGACCGGCTGCGCCAGCCTGGCCAAGTACGACGCGATCCTCGTGCCGGGCGGCTTCGGCAAGCGCGGCGTGGAAGGCAAGATCATGGCCGCCCGCTATGCCCGCGAGAACGGCATTCCTTACCTGGGCATCTGCCTGGGCATGCAGGTCGCGCTGATCGAATACGCGCGCCACATGGCCGGCCTGCCGAACGCCAACTCGACGGAATTCGATCCGGAGACCGACCAGCCGGTCGTCGCCCTGATCAACGAGTGGCAGAACCACGACGGCAAGGTCGAGAAGCGCGACAGCAATTCCGACCTGGGCGGCACCATGCGCCTGGGCGCGCAGACCTGCGCCGTGAATCCGGGTACGCTGGCCGCCGAGATCTACGGCAACGTCGTGACGGAGCGCCATCGCCATCGCTACGAGGCGAACAATTACTACCTGCCGAAGGTCGAAGCAGCGGGCCTCGTCGTGGCCGCGCGCACGCCGAACGAAGACCTGTGCGAGATCATGGAACTGCCGCGGAGCAGCCACCCGTGGTACATGGGCGTCCAGTTCCACCCGGAGTTCAAGTCGACGCCGCGCAACGGCCACCCGCTGTTCTCGTCGTTCATCCGCGCGGCACTCGCACACCAGGCCGAACACGGTAATCAACAGGCCGCCAATGCGCCGGCTGTCCAAGGAGATGCGGCATGAAGCTTTGCGGATTCGACGTCGGCCTCGACCAGCCGATCTTCCTGATTGCCGGCACCTGCGTGATCGAATCGCGCCAGATGGCCATGGACGTCGCGGGCCAGCTGAAGGAAATCACGAGCGCGCTGGGCATCCCGTTCATCTATAAATCGTCGTTCGACAAGGCGAACCGTTCGTCCGGCAAATCGTTCCGCGGTCCGGGCATGGAAAAAGGCCTGGAGATCCTGGCCGACGTGCGCCGCGAAATCGGCGTGCCGGTGCTGACCGACGTGCACACGGAAGAAGAAATCCCGGTTGTCGCGAGCGTCGTCGACGTGCTGCAGACCCCGGCCTTCCTGTGCCGCCAGACCGATTTCATCAACGCCTGCGCCCGTTCCGGCAAGCCCGTGAACATCAAGAAGGGCCAGTTCCTGGCCCCCGGCGACATGAAGAACGTGATCGACAAGGCGCGCGCGGCGGCAGCCGAGGCGGGCCTGCCCGACCAGTTCATGGCGTGCGAGCGCGGCGTCTCGTTCGGCTACAACAACCTCGTGTCCGACATGCGTTCGCTGGCGATCATGCGCGAATCGAACTGCCCGATCGTGTTCGACGCCACCCACTCCGTGCAGCTGCCGGGCGGGCAGGGCACGTCGTCCGGCGGCCAGCGCGAGCACGTGCCCGTGCTGGCGCGCGCCGCCGTCGCGGCGGGCGTGTCGGGCCTGTTCATGGAAACCCATCCGGATCCGGCGTGCGCGCTGTCGGACGGCCCGAACGCCGTGCCGCTCGCCCGCATGAAGGATTTGCTGACCACCCTGGTCGATATCGACCGCATCGTCAAGAAGGCTGGATTTATCGAGTCCGATTTCTCTTGATATTCGAAAGCGGGGCTCGAGTGTACCAAGGGGTCCCGCGTTCGGCTGATTCACCAGTACGACAAGTACGACAAATACGTCGTCCCCGCGAAGGCCGGGATCCAGGTCGTGCCGGCGTTATTGAAACGCGAGCAGATTGGGTTCCCGCCCGCGCGGGAACGACGGCAGGGTCACCATGCGGCTCGGTGCACCTGTTCCGCGCTTTGGCTATTTATTAATTTCTGGAGATTGAACTACCATGAGTGCTATCGTTGACATCATCGGCCGCGAAATCATCGACTCGCGCGGCAATCCGACCGTCGAGTGCGATGTGCTGCTGGAATCCGGCGTGATGGGCCGCGCCGCCGTCCCGTCGGGCGCCTCGACCGGTTCGCGCGAAGCCATCGAGCTGCGCGACGGCGATCCCAAGCGTTACTTCGGCAAGGGCGTGCTGCAGGCCTGCGAGAACATCAACACCGAGATCAGCGAAGCCATCATGGGCCTGGACGCCAACGAACAGGCATTCCTGGACCGCACCCTGATCGACCTGGACGGCACCGAGAACAAGAGCCGCCTGGGCGCGAACGCGATGCTGGCCGTCTCCATGGCCGTCGCCAAGGCCGCCGCGGAAGAATCCGGCCTGCCGCTGTACCGCTACTTCGGCGGTTCGGGCGCGATGCAGATGCCGGTGCCGATGATGAACGTCATCAACGGCGGCGCGCACGCCGACAACAACCTGGACATCCAGGAATTCATGATCATCCCGGTCGGCGCACCGTCGTTCAAGGAAGCCGTGCGTTACGGCGCCGAGGTGTTCCACACGCTGAAGAAAATCCTGCACAGCAAGGGCCTGAACACGGCCGTCGGCGACGAAGGCGGTTTCGCCCCGTCCGTCGCGAACCATGAAGAAGCCATCAAGCTGATCATGCAGGCGATCGAGCAGGCCGGCTACGTGGCCGGCCAGGACATCGCGATCGGCCTGGACTGCGCCGCCAGCGAGTTCTACAAGGACGGCAAGTACGTGCTGGAAGGCGAAGGCGGCCTGCAGCTGACGGCCCAGGACTTCACCAACATGCTGGCGACCTGGTGCGACAAATACCCGATCGTCTCGATCGAGGACGCCATGGCCGAAGGCGACTGGGAAGGCTGGGCCACGCTGACCGCCGCCCTGGGCAAGCGCGTCCAGCTGGTGGGCGACGACCTGTTCGTCACCAACACCAAGATCCTCAAAGAGGGCATCCAGAAGGGCATCGCCAACTCGATCCTCATCAAGATCAACCAGATCGGCACCCTGACCGAGACGTTCGCCGCCATCGAAATGGCCAAGCGCGCCGGCTACACGGCCGTGATCTCGCACCGTTCGGGCGAGACCGAGGACTCGACCATCGCCGACATCGCCGTCGGCATGAACGCCCTGCAGATCAAGACGGGCTCGCTGTCGCGTTCGGACCGCATGGCCAAGTACAACCAGCTGCTGCGCATCGAGGAAGACCTGGGCGACATCGCCAGCTACCCGGGCCGCGACGCCTTCTATAACCTGAAGTAATCGAGTAGTATGGACACGGGTCCGGTTCGCCGGGCCCGTGTTTTCATTCCGCACAGCCGTTTTCATCCATGCGCATCATCACCCTTGCCCTGGCAGCCTTGCTGCTGCTGATCCAGTATCCCCTGTGGCTGGGGAAGGGCGGCTGGCTGACCGTGGCCGACCTGGAAGCCCAGGTGGCGGCAACCCATGCCCACACGGAACAGCTCAAGGCACGCAACGCCAAGCTCGAATCCGAAGTCCACGACCTGAAGGATGGCCTCGGCGCCGTCGAGGAACGCGCGCGCTACGAACTCGGCATGATCAAATCGAACGAGATCTTCGTGCAGGTGCTGCGCAAGGACGAGAAGCCGGCCGTCATGATGACGGAACCGCCGCCGCCGAAGGTCAAGAAGGGCGCGCAGAAGGGCGAGCGTTGACGCCATGACCCCCGCAGAACCGTCCCCGCCGGCGCTCGACACGCTCGAGGCCGTTGCCGCCTGCCTCGCCGCCGCCTTCGAGGCCGGCGATCCCGATACCATGACGCAAGCGTTGTCCCGGGTGGCGCGCTCGCCGGGCCTCGCGCACCTGGCCGCGGCGGCCGGCGTGCCGCGCGAACTGCTCGCCGCCTCCATGAATCGCGGCGAGATGGGCCTCGACACGCTGCTGGCGATCATGAAGGTCATCGACCTGCACCGTCCGGCGGACGGTGCGCCGAACTAAGAACCTATGGTCATTATTGATGACAACCAAATTGCCATTGCCATCACAGCCAATGGTTGATGGCATCACCCGATTGCCTTCCCCGTAAAATATAGGCCCGCTGCAATTACCACCCCCCCCAGTTTTCCCCGTTGGCGTCGAAGCGTACCACTGGATTGCCGCCGACAATGGAAGCAGGCGATCGCTGCGCAGGGTCCGTTGTCTCAATTCAAACGGAGCGGCGACTATGAGTCCGTTCTCCCTCGATTGCCCTCATTTTCACCTAACTTCCTGCGCTCGCCAATTCTTATCTTCAAGTCAATTAAAGTCAACATGAAGCTACCGACAGCCCCTAATCCATAAAAAATTTGCGCAGTAGACAATCTCTGATGATCAAAAGCCTCAAAAACACATATGATCATGAATATAAATCCCCAAATAAACATGGGGAGCTTCTGAATCGGCAATATCCAAAATGGCATATTCAGCTACCAATCAATTTATTGAGAAATTATTTTTTTCCGTTGGCATCCACAAGATTCCTGTGCAATCATCATCGCGACACTGGAGAACGGTGTCATTGCCGCACCGGCGACCTCGAAAACTCCTGATGCAACTCCGCCAAACGTACTCAATCCTGCTCCAAGTCCGCCTCCGATGCTTCGCTCATCAGGGTGTAGACCAAAGCCGGACGACCAACTCCTGCCCAATTATCGAGTCCGAGTGGATCAAATCCGCTTATCGGATTGGCATCCACGTACGCGTACGTATTAATGCCACCTTCGAGTCCGATTAGATCGCTCTCAACATGTCGCCCTGTCTGCGGATCATAATCCATGAAGTAGTTGTAATAGGCAAGCTCTACTTGAAAACTGACGCACTCCAATGAAACGAAGATTCTTTCCGAATCACAGTCTCAGCTGCGAGAACCTTATCGTTTTGAATCTCCAGTGCGACGATTTTATTAATCTGCACCGGATGTCCGCTAAGAGCCGACAATAGTTTAATTGGGCCAAACAGGGAGTCACCTTGGACACGTGCAATTACGAGATCAACACCATCAACTTGGCACTGGTAAAGAATTTCATTCGCTTCTGTAATTGCATTCAAACCATCCATTAATCTTCCCTCCGTCGTTATATACTTATGAATTTGTGGCACGGACGCACCCCTTACCCTTGGTATTTGCCGCGCAGAGAGCGGAGAGACCTTAATTTCGTAATTGCTAGCAGTCACAGTGAGCCTCTCGAATAGCGCGAGATATACATCGTCCGCCCGCGCGTTCAAGGCAAGGAAGAGCAACATAGCAACGAAAAATTTTATCTGCACGATCCTAGTTCTTTCATAAAAGTTTTCAATCAATAAATCTCGGCTCTATTAATCCGTATAACCTGGACTCCCGGGAGCACCCGAGGATAGAGTTGGACCAGACGTGTTGGAGCAGGGACATTGACTCTTATAACGCGCAATAACGGCTTTGGCATTATGGACTGCCTGATTGACGTCGGCATCACTAGGGAAGAAATCATGCCATATGTGGCTATTACTCGGGACTCCGCCCGTCCAAGGCTGAAATCCGGCATGGCCTCCTGCTGCTGCGTCCTCTGCCGCATGTAAAGCCCGGGCGCCCCCAAGTTGCGTGCATGTTGCAATTCGCAGTAATATACTGATCATATAGCGCTTGTGCGGCTGCCACACTCTGATTAGTCGTGCCGTCCCTCATTGCGTGCATATATGAATTTTCAGGATCTTGAAGACCAGATAAGAAGTCGACTCCAGCAACATTCAGACCCAGCCCCGGAAAGCTCGTGTCGTTCCCAAGTGCCTGATTCGTTATGGACACATGCATTGGAAAATGAGTCTCTCGTAAAGTCTCGAACGCTATCACCGTTTACATTCGCCATTGGAACAAAACCCTTTGATTTTCCTTGACAAAGGCCTTTGCAGTATCTTTTGATCCAATCGTCCACATGAGTTTGCTCATGCGTCTGGGTACAATCCCTGGTTGGGCTATGGTCATTATTGATGACAACCAAATTGCCATTGCCATCACAGCCAATGGTTGATGGCCTCACCCCATTCAGACCTAGGTAATCGATCGATATTGGCGGATTGATATTTGCATACGCATACGTGTCGATGCCACCCGCAAGCCTAATGGGGTCACTTTGGATGTAGCTCCGCATTGGTGGTCGAAGTGCTTCATGCCTCGCGCTGGCTATCGTTTCGCCTTTACCAATGGGGTAAAGAGCTGCACAAAGCCAGCTACCGTCATACCTGCAATCAGGTCTCCTAGAGCCTCTTCGTCAGCGGACAACCTCGAGTCGACCTCTGCATGTTGTGCCCACAACTTCTTGTCGGTCACGGCGAGTAGATTCGCTATCAGGTCGTAGGTGAAAGGGTCCGTGAGCCGAGAGTCACCTGCAGGATGACCATCATTCACTCCGACTTTCCCCGGCACATGAACGCGCATCACGTCGCCAAGCACCAGGTCAGCTGGCGGCGCGAGGTTCGCCAGGCCAAATGTCCGCGGAATTACATCGATAATGCGACGCGCGCTTTCGAAGTCAGATGGCAAGACTCCGCTTTGCGCAAGAACCTCTTCGACATCGTGGCCCCAAGACGCTGCTTGGAGGCGCTGTCGTGCCAGCGCTCGCGCCGATTCGAGCTCGTCAATCTTGTGGCGATTCAATCTGTTGGACACGAGTGCTGCGGTCAAGCCAACCGCCAACAAGATTGCCAGTGCTGTGAGCATCATTGACCGGCCTCGCAAGCGCAGCGAGCCATGGCCGTCGCTGAGTACGTGGTCGCGAAGGTTCCTACCGCGACTGCAGCTGTTCCATAGGTCCCAGCAAACTTGATTCTCTGCACCGTACCGCTTACGCGGGCGACTGCACCGCCATTTGGATTAGCTCCGGGCAAACCTGGGAACCTTCGGTCGACGCTAGTCCATGGCGAACTTCCGGGGAGGCGCAAGTCGCGAGGTGTCTTGAGGTTGACGGCCGGCAGCAAGGAAAACGGCGCCACATACGGCAACAGCGGGTCGTTCGCCAAGCATTGCTTCCATGCACCAACGTCCATTCCGCGCGATTTCATCCACATCTGTGCTGCACCGCCATTCGCGAGCCCCTTAAAATCAACAGAACTGATTGGGTTACCACCGACATATGCATAAAGGCATGGGCAGTAAGGCTGCCCATCTTGGCGCTCAAGGAACGGCAGAAGAAGCTCCAAGAATTTTTCATCAACTGCGCTTACGATCAAACGGGGCTGGACAATTAAACACTATGCAACAACGCCTCAGCCCGCCCTAAATATTAGTTGTCCGCGGCATTTTCCTGATGATAAACGGTCTCCTCTAATACGAAGTCAGGATCGAAGGGCCCGTAAAGCCGGCGCGACTTTATTCCTGATTTGTCAAATTCGACGATTACTTTATATCCCTCTGATGCATCGCCCCCCTTGAGAATCAAAACAAAGTTCTGCTCATTTTTTCGCAATTCTGCCGTCATCAGGTCTGGAAGTGTCGCCGACACAGAAAGAGGAACGGCAACTTGGCTTCCATCCACCGCAATTCTCAGACTGTCGAGAAAAATACATGGGAACCGGGCGTAGGTACATCCAGGCACGGAAGGCAGGCGCTGCTTCGTATTTGGTTGACGTATGTTGACTTCATGTGTGACAAACTCAGCCACTACCTTGTGTCCATCAATCGAATTCAGGATAACTGTCCTTCCACGAGGCGAAATCGATTCGCTCGCGCTTACGCCCAAGCTGAACAAAGTGAGCGCCAGCGGGAATATCAAGCCTAAAATTCTATTTCTCATGGCACCACCTGTAGGGTCTTGTCGCTACTGCGTCCCATTTTATCTCTTATATTTTGCGGCACGATGATACATCCTTCGGATGCACTGCGGTTATGCCTTGCATTATCGCCATGTATCAAGAATCCTCCTCGTCCAAACATCCAATTTGAAGCGGCCGGGGTAAGGCGGATCGAGCTTTTAAGCGTATGTCCACTTCCAGTTCTGTTGTCTTGCTGGGGGCCCATTGAATAGTCGCCAATTGGAACAGGGCCTATACTTGGAACGAATGAGAGAGCAGGATTGTTGACTCCGATGCCCTGTCCGGTATAAGCGCCGTCGAAAATCGGTTCCGGCGGCCCGACGCCATCTGTTGGGACATGGGTGATTTGGCCGCTCGACTGACTCACCACCCAAGCTAATCCAGAAGGATCCGTAAGCATGGTCGGGGTTCCTCCAACGTATGCATAAGTATTGCCCCCCATTAATCCGATCGGATCGCTCTGGACGTACCGCCCCGTCTGCGGATCATAATCCCTAAAGTAGTTATAGTGATTATTGGTCTCCCTANGAAACCTCAGGTCATAGCCGAACATGCCCAACCCGCTCGGATTCTCATCCGGCGGCACCATTCAAAACGGATCCGCCTGGTCCCAGCGCCACACGATCTGGTTGTCGACTGCGCGGATGAGCACGCGCGGCGCGCGCTAAGTACAGCCCAAGTGACCTGTACTTCACCAAAATCCCATACCTTATTTTCCTAAAGGCGTGTAATTCAAAATGACGTGACTACCGTTTAGTGCGACTTTTAACTCATAATCAGCGGATATGGCCATATAATGTGCAGTTTGTAGCGAAATCATAAACATCGCGCACCAATTTGAAGGCCCCCTCCATGGCCCTTTCTCCATCAATCCAATTTCATTCACCGGCAGCCATAACCCAACCTCTTTGGCAAGTATCTTTCCTCTCCAGCCACCAAGGATCGAAATCTCAAGCGTGTCATGAGCATCAAAAGCTCGCTTTATGTTTTTCATGAATTTTTTACTGGGATATATTATCTTCATCCATGCCCTCCGCCGAGAACCTTTTTGCATATAAGATAAGATGCAATGCATCCGCCGTAGCCGACAAATTTGCTTAAATAATCTTTTGTGAAAGTTTGCACAGACTTCTTGCAAACATCAAAAATCGTCTCACAATCCGGCTTTTGAGGAGGAGGTAACTTAGGGAGCGGCACTTCAACATAACAATTTTCCGGAGCTTTCTTTGGTGGCCAAGATATACCGTTTGGAAAATCCTGTGGTGGAATGATCCCATTCATGCTCCATGTTGGCAGATATGGACTTGGTTTAAACCAATCGTTGTTTTGGCCAAGTGACGGCAACGATGGGTTTGACGGTGTTACTGGAATAGGTAGGAAAGCCGGCCCTGCCGGGATCGGCACAGGCAAAGCGGCTTGTAGTCCATCTGGATCTGCATAATTGGTTGGACCATTAAATACATATCCGTACGTGTTTATTCCGCCACTTAATCCGATCGGATCGCTCTGGACGTAGCGCCCCGTCTGCGGATCATAATCCCTAAAGTAGTTATAGTGATTATTGGTCTCCCTGNGAAACCTCAGGTCATAGCCGAACATGCCCAACCCGCTCGGATTCTCATCCGGCGGCACCATTCCAAACGGATCCGCCTGGTCCCAGCGCCACACGATCTGGTTGTCGGCCGCGCGGGTCAGCACGCGCGGCGCCTGCAGATGGTCGGCATAGACATAGTAGACGGCAGGGCCGGACGCGCCCGGCTTGATGACCGCAACCGGCAGGTCGCCGAGATAAACGGTTTCCTGTAGCGGCTTGCCGTGTGCATCGTATTCGCCAAGCAGATGTCCTTGTTCGTCATACACATAATATGTCGTGCCGGCGGAGGAGGTCTTGAACACGCGCTCACCCCGGCCATTGGTGAGATAGCGCGTCATGATCCCGGCCCTCGTCGCGCTGTCGATCTGGTGATTCGCGTTGTACGTATAGCGGACCACGCCATCGTCAAGCAGATTGCCCGCCGCGTCGAAGGTATTGGTCCTGGCCGGCGCCGGTCCCGTCGTGGCGAGCAGGCGGTTGCTCGTCGCACTGAGCGTGTACGTATAGCTGGCGGCGCCAAAGCTGACCTGCATACGGTTGCCGTTCTTGTCGTACGCATAGCGCTGGCTGGTTCCCATGCCATCGAAGCCGGTCAGGCGGTCCAGGTCATCGTAGGAATATGTCTGATCCAATGCACTTGCTTGCGCATTCCCGGTGTGCGTCGTGGCCGCGATGCGGTCCGCGGCGTCGTAGTGCAAGGCGCGGATCACGCCTTGATGTGCGGGATGGCCGAGCGGATAGCTGACCAGATTCCCGTCGAGATCGAATCCCCTGACGTACCGGTTCGGACTGGTCGAGGTGTGGTTGCCCCAGGTCCAGCCGCTGACGGCACCCATCGGGCGGTAGGCGATCTCGGTCAGGAGCGGCGTCGGCATGGTCGTACCGGGGGCCAACAGCGCCAGGCTGGCCGGCCGTCCCGTGTCGTCATGGGCGATGTCGATGCGGATACCGCTCGGGTAAGTCATCGAGACGAGGTGTCCGGTACCGGGGCCATCGCTTCCGTAGACGTAACGCACGGCGAAGGTCGATGTGACGGCGCCGGTGACGGTCTGGGTCTTGCCGATCAATCGACCGAAACCGTCGTAGGCGAATTCCGTGTGCCCCGAGTCGTCGCGCATCGCCGTCAATTGCCCAGCCGCCTGAGTGTCCGGTGCGCCGTACTGATAGCTGGTGATCCTGATCGACGGGGAAGTGACGCCGGCACGCGTTACGCGTCCGATCGGGTCGTAGCCGTAGCGCGTGACGACGCCACGCGCATCTGTACGGGATGCCAGTCTGCCGGCCCCGTCGAACAGATAGGAACTGGTGCCGGTGTCCGGACTGGACAGCGCGGTACGCTGGCCGAACCCGTCCACTGTATAACGGGTCGTCAAACCCTTCGGGTCCCGCAGCGTGAGCAGTTCACCCTGCTGATCGTAGGTGTAGTCGATCAGGTGCCGGCTCGAGTTCGACATCGGTGTAGGCAGTTGTTCGCGCACGACGCGATTGAAACTGTCGTATTGCCGGGTCGTGTAGCGTCCCAGCGGATCGGTCCATTTGGTGAGATTGCCGTTGCGGTCGTATTCGAAGTTCGTGCCAGTCTGCTGCAGGGCGTGCTGCTCGCGCTGCAAGCGGTTCAACGCATCGAAAGAGCGCGACAATTTGAAGGCCAGCGTGCCCTGGGGATCGTAGACCTGCTCTCCGATCACATTACCGAATCCGTCCAGATCGAAATGCTTGTGGTTGCCGGCGTTGTCGGTCACATCGGTCAAGCGATGAGCGGCATCGTAAGCGTAGGTGAACGACGCGCCATCCGGATCGGTCGTGCGCGTCAGGTTGCCGACGAGGTCATAGCCAAATTCCCGGCGTTCGACGTCGCCATTCCCATCCTCGAGTACCGTGCCCGACAGCCGCTGGTCCGGGCCGTAGCGCAGACGCATGGTATTCCCGTTGGCCAGGCGAATGACAGTGGGCTTTCCGGCAAGCGAATATTCGGAATAGTGCGTCACGTCTCCAGCCGCATTGGTCACGCTGGCGAGGTCGCCGGCGTTATGTGTTGCCGAGCCATCCTGATAATAGACGTAGGTGGTCGTGGCGCGGCGCCCTTCCGCATCCGCGGGATCGCGCGCTTGCAGGATCCTGCCGTTGGTATCGTAGATGTAATCCCATACCCGCGCGGCGCCGATGCGCAGCGCCGATAGGCCAGCACTGCCATTCACGTCGGACGTCGCCTGAACGCTTACCGAACATAATAGGGGAACGGGCTTGCCGTTTGCGAGCACGGCTTCGGGAGCGCACGCGGCTGTCATACCGCTGGCGTCAGGCTGGCCATTGTAGCGATAGGTCGTTATGCGGTTGGGTTCCGCAACAACGGTCTGGAGGGGGAAATCGGGATGCCACTGGGTGGCCGTCCTGCGTGCCGTTTTCCTGGGCTGCACAGCAGTATCGCTGGCCGGGCAGCCATCGCTGTTCAGCAATCCATCGACTCTGCTCGTCTCCAGATTGCGGGCGTCGTAGCGATAGCAAGTCATGTTGCCGTTGAAATCCGTCCGGCTGGTGACATTCCCTTGCGGGTCGTGCGTGATCGCGTTCGATCCAGCCGTGCAGCCAGCCCCGCCTGGCTGGCTTTCGCCTGTGGCGACGCCTAAATTATTGATATATTGCAGCCCGATCGTGCGTTGGGTGCCCAGCGGATCGGTAATGATCCGCGTGAAGTCGTCCGGATAAGCGAAGCTGTAGCGATAGGTGCCGCCGGCATGTTCCGATGACACAGTGCGGCTATTTCCATCGTATGCATACGTCGCGAATCGCTGGCCGTTCTCATCGGTGATTCCGGTGAGCAGAAAGGGGTTGTGCGTGTCTTCGTAATGGTAATGCCTGCTGCCGAGAACCACGCCAAACGCATCCGTATACTCGACCGATATTAGGCGCGCTTTGGTGCCCCAGGACGGATAGTCGCCCCACGGGGTGTCATAACTGTAGAGAACCTTGCCATCGGGGCCGCTGATCGAAGCGACTTGGCCGTTCGAGCCCCAGTCCACGTCGAGCTTCCGGCCCTGATCGTCGAGCACTTCCTGGAGCAACAGGCTATCCGAAGCATAAGTAAAATGCTGGGTGGCGCCGTCCAATGCCTGGGAGCTGAGCAGAACGAAACGGTCATTTGTCCCCGAGGCGATTCTCTTGTAGTGCTCGGCCCGTCCATCCTGGATCAGCAGCCAATCCTCATACGACGCATCGAGGGCCTCCAGCGTCGCCGCTTGGTCTCGAGACGATTTATATTTGCCGGCAACGGCGTTCCAGTCGAATTTGAAATCCGTTCCGTCGCCCAGGCTGCCTTCGATCGTCAGAGGCCGGGCATTTGTCGCCGAGCGCCGTGTGATGCTGAAAGCGCGGTCGAACCAGAAGAACCAGGTTGCGCCTCCCGATGATGCCGTCGAAGCGTCATTGAATATCCGGTAAGTGCGCGTGACGGCTAGCGATTCCGTCACGCCGCCCACCAGATCGGTTTCGCGCTGGACTTTCGCGCCAGTCGAGACGATCACCGGATTACCCTGCGCAAAACCCGCTTGCCCGGACTGGCAAGCGAGCGGCACCGCCGGTTCCTGGCGTTTGACGCAGATGCCTTCGCGGGTCGCATGATAACCCGACTGACACGCCAGGTAGGTCAAGCCAAACCAATCGACACCGCCAGCCTGGATAAAACTCGGATATTTGCACTGGACCAGCAGACTGTTAGCGCTATACGGCCGCATGTCCACCAAGGTCGTGCCCATGTGGTTTTTCGCCGTGCGCCTGCATGCCTCTTCGGGCGTAGCGGCGTAATCGCCCGGGGCATTGGTACCCGTGTAGTACCACCAACCGATTGTTCCCTCGGGCAATCCAGTATCGGACGCGCTTGCATATCCGGCCATCCCAAGCGCGAGAAGCCAAGTTGCTTTGTATACCAGGGAGGTATTTTCCATTGCCGTTCCATGAGAAATGTACGGACGGAACGGTAGCCTCCCACATCAAAGTGAATTTTGAGAAATTGCAATATACATAACTTAATTGTAAAAATTTTATTTTTATGAAGTATCGGAAATTGATGATTCGTCAAAATTTGGCGCGGGTCTGTCCTGACTCAGAGGCAACTTCGTCGATTCGGTCAGTTCTGGCGCCTGGGATTACTGGCACGCGCTGCGTTCGATGACAAAGATCGATGGCGGACAAGTCAGTTCGCGCCGCCGGCGTGCGATGCCGCCCGAGGCAGCGCCGCACGCCGGCGGCGAGCGCGTCAGGCGCCTGCGCCGACGCCGGCCGGCAGCGCATAGCCCGGCTCCAGCAGGCCGGGAATCGGTTCACCCTCCACCACGACGATCTCGCCGATGCTTTGCGCGCGCGCGACGATGCGGTCGCCGTTCGCGATGTGGCTGCCGACGAGGGCGATGGGGCGGTTCGCATACGTCGATGCATGCCCGGCACCCGACACGATCACGCTTTCGCTGCCGTCCGGGTAGCGCACCCGGTCGCCGACGCAGGCGATGCGGAAATCGTCCGCGGGTTCGCCCTGGGATGCGAGGACCACTTCGCCGCCGCGGCGGGTGCGCGAGCCGATCGTCGCGATGGGGTAGCGGGCGATGACCTTGCGCGGCGCGGCTGCGCCCTGGGCTGTGTTGGTGGCAGAGGCTGCATCATTGGCACGTACTGATTTCATCCGGTTCTCCAGAAGTTTGCAAATGAGTGGGATGCTATCGCCGCTTATGATTGTCAAAAGGCTGTAAAAAAGCGACACATTCCCGGCAACGGGTACACGGGTTCGTACACCGGAGCTCATTGAAGCGCGGGGTTGATTTATGCCAATTGATGCAGCGCAAGTCAAAACTGGCACTCGCCGGGAATCAGGGGATTCCGACAGGCCCGCTGGTTAACTTCCGATCAGCAATAAAGACGATGCCGCATCGACCGGCGGTTACAGGTCGATGCGGCATGAAAGGAGAGGTGCCCGTCGTACCGGGCGCGAGTTCAGGAAGCTTGGCCGTTCTCGAGGAAGGAACGCAGCATCCACGCATTCTTTTCGTGGATTTCCATGCGGTCGCTCAGCATGCCGGCGCTGGGCTGGTCGTTGGCGTCGTCGGCGATCTTGAACGCTTCGCGCACGGTGCGGATCAGCGCTTCCTGGCCCTCGACCAGCTGGCGGATCATTTCCTGCGCGTTCGGCACGCCGGCTTCTTCCTTGATCGACGACAGTTCCACGAAGCGGGCATAGGTGCCGGGCGCGAAATGGCCCAGGGCGCGGATGCGCTCGGCGATGTTGTCCAGCGCGTTCCACAATTCCGTGTACTGTTCCATGAACATGATGTGCAGCGTCTGGAACATCGGGCCCGTCACGTTCCAGTGGAAATTGTGCGTCTTCAGGTACAGCATGTAGCTGTCCGCCAAAACGCGCGACAGCGACGCGGCGATGTTGGCGCGGTCTTCGGTGCTGATGCCGATATTGATCTTGCTCATGGTGTTCTCCTGTCAGGTTGTCGTTGCTGCATGGATGAACGACAGCTTAACAGGATTAACCAATAGACGTTGTTTATATTCCTAATCAAATTGATAGGAAAAGCCGATGATGGGATGCCCCATCACCGGCGCTGCGTCAGTGCTTGACGCTGGACGCGGGCGCCACGGCATCGGCCGTCGTGTCGCTGGCGAACAGCTGGGCGCAGTCGACGGCGTCGAAGCCGTAGTGCTTGCCGCAGAAGTCGCAGTTGATGCCCAGCTCGCCCAAGTCGTGCAGGGCGGACTCGACCTCCTGCTGGCCCAGCATCTTGAGCATGTTCGCGACTTTTTCGCGCGAGCACGTGCAGTGGAACTCGGGATGCAGCGGGTCGAACACGCGGATCGTCTCTTCCCAGAACAGGCGCTTGAGTAATGTTTCCACGTCGGCCGTGAGCAGCTCTTCCTGCTTCAGCGTCTGGCCCAGCATGACGGCGCGGGTCCACGTTTCCAGATCTTCTTCCTCGCTGGCCTGCTTGACCTGGCCTTCGACGGCGCTGTTGCGCGGCAGCTTTTGCAGCAGCAGGCCGCGCGCGACGTTCTCGTCGGCCGCCAGCCACAGCTTGGTGTCCATCTGTTCCGAGCGCAGCATGTAGTTTTCGATGACGGTCGCGATGTCCTCGCCGACGAGCGGCACGACGCCCTGGTAAGGCTGCTGGCCCGGGACCTTGTCCTGCGGGTCGAGCGTGATCACGAAGCGGCCGCGACCATGCTGGTTCAGCAGCTGGACGACGGTCGCGTCGTCCGGCACCTCGGCACCGTCGCGCAGCTTGGCGGTGGCGCGCAGGCGCAGGTTCGCGTCGCACTCGACGACGAGCAGCTTCACCAGGCCGTCGCCATGGATCTGCATCACGATCGAGCCGTTGAACTTGAGGTTGGCCGACAGCAGCGCCGCCGCGGCAACCATTTCGCCCAGCAAGGCGCGCACCGCCTTGGGATAGGCGTGGCGCGACTGGATCTCGCGCCACGCGTTGGAAATCTCGACGAGTTCGCCGCGTACGGCCGCATTGTCGAAGATGAATTTCTGGAGGATGTCCTTGCTGGTTTCAGTCGTCATTCTTTATCCGATTTTCTTGAGCTCCGCCTTGAAGCGCCTGCCGCGCTCGATATAGCTGGCGGCATTGCCCTGCAGGCGGAGCAGGTCGTCTTCCGTGAGCGTGCGTACCACCTTGGCCGGGGCGCCCAGGATCAGCGAGTGGTCCGGGAAGTCCTTGCCTTCGGTCACGACGGCGCCGGCGCCCACGAGGCAGCCCTTGCCGATCTTCGCGCCGTTCAGCACCACGGCCTGGATACCGATCAGCGCGCCGTCCCCGACGGTGCAGCCGTGCAGCATCGCCTGGTGGCCGACGGTGACGTTCTTGCCGAGCACGAGCGGAAAACCCATATCCGTGTGCATCACCGTGCCTTCCTGCACGTTGCTGCCGGCACCGATCGTGATGCGTTCGTTGTCGCCGCGGATCGTCACGCCGAACCAGACCGAGGCATCCGCCTCGACCGTGACCTTGCCGATCAGGTTCGCCGAATCGGCGACATAGGCCGAAGGATCAATCTCGGGCGCATGCTCGCCCAACTGGTAAATTGCCATGGGGTGCTCGCGGAAGGTTGAGATGGCCGTATTTTACGCCCTCCCGCCTGCATCGTCCGGCAAGTCGCCCAGATGGGGCCGGCCAGCGGAAATACAAGCTTCATGCTTATAATGCGAACGGTCGTACTAATTTAAATCCCAGACAGGAAACGCCATGACACCGTCCCGCTCCGAATTCCTCACCATCCGCGGCCTAGCAACCCACGTCCGTCACTGGGGCCGCGCGGGCGCGCCCAAGCTGTTCATGGCGCATGGCTGGATGGACATGTCGGCATCGTTCCAGTTCGTCGTCGACGCGCTGGCCGGCGACTGGCACGTGATCGCCCACGACTGGCGCGGCTTCGGCCTCACCGACCGCACGGGCAACGACACCTACTGGTTCCCCGACTACTTCGCCGACCTGGAAGCGCTGCTGGACCATTATTCGCCCGACGCGCCCGTGAACCTGCTCGGGCACAGCATGGGCGGGAACATCGTGAGCGTGTACGCGGGCGTACGCCCGGCGCGCATCGCGAAGCTCATCAACCTGGAAGGCTTCGGATTGCCCGCGACGCATCCCGCGCAAGCGCCGGGCCGCTACGCCAAATGGCTGGACGAGGTGAAGGCGCCGCCGGCCATGAGCGGCTATGCCAGCCTGGAAGCGGTGGCGGCGCGCCTGCAGAAGACGAATCCGCGCCTGCCGGCGGACCGCGCCGCGTTCCTCGCGCAGCACTGGTCCGCGCGGAACGCGCAGGGCGCGTGGGAAATCCTGGGCGACCCGGCGCACAAGATGACGGGACCGCTGCTGTACCAGGTGGAAGAAGTGCTCGCCTGCTGGCGCCGCATCACGGCGCCCGTGCTGTGGGTCGAGGCCGAGCACACGGACATGTGGCGCTGGATGGGACCGAAGGAGGAGGCGCGCCACGAGGTCGACCGCCGCCTGGCCCAGCTGGCGGACGTCACGCCGCGCATGATGCCGGACGCGGGGCATATGCTGCATCACGACCAGCCGGAGGCGCTGGCGCGGATGATCGAGGAATTCCTGGCCGCTTGACGTCTCGTGGGCACGGGGTGCCCACGATTCGCGCCGGATGCGAACCGCGTACAATGGTATTTCGCAAAGACACCCAAGGTCCGGATGCCGCATATGAAAGTCGATCTCCACTGCCACTCCAACGTCTCCGACGGCGTGCTCACGCCCGCCGCCGTGGCCGCGTATGCCCGCAAGGGCGGCGTCGACGCGTGGGCGCTGACGGATCACGACGAGCTGAAAGGCGTCAAGGCCGCACGTGCGGAGGCATTGGCGCTCGGCATGCGCTTCGTGCCCGGCGTGGAGATTTCCGTGACGTGGGCGAACGAGACCGTGCACCTCGTCGGCCTGCAGATCGATGAAGACAATCCCATCCTCGTGCAGGGCCTGGCCGCCACGCGCCACGGGCGCGACGCGCGCGGGCGCGAGATCGCCGCGCAGCTGGACAAGGCCGGCATCCCGAACGCGTACGAGGGCGCGCTGAAATACGTCGGCAATCCGGACCTGCTGTCGCGCACCCATTTTGCGCGCTATCTGTGCGAGATCGGCGCGTGCTCGACGACGTCCGAGGTGTTCCGCCGCTACCTCACCGAAGGCAAGCCGGGCTATGTGCCGCACCGCTGGGCCACCCTGGCCGACGCGATGGGCTGGATCCGCGCCGCCGGCGGCATTCCCGTGATCGCGCACCCGGGCCGCTACCGCTTCGACGCGACGGCCGAGGGCGCGCTGTTCGACGAATTCAAGCAGCTCGGCGGCAATGCCATCGAAGTCGTCACGGGCAGCCACACGCCGGACCAGTACGCGACCTATGCCGAGGTGGCGCGCCGCTACGGCTTCCTCGCGTCGCGCGGGACCGATTTCCATGCGCCGGGGGAAGCGCGCGTGGAGTTCGACCAGCTGCCGCCGCTGCCGAGCGGGGTGGTGCCGGTCTGGCATGACTGGTTTTAAGCGATAGCCCATGCATACGTCGTCCCCGCGAAGGCGGGGATCCAATTCACGCCGCGTCGACGCACAAAACTTGGGTTCCCGCCTTCGCGGGAACGACGGCTTTTCGGCCGCGTATCATCGTCGACGCTTGAAATTTCATCATCCCGCCCTTATCTTGTCCGACTGATATCGAACCCGGCCGGAGATCCTTCCTCATGAAGCGCATACTGCTGTTCCTCGCCACCAACCTCGCCGTCGTGCTGGTGCTGTCGATCGTGCTGAACGTCCTCGGCGTCGGGCGTCCGGTCGGCGGCGCCGGGATCAACGTCGGGGCGCTGCTCGTGTTCTCGCTCGTCGTGGGCTTCACGGGCGCGATCATCTCGCTGTTGATGAGCAAGCCGATGGCCAAATGGTCGACCGGGGCGCGCGTCATCGAGCAGCCCGGCAATGCCACCGAGGCATGGTTGATGAACACCGTGAGCAACCTCGCGCAGCGCGCCGGCATCGGCATGCCGGAAGTGGCCGTGTACGAGGGCGAACCGAATGCGTTCGCGACGGGCGCCTTCAAGAATTCCGCATTGGTGGCGGTGTCGACGGGCCTGCTCGCCAACATGAACCGCGAGGAAGTCGAGGCCGTGCTGGGCCACGAGATCGCGCACGTGGCGAACGGCGACATGGTCACGCTCACCCTGATCCAGGGCGTCGTCAACACCTTCGTCGTGTTCCTCGCGCGCGTCGTCGGCTTCTTCGTCGACAACGTCGTGTTCCGGCGCGGCGACAACGGGCGCGGCCCCGGCATCGGTTACGCGGTCACCGTGTTCGTGTGCGAGATCCTGTTCGGCCTCGTCGCGTCGCTCATCGTCGCCTGGTTCTCGCGCCAGCGCGAATTCCGCGCGGACGCCGGCTCGGCCCAGCTGCTGGGCAGCGCGCTGCCGATGCAGCATGCGCTGGCACGCCTGGGCGGCCTGCAACCCGGCGCGCTGCCGCAGTCGATGGCGGCGTCCGGCATCTCCGGCCACGGCAGCGGCTGGGGCGCGCTGTTCGCGTCGCACCCGCCGATGGAAGAACGCATCGCGGCATTGCAAGCCTTGCGCCAGACGGGGTTGGCGCGATGACGCAATATTTCGAAGTCCACCCCCACAATCCGCAGGCGCGGCTGATCCGCCAGGCCGCCCAGATCATCCAGTCGGGCGGCATCGTCGCCGCGCCGACCGATTCCGCCTATGCCCTCGTGTGCCGCCTGGACGACAAGGCGGCCGTCGAAAAACTGCGGCGCATCCGCGGCGTCGACGAGAAGCACCACCTGACGCTGCTCGTGCGCGACCTGTCCGAGATCGCCACCTATGCGCGCGTCGACAACCGCCAGTACCGGCAGCTGAAAGCCGTCACGCCGGGACCGTACACGGTGATCCTGGAGGCGACGAAAGAGGTGCCGCGGCGCCTGTCGCATCCGTCGCGCAAGACGATCGGCATCCGCGTGCCGGAAAACGCGATCCTGCTCGCGCTGCTGGAAGAACTGGGCGAGCCGCTGATCGGCACCACGCTGCAACTGCCGGGCGACGACCAGATGCTGTCCGATCCGGACGAAGTGCGCGCGCGCCTCGACCGTCAGATCGAGCTCGTGATCGACGGCGGCGCCGGCACGCTCGAACCCACCACCATCGTCGACCTCACGGGACCTGACGCCGAGCTCGTGCGCGAGGGCCGCGGCGACCCCGCCGCGTTCGGCCTCTAGCGCCCGCGGCCGTCGTGACCGCGCGCTCTGATAGAATCGCAGTCTATGGATGAACTCATACGCAATCTGGCAGTGTATGCACTGCCTGTCCTCTTTGCGATCACGATGCACGATGCCGCCCAGGCATTCGCCGCACGGTACTTCGGGGACAACACCGCCCACGCCGCAGGGCGTACCACTTTCAATCCCCTTGGCCACATCGATCCCATCGGCACCATCGTCATTCCGGTGGTGATGTACCTGATGTCCGGCTTCGTGTTCGGCTATGCGAAACCGCTGCCGATCAACTACGGCCAGATGCGCCATCCCAAGCGCGACATGGCGTGGGTGGCGCTGTCCGGTCCCGGCGCCAATTTCGTGATGGCCCTGATGTGGCTGCTGATCGCGATCTTCCTGCAGTATTTCGGCGTGCAGGAAGATTTTCCGCACCTCGTGGCCGACGCGGGCGTCAAGACCAACCTGTGGCTGATGGCGTTCAACCTGCTGCCGATCCCGTCGATGGATGGCGGCCGCGTGCTGTTTTCCATGCTGCCGCACAAGGCCGCGTTCCAGTTCGCGCGCCTGGAGCCGTACGGCTTCATCATCCTGCTGGCCCTGATCTTCCTGAAGGTGATCGGTTACTGGCTGTTCTTCGTCGAGCTGATCGCGAAGCTGCTGCTGCACCTGATCGTCTCTCCCCTGAACATTCTCTTGACCTGATACCGCTATGTTTCCCGACCGTGTCGTTTCCGGCATGCGCCCCACCGGGCTGATGCACCTTGGCCACTACCACGGCGCCCTGAAGAACTGGATCCGCATGCAGTCCGAACTGCCATGCCTGTTCTTCGTGGCCGACTGGCACGCGCTGACCACCCACTACGACGACCCGACGATCATCGAAAAAAGCACCTGGGACATGGTCATCGACTGGCTGGCGGCCGGCATCGATCCGGCCCAGGCCACGATCTTCATCCAGTCGAAGGTCCCGGAACACGCGGAGCTCCACCTGCTGCTGTCGATGGCCACGCCGCTCGGCTGGCTCGAGCGCGTGCCGACGTACAAGGACCAGATCGAGAACCTGTCCAGCCGCGACCTGGCCACCTACGGCTTCCTCGGCTACCCGCTGCTGCAGGCGGCCGACGTGCTGATCTACCGCGCCACGCAGGTGCCGGTCGGCGAGGACCAGGTCCCGCACATCGAAATGATGCGCGAGATCGCGCGCCGCTTCAACCACCTGTACGGCAAGGAACCGGGCTTCGAGCAGAAGGCGCTGGAGGCCGTGAAAAAGCTCGGCAGCAAGCGCGCCAAGCTGTACGCGGAACTGCGCACGTCCTACCAGCAGGACGGCATTGCCGCCGCGCTGGAGCAGGCGCAGGCCATGCTGGACGAGGCGGGCAGCCTGTCGAACATCGACCGCGAGCGCCTGTTCGGCTATCTCGAAGGCAGCCGCAAGATCATCCTCGTCGAGCCGCAGGTGAAACTGACGGAAGCGTCGCGCCTGCCGGGCCTGGACGGCCGCAAGATGTCCAAGAGCTACGGCAACTCGATCTCGCTGCGCGAAGATCCGGAATCGGTCACGAAGAAAATCCGCACGATGCCGACCGACCCCGCGCGCGTGCGCCGCAGCGATGCGGGCGATCCGCTCAAATGCCCAGTGTGGCAATTGCACGAGGTCTATTCCGCGCCGGCGACGAAGGACTGGGTCATGAAGGGCTGCACGAGCGCCGGCATCGGCTGCCTCGAGTGCAAGCAACCCGTCGTGGAAGCCGTGCTGGCCGAGCAGGAACCGATGCACGAGCGCGCCCAGCAATACATCGACGACCCGTCGCTCGTGCGCGCCATCGTCGCCGACGGCTGCGAGCGGGCCCGCAAGCTGGCGCAGGAGACGATGCGCGACGTGCGCGAAGTCATGGGCCTCTCGTACAGCTGATGCACGGCGCCGGCGACAATCCATCGGCCTGGGTCGCGCGCTGGGCGCGCTCGATGCCGCAAGGCGAGACGCTCGATCTCGCCTGCGGCGGCGGCCGCCATGCGCGCCTGCTGGCCGCGCTCGGCCACCCCGTGCTGGCCGTCGACCGCGACGCGCAAGCGCTGGCGCTGGCGGCCGGGCCCGGCATCACGACGCTGCAAACCGACCTGGAAGCGGAGGGCGCCACGTGGCCTTTCGCGCCGGGCCGCTTTGCCGGCATCGTCGTCACGAACTACCTGCACCGGCCGCTGTTCGCGCACCTGGCGGCGGCGCTGACGCCGGACGGAATGCTCGTCTACGAAACCTTCGCCCTGGGGAACGAACGCTTCGGCAAGCCGTCGAATCCGGCCTTCCTGCTGGCGCCCGGCGAGCTGCTCGACATGGCCGCGAGCCATGGCCTGCGCGTGCTCGCGTACGAGGACGGCGTGGTCGACGCGCCGCGTCCGGCACGCGTGCAAAGGCTGTGCGCGGCGGGGCCGGCATTCGATCCGGCGGCGGTCAGACTGGATATGTAACCAACCTGTAACCATGCCATTTATATGGTGTGGAATGAACCATAACGCCAGGCTATCCGCTACAATCGACAATTATTTATTAACGGCACGGTCCACTGATTATGATTAAGGGCAGCATAGTAGCAATCGTCACACCGATGTTCGAGGATGGAAGTTTGGACAGGGACAGCCTGCGCAAACTGCTCGACTGGCATGTGGCGGAAGGTACGGACGCGATCTGCATCGTCGGTACCACCGGCGAATCGGCCACCGTGAGCCCGGAAGAGCACTGCGAACTGATCAAGCTGACGGTCGACCACGTGGCCGGCCGTGTCCCGGTCATCGCCGGCACGGGCGGCAACTCGACGGTCGAAGCGATCGCGCTCACCCGCCACGCCAGGGAAGTCGGCGCCGACGCCTCGCTGCAGGTCGTCCCGTACTACAACCGTCCGTCGCAGGAAGGCATGTATCGCCACTTCAAGGCGATCGCCGAATCGACCGACTTGCCGGTGTATCTGTACAACGTGCCGGGCCGTACCGTGGCCGACATGAGCAACGAGACCGTGGTGCGCCTGGCCGCCATCGACAACATCGTCGGCATCAAGGACGCGACCGGCAACCTCGCGCGCTGCATCGAACTGCTGCGCGACATCGACCGTTCGTTCGCCGGCAAAGGCAAATCGTTCGGCGTGTACTCGGGCGACGACGCGAGCGCACTGGCGCTGATGCTGTGCGGCGGCGCCGGCAATATTTCCGTGACCGCGAACGTGGCCCCGCGCGCGATGGCCGAGATGTGCAAGGCCGCGCTGAGCGGCCAGACCGCGCGCGCGATCGAGATCAACAACAGCGTGCTCGACCTGCACAGCAAACTGTTCGTCGAACCGAATCCGGTGCCGGTCAAATGGGCGCTGGCCGAGATGGGCAAGATGCCGGCCGGCCTGCGCCTGCCGCTGGCGCCGCTGTCCGCGCAATACCACGACACCGTCCGCGCGGCCCTGCGCGCCTCCGGCGTCCTTTGATTACCAGCTTTAACGATATGACGAACCGCAAGATGATGACCTCCACCGCAGCTCGCACCCTGGCGCTGACCGCCATCGCGTTCAGCCTCGCCGCGTGCACGACCGTGTTCGAATCGGACAAGGTGGACTACAAAGCCTCCAAGAAGGCCGCGCCGCTGGACATTCCGCCGGACCTGACCCAACTGCAAAAGGACAACCGCTACGCCGTGCCGGATGGCCGCGGCGTCGCCACCGCTTCCGGCTTCCAGCAGCAGCGCAGCGCCAATCCGGCCGTTGCCGCGGCGTCGGGCGAACAGATCGGGCAAGTACCCACCGACACCATCCGTATCGAGCGCAACGGCAACCAGCGCTGGCTCGTGGTCAAGGAAACCCCGGAACAGCTGTGGCCGCAACTGCTGGAGTTCTGGCATAACTCGGGCTTCACCGTCGAGACCGAGTCGGCCCAGACCGGCATCATGGAAACCAACTGGGCCGAGAACCGCGCCAAGATCCCGCAGGACTTCATCCGCCGCACGATCGGCAAGGTGTTCGACTCCGCGTATTCGACGGGCGAGCGCGACAAGTTCCGCACCCGCCTCGAGCGCCGTCCGGACGGCATGACCGAGATCTACATCAGCCACCGCGGCGCCGAGGAAGTGCTGACCGGCCCGCAGAAGGAAACGTCGACGTGGACCGCGCGTCCGAACGATCCGGAGCTGGAAGCCGAATTCCTGGGTCGCCTGATGGCCCAGCTGACCGGCACCAAGGTCAAGGAAGCGACCGCGTTCGTGACCAACGCCCCGCTGGAGCCGCAGCACGCCAAGCTGGAAGGCAGCAAGGTCGTCGTCGACGAAGGCTTCGACCGCGCCTGGCGCCGCGTCGGCCTGGCGCTGGACCGCGTCGGCTTCACGGTGGAAGACCGCGACCGCGTGCAGGGCATTTATTTCGTGCGCTACGTCGACCCGGACGCGGTCAAGAAGGAAGGTTTCTTCAGCAAGCTGTTCGGCAGCGACGACAAGAACAAGGAAGCGCAGAAGTTCCGCGTGCTCGTCTCGACCGTGCCGAACGCGACGTCGACCGACGTGACCGTCCAGACGAACGACGGCAAGCCGGAGACGTCGCCGACCGGCGCCAAGATCCTCAAGCTGCTGGCGGACGAGTTGAAATAAGCCCGTATTGCTCGAACGAAAAACCGGCCTGAGCGGCCGGTTTTTTATTGCCCGGCGAATGCGTCGTGGGCACGGGGTGCCTACCCTACGAATTGAACCGGGCCGTGGTTTGGCTGATGCGTCGTGGGCACGGGGTGCCCACCCTACGAATTACACCGGACCGAGTTTGGCTGATCCGCGATGGGCACGGGTGCCTAAGCCTGGCCGTAGGGTGGGCACCCTGTGCCCGCCAACCTTTTGCAAAACCTGCAGGCGTAAAAAAACCGGCCCGCAGGCCGGTTTTTTCAGCGCGGTGCTGATTACTTCGAAGCAGCCGGAGCAGCAGCAGCCGAAGCGGCATCAGCAGCAGCCGAAGCAGCCGAAGCAGCAGCCGAAGCGGCCGAAGCAGCAGCTTCAGCAGCGGCCGGAGCAGCCGGGGTAGCGGCAGCGTCAGCAGCCGGAGCGGCCGGAGCAGCAGCCGGAGCGGTGGTCTCAGCAGCCGGAGCAGCGGCCGGAGCTTCTTCTTTCTTCGAGCAGGCAGCCAGAGCAACAGCCAGCAGGGAAACGATCAGCAGAGATTTTTTCATGGTTTTTCCTTAATTGATTCAAAAGGGTGGTGCGATGAATAATTACCGGTAATTATCGCTCGTCAGGAATTCTCTTGTTTGTATACTTTGGAAAAAGTGCCTACAGACAACGGAACCTTCCTAACCCGATATTATAGCCAAATTTACTGAATCGCAATAGAAAAGTCGTGTCAAGACGTAACAGTTGCCAGAACAGGCAATCTTCATTTTGTTGTAACATGACGGCGCCTGTCCGTGCGCTAGTTCTCATAGGCGAAAGCAAGCGAAAACTAGTGATTACAACCCGGTAACACCGGCCTGCAGACCAGGCTGTGATTCTGCCCAAATTCCATCGAAGCGCAGGCGTGACAGCTCGGTTTGTTGCGGCGCATCAAAAGCGGCTTCGCCGCGCATGTGATTGCTGTGGAAGCGCCGCACGATGTGCAGGTCGTCCGCGATGCAGAACGAATCCGGGAGGTCGCGCAGCCCGCGCGGCGTCCGGCGACACTCGATGGCGTGGGCGTAATCTCGCAGCAGGCGCAGGAAGCGCGGCGCCTCCCGCTCCAGGTGCGCGGCATCGTGCAGCGCCAGGCGCAGGCGGCCGCCGTCGTGCAGGAAGCGGCGCAGGGCGGCATCGACGTCCGGCGCACCCAGGCGGAACGGGACGAAGTCCGGATCGAACATGACGAGCGTCGTCCGCGCCCGCGCCAGCACGTCGCCAAGGCGCTGCTGGAACGCGGCGCGGGTGTCGAAGGGTTCGGGCGCGGGCGCGGCCATGGTCAGTTCAGCTCCAGCCAACCGTCCTGGTACCACGTGTACAGTGCTTCCAGCACGTCGTCGGACGCCTGGGCGAGCAGGGCGCCGGCCAGGCCGCGCTCGTTGGCGAGCACGTCCAGCACGGTCTTGTCGGCGCGTCCGACGGCAAACGATTCGCCGTTGATGAACACGTGCTTGCCGCGATACAGCATCAATGTCTTGGGCGACAACTTGAGGCCCTTCTTCGCCGCCTGCTCCATGAAGCGGCCCATCGTCAGCGGCTTCGCCACCGGCGTGAAGAACACGTTGTGCTTGGGCTCGGACAGGTGTTCGCCCAGGAAGATCGTCACGTCTTCCTCGTCCCAGCGCACCTTGTTGAGCTCTTCGGTGACGGTCGCCAGCATGTCGCGCGGGATCTCTGCCGGGTTCTTCGCGGGCGCCAGGCCCGGATCGGCGTAGCGGCCCGGCAGGTCGATCGAATCGGCCATGAATTGCAGGAAGGCTTCGCCCAGTTCCTGGAACGACGGCGAGCGGAAGCCGATCGAATACGTCATGCATTCGCCCTCGGCCACACCGTCGTGCGCGTAGTGCGGCGGCAGGTACAGCATGTCGCCCGGTTCCAGCACGAATTCTTCCTCGGGCTCGAAGTTGGCGAGGATCTTCAGCGGCAGGCCGTCGACGAGCGTCAGGTCCTGCTGCGCGCCGATGCGCCAGCGGCGCCTGCCCTGCGCCTGCAGCAGGAAGACGTCGTAGGAATCGAAGTGCGGGCCGACGCCGCCGCCGTCCGTCGCATAGCTGACCATCAGGTCGTCCAGGCGCGCGTCCGGCACGAAGCGGAACTGGCGCAGCAGCGCGTCCGCCTTCGCATCGTGCAGGTTCACGCCCTGCACGAGCATGGTCCACTCGCGCTGCGTGCGCGGCGGCAGCCCGGCCAGCGGGCCGTGCTGCATCTCCCAGGTGCCGTCCGCAAGCGTGACGAGGCGCGACTCCACGTGGTTCAGCCGCGCCAGTTCGGCCAGCTTCTCGAACTTGAGCAGCGGCTTGAAATCGGGGATCGCCTGACGGATCAGGAGGGGTTTCTTGTGCCAGTAGTCGCGGAGGAACTGGGCGGGGGTGAGGTTCCCGAGGAGCTGTAATTTTTGCATGCGTCATTATAACCAGCGGCCGTTGTCGCAAGTGGCTTCTAAAACCCTGCAGTGCGACGCGCAGTAGGTTTTTGGAGCCACTGGTGGTAGGGTTATAATCGCAACCTTACCCACGAAAGGAAGTGCAATGAAGATTGCCCAGAACACGGTTGTGTCGGTGAACTACAAACTGTCCGACGCCCAGAACAACCTGATCGAAGACGGCGCCCAGCCGATGGTCTACCTGCACGGTGGCTACGAGAACACGCTGCCCAAGATCGAAGAAGAGCTGGACGGCAAGGACGTGGGTTACACGTCGACGATCCAGATCGAGCCGGAAGACGCATTCGGCGACTACGACCCGAACCTGGTCAAGGTCGAAGAGCGCAACCGCCTGCCGGAGCCGATCGAAGTCGGCATGCAGTTCGAAGGCATGGCCGAGGGCGGCGACGAGGAGCCGGTGATCTTCACCGTCACCGAAATCGCCGACGACAAGGTCGTCCTCGACGGCAACCATCCGCTGGCCGGCATGGCCTTGCGCTTCGACCTGTCCGTGATCGACGTGCGTGCGGCGACGCCGGAAGAGATCACGCACGGCCACGTGCACGGCGCCCACGGCCATGATCACGGCCACGACGACATCGGCGACAGCGAAGAGGGCGACCACTTCCGTAGCCAGCCGCTGCAGTAATCTGCAGCTGGCCTGCGCGGTAACGTCGTTACTTCGTCGTTCCCGCGCAGGCGGGAACCCAATGTCTTCGGCATCGGACGCAAAGCTTGGGTCCCCGCCTGCGCGGGGACGACGTGCGTATTGCGGCGGACGAATCCACCGTTACGTGATCACTGGCCTTTCGCTGGCTTTGCCGGCTTCGCCGCCTCGACCTTGCGCTGATCGACCCTGAACAGGCTCTTCATCGCCGGGTCCACGACCACCTCCAGCGCATCCGCGCCGGCCGCCAGGTGGCCGACGTTGCCGCGCCATTCGATCGCCGGCTTCGCGCGCACGCGCGTGCCGTCGACGAGCAGCACCTTGCCCCGGAATTTTTGCGCCAGCGACAGGATCAGCCGGCGCGGTTCGGCAAAGCCGTCGTTGTCCGGCACGGCGCTGCGCAGCAGGGCGCGCAGGCCGGTCGGTTGCGAGAGCGCCTTCACGTCGCCCTCGGAAAACAGCACGAGCGCTTCCAGCTTGTCGCGCCGGGCGATGGCGAACAGCCGGTTCAGCCAGAACCGGTTCGCGACGAGCCGGTCCTCATACTCGCTGTTGCGGCCCGCCTCGTTGAGGTAGTGGTTGTTATTGGCCGGCATGTTGACGGTCGCATATAACACCTTGCCGACCGACCAGTGGGCATTTTCCGCATAGCTGCGAAAACGCGGGCTCATCGACTGACGCGTCAGCGCCAGCTTGCGCGCGCCCAGCGTGTTCGGCTCGCCGTAGAACAGTTCACGGATGCGGTTCAGGCGCTCGATCGCGTCGGAGCGGCCGGCGCTGTTCTTGCATTCGCTCCAGTCGCTGCCGGCCGGCAGCACGACGACGGGCCGGCGCGCATCGTCGATCAGTTCGCGCCGCTTCTGGTACAGCTTGTCGGTGCACGGTTCGTTCGCACCCTTGATGCCCGTGACGACGAGGAAGGCGACGTCATTGTCGTCGTTGTCGCGCAGTGCCTGCGTGAGGCGTTTTTCGCCGCCATCCGTGAAGCCGTGGCCGATGATGGCGAAGCGGTGCGCGTCGTCCTCGTACGTGTTGCGGATAAGCCCATCCGCGCGCGCGCCGCCCGCGATGGCGCAGGCGCTGGCAAACAGGACGGACAGGATGAGCGAAAAGCGGCGCCGCTGCATCGTCAGGCCGAGGCCAGGCGCTTGAGCTCGTACAGGCGTTCGAGCGCTTCGCGCGGGCTCAGGGCATCCGGATCGATGGTATCCAGCAGCACCAGCGCGGGCGAGTCGGCCGCCTCGTGCAGCGGCGCCGGCGCGGCCGGGGCCGCGGTGCCGGCATCGGCATCGGCATCGGCGTCGGCGTCGTCGCAGGGGGTCGGTGCGAACAGGTCGAGCTGCGGCGTCGCATCGAGCGCCTGCGCCTCCAGCCGCGCCAGGTGCTTGCGCGCGGCGCGGATCACGCCTGGGGGCACGCCCGCGAGCTGCGCGACCTGCAGGCCGTAGCTCTGCGATGCCGGACCATCCTGCACGGCGTGCAGGAACACGATGTTGTCCTTGTGCTCGACGGCCGACAGGTGCACGTTGGCCGCGCTCGGATTCTGCTCCGGCAGCTGGGTCAGTTCGAAGTAGTGGGTGGCGAACAGCGTGAAGCTGCGGCTCGTCTCGATCAGGTGGCGCGCGATGGCCCATGCGAGCGCGAGGCCGTCGAACGTCGACGTGCCGCGGCCAACTTCGTCCATCAGCACGAGCGAGTGCTCCGTCGCGCCGTTCAGGATCGCGGCCGATTCCGTCATCTCCACCATGAACGTGGAGCGGCCGCCCGCCAGGTCGTCGGACGCGCCGATGCGCGTGAAGATGCGGTCGATGGGACCGATCGTCGCGCTCGTCGCCGGCACGTAGCTGCCCACGTAGGCGAGCAGCGTGATCAGCGCGACCTGGCGCATGAACGTCGACTTGCCGCCCATGTTCGGGCCCGTGATCAAGAGCAGGCGGCGCTCGTTCGACAGGATGCAGTCGTTCGCGATGAAGCGCTCGATCTGGTTCTCGACGACCGGATGGCGGCCTTCGACGACCGTCAGGCACGGCGCCTCGACCAGCTGCGGCATGCACCAGTTGTTGCGCACGGCGTGGTCCGCGAGGGCGGTCAGCGTGTCGAGCTGCGCGATGCCGGACGCGATGCGCTGCAGGCACACGATGTGCGGCGCGAGGTCGGCCAGCAGCAGATCGTACAGCAGCTTTTCGCGCGCCAGCGCGCGGTCCTGCGCGGACAGGGCCTTGTCTTCGAACGCCTTGAGTTCCGGCGTGATGTAGCGCTCGCAGTTCTTCAGCGTCTGGCGCCGGCGGTAATCGTCCGGCACCTTGTCGGCCTGGCCGTTCGTCACCTCGATGTAGAAACCGTGCACGCGGTTGTACTCGACGCGCAGGTTGGCGATGCCCGTGCGGGCGCGTTCGCGCGCTTCCAGGTCGACGAGGAACTGGCCGGCGTTCTCGGACAGCGCGCGCAGTTCGTCCAGCTCCGCGTCGAAGCCGCGCGCGAACACGCCGCCGTCGCGCACCATCGCGGCCGGTTCCGGCGCGACGGCGCGCCGCAGCAGGTCGAGGCACGCCTCGGGAATCGCGATGGCATCGAAGATGTCGCGCAGCAGGCACGAGTCGCCCGGGATGAAGCAGCGCGCCACCTGGTCGCGCAGCGCCGGCAGTTGCGTGAGGCCGTCGCGCAGGCTGGCGAGGTCGCGCGGACGCGCCGTGAGCAGCGCGATGCGCGTCGTGATGCGTTCGATGTCCGGCACGTGCGTGAGCGTCGCCGCCAGGTCGGACATCGCTTCGCGCTGGGCCAGCGCGGCGATCGCCTCGTGGCGCGCGCGCGCCACGCGCTGGTCGCGCCTGGCATGGTGCAGCCAGTGGCGCAGCAGGCGCGAACCCATCGCCGTGCGGCAGCCGTCCAGCAGGGAAAACAGCGTGGGCGATTCGTGGCCGCGGATCGTCTCCGTGAGTTCGAGGTTGCGGCGCGTGGACGCATCGAGGCCGATGAATTCGCTCTCCGATTCGACGGCGAGACGCTTCACGTGCTGCAGGCCGCGGCCCTGCGTCGCCTGGGCATAGCGCAGCAGCGCCCCGGCCGCGCCGAACGCGGCGCCGAGACCGTCCGCGCCGAAGCCGGACAGGGTCGCGACGCCGAGCTGGTCGAGCAGCGTCTTGTGGCCGTGCACGACATCGAAATGCCATTCCGGCACGCGCGCCGTGTGGCCGACCGGGCTTGTGTCGAACAGGTCGGCGCCGTTGTTGGCAACCGAGTCCGCGCGCAGCACTTCGGCCGGCGCGATGCGTTCCAGTTCCTGGACCAGGCGTGCTGCGGCCGCGCGCGCATCGCCCGTAAATTCCATCAGCTTGAGCGCGCCGCTCGCCAGCGACATCCACGCGAGGCCGGTCGTGACGACCTTGCGCGTCGCGACCGTGCACACGGCGAGCAGGGGCCGCTCGGCCTTCTCGGGCAGCAGGTCGGCGTCCGTCAGCGTCCCCGGCGTGACGACCCGCACGACCTTGCGCTCGACGGGGCCTTTGCTGAGCGCCGGATCGCCGATCTGTTCGCAGATCGCGCACGACTCGCCCAGCTTGACCAGCTTCGCGAGGTAGGGATCGAGCGAGTGGAAGGGCACGCCCGCCATCTTGATCGGATTCCCGCCCGAGCTGCCGCGCGCCGTCAGCGTGATGCCCAGGATGCGCGCGGCCTTCTCGGCATCCTCGAAGAACAGCTCGTAGAAGTCGCCCATCCGGTAGAACACGAGCATCGTGGGGTAGTCGGCCTTGATGCTCAGGTACTGCTGCATCATCGGGGTGTGCTGGCTTTTTCCGGGCTTCGCACCCTGTGGATCCTTAGGGGTATGTTTTCCGGCGGATGGTTGGGTAGCCGGCGTGTTTGCTGCGGCAGCGCTAATTTCGTGTAGTGCACTCATCGTTTTGGGCAGGGGCGGCTGCGGAAAGGCTTGTACAGTGGTGAGGGTGCCATTTTACCGCTAAGCTCAGCGAACGGAGCGCGGGGCGTCGGCCCCGAAGACGAAAGCGGCCGCGGCGACTGCCACGGCCGGTGATGTGGGCGAGGCCGGTTGCGTTGTCGACCTCGAGGACGGCGCCATTCCTTGTGGATTTTGGCGTGCACGTCCGTGAGGTCACGAGCGCAGTGAGCCCCACGGTCCGCACCATTGCTCAAGCAGGGTCACCCTTTCGGCTGGAGCGCCTTCAGCATGCCGGCCGGCGGCCGCCCGATCAGGCTGCGCGGCAAATAGCCGTAATCGGCCGCACCGGGCTTTTTCCATGCAAGCATCAATGCGAGATCGGGGCCCGGGCCCTGGAAGTAGCGTACGCGGAAATTGTGCGGCCCCTTCTCCAGTTTCACCTGGGTCGCCACCGGCGTCGGTGCGTGGATGCCATCGTTGTCGATTACGTTCTCGTCATCGATGCTGAGAATGGCGCCGTCGTCGGCCAACAATAAGATTTCCCATGTGGCGGGTTCGGCAATGGTCACCGTGAAGCGGATATCCAGCCCGAACCATTCGACCGTCGAGCCCATGCCTGGAAATCCCTCAAGGAAGCTGCGCGGCGTAATATCGAGCTGGGCCAGACAGACGCGCTTAACGGGCTGGCCCCGCATCTCGGTGACCGATCGGGCGTCCCTGCGCAGGCGATAGACGTCGGCAACCATATGCCGATCCGATGCGCCCCCGCATTCTTCGAACAGCTTGGGCGGTGCGGCAGGTGCCGTTACGGCGGCACTGGCCACGGCTGCGGCCTCGACCGGTGGCGGGCGGGGCACGGGAGCGCTGACCGGCGCCGGAGCGGTGACCGGCGACCGAATCGCGTCGGGCACGACGTCGGGCACTGGCGGCGGGGGGACTTTGATCTCGGGCATCGTGGGGGGCGGCAGATCGAACGCCTTCGACTCCGCCGGCTTGGATTCGAGGATCTTTTCCTTCGGCACTTTCTCCTGGAACAGGGTCACATTGGTAGTGCTCGCTTTAGGCAGCTTGGGGCGGGGGACGCGCGACAGCAGCACCGTCGTCAGCAAGGCTATATGGATGAGTACGACAATGGCCAGCGCATGGCGCCTGCTTGCACGTCGCCACTGCGGATCGGGTGCAGCTTCAGGCTGGCGGGGGCTGGGTTCCTGCTGTGTCGCGCGCATTCGTTTCCAAAAATAATGTCGTTCAAATCTGTCGAAATCTAACCGGCTGAGCTCATTTTGCCCGCTACCCAGCGGCGGCGATATTGCCCAAATCGCCAACAAGGTGAACCAAATTTCATGGCCGGCGGCGTCGCTGCGTCGGCGGCCAGCTTGGCCATGCCGCCGTACTCGTGCTTGTCATCGTCGAAGCGGAGCCAGGTAGAAAAATCGCCGGCTGCTGGTGCGTTTCGGGCTGGCGCCTGATAAAAATTGGCGGCCTCGCCCGGCGAAAAATGACTCCGCGCATTGGCAATTTGGAGAATTGCGACGCACACGAGGAGTACGCAGAATGGAGCACAACCCGCTGGAGACCATTCGTGCGGCATCACACCGTCCCGGGCCGCTCATGCCGGCACTTGCCCTGGCAAGCACAGCGCAATGCAGTCAGGTTTTTCTCGTCTGCTACCCAGGCAGGTTTGGTAGCTGCGGCTGCCTTTTTTCAGAACCATGGCGCGGCCGGCACTGGCCGGTCGCGCTTCCACCATCACGTAGCGAGATGCAAATGCGCACACTGACACAACCTTTGGCGATCAAGAACCGGTTACTTCGTTCGGCGGGACTTCTGGCAATGGTCCTGCTGGCCGGTTGCGGTGGCGGTGGTGGCGGCAGCGGCTCGTCCGGGAATGCAGGCGGGGCGGCTTCGGATGTGCCGGCCCCCGCCCCGACGCCCACGCCAGCACCGG
>NZ_LMCY01000026.1:473-2883 GCF_001425685.1 Massilia sp. Root335 | reverse complement strand
ACGCCAACGCCAACGCCAACGCCAACGCCAACGCCAACGCCAACGCCAACGCCAACGCCAACGTCCGGGGCCGCAACGGCTGCCACCTGGAGCAGTGTGAAGTGGGGCGGCGGCGGCTACGTCACCGGCCTGGTCTTCCATCCGACCATCGCGAATCTCGTGTACGCCAGAACCGATGTCGGCGGCGCCTATCGCTGGAACCAGGCCACGTCGTCCTGGACGCCGATCACCGACGGCCTGGGCTTCGGCGGTGCCGAGAGCCGGTTCCACGGCATCGAAAGCATCGCCCTCGATCCGAACGACGACCAGCGGGTCTACATGGCCGCCGGCATGTACACGGCCGATGGCAATGGCCGCATCTATATCTCGAGCAACCGCGGCGACACCTGGACGCACTACGATCTGCCGTTCGCGCTGGGCGGCAATAATCCCGGCCGTGCCATGGGCGAACGCATGATGGTCGACCCCAACAAGCCGTCGACGCTGTTCTACGGCTCGCGCCAGGCCGGCCTGTGGAAGAGCACGGACGCAGGGCACACGTGGGCCCAGGTCACGGCGCTGTCGTCCGTCACGATGAACGCGGACCAGGTCAAGGCCGCCGGCGGCAGCGGGATGGGCATCGAAACGGTCGTGTTCGACACGAACACCAAGGGGAGCGGCACGGCCACCCAGACTATCTACGTAGCCATCGCGCCGGACTACGTCAGCGCGGCGGGCCTCGCCTCGAACCTGTACAAGTCCACCAACGGCGGCACGTCGTGGGCCGCGGTCACGACCCCGATCTCCGGCTATCACATCCCGCACGTGGTGCGCGCTGCCGACGGCATGTTGTATGTTGTCTTCACCAAGGCGTCCGGACCAGGCGCCGAGGGTCCCGCCCGGCTCTACAAGTTCGACGGCAGCAACTGGACTCTGCTCGACAGCAACGACTCGGCCGGCTACGGCGGCCTGTCCGTCTCGGGCACCGGCCCGGCCACGCGCATTGCGCTGGGTGTGACCAACACCTGGGGCAGCTTCAGCGGCCAGAAAATCATCCAGCTGTCCGACGACGCCGGCGGGAACTGGCGCGAAATCGCGGCCGCCATGCCGCATACGCCGGCCGACGCGTCGTTCTGGGGATGGCCCGACGACGTCGAGATCGATCCTTCCAACCGGGATCACATCCTGTACGTCCATGGCGGCGGGGTCTGGGAGACCCGCAACGCCTCCTCCTCGACGCCGAGCTGGAACGAGGCGATCGACGGTATCGAGGAAACCGCGGTCCTGAGCCTGGCCACGCCGCCGGCCGGCGCAACGTACACCGTGATCAACAGTTCGGGTGACGTCGGCACCTGGGTGCACACCAACCTCGCGACCAAGCCGACCCTGACGCCGGCCACCAGCTGGAGCAACGGCTTCGCCGCCGACATGGCATGGTCTGATCCGCAATACATGACCGCCATCGGCGCCGTCCTCGGCAACAACACCAGCTACGGCGTCTGGTCCGGCGACGGCGGCAAGACCTGGGCGAAGTTCGCCACCTATGCGCCCGGCGCCGCGACCAATACGAACCAGGAAGCGAGCATCGCGGTCACCGGGCGCAACAAGGCGGTCTGGGCGCCCGGCAACTCGGTGCCGTCGTACACCACGGACAACGGCGCTACCTGGGTGCCGACCGATCTGCCGGCAATCAACACCGTCTTCCCCCGCGCCTACCACCTGGTCGCAGATCGCAAGAACCCGAACAAGGTCTATGCCTACGATTCCGGTGGCCATTGGTGGGGCACGCCGGGCAAGGTCTACGTGTCGACGGATGGCGGCCATACGTTCACGCTGAGCCAGGGCTCGGTGGCCGCGGGGCTGGCCCCCAATTATTTCGCGAACACCTCGCTGGCGGTGAACCCCAACGCCGAGGGCGACCTCTGGCTGGCCGATGGCAACACCGTGTACCACTCGACCGATTCGGGCGCGACCTGGACCAAGCTCGGCAACTTCGCGTCGATCTTTGCCGGCAATCAGTGGGCCCAGGTACAGGGCGCCAGCATCGTCGCGCTGGGCAAGGCCAAAGCCGGCGCGCCGTACTCCGCTGCCGTCTACGTCGTGGGTGTGATCGACGGCGTGTGGGGCGTGCATCGCTCTGACGATGCCGGCGCGACCTGGACGCGCTTCAACGACGACGCGCACCAGTTCGGCGGCATCGGCATGATGGCCGGCGACTGGAACACCTACGGACGGATCTACGTCTCCGGCACCGGCCGCGGTCTGCTCTACAGCAACTGATCGTCATGCAGGAAGGGGCCGGGCGCAATGTTGTCGAGCGCCTGGCCTTCAGTTTTTGTCAACCGCGTTCGCGGTGTACATGCCGCGAACATCACTACCCGTCCCCCCATGAACTCGAACATCTCTTCGCGCCGCGCCGCCGTGCCGGTCG
>NZ_LMCY01000026.1:0-421 GCF_001425685.1 Massilia sp. Root335 | reverse complement strand
CGCCAAGCCCGGCATTCCCGTCAGTCCGACCTTGTACGGCCTGATGACCGAGGAAATCAACTATTCCTACGATGGCGGCTTGTACGCGGAACTGGTGCGCAACCGCGTCTTCAAGGACGACGACAAGACGCCGGTGCACTGGTCGGTGGTGCAGGATGCCGGCGGCAGCGCCGCGATCGCGCTCGACCAGCGCTTTCCCGTCCCCGCCACCGCCCTGACCACCAGCCTGCGCCTGGACGCCGCGCGCGCCGCGCAGGGCCACCGGGTCGGCATCGCCAACACCGGCTACTGGGGTATTCCGGTCAAGCCGAACACCCGCTACCGCGCCAGCTTCTACGCCAAAACTGCCGGCGCGGGAGGCGTGCCGCTGACCGTCAGCATCGAAGGCACCGACGGCAAGACCGTGTACGCGCAGGCCGAG
>NZ_LMCY01000025.1:219-17943 GCF_001425685.1 Massilia sp. Root335 | reverse complement strand
TATCGTCAGGCTAGTTATATGCAGAAGCCCGCTCAGTTGATACTGAGCGGGCTTTTTGCTTTTCGGGATCTCCAAATCGACCGGAAGCGTCCGGCGCGTTACCCCACGATCTGTCGGACAGCGGCATCAATAACCAGATGACGCCGCTGCCCAACGGGACGATTCGAAGCAGCCGATAGACTGCTTCTACGGTCGAGCCAGGCCGATCAGGGCTTGAAGTTCCCGTCGTTGCGCGTGATGGTCGAGCTGCAGGTCGCCGGCGTGCTGAATTCGCGATTGCCCGACGTCGTCGCCTGGTTGCTTTCCCACGTCGCCGTCGACCCGTTCCACTTCACGTACTTGTACTGGAGCGCGGTATTTGGCGGCAAGGTCACCGTCCCGGTCCACGGCACGTTCGCGCCGCTGCCCTGGATCGTCAACGCAAAGCCGCTCGCGGGCGCCCACGACCCGAGCGCGGTCACATTGCCGACCACGTACAGGTTCTGGCCGACGACCGTGTTCGCATTCGCGATCGTGAAGCTGACCGCGCAATTCGTCGTCGCGCCCGGCGTCGTCACCGGCAAGGCGGCACTCGCCGCGGACGCATTTGCCGCCGCATCGAACGCCTGGACCGTGTACGAATACGCCGTGCTGGCGGCCACGCCGGTGTCCGTGTAAGCGGTGCCGGACACGCTGGCCACCTGCGTGCCGTTGCGGAAGATGGTGTAGCTGGTCACGCCCACATTGTCCGTCGCGGCGTCCCACGCGAGGGCGACCGAATTGGCGGCGACGGCCGTGGTGCGCAGGTTGGCGGGCGACGTCGGCGCCGTCGTATCGGGCGCGCACGGGCTCGCGCCGGTCGTGATCGCGCCGTTGTTCACGGCCGATATCCCGGTGCCGAGGGCGTAGTTGGCGCCGCCATGGTTATCCCAGGTGCCCGCATTGTTGTTGAAGGCGGCCTGCATGCCGGTCGCACTGCCCAGGTTGACGATGGACGACATCCACCCGCTGCACGCCGCCTGCATGGCCACGCCGGGCGCCGTCGTCCACGTACCGCCGGTCGGCGCGTAGTGGATGTTCGCCGTGCTCCAGCCCGAGGGCAGGTGGTAGTACACGTTGGCGACGTTGCCGGCGGCCGTCGTGACCGAGCGCGCGCCCGATGCGCTCGACGCGTTCCCCGCCGCGTCCTTCGCGACGATGGTGTACACATAGGTCGACGAGGGCGACAGGCCGCTGTCCGTGAAGCCGGTCGACGCGCTGACGCCGGCCTGCGCGCCGTTGCGGTAGACGACGTATTGCGTCACGCCGTAGTTGTCCGTCGATGCGGTCCAGGTGAGTGCCACGGACGTCGGCGTCACCGTGCCCGCGACCGGCTGGCCAGGGGCCGTGGGCGCTGCGGTATCGGCCGGTTTCGTGGTGACGCTCGTGACGGCCGACTGCGCCGACGCATTGGCCGCCGCATCCTGCGCCGTGACGCTGTACGAATAGAGGGTCGACGGCGTGAGGCCGCTGTCCGTGTAGGTCGTCGCCGCGGTGGTGGCGACGGCGGTGCCGTTGCGGTACACCGTGTAGCCGGTCACGCCGACGTTGTCCGTCGATGCCGGCCAGGCCAGCGTCACCGAGCGGTCCGTCAGCTGCGAAGCGACGATCGTGCCGGGCGTGCTGGGTGCTTCCTTGTCGACGACGAGGAACGGATACACGCCCGCGACCTTGCCGTTGACGTCTTCGATGAAGCCGGAGCCCGTGGACGACGGAGAATACGTGCCGGCGCCGACGAAGACCTGCTGGATGTCGCTGCGGGTCACGTTGCCGCGGCTGTCCGTCATCTCGACGTAGTAATCGAGCAGCTGGTTGCGGAAGCCCGACAGGTAGGTGTAATACAGGTCGCCGATCTCCTCGGCGGGCAGGACCGCCAGCGTGTCGCGCGTGCCGGGAACCCAGTCGACGCCGTTGATGGCCGGCTGCAGGTCGCGCATCTTCATCGGGAAGCTCTGCCAGGCGCCCACGCTCGATGGCGTGATCGACAGGCCGGGCGTCGCCGCCAGCGCGGCCGGATCGTAGACCTTATAGGTGTCGTCGTTCGCATCGATGTTGTTCGATGCGTGCACGCGCACCTTCACGACGGCGCTCGTGATGCCGGAAACGTCGTAGCCATACGTGTACACGGCGAAGTCGTTGCTGTAGTGCTGGACGGTCCAGCCCTCGGCCTTGGACGCGTTCACGGAACCGGGATTGTACGGATAGCGTTGCGGCCACCAGACCGACGGGCCGGTGCGGTCGTCCGCCGCATGCGCCTGCACATAGGGCTTCGAGAACGCCAGCGAATTGTTGAAGGCCAGCGTCGGCTTGACGTCGTCGTCCTTGTTCTCGTCGTAGTAGCCGAAGCCGGAGTCCATCGCCGGCAGCAGGAAATACCAGCCCAGCTCCGCCGGGTTCGCGCCGCCGGCGTAGTCCTTGGCGGCGTCGCCCTTGACGGGGAAGGACATCATCCACGGGTTCAGCTGGTTGCCGGTGTAGGTCACCTGCTTGTCCGCGGCGGTGGTGGGCGACCAGTAGTTCGGATGGCCGTCGAGCCAGATCTGCTCCGCCGTCTTCGCGTAGTTGAGCGCCGCCTGCAGCAATGCGAAATTACGCTCCAGGTAGTGCCAGCCATATTCGAACGACACCGTCGCGCCTTCCTGCACGCCTTTCAGATTGGTCTTGGGCGCGAGGTTCATGCCGGTGACGCGGTTGAAGTCGGCGAACTGGCCCTTCCAGATCAGGAACGGCAAATGCCAGTGATACCAGGTCGGATCGGACGACGAGTCGCGCGTGTCGACCCACGAACCGTCCTGCACGTGCTGCACGTCGCTCGCGGGAATCGGATTCGCGCGCAGGTATTCGTCGATGCCGAGGCAGTAGCCGTTGCCGGAACAGGTGGTGTTGTAGCCCGCCTGCCACGTCGACAGCGAGCCGGCGCGGCCGCTCGAATTGTCGCCGTCGTGCGCGATGACGTAGAACTGGCGTGGTTCGAGCGCGGCGTACGGTGCGATCTCGTCGACCGTCGTCGCGCCCTCCCAGCCTTCCAGCCACGAACCGTTCTGGCTGACCGGCACGCCGGCGAGCTTCGTCACGGCGCCGGTGGCGGGATCGACGTGGCGCACCCAGTGCGGCGTCGACGCGAACGGGAATTTGTTCACGATGACCTGCTGCTCGTGCGCCATCTGCGCGGCCACCCAGCTGCCGGTCGCGGACGTGTTGCGCAAGTCGGCGCGGTTGGGCGGCGACGTCAGCGTGTCGCCGGTCGCGTCGTAGGTCGCGTACGGATAATCCTTCAGGGTGCGCGAATAATGGTTGTTGCCCAGGACGGACCACTGGACGCCGAGCTTGGCCAGGGTCGGGATCAGGCGCTCGGAAAAACCCAGCTCCGTCGGGAAGTAACCCTTCGACGAGACGAAGTTCCCGCCCAGGAAATAGGATTGCGCGAGGGTCGCGTTCTGGAACAGCAGGTCCTTCAAAAAGTAGTCGGCGCCGACCAGGGGCCCCATCGAGTGGTGGCCCGTGAAGTGGATCGCGTCCAGCGTGCGGAAGTTGTTCTGGGTGTGCAGCGCGCCTTCGGTGTTCGACCAGGACTGGCCCCACGACGGGTTGCTGTAGCCTGGCACGTTCTGCAGCGTCTCCAGGCTTTGCACGTTGTTGACGACGGCGCCGGACATCGTCACGTGCACCTGCCCGCGGCCGCCGGACCACGACTGCAGCTCGTTCGCGACCTGCATCGGCCAGTACTGGTACGCGCCCGTCTTGGCGTCCGGCGTGTAGTAGGACACCAGATCGTCGTGCGGCATGATGCCGCCGCCCAGCGCGGCCGGCAGGTAGTAGCGGTAGCCGGAAGGCGGATTGTTCTTGAGGTTGATGACGTCGCCGTCATACGTGTACCGGACCGGCGCGCCGACCGGGGTCGCATCGTATGTCGCCCCGACGTCGACCGCGTAGAACGGCCAGAAATTCGGCATGTGGTTGTGGTACACGTGGGCCGCGGGAATGGGGCCGGCGTGCGCCGCCGGCAGCATGGACGCAACGAGGCTGGCCACGCAGAGCGCGGCCGGGGTCTTCCGGAAATGCATGTGGTTCTCCTTCGGATCGCGCTTGCAGGAAAAGGCGGCGAGCCCCAAGCGCCCCGGGCACCGCCTGCCGGACAGGACTTGTCAGGTAGCGGGATCGCCGGCCGCGCGGGCGCTGGATGGAGAGAAGGCGGGAGGCCGTACGATTGCGACGGCCTTGTGGATGCGGCAGAGTACCATGATCTCCCCTCGTGCCCGGATGGGCTTTAGTATTTTTACTACTTATGAGGGGAAATATACGGTTTTATGGCTTTCAAGTAAACTATTTAACGTAGTTAAATTACATAAGCGCGCACTTGCGCGGCGCTGATTATCGCCGGCATTGATTTTTATCAATCAGCTTTACGGTGCCCGCGCCAGCAGTTCCCGCAGCAAAGGCTCGGCCGCATCCGCGATCCGGTCCAGGCTGGCCTCGCGCAGCGCGGCCGTGTCGATCACGTGCTCGCTGTGCAGCCCGGCCCAGCGCAGCAGCGCCGCGCAGGCGTCCGGGTGGTCGAACAGTCCGTGCAGATAGGTACCCAGCACCTGGCCGTCGTCCGAGCAGGCGCCTTCCGGCCGCCCGTCGATCGCGAACACGGGGCGGGACAGCGCCTCGCCCGTCGAGACGCCCATATGGATCTCGTAGCCGGCGACTGCCGCCTCCGGCGCGGCGGGCGCGAACACGCAGCGCCCGCTCACCTGTGCAAGGCGCTTCTCGCGCGTCAGCGTCGTGGCGAGGTCCAGCAGGCCGAGCCCCTGCGAGTGTCCGGGCGCGCCCTCGACGCCATGCGGATCGTCGACGCGAGCGCCCAGCATCTGGAAGCCGCCGCAGATCCCGATTACCTTGCCGCCATAGCGCAGATGGCGGCGGATGCGGTCCGGCCAGCCCTGCGCCTGCAGCCACGCGAGGTCGCCGCGCGTGTTCTTGCTGCCGGGGAGGATGATGAGGTCAGCAATCGGCGCCGGTTCGCCCTCGCGCACGAAGCGCAGGTCGACGTCGGGATGGACGCGCAGCGCATCGAAGTCCGTGTGATTGCTCATGCGCGGATAGCTGGGCACGACGATGCGGAACGCGCCGGTCCCCGGCGTCACGACCTGCACGGCATCTTCCGCATCCAGGTACAGGCCGTGCAGATAGGGCAGCACGGCCAGCACCGGCTTGCCGGTCTGCGCCTCCAGCCAGTCGAGGCCCGGTTCGAGCAGCCCGATGTCGCCGCGGAAGCGGTTGATGACGAAGCCGATGATGCGCGCGCGCTCGCTGTCCGACAGGCAGGCCAGCGTGCCGACGATGTGCGCGAACACGCCGCCGCGGTCGATGTCCGCGACCAGGATCACCGGGCAGTCGACGGCTTCCGCGAATCCCATGTTGGCGATGTCGCGGTCGCGCAGGTTGATCTCGGCCGGGCTGCCGGCACCTTCCACGATCACCGCGGCGTACTGCGACCGCAGGCGTGCATGCGATTCGAGCACGGCGTGCATCGCCACCGTCTTGTACTGGTGATAGTCGCGCGCGTCCATCTCGGCGCGCACGCGGCCGTGGATGATGACTTGCGCGCCGATGTCGCTGGATGGTTTCAGCAGTACCGGGTTCATGTCGGTGTGCGGCGCCACGCCGGCGGCGACGGCCTGCAGCGCCTGGGCGCGGCCGATCTCGCCGCCGTCGCTCGTGACGGCACTGTTCAGCGCCATGTTCTGCGGCTTGAACGGCGCCACGCGCACGCCGCGGCGGGCCAGCAGGCGGCACAGCGCGGCGACGAGCGTGGTCTTGCCGGCATCCGACGTCGTGCCCTGCACCATCAGGGTGGGATAAGGGAAGTGGTTCATTTGACGCGGTGGCTGCGCGCCAGTTCGAGCTTCTCGCACAGCTGGGCGGCGCCGGCGATCATGCGCGGACCGGAGCGGTTGAGCAGATTGCCGTCGATGGTGAACAGGTTGCCGTTGCGGACCGCGGTGAGCGTGCCGTAGGGCTTCCACATGCTCACGCCGCCGTAGTTCTTTTCCGCCGTGGCGAAGATCGCCTCCGGATTCTCCTGCAGCACGGCCTCGATCGACACGACGGGCGCCGTCACGGGCAGCTTGTCGAAGATGTTCTCGCCGCCGCACAGGCGCAGCGCGTCGCTGACGATGTGGCGCCCGCTGAGCGTGTACAGCGGCTTGTCCCACACCTGGTAAAAGCTGCGCACGACGGGACGCTTCGCATAACGGCTGCGCAGGCTGGCGATCCGGCCGCGCAGGCCGGCCGCGGCGGGGCCGGCCACGGCATCGGTTCCCATCAGCTGGCCGAGCTTCTGCACATTGTCCGCGATGTCTTCCAGTTTTTGCGGCTCGCTGTGGAACATCGGGATGCCGAGCTTCTGCAGCATCTCGATCTGGCGCTCCGAGCTGCCGTGGCGCCAGACGACGATCAGGTCCGGCTTCATGGCCATGATGCGTTCCAGGTCGACTTCGCGGTTCGAGCCGATCTCCGGGATCTTTTTCGCTTCCGCGGGAAAGTCGCTGTACGACACCACGCCCACGACGTGGCTGCCGCCGCCGGCCGCGAACAGCAGCTCGGTGACGTGCGGCGCCAGCGAGATCACGCGCTGGGCCGGTTTGGCGACGGTGACGGTGGCGCCGTCATCGTCCTTGACGCTGATGGCGGCATGCGCCTGCAGGGTCGCCGCGAGCAGTGCCGCGCCTGCGATCGTGAATCGTTTCATTGGTCGTTCCATTCCTTGAGTGCTTGTTCGATGCGGCGCCATTCGGATTCGGTTCCCGGCAGGCCGACGCGGATGCCGCGCGCGCCGCCCGGGAACAGCCGCACCCAGATCGCGCGCCGCGCCATGTGTTCATGAAAGGCTTCGGCGCGCACCTCTGGCCACCAGTGGAACAGCGGCGTGCCATGCGCGTCGATACCGTGCGCCGCCAGCAGCGCATGCAGGCGCGCGCCGTCGCGCGCGAGGCGCGTGTGCGTCGCCTGCTGCCAGCCGCGGTCGCGCAATGCCGCGACGGCGATCTCCTGCGCCGGTCCGCTGACGGCCCACGGTCCGAGCATGTCGTCCAGCGCCGTCAGCAGCGCCGTCTCCGCGCCGACGAAGCCGAGCCGCAGTCCGGCCAGGCCGAAGAATTTGCCGACGGAGCGCAGCACGACGAGACCGGGCCGACCGGCGTGGCCGGCGACGCTGAGCGGGCGTGCCGTGTCGCCGAAGGCTTCGTCGACGACGAGCCAGCCGCCGCGCGCGGCCAGCCGCCCGGCCCAGTCCAGCAGCGCGGCCGGCGCCACCGTCGCGCCGGTCGGGTTGTTCGGGTTGACCACGACGACCACGTCGCTGCCGGCGACGGCATCGTCGAGCGCATCGTACGCGGCCTCGCGCATGACGTGGCCGTGGCGGCCCCAGTGATGCGCGTGTTCCGCATACGACGGCGCGGCCACCGTCACGCGCGCCGGTCCGGCCAGCGCGGCCCGCAGATGGGGCAGGGCCTGGATCGCGGCCTGTGTGCCTGCCACCGGCAGCAGTTGCGGCGCGCCGTAGTAGTCGCAGGCGGCGCGCACGAGAGACGGATCGGGTTCGGGCAGGCGCCGCCACGCATCGGGCATTGGCGCCGGCGCCGGGTAGCCGTGCGGATTGATGCCGGTCGAGAGGTCGATCCAGTCCGTGCCGCCGTAGCGCTGTTGGGCGGCGCGCAGGTTGCCGCCGTGTTCAAGCATGGATCGCCCCGTCGAGCAGCAGCAGTGCGGCGCCCGCGACGACGACCCACAGCAGCGTCGTGCGCCACACGAGGCGCCAGGCGCGCAGGATGTCGTCCGCGCCCGGCTCGGGGCCGTTGCCGAGCGGTGGCCGCGCTTCCGTCACGCCGTCGTACACGGCCGCGCCGCCCAGTTGCACGCCGAGCGCGCCGGCGCCGCTGGCCATCACGGGGCCCGCGTTCGGGCTGCTCCACGCGGGGGCCTGCGCGCGCCAGCAGCGCCACGCACGCAGCCGTCCCCGTTCCGCCAGCAGCACGTACGACAGGGCGGTGAGGCGCGCCGGCACGTAATTCAGGACGTCGTCGACGCGCGCGGCCACGCGGCCGAACCGGTTGAATCGCTCGCTGCGGTAGCCCCACATGGCGTCCAGCGTGTTCGCGAGCCGGAACAGGACGACGCCGGCGCCGCCGCCGACGAGGAACCAGAACAGCGTGCCGAACACGGCGTCGTTGCCGTTTTCGAGCAGCGATTCCGCGCCGGCCCTGGCGAGATCCGGCTCGCCGGCGTGCCCGGTATCGCGGCTGACGATGCGCGCGGTGAGGCCGCGCGCCGCATCGAGGTCGCCGTCGACCAGCGCCGCGTGGATCGGCAGCGTGTGCTCGCGCAGGCTGCGCAGCCCGATGCCGAGGTACAGCAGCAGCGCGTGGGCCGCCGCGCCGCCGTGGCAGCACGCGAGCCAGGCCGATACCGACAACGGCAGCACGGCCAGCATCCACGCGAGGAGGCCGCGCACGATGCGCGCGCGTCCCCTGTTCAGCCGGCGTTCGAGCGCGGCAGCCAGCCGGCCGAAGCCAACGAGCGGATGCCAGCGCGGCGCCTCGCCCAGCCACAGGTCCAGCAGCACGCCGGCGACGAGCGCCAGCGCGAGGGTCGTCGCAGGCAGGCCGCTCAGCACGGCGCGCCTTTCAATGCGAGCGGCAGGCCGGCCGCGACGAACAGCACACGGTCGCAGCGCGCAGCCACGTCCTGGTTCAGGCGGCCCGCTTCGTCGACGAACGCGCGCGACACGGCGCCGTACGGCACGATGCCCATGCCGACTTCGTTCGATACGAACACGACGTCGCCCGCGGACGGCGCGTCCAGCCAGTCCATTAACGCAGCGCGTTCGGCGCCGAACAGCGGCGGCAGGGCGATGGGCCCGACGTCCGGCACATCCTGCCGCGTCGCGAACATCAGGTTCGTGAGCCACAACGTCAGGCAATCGACGAGCACGATGCGCCCCGGTGCGCACAGCGTGCGCAGCGTGGCCGCCAGCGCCGTCGCTTCCTCCACCGTTTGCCAGCCGGCCGGCCGGCGCGCGCGATGGTGGGCGATGCGCGCCGCCATCTCGGCGTCGCCCGCGTGCGACGTCGCGAGATAGATGACTTCCTTGCCGGACTCGCGCGCAAGGCGTTCGGCCAGCGCGCTCTTGCCGGACCGGGCGCCGCCGAGGACGAGGGTGCGGGTCACGTCAATTGCCCCCGCAGCAGGCTCGCGGCGGCCTCCGGGTTCGAGGCGAAGAAAGCGTGGAAGTACGACGCCGTCAGCGAGCCGACACGATAGACGGCTTCGCCCTGGGCGCCGGACGGATGCTTCGCCGTCCACGCGGCGGGCGGCAACGGCGTCTCCAGGCGCGAATAATGAAAGGTGTGGCCGCGCATCTGCCCGGCCCGCGTTGCCACCGCCTGCGGCCCGAGCCCCGCGAGGCGCGGCTGCATCAGCACGCGGCCCGGGAACAGGCTCGCCATCGGCCAGGCGCGGCCATCGTTGTCGACGAGGACATCCGCCAGCACCATCATGCCGCCGCACTCGCCGAGGATGGGCAGGCCGGCCGCGTGCGCCGCGCGGATCGAGTCGCGCCAGCGCGCCGCCTGCGCCAGCGTTTCGCAATGCAGTTCCGGATAGCCGCCCGGCAGGTAGACGGCATCGGCATCCTCCGGCACCGGCTCGTCCGCGAGCGGCGAGAACCAGCTCACGCGTGCGCCCAGCGCTTCCAGCGTGTCGACGTTGGCCGCGTACAGGAAGCAGAACGCGGCATCGCGCGCGATCGCCACCGTCTTCCCGGCCAGCAGCGGCGCGACCGGCGGTTCCGGCAAGGCTTCGTCGGGCAGTTGCGGCGCCAGCGCGTTCCACGCCGCCTCGTCCAGCTGCAGCTGGTCGGCCAGGTCGTCGAGAATGGCGTCGATGTCGGCGACTTCGCCCGGCACGACGAGGCCGAGATGGCGCTCGGGCAGCTGGCGCGCCTGCTTCGGCAACGTCGCCAGCAGCGGGATGTCGCGCAGCGATGCCGCCACCATGCGGGCGTGCCCTTCGCTCGCGACGCGGTTGGCGACGACGCCGGCCATCCGCACCGGACCGTAATCGCGCAGGCCCAGCACGACGGCGCCGGCCGTCTGCGCCATCGCCGAGGCGTCGATCACGGCCAGCACGGGCAGGTCGAACGCGCGCGCCAGATCGGCGGCGGACGGATCGCCGTCGTACAGGCCCATCACGCCTTCGACCAGCACGACGTCGGCCTCGCGCGCGGCGCGGGCCAGGCGTTGGCGGCTTTGCTCCAGCCCGACCATCCACAGGTCGAGCGTGTGGACTTTCGCGCGGCTCGCGTGTTCGAGGACCATCGGGTCGATGAAGTCCGGCCCGCATTTGAACACGTGTACCCGCTGCCCCATGCGGCGCAGCCGGCGCGCGAGCGCGGCCGTCACCGTCGTCTTGCCCTGGCCGGACGCGATGGCCGCCACCAGCAGCATGCGTGCGCCGGTGGCCATCACCACTCCGTCCCGGCCTGGGCCGCGATGCCCGCCTTGAAGGCGTGCTTGACGTCGTTCATTTCCGTGACCGTGTCGGCGATGGCGATCAGTTCCGGCGGCGCCGCGCGGCCCGTCACCACGACGTGCTGCATCTCCGGGCGGTCGAGCAGGTCGGCGATGACCGTGTGTACGTCGAGGTAGCGGTATTTGAGCGCGATGTTCAGTTCGTCCAGCACGACGAGGCCGTAGGCCGGGTCGGCGAGGAAGCGGCGCGCCTGTTCCCAGGCTTCCCCGGCCCTGGCGATGTCGCGTTCGCGGTTCTGCGTCTCCCACGTATAGCCTTCGCCCATCGCGTGGAAGCTGACGTCGTCGGGAAAGCGGCGCAGGAACAGTTCCTCGCCGGTGGACATCGCGCCCTTGATGAACTGGACCACGCCGACCTTCATGCCGTGGCCGAGCGCGCGCGCGACCATGCCGAACGCGCTCGAGCTCTTGCCCTTGCCGTTGCCGGTGTTGACGATGATGATGCCGATCTGTTTGTCGGCCGCGGCGATCTTGGCGTCGATGATCGCCTTCTTGCGTTCCATGCGCACGCGGTGGCGCTCGTTGAGTTCTGCCGTCTGTTCGGGCGTCAAATCATTCATGAGGTGTCTCCAGGGGGATGAAGATACGCCGGCTCCCGTGCTCGATCGCGTCGATCGGGTGGCCGAGATAGCTGCTCAGCAGCGGTGCCTGCATGGCGTCGTCGACGGTGCCGGCGTGCCAGCGGCCGTCGCCCATCAGCAGCAGGGCGTGGGTGGAAATACTGTGGGCCAGGTTCAGGTCGTGGCCGATCATCACGACGGTCTTGCCGCGCTGCCGGCACAGGCGCGCGAGCAGCGACATCGTGCGGACCTGGTGCGCGAGGTCGAGCGCGTTGGCCGGTTCGTCCAGCAGCAGCAGCGGCGTGTCCTGCGCGAGCAGCGCGGCGATGGCCACGCGCTGGCGCTCGCCGCCGGACAAGGTGCGCACGTCGCGTGCGGCGAGATGCTCGACTTCCATCGCGGCCAGCGCATCGAACGCCGCGTGGTGGTCGTCGCTGTGTTCCCAGTAGCGGTTCGCGTGGTACGGGTGGCGCGCCGACAGCACGGTTTCCATCACGCTGTAGGCGAAGGCGTCGCTGCGCGCCTGCGGCAGGTAGGCCCGCTCGCGCGCCAGCGCTTCCAGCGGCCAGTCGGGCAACCGCCGTCCGTGCAGCTCGACGGTGCCGGCGTCCGGCGCGCGCAGGCCGGCCACGGTGCGCAGCAGCGTGCTCTTGCCGGCGCCGTTGCGGCCGACGATGGACCAGCATTCGCCGGCGTCGACGGTCCAGTCGAGATCGCGCACCAGCGTGCGGCCGCCGGCGCGCAGTTCCAGTTGTCGGGTGGCGATCATCATTTGTGCAGGCGATGCAGTTGATACAGGAAGACGGGGGCGCCGATCAGCGCCGTGATCGCGCCGACGGGCAGCTGGGTCGGCGCGACGACGGTGCGCGCGAGCGTATCGCACAGCACGAGCAGGCCGCCGCCGCCCAGCACGGCGGCCGGCACCAGCACGCGGTGGTCCGGGCCGAACGCGAAACGGCAGGCGTGCGGCACGATCAGGCCGACGAAGCCGATGGCGCCGGCGCTCGTCACGGCGCTGGCCGTCAGCACGGCCGAGACGAAGAACAGGCCCTTGCGCACGGCGCCGACGCGCACGCCCAGCGTGGCGGCGGCTTCCGCGTGCAGCGCGAGCATGTTCATCGCCCGCGCGTTGCGCAGCGCGTACGCGAGCGCCGCGCCCAGCACGAGCCAGGGCAGGATGCGCAGCGGCGCGCCGGCCAGGTCGCCGATCATCCAGAACACCATGCTGCGCAGGCGTCCCTCGGGCGCGATCGACAGCATCAGCGTGACGAGCGCCATGCTGGCCGAGGACATGATCACGCCGGTCAGCAGCAGCATCGACGTGCCCCCTTCGGCCGCGGCGCCGCTGCGCATGTCGCGTCGCGCCAGCAGGTACAGCAGCAGCGCGACCGTGACCGCGCCGCCCATCGCCGCGAGGTCGACGGTGGCGGCGGCGCACAGCATCAGCAGCGCGAACAGCGCGCCGACCGATGCGCCGGCCGAGATCCCGAGCACGTACGGATCGGCCAGCGGATTGCGCAGCAGCGCCTGCATCATGACGCCCGCCAGCGCGAGCGCGCCGCCGGTGACGAACGCCATCAGCGCGCGGCCGACGCGCAGCTCGACGAGCGACGCGGCCAGCGACTCGGGCCGGCCGCGCAGCACTTGCAGCACCGCGTCCGGCAGGTCGGACGGCGCGACGGCGATCGACCCGCTCATCCCCGCGACGAGCAGGCTCGCAAGCGCGGCGCACAGCAGCAAGGCGATGGTCGGGATGGCGCGCTGGCGCAGGGGCGGTGGGACAGGGTGCATGGCTCGTCGGTACATGGTGGATCAGCGGCTGGCGTAGCGAAAGCCTGCGAACCAGGTGCGCCCGGCGGTGCCGTAGTTGCGCGCCAGTTCGTAGGCTTTGTCGGCGGCATTGTCGACACGGACCAGCAGCGACCAGTCGCGCGTCATGTGCCAGGTAGTGTACAGGTTCAGCAGGCCGTAGCCGCCGAGGCGGTTGGCGTTGGCGGCATCGTCGAAGCGGCGGCCGGATGCCTGCAGCTCGACGCCGGCGTCCACCTGGCCCACGCTGTAGTCGGCGGCGACGCTGGCGTGGCGGCGCGCGCGGCGGGCCAGCTGTTTGCCGGTGGTGTCGTCGCGCGGGTCCTGCAGGTCGGCGCTGGCGCGCAGGTCGAGGTTGCCGAGGCGGGCGCTTGCCGCCAGCGTCAGGCCTTCCAGCAGCGCATGGTCGACGTTGTAGGCGCAGCTGCCGCCGGGATGGCCCGGGCACGGCGTGACGGATACGATCATGTCGGTCAGGCGGTTGCGGTAGTAATTCGCCTGCAGGTCGACACCGGCCACGCGGTATTGCACGCCCGCTTCCGCGTTGCGGCCCCGTTCCGGCCTGTTGCTCGACAGGCCGTAGTTCGGATAGTACAACTCGTTGAACGTGGGTGCGCGAAAGCTCGTCCCGACGCTGGCCGTGGCGCGGAGGTCGTTCGTGAATTCGTAGCCGTAGCCGGCCGCGCCCGTCGTCTTCGACCCGTACTCGGAGCGGTCGGTGCGCGCGCTGACGTCGAGCAGGTGGCGGCCGCGGCGCAGGTCGTACGCGGCCGCGACGGCATTCGTGATGCGCGTGCGGTTGATGTCCTTGACGGCGCTGGACAGCACCTGTTCCTTGCGATGGCCGGCCAGCACCTGCAGCGTGTCGCCGTCCAGGTCGAACGTGTTCTGCCACGTGAATTCGTCCTGGCGCGTGTTCAGCTGCGACGTGCCGGAAGGCGCCGTGCTCGTGAAGCTCCCCAGTTTATCTTCCGAGCGCGCCAGCTGGACGCTGCTGCGCCAGTTGGGCCGGACGCGGTCGTTCAGGAAGACGGCATAGCTGTCGACTTCCTGGATGTTGTGCGCGTCGAAGGCCGGGCTGCCGCTGTCGTACTGCGCGTTCAGACGGCTCTGCAGGAATTGTGCGCCGATCTCGTGGCCTTCCGCCAGGCGCAGCGCGACGCGGCCATTGACGCTGTTGCGCGTATAGCCGTCGGCGTCACCGTTGTAGCCGTATGCACCGGGGCGCGTGGCCGAGAAGCCGTCCGATTCTTCGCGCGCGCCCGAGAGCGCATACGTCAGGTCGTGCTCGCCGCCCGTCGCGCCGTGCACACTCGCGTCGTACTGGTTCGTGCCGTACGTGCCGCCGCCCGCGCCGGCGCTGAAGGCGGGACGGCCGCCGCTCTGCTTCGTGAAGATCTGCACGACGCCGCCGATGGCGTCCGCGCCGTACAGGGCGCTCAGTGGCCCGTAGACGATCTCGATATGGTCGATGGACGACAGCGGCAGGGCATTCCACGCGGCCGCGCCGGTGGTCGCGGCGCCGATGCGCACGCCGTCGACGAGCACGACGACCTGGTTGCTGTTGGCGCCGCGCAGGAAGACGGTCGTGTTGGTGCCGGCGCCGCCGTTGCGGCCGATTTCGATGCCGCGCTGGCGGCGCAGCACGTCGGCGACGGAGCCCGCGCCGGCGCGGGCGATTTCCTCGCTCGTGACCACGACGGTGTCGGGAATGACGTCGTCAACGTGCTGCGGCGTGCGGTTGGCGGTGACGACGACGGTGTCGGGAATGGGATCGGCGTGGGCCGATGCGGCGGCGGCGAATGCGAGCGACAGCGCGGCCGCCTGCCGGGAAACGGGAAAGGACATGATGATCTACGTAACGGACAACCGGCCGACGTCCCCGTCAGCCAGGTGAACAGAAGCGCGGGACGAACCGCGCGCTTCCACCTTTTGGCCGGTATCCGGGCTGGCAAGTATGGCCGTCCGACCTTCCCATGCGGATGCACAGTGGTATGTGGAGACGGTTGCCGCGCACGCGTCGAACGCGGGCGGCACTTGCTTACCGTTGCGGGGGCAGCACACGTTGGCGCTTGCTCGTGAGAGCGAGGCTTCGTGTTTCCCGTTTAACTGCGCCCGAGAGATCGGGCGCGAGCACCAAAACGCCGACATTATACGGCGTTTGGTGTGCGCCGTTGTCAGTCTTTCAGCATGACGACGTCGCCGTAGCCGATGCGATGGGGCGTCCGCGCCGCGTGCAGCGCGGCCTGTTCTAGCGGTGCGCCGCCATGCAGGGCCGCCAGCAGGCGGATGGTGCCGGCGTGGCAGACGACCAGCGCGGCGGGGACACGCAGATCGTCGACGAAGGCATGCACGCGGCGCGCCACGTCGAGCACGTTCTCCGCGCCGCCGGGACGGTAGTGGAGCAGGTCGGCGGTCCAGGCGTCGACGTCGGCGCGCGGGATCGCGGACCAGGGGCGCAGCTCCCACGCGCCGAAATCCATCTCGGCCAGGCGCGCATCGAACGTCACGCGGCCAGGCGCGAGTCGTTCGGCCAGCAGGGCACAACGTTGCAGCGGGCTGGCGTAGACGGGCAGGTCGTGCAGCCCGCGTTCCACCAGCGTGGCGTGCACACGCGCGAGCTCCGCTTCGGGCACGGGCACGTCGCTGGCGCCGTAGCACAGGCCCGGCGCCACGTCCGGCCGCGGATGGCGCACCAGATACAGCGTCATGCCGCGGTCCAGGCGCCGTGGCCCAGCGTCGCCAGCACGGCAAGATAGGCCAGCGCTTCGGCCAGTTGCTGCACGGCGCCGAGGCAGTCGCCCGTGTAGCCGCCGAGGCGGCGCACGAACAGGCGGCCCAGCCACAGCGCGGCGGCCAGCGCGGCCAGCACGGCGGCCAGCATGGCGGCCGGTGTCATCCAGCCGAGGGCGAGCACGCACGCCGGCGGCAGCGCGCACGTCAGCGCCGCGATCGCGAATTCGGCGGTCGTCATCTGCTGCGCCAGCGGTTTGGCCTTGCCTTCGCCGCGCACGTATTTCAGCTTCCAGATCAGCGCCGTCGCCGCGAGCCGCGAGAACGGATGCGCGACGAACAGCGCGGCCACGGCCACGCGCGGCGGCAGCAGCGCCAGTGCGGACAGCTTGGTCGCCAGCATGCACACGATGCCGATCGCGCCGTATGCGCCGACGCGCGAATCCTTCATGATCTCCAGCGCCCGTTCCTTCGTCATGCCGCCACCGAGGCCGTCGCAGGTGTCGGCAAAGCCGTCTTCATGGAACGCGCCCGTGATCCAGATCGAGGCCGCGGTCGACAGCACCGCAGCCACGGGCCCCGGCAGCACGAGCGCGGCGGCGTAATACACGGCCGCCGCGATCGAGGCCACGACGACGCCGACGAGCGGGAAGTAGCGCGACGCATGCTGCAGCCAGCTGGCTTCGAAGCCGACCCAGCCCGGGATCGGCAAGCGCGTGAAGAACTGCAGGGCGATGAAGAACAGGCGCAGTTGCTGCATCAGGCCGACTTTTCGCTGACGCTGGCCGATTCGAACGTGGCCATCTCGTTCAGGAAGTTCGCGGCCGCGTGCAGCAGCGGCAGGGCCAGCGCTGCGCCCGTGCCTTCGCCCAGGCGCAGGTTCAGGTGCAGCAGGGGCTCGGCGCCGAGCGCGTCCAGCATGCGGCGGTGGCCGGATTCGTCCGAGCAGTGCGCGAACACGCAGTAGTCCAGGATCGCGGGTTCGATGCGCGCCGCCGCGAGCAGGGCGCTCGTCACGATGAAGCCGTCGATCAGCAGCACCTTGCGCAGCGCGGCCGCCTTGAGCATCGCGCCGGCCATCATCGCGATCTCGAAGCCGCCGAACGCCGCCAGCACGGCGAGCGGATCGTCGACGCCGGCGTGGTGCCGGACGGCCGCCTCGATCACGCGCTGCTTGTGCAGCACGCCGTCGGGCGACAGGCCGGTGCCGGCGCCGACGCAGTCCGCGACGGGGAGCCCGGTCAGCTTGTGCATCAGGGCGGCTGCCGCCGTCGTGTTCCCGATGCCCATCTCGCCGAAGCCGACCACGTTGCCGGGCAGGTCGGCCGCGAGCGCGGCGCCGTGCTCCAGCGCGGCCGCGCACTGCTCGGGCGTCATCGCCGGCTCGCGCGCAAAGTTGCGCGTGCCGCGCGCCACCTTGCGGTCGACGAGGCCGGCGCGCACGCCGAATTCGTGATTGACGCCCGCATCCACGACGTGCAGATCGATGCCGTTCTGGCGCGCGAACACATTGATGGCGGCGCCTTGGGCGAGGAAGTTCTCGACCATCTGCCAGGTGACGTCCTGCGGGTAGGCCGAGACGCCTTCCGCGACGACGCCATGGTCGCCGGCGAACACGAGGATCGCCGGCTGCTCGATCGTGGGCGCAACCGTGCGCTGGATCAAGCCCAGGCGGCTGGCCAGGCGTTCGAGCGCGCCGAGGCTGCCGAGCGGTTTGGTTTTGTTATTGATGGCGGCAGAGAGTCGCAGGGCGAGGTCGGGATCGGCCGTGGGGGCGATGTGCGGGAGGCGCATGGGAGCTCCATGGATAAGGAAGGCGGCAAAGATAGCACACAAGCAACTGGAGAATTCTTACCGCAGCCCCCTTGCATATCCCCGATCCGGTTTGCTATAGTTCGCGTCCTGCTTCTGCAGCGCAAGAAATTTCAGCTAAATCAAACAGTTGAAATCGGGGTTTTGACAACGCCACTTGCGCTGAAGAAAAAGAGGGGTTGACGAGTTAAACGATGTGCTGCATACTCTCGCTC
>NZ_LMCY01000025.1:0-192 GCF_001425685.1 Massilia sp. Root335 | reverse complement strand
TACAGTTCTTTAACAATCAACAGTCGATAAGTGTGGGCGTTTGATGAGGTGCCAGCATCCTTCGGGGTGCTGAATGCTTAAATTATCAAATGTTCACACAAAAGAAATACGTTGCTCAGCAATGAGTAGCGGTCAGTATTTTGAGTGAGCGATCTGCTGCGAAAGCAGCAAAAACAGAGATTAAACTGAAGA
>NZ_LMCY01000024.1:8406-8812 GCF_001425685.1 Massilia sp. Root335 | reverse complement strand
AGATTCGTAAACGGTCAAACCCATCGAGATCACGGATGGCATGAGTGCGACAGGATACATGCAAAGGAATAGAACTATCTTCGGACACTGAACTATTGCCGGTTAGAAATGATGGATATTATCTGGAGGTATGGCAGCCATGATTCGTTGGGGTGGCAAGATTGTCGTTCACTGGGGAGAAGAGATTTCCAATTGGACCTTTATTCAGCATCCCAATCTCGCCTATTATGAGCAGCGGCATGGAAACCTCGTCGTTTATTTGGAACGCCGGCTGTTTGGCGCGTACGTGATCAAGCTCTACCGGCTAGAACGCCTAGGCGTGTGTTTGCAGGAATACCAGGTAGATCGAAATGGCTCGGTGCTTGACCTGCTCGATTTAGCGGACTATTGGCTGGATACCTATCAA
>NZ_LMCY01000024.1:6463-8357 GCF_001425685.1 Massilia sp. Root335 | reverse complement strand
TAGATCTGAAAGTCCCTTTTTTAATGCCGTTAATCATTTATACGCGGTAACCATTTAAATAATTAACGGCATTAGGGGTCCGGCCGACATTTTGACGTTATACTTTTGACACATGAACAGCGGATTTCCCCTACTCTAAGCTAATGTCCACTAAACTTCATTAGCGGCTACTGTTACCATCAAAGCCCGAACTGGAATTTCCGATAATCCCATATTCTTTGCCGCCGCATAACGACTGAATCCCTTTTTAAGCACCCACTTTCCTTTTTCCCATTGAACCGTGACGCCTCGTGAAAGCCGTCCATGTTGTTGGTAATATGCGATGTTCTGCGCCACTTTATCTTGATATATAGGAGAGCCTCCCGGTACCGTGATTAACTGTAGCTTAAGGCTGGTTGGTAATTCATTGGGGTAGTCCATNNNAAAATACGCCCCTCTTTCGATCCAATCTAATTCTGTTTTTCGCGCTGTTAGGCTTTTGATCTCCTGCGTAATAATACCAAAATCCCCTTCTAGTACATCATAAGTAAGATCAAACGTGGGTATACCCCATACATATACTTCACTACCCAAAAGTGGCACATCAAAGGGAGCTACTTCTTTTTCTATACGGTTTAATTGCTTCTTTGAGACAAGAACAGTATGATGAATTTCCCTTGTTGGTTCTGGAAGGCCTTTTTGTACGGTCCCGTATTTTCCAATTGAAGACACTTCAAGGCACACAAATGGCTTATCGTCAAATGTTCGAATTTCTTTGATGTTACCAATGACTGAAATATGCGTTCCCACGAAAGCGCCTCCTTTCCAAATCAAATGTCTTAAGTCTTAAGTTTTTATTTTCCCATGTGACTGTGATACTTTCAAGGATTTTAGGGATTAGCGTATATGTTCCGCGTCAATTTATTGGCTATACCCCACTCATTCCTTAGAGAATCAGGAAGGGAAAATTCTACTTGAATATACTCACAAATAAACTCACCAAAAACATAATTAAAATAAATGCGAAGAAAAAGTAACCCAAAATTCTCAACGGTTTTGGCATCGTACTAAGATCAATTCTCTTAGGAGGGCCACCACCTTCTATTTTTTGCATAGGAAGCAGTTGATCATCAATAAAGCTTGTATTCGTGCTGTTTAAAATTTCAGACTCGTTGGATTGCGTTTCATGAACTTTGTTCGCTTTATCATTATCCATGTTGTTGTCACGCTTCTCCTTCTTTATTATTTAGTATAACTAATTACCTTATTTTTTCTAGTATAAGAAAAGGATCCGCTCGCTCGAGCGGATCCTTTAATTTTGCCTATTATGGATTTCCCAAAGCTTCATCATGATGTCCGCAATTTCGGAGAACAATGGTATCAGGTTTTTCAAAATGGAACGTCATGCGTNCATATTGGCGCTTGCTTCGAAGATATAATCATGACCTTCCATCTTTTTCGTGCGAAGGGAGGGGTGTTTGGGATTGTTTTGTAGAAAGCGAAGAGCTTTTCGAATCGCTTTCTGCGACTGGCTATCCAAGCCAATCAGTTTCTCCTTAAAATTGTCCGTCAGTCGAAGAGTGAACATTTACTCGTCGTTATCCTCAGCAATCCCCAGGGCATTAAAAAACGCATCTAGTTCTTCTCCAGTCGTAATATCGGTCAAGCAGCCGTCTCTGACGTCCCTTTCTGCTTGTATTTCCCCTTTTTGCCACGATTCCGTCCAAAACCATGCTTGATCCTTTGCTATCGTTACCGTAGGAATTAAAATAATTCTTCCGTCCTCCACGATTATATCCAGCTGATCCCCTTCATTCAGGTTCAATCCCTCTACGATTTCGCTTGGGATAGTCACCTGCGCTTTTTTTCTTAGCTGTACAGACTTTTTTCTCATACTCGCCCAACCTCTTTCTGC
>NZ_LMCY01000024.1:6156-6455 GCF_001425685.1 Massilia sp. Root335 | reverse complement strand
ATAAGGGTCGCCACCTTTCCTACATTATATTCTCAATTTAAGATTTTACTACTTTCGTAATTTCCAACTTTCCTACTACTCATTATTACACCATTGACCTACTGGTTACAAGAAAAACATTGGTTGTGACGCTGACATCTATACAAAAATCATTATTTTGTGAGCAAGTAAAAAGGATCCCGCTGCGGCGGGATCCTTTCGCTATTTCAAATATCGTTTTAACTCTTCGTAGAAGTTTTCCCTGGATCCAGCCATGATGACGACCACAAGCTCACCATCATCCTTTTCTTCTACACGAT
>NZ_LMCY01000024.1:5720-6129 GCF_001425685.1 Massilia sp. Root335 | reverse complement strand
CCTTATAAGATACATCATAGCCGAATATGCCGGCGAGATCGCCTGTCTTTTGTTCCCCAATCGAGGGATCATTTCGAATGGCCAAGATAGCATCGAAATAGGCGCGCTTTAGCGGTTTCTCAACGAGTTTTTTAAAATAGCGTTCTGCGGGGCCAAGGTAGGTAATGGGAAGCATCTAATCCCCCATTACATCGCCAAAAAGTGCTTTCGTTTCGTCTACGCCATTGAAATTGCGAGCAGCCTCTCCGGATTCGGCAATTAAGTTTTTAACAGCAGCGTGTAGTTCGCTTTGTCGCTCACGAAACTTTGCAAGCAATTCATCACCGGCATAACCTTCTTTGAGCAAATCAGCCAAAATCAAATCACTAAAGTAGTCATTGCCAGCATTTTCACGCACAGGGCGAATGAT
>NZ_LMCY01000024.1:5481-5706 GCF_001425685.1 Massilia sp. Root335 | reverse complement strand
ATGCCGAATTCGACCTCATCTTTAATGCCGGCTTCTTCAAAGAACTTTTGAGGTATCGTTACTTGGCGCTTCTGAGAGACACGCGCGCGCTTCCATTCCATACGAGTCACCGCCTCATTCGCTATTGCCATAGTATACCCCTCCTTTACTGCAAATATTCCATGATTCCAATTTCTTTGTTTCTTTACTTCTTTATTCTACACTATTTTATTGAAATTGAAAGTA
>NZ_LMCY01000024.1:5084-5465 GCF_001425685.1 Massilia sp. Root335 | reverse complement strand
TGTACAAAACATCTCATTTTGTGTAGATATTAACGAAGGTACAAAGACACCAGAGGACATACAATTAGACAGGCCCTCGCATAAGACATCCAGGAGGATATCAAGAACGGGATCAGTCAAAATAATAACTAGGTGGGGCAGTGGGTGCAGTAATGGCCAGCTGTCCCATTTTTTTGAGACTCTATTAAATTCCACCAATTCTACTTAATGTTTGTCCCTATCTAATGTTGATTCAATAGAATACATTACTATTGCGGGTATGTAAAACTATCCATGTGACCCTCTAAATTCAAAATAAAGGAGGTGAGATAATATGAAAAAATCTCGCAAACCTACTGGGAAAGCTATCATAAAACGCTTAGTACTGCGTACTTCAGCTAA
>NZ_LMCY01000024.1:4131-5056 GCF_001425685.1 Massilia sp. Root335 | reverse complement strand
AAGTGGTGGTAGTAAAAGTGGAACGAAAGTGTTAACAACAGGCGTCTTAAATACTGCTGTTGGCCAAACAGCCGCTCATATTGAAGTGGCGAACTTTAGTTCTACTACAGCAGCGCTGGTGACGGTTCAGGTCTTTGATTGGAATAGTGGATCTCCAGTTATACTCTTGAACCAGACTGTAACCATTGGACCGCTTACTCATAGAATTTTTTCACAAGATGTAACACCTTTCCACTATGAAGTTAGAATTATTCATCCTAGTAATGCTAACGTAATCGCAAATACTTTCGCAATCAATGCAGGTACCTCCACAGTCCCAGGGTTAACCTTTAATCAAGATCAACTGATGAGTATTAAATCTGGGAAATAAAGAAAATGGGCAGTTTGGGATTAATTCCTGGACTGCCATTTTCATTACAAAGTCAGCTGCCACCCAAAATACGGTCATTCGAATCAGAGCTTTTGATTTTCCTTTCGAAATCAAAAAGTTAATATTCTTTACTTGAATGTAACGCTAAACTACCCACGCTAATCAACTGGGACATCTGTACAAAATCAGTTATTTTGTGAGGTAGTCCTATCATGAAAAAGACGACTACGGCAGATTACGCTGTAATCGTCTTTTTGGAGATTAAACGGCAATAGAGGTGATTTTGCTTGGTGGTTAACTACTTGGCCAATTGCAAGACTGCTTAGTACAACAAATAGTAGTACTTTCACCAACCACAGCGTCTATGACAATCACAGCATTTATGAAAACCACAGCATCTATGACAATCACAGCATTTATGAAAACCACAGCATTTATTAAACATCAAATCACACTCCTTTTTGGTATCCTATAATCTATGGAAACGGACGGGTTATGCTTGTACATTTGGCTTGGATATTATTAAATGGGCTAGGCCTATGCTCGACATATGTA
>NZ_LMCY01000024.1:3824-4113 GCF_001425685.1 Massilia sp. Root335 | reverse complement strand
AGCTCCTTTTTCGTTTGTATAGAGTCCTTCATTGAACTAACGTACCCGTTAGCGGAATAACTTCAAATAGATTTCTTAATTCCTTTATTTAACCCAATTATTATTAAAACTAGTCCAAGTATTAAGAAAATCCCTACGAATATATTATCAAAAACACCAGGCATATTTGGTTCAGAAGGATACTGTCCAGACCCATTAATTTTTATTGGAACAGCTTCACTAATCCATTTAAAAACAGCAATAAATCTTTCCACTGTGTACAAAATGCCACTTAATGCAATCAGTCCCA
>NZ_LMCY01000024.1:2575-3757 GCF_001425685.1 Massilia sp. Root335 | reverse complement strand
AATCCTGCCAGTTAGCTTAACGCCTATCAGCTACATATGTACAAAATCCTTTATTTTGTGAAGTAGTCCGGCCTCTTCAAAAATGAAAAACAGAGCAATTGAAAGCTAGCCTAAGAAAATGAAAAAAAGGACCGGTCCGCAAATGATGCGAACACGGTCCTTTTTTTACGATTGTTCCACGGAAGGAAAATTGGCGCTCACGGCTGAATTTGGGGGAATATCGAGGTTGAAATCATGCTAAATAGCCGCTCACTCTTCTCCATTTGTTTTTCAAAATGGAGAAGAGTGAGCGGAACCGGAACGAAGTGGAGGCATCTGCTCTACTCCTGGATCGTTAAGATTAGCGAAAGAAGGATTGGTGCATTTTTCAAAAATAATTAAAAGGAGTTATTTGTTATGATTGTTTTTGGAGGCGGTAAAAATGAAGTTATTTGAAACAGTAAAAAAGAGTTGGCAAAAAGAATGGCGAAGAAGGTCTAAACCTATATTTATTTTAGATATATTGCTTGTAGTTGGAGCACTTGTATTGTTTTTAATCAATCCACTAAATTTTCTTATTTTTTATCTAGTGTCCGCTAGTTTCATTATAAGAAGTATTGAAGAATTTTTCATGAAAGATGCTGCATTGAAATATATTTCAAATTTTTTTATTGGGCTTCTTTTTCTATTATGGGCACTATCTTATTGAAGTAACGGATAATGATAGTTCAATAAAACAGCGGCAGTCTAGGACTTCATTTTCAAGTCCCTGGCTGCCGCTATTTCTTTTATTGGGGCACTTTATTTTCTTTCAACAGGAAGCGCAAACGATTCGGGGTCTGGGGGCGAAGCCACCAGGCGAGTCTGGGCGGCAGGCCCAGCAAGATGACGGAGGATATCCGGGAGAACGATGAGCGGCAGCGAAATCGGACTCGCGGATATCCGTAGGCGAATCTTGCCAAACCATAACAAGAGTTTTTCGAATTTGTACATACAAATTCAATGCTTGCTATTCCTTTCCAACATTCCTCATTCTTATCTTCGCTCTATCATTTCCTTTACTTGGATTGAAGATTGAAACGTACTTTTTCGTTCGCATATCCCGACACACGAAGGCGGAGCCGCTTCTGACTTGTCATAATTTTTACCAATGAGGGGAAAACTGTACTCAAAACCTATCACACTTGAAAGGAGCGCATACGA
>NZ_LMCY01000024.1:1320-2564 GCF_001425685.1 Massilia sp. Root335 | reverse complement strand
TGAGTACCGACGAAATTCTAAATCAAATAAAACAGTTACAAGCAGATGGAGGATCGCTTAGCAAGAAAAAGGTAAAACAATCACATCCCGATCTGATGAGAAGTGCGTTGTTTTACTTCCCGTCTTGGGAACATGCGATTCAAAACGCCGAAGCCCTATAAAGAGCTGAACAAAAAAAATCCGAGCTGTGCGGTTTACCAACCAACCCCGCCCTCGGATTTTTTTGCCTTATTTCTTCGGTTTATGCAGGATTCGGCTGCTGCAGCTCGTAGAGCTATGCCGTCTCCTAATTAAAATCAAGCAGCACTCACTTCCCAAACAATCTCCGCCATACCGACTTATTCGCTTGTTCCCTCGCAGCCGTAGCTTCCTCCCTAGCCTCAGCGAGCTGTCGCTGCATTTCCCCGATCACTCGCTGCAGTTCACTTACTTCGTTGGCGGTCTCCACAATCCGTCCGTCCTGTTCGTCCAAACGCTCGACATGCTCTAAAACCCTAGATTCTATGCGGTTTATGCGTCCGTCCTGCTTTCCGATCTCGACGACAGCCTGTCCCATTGTCTGCATAACCGTGAGCAGCGTATCGCGCGAATCTGCTCCAGATATAACCCGCTCAACGTCCGCCACAGCTTCCTCGACAGTTATCGGGAATCCCCGTTTTGTCAGCAGCTCCATAATCTGTACTTTCGAGTTATCCAACTCGCGCAGCTCCCGGATCGTGTTCAAAACGTCCACGGCCTCCGGCTTATAGTATGTAACGGCTCCATGCTTAACCGTTGGGATGAATACGTGAAATTCTGTCACCCAATCCGCTATAGTCGACTTCGCAACGCTAACCGCTTCGACTAAATCCTTTTTCCGTAAAAGTCCATCCATCCGTTTTCTCCGTCCCCCTCCAATCCGTCCGCCGACCGTCTCGCCAATTTAAGGACGGATCGTTGATATATAAGCAATAATTCTCCGTCTTCTATCCGTTTACCTTCCGTCATTTACCTCTCAAATCGATTTTACCCAAATGAATCAGGAGCTTAGGCCCTCTGTTTAATTTGAACGCTTCTGAAGCTCAGGGATCAAGATAGCTGAACTCCAGTTAGATCTCTAGCAATCACGCCCTCGATTTTAAAGCGCCTCATCGACTATATAAGAAAAAATGTTTATTCTGGTTAGTTAACTTCGATCTAATTCGTTCGCGTGTCATACATGGGCCATTCTGTGTATCTCGCGTTGTTTCGCAATCTATGGTAGA
>NZ_LMCY01000024.1:838-1248 GCF_001425685.1 Massilia sp. Root335 | reverse complement strand
ATCCAATTTCTGCTTTATCCATCTGTGCCGCCTCCACTTCGTTCCGGTTCCGCTCGTTCGCCTCGCCGTGGGGATAACGAAAACCACGTTATCACCCAAGCCTCGACTCACTTCCCGGCTGTTCCCTCCATTTCTATCTTCATCAGCTATCCATTCGTGTTTTTCATTATCCTTCGTTTGATCCCTTTAACGGAAGGCTTGCTTCACAAGCCTCTGGATTGAAAGCATTCTCCCCTCGCCCGCCCCTACGTTTGTCTTCTCGCTTTGAAAAGTTTTTCGTGTTTAGTCTTGTTCTTTTGAAGTGAACCACCGAGGATTGAGCGAAGGGGTTTGAGTGAAGCGAGCAGACAGCCCCCTAATAAAGGGGGAACTGTCAAACGAAATGGGACGAATCCGAGGCCTATCGCTCG
>NZ_LMCY01000024.1:625-788 GCF_001425685.1 Massilia sp. Root335 | reverse complement strand
ATTATCGGTCGGTGGAGTCACACCGCCGAATCTAGGGCAAATGCAGGGGCATTTGACGCACTACAGGTGTTCCCTTCTAACGGCGGCCACCATCAGACACACGATCAATGCGTTTTCTTGATCGCTCTCTTCGACGGGGTCGGGACGACGTACCCCACAATGT
>NZ_LMCY01000024.1:215-513 GCF_001425685.1 Massilia sp. Root335 | reverse complement strand
GATCCGTATATGTCCGCTTTATATTTGAATGCCCGTTGCTCTGGATTGGCTTTATAGCTCTTCTTGAATCTTGGCCGCACCATCTTCTATCAGCTCCCCGTTTTACTCGTTTTAATAGGCTCCTTCTCCTTTAAGACAACAACAAACTAAGCCCTCGGTATCCTATTTTCAAAAAAAGGATCCGGAGCAGTGCCAGTATTCGGTTGTGTATGTAAACGGCCAAAGCCGCTGACAACTAAAAAAGCCCTGCATTTCCGTAGAAAATCCGGAAAGCAGGGCGCTCGTTCACATTTTATAC
>NZ_LMCY01000024.1:0-191 GCF_001425685.1 Massilia sp. Root335 | reverse complement strand
GGACTTGAAAGAGTCAAATGTGTTTGTGCGTGCCTGTTTCACCGTATTTGTTGTACGGATGGAGCAGCTGAGGGATGGGGATCCCGAGCCGCCGAAACATTTGGCTTGTTTTTTTTGTTGGTAAATGATGCTACTTCTAATAGAATAGCACATATTTCATAGATTCGTAAACGGTCAAACCCATCGAGATC
>NZ_LMCY01000023.1:1144-1334 GCF_001425685.1 Massilia sp. Root335 | reverse complement strand
GCAATAAGCGGTGGCGGCTATCGCGCCCTCGCCATCGCGGGCTTGCGCCTTGATGCGCGGGCTCGCGCAATATGCGGTTTTGGTGCGGGGGCTGGCGCAATATGCTGCTTCAATGCGCGGGCTGGCGCAATAAGCGGTGGCGGCTGTCGCGCCCTCGCCATCGCGGGCTTGCGCCTTGATGCGCGGGCTC
>NZ_LMCY01000023.1:830-1095 GCF_001425685.1 Massilia sp. Root335 | reverse complement strand
CACAATACGCCGTCTCGGCACGCGGGCTGGCGCAATAAGCGGTGGCGGCTGTCGCGCCCTCGCCATCGCGGGCCTGTGCCTTGATGCGAGGGCTGGCGCAATAGGCCGTTTTGGTCCGCGGGCTGGCGCAATAGGCGGCTTCGATGCGTGGGCTTGCGCAATAGGCCGCTTCGATACGGGGGCTGGCGCAATACGCCGTTTCGGTACGTGGGCTGGCGCAGTACGCGGCTTCGACGCGTGGGCTGGCGCAATAGGCGGTTCCGCT
>NZ_LMCY01000023.1:214-730 GCF_001425685.1 Massilia sp. Root335 | reverse complement strand
AAGCGGCGGTATTCCTTTTCCACGGCATTGGCTTTTTCCAGGCTCCAGCCTTCACCCGACGCCACGTGCATCAGTTTCATCTTGATCGGTTCCAGGTCGAGTTGCATCACGGCGTTGAGCAGGTCATTGGTGTTCATGGTCATCCTCGTTTTAATGTGAGTAAGTACAGCTATCCCTAGTTATTGGTAGTGAGCGCTGAATCGACTGCGTGCTGACAATAATTCCCTTAAGTATGCAATGACATCGGTCAATATATTACTGAATTTTCCGATGTTTGTTACATGTTCTCAATGTAATAGAGGCAATTCATCGAGTTATTGATATTTGTCAAAGAAGCAACAAATGTTGCTTGAATGGATACGCAATGTGCGAACGGTGTAGTAGGGCCTATCCGGGACGGATACCGTTGCGTCAAAGCGAGGGGAGATGGATCAGATGACGGATGAGCTCGATCCACGTTCGAGTGGAGCGAGAACCGGCTGTTCGGGGCCACCGATGACGGGCGCCGACACCGTG
>NZ_LMCY01000023.1:0-180 GCF_001425685.1 Massilia sp. Root335 | reverse complement strand
TATTTGTTGCGCCCGCCCGGCGGCAGGCCGCAACCGTCGTCACGGACGGTCAGCGACAGCCAGTTGCCGTTCAGGCGCAACTCCACCTTCACGCGCGTCGCGTTGGCGTGCCGGACAATGTTCGTGAGCGATTCCTGCAGGATGCGGAAGAAGGCCGTGGCGCAGTGGTCGGGCAGGGTG
>NZ_LMCY01000022.1:51658-109058 GCF_001425685.1 Massilia sp. Root335 | reverse complement strand
TCCAGTTCCGAAGAGCTGGCGGCGACGGCCGAGGAGATGAGTTCCCAGGCCGAGCAGCTGCAGGTGGCGATGGGCTTCTTCAAGCTCGCCGGCGACGCGGCACGCGGCGCCGCCGCGCGCCCGGCCCGTGCCGCCAGGCGCAGCACGCTGCGCCTGGCCGGCGGCGTTGCCGCCCAGGGCGAGCCGGACGAAGCGAACTTCACCCCCTTCTGACCGGACCGCGACCCGATGAAGCACACGAACCAGGACACCAATGTGGACGGCCAGACCGCCCAATACCTCACCTTCATGCTGGGCGGCGAATCGTTCGGCATCGGCATCATGGCCGTGAAGGAGATCATCGAATTCGCCGGCATCACCGAAGTGCCGATGATGCCGGACTCGATCCGCGGCGTCATCAACCTGCGCGGCGCCGTCGTGCCAGTGATGGACCTCGCGGCCCGCTTCGGCCGTCCGCAGACCGTGGCCGGCAAGCGCACGTGCATCGTGATCGTCGAGCTGGAGGCGGACGGCGAGCGCCAGCTGACGGGCGTCGTCGTCGATGCCGTCAGCGCCGTGCTGGACATCCCGGCCGCGGACATCGAACCCGCGCCGTCGTTCGGCACGCGCATCCGCGGCGACTTCATCGCCGGCATGGGCAAGGTGAACGGCAGGTTCGTCATCCTGCTGAACGTCGACTCGGTGCTGGCGCTCGCGGGCCTGCCCGACCTGGCGGCGGACGCCGCGCTGGCCTGAGGCACCCATGCAGCACAGTGCGATCAGCCAGGGCGAATTCGCGCGCTTCCAGCGCTTCATCTTCGACATGGCCGGCATCACCATGTCCGATTCGAAGAAGGCGCTGGTCAGCGGCCGCCTCGCCAAGCGCCTGCAGCATCTGGGCCTGCCCTCGTACGACGCCTATTTCCGCCTGCTGACGGACGGCGCGCACAAGGACGAGGTGCAGCTGGCCGTCGACCTGCTGACGACGAACGAGACCTACTTCTTCCGCGAGGCGCGCCATTTCGAGCTGCTGCGCGAGGCGGCGGAAGCGGCGCGTCCGGAGCTGCGCACAGGGGCGCCGTTCCGCGTGTGGAGCGCCGCCTGTTCGTCCGGCGAGGAACCGTACAGCATAGCGATGGTGCTGGCCGACGTGTTGAAAGCGGCGCCGTGGGAAGTCACGGCGTCCGACATCAGCACGCGCGTGCTGCAGCGCGCGCGCAGCGGGCACTATCCGCTGGAGCGGACCAGCCACGTGCCGCCGGACTACCTGCGCCGCTACTGCCTCAAGGGCATCCGCGAGCAGCAGGGCACCCTGCTCGTCAACCGCGCCCTGCGCGAGCGCGTGCAGTTCCGCCAGGTGAACCTGAACACGGCGCTGCCCGGGGACCTGGGCACGTACGACGTCGTCTTCCTGCGCAACGTGATGATCTACTTTAACGGCGAGACCAAGCGGCAGGTCGTCACGCGCGTGCTGGGCCGCCTGAAACCCGGCGGGCACCTGTTCATCGGCCATTCCGAGAGCCTGCAGGACATGGGCGACCTGGTCCGCCCCGTCATCCCTTCCGTCTACCGCAAACCGGCATGAAGACGATCGATGTGATGGTGGTCGACGATTCGGCCGTCGTGCGCAAGATCGTCGGCGCGATGCTGGAAGGCGCGCCCGGCATCCGGCTGCTGCACGCCGTGTCCGACCCGCTGCTCGCGATCGAGCGCATGAAGCAGGCGTGGCCCGACGTGATCGTGCTGGACGTCGAGATGCCGCGCATGGACGGCATCACCTTCCTCAAGAAGATCATGGCGGAGCGGCCGACGCCCGTCGTGATCTGTTCCACCTTGACGGACAAGGGCGCCGAGACGACGATGGCGGCGCTGGCGGCAGGCGCCGTATCGATCATCACCAAGCCCAAGCTGGGGCTGAAGGACTTCCTCAACGAGAGCGCGGACGAGCTGGTTGCGGCCGTGCGGGCGGCCAGCCAGGTCAATGTGCGGCGCCTCGCCGCGCGCGTCGCGCCCGCCCCTGCGCCCGCGAAGCTGACGGCGGACGCCGTGCTGCCGGCCGCCCACGATGCGCGCCCCCTGCTGCGCACGACGGAACGCGTCGTCGCGATCGGCACCTCGACGGGCGGCACGCTGGCGCTGGAAGAAGTCCTGACGGCGCTGCCGCGGGTCACGCCCGGCATCGTCATCGTGCAGCACATGCCGGAAAAATTCACGGCCGCCTTCGCCGAGCGCCTCAACGGCCTGTGCCTGATCGAGGTGCGCGAGGCGCGCCACGGCGACCGCGTGCTGCCGGGCCGCGCGCTGATCGCCCCGGGCGGCAAGCACATGCTGCTGCGGCGCGACGGCGCGCAATACTGCGTGGACGTCATCGACGGCCCGCTCGTCAACCGCCACCGTCCGTCGGTGGACGTGCTGTTCCGCTCCGTCGCCAAACACGCCGGCACCAACGCGCTGGGCATCATCATGACGGGCATGGGCGACGACGGCGCCGCCGGCCTGCTGGAAATGCGCAAGGCCGGCAGCCGCACCGTCGCGCAGGACGAGGACAGCTGCGTCGTCTACGGCATGCCGAAGGAAGCGATCAAGCGCGGCGGCGTGGAAAAGTCGGTGCCGTTGAAGGCCCTCGACCGCGAGATCCTGCAGCAGCTGAGCGCGCGTTGACGCCGTCCCGCCCGGCGCCGTGACAAACGGTGAGCCATGCGGCGGCGCACGCGGGTATCATGCCTCCCTGAACAGTGAGTCCACACGCCGAAGACGGGAGACGACGATGAAAAACATGATGGGTAGCGCCGCGCTGGCGATGTTGCTGGCGGCATGCGGCGGCGGTGGCGGCAATCCGGGTTCCGCGAGCAGTCCGACGCCGCCGCCGGCGACGGGCGGCGGGAACCTCGACGCCTACGTCGGCACCTGGACGTCCGCCTGCACGTCGCACGCGCTCGACACGGCCGTCATCCAGCGCCCCGCCGGATCGGCCAACACGCTCACGATCGGCGTCACCACCAATTACTACGCCAACACGACCTGCACCGGCGACGTCATCGCGACGCAGACCTGGAGCGCCGACACGACGGCGACCTATATCGGCACCGTGGCATCGAGCATCACGCCCGCCCCCGGCGTGGCCGTGATCTCGGCTTCCGTGGACAAGGTGACGACGCAGGTGCCGCAGCGCAGCGTCACGCTCACGGGCACCTTCGTCAGCCACAAGATCATCGACGGCCAGCCCAACTGGTGCGTCGATTACGCGGGCGGTTCCGTGTGCGTGCCCGACCAGGTCTACGCGGCCGGCGCAGCCTCCTTCGACGGCCTGTACGTGCAGGGCACCGATCTGTACGAGGTCAAGTCGAACGGCACCAATTTCGACGCCGTCGAACACTTCACGAAGAAATGACGGGTAGCGCAGCGAGCCCGCGCAGGCCCGCGATGCCGTTCCAGCGCGGGACCGCATCGGCCAGCGCCAGCCCCGGCCAGCGCCGCAGGACGGCGCGCAGCACGACGTCGGCCTCCAGCAGCGACAGTCCGGCGCCGATGCACACGTGGGGTCCGCTGCCGAACGACAGGTGGCTGCCGGCGCGCCGGCCGATGTCGAACGTATCGGGGTCAAGGAAGCGGTCCGGATCGCGGTTGGCCGCGCCGATCATGGCGATCACGAGGTCGCCGCGCTTGAGCGTCGTGCCGTGCAGCGTGAATTCGGTCGCGACGCGCCGGCCCGTGTACTGCACGGGACTGTCGTAGCGCAGCAGTTCGCGCACGGCCAGCGGCACGCCCTCCTCGTCCGCGCACAGGCGCGCCCACGCGTCCGGATGCGTGAGCAGGGTGTACAGGCCGTTGCCGAGCAGGTTGCGCGTCGTCTCGTGGCCCGCGAACAGCAGCATCGCGCATTGCGCCAGCAGTTCGCCGTCGGCCTGGATGTCGCCCGCGGCCTCGGCCAGCAGCATGCGGCTGACGAGGTCCGTGCCGGGTTCGCGCCTGCGCGCGGGCAGCAGCGCGTCGAAATAACGCACCATCTGCAGCAGGCTGCGCTGGGCGGCGCGCAACTGCTCGGCCGTCGGCTGCAGCGCGCCGATGAATGCGGCCAGATCGTCCGACCAGGCCATGAAGCGCGCTTCGTCCGCGCGGGGTATGCCCAGCATCAGCCCGATGACGCGCGACGGCAGCGGGCGCGCGACCGCGGCGATGAAGTCGAAGCCGGCGCCCGCATCCAGCTCGTCGAGCAGCTCGTCGGCGAGACGCTCGACCTCGACGCGCAAGGTTTTCACCAGGGTCGGATGGAAGCCAGCCGCCATGGCCTTGCGCACGCGCTGGTGGTCGGCCCCGTCGAGGAACACCATGGCGCTGCCGAACAGGCGCTGGAACGCTTCCAGCCCCGCCTGCGCGCGGCGGCCCGCAAAGCTCGCGTCGACGCCCGGAATGCGCTTGACCCAGCCACCCGTGCGCTGCGACGAAAAGCGCGGATCGCGCAGGGCCAGCTCGACGTCCTCGTGGCGCGTCAGCAGCCACGCGCCCTGGAATACGTCGTCGCGCCACAGCACCGGGCCCGCCGCGCGCAAGCGGCTGTAGGCGGGATACGGGTCGTGCAGGAAGGCGGCGTCGAACGACGGCGCCGCCGGTGCCGCGTCGGGCGCCGTGGTCGCGAAGTCTCTCATGCGATTCAAAAGATGATGAACGGCCGGCACATGCCGGGGGCTCGCACTTTACCATTTTTTCGGCGCGACAAGCGGACGCAGTTCGATGCCACCGTCGGCCCGGCTGGCGCCGCATGCCGGATCTTGATTTGCCGGCGCCTCCACATTGAGGCCCCCCAGATTATCCTGAACCGAACTCTGCGACGATGCCTCACCACCTACAGGAGGCATCCATGGCAATCGACGTTTATCTGCAGCTCGACGGCATCAAGGGAGAGTCGGCCGACAGCCAGCATCCGGGCTGGATCGAATGCTCTTCGGTCAACTGGAAACTCCACCAGCCCAGGAGTGCGACGTCGTCGACGGCAGGCGGACACACAGCGGAACGCGCGGAGCTGTCGGACGTTGCACTGACGAAGCTCTCCGACCTTGCGTCGCCCATCCTTGCCCAGCACTGCGCAATGGGCAAGACCATACCGAAGGCGAAATTCGAGTTCTTCCGGGCAGATGGCCAAGGCGCGCGCGTCAAGTATTATGAGGTCGAACTGGACAATGTCGTCATCGCCGACGTCGCACAGTCGGTGGCCGCCGGCATCGGGATGGTCGACGTCATCGGTCTGAAGTTCTCCAAGGTGAAGTGGAAGTACACACAGCAAAAGATCGCGGGTGGCGCCGGCGGTAACACTGCCGGCGGATGGGATGTCGCCACCAACCGGGTGGCCTGACATGGCGCCCGTACCGACTATCTGCAGAACGATCGCCGCACTCGTCCTGATGCTGGCGGCGAACGCCGCGTCGGCCGCGCTGGGTCAGGACGACGAGCATCCCTTTGTCATGCCCGGGACGCCGGCCAAGAGCGTTCCCGCACCAACGCCGTGGTTCACGGGCGCGCAGCTCATGCGCCAGCTCGAGCGACACGATGCCGGTGCCGCCGCGTACCTCAAGGGCGTGTACGACGCCACGGAGAGCGGCCTGTGGTGCTACACCGATCGCCGGCACGTGAAACTGCGCAAGCAGTCTCCTGAAGCCATGCGTGCGGATGCCGTGAGCTATCTGCGCCGGCAACCGGCCGCGAAGCTCGACGGGCGCGCGGCGGTGCTGATCGTGCAAATGTGGCAGGCACGCTGGCCGTGTCCGCCCGACGGCTGCTGCACCTGATGGAGGAGAACACGATGTCCGTGACTCCGCCACCTTACGCGTTGTTGCGCGCGTACTATCCTGATCCGTTCAACGTTCCGGCCGAAGAGCTGTGGCGATGGATCGGGTACCCGGACAAGATATTCGACCCGGCCTGGCACAACACCTGTGCGGTGCGCATGAGCATTGCGCTCATTGGCGCCGGCATCCGCCTGCCGCATGGATTCCTGCAGATCGAAGCCGGAAGGTACCGCGGCGAGCGGATCGAGATCAAGCAGGAAGTGCTGGCCGCCCATCTGGCCGCGATTTGGGGCGAGCCCGAGAAATTCGGCGCGGCCCGCCTGCGCGAGTCGGTGGGCGGCCGGCGCGGCGTGATCCGCTTCGTCGGCCTGTGGGGGCCATACGATCCGCAAGGGCATATCGACTTGATGTGCCACGACGAACTCCATCGCCTCGCCTGTGAAGGTGGCCACGTGTACTGGCACGCAGTGGAGTGCTGGTTCTGGGAATGCCCTTGAGCCGCCGCGCAGGTCCGGCCGGCTCGCGGCCGCTGCCATGCACGACGCCATCAGGCGATGCGTTCCCTCGCGGCCGCCCCGCTCCGGTCTCCGCTCAGGTCTCCGGCCCGGGCCGTGCAACCGGCACCCGCTTGCACGCCGCCTCCCTGCGCCCCACGGCATCGCACACCCGCACGCGGCACTGCTCTTCGCCGGCCGCGTTGTAGCGGCGGCACGCCTCCAGTTGCTGCGCCGGCGTGGCCTTGCGGTTCACCGGTTCCATGTGGCTCATCAGGGCCGCCAGCAGCACGACGTCGCTGTCCTGCTCGCGCGCCGCGCGCGGTTTCGCGCGTTTTTCCCTGCCGCCGTCGCGCGCAGTGTCCCGTGCCGCGTCGTGCGCTTTGCGGTGCGCGGCCTTCGCATGCGCTTCCTTGGGTTCCGCCTTCGCCGCATGCGTCTTGTGGCGTTCCGGCGCGGGCGGCTGCGCCATGTCGGCCAGCGGATTGGCCATCGGCGCGGCCGGTTCCGGCACCGCCGGCGCTGCGGGCTCGTCGCGCAGCACGGCCGCCGTCGACGCGGCGGGCGCAGGCATCGACACGGGCGTGACCGGCGCGGCGCGCGGCACCTCGGCCACGCTGGTCACGGCCGGCGCCGCCGCCACGGCGACCGCCGGCGTGCGGCCTTCCTCGCCGCCGCCGAACAGGAGCAGCGCACCGCCCGCGACGACCGCCCCGACGGCGGCAACGCCCCACGCCAGCGCGCGCGAACGTGGCCGCGGCCCCTGCGCGGCACGGTGCTGCCCGTGCATGCCGTCCAGGGAGCTGAGGATGCCCTTCTGTTCCGGGACAGCCTGCTCGTCGGGCGAAAGCAGACTGGGCCGGCCGCCTCGGACCGGGCGATCGCCTTGATGTTGCAATTTAGCTCCTTAAAAAAGTTTGCATTACTTTACAAGAATCAAGACAATTGTGCCGCGAATTTGCTTTTAATCGTGCGTGATTAACACATTTGGTGAGTTTTTGCGTTTTTTCAATCGTGCGCGGGGTTGTCGATAGCCGGATTTATACTTTCGGGAAATATTTTAACGACAACTATGTGTCCGACTATCCGGAGCGTCCTTGGTGTGGGTCCTGGCAGTAACCGTTTATTTCATCATGGCGTGCGCCGTCAGCTGGATGGTGCTGTTTCCGGCCGGCCGCGAATTCGTCCTGAGCGCGCTCGCCGGGGCCGGAGTGCGGCTCGGCCGCCGCGCGGGCGCGTTGGCGCAGCAGGGCATGCGCGACGCCGATGCGGTCCGCACGAACGGCCGCGCGGCGGCGGGACGGCTGGCGGGCTTCGTGCGGCGCCACTGGATCGCCTGCGCGTGCGGCGCCGCCCTCGTCTGCCTGCCGCCGCTGGCCGCCCTGCTGCTCGCGGAACGGCCCGTGCTGAGCGGCTACGAGCCGTCGACGCACGCCGTGAACGAGCAGGTGGCCGACCTGCTGCAGGGCGAGCAGCTCGTGCCGCCGCCCCCGCTGCCGCCGCTCGTGTTCGCGACTGCCGAAGTGGCGCAGGAGCGGCCGCTGCTCGCTTCGGCCAGCCGCGACTGGGCCATGCTGAACGCGGACTACACGCAGCGCCTGCTCACGGTCTTCCGGATCATGAAGGAGCGCTACGGCTACGACATGGCGATCCTGGAAGGCTACCGCAGCGCCGCGCGCCAGGATGCGCTGGCCGCGCTGGGTCCCGGCGTCACGAACGCCCGGTCGTGGCAGAGCTGGCACCAGTACGGGCTCGCCGCCGACTGCGCGTTCGTCCGCGACGGCCGGCTCGTGATCTCGGAAAAGGATCCCTGGGCCATGCGCGGCTACCAGTTGTACGGCCAGGTGGCGGAATCCGTCGGCCTGACCTGGGGCGGCCGCTGGAAGATGATGGATTTCGGGCATACGGAACTGCGCCTGCCCGGCGTCATGAAACGCTGACTCACCAATCCCGCACCACGCGCACCACGGCATCAACCACTCTCTCGTCATCATGCAAAAAATCTGGCATTTCCTGACCGCCCGCACCAGCCTGACCGTCATCGGCTGGGCGGCCTTCGCCGCGTTGCTGTTCGCGGCCGCGCGGCTGCTGCAATGGCCGCCCGCGCTCCCCTGGATCGTGCTTGGCGCCGCCCTGCTCGTGGGCGCGGCCCTGTGGCTGTGGCGCCGCTGGCGCCATGCGCGCAAGGCCGGCCGGATCGGCGCCATGCTCGAACAGCAGGCCAGCCCGCAAGCCGATCAACCCGTCGCCGACGCGACGCAGCGCCAGGAAACGGAAGTCATCCGCAAGCGCCTGCTGGACGCCATCGCGACGATCAAGGGCTCCAAGCTGGGGCAGTTGTCGGGCAGCGCCGCGCTGTACGAACTGCCGTGGTACATGATCATCGGGAACCCGGCGGCCGGCAAGAGCACCGCGATCGCCAGCTCCGGCCTGCAGTTCCCGTTCGCAGACAGCAAGGTCGTGCAGGGCGTGGGCGGCACGCGCAACTGCGACTGGTTCTTCACGACCGAGGGCATCCTGCTCGACACGGCGGGCCGTTATTCCGTCGTCGACCAGGACCGCGCCGAGTGGTTCGGCTTCCTCGACCTGCTCAAGAAGCACCGCCGCAAGGCCCCGATCAACGGCGTCATCATCGCCGTCAGCATCGCGGAGCTGACGCGCAACCGGCCCGAGTTCGCGATCAACCTGGCCAAGAACCTGCGCCAGCGCGTGCAGGAACTGACCGAGCGCCTGGAAGTGCACGCGCCGGTCTACGTCGTGTTCACCAAGGCCGACCTGATCGACGGCTTCAACGAATTCTTCCAGGAGAGCGAGCGCGCCGAACGCGAAAAGGTGTGGGGCGCGACGCTGCCCTACGACCAGAACGTGACGAGCGAGCGCCTGCTCGACCAGTTCGACGCCCGCTTCGACGAACTGTACGACGGCCTCAAGGAACTGAGCCTGGCGAACATGTCGCAGCAGGCGCGCGAGAACATGCCGTCCGGCGTGTTCACGTTCCCGCTCGAATTCGCGTCCATCAAGCCGGCGCTGCACGCCTTCGTCGCCACGCTGTTCGAGGACAACCCGTTCCAGTTCAAGCCCGTGTTCCGCGGCTTTTACTTCACGAGCGCGCTGCAGGAAGGCGAGACGGTGTCGACGTCGTCGGCCCGCGTCGCCCAGCGCTTCGACCTGCGCCTGCAGCCGCCCGCGCACGAGGACCAGCACCAGCAGCAGGGTTACTTCCTCCTCAACCTGTTCCGCAAGGTGATCTTCGCCGACAAGGATCTCGTCGCGCAGTACGCCAGCCCGGCCAAGACGCGCCTGCGCTATGCGGCCTTCTTCGCGGCGACGGCCTTCGCCGGCCTCGCGCTGGCCGGCTGGAGCTGGTCGTACATGAACAACCGCCAGCTCGTCGCCAACGTCCAGGCCGACCTCGACCAGGCCATCCGCGTGCAGGGCAAGAGCATGGACCTGCAATCGCGCTTCCAGGCGCTGGAGATCCTGCAGGACCGCATCGAGCAGCTCGACCGCTATGCCGAGCACCGCCCGCTGTCGCTCGGCCTCGGCCTCTACCAGGGCAACCTCCTGAACCGCAAGCTGAAGGAGGAATACTTCAACGGCGTGCGTGAAGTGATGTTGAAACCCGTCGCGCAATCGCTCGAATCCTACCTCGCCGACGTCAACGGCAACGCGGCCCAGCTGCAACCGATGAACAAGCCGGCCGGCGCTCCGGCGGCCGGCGCTCCGGCGGCCGACGCGCCGCAGCAGTTCAAGGACGCGTCGCCGCTCGACACCGAGGACGCCTACAACGCGCTGAAGACCTACCTGATGCTGGGCGATAAATCGCGCGCCGAAAGCGCCCACCTGAACGACCAGCTCACGCGCTTCTGGCGCAACTGGCTGGAAGCGAACCGCGGCGCGATGCCGCGCGAGCAGCTGATCCGCAGCGCCGAGCGCATGATCTCGTTCTACCTCGCGCAGGTGAACGATCCGTCCTGGCCCGTCATCGACACCCGGCTGGCACTCGTCGACCAGACCCGCGACAGCCTGCGCCGCGTCGTGCGCGGCATGCCCGCGCGGGAACGCGTGTACGCGGACGTGAAGGCGCGCGCGGCGACCCGCTATCCGTCGATCACGGTGGCGCGCATCGTGGGCGACCAGGACAAGGAACTCGTCCTCGGCAGCTATGCCATCTCCGGCGCCTTCACGCGCCAGGCCTGGGAAGGCTTCGTGCAGCAGGCGTTCCGCGACGCGGCCAACCGCGAGCTGCAGAGCGCCGACTGGGTCCTGAAGACGGCCGCGCGCGACGACCTCACGCTGGAAGGCAGCCCGGAACAGATCCAGAAATCGCTCGTCGACCTGTACAAGGCGGAGTACGCGCGCGAGTGGCAGAAGTTCATGCAGGGCGTGACGGTGAAGGACCTGGACGGCTTCGACGGCGCCGCCAGCGCCATGAACCGCCTGGGCGATCCGCAGAATTCGCCGATCGACAAGCTCGTGTCCACGGTCTATGAACAGACGTCGTGGGACAACCCGACCCTGGCCGGCGCCAGCCTGCAGCGCGCGCAGAACGGCCTCTCGGGCTGGTTCCGCGAGACGATCCTGCGCCAGAAACCGGCCATCGTGAACGTCAGCCTGCCGGCACCAGGCACACAGGCGGCGGCCGCGCCAGCCCTTGGTCCCGTCGGCCGCGAGTTCGCGGGCGTCGCACGCCTCGTCGTGGCACGCGACAAGGACGCGTCGCTGATGCGCGGCTACATCGACAATCTGTCGAAGCTGCGCGCCCGCTTCAACCAGATCAAGAACCAGGGCGACCCGGGCCCCGGCGCCAAGCAGCTGATGCAGCAGACGCTGGACGGCAGCGGTTCCGAGCTGGCCGACGCGCTGCGCTACGTCGACGAGCAGATGCTGGTGGGGATGACGGACGCCCAGCGCCAGGCGCTGCGTCCCGTGCTCGTGCGCCCGCTGATGCAGACGTTCGCCGTGATCGTGCAGCCGGCCGAAAACGAGATCAACAAGGTGTGGGCCGCCCAGGTCGTCCAGCCGTTCAACCGCGGCCTGGCGCTGAAGTACCCGTTCGCGACCGAGTCGAAGGCCGAGGCCAGCAACGCCGAGATCGGCGAGATCTTCGGCCCGGACGGCGCCATCGCGAAATTCTTCACGACGACGGTGGGCCCGCTGGTGGTGCGCCGCGGCGATTCGCTCAGCCCGCGCACGTGGGCCGACATGGGCGTGAATCTGGCGCCGAACGTCGTCGCGAGCTTCCCCGGCTGGGTCGCGCCGCTGGCCGCCGGCGGCGTCGCCAACGCGGCCGCGTCCAGCGGCGGCGAGGCGCAGACCCGCTTCGACCTGCAGGCGCTTGCTACGTCCGGCGCCACCGAATTCACGCTGGAGATCGACGGCCAGGCGCTGCGCTGGCGCGGCCAGCCGCAACCCTGGGTGCACATGGTGTGGCCGAATCCGGCCGGCGTGCCGGGCGCGAAGATCACGGCCGTCACGCCGGAAGGCCGCAACGTCGTGCTGCTGGACGAGCCGGGCCACTTCGGCCTGAAGAAGATGATCGACGCGGCCCAGCGCAAGCGCAAGGACGGCGGCGTGTTCGAGATGAGCTGGCAGAATGCCGGCGTCACGGTGACGGCGAACCTCAAGGTCCTGCCGGCCGCGCCCGCGCCGGTCCAGGCCCAGGCGCCCGCGCCGGGCCAGGGATTCAAGCGCCTGCGCCTGCCGGACACGATCATCGCGCCCAAGCCGGCCGCGCCGGCCGCGCCGCTGCGCACCGCCATGGCGGGAGACGCGCAATGAGCCGCCAGCTCACTCCCGTCAGCGTCGGCTATTTCGGCAAGCTGCCCAGCCGCGGCGACTTCGTGCGCGCCAGCGCCAGCCCGGCCTTGTTGAAAGTGCTGGACGACTGGCTGTCCGAAGCGATGGACCTGATGAGCGCCAACGCGCGCTGGAAGCTCGCCTACGACGCCGCCGCGCCGCTGCACTTCGCCTTCGTCGGCCCGCGCCGGCGCCACGCGATCGGCGGCCACATCGTCGCCAGCAGCGACGAATCGAGCCGGCGCTACCCGTTCCTGATGGCCGGTGCGATGGAAATCGCCGAGCCGGCGGCCTTCCTGCCGACCACCCCGCTCGTGTTCACGCGCCTGTGGAGCAGGCTCGAAACGCTGACGCTCGGCGTGCGCAACGCGGGCGATCCGGCCGCGCCGCTTGCCGCCGCGAGCAGCCAGCCGATCGACCTGGACCTGCGCGCGTGCGCCTACGACGCCGCGTTCGAGGACTTCCTGGACGTGCTGACCATCGGCGCGCTCGACGGGCTCCTGGACCGTACGGGCTTTCGCGTCTCGGCGCGCCAGGTGCTGCTGGCGCTGGGCATGCTGCTGCAGCCCGTGCTGGACAGCGGGTCCGGCCGGCTCGAGAAAAGCCTCGTGCTGCCGCTGCCGGAAGACCTCATCCACCGCAACCTCGTGGCCGCGTTCTGGATGCACGTGATCGCCCCGTTCCTCGCGCGCGCCGACTTCGAGCTGGCGCTGTTCGTCACCCGGCTGGAAGGCCGGCCCGCGCTCGTCGTCGGTTTTTCCGGCGCGTCGGCGCAGACGCTGCGCACCCTCATCGACCCGCAGGCGGGCCTCGACCACCTCATCGCGTTCGCGGACCTCGAATGGGTCGAGGACCAGGTCGACGGCGACTACGCCGTGCGCAAGCTCTCGTCCTACCTGGCCCAGGGCAGCCTGTCCCTCAAGTCCGCGCTCGATTCCGTCGGCGCGGCATTCATCGGAACCTGATATGCGAATCATCACCCAGCGCGCCCTCGCCGCCTTTTTCATCCTGTGCTGCGCCGGCGCGGCGGCGGCCCGGAACACCGCGCCGGCGCCGGCCACCCCGCAGCCGGGCCAGGTGCTGGCCAGCGGCACCGTGCCGGACGAGGCGACGAAGGCCGCCGTGCTCGCGAAGCTGCGCGACGTCTACGGGGCCGAGCGCGTCGTCGACCAGATCGCCATCGGCCCCGTCGCCACGCCGGCGAACTGGAACGGCTATGTGCAAAAGCTGATCACGCCCGACCTGCGCCAGATCAGCCGCGGCCAGCTCAAGATCGACGGCAGCAACGTCAGCCTGCGCGGCGAGGTGGCCAACGAGGCGCTGCGCCAGCGCATCGCCAGCAATGTCGCCACCAACCTGAACCCGACCTATACCGTCAACAACGGCCTGCGCGTGTCCGCCGCCGAGCAGGCCCTGCTCGACAACACGCTGGGCAACCGCACCGTCGAATTCGAAAGCGGCAAGGCGACGCTGACCCCGACGGGCCGCGCGATCCTCGACGAGATGGTGGCCGCGATGCTGAAGCTGAAAGGCCGCCGCATCGAGATCATCGGCCACACGGACAGCGCCGGCCTGCGGGCCAGCAACGTGAGCCTGAGCCAGGCGCGCGCCGCCACCGTCAGGTCCTACCTGGCCGCGCACGGCATCGCGGAAGAAAACCTCGCCGCCAGCGGCCAGGGCCCGGACCGCCCCATCGCCAGCAACGACACCGCCGAGGGACGCGCGCGCAACCGCCGCATCGAATTCCGCCTCGCGCAATGATCCAATGACGAAAGACACCATGTTCACCGCCGACGCCCTGCTCGCCCCGATCTCCGCCGCGCAACCGTGCGGCGCCGACCTCGCGTTTTCCCCGGACCTGGACGCCATCGCCCGCGCGCGCCAGTTCGACGACCCGTCGCTCGCGCAAGGCGAATGGGTCACGGAGCTCAAGGAGGCCGACTGGGGCTTCGTCGTCGAGCGCTGCGCGCGCCTGCTGGCCGAACAGACGAAGGACCTGCGCCTTGCCGTCTGGCTCACCGAGGCGGCCGCCAGGCGGCACCATATGCGCGGCCTGAGCGAAGGATTCCTGCTGCTCGCGGGCCTGTGTGACCGCTTCTGGGACGCGGGCCTGTATCCGGAAGCGGACGGCGGCGACCAGGAACAGCGCATCGGCAACCTCGCGTGGATCTTGTCGCGCACGCGCGCCCTCGTGCGCGAGATGCCGCTGACGGAAGGCCGCGGCACCGCCTACTCGACGGTCGACTTCGAAGCGGCGCGCCGCCGCGCCGCCGCCGGCGACGCCGACACGCCGCCGCGCGTGGCGGACCTGGAAGCCGCGAAGCGCGCGAGCTCCCCCGCCTTCAGCGACGCGCTGCGTAGCGACGCGCAGGCCTGCCTGGACGCGCTGGCGCAGCTCGAGCGGGCGGCCGACGCGCGCCTGGGCCACGACAGCCCCGGCTTTTCCGCCGCGCGCGACGCGGTGCAGACGCTGCTGCACGCGCTGCCGGCGCACGCGGCCGCGCCACAGGCGCCGCAGCCGGTCGAGGCAGCCGCGCAGGCATCGCCGGCGCTGCCCGCCGTCGCGGTGGCGCCGCAGCCGCCGGCCGCCGGGCCGGGGCCGATCCGCACGCGCGCCGATGCGATCGCCCAGCTGCGCACCATCGCGAAGTTCTTCCGCGAGACGGAGCCGCACAGCCCCGTGTCGTATTTCGCGGAGAAGGCTGCGAGCGCCGGCGAGCAGGATCTGCATACCTGGCTGCGGTCCGTGATCAAGGACCAGGGGTCGCTGGCGCATCTGGAAGAATTGCTGGGGGTGCCGCGGGCGGAGTAAACGAACGGGTACAATCGGTCCTCCGCCAGCCGCCCGAACGCCATGGACCTGAAACGCCTGAAGACCTTCATACGCGTCGCCCGCACCCTGAACTTCAGCGAGGCCGCACGCCAGATCCACCGCACGCAGTCGAGCGTCACGGAACAGATGCAGTCGCTGGAGGCCGATCTCGGCGTGGCGCTGTTCGACCGGTCGAACCGCAAGCTCGCCCTGACCGCCGCGGGCGCGTGCCTGCTCGGCTACGCGGACCGGCTGGCCGGCCTGGCGGACGAGGCGCGCGGCGCCGTGCTGGCCGCGGGCGGCGTCGCGTGCCGGACGCTGGACGTGGGCGGCATCGAGACCATCGCGGCCGCGTTCCTGCCGGACGTCGTGGCGCGGATGGCGGCCACGCATCCGGACGTCAGCGTCAGGGTGGCCGTCGCCGCGACGTCGGCACTGCACGCCGGCGTCAAGGACGGCACGCTCGACGCGGCATTCTTCTTCGGCACGCGCGCGCCGGACGACGACCTCGTTTGCCGCGAGATCGCGCTCGAGCCGCTCGTCCTGATCGCGCCGCCCGGTCATCCGCTGGCGGCGCGCGCGAGCGTCGGCCACGACGACATCGCGCACGAGCGCTTCCTCGTGACGGCGCAGGGTTGCGCCTATCGCGGGATGTTCGAGACCGCGTTTCGATCATGCCCGGACGGGCCGCCGCGGATCGCCGGCGAATCCGGCAGCGTGGCGGCGATCGTCGGTCTCGTGGAGCGCGGCCTGGGCTGCGCCATCGTGCCGCGCATGGTGCCGTCGATCCGGGACGCGCATCTGGCGGTCGTTCCCCTGCACGGCGACGCCGCGGCGGTGCCGGTGTCGATCGCGTACCGCAAACGCGGGCCGTCGTCGATCGGCCTGGCGGCGCTGCTCGCCGCGCTGCCTTTGGCAAGCGGCGACGCTACACCAGCCGATGCCCGCCATCCAGATGCAGCACCGACCCGGTAGCGAAGCCGTTGCGCATCAGGAAGCGGATGCCGTCGGCGATGTCCGCGGCCTGGCCGATCCGCCCCACCGGCAGCCGCTTCGCCATGTCGTTCAACCTGGCGCTGGCCTCGTCGCCCGCGACCTGCTTCCAGATCGGCGTGTCGACCCAGCCCGGCGACACGACGTTCACGCGGATCGGCGCCAGTTCGATGGCCAGCGCGTAGGCGAGCGATTCCAGCGCGCCGTTGACGCCGGCGACCACGGAACCGCGCGCCGCGGGCCGATAGGCCGCGATGCCGGACGTGAACGTGATCGAGCCCTTCCCGGCCAGGCGCGCGGCGCCGTGCTTGGCCAGCAGCAGCGGCCCGATGAACTTGGAGTCCACGACCTTGCGCGCGGCGGCCACGTCCAGCGCCGGCAGCAATTCGTAGGCGCCTTCGATGTCCGCCGCGGTGGACACGATGTGATCGAGGTCGCCGCATTCCGCGAACAGCCGGATGACGTCGTCCTCGCGCGTGATGTCGGCGGCAATCGTGCCCACGTCCCCGACGTCGGCCAGCGAGTCGGCCGCACGGCGCAGGCGGTCGGTAGAACGGCCCGCGATGACGACCCGGGCGCCGTCCGCGATCAGCGACCTCGCGAGGCACAGCCCCATGCCGGAGCTTCCGCCGACGATCAAAATCATTTCACTCATTTCCTCTCCTTGTCGATCGTTGATTCGACTGCACGTTGGCAGGCAGCCGATTCTCGTATCGATCGACGCGGAGGGGAAACGGGAAATGCCGATCGGCGCCATCGGCAATGCCGATGGACGTGCGGGCTCAGCGTCGGGGCGCACCGGCACGGTTGTCGACGGCATAGGTCACGCTGTCGACGTCCACGTACCCGTGTTCGCCCGCCTGGTTGAACGTGAACAGCCCGACGCGGCTGCCGCGGTAGGCGCCCCAGGTCAACGGGAAGTCCGGCAGCACAGGTTCGAAACGCTTGCCGTCGGCGCTGGCGGCCAGCGTGCTCCTGCCGTCCAGTCCCCAGCTCGAACGCAGCCAGATCGCGTCGTGCGGCCATGGCCGCAACCGCGTGTAGGTGCCGTCGCGCGAGATTTCCAGGTAGCGCCGGCCGTCCGCCATCACGATGCCGGCCGACGCCGTGGAGGCGGCCGGGTTGGCGGCGCGCGGCCGCGCCGTGAAGTGGAGCAGGCCCGCGTGCTGGCCGTCGGCCATGCCCTTCAGTTCGAGCCGCGCGGCGAACGACTGGCCGCCGGTGCGCACGACCCGCTGGGTCAGCACGTTGCCGATCTTGAGCAGGTTGCCGCCATCCAGGCCGGAAAACGCGTGCAGGCGCAGATAGCCGGGACGGGCCGACAGCGACCACTTGTCCATGCGCGGCTGGTAATTCCATTCCCACGCCGGCGCGAGTGCCGGGCCGTCGAAGCCGTCGCCCCCTTGCGGAAACAGGCGGCGCGAATGCGATGCCGGCATGGCCGCTTCCCACACCATCGTGCCGATGCCGTCGCGGTCGGGTTGCCCGATCACGGGCCAGCCGTCGATCCAGTGGACCGGCAGCAGGCTTGCGGCCCGGCCCGACCAATCGCCGTCGCCGTGGTGCGTGAAGAAATACCAGTTCCCGTCCGGGCCCTGGACGATCCCGCCCTGGTTCGGCTGCATGGCGCTGACGTCGGCGTGCATGAGCTGGCGCCTGGCGGACCACGGCCCGTGTATCGACGGGGCGCGCCGCATCATCATCACGCGGGTGTCGCCCTGCACTTCGCTGAAAAAGTGATAGTACGTGCCGTCGAACTTGTACAGCTTGTTGGCTTCGCTGCCCTTGGACTGGTAGATCACCCGGTCCGACGCCGGGATCAGCGTCGCGTTGTCGGCCCCCATTTCCCACAGGTGGATCTTGTAGCCGTCGCTGAAGTTCGTGCCGACGAAATAGCCCTTGCCGTCATCGTCCCAGAACGGCGCGCAGTCGTCCCATCCGGGCGCGCGCAGCACCTGGCGCAGCGGGGCCCACGGCCCTTCCGGACGCGCTGCGCTCGTCATGAAATAGCCTTCCTCGGGGGTGCCGAAGTAGATCCAGAACCGGCCCGCGTGATGGCGGATGGCGCCGGCCCAGATGCCCCGGCCGTAGCGGTTCATCCGGTCCCAGTTCAGTTCCGGAGACACCTGGGTCAGGTCGGGCACCGCGTGGCCCACGGTTTCCCAGTTGACCAGGTCGCGCGAATGCAGGATCGCCATCCCCGGCGAAAACTGGAAGCTCGACGAAATCGCATAATAGTCGTCGCCGACGCGGATCGCATCCAGGTCGCTGTAGTCGGCCGGCAGGACGGGATTGCGGTAGCGCCCATTACCGAGGTCGCCCCACTGCGCGGTGCGGCCGGCCGGCGCCTGCTCCTCGGCCCAGCCGGGGCTCGCCGTCACGGCGGCGCCGGCCGCGATGGCGCACAGTGCGCCGAGCCAGCGCCGGACAGGAGTCATGCGAACGCGTTCCACCATGTCTGCGCCGGCCACGGTGTGCGCGGTCATTCGAGGCGTTCCAGGATCGCCACGGCGCCCCCGGAGGACGCGAGCCGCAACGGGAGCACGTCGCCGGCGCCGACCTCGCGCTCCTTGCGCACGACGTCGTTCGGCGTGGCGCCATCCTCCCAGGTCGTGACACGGTAACGCCCCGCGGGCAGGAAGCGCAGCGCGACGCGCTCGACGCGGCCGTCCTTCGCATCGTCTGCCGTCATCGCGCCGACGTACCAGGTGCTGCCCTGGCGCCGCGCCAGCACGATGTCGCGTCCGGGCTCGCCCGCCAGGTAACGCGTCTCGTCCCATGCGGTCGGCACGCGCCGGATGAAATCGAAGCCGGCCGCGTCGCGGTAGGCGTCGGGGTCGTCGGACACCATCTGCAGCGGGCTGTCGTACACCACGTACATCGCCAGCGCCTGGCCGCGCGTCGTCTGGGTCTGCGGCATCTCGGCGCGCACGGTGAAGGTGTCCGGCGTGGCGTTGTGGAAGCCGCCGGGCGTGTAGTCCATCGGGCCGGCGAGCATGCGCGTATAGGGCAGCATCAGGTTGTGGCGCGGCGTGATCGTCCGGTTCATCTTGTTCCACTCCGCGCCCATCACGCCTTCCTGGGTGATGAAGTTCGGATACGTGCGCTGCAGCCCGTCCGGCACGTAGGCGCTGTGCAGGTCGAGCAGCAGGTGGCGCTGCGCGGTGGCGCGCGCGACGCGCTGGTAGAAGTCGACCATCTCCTGGTCGTCGCGGTCCATGAAATCGATCTTGACGCCCTTGACGCCCCAGCGCGCATAGGTGTCGAGCACCTCGTCCATGCGTCGCGCGACGTGTTCCCAATGGGCCCACAACATCAGGCCCACGCCCTTGCCGGCCGCGTAGCGCACGAGCGCCGGGATGTCGATGCCGTCCGCGGCGCGGGTGATGTCGGTCCCCGGCAGCGCGATCCAGCAGTCGGGGCCGGAGCCGTAGGCCCAGCCGGCGTCGATCAGGTAGTACGGCAATCCGGCGGCCGCCGCGAAATCGATGAAGCGGCGATAGCTTGCCATGTCGGGCTTCATGCCCGCCAGTGGGCCGGACCACCAGTCCCACGCGGCCTTGCCCGGCCGCACCCAGCTGAAGTCGCCGTCCGGCGCGGGATTCAGGTTGCCGACCAGCTGGGAGCCGATCATGTCGCCGATGCGGTCGCCCAGCATGACCGCGCGCCAGGCCGTCGTCAGCCCGCCCTTCGACACGAACGCCGGACCGTCGCGCTTGGGCACCGCCGACAGCCGCACCCGCAGCGCGCCGCCTTCGCGCCACAGGGACGCGCCGGTATAGCCGTTCAGGTTGGCCTGCGTGATGGCGTACGAGGTGTCGCCGGCCGGCGTGGTGCACACCACCGGCACGTCGTAGGCGACGCCCTCGCGCAGTTGCGACACCTTCACGCGGTCGAACGGCACCTCGTGGGCGCCGGCGGCCTTCGACACCAGGCATTCCGGGTCCCCCGCCGGCACGAACGCGGTCCGTTCGCCGCGCAGGCGCACGGGATCGGTGCCGTCGATACGGTAGCGGAAGGCGACGCCGTCGTCATACGCGCGCACGTCGATGAACAGGCGCCGGCCGGCGGCCCCGCGCTCGCGGAACGTCAGCGTCGCGCCCCGATAATGGTCGCGCGCCGCGGCGGCCTTGGTCGCGGTCAGCGGAATCGTGCGGTCGACCGCGACGTCGTCGCGCCGTTCCAGCGCCAGCGCGCCGAACGCCGGCACACCGTCCAGCTCCAGGCCCAGCGGCGACGCGGCGATGACGGTCTTGCCGCGGCGCGCGATGGTGAACCGGCTGGCATCCTGCTCGATGCGGATCGCGACGCGTCCGTCCGGCGACGAGACGACGAGCGGCGCGGCCCAGGCCGAAGCGGCCGGCACGAGCACGGATGCGACGGCGGCCGCGAGCACGGATGAAAATCGGGGCAAGGTCATTCGAGTATCCTCTGGAGGGTCTTGTATCGGCGGCGCAGCGGCGCCGCCTTGTTGGTCCAAAATAAATTCTATACCAAGTAATTGGCAAAAGCGTGGGAATCGGCGCCGCGCCGGCCGGTCGTCACGGGGACGGGGCGTGGAGCCGGAACCGGAGCGGCGCGTCGCGGTCGACGATCAGCCTGCCGTCCTTGTAGACCAGCTCCGCCACCTGGATGACCGTGCGCTGGTTCCAGCGTGGATCGGCGGCCGCCTCGGCCTCGTTCTTCTGGTGCACGAAATAATAGATGAATGCGCGCTCGCCATCGACGACGACGTCCGGGTGCTGTCCCATGGCCCGGTCGGTCGCCGTGCGGCCCGGCGTGCCGAGGATGTAGCCCGGCTGCTCCGTCCAGTCGAGCGCATTTTCGGAACGCAGCACGATCAGGCCCTTCCACACGTCGGCGATCAGCCAGTAGTGCCCCTTGAACCGGAACGCCACCGGCCCCTCGCCGTGCGTCGGATTGACCGGCTTGTCGCCGACCTTCGTCCAGGTGCGCAGATCCGTGCTGTCGGCCGCCAGTATCCGGCTTTGGGCGTGCTCGTCCTTGTACCACATGCGGTAGCCCTGCCCCAGCTTCATGACGCTGGGGTCGATCACGCTGCCCGTGCCCAGTGTCACGTCGCCCGCGCAGTTCCAGCTGGACAGGTCGGTGCTGGTCAGGTGCACGATGCGCGCCTGCGAACCGGGCGCGCCCCAGCGGTGGAATATGCCCGGCACGACGGTGAGCCACATGTGGTAGGTGCCGTTTTCGTAGAGCACGTCCGGCGCCCACAGCGTCACGTCCGTGCACGCCTTCGGGAACGCCGCCGTCCCCCGGTAGCGCCAGTGCACGCCGTCGCGGGAGTCGGCGATGCCGATGGCGGTGCCGTGCACCCATTCGACGTCGTCCGGATCGGGCAGCGTCATCGTCGCCCGGCGATTGGTGTAGAACATCTTCCACACATGGGCCGCGCGATCGAACACGATGGAGACATCGGCCGCGCCGTCGAACACCGGGTCGCGGTACAGGGGCTTGGGAGCGAGCTCGGCGGCGTGCGCCCAGCTGGAAAAAACGCATGGCACGGCAAGCGCCAGGGCAGCAAGTAGCGAATTCATGATACGTCGGGTTCTTCGGATCGGAGTCATCCGGCCGGACGGGCGTTGCGCCCGCCGGCCGTCGGCATGCAGGAGAGGTCGTCGCGCTAGCGCCGCCTGTTGCGCGGGCGCCGCGCCAGGGCCAGCCCGGCCAGGCCGATGCCCAGCAACGCACAGTCGACCGGCTCCGGAACCACCGTCACCGCCGGGTCCACGATACGGATGCCGAGCTGGCCATCCACGCCCGCCAGCGCGGCGGGCGTCCACGTGAATTCGGCAAGCGCGCCGCTCAGGGCGTCGTGGCGGCCGAGCAGCGTCGTGCCGTCGCTGCCGAACGCCGACACGGCGAATGTCGAGATGAACGCCGCGGCCGGATCGGGCGCGCCCTCGACATCGAGGTCGAACGACAGCGGGCCGCCGAAATCGACCGACTGGAACAGGTCGTTCGCCGTATCGTTGCGGAACCGCCAGCCGCCGGCCACGGCGGTGACGCCCCAGGTATCGATATAGGGCGAACTCTGGAAGCCGGCCAGCCCCGTCACCGTCACCGTGGCGAGCGGCACGTTGTCGGTGGCACTGAGGTTCATGTCGAGGTACCCGCTGGCCACGCCGAACGAGGACGTGTCGATCGTCACATGGACGGGACTGGCCGCCGCCAGGCCGCAACCCGCCGCCAGGGCCAGCGCCAGCGCCGTGCGGGTCAGGCGGGAAATAACGTTATGCTTGATATCGTTTTGCATGATGGAGTGTCCTTAGAACTGGGCGCGCAACAGCTGCGGCGTGTAGCTGACCGGGACGCGGCCGGGATTCGAAAACGTCAGGTTCACGGTGACCGACGCGCCGGCCGCGAGCGGATCGGCCAGGCTGACATACGGCGCGCCGCCATCCGTGCCCGTCGCGTTGTCGAGCACGAGGCCGCTGGCCAGGTTGTTCAGCTTGAGCGCCAGGCGGCCGCTCAACGTCGCCCCGCTCGTGTTCGCGATCGTGACGGCGCCGACATACTTGCCGGTCGCACGGTTCAGGGTCGCGCCCTGCTGCGTCATGTGCACGCTCGCGCCCAGGTCGGCCGGACCGCTGAGCGCGCCGTGCAGGCGCACTTCGGCCAGGTTGCCGACCCAGTTGGAGAAGTTGTAGATGCGGATGTAGCGATACGGTGCGGTACTCTTCATCGCAAGCGTCTGCCAGTCCTGCACCGCGCCGGCGGTGGCCGTGATATCGGCCCACGTCGTGCCGTCGTTGGAACCCTGGAACACCGTGTATTTCGCGCGGCCGACCTGGTCCTGGCGCGCCAGCAGTTCGACGCTCGCCAGGCTGACCTGGTTGCCGGACTTGAAGTCGAAGATGATGTAGCTGCCCGTGCCGCTGTTGTTGGTGCCGATGCGGAAGTCGGAGGCGGAGAAGATATTGCTGTCGAACAGAGCGTCGACGTTCGCCTTGGTCGCCGCCGCGCTGCGGTTGTAGGTCGAATCGATCAGGGTCGCGACGGTCGAGACGTTGCGGATCAGGTCCGATTCATCCACCACGTAGGCCCCGCTGCCGTCCGTCGTGGCCGTGGCCGGGAAGCCCGCCGACCCGTCCGCCAACGTGTAGTTGACGGCGAACGCCACCTTGCCCGGCGCCACGCCTTGCGGCAAGGTCGTGGTGGCCGTGAAGTTGACGTTGTCCGTCGTGGCGACGGCCGCCGCCTGGCCCTGGATCGTGGCCGTGACGTTGCCGATGGCCGCCTTGGCCGTGAACTTCAGCGTCACCGAGTTGCCGGCGACGACACGCTTGTTCAGCACACTTGCCGGGCTGAGCGATTGGGTGGACGTCAGCGACGCCGACGCGATCTGCGCGGACGACTTGTAGACACCGTACAGGCGCAGCTCGGACATATTGCCGTACCAGGCGTTGCCGTTGATGACCCGCAGGTAGCGATACGGCGTGGCACTGTTGGCCGTCAACGTCTGCCAGTCGGCGTTATTGCCCGCCGCGTTGGTGAGCGTGACCCAGTTCGTGTTGTCGTTCGATCCCTGCACCACGACGCCGTTGATGCGGCCGACCTGGTCCTGGCGGGCGAGCACCTCGACACGCGACAGGACGACGCTGCCGCCGCCACGGAAGTCGAACTCGACCCAGCTGCCGGCGCCGCTGCCGTTGAGACGGTAGTCGGTGGCCGAGTTGATGTTACTGTCGAACAGCAGGTTGGCCGTCGAAATCGCGTCGGCGGCGTTGCGGCCGTAGGAATCCGTCACGCTGGCAATCGTCGTGACGTTGTCGATCAGGCCGGTCTGGTCGGCCAGGGTCAGCGTGCTGGCGTCCGTCGTCATGAAGGTCGGTTCGGCGTCGACGCCCGCGGCGGTCTTGTAGTTCAGCAGGAAGCCGACCTTGCCGTATCCGGCCGTGGCGGTGGCGACCCAGGTCGCGGTCCAGTTCACGTTGTCCGTCGTGGTCACCGTCGCGGGCTGGCCCTGGATGGTGACGGCGACGTTGTTGATCGGCGCGGTCGACACGAACTTGAGCTTCACCGTGTTCCCGGGGACGATGCGGCTTTTAAGCGCCTGGTCCGAGCTCAAGCCCAAGGACGCGATCTGGTTGACGGTCTCGTAGCGCGTGCCGAAGATGTGGAACTCGCTCAGCTCCAGCATGGTGCTCGACGGCTCGATCATCGCGATCCTGATGAAGCGGAAGCGCTGGTTCCGCAGATCATCCGAGACCGGCAGGGTCTGCATGTCTTCCGTGACGGTGGTCAGGCCCGGCGTGAGGCGGGTCCAGTTGATGTTGTCGTTGGAGCCGTAGACCGTCGTGCCGCCGATACGCTCGGGGAAGCTGTTGCGCACCTGCAGGCCGAAGGCCGATGCGGCGATCTTGAAGCTGGGACCGAAGTCCAGGGTGTGGGTCAGGTTCTGCGCCCAGCCGAAATACACGAAGCTGCTGGTATTGTTGTCCAGCGCCGCCGCCACCGACGTGTTGAAGGTGGAGGCGACGAGCATGTTGGTGTAATCCAGGCTGCCGTCGTAGATCACCGGCGTCAGCAGTTGCAGGCCGGCCGTGGCCGTCCTCAGCGTGGCCAGCTTCTGGAAGTACACGTCGTCGGTCGCGCTCGCGATCACGCTCCGCATGTCGTTGTACGCGGCCTGGTACGTCGCCAGGGTCGAGGTGACGTACGGCCTGGTCGCGTCATACGTCGCCGTGACGGTATCGACCGTCGCCTGGCGGTCGGCGCCCACGACCACGCTGTAGCGCTTGCTTGCCACGGTCGTGCCGTCGCTGGCCTGGACCACGAACGTATAGGTGCCGGCCTGGCTGGGCGACCACGAGAACGCGCCGGTGCTGGCGTTGAAGGTGGCGCCGGGCGGCAGGTGGTCGATCTGGTAGGTCAACGTCGCCGTCGGGCTCGAATCCGTGGCCGCGAAGGTGGTGGCGACGGCCTGGCCGGCGCCGGCATACGTGTAGTCGGTCTGGTCGGCGTTCCCGGCGGTGAACGCAGGCAGGCTGAGGCTGCTGCCGTTGACGTTGATGTGGTCGAGGTCCACCGTCGTGCCGGCGCCCTTGATCGTGGCGTGCATGAAGTCATCCAGCGATCCGGCGTGATTCACATACATCCATTGGCCGTTGGTGTTCGGCAGCTGGATCGTCGTCCCGAGGGTCTCCATGGTGGCGATGCCGTTCGTGCGGATCTTGAAGGCCAGGCTGCTGGTGCCGTCGCCATAACCGAAGACGACGAAATTGCTGCCCGCCTCGGTCGCCGTGGTGTGGATGTAGGTCGCGGTCGCGTCCGTCATGACGACGGAATTGGCGTCGAGCGGCGTGAAGTGCAGTTCGACTTCGCGATACGATCCGGTGGGCACCTTCGCCAGGTACTTGCTGCCCTCGCTCGCCGCGGCAGCGGGGATGAACAGCCAGAAGTCGCCGCCGCCATCGCCGCCGGCCCAGTTATAGCCCGTGCGGCTGGAGAAGAAGCGCGTGAAATTGGGCGCGGCCTGTTCCATGTTCACGCCGCGGTTGTACTGGTAATAGTAAAACGTTTCCCAGGTGTTCTGGCCGATGCGCCCGCGGTAGTAGCCGGACAGGCCGTGGTACACGACGGTCGGGTTGCCGTCGGCGTCCGTGTGCGACGCGGTGGGCACCCAGGGAATCTCGTAGCCCAGCATGTACTTGCTCCACAGCTCCGTCGCCGTGAAGATGCGGTCGCCCAGGAATTCGTACGGCCCGACGGCGTCCGGCGCCGTGGACGCCGTGCCTTCGACCGGGTCGACCTTCGTGTCCTGCGCCATCATGAGGCGCGCGAGGATCGCGGCGTTCGTGAGGTCGCCCGCGCCGTGCGCCTGGTCGCGCCCCATCTCGACGTGCTGCACGCCGGGCGTCACGTCCTCGCCCGTGTCGTCGTTCCTGGTCACCATGCGGAACAGCGCCTTGATGGCGCCGTTCTGGCCCTGGTCGACCGCGTCCTTGTTCACCGTGAACCACTCGACCGTCTTGTTGTAGTTGGGCCGGTCGCCGGCGAAGATGTACCCCGACATGGCGCCGATCGTCGTGTACAGGTGCTGGTTCATGAAGCGGCAGTTGCAGCTGTCGTCGATGTCGATCGTCGGCAGGACGAAGTTGTTCCAGAAAAGGTTCGTGTCGTCATCCGTCCACGCCAGCGCGGACGTCTGGTAGCTGGTGTAGCGCAGGATCTCCGCCGCGCCCACCATCCGCTGCAGCGGAATGCCGGTGTGGATGTGCGCGTCCGTGTAGTACGCGAACTGGCTCGGGTCCATCTGCTCGTACAGGCGGATGATCCGCATCGCGTTGGCACGGTAGGTCTCGTTGCCCGTGATGTAATAGAGGATGGCCTGCGTATAGGCCGTCAGCGCGTCGGCGATGAACCCGCCCTCCACGCCCTGGCTGTTCAAGCCGTAGTAGCGCGGCTTGGAAGGATCGGCCCCGTTGAGGTTCTTGATCGACGGGGTGGTCGACGCTGAGCCGGAAAGCACCATATTGTTGAAGTACGTGTTCCACGGTTCCTGTTGCGCGCGCACCTGGGTGCGCACATTCTCCAGCACATCCTTGGTCAGGCCGACGCCGGGATGCTTGAAGCCGCTCGCGTCGATCGTCTCGTTGATCGTCGGCTGGTAACTCGTGGCCAACGTCTGGATCGCGTCCGCCGCCCGGGCGACGCGCACCGGCAACGTACCCAGTGCCGCGACGGCGCCCGCCGCGACGACGATGTGGGCTATCCGCCTGAACGGACCGTCCAATCCTAATATTCTCATCTTGTCTCCTCCTCGTTGCACTGCAAAGGTGCCGGTTCTGCTCCGGCTTGTTTCTTGTATATAAAATACCCTGGCGCGTAAAAAAAATGCCCTGTGGCGACATACCCGGGCCTCTGTGATGCTTGTTGCATGACGTGCGAAACAACGCAAAAAGACGCACGGTGGATGCGCGTCCCGCGCCGCGGACGCTCCGCGGCGGGCCTGACCGGCCTGTTTTCGTTATCGATATCAAATACTAGGACATTGTTGCGGCCGTGTCTACGTTTTCTTCCGCAATTCATCCATTCGGTGCGGTCCCGCACGTCGTCGACAGGTATTGATCCGATATATATCCAATACAATCAAACGGTCGTGCGGGTCGCGCCGGTGGCGGTGAACTCAGTCGATCGCGTAGGTGAAATCGCCGCTGTCGCCCGCCCCCACCGCGATGCGCCCGATGGCCGCGCCGTCCGCCATCCGCGCCAGCACGGCCTCGGCGACCTGCGGCAGCAAGGTGCCGTTGAGGATGTTGTCGACGTTGCGCGCGCCGGAATCGACTTCCGTGCAGCGGGCCAGCACGGCGTCCACGAGCGACTCGTCGTACGCGAACGCCGCCTTGTGGTTCGCGGCCACGCGCTGGCCGATGCGCTCCAGTTTCAGTTCGATGATCCCGACGAGCACATCGTCCGGGATCGGATAGAACGGCACGACCTTCAACCGGCCCAGGAACGCCGGCTTGAACTGCTTCGTCAACGCCGGCCGGATCAGCGCTTCCAGCTCGTCCGGCGCCGGCAGTTCCTCGGGCGCCTTGTTCAGGCAGGCCTGCATCAGCGTGCTGGATGCCACGTTCGACGTGAGGATGATGATGGTGTTGCGGAAGTCGACTTCGCGGCCTTCCGCGTCGTCCAGCGCGCCCTTGTCGAACACCTGGAAGAACAGCTCCAGCACGTCCGGGTGCGCCTTTTCCACCTCGTCCAGCAGCACCACGCTGTACGGGTTGCGCCGCACGGCTTCCGTCAGCACGCCGCCTTCGCCATAGCCCACATAGCCCGGCGGCGAGCCTTTCAGGCCGGAGACGCTGTGCGCCTCCTGGTATTCGCTCATGTTGATGGTGACGAGCTTGCGTTCGCCGCCGTACAGCACGTCGGCCAGCGCCAGCGCCGTCTCGGTCTTGCCGACGCCGGACGGGCCCACGAACAGGAACACGCCCTGCGGCTTGTTCGGGTCGTCCAGGTTCGCGCGCGCCGTGCGCACGCGCTGCGCGACCGCCTCGATCGCATGCGGCTGGCCCAGCACGCGCTGCTCCAGCAAGTCCTTCAGGTTCAGCACCGTGCGGATCTCGTCCTTGACCATCTTGCCGAGCGGGATGCCGGTCCAGCCGGCGACGATGCCGGCGACGACGTGGCCGTCCACCTGCAGCGGCACGAGCGGCGTTTCGCCCTGCAGGGAACGCAGTTCGTCACGCAACGCGCGGGCGTCGGCGGCATCGCGGATGCGCTGCACGAGGTCGCGCTCCCGGTCCCAGCGCGCGCGCAGGGTCGCCAACTCGTCCTCGAACGCGCCGCGCAGGGACGCCAGTTCGGCCAGACGCGCATCGTGCGCACCCTCCCCGGCGTCGCGCTCGCGCTCGAGCGCCGCGCGTTCGGCGCCGATGCGTTCCAGGCTGCGCGTGAGGTCTTCGATGCGGGCCGGCGCCGCGTCGCGGCCCAGCGCGACCTTGGCGCACGCGGTGTCCAGCACGCCGATGGCCTTGTCCGGGAGCTGGCGTCCGCTGATGTAGCGGTGCGACAGGCGCACGGCGTCCGTGATCGCCTCGTCGTGGATGCGCACGTTGAAGTGCTTTTCCATCAGCGGCGCCATCCCGCGCAGCATGGCGCACGCGAGTTCCTCGCTCGGCTCCTCGACCTTCACGACCTGGAAGCGGCGCGCCAGCGCCGGGTCCTTCTCGAAATATTTTTTATATTCGCTCCACGTCGTGGCCGCGATCGTGCGCAGCTCGCCCCGCGCCAGCGCGGGCTTGAGCAGGTTGGCGGCGTCGTTCTGGCCCGCCTGGCCGCCGGCGCCGATCATCGTGTGCGCCTCGTCGATGAACAGGATGATGGGGTGCGGGCTTTTCTTGACTTCGTCGATCGTGTTCTTGAGGCGGTTCTCGAACTCGCCCTTGACGCTGGCGCCGGCCTGCAGCAGGCCCAGGTCCAGCACGTGGATCTCCACGCCGCGCAACACCTCGGGCACGTCGCCCGTCGCCACGCGCAGCGCGAGGCCCTCGACGACGGCCGTCTTGCCGACGCCCGCCTCGCCCGTCAGGATCGGGTTGTTCTGGCGCCGGCGCATGAGGATGTCGATTAGCTGGCGGATTTCGAAATCGCGCCCGATCACGGGGTCCACGTTGCCGTCGCGCGCGCGCTGCGTGAGATTGGTCGTGAACTGGTCCAGCGCGGGCGTTTTCGAACCTTTCTCGCGCCGCAGCCCGCCCAGCGGGTCGGCGCCCTGGTCCTGCCCTTGCGCCGCCACCGGCGCCACGGCGGGATCTTCGTCGGAGCCGGCCGTGACGTCGTCGAAGTGGTGCTTGATGCGGTCCAGGTCGAATTCCGCGAACAACGGCGACACGCGGTGCGCCAGCTGCGACAGCTCGGGAGAATTCAGCAGCGCCTGCAGCAGGTGGCCGCTGCGGATGCTGGCCTGGCGTCCCGCGCGCAGGTCGAGGGACGCGATCAGCCACGCGTGCTCGAACAGCTTCGGCAGGCGCTCGGAAAACACGGGCGTGCGCGTGTTGCCGCTCTTGAAGCCGGCCACTTCCGCCCGCAGGTCGGCCTCGAGCCGTTCGATCGAGACGCGCGAGCGGCGCGCGATGACGGCCAGGTCGCAGGCCGGCTGCTCGAGCAGCGCCAGCAACAGGTGCTCGATGTCGACCTCGTACTGGCCGAGCGACACGCACAGGCCGGCCGCCCGCGTGGCGGCCGCGCGGCAGGTGTCGTCCAGTTTGCCGATCAGGGTTTTCAGGTTGATGCTCATCGAGTCTCCTCAGTAGTGGAACCGCCTCGTTCAGGCGGCGTGGATTTCATAGTTCACGTCGGCGCGGTCGGCCGTTTGCGGGCCGTCGACGAGGAAGCCGTCCCAGCCCAGACGAGCGCCGGCGCGGTCGCCCGACAGCGCGACGCCGCGCACGTCCGCGGCGCGCAGCACGAGCCGCACTTCGTATTCGAGCGACAGGCCGGTGAACATGGTGACCATGTTCGCCAGCGCGCGCGCCGCGCTGCCGCCCGGCAGGAAGTCTTCGTACGACTTCAGGTCCAGCGGGCCGATCACGAGCCGCAGGCGCAGGTCGCGCTGCCACACGCGCATGCCCGCCATGGCGCCCGCGCCCAGGGTGGCGTTGCCCATGCCGAGCGCCGTCTGCTGGGCGGCCGGGACGTCGTACCAGCGGCCGACGAACTGTTCGGCGCGCACGTCCTGGCCGAAGTACTCGGACAGCACGCGCGCGATCTGCACGCTGGACGCGGGCCGCTGGCGCATGGCCGTCGCGAAGTACGCCACGGATTCGTCCAGCACGCCGTCGCCGTGATCGGACAGGCGCCGCCGCAGCGACGCATGCCCCATGCCGGCGAGGGACAGCAGCAGCGGCAGGAAGCCGTCCTTGCGGCCGCCGTATTTCAGCTCCAGGCGGTATTTGCGCCAGGCCTCGTAGAACAGCGCCAGCGTGCGGTTCGAAAAAGTGTCGAGGAAGGCGCGCGGGCCGTCGTCCCGTTCGGCGACCTGCTGCGCCGCGACGCGTTCCGTGTAATGGGCCGGCAGCGCGCCGCTCGAGCCCAGCAGGCCCATGAACGTCGGCGTCAGGCGGATGTAGCGCAGCTCGCGCGCGTGCAGCGCGGCGGCCAGTGCGGCGCTGCCGGGTGCGACGGCGCGCGGTTCCGGCTGCAGCGACTCGATCTCGCTGGCCGGGAAGGCGAGCGAGGTGGAATTCGAAAAGCGCAGGAAGTTCGGCAGCAGTCCGTCTTCCGGCATGCCGCGGCGCAGCAGCCACAGCTCGATCATGCGCACGGCCTGGAAATACTGGAAGCGGTACGGCTGCGCGAACAGCCGCTCGATTACAGCAGGCTCAAATCGCCGCTTCGTGGCGTGCATCGCAGCAGCTCTCCCCCGGTCTTGTTCGAAATGATCACGAGTTGCGTGAAGCTGTTGGCATGCACGTACAGGCCGAGGAAGCGTTCGACGATGTGGGCGAACGCGTCGACGCCGCTGCCGACGAACGCTTCCTCGTCGATCGTCAGGCGCACCTCGATGCCGCGCACCATGCAGGCGAACGGATTCCCCGCCAGCCAGGCCGTCGTCGCGCGGTGCTCGACGGCGAGGACGCCGCCGATCTGGCGCTGCGACGCCGGCGACCGCGGCAGGTCGTACAGCGTCAGCATCTCGCGGAACGCGGCGATGCCCCCGCCCGACAGCGACAGGTGGTTCAGCGACAGGTGCGAGATCAGGCGCCAGTGCGCGCCGCGCCCGCGCTCGAAACGGTACGACGGCGTCGGCTTGCGCAGGAAGCTGATCGCCTGCACGGCCGATCCGCCCTCGAGGAACAGGTCGCCGCCGCGCACGCCGTACGACAACAGGGCCGGCAGGTCGCGGTTGGTGCACGTGAGCTCGATGCTGAGCGTGTCGGTCTCGACGTCGGCCGGATCGAAATCTATGTCGACGACCGAGATCTGCGTCTCGTAGCCGGGGCTCCTCTCGGCCAGCAGCGGATCGCGCCGCATGATCCAGTAATGGCCGCTCTTGTCCGGCACCTGGCCGTGGCGCAGCGAGTAGAACGGCCGGAACTCGACGATGGATTCGCCCTGCGGCGTCTGGCGCACGAGGCGCACGCTGTCGATGGACTGCACCTCGAACGCGAAGGCGCGGCGGGCGTCCGCCAGCACCGGGTAGCTGTCCGTCGTGTGGGTCAGGCGGATCGGTTCGCCGCGCTGGCGGAACAGGTTCACGACGGGCGTGCAGCCCAGCAGCAGGTTGGTGGCGGACAGCGTGCCGAGCATGCGCGCCGTGTTCGAATCGGCGCGCAGGCCGGACAGCGCCAGGTGCAGCGTGACGGTGCGGCTTCCCGCCGGCAGCGCGGCCGTCAAGGCGGCCAGGTCGACGTCGAAGAAGTTGAACTTCTCCGGGAAGCAGAAGTATTCGGTGAGCAGGCGGTACGCGGTGTGCGAGCGGGCCGGGAAGTCGATCAGCGCCTCGTCCTCGCCATAGCCGGCCGGCCGCAGCGGCAGCGCGGACAGCGGTATCCAGCGGCCGTTGCCGTCGGCCTCCACGTAGGCGCAGACGGCGCGCATGAACAAGGCGTCGCGCAGCGCGGCACAGAACGACGGCTCGCCGTCGATGAACACGCGCAGGCTCGCGAGCTTGAGGCCCGCGACCGATGCGGCGCCCGTGGCGGCCAGCGTGATCGCGATGGACGACGATGCCTGCGCCGGCGGGCGGACGGCGTCCGGTGCGTCGAGGATGGCGTCGAAGCGGGCGCGCGTCAGCGCCAGCGGGGCCACCGTCACGGGATACGCGGTGCGGAAGGTGCACGGCGCGCCGCGCACCGGACGCGTGGCGAGCTGCGTGCCGCGCGGGATTTCCGTGGCGGCGCCGGGCTGCGCGGCGGCCGCGCCGAAGTCCATGCGCGCGATCGAACAGGACGGGAACGGGCGCAGGTAGTGCGGGTACAGCACTTCGAACAGCGCCTCGGTGAATTCGGGGTAATCGTCGTCCAGGCGCTTGGCGATGCGCGAATTCAGCAGGGCGAACGATTCGATCATGCGCTCGATGTGCGGGTCTTCGCACACCTCGCCGCCGATCAGCAGTTTGCCCGCGATCTTGGGATAGCGCTCCGAGAATTCGCGCGCGTGGCGGCGCAGGAAGCCGAGCTCCTGCTCGTAATACGGTAATAACTGGTCCAACTCAGGCTCCCGGGGCTGCCTGCCGGCGTGCCTTGCTGATGGTGTAATGCTGGCTGGAGGGCTGCAGCACGGCGTCGAAGTTCACCGGCTCGTGCGCCGCGCTCACGACCATCAGCGCGGTGATCGAGAAGTTCAGGCGGTTGACGGCGTCCTCGCGCAGTTCGAGCCGGGCCTGGACGTTGCGCAGGCGCGGTTCGTGGCGCGCGATCGCGGCCTCCAGGCTCTTGCAGATGAACGCGCGGTCGTCGGTGCTCGACAGCGACAGGCCCGCGAAATCGTGCAGGCCGTACGCGACGATGGAACGTGCGCATTCGGGAAAGCGCCGGAAGGTATCTTCCGGCATCACGGAGCGGGTATTCAGCAGCGCCTCGAGATCGCGCGCCACCGAATCCTTCATTTCCTCGAGCGAGACGCGCGGCACGGTGCCCGCCTGGGCGTGCCCCGGCCGCTCGATCAGGCGGTCGAACAGCCCGGGCATGAAACCTTTGGCGGACATCGTGCCGGCCCGCTATCAGGCGGCGATCTTGTTGGCCGACAGGTCCCAGCCGCCCGACGTGTTACCGCCCGAGCCGCCGCCGACCTTCTGCTGGGTGTACTTCCACTTGACCTTGGAGTACTTGATCGCCACGTCTTCGGTCAGGATGTTGCCCGGCTCGACGGCCGGCGCCACGCTGCTGATCAGGACATTTTCCAGCTCGATCTCGAAGTACTTCACGCGCTCGCCCTGGCCGTCGGCACGCAGGAACTCGAACTTCGCCTTCGGGATGGTCTTGCCGGACGAGCAGGTCTGCAGCAGGATCGGGGTGGCCAGGTCGGCCAGCTTGGAGACGACGATGTCCTTGTGCTCGGTGCGCTCGGCCGTGTGGCCGCCGCCGGTCGACGCGGTCGCCGATTTCGGTTGCAGGACTTCCCACTGGACGCTCTTCACTTCGATCCAGTCCTTGTGGGTGGCGTCGGCGGATTCGCCTTTGATGCCGTCGATTTGCAGGTAGACGTCGATTGCCATGTTGTTCTCTTCCTTTCAGTTCGGTTTGATAACGGGGGGTAAAACGGGGTTGATCAGCTATTGGCCGATGCCGGGAGCTCGGCGACGAGGCGGAGGGAAACCGACAGCTCGTCGAGCTGGAAATGGGGACGCAGGAACGAGACGGCGCGGTACACGCCGGGACGGCCCGGCACTTCCGACACCTGCACGCTCGCCTCGCGCAGCGGGAATTGCGCCTTCTGTTCCTGGCTCGCGTTGTCGTCGAGGAGGACGTACTGGGTCAGCCAGCGGTTCAGGAAGTCCTCGACGTTGGACGCCGCGGCGAAGCTGCCGATCTTGTCGCGCATCATGGCCTTCATGTAGTGGGCAATGCGCGACACGGCGAAGATGTACTGCAACTGGGCCGACAGCACGGCGTTCGCGTTGGCCGCGTCGCTGTTGTACTTGCGCGCCTTCTGCGCCGACTGCGCGCCGAAGAAGGCCGCGTAGTCCGTGTTCTTGCAGTGCACGAGCGAGATGAAGCCGAGGTCCGACAGCTCCTTTTCGCGGCGGTCGGTGATGGCGATCTCGGTCGGGCACTTGAGCGCGATCTCGCCCTCGTCCGTCTTGAACGTGTGCGTGGGCAGGTTCTCGACGAGGCCGCCGCCTTCGACGCCGCGGATCGCCGCGCACCAGCCGTAGTCCTCGAACGCGCCCGTCAGCTTGGTGCCGAACGCATACGCGGCGTTGCACCACAGGTATTTATGGTGATCGGTGCCGTCCACGTCCTCGACGAAGTTGAAGCCTTCGGTCGTGGCGCCGTCGGCCGGGTTGTACGGCAGGCGGCCCAGGAAGCGCGGCAGGGTCAGGCCGACGTAGCGCGCGTCTTCCGACTCGCGGAACGATTTCCACTTCGCGTATTCGACGGTGTCGAACACCTTCGACAGGTCGCGCGGCTTGCCCAGGTCGGAATAGCTCTCCAGGCCGAACAGCTCGGGCGACGCGGCCGAGATGAACGGCGCGTGCGCGGCCGCGGCCACGTGCGACATCTGCTCGACGAAGTACATGTCTTCCGGCTGGCGCGTGATCTCGAAGTCGCCCAGCAGCGCCCCGAACGGCGCGCCGCCGAAGGTGCCGAATTCCTCTTCGTAGACCTTGCGGAACATGGTGCTCTGGTCGAACTCGATGGCGCTCTGGAAGTCCTTCACCAGCTCGCGCTTGGTCGCGTTGAGCATCTTGACCTTGAGGTTCGGGCTCGTGGCGGTATTCTTCACGAGGTAGTTCAGGCCCGTCCAGCTGGACTCCAGTTTCTGGAATTCGGGCGCGTGCATCACGGCCGACAGCTGCGCCGAGATCAGGCGGTCCAGCTCCGCCACGCGGGCGTCGATGGTGGCCGCCAGGTTGTCGGACACGACGACCGTGCCCTCCATGACCTGGTTGACCAGTTCCGCGATCAGGTCGCGGGCGCGCGCATGTTCGGCGCTCGACTTGGCGACCTTGCTCTGCTCGACGATCCGGTCGAGCAGATCGGCTTCGGGAGCGGGCAGCGTGGTGTCGGCCGCGAGGGCGGTGCTTTGGAGTGCGGACATGATCACTCTTTCGTCGTCTGCTGGCCGAGGCTGGCCATCGTTTCGGTGCTGTTCAACACGTCGTTGAGCAGGTCTTCGAGCTTGTCGTTCCCGGCCAGCTTGTTGCGCAGGTCGGCCAGCCTGGTGCGCGCCTCGAGCAGCTTGCGCAGCGGCTCGACCTGGTTGACGACGGCCTCGGGACGGAAATCGTCCATCGAACGGAACGTCAGGTCGACGCCGAACTGGCCGCCCTCGCCCGTCAGCTCGTTCTGCACGCGGAACGCCGCGCGCGGCTCGACGCCCTTCATGACTTCGTCGAAGTTGTCGCGGTCGATGCCGACGAAGCTGCGTTCCTTGAGGCGTTTTTGCGGCGCTTCCGAATTGCCGCCGAAATCGCCGACGACGCCGACGACCATCGGCAGCTCCTTGTTCTCGATCGCGTCGCCGATCTCGACGTCGTACGTCATTTGCACGCGCGGCGGGCGGACTTTCTGCAGCTTTTTCTGCACACTGGAATTTCTGGACATGGGATTCCCCTGGGGTTGAATCGGACTTGTTATTTCAGCGCGCCGAACGGGTCGGCACCGGACGATGCCGCGGCGGCCTGCCTGACTCTCGCCCTGGCGCGACCGCGGGCGACGGCCTTCGCCGGCGCAGGCGCGGCGACGGGCGGCGGGACGAGCACCTGCTCGCCCAGGCTCTCGCGCAGCAGCTTGGCCAGGTCCTGCGATTCGGTCCGGATCGAGCCGGACAAATTGTTCTGCCGGCTCAGGTCCGCCAGCGCGCGCGTCGACAGCCGCAGGCCGCTGATGGCGACGATGCTGTTCGCCAGGCGGTCGTTCGGATCGCGCACGAGCACTTCCTGGGCGTTGACGATGGCCTCGCCGTACTGGCCGGCGTCGTAGCGGGTCTGGGCGATGCTCGACCACGGTGCCTTGTCGGCGGGGTAAGCGGCGGCGGCTTCCTTCCACAGGGTCACCGCGTCCTCCTTGCGGCCGGCCGTATTGGCATCGGCGGCCTTGGCGAGCAGCTCTTCCATCGTCGGGGCGGGTGGCTTCTCGGCCACCTCCGGCTTCGTCGTGGCGCAGGCCGAAAGCAGGATGGCGCAGGCGGCGGCGCCGAAGAAACGGCTGATCCGGCCGAACGGGAATGCTGGGGTCATGCGGGTCCTCGCAACTGTTAAAGAAATGATGTCACGCGATTAACTTTGTAAAACTTTTTTTATAGTATCAGAATTGTTTTCTTGATCAAGCTCAATTTTTTGCCAATCGTACGCGTGTCGATGAGTAGTAAAACACTCACTAAAACTCACTATTTCCTTGGGAATTGCCCCGTAACCGGCCGGAATCCTATGTTTATATGGAGAAATATCACGAATTGTCACAAAGAAAATTTGTGTCTTAATCGTGCGCTACATATCCGTAATAAATGTTACTGTTATGCCATTTTCATCTTCGGCAGCACAGGGACGACGAGCGCATGAGCGGCAAAATCTTATGGGGTGAAGGACTCTTCCTGCGCCCCCAGCATTTCCAGCAGCAGGACCACTACCACGAGGAGCGCCTGCACCGCACGGCGGCCCTGCTGCACCCGTATGCCTGGGGCATAGGCGCGCTGCAGGTCGACCGCGACGCGCTGGCGAACGACACGCTGCGCCTGCTCGAACTGTCGCTGCGCTTCCCGGACGGCGAGCTGTATTCGGCGCCGGGCGGCGACGAACTGCCGGACGCCATCGACCTGGGCCAACTGCCGCAATCCGTGCAGACCGTGACGTATCACGCCGCCCTGCCCGGCTTCAAGCCTTACGGCGCCAATTTCAGCGGCCACAGAACGAATGGCGCGGACGGCGCGGACGCGGCCAACGCCGCCCGCTTCCGCCAGCTCGACCGCGACACGCCGGACCTGTACACGCAGGCCGCCAGCGCCCAGCTGACCTATCTGCGCAAGACCGTGCGCCTCGTCTCGGATGCGGAACCGCTGGACGCCTATGTGCACGTGCCCGTGCTGCGCCTGCGCCGCGCGGCCACCGGCGGCTTCGAACTGGATGGTTCGTTCGTGCCGCCGTGCCTGACGATCAAGAGCGCGCCGCTGCTGTTCCTGCAGCTGCGCCGCCTGCTCGACGCGCTGCAGGCGAAGGTGAGCGCCCTGTACGGCCACCACCGCGAGCCGAGCCGGCACGTGATCGAATTCCGCTCGGGCGACATGTCGTCGTTCTGGCTCCTGCACACGGCCAGCACGGCATGCGCGACGCTGGCGCACTACTTCCACCACCCGTCGCTGCATCCGGAGCGGCTGTACGAACAACTGCTGTCGCTGGCCGGCAGCCTGATGACGTTCTCGAAAAGCTGGACGCTGGCCGACCTGCCGCCCTACCAGCACGCCGATCCCGGCCCCGCGTTCGCGACGCTGCACCAGATCATCCGCGAACTGCTCGACACCGTGATCTCGTCGCGCTACTTCGCCATCGCCCTGCGCGAAGTGAAGCCGTCGTACTGGCACGGCATGCTCGACTCCGAGAAGATCGACGACAAGACGACGTTCTATCTGGCCGTGTCGGGCGACACGCCGGCCAGCGAACTGGTGGACGTGGTGCCGCTGCGCCTGAAGATCGGCGCGCCGGACGACGTGGAGAAATTCGTGCTGTCGGCGATGCCCGGCGTGCGCCTCGTGCACGCGCCGCAGGTGCCCGCGGCCGTGCCCGTGCGCCCGGACGCCGTGTACTTCGCCATCGAGGCCAAGGGCCAGATGTACGAACGCATGCTGCAGGCGCAGTCGATCTCGATCTACGTCCCGGGCAGCATGGCCGACGTGAAGCCCGACCTGGTCGCCGTGACATCCTGAAAACGAGAGACTTTCCATGACCACCGCAACCGCACCTTCGCTCATGGCGGCCGGCGCCGCCGCGTCCGCGCCCGCCGCGCCGCAGGCCCTGCTGGACCTGATGTACGACGGCTTCTACGCCCTGTTCATGCTCAAGAACGGCAATGGCCCGCAGGACGACGCCGCCTTCGCGCGCAAGATGACGCAGTTCCTCGACGACTTCGGCCGCAACGCGCGCAAGCACAACGCGTCGCCGGACGACGTCGACGCGGCGAAATACGCGTTCTGCGCGGCCGTCGACGAGATCATCCTGCGCTCGACCTTCACGATCCGCGACGCGTGGGAACGGCGCCCGCTGCAGCTGCAGCTGTTCGGCGACCAGCTGGCCGGCGAACACTTCTTCGAGCGCCTGGAGCAGCTGCGCGCGCGCGGCAGCAGCCACGTGGAAGCGCTCGAGGTCTTCCACATGTGCCTCCTGCTCGGCTTCCAGGGCCGCTACATCCTGGAGGGGACGGAAAAGCTGAACTACCTGACGTCGCGCCTGGGCGACGAGATCGCGCACATGAAGGGGCGGCGCGGCGGCTTCGCGCCGCATGCGGAGCGCCCGGACCAGATCCGCCACAAGCTGCGCAGCGACCTGCCGCTGTGGGTGCTGTACTCGGTGTTCGGCCTGATCTGCGTGCTCGAGTACGCGGGCCTGCGCACGTCGCTCGGCCGCACGAGCGAGGCGCGCATGAACGGCTACACCGATGTCGTCAAGATGGCGCCGCGGGCGGCGAATTTGACGATCACGCTGCCGTAACGATCCTTTTCCGCAACAGGTCTTTATGCTGTCCCTGCACGATATCATTGCCCGCCGCCAGACCAACCGCATCCTGCGCCTGACGTTCCCCCATGACGACGGGCCGGCCGCCCAACTGCTGCCACAGCGCCTGCATGCGACCGAAGCGCTGTCGCGCGACTTCGAATACACGGTGGAGTTGCTATCCGACGACGCGTCGCTCGCCCTGAAGGACCTGATGGGCCGCCTGATGTGCGTGGAACTCGTCCGCGACGACGGTTCGCTGCGCCATTTCACCGGCCACGTGTTCGCGTTCCGCCTTGTGCGCACGGACGGTGCCGTCGCGTTCTACGAAGCCGTGCTGGCGCCGTGGCTGCGCGCGGCAAGGTCGAGATCCAGGCCCAGAGCGACAACATCGAAGTCATCGCCGAACAGGTGCTCAAGCTGATCAGCACGAGGGCGAACATCGAGATTACGGCGGCGAGGGAGATCGTGCTGAATGCCGGCGGCAGCTACCTGCGCATCAACGCCGAGGGCATCGAGCACGGCACCTGCGGCACTTGGATCGCCCACGCGGGCGCGCACAAGCTGGAAGGGCCGAAGAACCTCGACACCGTCAACCAGGCCGAATTCGAGCGCGTGCAACCGCGCAAGTTCAGCCAGCAGGTCTTCGTCGACCCTGCCCTGTGGGACCTGCCGTCCGGCGCGCGCACGCTGAAATACACCTTCCTGTCGCGTACCGGCCAGGTGCTGGGCAGCGGCACGCTCGACGGCGCCGGCAGGTCCAAGCCGCTGTTCACGGACGGCAGCGAGCCGGCGCACGTCGCGATCGACGTCAACGACGGCAAATGGGAACAGTTGGTGTTCGACCGGCCCGAAGGCATCCACGTGCCCGACGATGCGCCGCAGGTCGTGTTCGATTACGACCACGAGCCGGAGGACGAGGACGATACCTCGATCGAGGAATCGAACGATTCAACGTTATCCTGAACTACATCGGATTAGCAATGACGACTGCAAAAAAGTATCTACGGACCGCCATCGGCGCGGCTTCTTTCTGCCTGGCGGCGCACGCCGCTGGCGCAGGTGCGCCGGAAAAATTGGCGCTGCCGCTGAACGGGCGCACGTTCGACACGACGAGCATCGCGTTTTCCGGCGATGGCGCCCGCATCTGTATCGGGGGGGCGGACACGAACGATATGGGGGAATCGACCGTACACCTTGTCCTGGTCGACCTGGCACAACGCGCCGTGGCCTGGCAAAAGACGATATCGGCACCGGACGGTCTCGCCCTTCTCGATCCGGTGCAATGCGTGGCCGGAAGCGATCGTGTCTACCTGCTTGCAAACGCAGAAACGAGCCCGTCCCCCGCGCTCGCACAGTCAAGAATCTATGTGTACGCCTTCGACTTGCAGGGCAACCGTATCGCGGTCGCGCCGCTGGAAATTCCTGCCCAGAGCCGATACGGTTACAGGATTGCTGAAACTCCCGATGGCCTGAAAGTGGTCGGCTATATGCGTGACCAAGATGAAGACACCGAACGATACGGTACCTTTACGATGCTGTTGGATCGTGGCTTGCGGCCCCGGGGCGCACCCTTGTTTCGCAAAAACGGCGCCTATGTACTGCCGCCTGGCGCGCGCATCGTAAGCGACAGCGTTTTCCTGACCGGCAGGTTTTTTCCGGCGACCGTGAAAAAAACGGACGCCGGCGAATACATGACGTCGCGGCTGCGCCTGGACGGCGGCTACATCTGGAGTACCCGGTTACCGTCCGCAACACGCTTGGGCGTGAGCGCCTTTGTCGGGGACGACGGAACGAATTACAGCATCGGGTACATGGCCGACAAGACGATGCTGGCGATCGTCACGCCGGATGGCAAAGCGCTGCCGCCGCTTGCCTACCCCAGCCCGTATTGCCGTTCCAAGGCTCTGGTCCGGTATCACGCGGATCTCGTCGCGGTACGTGAACGCTGCGATGCAAAAGGTCGCGCGCTCGTGTCGATCGATACCGCGACTGGCAACGAACACGTCATCAAGCCAGTGGCCGACGAGCCGATGTACCTGGCCGCCAAAGGTGATCTATGGGCCCTCCTCGCACGCGACAAGAAGGGACACGCTTTTCTGTACACCGCTGAAAATGGGGGGCTTTGATGGCCTATACCTACGAAGACAAGCTGAACTTCGCCGCATCGTTATATTGTTCCGCACGTGTGGTCGCGGCACAGACCGGATGGTCGTGGGAGCTCCTCGTCGGCCAAGCCATTGAGGAGACCGGTTGGGGTGAAAAAATCCTGCCAGGAACAAATAATATCTATAACATCAAGGCCGACAAGAGCTGGACAGGGCCCTCCAAGGTCTTCCATGTGCATGAAGAGATTCATGGCAGAACTGTCTGGGTGGATGATCCATTCCGTGTGTACTCGTCCTACGAAGAAAGTCTCAGGGACAGGATTGCATTCATCGAGAACAACCAGCGTTATGCAGCCATGAAGGAACCTGACATCAAGGGCAATTACGAGCGAGAGGCTGACGCACTGAAAGACGGCGGCTACGCCACGAACTCCCGTTACGTGGGCAATATACTCAATATCATTCGCGGCCCCTCGTTCAGACGTGCTGTCAACCGTGCCAAGGAACGCGGCTGTGCCCATGTTCTGCCCGCGGTGGACATCCTCGTACTCGACGGCGCGAAGGTCCCCGTACCGGAAGCGAAGATCGAAGTCCAACTGGACGGAAAAAAAGCCGAGGCCATCACTGACGATAACGGACGCTTGGTCATCCGCCATAAACTGCCGTGCGGGGACCTCCACCTCAGGGTGTTCGACAAGGTCCGCGACAAATGGGTCGACCTGGAGCCGCTCGCATGCGGACCATCGCCCAAGGGACAGAGCGTGACCCTGATGGCACCGGATTTCAGCGCGCAAACCAGTACGCGCGCGCACGACAAGACGACGCCACCGAAACCTGCGCCGAAGCCCGCGCCAGCACCGGCGCCGGCGGCGAAACCGACCGGCGCCGCCGTGCCGACATTCAAGACCCACAAAGTCGCACAGGGCGAAAGCCTGGCGAAGATCGCGGCGCTGTACCACGTACGCTACCAGGCCATCGCCAGGGCCAACGGCATCACGTCGCCGTTCATCATCCGCCCCAGCCAGATCCTCCGGATCCCGGACGTGCAGGCGGCCGCGGCGACGCAGGAACAGCGCCGGGCCGCGCCGGCCGCGAACGACGGCGGCATCTCGCATGCCGCGCTAGGGCAGATGCTGACGGAGGGCCGCAACTACCTGCACACGCTGTACCTGCGCAATGCCGAGGCGCATCCGCAGACGGACCTGATGCATGCGAGCCGGGCCCCATGGATGGTTCCGGCACAGGAGGAATTCGAAAAAGGCGTGCGTCGTCGCCCAGGCAGGGACCGGAACGACCCGCGCATCTTGGAATACTTCAAGGCGACGCCGGCGCTCGACAAGCGTGCCGCAGCCGTCGACGAAACGGCATACTGCGCCGCATTCGCGAACTGGTGCCTCGGCCGCGCGGGCTACAAAGGAACGGCCAGCGCGCTGGCCCTGTCGTTCAAGAAATGGGGGCGGCCGACGCGCGACAATCGGCCCGCCCTCGGCGCGGTCGCGCTGATCATGTTCAAGAATGGTCAGCATCACGTCACCTTCGTCGCGGGCATTGCTGCCAACGGCAGGCTTATCGCGACATTGGGCGGCAACCAGGGCAACGCCCATGAAGTCAGTCACAGCTATTGTCCGACGGATCGCGTCGTCGCCTTCCGCTACCCCGCGGACTATCCCGATTACGATGACGACTACGTGCTGCACAATGTCGCCGGCGACCACGCGCCGATGTCCGCATCCTCCACCCATTGACGCTGTCAAGACATGAAGAAGATTTCGTTTTATTTTTATTTGTTGCTGCTTTGCGGCGGTCCGGTCCAGGCGTTCGACGATACGCCGTCTTTTTCTACCCGGGCCGGCGGAGCCGAACATACGCTGACCCTGAGCCACTGGGGACGCGATAACCGGGGTATCCCTTCGTTCGACTATCTCTACCAGCAGCGTGCCGGCGCGTGCCGCTTCCAGTTGGCTGGACACGTCATTGCCATCACCGGCGAGCGAGATGGCAAGGCCGAGCTGGAAGTCTACAATCCACAGAACGAAGATGGCAGCGAAGCACCGCCGGTCACGATGTTTTACGACGACAGGGTATCGATGACGTTGCCGTACAAGGGCAAGGTACACGAGGTCGGCCTGTCGGGGACTCTGACGACAGCGCAGCTGGCACAGGTGTGTACCAAGCGACACGACAAAAAGCTGTCGATCGACTTCCACAAATAACCCCATGCCGCAGAAAACCATCATCCGCGCCGGCGACAAGACGTCGCACGGTGGCACCGTGCTGGAAGGCCATCCGCTCGTGACGCTGCTCGGCAAGCCGGTCGCGGGCGTGGGCCATCGCGTCAGTTGTCCGCAATGCGGCGGCAATCCCGTGATCGCAGAGGGATCCGCGTCCGTCACGATGCTGGGCGTGTGCGTGGCCGTCGACGGTATGAAGACGTCGTGCGGCGCTACGCTGATCGGCAGCGCGCCCGCGCAGACGGCCGCGGCCTGACGGCGCTACCCCTGCAACGACAACCGGTACACCGTCGTCTGCCGATAGACCTGCCCGGGCAGGAGCATCACGCGCGGCCAGGCGGCGCTCATCAGGCCGGGCCTGGCGCGGGCTTCGACACGGAAGGCGTCCAGGCGCTGCGCCCCCGCGGGCACGGGGCCGCTGCAGAAGCGCACGGCGGCCTCGGTCGTGTACATTTGCAGCCGGCGGCCGGAAGCCGGGTCGAACACGCGGGCCACTTCACGCAGGGCGCCCTGCCCGCCGGCGAAGTGGTTGCGCACGCAAAAGCAGTGGTCGAATCCGCCGGCCCGGTGGAGTTGCGTGTCGGTCCAGCGCAGGCGCGGGCCGATGGCGGCCGGCTGGCGGAAGTCGAACGGGGTCCCGCCCACGGCGGCCACGCCGGCCGGGACGCCGCCGGGGCCCGCTTCCTCGAAATAGTCGGCGTCGATCTGCACCATGTGGTCGCCCACGTCGGCCTGGCCGCCCGAGAGGTTGAAGGACGGATGCGCCAGGGCCGCCAGCGGAATCGGCATGCCGGCCACGGCCTGGTGTTCGATCGTCAGCGCGCCGTCGTCGTCGAGCCGGTAATGGACCAGCATGCCGGCGCCGTCGCCGCCCGAGGTCAGCGCCAGCGTGACGCCGGTGTCGGTCTGGCGCCCCTCCCAGCGCGCGGCACGGCCCTTGGCCGGCGCGGCCGCGGCGGGGCCGGCCCGCAGCATGTCGGCCATGCGGCCGTAGCGGTCCGGCGCGTGCCAGGCGCGCGGCTGCGCACCCCGCTCGCCGATCGTCACGGTCATGCCGGCCGCATTTTCGAGCATGAATGCGCGCTCGCCGGCCAACGGGGCCGGGGCGCCCTGGATGAGATGGATCGTCATTACAGTCTGGCTTCCTGATGTCGGATATGAAGCCATTGTCCCGGCCCGCGCAAGGCCTTTCAATTATGAAAATTACCAACGGGGAGAACGTTTCTCGCCGACGCTACGCCGCCACGGACAACGTGTCGCGCTCGCCGAGCGCGCGGTCGCGCCAGGCGCGCGGCGTACAACCCAGTTCGCGCTTGAACACGAGGTGCATGTACTGGGTGGACGTGAAGCCGCAGCCGAGCGCCACGTCCGCGATGCTGCGCTCGCCGCTTTCCAGGCCCGCCTTGGCGGCATCGAGCTTCGAACGCAGGATCATGTCGTGCACGCTGCAGCCCAGCTCCTGGCGGAAATACACTTCCAGCGACGAGCGCGACACCCCCACGTACTCGGCCACCTGGTGCGTCTTGATGCCCTGGCATGCGTACTGGCGGATGTAATGGCAGGCGCGCATCACGTGCGGATGCTTGACGGCCTGGAAGCGGCTCGACGCGAGCACGTTGATGCCCGCCGGCGGCACGAGGATCTGCGTGTTCGCGAGACGTACGCCGTGCAGCATCTGTTCCAGCAGATGCGCCGCCGTGCGGCCCATCTCGTGCGCGCCCTGGATCACGGAACTGAGCGGGATGCGGGTGAGCATGCGCACGAGAGGGTCGTTGTCGATCCCGATCAGCGCCACCTGCTCGGGCACCGAGATGCCGGCGATGGCGCAGGCCTGCAGCAGCTGGCGCGCGCGCGCATCGGTGACGGCGATGACGCCCACGGGCTTGGGCAGGCTGCGCAGCCAGTCGATCTGGCCCTGGACCGCCGCGTCCCACGACGCCGCGCTCGTTTCGCAGCCGCGGAAGATCTCCGCTTCCATCCGGTCTTCCGCCATCAGGCAGCGAAACGCCTGCTCGCGCTCCTGCGCCCAGCGGCTTTCCTGCGCTTCCGGCAGGCTGAACATGGCAAAGCGTTGCAGGCCGACGTCGATCAGGTGGTCGTGGGCCAGCTTGACGAGCTTGAAATTATCCGTCGCCACATACGGCACGCCGGGCGGATACGCGGCGTCGCTGGCATACGAACCGCCCACCGCCACGACGGGCACCCTGCAGCCGGACAAGGCCTGTGCCACGGCCGGGTCGTCGAAATCGGCAATGACGCCGTCGCCCTGCCAGCGGTCCATGCCGGCCAGGCGCAGCCGGAAATCCTCCTCCAGAAACAGATCCCAGGCGACGCGGGTACCGCCCAGGTGGGCGGCGATACCGGCGATCACTTCGCGGTCGAACGTCTTATTCCCGTTGAACAGCAGCGCAATCCGATAGGCTTTAGTCTTCATGCGGCGTTCCCCGCAGATCGATTCCATTCATCGTCGTCTCCTAATGATTCTTTTTTTGTTTTAATGCCGATTTATTCGGCCGATAAAAACCATGCCGCCCGCGCCGAAGCGCGCATCAAGGAATGAACGGGCGCCGGAATCAATCCGGATCCCGGCGGCGCACGGCATGCGGGTCGGGATGAATTGCAGCGCTAATGAATTGGTCCAGCCATAAGGACATCGCGCTCATTGCGAGCACGCGACTGGAGTGGGATAGGCACGGGGGATGCGCAGTCATGGGATGGTTCCTCGTAGCGTGACCTGGACGCCGGCGGCGGCGGCCCTTCAACTCAAGGATAGGGCGCCATCCCGGGCGCCTCTAACGTACGTACCGCGTTTTCTATCACCGTGCAGAAATTACGATGACTTCTGCAAGGAGTGGAAGGCCGGATCAGCCGTTTTCCACTTTTTTTGGCGGCGCCGGCGCCGTGGGGACCGGCTCGGCGGGCGGCGCCTGCGGGGGCGCAAGCGTCCGGAACGTCTTGGGTGTGCAGCCGTATTCTTCCTTGAACAGCCGGTTGAAATACGACACGTTGGCATAACCGACCGAATATGCGATTTCGGCGACGGTCGCGGCGCTCTTTTCCGTCAGCAGACGGGCCGCTTCCGTCAGCCGCAATTTATTCAGATAACTGGTGAATGTCATGCCGAGTTCCGTCTTCAGCACCTCGTTCACCTTGTTCCGGTTCGCGCCGGTGCCGGCCACGACACTTTCCAGATCCAGCTCGGGATTCGTGTAATTCGTCGCGATGAATTTCAGCACCGACGCTTTTTCCTCGTCCCGATAAGGCGCGACGGTCAATTGGCGATAGGCGACCAGCGGCAAATCCTTTTTCAGCCGATAATTCAGGCTGGCGGCCAGCGTGCGCGCATGGGTCCGGAAAAACCACACGCCGAACAGGATCCAGCCGGCCAGCAGAATCACCACGAGCGCGGCGATATAACGGTAATCGTGCCCGCGCAATGTGATATTGCTGATCTCCACCCGCGAATCGATATTGAACGGCGTTTGCGAACTCGATCCGAAGGCCAGCACCGTCACCTTGTCAAGCTTATAACCCTGCGACGCCAGGTCCAGCTTCATCATGTAGAACCACCAGCCCGGAATGGTCATCCGCCGCATGTCGAGGGAAACGGGAACGCCCTGCTCGTTGCACGAGAAGAAAGTAACGGGCGACCGGTAAGTCAGGAACTCGCCGGGCCTCGAAATTCTGTCGTCGAATATCGTCAGGCCGAACACCATGGGATCCGCGGGGCTGCAACGGGCGAGAAAGGTGATGGTGTCGTATTTCGACAAATCCACCGTGGCGAGGCTGCCTTTCGCGTCCTTTGCCACGAACCTGGCACCGGCGAAAGGATACGGTGCCTTCCTCGTCAATTTGTAGTCGAACGCCAGCTTGTCCGCCCCGGACGCGCGCAGCCGGACCGTCGACGTCCCGCCCTGATCGCCGTCTGCGGTCGTGACAGCCTCCCAGCGGACGCCGTCGCGGAGCGTCGGCGACAGCGTGTAGGTCGGCTGGCTCAGGAAGATGAACAACACGGCGAGCAGCGCATCCACGGCCAGCAGCGCGATCAGGACGAGCAGTGACTTCTTGTAAAACTCTTGCATTGTGAACGTCGGTTGGTGTCTCGGTGCACCGCCTCTGCCGGGGGCGCGTGCTGCGATCATAACAGCGACGTCCGCAACGGCCCAAAAAAAAGGGGGCGGCCAGGGCCGCCCCGAAAACCTACCATGCCAGGCGGTAGGAGACTACTCGGTCAACCCGGAGTCGCGAACGCACCGCGCCCGCCCCTCCCGGGTGTATTACTTGGCGGCGTTCACGATCGCGCCGATCACGTCCGCATACCCTTGCGTGCCGTTCGAACGGTTGAACAGGCCGGACTGGTGGTTGGCGGTGTAACCGTTATCCCAGTACATCGGCACGACGCCGTGCGTGAACGCGGAATGCGTGATGTACTGGTCCCAGTACTTGCGATACGTGCCGGCGGCGTCGTACTCGGTGCGCACGCTGGCCGCGTACTCGCCCAGGATGACGGGGACGCCCTTGTCGACGAAGCCGGACTTCATTTTCTGGAACTGGCCGTCGACGTAGGACTCGTTGGCCCAGCCGGACGGATTGGCGGCCTGGCCCCACTTCCACTCGGTCGAGCTGGTGTCGAGCGCGAAGCTGTACGGATCGTAGAAGTGCACCTCCATCATCAGGTGGTTCGCGATCCAGTCGCTCGGCATCGTGGCGTTGCACGTCACCGCGTTGTTGATGTTCGTGTTGTAGGCCTGGACCACCAGGTGGCGCGAGGCGTTGTTGCCGCCCGTGGCGCGCACGGCGTTGATGAAGGTCTGGTTGAAGCCGTTCTGCACGCTGCAGTATTCCGTCGTCGGCGGATTGTAGTTACCGTCGACCATGACCTCGTTGGTCCCCGCGAACAGCAGCGTGTCGTCATGGTTCCTGAAGTTGTTGGCGATCTGCGTCCAGAACTTCGTCAGGCGCGCATTGGCGGTGCCCTGCTGGGCATAGGTCGGCTGCATCCAGCCGCCGTCCCAGTGAATGTTGATCATCGTGACCAGGCCCGCGTTGTGGGCGTAGTTCACCACTGCCGTCACGCGGTCCATCCACTGCGGGCTGATGTTGTCGTTGGCGTCCGCGTATTCCTTCCACGAGATGGGGATGCGCACGCTCTTGAAGCCGGCCGCCTTGATGCCGTCGAAGATCGCCTGGTTCGCGGCCGGGTTGCCCCAGTTCGTCTCGGCGAAGCTGGTGCTGCCCCACACATACGTGCCCATCGCTTCCAGCGTGTTGCCGAGGTTCCAGCCGGGTGACATCTGCGCCGACAACTGCATGCTGGTGAGGTTGCGCATGACGCCGACGCGCACTGCACGCGCCGCGCCGGCGTTGTAGCCGGTGCCGCCGGCCGTGAACTTGACCCAGTACCAGTAAGCTTCGCCCGGCGCGGCCTTGGTGTCCGTGTAGCTCGTCGCGGAATTACCCAGCTGCGCGATGCGGGTGCAGCCGCTGGGGTCCGGGTCGGTGTCGCGGTAGACCTGGATGCCGCTGACGGCGCCGCTGACGGTCCAGTTCAGCTGCACGCCATTGCCGTTGCCGGTCGCCGACAGGCATACCGTGGCGCCGCCGCCGCTGCCGCAGCTCTGGGCCTGCGCGAACGGTGCCGCGACGACCAGCATGGACAACATCGCCTTCGATAGCAGTGATTTCACGTCGTTCTACCTTTCATGAAGGGGCCCGGTCCGGCATCTCCTCCAGCCGGGCCGGTTGGGAAATCGTCGGAAAAAAGCGGTTGGCCGCATGGCTGCGGGCGGCAATGTCGTTCAGCGGTCGTTAGCGGCTGTTGGTCTATATTGTGTCGGCGGGACGATGCTGCCGCAATTGTGAAATCCGCCAGCGCCGGGATGAAAATTCGCACCGGCGCGGACTGCGACAAATCGTTGCGGCGCTGGCGGTTTTTGTAATTGCAGGACTATCGCGCGGCTCGTCACAATGGCATATTGTCCACACCTGTATCCACAAGAAAGGTATTGAATGTTTACACGGAGACTCCTCGCCTGCGCGGTCGCCTGCGCGATCGCTGCCTGCGCGCCCGCAGGGGCGGCACCGGCGGCGGCCACGCAGCCGGACTTCCCGACCGTACTGTACGGGGCCGCCTACTACCATGAGTACATGCCGTACGAGCGGCTGGACAAGGACGTCCAGATGATCAAGGCGGCCGGCTTCAACGTCGTGCGCCTGGGCGAATCCACGTGGAGCCTGTGGGAGCCGGAAGACGGCCGCTTCGACTATGCGTGGATGGACCGCGTCGTCGACGCGATGGGCAAGGCGGGCATCAAGGTCATCATGGGCACGCCCACGTATTCGATCCCGGCGTGGATGGCGCACCAGCATCCGGAAATCCTGGCGACGAAATTCGGCGGCGCGAAGAACACCTACGGCATGCGCCAGAACATGAACACGGATTCGCCCGCCTACCGCTTCTATGCGGAGCGCCTGATCCGCCGCATCGCCGCCCACTACAAGGACAACCCCAACGTCATCGGCTGGCAGGTCGACAACGAGACCGGCAGCTACGGCGCCGCCAACGACGACGTGTTCATCCGCTTCCAGCACTACCTGGAAAAGAAATTCGGCACGCCGGAAAACCTCAGCCGCGCATGGTTCCTGAACTACTGGGGCCAGAACCTCCATACCTGGGAAGACCTGCCGCGGCCGGACGGCGCGCAGAGCACGGGCTACAAGCTGGAATGGTCGCGCTGGGGCCAGATGCGCGTCACCGACTTCCTGCACTGGCAGGCGCAGCTCATCCGCGAATGCGCCGGGCCGCGCCAGTTCGTCACGCACGATTTCGCCGGCTCGCTGCACGCGGACGTCAACGAGGAAGCCGTCGCGCGCGGACTCGACATCCCCGGCGTGAACATCTATCACTGGGGCACGCAGGACCAGTACAACGGCGCCGACCAGAAGCTGCAGGCCGACTTCACGCGCTCGCTCAAGGGCGGCAACTTCCTCGTCACGGAAACGAATGCGCAGACGACCGACTGGAGCTCGTCGTTCCAGTACCCGCCGTACGACGGCCAGTTCCGCGAGGACGTCTACACGCACTTGTCGAACGGCGCCGACATGGTCGAATACTGGCACTGGGCGTCGATCCACGCGAACCAGGAGACGTACTGGAAAGGCGTGCTGTCGCACGACCTGGAGCCGAACCGCGCGTATGCGGAAATGAGCCGCACGGGCCACGAGCTGCAGAAGATCGGCCCGCGCCTCGTCGGCCTGCGCATCCATAACGACGTGGCGATCCTGTGGAGCCGCGATTCGCTGAACGCCGTCAACGACATGCCGTTCGCGAAGCCGTCGCAATGGGGCGCGGGCGGCAGCAACGCCGACTACGGCGCGCAGGTGCGCCAGATCCACCGCGCGCTGTACGACCTGAACGTCGGCACCGACTTCGTATTCCCCGAGACGCAGGACCTGTCCGCCTACAAGGTGCTGATCGTACCCATGCTGTACGTGGCGGACGACGCCCTGCTCCAGCGCATCGCGGACTACGTGCGCAAGGGCGGCCACGTCGTGATGACCTTCAAGAGCGGCTTCACGAACGAGAACGCGGCCGTGCGCTGGACGATGGCGCCCGGCCCGCTGCGCCAGGCGCTCGGCTTCCACTACCAGGAATTCTCGAACCTCGCCCAGCCCCTCGCGCTCAAGGGCGATCCGTACCATACCGGCGCCGACAACAAGGTGCGGTACTGGGCCGAGTTCCTGCAGCTGGACACGGCCAAGGCCCTCGCCTGGTACGACCACCCGTTCTTCGGCCGCTGGCCCGCCATCACGTCGAACCAGTACGGCAGCGGCAAGGCCGTCTACGAAGGCACGTATCTGTCGGACCAGCTGCAGAAGGCGGTGCTGCAATCGGTGCTGCAGGAACAGGGCCTGATCGGCCCCGACCAGCAGCTGCCGGCGAATATCCAGGCGCGCACCGGCGTCAACCGGTTCGGCAAGACGATCCGCTACTACTTCAACTACTCGGGCGCCCCGGCAAGCTTCGCATACCGCCACAAGGCCGGCACGGACCTGCTGACGTCCCATGCCGTGAAGGCGGACGAGACGGTCAACCTGGGACCGTGGGACCTCGCGATCGTCGAAGAGAACTGACGGCGCCTATCGGAACAGCAGCTGGGCGTAGTGGTACAGGTTTTCCGCCCAGCTGTCGCGGTCATGCCCGTAGCCGTCCACGTTCCACACGTGGGCGACGCCCTGCGCCTTCAATTGCCGGTGCACGCCCTGCGCGACGTTGATCAGGCCATCGCGGTTGCCGCACGACAGATACAGCAGTTTCAGCCCGCCGCCGGCCTGGTGCGCCTCCGCGGCCAGCTTCGCCGCGTCTTCCGTGTTCGGCGCCGGCGAGAAGCCCGCTACCCAGGCGAACGCCTGCGGATGCTTCAGGCCGAAGTTCAGCGCCTGCCCGCCCCCCATCGACAGGCCGCCGAGCGCGCGGTGGCCGCTGTCCGCCAGCGTCGGATACGCGGCGTCGACGGCGGGGATCAGCGACTCCAGCAGGTCGTGCTCGAAGCGCGCGAAGCCTGCCGCGTTTTCCGGCGTGAAGACACGGTCGGGCGGCGGCGAACGGTCGTCCGCCAGCGCGCGGCCGTTGGGCATCACGACGATCATCGGCACGATCCTGCCGGCCGCCGCCAGGTTGTCGAGGACGTCGTTCGCGCGCACGTAGCCGCGCCATTCGTCCTGGTTGCCGCCGATGCCGTGCAACAGGTACAGCACCGGGTAGCGGCGCGTCTTGTCATAGCCGGGCGGCAGCCACACGTTGGCGGCGCGCCGCGTCCCCGTGACGGCCGACTGATACGTGAACGGCTCCACCTTGCCTTGCGCGGTGCCGGCGTGCGCGTCCGCGAAGCCCGCCGGCGGCGCGGCGAAAGCACGGACGTCGTCCGCCGCGAGGACCACGGGGCGGGCGAAATTGGCGCGCGCGCGGTCCGCGTTGACGTCGGCGTCCTGCGCGTGGACGACGTTGCCGATGGCGCACAGCGCGGCGGCGATCAGGATGCGGGACAAGTTGTCGGTCATGCGAGGGCTCCTTGGACGCGGCATGTTCACGCCACTTTCAACGCGATCGCGTACGGCAGCGCCGGGCGCTCGCGCGGCAGCGTCACCTGCAGGCCGTCGGCGGTCTGGCGGAACGCGAGCGCGCCGCCGCCGACGAGTTCGACGTGGGCCACCTCCTTCTTGAGGTGCTCGCCGCCGGCGCGCATGGATTTGATGGTCACGGTGCCGTCTTCCGGCCAGCCCATCACGAACGCGTACACGGCGTCCTTGCCGGCCGTGAAGCGGATGTCCGCGGCGGAGAACGGCTTGCCCTTGCCCTCGTTGAAGCCGGGGCCCGACAGCGGCGCCGCGGCCGCTTCGATCACGGGACCCTCGCCGCACGTCGTCCATGGGCGCGAATCGTAGATGCCCTCGCCGTTGACGGCCATCCAGCGGCCGATCTCCTCGACGATGGCGCGTTCCTGCTCGTCGATGGTGCCGTTGCCGCGCACCGGCACGGACAGCAGCAGGTTGCCGTTCTTGCTGACGACGTCGATCAGCGTGTGCACGACCGTCTGCGCGCTCTTGTACGCCTTGTTGTCGTAGATGCGGCGGTCGTAGTGCCAGCTGCCGATGCAGGTGCAGGTCTGCCACGGCAGCGGTTCGATGCGGCTGCTCTGGCCCCGCTCGATGTCCCACACCATCGAATGGCGCTGCACCTCGTCGAGGATCTTGCCGTTGACGACGACGTCGACCTTGCCGTGCTTCGCGACGCTGCGGTTGTACATGTGCGCAACCAGGCGCGGGCCGATGTCGCTGACGGGATACAGCGGCAGCACCGTGTCGTCGTAGTACACGAGGTCAGGGTCGTAGTTGTCGATCAGGTCGACGGTGCGGTTGTACAGCTTGTCCGCATACGCCTTGTCCGGCGCCAGCACGCCGCCGCCCCACTCCCACCGCTGGTCGACGGTGCCGCCGTCCTTGCTGAGCGGGTGGTTCTGCGCGTACAGCGCTTGCGGATCGACCCCGTTCCACCACTGGCCACGGCCGTCGGCCTTCGTCAGGCGGCCGTCGTACGGCACGCCGGCCAGCGGGCCGTTCTTGTCCGCGCCCTGCGCCGTCTCGTACCACGACCACGCGTGCGCCGCGTGCACGGAGACGCCAAAGCGCAGGCCGTGCTTGCGGGCGGCATTGCGCCAGCCTCCGACGAGGTCCCTGCCGGGGCCGAGCTTCGTCGCGTTCCAGTCGGGCTGGTAGCGGCTCTTGTACAGGTCGAAGTTGTCGTGGTGGTTGGCCAGCGCGACGAAGTACTTCGCACCCGCCTTCTTGTACAGGCCCACGAGTTCGTCCGGATTCCAGCGCTCCGCCTTCCACCGGCGGATCACGTCCTTGAAGCCGAACTTCGACGGGTGGCCGTACTTGGCCACGTGGTATTTGTAGTGGTCACTGCCCTCCTCGTACATGCCGCGGGCGTACCAGTCGCCGTGTTCGGGTTCGCATTGCGGGCCCCAGTGCGCCCAGATGCCGAATTTCGCGTTGCGGAACCAGTCCGGCGTTTCGTATCCGGACAGCGACGGCCACGTCGGCTCGAACGGGCCGGTGGCCATGGGGATGCGGGCACCGGCCGCGCCGGCATAGGGGGACAGGGCGAGCGCCGGGATGGCGGCCGCCATGTGCTGCAAGAGTGCACGTCGTTTCATCACTATCCTTCGAAGGTCGGTATTTTATGTATTCTATACACAAAATGATACCTGCTGCATCCGGCGCCGGCAACAACGAAATCGTCCAGGCTCGCTCACGGTTTTCGCATCGTGCCGGCTGCCAGTTGCGCGACGAATTCGCCATGGTCCGGCATCGCGCCGACCGCCTGCCGGATCGTCGCGTGCACCTTGCCGAAATGCTCGTCCAGGCGCTTCAGGTCCATGCGGTCGATCAGGGGATCGTCCGTCTCGGGCCTGAGCCCGAGTCCCAGCATGATCGACGCGTGCGAGTCCATCGAGAACCCCTCCGGATCGTACAGGGTCACGCGGCCGGACGCGCGGAACAGGTCGATCTGGTGCCGCAGCGAGTCCGGGATCGGCATGTTCGCGCAGTAGCGCCAGAACTCGGAATCGTCGCGGTTCGTGAGCTTGTAGTGCAGGACGATGAAGTCGCGCACGAATTCGTAGCGCTGCGCGACGAGGCGATTGAATTCGTCGGCCAGTTCGGGGCGGCAGTCGCGGTCCGGGAAATACTGGAGCAGCCAGCCGACGGCCAGCTCGATGATGTTGATGCTCGTCGATTCGAGCGGTTCGAGGAAGCCGCTGGACAGGCCGACCGCCACGCAGTTCTTGACCCACGACTTGCGCCGGCGGCCCGCCGTGAAGCGCAGCTGGCGCGGCGCGTCCAGCGCCTCGGTATCGAGGCCGTCGAGCAGGACGCGGCCCGCTTCCTCGTCCGACATGAACGCGTCGCAGTACACGTGGCCGTTGCCGGTGCGGTGCTGCAGCGGGATGCGCCACGTCCAGCCGGCGCTCTTGGCCGCCGCCCGCGTGAAGGGCGTGAGCTTGTCGGCGGAGGCGCTCGGCACGGCCTGGGCGCTGTTACAGGGCAGCATGGCGCTCCAGTCCTCGTAGCCGGCCTTGTACACGCCTTCGATCAGCAGGCCGCGAAAGCCCGTGCAGTCGATGAACAGGTCGCCCTCCACGCGGCGCCCGTCGCGCAGCGTCACGGCCGTGATGAAGCCGGTGTCCGGGTGCAGTTCGACGTCGCCGACCGTGCCTTCGATGCGCGTGACGCCCCGCTCCGTCGCGTAGTCGCGCAGATAGGCGGCATACAGGCCGGCGTCGAACTGGAAGGCATAGGAATACGCATTGGTGACGGATGGCCGGTCGCCGTACGGCGGAATGAAACGGTGCGCGCGCGCCATCGCCGTCGCCACCGACCATTCCTCGTACGACGGCATGTCCTTGCGCGCGCGGGAAAGGCGCAGCCAGTACATGTAGGCGGGACGGTTTTCGATGGCCGGGCCGAAGTCGCTGAAGCCGTGGAAGAACCGGTTGCCGACGTGCCCCCAGTCCTGGAACTCGATGCCCAGCTTGAAGGTGGCCTTGGTGCGCCGGATGAAGTCGGCCCCGTCCAGCCCGAGCGCGAGGTTGTAGTAGCGGATCGTGGGCAGCGTCGATTCGCCCACGCCGACGGTGCCGATCTCGGGCGACTCGACGAGCACGATGTTGCAGGACGTGCCGAGCCGCAGCGCCAGCGGCGCGGCGGTCATCCAGCCGGCGGTGCCCCCGCCGACGATGACGATGTTGCGGATAGCCATGTCGGACATGATTGTCTCCAATATCAAAAACGCGAAAACCTCCCGCCGCCGGATGGCGTGCGGGAGGTGTGCTCACGAGGTTACGATCAGAAGGTGTAACCCATCCGGACCGAGTAGCTGCGGCCCGTGTAGAACGCACCGCGCTCCATCATGCCGATCCCCTGCTGCATGTACTGCTTGAACAACGCGTTGGTGAGGTTCGTCGCCTGCACCGACACGTTCAGGTTATCGGTGAACTTGTACTGCAGGCTCGCATCGACCTGGCCGTACGCCCCGCCCCAGGTCGGCAGCGCGTAGTAGAACACATAGTTCTTGCCGAAGTTCGGGCTCGCCGGATTCGCATCGATGCCGTCGTTGCCGTTCGTGCCGTAGGCGTTGATCGCCTGCAGGTACTTCGAACGCCAGCTGTACGCCACGCGGGCGGACACCGGGCCCTTGTCGTACAACACCGCCAGGTTGAGGGCGTTCTTCGACATGCCCGTCATCGGCACGTTACCCACGTTCAGCAGGTGGCCGTCCGTGTCGCAACCGGAGAGGTCGCGCGCCAGCAGCGTGTTCGGGTTGTCCTGCGGCGTGCACCACACCTGCGCCAGCGGCTTGCCGAGGTCCTGGCGGCTGTCGATGTAGGTGTAGTTGGCCGACACACCGAGGCCGGACAGCAGGCCTGGCAGCTTGTCGAAGTACTGCTGGTAGCCGATCTCGGCGCCGCTGGCCCGGCCGGTCGCGCCATTCACGGGCGACGTGACCGCGAAGTCGTGCGGCTGGCCGGTCGAGTCGTTCAGCGTCGTGAACGACGTCTTGCCGACGATGATGTCCGACAGGCGCTTGTTGAACAGCGCCAGCGTGAGCTGGCCGCCATGGCCGAAGTAGTACTCGGCGGTCAGGTCGAAGTTGTTCGAGCGCGTCGGCTTGAGCATCGGATTGCCGACGCCCGAGCCGGTGTAGTCCACACCGTCGAGGATCGTGACGTTCGTGTCCTTGTCCGTGTGCGTGTGCACGTTCTGGCTCAGCGTCGTGTAGGTCTGCATCTGGTAGAAGTCCGGACGCGTCATCCCTTTCGAGAGCGCGGCGCGGAACTGCAACTGATCGCTGGCCTTCATGCGCAGGTTCAGGCTGGGCAGAACGTTGGTGTACTGGTTGTCGAAGTTCCGCGGATCGGACATCGCGGCGATCTTCGGCACGGTCGGGAGCTTGGACGTATCCGGCGGCGAGAACAGCAGGTAACCGGCCGCCGACATGTCGGTGCGCACGACGCGCACACCCACGTTGCCGTCCACCGGGTAGCGCAGCGTGTCGAAGCCGAAGCGCAGCTGGGCATACGCGGCCTTGGTCTTCTCATGCTGCAGGTTGCGGCTCTCCGGGTCGCCAAACAGCGCGTAGTTCCAGAGCGCGTCGCCCGAGCACGTGCCATTGCAGAGCACCTTCACCATATCGTGCAACTGGGTGAAGCCCGGCGGCGGCGTGCCTTGCGACAGCGACAGGTTCGGCACGACGATCGACGGCGGCGTCGCGACCTTGCCACCGAAGAAATTATTGAACGGTACCACCGACGCATTGCCGGCGAAGCGCGGGTCGCTCAGGTAGGCGAGCTTGCTGAACGGCTGCCATCCGTCGCTGCCGACGGCCCACGGCTGCGTGATCTCGTGCCACTGGTTGTTGCCGTGCGTCGCACGCGTTTCCGCGCTGCGGTTGGTGAAGCGCACGCCGAAACGCAGGTCGTTCAGGACCGGGCTGTCGAAGGTGAACTTGGCGTCCAGGCGGGCCGCGTTCTGGGCGGCGACGGCCTCGTCGCGGTGCTCCTGGGTAAAGCCCCAGTAATAGTTGTTCGGATTGGCCAGGAAGGCGCGGTCAGCGTCGTCGAACGTCAGCTTCGGCGGCGAGGTGCGGAAGTCCACCCCCTCCTTCGGTGCATAGGCGCCCATGCCGACGGTGTTGTCATACCCGTCCGTGGTGGCGCGGGTGTGCTGCAGGTCGCCGCTGAAGACCCACTGGTCGGTCGCGCGCCACTGCAGGTTCCACGCGACGTCGCGCGTGTCGGAGGT
>NZ_LMCY01000022.1:44201-51630 GCF_001425685.1 Massilia sp. Root335 | reverse complement strand
CCCGCCAGCAGCACGCCCCTGTCGTCGAACACGGCGCCCGGATCGAGCATGATGGTCGCGGGGTTCGCGCTCGCGGACAGCGCCGCTTCCGTCGTGCTCATGTCGTACTTCGAACGGAAATACGTCAGGTGGGACGACAGCGAATCCTTTTTCCACTGCAGCGCGCCGTACAGGCCGTCGCGTTCGCGTTCGAAGTTGTTCGTCGTCCAGCTGCCGCCGCCCGAGATCCAGCGCTTCGCGCCGCTGGTGTCGCCCACGACGGCGTCGGTGCGCGCGATGTACGGCGAGATCTGCATGCCGTCGCTGCGCGTGTCGATGCGCGAACGCGCCAGGTCGAGCAGCGCGCCGAATTCGCCGAAGCCGGTCTTCCAGCGGTTCGACACCAGGCCGGACAACGACGGCGAATTCTTGCCGCGCAGTTGGGAACGGGACTCCTGCACCGACACCGCGCCCTTGGCGCCCTTGAAGTCGAACGGCAGCGCGGTGCGCAGGTTCACGAGGCCGCCGATGGCGCCCTCGATCTGCTCGGCCGACGGGTTCTTGTACACGTCCACGCCGGCCATCAGCTCGGGCGGCACGTCCTCGAAGCTCAGCGAGCGTCCGCCGTTGGCGGAGAACGAATCGCGGCCGTTCAGTTCCGAGCGCACGTACGACATGCCGCGCACGGTCACGCCCGTGCCTTCGGCGGCGAAGTGGTTGATCGCGTCGCCCACGCCCTGCAGCTTGTCGGGGAGGTTCATGGTGCGGTCGATGGTGACGCCGACCACGCGCTGCAGCACTTCGGTGACCGACTTGTCCGGCAGCTTGCCGATGTCGTCGGCGACGATCGAATCGACGATCTCGTCCGAATTCTTCTTGCGCATCGCGGCCGATTCCAGCGCGGCGCGCTGGCCCACGACGACGACGGTGGTCGTGGTGTCGTCCTTCTTCGTGGTGGTGTCGTCGGCCAGTGCGCTGTGCGCAAACAGGACCCCGCTCGCCATCAACACAAACTGGGCCGCACCTGCGGCGATGGCTGTTCTTTGGAACTGCTTCACTGATATTCTCCTCTGCGACATTCTGTGCGTCCGTTCTTGTGGGTGCCGGAAGGCGGCGGCATCCGCGCCTGTACCGGTGAATTCATTCTGATTTGCAGCCACGTGTAGGACAATTCTTAAAATCACCAACACGATGCATGAAAAATGCGATGTGTGGGAAATACACAACGGCGCCGCGCGTGTGGGCGCGCGGGCGCGACGAATGAGACGCGGGATGGAAGGTCGTGCGGCCGGAGAGGCCGGCGGCTAGGGCGCCGCGGGTTCCTGGACGGGACCGGCGCCCTGCTCCTGCTGGGTCGCCAGCGTGCGGAACGCCTTGGGCGTGCAGCCGTATTCTTCCTTGAACAGCTTGTTGAAATAGGAGACGTTCGCATACCCGACCGAGTACGCGATCTCCGCGACGGCCGTGCCGCTTTGCTCGGTGAGGAGCCGCGCCGCCTCCGTCAGCCGCAGCTTGTTCAGGTAGCTGGTGAACGTCATGCCGAGTTCCGATTTCAGCACGTCGTTGACCTTCGTGCGGTTCGTCCCGGTCGCGGCGACGACGGCCTCCAGGTCCAGCTCGGGATTGGTGTAGTTCGTCGCGATGAAGCGCAGGACCGACGCCTTTTCCTTGTCGCGGTAGGGTTCCAGCGTGAGCTGGCGGTAGGCCACGAGCGGCAGGTCTTTCTTGAGCTGCGCATCGAGGCCCGCGATCGTCGCGCGCGCATGGGCGCGGAAGAACCAGATGCCGAACGCGATCCAGCCCGCCGCCACGATGCCGGCCAGCCAGGCGAGGTAGCGGTAGTCCCGGCCGCGCAGCGTGAGCTTGCCGATCTCCACGTGGGACGGGACGCCGCGCGGGCTCTGCGACGTCACGCCGAACACGAGCCGCGCGACCCGGTCCAGCTTGAAGTCCTGGTGCGACAGGTCGCGGTGCAGCGTTTCGAACCACCACTCCGGCACCGTCAAGCGGGTCAGGTCGAGGGATACCGGCACGCCGGCCTCGTTGCACGAGAAATAGGTCAGGGCCGGCGGATAGGTCAGGAAGTTGCCGGGCTTCGACATGTGTTCGTCGTAGATCGAAACGATGAACACCATCGAATTGGCGGGCGCGCAGCGGGCGACGAACGACACGGTGCTGTACGTCGACAGGTCCGCCAGCGCAGGCTTGTCTTTATCGTCCACCGCCAGCAGGTCGGCGGACACGCTCGGGTCCGCACCGGTCGCCGGGAGGTTCAGGTCGAAGCGCAGCAGGTCCGAGGCCGCGTCGTCGACGCGGATGACGCCCGCGTTCCAGGCCCACGGGGCCGTGGTGAAGCCGCGGCGCCAGCGCACCGCGTCCCGGCCGGCATGGCCGCTCCCGGGCAGGATCGACGCCGACAGATAGCTTCGCTCGACCAGTATGGCCGCCAGCAGCGCATCCGCGAGCACGATGAGAATGAACGCGAGCAGCGCCTTCTTATAAAACTCTTGCATATGGCATGGTGGGTGATTGTCTCCAGTCCGTCACCTCTGATGGGGACGTCGCTGGAATCATAACAGCCCACTCTCGCCGGGTCGCGGTTTCGCCGCCGCGCCGCCGCCGCGTTGCACTTACACAACGCGGCGGCGCTCCGCGATCACGGCACCGTCCGCGCGCGCAGAAGCTTGCCGCGCACGTCGTACACGGCCGCGTCCAGGTGCACCGTCGTGGCGACGGCCTTGGCGTCCGCCGCGCTGGCCGCGAGGATGACACGGTAGTCGCCCGCGGCCACGTTCCACGTCTTCGCCGTGGCGTCGAAGACGGCCAGCAGGCGCGGATCGACCGTCACCGATGCCCCGACGCCGGCGCCCGGCTTCACGTCCACCTTCACGAACCCGGCCAGGCGCTTGGGCGCTTCCCAGCGCGCCTCGACGGGTGCCACGTACACCTGCGCCACCTCCCGGCCCGCCACCTTGCCCGTGTTCGTCACCGTGAACGCGGCGTGCACGATGCCGTCCTTCACGTCGGCGGCAAGGCCGGACAGCGTGAAGTCGGTGTACGACAGGCCATGCCCGAACGGGAACAGGGGCTTGAGGCCCTTCAGGTCGAACCACTTGTAGCCGACGGCCGCGCCTTCGTGGTAATCGGTCTCGAAGCGGCGGTCGGCCACGTACGGAAAGCCGTCCAGCGCGGGACGCGGCAACTGCGCTTCCGAGGCCGGGAACGTGGCCGGCAGATGCCCGGACGGATTGACGATGCCGAACAGGATGTCCGCGATGGCCGTGCCGCCGCTCGTGCCCGGATACCATGCTTCGAGGACGGCGCCCACGTCGGCCAGCCACGGCATGGTGACGGGACCGCCCGTTTCCAGCACGACCACGGTGCGCGGGTTGGCCGCCGCCACGGCCGCGACGAGGGCGTCCTGGCGGTCGGGCAGCGCCAGGTCGGACACGTCCATGCCTTCGCCCGTCCACTGGGTCGCGAACACGATCACGGCGTCGCTGTCGCGCGCCAGCGCGGCCGCGGCCGCGCGGTCGGCGCCGTCGGCATAGGTGACCGTGGCCCCGGGCGCGCGCTTGCGGATGGCGTCCAGCGGCGCCGACGGGTAGTACATCACGGGACCGGGCCACGTCGTCGGCGCGATGCCCGGCACGGCGTTGCCGCCCGCCGGGTACACGAGCGACGAGCCGCCGCCGGCCAGCACGCCCTTGTCCGCATGGCCGCCGATCACGGCGATCCGCTTGACGGCCCCGTTCAACGGGAGGACATGCGCGTCGTTCTTGAGCAGGACCATGCCTTCCTGCGCGTCCTGCAACGACACGGCGGCATGCGCCTTGAAAGGGATCGTGTCCGGCGCCGGCGCCACCGGATGGTCGACGACGCCGTGTTCGAACATCGAGCGCAGGACGCGGCGCGCCATGTCGTCCAGGCGCGCGCGCGGCACCCAGCCGTTCAACACGGCTTCCTTGAGCGGCGCGCCGAAGTAGTCGGACACGTCGAACGGCATGCCGGACTGCTGGTCCAGCCCTGCATTCGCTGCCGGCACGGTGCTGTGGACGGCGCCCCAGTCCGACATCACCCAGCCCGCGAAGCCCCAGTCGTCCTTGAGCACCTCGTTCAGCAGGTGGGCGTTCTCGCACGCGTGGACGCCGTTCACGCGGTTGTACGAACACATGACGGCGCCCGGATCGCCGGCTTCGTACGCGATCTGCAGCGCGAGCAGGTCGGACATGCGGGCGGCGGCGTCGTCGATCCGCACGTTCACGGTGGTGCGGCCGGATTCCTGGTCGTTGAGCGCGAAATGCTTCAGCGTGGAGACGACGTGGTTCGACTGGATGCCCTTGATCTGCGCGCCCACGATGCGGCCGGCCAGCAGCGGGTCCTCGCCGCCATATTCGAAATTGCGGCCGTTGCGCGGCTCGCGCAGCAGGTTGACGCCGCCCGCCAGCATCACGTTGAAGCCGTAGGCGCGCGCTTCCGCGCCGATCATGGCGCCGCCCGCGTACGCCGTGGCGACGTCCCACGTGGCCGCCGTGGCCAGGCCGGACGGCAGCGCCGTCGCGTAGCGCACGTTCGGGCCGCCCTGGCTCGCCACCCCGAGGCCCGCGTCGGTTTCCCACAAATGCGGAATGCCCAGGCGCGGCACGCCGTAGACGAATCCGGCCGACTGGTCGTGGGAAGGCGCCGGGCGCTTGGTGTTCTTCGACGCCTGGTCCGCGCCCAGGTAGCCGAAGACGAGCTTCAGCTTTTCGTCCAGCGTCATCTCGCGCAGCACGAGGCCGGCCCGTTCGTCCGCAGGGAGCTTCGTGTTCATCCACGGCTCGGCCGCCGTCGCGCTGGCGCAGCAGACGGTGGCGGCGTACAACATGGCGATCGCCTTCTTCAATGTGGAGAAACGGTGCACTGGCTTACCTCGGGAGAAAAAGGGAACCATTCTCCGGTCATCGCCACGGCGCGGCAATTGCGAAAATCGCGAGTGCGCGGGATGAAATCGCAGCGCCGGGCGGTTCCGGCAAAAATCATGTGCCGCGTTCGCCGATTTCATAATTGCGCCGTGCGGCGGCCGATGGCCACAATCCCTCCTCACCGGATTTTTTCAAGGCCTCTCCATGCGCAAGCTGTTGCTCACACTATTCTTCTTCATCGCCGCCGGCGCCCAGGCGCAGACCACCGTGATCCCGCTCTGGCCGGAAGGCGTGCCGAACGCGAAGGCGAATCCCGGCCCCGAAAAGCTCGATGGCGAGCTCATCAGCCATGTCTCGCAGCCGACGCTGACCTATTACCCGGCGGCGTCCGGCCGCGCGGCGCGGACGGCGGTGATCATCTGCCCGGGCGGCGGCTACGAATTCCTGGCGTTCGACCACGAAGGCCGGCAGTACGCGCAATGGCTGTCCCGCCTGGGCGTCGCCGCCTTCGTGCTCAAGTACCGCCTGTCCGATTTCGGCCACCCCGCCCCGCTGCAGGACGTGCTGCGCGCGCTGCGCACCGTGCGCGCGCATGCGGCCGACTACGGCGTGGCGGCGGACCGCATCGGCGTGATGGGCAGTTCGGCCGGCGGCCACCTCGCCGCCAGCGCGGCCACGATGTTCGACGATCCGGCCGGACGCACGGGCGCGGCGCTCGACGCCGTCAGCGCACGGCCCGACTTCCTGCTGCTGATGTACCCGGTGATCACGTTGATGCCGCCATCCGCGCATGCCGGTTCGCGCCACGCGCTGCTGGGCGCGAACCCGGCGCCGGACCTGGTGAAGCGGATGTCGGTCGAGACCCGCGTCAGCGCGCAGACGCCGCCCACGTTCCTGGTCCATTCGCAGGACGACGGCGCCGTCCCGGTCGACAACAGCATCCTGTTCTTCCAGGCCCTCACCCGCGCCCACGTGCCGGCCGAGATGCACATCTTCGAGCGCGGCGGCCACGGCATGGGCATGAGCGCCGGCCACGGCGACGCGTCGCTGTGGCCGCAGCGCGCCGAGGAATGGCTGCGCGACCGCAAGCTGATCCAGTAATCCCCCGGGCCGGTCCGCACCGGCCCCCATCGCATTTCCAATGACCCGAAAGGAGGCGCACGCCCCGACGACCATCGCCACCGCACCATGCTGTCTTGCACCATCCCGTACGACGACACGTTAACGTAATGAGGAGACATGCCATGAAATGCAAAGCAATCCTGAGCGCGACGCTGCTCGCACTGGCCCTGACGGGCTGCAGCGGCGGCTCGGCCACCGACCCCGCCAGTCCCACGCAAACGGCCGCATCGATGTCCTCGGTCGCAGCCGCGAAAGCCAGATTCCCCAGCTATAACACGAACCCCCTGCCCGCCGACGCGACGGGCATGGCCAGCAACGCGGTCACGCTGGCCGGCAAGATCAAGGTCGGCATCAACATCGGCAATTCGCTGGAAGCGATCGGCGGCGAGACCGCCTGGGGCAATCCGCCGATCACACTGGCCCAGATCCAGCTGATCAAGCAGAACGGCTTCACGGCCGTGCGCCTGCCCACGTCCTGGGACCAGTACGCCGACCAGCGCACGGGCAAGATCAGCGACGCCTGGCTGGCGCGTGTGAAACAGGTGGTGCAATGGTGCGTCGACAGCGGCCTGTACGTGATCGTCAACATCCATTGGGACGGCGGCTGGCTGGACAACAACATCACGTCGAGCGCCCAGGCGTCCGTCAACATGAAGCAGAAGGCGTACTGGGAACAGATCGCCACGACGCTGCGCGGCTTCGACGAACACCTGATGTTCGCCAGCGCCAACGAGCCGCCGGCGAAGGACGCGACCCAGATGGCGATCCTGATGTCGTACCACCAGACGTTCGTCGACGCCGTGCGCTCGACGGGCGGCCGGAACGCCTACCGCGTGCTGGTCGTCCAGGGACCGAGCACGGACATCGACCTCACCTACAACCTGATGAACACGATGCCGACCGACACCGTGACGGCGCGGCAGATGGCGGAAATCCACTACTACACGCCGTACCAGTTCACGCTGATGACGGCCGACGCCACCTGGGGCAACCAGTTCTACTACTGGGGCACCGGCTACCACTCGACCACCGATACGGCGCACAACGCCACGTGGGGCGAGGAAGCCGATCTGAACGCCCTGTTCGCGAAGATGAAGCAGAAATTCGTCGACAAGGGCATTCCGGTCGTGATGGGCGAGTTCGGCGCGATCCGCCGCTCGACGACGCTGTCGGGCGACAACCTGCAACTGCACCTGAATTCGCGCGCCTACTTCCTCAACTACGCGTCGCGGCAAGCCGTCGCCAACGGCCTGCTGCCGTTCTACTGGGACGCCGGCGGGACGGGCAACAACGGCTCGGCCATCTTCGACCGCAACGCGGGCACCGTGTTCGACCAGCAGGCGCTCGATGCGCTGATCCGCGGGGCCAACGGGCTCGCGCTCTGAGCGCGGTAGCCTGATCGATCGGGGCCGGCGCGCCGCCGC
>NZ_LMCY01000022.1:219-44189 GCF_001425685.1 Massilia sp. Root335 | reverse complement strand
CCCCCGCCAGCCTTAGAAGGCCATCCGCAGGCCGAGGTTGATGCGGCGGCCGTCGTTTTCCAGCGTGAGGAACTGGCTGTCGTTGTTGGCGTACTCGTGCACCTTGGCGTTCGTCAGGTTGATGGCGTCCAGGTACAGCGACAGTTGCGCGGTCAGGTTGTAGCGCAGGCTCGCATCCGTCTGGCCGTAGGCCGCGCGGTTGCGCGGCAAGGTGCTGCCGCCGCCGCAATCGATCGAGAAGTGATTGCGCCAGTTATAGCTGGCCCGTGCCTGGAACTTGCTGTTTTCGAAGAACAGCGACGCGTTGTACGACTGGCGCGACAGGCCCGGATAGCCGCAGGTCACCGGACCCGAGTCGGTATCGCGGTTCGCTTCCGCATCCACGTAGGTGTAGTTCGCCGTCACGCCGAAGCCCTGCAGCAGCGGGTGGATGTTATCGAACGCAAACTGGCCGGCCAGTTCCGCGCCCTTGATCGTGCCCGTCTGGCCGTTGCGGATGCGGGTGTCGTGCACGATCTCGGTCGGATACTGCGCGACCTTCGTGTCCTCCAGCGTCGTCTCCAGGAAGTCCGACACCTTCTTCATGAACAGGGCGGCGCTGACGTAGTTCGTCTTCGACAGATACCATTCGTACGACACGTCGTAGTTATTCGAACGCATCGGCTTCAGGTAGGGGTTGCCGCCGCCGCTGGTCACATAACCCACGCGACCGCCGTACGAATTGCTGACACCCATCTGGCCCAGCGTCGGACGGGTCAGCGTCTTCGATGCGCCGAAGCGCAGCAGCATGTCGGACGTGAGGTCGAACTTGACGTTGGCGGACGGCAGCCAGGCGTTGTAGCTGCTGCCGACCGAATTCGTCTGCATCGGGCCCCAGTTCTGGATGTACGTCGTGTCGTTCGGGCTCTGAACGGCCGACAGCAGGACGCGGCTGGTGCCCGAGGACTCCGATTTCACGTGCATGTAACGCAGGCCCAGGTCGCCGGACCAGCCGTCGCCTTCCCACTTCGATTCGACGAAGGCGTTCGCCACCTTTTCCTGCACGGCCCACAGCGACGGCTTCGTGTAGTCGATCGCCATCGGGCCGTTCGGATAGATCGACTTGTCGGCGTAATGGGCCGGGTCGTTCGATTGCGGAATCAGGGACGGCTGGTTCAGGTAAGCCATGTAGGCGTACGGGTCGAAGCTCAGGAAGTTCGGCGGCACGCCACCGCCGTCGCCGAACGGATTGCCCAGCGGCGTCACCGTGAACAGCGACGACGGCAGCGACACGTGGTAGCCGGAGAAGGCGTTCCACGAATCGGCGCTCCACGAAATGTGCTCGACCTTGCGCTGCGAGTACGCGCCGCCCATGTCGAGCCCCTTGAACACGCCCATGTCCGGCGTCCAGGACGCGTTCAGGCGACCTTCGTGCAGGTTGTCGTGGTTGGTGTCGATGTTGTTGCCGACGGCGTGGGCGCGCACGGCCGACGGGTCTGCGATGCCATCGCCGAAGGTCACGGTCGGGGTCGAGCCGAACGTCAGCACGTCGCCGTTCTTCGGCACCATGCCGGCCACGATCCACAGGTCGGGATAGCCGATCGCGGTGCGCGACGTCGACAGGTCGGCGTCCAGTTTCCAGTCCGGCGACAGCGTCCACTTCGAATTCACGCCATAGGCCAGCGTGGTCGACAGGCGGTCGCCACCCTTGACGATCATGTCGTTCGAATTGGCGTCGGTCAGGATGCCCGCCGCGGCCAGGCCCGGATTGTTGGCGACGAAGGCCGAACCCGGACGATCGAAACCCGTCACCTGGCCGTTCGCGTCGTATTTCACGTTCAGCTGGGTCGGATTCATCCAGTCGCTGATGGCGATCACGTTGTTGCGCTGGTTCAGGCGCGAATACAGGGCGTCGGCCGTGATCTTCCAGGTGGACGACGGATTGTATTGCACCGTCGTGTTGGCGACGAGGCGCTTGCGGCTCTCGTCTTCGTTCTGGAAGCCGTAGCTTTGCGGCATGAGCAGCTTACGGGTCGTGACGTCCGCTGCCGTCAGCCCCTTGGAATTCAGGTCGCCGTTGATCGTCTTTACGTCCAGCAGGTTCCAGGCGTCGTTGAGGGCTTTATATTGCCGCGATGCGCGGTCCGTGTACGACAGCGAACCGGACACGCCGAAATTCTTCGCCGCGTTCGCGTACGAATACAGGGCGCTGACGTTCGGCGTGTTCTTCTTCGAATTCGAGTCGTACGAATCCGACACGTTGACCACCGTCGACTGGCCGGCCTTTCCGGACAGCGGGCGCGCCGTCTGGATGTCGACGGTCGAACCGATGCCGCCCTCCGGCAGGAAGGCCTGCGACGTCTTGTACACCAGGGCTTTCGAGATCAGGTCGGACGACAGCACGTCGAACGAGAATTCGCGGCCGCCCGTGTCGCTCGTCATGGTGCGGCCGTTGATCAGCACATTATTGAATTCCGGGCCCAGGCCGCGCACCGAGATATAGCGGCCCTCGCCGTTGTTGCGCTGGATCTGCACGCCCGTCACGCGCTGCAGCGACTCGGCGATGTTCGTGTCCGGGAACTTGCCGGCATCCTCGGCCGACACGGCGTCGACGACGCCTTCCTGCAGCCGCTTGGTCATCAGCGACGAGCTGAGTGACGCGCGGATGCCGCTGACCACGACCTGCTGCACCGAGCTGTCCGCGGGCTGCGCCGCCGGCTCGGTCGTGGTCTGCGCGCCGGCGTAGGCGGTCACGCACAGTTCGGCGATCAGCGCCGCCAGTACGGTTTTATAGATTCTGCTGTTGTCCATGTCTGTTATCTCCCTTGCTCCGTTTATATGACTGCTTGGTTTTCGATCGACCCATGCGCCCGATGCGACAGGCGTTAGAGGTAACGTTGTCGCATTACGGCGCAAAAGCGGGGGCTTTACGCCGATGCCGTCCGGCTTACGGACGGGCGGCGCGCATCGGTCTTCGCGGAATTACGTGTCGCCCTTGTATTTGTTTAAGGGGCGCACGAAATAATTGTACGTAGCAGTGCAATCGTTACCACTATTGATTCTTTACCGTCTGGCATGCCATAAACATATAGGACGATGCATATCGCATGCCGTTGCGGGTTCAGTAATTGACGGCGTAGTCTTTCGGGAACGGCCGTCCGGCGAAGGCTTTTTTCTGCGTCCAGTCCTGCAATGGGCTCGTCCAGTACGAATCGTCCGCCGGCAGGCCCAGCGCCAGCAGGCTTTCCGACGCGATGTACATGCTGCCGTTGTTGGAGTAGATGTCGGCCAGTTCCGGATGGTGGCCGACGAAGCCGATGGTCAGGTAGCCGTCCTTCGTGAAATTGGTCGGGTCCGTCCACACGGCTTCGTGCACGGCCTGCAGCGCCGCGCGCACCTGGCCTTCGGGCAGGCTGGCCGGCAGTTGCTTGCGCCAGGCCAGCAGGCCCAGTGGCTGGAACACGGCCGTGCGGTAGGTGAGCGAGCGCCCGATGGGCGGATAGGTGCCGGTGGGCGAGATGAAGCGCTCCAGGTGTTCGGAATAACGCTGCATGCGTTTCACGGCCTGGGCGCGCAGGTCGGCCGGCTTGCCGTTCCAGAACGGCGCATTGTGCCGCTCCAGCACTTCGAGGATCTCGACCAGCATCGGGTACATCACGTACGAGTTGTAGTAGTCGAAGTGGAAGGTCTCGCCGTCCTTGATCCAGCCGTCGCCCACATACCATTCGTTGACCTTGCGGATGGCGACGTTCGTGCGCATCGGATCGGCCTGTTCGCCCACCGACAGCAGGAAGGCCTCGTTCATCGCCGCGAACAGCATCCAGTTGATGTACGGGGGTTCGATGCTGCGCAGGCCCTTGATCTCGGCGACGATGCGCTGCTTCGTCTTCGCGTCGAGCGGTTCCCACAAGGCCTTGGGCGCGCGGATCAGGGCGTTCGTGAAGTAGGACGAGTCGACGAGCGCCTGTCCGCCGGCGTGCCAGCCCAGATAGTCCGGGCTGGCCGGGTCGACGGCGTGCGCATAGCTTTGCAGCGCGAGCTGGCGCAGGCGCGCCCGCAGGCGCCCTTCCGCCGAGGCGTCATCCGGCAGCGCCAGCCACGGCGCGATGCCGGCGATCAGGCGGCCGAAGCATTCCAGGTAGGCCACGTTCGGACTGCGGCCATCCCAGGTGGGGCTCAGTTCGAGCGGGAAGCGTTTTTTCAGTTCGCCGCGCGCCATCGCGGCGAGGACCGGCTCGGCCATTCTTTGCAGCAGGCCGAGCATCCACTCGCGCTCCGCGCCCGGGCGCGCGTGGGCCGCCGGTGTTGCTGCCGCCGTCGCCGCGGCGGCGTCGGCGCCCAGGCCCAGCGCGCCGGCGGCTGCCGCGACGCTGCCCATGAAGTGTCGTCGTTTCATGCGTGTTCCTTATTCTTCATTGTTCGACCACCAGCCCGTCGCCGACATAGGCGCGGAAATGGCGGATGCGTCCCGTGACGCCATCCGGTCCCTGGCGCGGCACGTAGCGCAGGCCGGCCACGTCCATCGAACGACCCAGGTCGATCACGAGGCGGTGCGGGTACGCATCGCCCTTCAACGCCGTGTGCCAGTAGTCGCTGTTCTGCCCATTGATCGCGTTCAGCGCCCCGCCGTCTTCCTTCGTGGCTTCCTCGCTGTCGACCCAGGCGATGGTCCAGTTGGACTGGTCGAGCGTCTTGCCGTCCTTGTCCAGCAGGGCCAGTTCCGCCACGGCGGCATACGGCTTGCCGTCGAACGCGTCGAGCGCCTCCAGGCAGAACTGGCGGCCGGCCTTCGGCGCGGCGAAGCGCACGTTCTGCGTCTGCGAGCCGGGCGCGAATTCGCCGTCGTACACCGGTTTGACGCCGTCCAGGTGCAGGCGCGCGGTGCTCGGCGGACGCGGGAAATCCCGTTCGCGGTGCAGCTGGTCGAGGATCGGCATGGCCAGGCCGGCGATCGTAGGCAGTCCCTGTCCGCGCGGCCCCGTCAGGTCGAGCACGACGACCTCGTTGGGGCCCTTGCGCAGCCACGGTCCCGGCAAATACATCGTCTGCGTGGGGCCGATGCTCCAGAAGCGTCCCAGGCAGCGGCCGTTGACCCAGACGACGCCCTGCCCCCACGCCGACATGTCGAGGAACGTGTCGTCCGTGCGCGCGGTATCGAAGCCGCCGCGGAAGAACGCGGCGCCCTTGCCGCGTCCCTTCTTGAACGCCAGCGGCGGCAGCACGCCGTCCGCGTCGAAGTCGATGGCGCGGATTTCCCAGTTCTCCAGCGGCTGCGCGGCGCCGCCTTTCGGCGTGAACGTCACGGGGCCGTGCAGGCCCTTGCGGTCGTGGATCTCGACGCCGAAGTTCACGCGCGCGATCGTGTAGAGCAGGATCTCGAGCGTGGCCGGCTTGCTGCGCGCCGGGACGTCGACCTTGTAGCGGCGGTAGCGCGTGTCCAGCGTGCCGATCGGCTTGCCGTCCAGGTGGACCCACGCCAGGTCGCGGGCCCTGGCCACTTCGACCACGCCCGCCGGCCCCGCGGGCAACGTGACGCGATACGACACGAGGCCGCGGCTGATGTCGTACTGCTCGATCGGACGCGGCGACACGTCCTTGACGGCGCGGGCCGGCATGGCCGACTTCACGGCCACGGATTCGGCCAGCGCGAACGGAGATATCGTCATCACGGGCATGCGCGGCGGCGGCGCCGGCAGCTTTTCGCCCGGTGCCAGGAACGGCGTGATGGCGGCGCGGTAGGCGTCGAACTTGTCGCCGATCCAGCCCGCTTCGCCGATCGGCGCGTCGTAGTCGTAGCTCGTCGTGTCGGGCCGGAACGGGCGGTCGCAGCCGCCCCACAGGCCGAACGTCGTGCCGCCGTGCGCCATGTACAGGCTGAACGAACCGTTCGCCTTGAGCATGGCCGCGATGTCGGCCGTCGCCCCTTCCACGCCGCCGCGGCGGTGCGGCGCGCCCCAGGTGTCGAACCAGCCGGAATAGTATTCGCCGCACATCCGCGGCCCCTTCTGCACGGCGTCCAGCGCCTTGAAGCCGGCGGCCGGATCGCTGCCGAAGTTCGCCACCGTGAACAGTTCGGGGATGTAGGTGCGCGCGACGGCATTGGTCGGATTGCACTGGAACAGCGGCACGTCGAAGCCGGCGTCGAGCAACGCCTGGCGCAGCACGCGCAGGTAGCCGACGTCGTCGCCGAAGAAGCCGTACTCGTTCTCGACCTGCACCATCAGGATGTTCCCGCCGCGCGTCACCTGCTGCGGCCCGAGCACCCGTCCGACTTCCGCCAGCCAGCGCCGCGCGGGTGCCAGGTAGGCCTCGTCGCGCGTGCGCAGGAAGGCGTCGCCGGGGTGCTTCAGCAGCCACCACGGCAGCCCGCCCATCTCCCACTCGGCGCAGGCGTACGGGCCGGGGCGCAGGATCACCCACAGGCCCTCTTCCTGCGCGAGCCGGCAGAATTCGGCGGCGTCGCGCTGCGCGGCCCAGTCGTAGCGGCCTTCGCGCCACTCGTGGTAATTCCAGAACAGGTAGGCGCACACCGCGTTCAGGCCCATCGCCTTGATGGTCTTGAGGCGGTGCGACCAGTACTCGCGCGGCACCCGGGCGAAGTGCATCTCGCCGCAGCGGATCTGCAGGGGCTTCCCGTCCAGCAGGAAGTCGTGGTCGCCGATCGCGAAGCGGTGCGAGGCCGCGGCGTGGACGGTGGCGGTGAGCGGCAGCAGCGCGCCGCCCAGCGCGGCGGCGCTGCCTTGCAGCAGGCGCCGGCGTTGGAAACTGATGGTCATGTAGTCGTCGTCGAGGTTCGAAAATTACAGCTTGCCGCGGATGCCGATCTTGATCGTGCGGCCGTCGTACTTCGCATAATCCATGCGGCTACGGTGACCGTCGCCGTACTGCCCGGTCGCGTCCTCGAAATAATCGTACGACAGCGTGTTGGACAGGTTCAGCGCATCGATGCGGAGTTCCAGGTTCTCCGACAGTTTATAGCTGATGTTCCCGTCCAGGTAGCCCCGCGCGGCGCGCCAGCGGATCAGGTCATCGCCGTTGTTCTTCGGATTATCCGGGTGCAGCGAGCGGCCCTTGTAATTGTACGAGAGACGCATGGCCAGGGGGCCGCGCTCGTAATAGGTCGTGAAACTGTACGCGTACTTCGGCACCGAGTTGACCGCGATTTCCTTGCCGGCGTTCGTGATCCATTTCTGGCTGTTGAACGGGTCGATGTGCGTATAGCTGCCCAGCGCGCCGAGGCCCTTGAACGGCTCCGGCAGGAAGGTGAAGTCCTGCTGGTACGCGAGCTCGTAGCCTTTCAGCGTCTGCTGGCCCGCGTTGCCGTAGGTGCGCAGGGTCATCGGCAGGTTCGGGTCGACGTGGCCGTTCGCGTCGTGGAAGATCGCGCCCAGCGCCGTGTCGGGCAGGCCCAGTGCGCCGAACGTGGTCTGCGTCGTGCTCGAGACGGTGGCGTCGGTCAGCTCTTTCTTGAAGTACGCGGCCGACAGCAGGCTGCCCGGCTTGAAATACCATTCGAGGCTGGTGTCCAGGTTCTTCGACTGCTGCGGCTTCAGGTTCGGATTACCCGCCGTGGCCGTGTTGTCGAACGGGTTCGGGACGACGGTCTGCGCGGCGATGATCGACAGCGACGCGCGGCTGATCGTCTTGCCGTACGACGCGCGCCAGATCACGTCGTCGGTCAGGTCATAGGCGGCGCTGACGGCCGGCAGCACGTTCGTGTACTTGCCGTGCTCCTCGTTCGGCGCATAGGTGTTGCCTGCGCCCGACTTCTTGTAGTTGTCGATGCCCAGCTTCGTCTGCGCCCAGCGCACGCCGGCGTTGATGCGCAGCTCGCGGGCCAGCACCTCGCCCTTGAAGTCGGACTGCACGAAGCCCGTCGTGACCTTCTCTTCCGCGCCGAAGCTTTGCGCCGGCGTGAACGCGTCGCTGGTGTTGTAGGCCAGCGGATCGTACGTGCCCATGGTGTAGCTGCGGGTGAACGTCCCGAACTGGTGCGGCCAGCCGTCGCCCATGTCCAGGTTCGAGATCGGCAGGTTCGACACCATATTGCTGCGCAAGCCCGCGTCGCCGGCCTGTTTCAGCTTGGCCACCATGGCGGACGTGCCGTTGCGCTTCTCGACGCTTTTCGTCGTGTCGACGTACACGAGGCCGCCCTTGAAGTGGCCCGTCCAGTCGCCCCACAGGTCGTAGTCCTGGTCCAGCACGAGGCGCGCCTGGCGGGCCTTGTCCGTCTCGCGCGTCCAGCCGGTGTTGATGTCGAAGCCCGTGAAGTTGGCGGGGTTCGTGTAGTCGACGGGCGACGACATCGACGGATACACGTGGTCCGGACCGTAATCGATGGTGGTATCGACGCCGAAGATCTGGCCCGACAAGGTGTCCTGGTAGCTCGTCGCGTCGCTGTTGTTGGCCGACAGCTGGCCGGTCAGCACCGTGCCCTTCTTGACTTCCCAGCGGCCGTTCAGCGCGAGGTAGCCGAACTTGGTCTTGTCCTCGCCGTACGTGACGCCGCTGCTGTACGACGTATTGCCGAAGGTGCCCGTCAACAGGTCCGACGCCGGATCGATGTGCACGTCGAGCGGCACGAGGCCGTTGTGGCCGGCCTGGCCGGCCGGCGCGTTGCGGTTCGTCGTCTTGCTGTTGCGGATCAGGAGGCCGTAATACAGCTCGTCGCGGCTGTTCTTCAGCTGCGAGGCCAGCCCGTCCAGGCTGATATTCAGGCCGCCTTCCTTGAACTGCAGCGACGACACGAGGCCGTCGCGCGAGCGCCGGTTCTGCGAGCCGTAGAAGCGGTAGATGCGCGGCAGCAGCGCGTTGTCGACCTGGTCGCGCGTATAGCCCGACAGGTTCGCGCGCGGATCGTCGTAGTCCAGCTGCATGGCGAAGTTGCCCAGCACCGGCGAGGCGCTGCCGCGGCGCGAGCTGTTGTAGCCGCCGGTCGCCTCGAAGCCGGAGCGGTTGTTGACGGCCTTCGAATGCGCGACGCCGGCCAGGAAGCCCCAGTGTCCCCACGTGTTCGAATACAGCGCGAAGCCGGTCGGATCGGCCTTCTCCGACATCGTGTTGTACGCGGCCGAGACGGCGTAGCGCACGTTGCGCTTCGGGTTGTCGAACGGACGCGGCGTCTGCAGGTCGACGACGCCGCCCATGCCGCCTTCGGTCAGCTCGGCCAGCGGGGTCTTGTAGAAGTCGACGCGGCCGAACAGTTCGGATGCGAACACGTCGTAGTTGAAGCCGCGTGCGGCGCTGCCGATGGTGCTGGTCGACGTCGTGTTCACCGGCGCGCCGTTCAGCGTCGTCACCGAGTATTCGGTCGGCAGGCCGCGGATCGAGATGCGCTGGCCTTCCGCCGAGCTTTCGTCGCGGTTCAGGATCACGCCCGGCACGCGCTGCAGCGACTCGGCCACGTTCGCCTCGGGGAACTTGCCGATGTCCTCGGCGACGATGGAATCACGCACGCCGACGGCCTGCTGCTTGAGGTTCAGCGCCTTCTGCAGGCTGGAACGGAAGCCCGTCACGACGACGGTCGTGGTGGCGGGTGCGTCCTGGGCCGGCGGGGCCGGCTCGGTCGTGGGGGCGGCAGGCGGCGTGGTTTCCTGCGCCAGCGCCGGGTTGCCGTAGGCGGCGGCCAGGGCCACCGGCAGCAGCGTGGCGAGCAACTTCTTGTTCATCTTGTCTCCATCCTTGTCTCGTTGTTGGGCCTGTTCGTGCCGGACTGGGGCATTGTCACGGTAGTCTTTACGCCGGCTGATGGTCACGTTACCACAGGCGATTATTAAAGAGCAATAGCGCACTAACGCAGTCAAATTTCTCGTAACCCGTTGTTTTTTCGATGAATTAGTCGAGGTTTCGGCAATTTTTGTGTCGCGAAACGACGACAGGCATACCAAAGAGTCATACCTTTGATGAATTTTGTGATGTACGTTGTCTCATTATTCCGTCAAACTTCGTGTTTTACGGATGCCCCATGCGCAAAGTCAGCAAACTCAGTGAAGTCGCCCGGCTCGCGGGCGTTGCGCCGATCACGGCGTCGCGCGCCATCCGCGGCGAAGGTTATGTCTCGGCCGAGGCGCGCGAACGCATCCTCGCCGCCGCCGCGCAGCTCCAGTACACGCCCGACCCGCTGGCGCGGCGCATGCGCGGCGACCGCGGCCGCCTGATCGGCGTGTTCGTCAACAATTACGGCCCCGTCGTGCTGCACGAGATCATCCGCTTTCTCAGCACGCATGCGCGCGCCCAGGGCTACGACCTGTTGCTGTTCAACGCGGACCGCTTCGACAGCCCGGACCGCATGGCCACCTGCGACCTGCTCGGCAAGCTGTGCGCCGGCCTGCTGCTCGTGATGCCGAGCGCGGACGACCGCTATCTCGACGCCATCGAACGCCAGCAGCTGGCCAGCGTCGTGCTCTGCTTCGACGCGCGCCCGCTCGCCGTGCCGGTCGTGGCGGCGGAAAACCGCCTCGGCGCGCGCACCGCCGTCGACCACCTGCTGGCGCTGGGCCACCGCCGCATCGCCTACATCGCCGGCAATCCCGGCACCGGCCAGAGCGCCGAGCGCGAACGGGGCTACCTCGACGCGCTGGCTGCGGCCGGCATCGCGCCCGACCCCGCGCTCGTCGTCAACGGCGCGTTCGTGCAGCCGGGCGGGTATGCCGCGACCGAGCAGCTGCTCGCACTGCCCGTCCCGCCGAGCGCGATCTTCGCGGCCAACGACGAGATGGCGTTCGGCGCCATCGACGCCGTCAACAGCCGCGGCCTGAGCGTCCCCGGCGACATCTCCGTGATCGGCTACGACGACATCCCGACGTCCAGCTGCGTGTTCCCGAAACTGACGACGATGCATCAGCCGTTCGACGCCATCGCCGCGTACGCGGTGCGCGAGGTCGTCGGCATGATCGCGGGACGGCCGACGGAGCCGGCGCGCATCGCCTTCCCGGCCAAGCTGGTCGTGCGCGGATCGACGGGGCCCGCGCCGCACGCGGACGTCACGCCGACGACGCCGCGCCGACGCGCCCGCGCGCCGCGCGCGACAGCCGCCGGAACATGACCAGGCTGGCCCCGGCCAGCAGCGCCCCGGACAACAGGGTCAGGCCGTAGTCGTGGCCCGTCGAATCCAGCATGGGGCCGAGCAGGAAGCTCAGCGCGATGTTGGACGTCGAGAACAGGAAGCGCTTGGCGCCGTCGAACTGCAGGAAGCGGGCGCGCGGGAACAGCGCCATCGGCAGCGACGCGGCCGCCGTGTAATACGTGCCCGCCACCACGACGTGCAGCACGTAGACGACGGCGAAACTCGGCAGGTCGTGCACGGCCAGGAAACCGCCGCAGGCCACGCACAGGTACAGCCCCATCGTCCACACCGTCACGTTGGCGGCGCTGTAGCGGTCGACCATCCAGCCGATCACGGACGACAGGCCGATCGACAGCGCGTATGACGTCGCCAGCAGCTTGCCCAGCACGGCCTTGTCCATGCCCAGCGAGTCGGCGTACAGCTGCGAGAACGTATTGAAGGGCATGAACGTCAGCTCGGATGCCGTCAGCGCGAGGAACACGAGCAGGAAGTAGCGGTCGGACAGGCATTCGCGCCAATAGGCCCGGCCCATGGCGCGCCACGAGTTCGGACTGCCCGGCGCGCCCGGCCCGTCCACCGCCGGCGGGCCGTACTCGCCCTCCTTCAGGCGCACGCACATCAGCATGCAGGCGGCGCCGAAGAACAGGCCGATGCCCAGGAAGACCTCGCGCAGGTGATGTTCGGTGAGGCGGAACAACCACAGGTTGAACAGGATGCCGGCCACCAGGCTGACGATGCGGAATCCCGCGTAGAAGCGTCCGAGGACGCTGCGCGGCACGATGTCGTTCACGAGGCCCGCATACAGGGCCAGCGTGACGAGCGCGACGCCCTCGAACACGGTCCAGAACACGCAGAACCACGCGAGCACGCAGGCGTCCGCGCCGGGCGACAACACCCCCAGCAAACGGTCGGTGGCGCGGCCGAACGCCGTGCAGTTACCCAGCGCGACGAGGACGAGCGCGGCGACGGGCGTGATCCCGACCAGGAACGGCAGGCGCCGCCCCCAGCGGCTGCGGAAGCGGTCGGAGCGGAAGCCGACGATGGGCACGAGCACGCTGCCGAGCAGCGCCGGCAGCGCCGACACGAGCACGGCGATCATGGTGTCGCTCGCGTGGTGCTGCCGCAGCAGTTCCATCACGCCCGGGATGGCCGAGCGGTCGCGCAAGGCGATGGCGAATTCGCCGAACAACAGCCAGAACAGGACGATGCCGAGGCCCGCCGCGGTATAGCGCAAGGTGCCGACGGCGTAGGCGCTTTTGTCTTCCAACATGGACGCGTTTCCCACTAACAAGAGCTAAAGCATCGCCCCAGCTTAAAGAAACCGCAAGCTTTTTCGTTCCCCAAAAAAAAGACCTGCCATCCCTGGGCAGGCCGAACGCGGGCGCGCGGCCCGCGAAGGAGAGAATCAGCGCGCGAGCTTCGCCATCTCGGACGCGGCCAGCAGGACGGCGCCGACGCCGAAATGCGCGGTCGAATCGCGGTCGACCACCTGGCCGGGAATCGCGCGGTCGCCGATCGGCTGGACGTAACCCACCTTGCCGTCCGGCTGGATCGCGGTGTGCGTCAGGTACTGCCAACCGCGCGCCGCGACCGGCAGGTACGTCGTCCGGTCCAGCAGACCGTTGTTGATACCCCACAGCATGCCGTACGTGAAGAACGCCGTGCCGCTCGTTTCCGGGCCGGGCGCGTGGGCCGGGTCGATCAGGCTGCGCGTCCAGTAGCCGTCCGGGCTCTGGATCGTCGCGAGCGTCTGCGCCATCGCGCGGAAGCGTTCCTCGAACATGGGGCGGTACGGGTCCTCGCGCGGCAGGTCGGCCAGCACCTTGGCCAGCGCCGCGAACACCCAGCCGTCGCCGCGCGCCCAGAAATCCTTCTTGCCGTTGACGCTCTTGTGCTGCGGGTAGACGTAGCGCGCGTCGCGGTAATACAGGTGCGTGTCGGCGTCGTACATCAAGCCGTTCGCGTACTCGAAATAGGCGACCATCTTGTCGAGGTAGCGCCGGTCGCCCGTCAGCTTGTACATCTTCGTCATCACGGGCATGACCATGTACAGGCCGTCCGCCCACCACCAGTAATCGTTGCGGCCGGTGCCGATCTCGTAGCCCATCACCTCGCGCGCGCGCGCGACCCGGCGCGGGTCCTGCGGGCCGAGGCGGTACAGGTCGAGATAGGTCTGGAAGCACACCTGCCAGTCGCCGAACAGCACGTGGTCGTCCGTCTCGCCGTAGGTGAGCTTCCACTCTGCCTTGTCGTCCGACTTCGCGCCCTTCCAGCCGTTGTAGTCGGCCCAGCGCTCGGAGTACTGGCGGTACGCCTCGTTGTGGGTCACTTCATAGGCCGCCATATTCCCCGTGTGGTAGGCGGCCACGTTCCAGAACGCCCATTCGGTCGCCGGCGTCTTGCGCTGCCAGTAGCCGTTCACCTTGTCGATGACCGCGAGCGCCTCCGCCCGCGACGGCAGCGCCGCACGTGTCTCTTGCGCCGGTACGGCCGCATGGTTGCCGCCCATGTCCGCACAGCCGGCCAGCAGGAGCATGCCGCCGGCCAGGACGCCGGCCATCACTCGCTTGTTCAATTTGACTCCTTCAGGTTTCATGTTCGATCGTTACGTCCAGGTCGCCCGCGGCCAGCGGCTGCTGCGCCACCAGGCGGATGCGGTACAGCGTCCCGCCCCATTCGTGTGCCAGGCCCGGGTCGGCCAGCGGCAGCGGCTCGACGTCCGCGCGCAACCGGCGCGGATCGAAGCGCAGCCGCACCGTCCGGCCGCCGGCCACGGGCAGCGCCACCATGCCCGGTGCCGCCGCGTCGGGCCGGCGCGGCGTCATGAAGACGAGCGCCACGGGCGCCGCGCGGGACAGCGCGAACGTCTCGCGCAGGCTCACCGTCTCCGTGTCCCGGCGCAGCGCGACGCGGCGCTCCCAGGTCTCGATGCCGGCCTCGGGACCGTACGCCGTGGCCAGGTCCATCGTCATGCCGGTCTCGTCCCGGCCGTCGTCGACGCGCAGCCGGCCCGCCCGGTCGCGCGCATCCCTGCCCCGCTGCATATGGCCGCCGACGATCGGCAGGTTGTGGAAGCCCGACTGCATGGTCCAGATGGTGTAGCGGTCCTTGCCGAACGTCTTCGCGGTGTACGCTTCCACGCCCGGATCGACGAACACGGGCAGGCCGTCGTGGAACACGATGAAGCTGCCGGAATCGTGGTGGCCGTGGCTGCGCGCATTGGACGCCGCCTGCACGGCGAGAAAGAAGCCCTGCGCCGAGCCGGCCTGCGCCCGGGCCGTCATCAGGCCGAGGGCGGGATACCACGACGCGCGCTGCAGCGCGTCCCTGGCGGCCGTGGCGCGCATCCGCGCGACTTCCAGCACGTCGGCAACGTCGCGCGCGAGGCGCCCCTGATCGGACAGGGCGATGCCATGCCCGGGCGCGCGGAACGCGCCGAACGCGGCCAGCCCGCCGTCGCCGGTCGCCCGGCCGAAGCGGTGCAGCAGCGGCGGCGAATGGTGGACCCTGGCGTGCGCATCGCCGTAATTCACGAACCAGTCGCCCGCCACGTGCACGTCCAGCACGTAATGGCCCATGCGCCGCACGAACGGGTCGGCCGCCAGGCCCGCGCCGGGATTCGCGGCGCCGCCGAGCGCGGAGTCGAGCGCCATCAGGCAGTCCAGGTAGGGGCCGGCGGACATCGCCCAGTAGCCGGGCCCCTCTTCGCAGGCGCCGTCGTCCGAATAATCTTCCAGGAAGCGGTCGAGGCAACCGCAGATCTTGAGCGTGGCCGCGATGCGGCGCTCCGGGTCCGGCTCCAGCAGCAGGTTCGCTTCCAGCCAGCTCGACCCGATCCACGACGTCCAGTTGTTCAGCGGCGCCCGGCGCCCGTCGCTCCCGGCCGTCAGGCCCATCCACTTGAAATCGTCGCGCTGCCAGCCCGGATCGAGGATGCGCCGCTTCACTTCCGCCGCGATCCGCAGCGGCAGCAGCGGCGACAGCTTGCGCAGCTGCGCGCCCACGAGGTAGTGGACGTAGGCCAGCGTCACGCCCGTCTCCGCCGCGAACAGGTCGATCACGGGTTCCTGCGCATCGGGCAGGCCGACGCCGCTTTTCTGCATGCCGCTGTGCGCGGGCAGGCCCCAGAACGTTTCTTCGCATACGTGCCAGACGCCGTCCGCGATCGCGTGCAGATAGCGCCCCTGGCCTTGCACGCACTCCGCCAGCACCAGGCCCGCCAGGCGGCTGCGGCGCTCGAAATAACGTTGTTCGTAGCGGGTGCGGTTGCCGTTTTCGGCGAATTCGAGGAACAGGCTGGCCGGCAGCTGGGGCCACTCGGTGCCCAGCCAGGCATCGGCGCGGGCGACGAGCGCCGCCGTCACGTCGGCCGGCACGCGCGCCCACGCGGCGCGGTCGCCGGCCTGCGGATAGGGATGCCACGCGTCCGCGGGCAGCAGGTGCCGCCTGAGCAGCGCCTCGTCGGCGACGGTGCGCAGGTAGCGCTTGGGCACGCGCGGCCCGAGCGCCGCGGCGCCCTGCACCGCATCCTGTCCCGCCGCCGCGCCCGCGCGCGGACCGGCCAGCAGCGCCAGCGCGCCCAGCCCGCGGGTCAGCGCATCCCTTCGATTCATGTCGTCTCCCGTATGAGGTGAGACAACGTTACCACTCGTCTTGGCAAATGACAATAGATTTTCGATCAAGCCGATGGTCGAAGTGGGGGCGTGCCCGGAGAGAAAGTCAGGCGGCGCGGGATGGTAACGATGCCATGCCGCTGCCGCGGCAGATCGTCAGCCCCCGGGCGCCGGCCCGGTGGAGTCGCGCACGACGAGGCGGGCCGGCAATTCGATGCGGAAGCCGTCGGCCCGCTCGCTGCGCATGGCATTGACCAGCTCCGCCACGGCCCGCACCGCGATCTCGTTCAGGGGTTGGCGCACGGTCGTGAGCTTCGGGTGGACGAAGGCCGCGCGGATCACGTCGTCGAAGCCGACGACGGACAGGTCGTCCGGCACCTTCTTGCCGGCCGTGGAAATCGCATCCAGCGCGCCGAACGCCATCGCGTCGTTGGCGGCGAAGATCGCGGTCGGCGGCTGCGGCAGCGCGAGCAGCGCCTGCGTCTCCACGAAGCCGCTGGCATCGTTGAAATCGCCCTGGCGCAGGTAGGCCGGCTCGATCGCGATGCCGGCCGCGCGCAGCGCATCCTCGTAGCCGCGCTGGCGCTCCTCGCTCTGGCCCGTGAACGAGGTGCCGGCGATGAAGGCGATGCGGCGGTGGCCCAGGCCGAGCAGGTGGTCGACGGCGGCGCGGGCCGCGAGGCGGTTCGAGCCGAGGACGACCGGCAGGTCGATCTGGCGGCCCGCGAAGCTCACCAGCACGCACGGGGCGTGGGCCCGTTCCAGCTTGACCAGCAGGCCGTCGTTCGCATCGGGCAGCAGCAGGAGCAGGCCGTCGCACAACTTGCGCAGCATCTCCGCCGTGCCGGCGCGGCGCGCATCGTCGAAATGGTCGGCGTTGAACACGATGAGGTCGAAGCCGAGCCGGCGCGCCTCGTCGTTGATGGCGCTGAGCAGCTCGTGCATGACGAGCGAGCGGAAGCCGTTGACGAACACGCCGATCAGGCCCGAGTTCCCGCCCCGCATCTTCTGCGCGATCATGTCCGGCGTGTAGTCCAGCTTCGCCGCCGCCGCGAGCACGCGCTCGCGCGTCTCTTTCGCGACCCGCCCGACGCCGCGCAGCGCGCGCGAGGCGGTGATCAGCGACACGCCCGCTGCTTCCGCCACTTCCGTCAACGTACTTGTTTTCTGCATCCCGATTCCGATTCCCCGCCCTGCGGGCGCACGGCTCCAACGTTACCTGATTGATTTCGAACAGGCAAGGCCGGGAATCGGCGCGGCTCAGCGGGCGGCCGCGGCCGGGACCGCGCGGAAGCTGATCGCCATGCGGTTGTACGCGTTCATCAGGCCGATCGCGATGGTGAGGTCGGCCAGTTGCTGCTCGCCGAACACGGCCGCCGCGGCCGCATAGTCGGCGTCCGGCACGCCCGTCTCGGCCACGCGGGTCACGGTCTCGGCCCAGGCCAGCGCCGCGCGCTCGGCGGCGTCGAACAGGGCGCCCGCTTCGCGCCATGCGGGCACCAGCACGAGCTTGTCGACGGTGACGCCTTCCTTCAGCAGGTCGCGCGAATGCATGTCGATGCAGTAGGCGCAGCCGTTGATCTGCGATACCCGCAGGTAGACGAGGTCGACGAGGACCTTGGGCAGGCCGCTGTGCAGAATGTGTCCGTACACGCCACCGAGTGCCTTCATGCCGGCCGGGGTGGCCGCGTTGTAATCCATGCGCTGCGTCATTCCATTCTCCTGTTTGACACTGAACGGCTCATGCCGCAGACGCATCATGCGCCTTCGAGTGGCCAAAAAACAGGGCCAAGTTTAGTGATTTTTAATGTACCATCGACCATGACCTCGCTGCCCATCGGCCTCGACCGCGCCAAGAAAATCCCCCTCGCCACGCAGATCTACGCGGCCATCCGCGCCGCCATCGAATCGGGCCAGATTCCGTTCGATGCGAAGCTGCCGTCGTGGCGCGACCTGGCCGCGCAACTGGGCGTGTCGCGCGGCACCGTGCGCCTGGCGTACGAACGCCTGGTCGACGAGCAACTCGCGGCGAGCTTCGGCGCCGCCGGCACCCGCGTCACCGAGCGCCCGGCCGCCGCGCCCGCGGCCGACCGTGCCCCGTCGGCCCTGCCGATGCCGGACCTGTTCCACGCGTTCGGCGCCGCGCCGCTGGCATTCCAGATGGGCGTGCCCGCCCAGGACGCGTTCCCTTATAAATTGTGGTCGCGCATGCTGACACGCGCGGCCCGGCACGCGGCGGCGGCGCCCGTCGGCTATCCCGATCCGCGCGGCGACCCGGACCTGCGGCGCGAAGTCGCGGCCTACCTGGGCATCGCGCGCGGCATCCGCTGCGGCCCGGAGCAGGTGTTGATCACGTCGGGCTTCGCGGGCGCGCTGGGGCTCGTGCTGCGCGCGCTCGGGCTCCACGGCCGGCGCGCCTGGTTCGAGGACCCGGGCTTTCCGCTGACCCGCACCGCCCTCTCCCTGGGCGGGATGGCGGTGACGCCCGTCCCCGTCGACGCGGAAGGACTGGACGTCGGGGCCGGCGTCCGATTGGCGCCGGACGCGGTGCTGGCCGTCGTGACGCCGGGCCAGCAGGCGCCGCTCGGCACGACGATGACGCTCGCGCGGCGCCGCGCCCTGCTGGTCTGGGCCCGGGCCAACAGCGCGTGGATCGTCGAGGACGACTACCTGAGCGAACTCCAACTGGAAGGACGGGCCGCCCCGGCGCTGGCATCGCTCGACCACGGCGGCCGGGTGCTGCACATCGGCACGTTCAGCAAGACGATCAGCCCGGCGCTGCGCCTGGGCTTCCTCGTCGTGCCGGCCGCACTGGCCCGGCTGTTCGGCGACGTCGCCGCGTGCCTGGCGCCGGCGCCGGCCGCGCCCATCCAGCGCGCCGTCGCCGACTTCCTGCAGGAAGGCCACTACCTGCGCCACCTGCGCCGCATGAAACGCCTGTACGCGGCCCGGCGCGCCGCGCTGCTCCACTGCCTGCGCGCGGAAGCGGGCGGCGCGATCGCGGTGCAGGCGACGGCCGGCATGGCCGTCGTCACGCGGCTGCCCGCCGGCGTGTCCGACGTCGCGGTCGCGGCCCGCGCGCTCCGGGCCGGCATGGCGCCGGTGCCGCTGTCGCCGTGGCACGCCCATGCGCCCGGACCGCAGGGGCTGCTGCTCGGGGTGACGAACGTCGATGAACGCGGTCTCGCGGCGGATTGCCGCCGGCTGGCCGACCTCGTGCGGCAATGTGAGATTGTTGCAATAAAAAAATAATATACCGGCTGGTGTTTTTAACAATTGACAAGTTGTTGTGTCTTCGGAAATACTTTTTGGCATGATAGAACTCAGTGCCATCCGCAAGACCTACCGCCTGGGCGGCAGCGACATCCACGCCCTCGACGGCATCGACCTGCACGTGGCGCAGGGTGAATTCGTCGCGATCATGGGGCCGTCCGGCTCGGGCAAGTCGACGCTGCTCAATGTGCTGGGCGGCCTGGACCGCCCCGACAGCGGCCGCTACCGCCTCGCGCAGGACGAGGTCAGCGCCCTCGACGACGACGCCGCGTCCGCCGTGCGCAACCGCCGCATCGGCTTCGTGTTCCAGTCCTTCCACCTGCTGCCGCGCTTGACCGTGCTGGAAAACGTGCTGCTGCCGCAGCGCTACGCGCGCGTGCCGGATGCGCAGGCGCCGGCCCGCGCGCGGGCCCTGCTCGAACGCATCGGCCTGGGGCAGCGGCTCGACCACCTGCCGGGCCAGTTGTCCGGCGGGCAGCTGCAGCGCGCCGCGATCGCGCGCGCGCTGCTGAACGAGCCCGACCTGCTGCTGGCGGACGAACCGACCGGCAACCTGGATTCGAACAGCGCCGCCGACGTGATGGCCCTGCTGCGCGAACTGCATGCCGGTGGCCAGACGCTGGTGCTCGTCACCCACGATCCGGCCATCGCCGCGAGCGCGCAGCGCACCATCCACCTGCGCGACGGCCGCGTCGCGGGCGGCCAGCCATGACGCGCCGCGGCATCGCCCTGTGGTGCGCGGCCCTGGCGCTGGCGATCGGCACCGCCGTCTCGCATGCCTGGACCGCCGCCAAACCGCCGGCCGCCGCCGCGGCGCCGGGCCTTGCCGCCGCCACCGCGGCGCGCCCCGTGCTGCTGACCGGCGAAGTGGAAGCGGAGGATTCGCAGACCATCTTCGTGCCGCCGTCGAACACGCAGCCCATCGTCCTGCGCAACTTCCTCCCCGAGGGCACGCTGGTGAAAAAAGGCGACGTGGTGCTGCGGACGGAATCGGCCACCGCCGCCAATCTCGACCAGCTCAGGATGGAGCGGGAACGCGCCCGCGCCAAGGCCGACAGCGAGACGGCCACGCTGGAAGTCGCGGCCGTCGAAGCCGACAAGGCGCTGGTCAGCGCCCAGGCCGCGCTGGACAAGGCGAAGGTCGATGCGGCGCTGCCGAAGCGCCAGATCGCGGCGCTCGACTACGACCGCCACCAGGCCGAACTGGACCGCGCCACGCGCGACCTCGCGATCAAGCGCGAAAGCCTCGGGAATGCCCGCGCGGCCGTCGCGCGGCGCCGGGAAGACGGCGCGCTCGAAGTGCGCAAAATGCAGATCAACGAGGCATTCCAGCTCGCCCAGCTCGCCCAGTCCGAAGTGCGGGCCACGCGCGCCGGCATCGTGGTGCACGGCTACAGTCCCTTCCGCGGCGAGCGGTTCGACGAGGGATCGACGGCCTGGCCGGGCAATGCGGCCGGCACGGTGCTGGGCGACGGCCGGATGGTCGTCACGGCCTGGGTGCTGGAAGCGGACCGTCCTTACCTGCGCACCGGCCAGGCCGTCGGCCTGCGCTTCGACGCCCTGCCCGGCGTGGCGCTGGCCGGCACGCTGGCCGCCATCACCAGCGCGCCGGAAGCGCGGCCCCGCTGGGGCCAGGGACGCTACTTCCGCGCCAGGATCGCACTGCCGGACCATCACGGCCTGCCGCTGGCGGCGGGCATGAGCGTGCTCGTCGAGCCGCTGGCGCCGGGGGCCGCGCCGGCGCCCGCGCAGCCGGTCAAGGCTGCCGCCGCCGGACTGACGATCGAAGGCGAGATCGCATCGCGCCGCTCGACGCCGGTGGCGCCGCCCACCATCCCGTTCATCTGGCAGTACAAGCTCGCGTTCCTCGCGCCCGAAGGCACGATGGTGCAGGCCGGGCAGCCCATCGCCGTGTTCGAGGCTGGCGAGGTGACGAACCGGCTGATGGCGCTGCGGGCGGCGCTGCAGGAACGCGAGCGGGCGCTGGACAAGCTGCGGCTGGACCAGGCCGAGGCGGACCGCGCCGGCGCGCTGGCGCAGGCCGAGGCGCAGAGCAATGCCGACAAGGCCGAACGCAAGGCCAGCCAGCCCAAGGATCTGATCCGCCGCGTCGACTACGACAAGCTGGTGATCGAACGTGCCGAAAAGGCCAGGCTGGCGCAGCTGATGCAGACGCAGTTCGAGGCCCAGCGGCGCGCCCGCCAGGCCGAGCGCGCGGGCCTCGCGTCCGACGTGGCGCAGATGCGCGGCCAGATCGCCGACCTGGTCAAGGGCCAGGCGGCGTTGACCGTCGTGGCGCCGCAGCGCGGCATGGTGCTGCACCGGATCGGCATGGACGGCAATAAATTCAGCATCGGCAGCCAGGTCTGGATGGGCCTGTCGGTCGCGACGCTGGCCGATCCGGAGCGGCTGGGTGTCGACGCCAAGGTGCCCGAAGCGCAGGCGGCCGGCGTGCAGGTGGGCCAGGCCGCGCGCGTCACCGTGGGCGGCGCGCGCCAGGCGCTGGCGGCGCGCGTGACCGGCCTCGGACGCGCCTTCCACAGCAAGTCGGCGGCGCAGGCGGCCGTCGTGCGCGACGTCCGGCTCGAATTCGACGCGCCGCCGCAAGACCTCAAACCCGGCGCCGCCGTCCAGGTGGAACTGTTGCCGGACGCCGTACGCCGCGTGGCCGCCGCCGCGCCCCAGCCATGAGAGACCCGATGCCACATCTTCCCAAGAGCGCCGCCGCGCTGGCGGCCGGCCTGGCCCTGGCCGCCCTGGCCGCCCTGCTGTCCGGCTGCGGCGCGTCGTCGACGGCGGCGTCGGGCCCCGCCGAAACCCTCGCCGCGCGGACGTGGAGCGAAACGCTCGACGTCGACGGCGAGATCAAGGCCGCCGCCAACACGCCGCTGGCGGTGCCCGGCAGCGGCTGGACCACGCGCGTGCTGGTGGACATGGTGGCGGACGGCAGCAGCGTCACGAAAGGCCAGGTGGTGGCCCGGTTCGACGCCCCGCAGGCGCGCGCGGAACTGTCGCAGGCCGACGTCGAACTGCTGCGCAAGACGCTGGCCGAGGAAGCCAATCGCCAGAATGCGGCCGTCGAACGGGGCGTCCTCGCCGGCGACCGCGCCAAGGTCGAGGACGACCTCGGCCTCTCCCGGCGCTATGCCGGCGTCGACCTCTCCGTCTTCGCCCGCAACACGATCCTGGATGCGCTGGCCGACGTCGGCTTCCTCACGAAGAAGCGCACCTATCTGGAATGGAAAGGCGGCCAGGCCCAGGCCCGCAGCGCCGCGCAGGACGCCGTGCTGCACTCGCAGCGCGACAGCGTCGTGCAGAACGCCGAACAGCAGCGCAAGAGCCTGGAATCGCTGGAACTCGTGGCGCCGCACGACGGCGTGTTCCTGCTGGCCGCACGCTGGGACGGCGCCAAGCCGCAGGTCGGCGCCAGCCAGATGGCGGGCGAGCCGTTCGGCGCCCTGCCCGACCTCGACCAGCTCGTGGCCCACTTCAGCGTGGCCGAGGGCCAGGCCTACGGTCTCAAGCCCGGCCTGCCCGTGCGGGTGCGCCTGGCCGGCACCGGCACCGAACTCGATCTGACGGTGACGCGGGTCGGCAGCAGCGCCAGCACGATCTCGCCCGAGTCGCCCGTCAAGTACAGCGATTTCGACGCCGCCATCGGCACCGACCAGGCGCGCAAGCTCGGCCTGAAACCGGGCCAGGCGCTGCACGGCACGGTGCGCCTGGTGGCGAAGGCGGCGGCACTGACGGTGCCGAACATCGCACTGGTGCAGGACGGCGGCGCCTATGCCGTGTACACGATCGACGCCGGCCGGCCGGTGAAGCACGCCGTCGAACTGGGCCTGCGCGGCCCGGTGCGCAGCGAAATCAGGAGCGGCCTCGCGCCCGGCGCGCGCGTCGTGCTGCTGCCTCCGAAGGACAAGACCACATGAATCGCGCACTGATACTGGAAGCCGTCGCCGAACTGCGGCGGCGCAAACTGCGCACCGGCCTCACGCTGCTGGGCATGATCTTCGGCGTGGGCGCCATCGTCGCCATGCTGGCCGTGGGCGAAGGCAGCAGGCGCGAGGCGCTGCGGCTCGTGGCCGAACTGGGACTGAACAACGTGCTGGTCGAGAGCAAGGGCATCGACGCCGAGCACTTGAAGGACGTCCGTACCCGGTCGCTCGGACTGTCGGCCGCGGACGGGGTGGCGGCACTGTCCGTCGTGCCGGGCGCCCGCTCGGTGGCGCTGAAAAAGGAAATCAAGGTCGACCAGCTGATCGTCGGCGCCCGGGTCGTGAGCGGACAGGCCTTTGCCGTGTCGCCGGGCTACGCCGAACACGGCGGCCTGCAGCTGGCGGCGGGACGCTGGCTCACCCCGGCCGACGGCGCCACGCTGGCGCCCGTGTGCGTGCTGGGCGCGCGCCTCGCGCACACGCTGTTCGGCGCCGCGCCGGCCATCGGCCAGCGGGTCAAGGTCAACCACGTGTGGCTGCAGGTGGTGGGCGTGCTGGCCGACCGCACGCCCGGCAAATCCGAATTCGAAGGCGTCAAGCTGGGGCTGGACGACGAACGCCTGTTCGTGCCCTGGCAAACGGGGCGCGCCCGGTTCAGTTTCCGCCGCATCGACGACGAGGTGGACGGCCTCAGCGTCCGCCTGGACGGCAAGGCGGCGCCGGACGACGCGGCGCGCGTGCTGCAGGCGCTGATCACCCAGCGCCACGGCGGCGTCGACGACACGAACCTCATCGTGCCGCTGGGCCTGTACCGCCAGAACCAGCAGACGCAGCGCATCTTCACCATCGTCATGAGTTCGATCGCGGCCGTGTCGCTGCTGGTGGGCGGCATCGGCATCATGAACATCATGCTGGCCAACGTGCTGGAACGGCGCCGGGAAGTCGGCCTGAAACGGGCGCTGGGCGCGCGCCGCCGCGACGTGGTGGAGCAGTTCCTCGCCGAAGCGCTGGTGATCGCCGTCAGCGGCGCGGCGCTGGGCCTGGTGCTGGGCGCCGTGGCGGCCTACAGCATCGCGGCGCTGGCCGGGTGGTCCGTCGCGTGGTCGCCCGTGAGCCTGCTGCTGGCCGTGCTGGCGTGCGTGGCGGTGGGGCTCGGGTTCGGCGTGTATCCGGCGCGCCAGGCGGCGGCGCTGGACCCGATCGCGGCACTGCGCAGCGACGGCTGACCACGGGGCGCCGGCCAGGGCGTCCGGCTCGGCTGTCTTGCCGGGCTGTCCAGTGTCTCCTCATGCATGTGAACCGAATCCGGTTCTAGAGGTCATATGCATCATCGAGCCAACTCATGAGGAATGACGATGCGCGGCCTGCCCTTCGACGACGTATTCGCCGCATTGTCGGCGTTGCCCCTGTCGGCCTCCGACGTTACCCGGCTGCGCGAGTGGATCGCGAGCCGCACGCATTCGGCGGAATGTATCGCCTTGATCGAACAGGCCGCCAGAGGCCGGCCCTGTCCGCATTGCGGTTGCGCCCGCGTACACCGCTGCGGCCAGGCAAGCGGCCTGCAGCGTTTTCGTTGCGCCGCCTGCGGGCGCACCTATAACGCGCTGACCGGCACGCCGCTCGCGCGCCTGCGCAAAAAGGAGTGCTGGCTGCCATTCCTGCAATCCGTCCTCGAATCGCGGACGGTGCGCGATGCCGCCCGCGTGACCGGCGTGCACCGGACGACCAGCTTCAGATGGCGCCACCGGTTCGTGCCCGGCGCGATGCGCGACGGTCCGGCGATGTTGGCGGCCATCGTCGAGCCGGACGAGCCGGCTGCGCTCGTCGACCCGAACGACGCGACGACAGCCGCGAAAAAGCCGGCCGCTTCGATCTGATCCATCAGTCCATGTGAAACACCGGCTCCATCATCGCCCAGTGCTCGCCTTCGGCCCGGCTCGCGAGCGGCACCTGGCAGGGGCCGCAGAACGTCCACCAGCGCTGCGTCTCCGGATCGGCCGCGATGCGCCCCATGTCGGCATTGAAGTCCGCGCCGTGGTATTCCCAATACCCGAACAGCACGTTCTCCGGCTCGCGCAGGAAGATCGTGTAGTTGCGCACGTTCGCCTCGCTCAGCCGCGCCAGCACCTGCGGCCAGACCGCGGCGTGCAGCGCCTTGTATTCCGCGATCTTTTCCGGCGCGATGCCGATCATCATTCCCATTCTCTGCATATCACTCCTCCTCAATCGATACGGTAAAAACGCCGGGCGTTCAGCCCGAACACGGATTGCCGGTCCGGCTCGTCCAGGCTGTCCAGCAGCGCGGCGCAGGCGGCGATCCAGCCCGCGTAATCGGCCGCCAGGTTCAGCACGGGCCAGTCGCTGCCCCAGATCAGTCGCTGCGGGCCGAAGCTCGCGAGCAGATGCGCCACGTACGGCCGCAGGCGGTCGACGTCCCAGCCGGGCCCCGCCTCCGTGACGAGCCCGGACAGCTTGCAGCACACGTGCGGCATGGCGGCCAGGCGCGCGATGTCGGCGTGCCAGGGCGCCATCACTCCATGTTCGATCAGCGGCTTGGCGCCGTGGTCGATCACGATCGGCAAATCGGGATGGCGTTCGGCGAACGTGCGCAAGGCGGGCAGGTGGCGCGGCAGGACCAGGGCGTCGAAGCTGAGGCGATGGCGCAGCATGGCCGCCACGGCCGGCGCCAGCGCCGCGTCGGCGATCCAGTCGTCGTCGTCCAGGTCCTGCAGCATGGGCCGCAAGCCCTTGAGCATCGGATCGGCCGCGAGCGCGTCGATCCGCGCCGCCGCGTCGGGCGCCTTCATGTCGACCCAGCCGACCACGCCGCCGATGAACGGATGGCGCCGCGCCAGGTCGAGCATGAAGCGCGTGTCGTCCTCGTTGGGCATGGATTGCACGAGGACCGTCCGCGCGACGCCGTGCCGGTCGAGCAGGTGCGCCAGGTCGCCCGGCAGGAAGTCGCGGTAGATGGCGGACAGCGCGGGCGGCGGCCACGCGCCGTTGCGGTCGGCCAGCCGCCAGAAGTGTTGATGGGCGTCGACGAGCATCAGATGCCCTCCCGCGCCGGCCCGTGCGTCAGCCCGGGTGCGCCTTCATTTCGCGGACGCGGATCGCCTGCAGCAGGGTGCTGCGCGCCGAATTCAGGTGGATGCGCATCGCCTCGCGCGCGGCCATGACGTCGCGCCGCGCCAGCGCCCGCAGGATGTCCAGGTGTTCGTGCACGGCATACTCGTTGCGCACCATTTCCTGCGACTTGTCCCATTGATAGTGGTAGTGGAACACCAGCGACACGAGGTCGAAGAAGCCCTGCGCGAAGCGATTGTCCAACTGCCCCATCAGGAAGGCGTGGAAGTCGCGGTCGAGCGCCGGGAAGTCCTTGTGATGCGTGGGCATGACGGAACCCAGCTGCTCGTGCCGCGCGATCAGCTGCCCCAGCTCGCGGAACGCCGGGTCGTCCGGCGGCAGCGCGATGAAGCGGTCGATGGCGGCGAACTCGAACATCTGGCGCACGTCGGCCAGCTCCATGGCGAACGAGCGGTCGAACGCGCACAGGCGCCAGCCGCCGCGCGGCTTCTTCTCGATCAGGCCCGAATGGGAAAAGCCGATCAGGAATTCGCGCACGCTGATCGTGCTCGTACCGGCCGCGCGCGCCAGTTCCGTTTCCGAGAACTCCGCCCCGGGCGGCAGGTCGCTGCGATAGATCCGCTCCATCAGCACGTCGCGGATGCGGTCGGCGCCCGTCCGCAGTTCGTCCAGGTCGAAGTAATCCGTGCGCTGCGGCTTGCGCAGCAGGCGGCGTTCCTTCAGGTCGCTGATCAGGCCGCACTCGCGGAAATGCGCCAGCGCGCTGCGGATCGCCGTGCGGCTGCCCTCGCCCAGTTCGGCCATGTGCTGCTCGGTCGGCAGCGCGTCGCCGACCGCCACGTGGTCGGCAATATACTGCAGCAGCAGGTTCGCACTGCGCTTGAAGATGGTGGGAGGTCGGGCCATGAAGTCCGGAATCCAGTCCATATGGACAATCCGTCATTCTACCGGATCTGCGCGTCATTGCGGGAGGCGGCGTCATTCACACCTCGACGATGGCCTTGATCACGCCGCTGGCCGGATCCATCCACCGCGGCAGCGCGTCGATGAATTCGTCCAGCGTGGCGCGGTGGGTGTTCATCGCCCGCGTCGGCACGAGGCCCGCCTTCATCGCCGCGAGCACGGCGCGGAAGTCGTCCACGGTCGCGTTGCGGCTGCCGAGCAGCGTCGTTTCGCGCTTGTGGAACTCCGGGTCGGCGAACGAGAGCCGTTCCGGCACGATCGATACGAGGACATACGTGCCGCCGTGGGCGACGAAGTCCAGGCCCCGCTCCATCGCCTTGATGTTGCCGGTGGCGTCGAACACGGCGTCGAAGAAGTCGCCGCCGGTGATGGCGGCAAGCTGCTCGCGGTCGCCCTCGCCCGCCGTCACGGCATGCGCGACGTGCAGTACGTCCTTGCAGAAGCCGAGGCGGTCGGCGCGCGCGTCGAGCACCGTGACCTCGGCGCCCGCGAGGGCGGAGAACAGCGCGACCGCCACGCCGATCGGTCCCGCACCGACCACCAGCACGCGCTGCCCGGCCGCCACGGCGCCGCGGCGCACCGCGTGCATGCCGATGGCGAGGAATTCCAGCATGGCGGCATCGTCCAGCGAGATGCCTTCCGTCTTGAGGACGAAAGCGGCGGGCACCGCGAGGTATTCGGCCATGCCGCCGTCGCGGTGCACGCCGAGTACCTGGATCCGCGTGCAGCAATTCGTCTTGCCCTTGCGGCACGCGACGCAATCGCCGCACGACAGGTAGGGCATCACGAACACGCCGTCGCCAGGCAGGAGGCCGGAGCCGGCGGGCGCCGTCACCACTTCGCCGGACAATTCATGGCCCATCACGCGCGGGTATGCCAGATACGGCTGGGTGCCGCGGAAGATGTGCATGTCCGTCCCGCACACGCCGATGCGCCGCACGCGCAGCAGCACCTCGCCGGCAGCGGCCGTCGGGACGGGCCCGAGCCGCAGGCGCAGTTCGCCGGGCCCCTCGCACACGATGCTTTTCATCTGGTTCATCGTTTCGCCTTTTTCTATGTATTCTATAAATTTAAGACAATCATGGGCGCAATGCGACGCCGCCGCATGCCCCCCGGAACCGCTCAGGCCAGGCAGGACGCGTCGATATCGCGCACGGATTGCACGCCGGTGAGCACCATGCTGGTCCGGATGTCCTTTTCCAGGATGGCGAGCAGGTTGCGCACGCCGGCCGCGCCGCTCGTCGCGAGCGCGTACACGAAGGCGCGCCCGATCAGGACACCGTCGGCGCCCAGCGCCAGCAGGCGCACGACGTCGAGGCCGGTGCGCACGCCGGAGTCGGCGAAGATGGTCAGGTCGCCCTTGACCGCCTGCGCGATGGCCGGCAGGGCCTTCGCGGTGGACAGCGCGCCGTCCAGCTGGCGGCCGCCGTGGTTGGACACGATGATGCCGTCCGCGCCGAACGATTTCGCATCGCGCGCATCGTCGGCGTCGAGGATGCCCTTGATGACCATCGGCCCCTGCCACTCGTCGCGGATCCACTGCAGGTCGCTCCAGCTGATGCCCGGATCGAAGTTGGCGGCCAGCCAGCCGATGTAGTCCGCGAGCCCGGTCGGATTGCCGCGGTAGGTCGAGATGTTGCCCAGGTCGTGGGGCTTGCCGAGCAGGCCGACGTCCAGCGCCCAGCGCGGATGCGCCATCGCCTGCAGCACGCGCCGCAGCGGGCCGTGGCGGCCGCTCATGCCGGCGTGGGCGTCGCGGTAGCGCGCGCCGGGCACCGGCATGTCGACGGTGAACACCAGCGTGTTGATGCTCAGCTCGCGCGCGCGGCGCAGGTAGTCGCGCATGAAGCCGCGGTCCTTGAGGACGTACAGCTGGCACCAGATCGGTTGCGCCGACTGCGTCGCCACTTCCTGCAGCGGGCACACGGACACGGTCGACTGGATGAACGGGATATGGCGTTCCGCCGCCACGCGGGCCGCCTGCACTTCGCCGCGGCGCGCATACATGCCGGCGAGGCCGATCGGCGCCAGCGCCAGCGGCAGGTCGTGCTTCACGCCGAACCACTCGGTCGACAGGTCCAGCGTTTCCGATCCCTTGAGCACGCGCTGGCGCAGGGCGACGCGCTGCAGGTCGTCGACGTTCGCGCGCAGCGTCGTCTCGGTGCCCGAGCCGCCGTCGAGATAATGGAACAGGAACGGCGGCAGCTTGCGGCGCGCGGCTTCGCGGTAGTCGGTGGCGGAAGAAATGATCATCGTGCGGGGCTCAAGAGTTCAGGGTGATGAAGCCGCCGTCGATCGGATAGTCGGTGCCGGTGATGAAGGCCGCTTCGTCGCTGCACAAGTATAACGCCAGCGCGGCCACCTCCGCCGGTTTGGCCATGCGGCCGATGGGCTGGGTCTTCGACAGCTGTTCGAACATCTCCGCTTCGCGTCCCGGGTAAGTCCGCGCCAGGAAGCCGTCCACGAACGGCGTATGCACCCGGCCCGGCGAGATGGAATTGCAGCGTATCCCGTCCTGCAGGTAGTCCTTGGCGACGGACAGCGTCATCGCCATCACGGCGCCCTTGCCCGTGGAGTACGCAAAGCGCTCCTTGATGCCCACCCAGGCCGCGACGGACGCCATGTTGACGATGACGCCGCCGCCGTTCGCGCGCAACTGCGGGATCGCGGCGTGCAGGCAGTTGTAGACGCCCTTCACGTTGACGTTCATGACGCGGTCGAAATCCTCTTCGCTCGTATTGTCCGCCTTGCCGATGTGGGCGATCCCGGCATTGTTGACGAGGATGTCGATCGGGCCGATGGCCGCCATCAGCGCCTCCACGTCGGCCTGGCGCGCCACGTCGCAGGCGTGCGAGGTGACGCGGCCGGCCTCCTCGCGGATCTCGCGCACGACCTGCAGGCAGGCGGCGTCGCTCAGGTCGACCACGTGCACATGCGCGCCCTGCCGGGCAAACAACTGGGCGATCGCTTTGCCGATGCCGCTGCCGCCGCCCGTGATCACGGCCGTCTTGTCGTTCAGTCTAAACACGTTTCGTAACTCCTATTGAAGATGGCGCCGCCGCGTGGGCGTCACGGCTGTCCTGCACCAGCGCGGCGCGCGCGAACCAGGCGATGACGACGAAGCACAGCAGCGGCACAGCGTAGCCGAACTGCACGTTGTGCGTCACGTCGCTGACGAAGCCGAACACCAGCGGCAGCAAGGCGCCGCCGACGATCGACATGATGATCAGGCCACTCCCCATGTCGGCATGGTGGCCGGCGCCGTTCAGGCCCAGCGAGAAAATGGTGGGGAACATGATCGACATGAAGAAGGCGATGCCGATCACGGCCGCGATGCTGGCCAGGCCGTGCGCCAGCATCGCCACCGCCGCCAGGACGGTGCAGGCCAGTGCATACCGCCACAGCAGCCGCGCCGGCGCCACGACGCGCATCAGGGCCGTGCCGACGAAGCGCCCGACCATGAACGCCATGCCGCAGCCCCACCCGAGGTAATCGGCCGCGGTGACGGGCGACACGCCCGCCGAGCGCGTGGCGTACAGGATGAAGAAGCTGAACACGCAGACCTGCGCGCCCACGTAGAAGAATTGCGCGATGGCGCCGCGGCGGATGGACGGCACCCGCAGCGCCGCGCCGACCGAACTCTTGGCCGGCGCATTGCCCGACCTGCCGCCGATCTCCGGCAGCTTGAGGAAGTAGAACACGACGGCGAGCACGAGGATGACGAGCCCCAGCACCATGTACGGCCCCTTCACGCTGGCCGCTTCCGCCGCCAGCGCGGCCTGGCGCGCCGCCTCGGGCATCGCGGCCAGTTGCTGGTCGTTCGCCCCATGCACGAGGATCAGGCGCGCACCGATGATCGGCGCCAGCGTGGCCGCCAGCCCGTTGAACGACTGGGCCAGGTTGATGCGCTGGGCCGCCCGTTCCGGCTTGCCCAGCAGGGTCACGTACGGATTGGCCGCCGTCTCCAGTATCGTCAGGCCGCACGCGATGGTGAACAGCGCGGCCAGGAACACCACGTACTGCTGCGTGTTCGCGGCCGGGATGAACATCAGCGAGCCGGTGGCGAACAGCAGCAGGCCGCAGATGATGGCGGCCTTGTAGCCGGCGCGCCGGATCAGCAGCCCGGCCGGCAGCGCCATCACGAAGTACGCGATGAACACGGCCGAATCCACGAGGGCGGACTGCAGCACCGACAGGCTGAACGAACGCCGCAGGTGCGGGATCAGGATCGGGTCGAGATTATGGACGAACCCCCACATGAAAAACAATGTGGTGATCATCACGAGGGAAAACCGGTACTGCCGCGTCGAGGGGTCCGTCATGTCTGCTAAGTCTCCGTTCCGGTGCCTGGCCTGTATTTCGCGCCAACCATCCACATACGTCACACGTGGGCACGGCGTGCCCACCCTACCGGTCAGCCGTCGATCAGCGCCTCGTTCCAGGCGTGGACGGTCTGCTCCTGCTCGCCCAGTCCGGCGATGCCGAGCCGCATGCGGTCGCCCGGCACCAGGTAGACGGGATCCGGTTTCTGGCCCAGCCCGACGCCCGGCGGCGTGCCCGTGCTGATGACGTCACCCGGCTGCAAGGTCATGAAACGGCTGATGTAGCTGACCAGGTGCGCGACCGTGAACACCATCGTACGCGTGTTGCCCGTCTGGTAGCGCTTGCCGTTCACTTCCAGCCACATGTCCAGGTTCTGCGGATCCGGCACTTCGTCGGCCGTCACGAGCCACGGGCCGACGGGGCCGAACGTGTCGCAGCCCTTGCCCTTGTCCCACTGGCCGCCCCGTTCCAGCTGGTACTCGCGCTCGGACAGGTCGTTCACGACGCAGTAGCCGGCCACGTAGTCGAGCGCATCGGCTTCGTCGACGTAGCGGGCGCGCTTGCCGATGACGACGCCGAGTTCCACTTCCCAGTCGCTCTTGACGGAGCCGCGCGGCAGGACCACCGGGTCGTTGCAGCCGATGATCGAGCTGGTGGCCTTCGTGAACAGCACCGGCTCGGCCGGCACGGCCATGCCCGATTCGGCCGCGTGGTCCGAATAGTTCAGGCCCACGCAAATCAGCTTGCCGATGTCGGCCACGATGGGCGCGTAGCGCACCGGCTGGGCGACTGCCGGCAGGCGGCTCGGGTCGACGTCGGACAGGCGGGCCAGCAGGCCGCCGGCCAGTTGGGCCGAGGTCAGGTCGGGCACCACGCCGGACAGGTCGCGGATCACGCCGCCGGCGTCCAGCAGACCGGGTTTCTCGGCGCCCTTGGGGCCGAATCGAAGCAATTTCATGTCATTCCTTTGGTACGGGTTGCATTAAATGGTTATGCCGCCGGGACGGGCGCGTTCGGGTCCAGCACGCCGGCCTGCCTGAGCGCTGCCCACAGCGATGCCGGCAGCGGCTGGTCGAACCAGTGCGCGTTCTGGCGCAGCTGGGCGATGTTCTGGGCGCCGGGGATGCACGACACCACGGCCGGATGGGCCATCGGGAACTGCAGCGCGGCCGCCTGCAGCGGCACGTCGAACTCGCGGCACACGGCGGCGATGGTCCGCACCCGCTCGACGACGGCGGCCGGGGCGTCCTCGTAATTGAATTTGTTCGTGCCCGCCAGGATGCCGGAGTTGAACGGCCCGCCGATCACGACGGCCGTCCCCGCGCGTGCGCAGCGGTCCATCAGCGGCGCCAGCGACGCCTGCTCCAGGAGCGTGTAGCGCCCGGCCAGCAGCACGCAGTCGAGTGTGCACACGTCCAGCGCATCGGCCACCACTTCCCACTCGTTGACGCCGAGGCCGAACGCCTTGATCGCGCCCTCGGCGCGCAACTGCTCCAGCGCGCGGAAACCGCCGCCCTCGGTCAGCTGTTTCCAGTAATGCGCATGGCGTTCGCCGTGGGTGACGCGGCCGATGTCGTGCACGTACAGGATGTCGACGCGGTCCAGTCCCAGGCGCTGCAGGCTGTCCTCGTGCGAGCGCAGGATGCCGTCGTGCGTGTAGTCGTAATGCGGCCGGAACGGCAGCGGCGCGGCCCAGCCGCATTCGCCCGGCCGCACGTTCGCATCGGGCCACATCAGGCGCCCCACCTTCGTGCTGATCACGCAGGCGTCGCGCGGGCGGGCGCGCAGCGCCGCGCCGAGCCGGCGCTCGGACAGCGTGAAGCCGTAGTACGGCGCCGTATCGAAATAGCGGATGCCCAGGTCCCAGGCGGCATCGACGAGCGCCAGCGCGTCGGCTTCCGCCATCGGCTCGTACAGGCCGCCCAGCTGCGCGCAGCCGAGGCCCAGCGGCGTGAACGGCAGGCCTTTCGCGTGCCTGGCGTCCGTGTCGTTGATCTCCATCTCAGGCGACCTTCAACGGCAGGCAGCCCGGCCCGATCGGCTCGAACTGTTTATAGGTGAGGATGAATTCCTGGTGGCCCAGGTCTTCCGACTTCGTGCACGCCCCGTTCGCGACGCCGGCGACCAGCGCGACGATCTCCGTGCCGACCTCCTCGATGCTGGCGTGCCCTGTCAGGATGCGGCCGGCGTTGACGTCCATGTCTTCTTCCAGGCGCTCGTACGTCGCCGGGTTGGCGCACACCTTGATGACGGGCGAAATGGCCGACCCGACCACCGAACCGCGCCCCGTCGTGAACAGGGTGACGTGCGCGCCGCACGCGATCAGCTCCACGATCTCGGCGTTGTCCGAGATGTTCGGGAAGCCGAAGCGCGGCTCGCCGTCCGGCACCACGTCGAGCAGGTACAGGCCGCCGCCCGGCGGCAGGTCGCCGGGCTTCAGGATGCCGCTGATCGGCGACGCGCCGCTCTTGGCGTAGGCGCCCAGGGATTTCTCTTCCAGCGTCGTCAGGCCGCCGTCCGCATTGCCGGGCGCGAAGCTGCCGTGGCCCATGATCGTGTAGTAGCGCGACGCCTTCTCGACCGTGCGCACGATCTCGTCGCCCAGCTCGGGCGTGACGGCGCGGCGCTTCATGTGGAATTCGCAGCCGACCAGCTCACCCGTTTCCTCGAAGATGCAGGCGCTGCCCGCCGCGATCAGCTGGTCGAACGCCGCGCCCACGGCCGGATTGGCCGTGATGCCGCTGGTGCTGTCCGAGCCGCCGCAGATCGTGGCCACGACCAGTTCGTCCAGCCGCATCGGCACGCGCTCCTGGCGCGCGAGGTCCTCGACGGCCCACTGCACCCATTCCACGCCGCTCTTCACGCCGGAGCGCGTGCCGCCCACGTCCTGGATCGTGACCGTGTGCACGGGCCGCCCGCTGTCGACGACGGCCTGGGCCACGCCGCCCTTGTCGAAGCTTTCGCAGCCGAGCGACACCAGCAGCGCCGCGCCCACGTTCGGGTGCGTCAGCACGCGGCGCATGATCGCGTCCGCGTATTCGTTCGGATAGCAGCCGGGGAAGCCGATCAGGTGCACCGGCTGGCCGGGAAACGCGTTCACGATCAGCCGCGCGACGTGGTGCGCGCATTCGACCAGGTAGGCGACGACGACGACGTTGCGGATGCCCTTGCGCCCATCCGCGCGCGGATAGCCCGTCAGGGTGATGCCTGGAATATCGATGGTGCTCATGGTGCCTTGTGTCCGATGAAGTGGTGCCCGTCCTGGTCGAGCGTGTACGTCGGGATGTAGTCGCTTTCCAGGTTGTGCGTGTGGATGTGCGCGCCGATCGCGATGGGTACCGTGGCGGTGCCGATGATGGCGCCGTAGCGCAGCACCTTGTCGCCGGGCGCGAGGTCGCGGCGCGCGAGCTTGTGGCCGAGGCGGACGTCGCCGGGCAGGACCACGGCGCGGTCGTCGATGACGACCGTGGCGCCGGCCTTGAGGTCGACGCGGGCGATGAGGCAGTTGTCCTCGCGAGACATGAGCAGCAGGCTGCCGGCCTGCGCTGGGGTGGTGCTGGACATGACGATCCTTTACTGCTGACTGTAGTAATACGCCAATTGTATTCTATAAATTGAAAACATACGATAGTTTGCTGCGCTGCGCTGCAACATAAAGAGGCGACAACAATATTGCCATCACGCAATATAAGGTAAGATCGGACAATGTAACGCCATATTTATCTCCATGTCATGAATCCGAAGTTGACCCTACGCCTTTCCGGGCTTGCCCTTACCTGTCTGGTCATGCAGGCGTCTGCCCAGCAATTATCACTGAAGCAATTTGGCCAGGGTGAAGGACTGGGCAATCTGGCCGTCACGGCGCTGGCGCAGGATGGCGCGGGTTATCTCTGGGTCGGCACGGAAAACGGTCTGTTCCGTTTCAATGGCGCGGATTTCCGCCGCTACGGCGCGCCGGACGGCCTCGCGGATACCGATGTGACCGCGCTGTTCGCCGGCCGCGCCGCGGGAACCTGGGTCGGCACGTACGAGAATTTCTACCGCCTCGACGGCGGGCGGCTGTCCGTCGTCCTGTACCAGGGCAAGCCGATCGCGGTCTGGCCGGGACAGGTCGGCGCCGAGGGACCGGACAAGGACGTCCTGCTCGTCACGGAGGGTCGCCTGCTGGCGATCGCGCGGCACGGCGGCGACACCAGCGTCCGCAATTACTTCACCCCCGCGCAGATACGGGCCCAGCCGGAACTGGCAAAAATCGCCAGCATCCACGTCGATGCGGACGGCAGCCTGCGGATGGGATGCATGCAATCCTTGTGCACCGTCAGTCATGGCCGTGTCGTCGTCGACGGGCGCGACGCCGGCCTGCCCGCGGATAAATGGACCAGCATCGCGCGCGACGCCGCCGGCACGCTGTGGATCCGCAGCGCGACACGCGTCTTCGCACTGCCGGCAGGCGCCGGCCGCTTCGAGGAGCGCACACCGGACGAGATACGCAAGCATTCCCTGCGCACCGAACTGCAGGTGGACGCGGATGGCAAGGTGATGACCAATGCCGACTCGGGCCTGGTGCGCTGGCATGAGGGCGGATGGGAATCCTTCGGCAACGACCAGGATCTGCATGCCGGCGGGGGCGTCACGGCCATCCTGCAGGACCACGAGCACGGCATCTGGCTGGGCACCCTGGGACGAGGCCTGGTGCATTGGCTCGGCTATGGCAATCTGGAGAACTGGACCGCGTCCCAGGGATTGCCGGACGACGTCGTCATCTCCGTGCAGCGGGACCGCCACGGCACCCTGCACGTTGGCACGCGCTCGGGCCATGCCTCGCAAGCCCCGGGCGAGCGCCGGTTCACGGCCGACGCCGGGCCGGCGGCCTTTGCCGGACACCAGTGGGTAGCCATGGACATCGACACGCAGGACCGGTTATGGGCCGGCACGTATTCCGGCCTGCTGCTGCGCCGCGACCGCGCCGCGCGAACGACGTTGATCGCGCATCAGCCGCTGATCAGCCACGTGCTGGCGGACCGTGGACGGATCTGGATGGCGACCGCGAACGGCCTGCGCGTGCTGCCCGACACCGCGCCGGCCGGCGCGCAACCGCAAGCGGCGCCCATTCCCGCCGTGGCCGGCCGTCACCCGCAAAATCCGGTGACCTTCGGCTGCGCGGACCGGCACGGCGACCTGTGGTTCGCGAGCGTGGCCGACATCCTGCATTTCAACGGCCATGAGTGGGAGGTCTTGCCGTTTGGCGCAGCGTTGCATGGCCGTGACATCGTGGCATTCGCTTGCACGCGCGACGGTACGCTGTTGGCGAGCACGTACGAAGGCTTGTGGCAGCTTCATCCCCGCGGCGTCCCGCGCGCCACGCGTATCGATGCGCCGGTGTTGCGCGATCGCGCCATCCATTCGTTGGCCGAAGACAGCCGCGGCTGGATCTGGGTGGGACTGGACGTGGGCTTCGCGGTATGGAACCGCAACCGCTGGCGCCTGCTGAACCAGACGCACGGCCTGGCATGGAACGATTCGAACGGCTACACATCATACGAAGACCGTGACGGCTCGATGTGGCTCATCACCAGCAACGGCCTGTCGCACGTCCTGCATCCCGAACGCCTGTTCGATGCCGCCGCACGCAAGCCGGTGATCGAAGCGGCGATCCGCGGCGGCCGCCCCCTGGCGGCAGGCGCCGCGGCATTGCCGTGGACGGCGGACCAGCTTGTATTCCACCTCGCCAACCTGCAATACGAGGACCGCCAGGGATTCCATTATCGATTCCGCATGCTCGGCGTCGACGATCAGTGGAATGAAACGGTGCAGCCGGAAGTGCGTTATGCGGCCCTGCCGGGCGGCGATTACCGCTTCCAGCTCGTTGCCGTCGACAATGAAACCGGGGAGCAGTCGGCACCGGCCGAACTGGCCTTCTCGATTACCCCGCCCTGGTGGCGCAGCGGCCTTTTCTACGGACTGTGCGTCGTCGCCACGCTGGGTGCGTTTTATGGTTTCCATCGCGTCCGCCTGCGCGCGCTGACGCGGCGCGAAACCAGGCTGGCGGCGCTGGTGCAGGAAAGAACGCACGAGCTGGAACTGTCGCGCGAGGAGATGCGCATACGCGCCTTGAAGGACGGGCTGACCGGCTGCTGGAACCGCAGCGCGACGATGGAAATCGTCGAGCGCGAGATCGAGAAATGCCTGCGCTCGGGCGAGAGTTTCGCGCTGGTGCTGCTGGATCTGGATTACTTCAAACGGGTCAACGACACGCATGGACACCTGGCGGGCGACGCGGTGCTGGTGGAAACGGCGCGCCGCCTGAAGTCGGCCGTGCGGCCTTACGACGCGGTCGGGCGCTACGGCGGCGAAGAATTCATCATCGTATTGCCCGGCTTGACGCTGCCGGCCGATTCGGGCCGGATCGATGCGTTGCGCGGGATCGTGCGCGCCGAACCGGTCGATATCGGCACGGGGAAGACACTGGCCGTCACCGCGAGCTTCGGCGTCGTCGGCTTTACGCCCGGGACCCGCCGCGATCCGCTCGAACTGGTCGACCGCGCCGACCAGGCTCTGTACCGGTCGAAGAATGAAGGCCGTGACCGTATCAGCTATGCGGACTAGGGATGGCGTCGCCGGCTGTCATTCCACGGCAGCCTGCGCAATGGCGACGAACGCGTCCACCAGCGGACCGCCGCCGTCGGCATGCCGCGCGAGCAGCATCGACGTCGTGGCCGCGGCGTCGACCAGCGGCCGGTAGACGACGCCGTCCATGTGGATCCCCTCGAAGGAACTGGGCAGGACGGAAATGCCGCAGCCGGCGGCGACGAGGCCGATGATCGTCGACGGCTCGCCCGCCTCCATCGCGATGGTCGGCGAGAAGCCGGCGGCGCGGCACATGTCGAGGATCTGGTGATAGATGCCGGTGCCGGCTTCCTTGGGAAACACGACGAACGCCTGGTCCGCCAGGTCTTTCACGGTGATCGATTTTTTCCGCGCGAGCGGCCCGTCCGCCGGCAGCACGAGGCGCAGCGGATCGCGGCGCAGCATCGTCACCGCCACCGTGGACGGCAAGGGCATGGAGGCCGGCCGCACGAAGCCCACGTCCAGCTCGCGCGCCTCGATCCTTGCCAGCTGCGGCAGCGTCGCCATCTCCTGGAACGTCAGCAGCACGCCGGGATACTGCTGGCGGTAGCGCCGCACGACCTTGGCGAACAGCGGCGTGAACGGGGTGGAGAAGGTGAACCCGACGCGCAACTCGCCCGCCTCGCCCAGGTGGGCACGGCGCGCTGTTTCCTTGGCCTGTTCGGACAACGCCAGCATGCGCCGCGCGTCCACGAGGAACAGGCGCCCCGCTTCCGTCAGCAGGACACGCCGCTTGTTGCGTTCGAACAGCCGGGCGCCGATCTCGTGTTCGAGCGCCTGGATCTGCTGGCTCAGCGGCGGCTGGCCGATGTGCAGCCGCTCGGCGGCGCGCGTAAAACTCAGTTCTTCCGCCACGGCCACGAAGTAACGCAGGTGCCTGAGTTCCATGTTATCTGTTTAAACGATAAGTAACGCCACAAATATATATTGGACAGTCAGTTTCGGCAATCCTAGGATGGGACATCGCATCCTGCTCCGTACCGCCATGTCCCGTCCCGTCCCCGCTTACCGCCGTACGAACCGCGCGCTGTTCTTCGGCGGCTTTTCCTGCTTCGCGCTGCTGTACTGCGTGCAGCCGCTGATGCCGCTGCTGGCGCAGGAGTTCGCGCTGACGCCGGCGCAGAGCAGCCTGTCGCTGTCGCTGGCGACGGCCGCGCTGGCCGTGTCCCTGCTGTTTTCATCCGTCCTGTCCGACCGCCTCGGGCGCAAGAACATGATGGTCGTCGCCCTGGTCGTGTCCGCGATCATGACGGTGGTGGCGGCCTTCGCGCGCGACTACGCCCAGCTGCTGGCGGCGCGCACGCTGCTGGGCTTCGCGCTGGGCGGCATGCCCGCCGTCGCGATGGCGTATCTCAGCGAGGAAATCGAGCCGGCGTCGCTCGGCGTGTCGATGGGGTTGTACATCAGCGGCAATGCGTTCGGCGGCATGGTCGGGCGGATGCTGGCGGCGATCCTGTCCGACTTCCTGTCCTGGCGCGTGGCCCTCGCCGTGATGGGCGTCGCGGGCCTGCTGGCGGCGTGGGAATTCTGGCGCAGCCTGCCCGAATCGCGCAACTTCCGGCCGTCGTCGGGCGGACTGGCGGCGACGCTCTCCGGCCTGCGCCGCCACTTCGGCGACGCCGGCCTGCCCTGGCTGTTCGCGCTGTCGTTCCTGCTGATGGGCTGCTTCGTGAGCGCCTACAATTTCATCGGCTTTCGCCTGCTGGGCGCGCCGTTCGGACTGCGCCAGAGCGTCGTCGGCGGCATCTCCCTGCTCTACCTGCTCGGCATCTTCAGCTCGGTCTGGGCCGGCCGCCGCGCCGACCGGCTGGGCCGCCGCCACGTCCTGTGGACCGTCATGGGGACGATGCTGGCGGGCCTGCTGCTGACCCTGGCCCACAATCTCGCCGTCATCGTGGCCGGCATGGCCGTGTTCACGTTCGGTTTCTTCGCGTCGCACTCGATCGCCAGCAGCTGGGTGGGCCGGCGCGCCCGCACGCAGCAGGCGCTGGCGTCGGCGCTGTATTTATCGTTCTACTACCTGGGCTCCAGTCTCGTGGGCTGGCTGTGCGGCGTGTTGTGGGAACACGGCGGCTGGGGCGGCGTCGTGGCGCTGCTGGGCGTGCTGCTCGGCGCCGCGCTGATGATCGCGCTGCGCTTGCGCGGGCTGGAGCCGGTGGGGCCGGCGCTGGCGCCGGCGCCGGCTTGAGCACGGCAGTCACGGGCAGGTAAAAATCGGCATGCCGTGCTCGCCGCTCCTGTAACCGACGAGCATTTCGCCGAGCATGTCGCCGGCCGCGTAGGCGTGGGTCAATAATCCGCTGCCCTTCTCGGTGCTGAACGCATACAAGCTGCGCGCATGGCACGCGTTGAACACCGGAACCTCCCAGACTTCGATATGACGGTCCGGACCGCCTCCGGGCGGCGCCGAATCGACGGCCGACGCGATGCCCCATGCGTTCAATCCAAGCGGATCGGCACCGTCGTTCATGGCTTCATGCTTCCCCAACGGATACGAGCAATCGTTCGGACAGGTGGCGACCATCAGCTGCGTTCCCGTGGCCTCGACGTGCAACTTTCCGTCCGCATCGTGCTTGCCGTCGGCGTTCGGGATGCAACCGTACTGCCCCGGCTTGGGGTTGCCGAAATACTTGCTCCCCGTACCTTTTTTGAAGACGAGCAGCAACATGTATTGATGGGTGATCTTGCTGTCGGAGGTCGGTTTCACGACGGGACCCTTCAAGCCCTTGCTGCAATCGGCCGACAAACCCTCGTCGATGATAGGCTGGGCGACAGCGGGGGTGGTGTGGGCGATGGAAAGCGCGGCGGTGCACGCCAGTGCGAACGTGCAGAACCGGTGTACGAAGCGGTGCAACATGGTGATCTCCCGACGAAGGTTGTGTAACGAAAAAAGTGAATGTATTGAAACATTGTTAAGTTAAGGTGACAATAGGCCCAATGCATTAGCCATCCGGCCAATGCTCCCAGGAGACATTGACGATGGGCCGCCCACCTGCCTGCATGCCGCGCCGCGCATTCCTCGCCAGCCTGGTGCTGGGGGCGCTGCCGTTGCCGGCGCGCGCCGGGACACCGGTCGACATCGCCTGCCTGTCCTCGCCGCCGCCGGACGCCGCGCTGCTGCCGGCGTTGCGCGCCGCGCTCGTCCGCATCGATCCGGCTCTGACGGCCAACGCCCGCTTCACCGAAGACTTCGCCTCGTTCGACCCCGCGCGGCTCCGCCAGCTGGCGCGCAACCTCGACCGGCGCCGGCCCGACCTGATCGTCTGCTTCGATTTCGATGCCGCCAGCGCTGTCGTCGCCGCGCGGACGGCGGTGGCGGTCCCGGTCGTGTTCCGGGCCCACGACGATCCGCTGGCGCGCGGCCTCATCGCCAGCTACGCCCGTCCGGGCCGCAACGTCACAGGCGTCACGACCTATCGCTGCCTCGACGACAAGCTCGTGGAACTCATGGCCGACTCCTTGCCGGCGGCGCGCAGGATGGGATTCCTGCACGACGGCAGCGCGCCGGATGGCGGCTGCAACGCGCGCGCGCACCGCTACGCGCGCCAGCGCGGCATCACACTGATCGACTACGACGTGGCCGACGCCGCCCGGTTGCGGGCGGTACTGGCCGGACTGGAAAAAGCCCGCGTGGACGCACTCATCGTGGGGGCCTCGGCGGCGACGTGGCGGACGCGCAAGGAGATCGTCGCCCGCATGGACGCGCTGGCGCTCCCTGCCATCTACGAGGGCAAGGTGTTCGTCGACGACGGCGGCCTGATGCAATTCAGCGCCCTGCCCGACGATGCCTTCGAACGCATGGCCCGCGCGGTCGCGTATGTGGCGCGGCACGGCGCTGCCGGCGATTTTCATCTACAGCGTCAAAGGCGTCGGCGGCAACAGCTACCAGATCTACCAGGCTACCCAGCAATAATCGCGCGGTCATCTGCCGGCGGGACGATCTCGTCCGATCGTCCCGCACGGTGCCCGTATCCAGCGCGGGCGCCGCGGCGGCACCGACCTGACCAGATTGCCCGCGCCGGTCGCGCACCCAGGCGGCCCGCCCGGCGATCCCGATCCGGGTGCCGTCTACACGGCATGACCTCCGATACGGTCAGCGCCGCAGTTCCGACATGATCTTCTCGGCCAGGAAGTCGCACGGCGGCCGCTTCGATTTGGTGCTGCGCGCGAGGATGACTTCGAGCGGGTCGATTTCCGGCAGCCCCTGCGCCTGGCCGAGCAGGGTGAGGTGGGCGGGCACCGCGCAGCGCGCGAGGGGCGCCACCGCCAGCCCCGCTTCGACCATGCTGAGGAGCCCCATCAGGCTCGGGCTCTCGTACGACGTCCGATACGGAATCTTCGCCCGTTCGAGGCTGCGGATCGCGTTCTCGCGCGCGACGCTGCCGGGCAAGAACACGGCGATCGGCAGCGGGCGTTCGCTCCAGATGGCGCGGGCGCCGGGCGGCGCGGCCCATACCATCGGCTCGAAGCGGATGAATTCTCCCGCCAGGCCCTTCACGCGCGTCGCGCACACCAGGTCGACCGACCCGTCCTTGACCATCGGCGCGAGCGCCACGCTCGGCAATCCCACCACCTGGATCTGCACCTTCGGATAGGTGGCGGAAAACTTCTTGAGAATCGACGGCAGCAGCGACGACGCGTAATCGTCCGGCACACCGATGACGACGCGCCCCGTGATGTCCGGCCGCACCACGGCGGCCCACGCTTCGTCGCGCAGCGCGAGCATGCGCCGGGCGTACGTCAGCAGGACCTCGCCGTCCTGCGTCGGCGTGACGCTGCGGGGCCCGCGCACGAACAGCGGCTTGCCGAGCGCCGTCTCCAGCGTCTTGATCTGCATGCTCACCGCCGATTGCGAGCGGTGCACCACTTCGGCCGCGCGGCTGATGGTGCCGGTATCGGCCACGGCCACGATCATGGCCAGGACGTCGAGATCGAGTGTTTTCATTGGTATCAGAAAATCTGATTGATTCGATCAATATTATGCGATTTTCTTGGGATTGGGTGTGGTGCATAGTAGCGGAAAGGAGCCCAATCATGAACGCACGAACCGATCAACAAGCCCTCGCCACGCCGGAAACATACTTTGCCACCCTGCCCTCGGGTGTGCGCATGCCGTACGTGGCGCGCGGCTCCGGCGCACCGCTGCTGTTCGTCCACGGCTCGCTGTGCGACTACCGCTACTGGAACGGCCAGGCCGACGTGCTGTCGCAACGCTTCCTGTGCGTGTCCGTCAGCCTCAGTCATTACTGGCCGGCCGACGACACCGCGATAACGGGCACGTTCAGCTGGAGCACGCACGTCGCGGAGCTCGCCGAATTCATCACCGCGATGGATATCGGCCCGGTGCACCTCGTGGGCCACTCGCGCGGCGGCTGCGTCGCCTTCCACCTGGCGCGCGAATACCCGTACCTCGTGAAATCGCTGACGCTCGCCGATCCGGGCGGCCCGCTGCACATCGACGGCATGCCGGAAGCGCCGACGGCACCGGCGACCGATGCGCTGCGCGCGCAGGCGGCGGAATTGATCGGGCACGGCGACGTCGAGGCCGGCCTGGAGTTGTTCGTCGACTCGGTCAGCATGCCGGGCATCTGGCTCAAGAGCCCCGCCCCGTTCCGCACGATGGCGATCGACAACGCGGCCACGCTGGCGAAGCAGTTCCGCGACCCGCTGCCGGCCTACACGCAGGCCGCGGCGGAAAGCATCAAGTGCAGGACGTTGCTGATCGCCGGGGCGAAGAGTCCGCGCGTGTATCGCCAGAACGTGGAGACGCTTGCGGAGTGGATGGCGGATGCCGAGGCGCGCACCATGACGGGCGCCTCGCACGGGATGAACGTGACGCACGCGGCGGAATTCAACCGGTTGGTCGAAGCGTTCGTCAGCGGCGTTTGATACCGCCGGGTGGGCATGGGGTGCCCACCCGGACGTTTGCGGTCCGCCGGCGTCACGCGTGGGCTCGGGGAGCCCACCCTACGTTTGGTACGCATGCATCACCAAACGCATGCATCGCCGTTTCGTTTGGTGGGCGGCCTCCGCCCACCAAACGCATGCATCACCGATTCGTAGGGTGGGCACACCGTGCCCACGCGGACGTCATGCATGGAG
>NZ_LMCY01000022.1:0-178 GCF_001425685.1 Massilia sp. Root335 | reverse complement strand
CTTGCCGATGGCCTTGTTCGGATTCAGACCCTTCGGGCACACGTCCGTGCAATTCATGATCGAATGGCAGCGGAACAGGCGGTACGGGTCTTCCAGGTTGTCCAGGCGCTCGGCGGTCGCTTCGTCGCGCGAGTCGGCGATGAAGCGGTAGGCCTGCAGCAGGCCGGCCGGGCCCACG
>NZ_LMCY01000021.1:91009-91259 GCF_001425685.1 Massilia sp. Root335 | reverse complement strand
CAGCGCCATACGAGCCGAACCCTTGATGATCGGCAGGTCGTCGCCCGGGAACTCGTACTTCGACAGGAGCTCGCGCACTTCCATTTCGACCAGTTCCAGCAGTTCTGCGTCGTCGACCAGGTCGCACTTGTTCAGGAACACGATGATGTACGGAACACCCACCTGGCGAGCCAGCAGGATGTGTTCGCGCGTCTGCGGCATCGGACCGTCAGCGGCCGAGCACACCAGGATCGCGCCGTCCATCTGGGCG
>NZ_LMCY01000021.1:274-90978 GCF_001425685.1 Massilia sp. Root335 | reverse complement strand
GTGTGCGGTGTTGATCGTGATGCCGCGCGCTTTTTCTTCCGGCGCCGCGTCGATCTGATCGTAGGCCTTGGCTTCGCCGCCGAATTTCTTCGACAGAACGGTCGCGATTGCAGCCGTCAGGGTGGTTTTGCCGTGGTCAACGTGACCAATGGTGCCGACGTTCACGTGCGGCTTGGTCCGTTCGAATTTACCTTTTGCCATTCTAGACTCCTAAGATCCTAACGATATTGAAAATTACCAGGCACACCTGACAGTCGAGACAGCCGACAGCCGTTTAAATTCTGGTGCCCTTGACGTGGATTGAACACGTGGCCTCTCCCTTACCAAGGGAGTGCTCTACCACTGAGCTACAAGGGCTTATTTGAAACTGGAGCGGGTGAAGGGAATCGAACCCTCGTCATAAGCTTGGAAGGCTTCAGCTCTACCATTGAGCTACACCCGCGCGAGGTACTTCTTAGCTTCAACATTCGATTCACAACACGATCAACGCATTTGGTGGTGGGGGCTGGATTCGAACCAGCGTACTCAGAGAGGGCAGATTTACAGTCTGCTGCCTTTAACCACTCGGCCACCCCACCGCGAAGAACCGCAGAGTATGAAGCAACGTATAAACTTCGTCAACTGTTTTTGCCTGAACTGATCAAACTCAAACAGTGTCGCTGCTTCGGGGCGTGATTGTAACGGCCGAAGTTCAAGTCCGCAAGGGCTGTTTGCAATAAACAATCCGTGCCGGTCCCCGCGGACGTTTGCGCGTACACTGTATTGACGTCAGAGAGCCTCTCCATGGACCTGAATCGCAGCGGCAACCACGAACGCCACGGGCCCCGCCTGTGGCTGGCCAACCTGACGACCATTGCCGTCTACCTCGGCACCGGCCTGCTCAGTCACGCGCTGGCCTTGCCGGCCGGCTATGCCACGCCCGTCTACCTGCCGGCCGGCGTCGGCTTCGCGCTGACGGTCGTGCTCGGCTGGCGCGCCCTCCCCGGCGTCGCCATCGGCGCGATCCTGATGCATCTGCCCGACGGCTGGATGGCGCCCGACACCGCGCCCTGGATCGCCGCGGCGGCGACGACCGTCACCGCCCTCGGCGCGCTGGCCCAGGCCTGGCTCGGCGCCCAATGGTTCGGCCGCCTCGTCGATCCCGCGCTCGGCACGTCGCGCGACGTCGCCCGCTTCCTGGGGCTCGCGCCGGTGTTCTGCCTGATCAACGCGACCGTCAGCGTGGCCGTGCTGTATCGGCTGGGCGTGGTGACGGCTGCCGAGCGGGCGCCGACCTGGATCAACTGGTGGGCCGGCGACACCGTCGGCGTCCTGCTCGCCGCACCGCTCGTTTGGATCGCGTGCGGCCGGCCGCGCCGGCTGTGGCGCAGGCGCGCCCGCATCGTCGCCGTGCCGCTGCTGCTGGCGGCCGCGGTCGTCATTGCCGCCTACGAACAGACCGTGCACTGGGAACACCAGCAATACCTGCAGGCCTACCGCCTCAAGGCCCAGCAGGTGGCCGACGAGTTGCAGGCCGAGCTGCGCGAGCACGAGCGCTTCGTCGACACGTTCGCGCGCGCGCTCGGCACGGACGACCGGTTCATGGACCGCGCCCGCTTCCTGCGCACGACCAGCGGCTACGTCGGCGGCCGGCCGGAAATCTCCGGCATCGACTGGATGGTGCCGGTCACGCACGCCGCGCGCGCGGCCTTCGAGACCTGGGTGCGCAGCAACGTCGATCCCGATTTTCCCGGCGTGCGCGACCTGGGCCCCGACAACCGGCTGCGCCCGGCCGGCGTGCGGGCGCGCTACCTGCCCTTGCTGTACACGTGGCCGCCAAGCAACCAGGCGCTCCGCGGCCTGGATTTCCTCGCGGCGCCGGGACGCGCCGACGCGGCCGCGCGGGCCATGGCCGGCACGACCGCCGTGGCCACCGGGCCGATCACGCTGGTGACGACGGGCACGACCGGGATCGCCCTGTTCCGCGTGGTCGGGGAGCCCGGCCAGCCGCCGCGCGGCATGCTGGCGCTGTTCCTGAATGCGCCGGTGTTCATCCAGCAGGTGGTGCACCGGGCAGGCTTTGACGGCTTCGACATCAGCCTGGCCGACGTCACGCCGGGCACCGCGGCGCGCGCGCTGACGGGCGATCCCGGGCGGCGCGCGGTGAACGGCGACTACACCGTCCTGCTGGGGTTCGGCGGCCGCACGCTGCAGCTGCGCTTTTCACCGACGGCGGCCTACATGGAGGGCGAGCGCGGGCTGGCCAGCTGGATCGTGATCACGACGGGGCTGCTGCTGGCCGCGCTGCTGGGCGCGCTGATGCTGATCGTCAGCGGCGAGCGCGCCCAGATCGAGGCGCAGGTGGCGGACCGCGCGGCGCGCCTGCAGGCCATCCTCGACAATGCGGCCGACGCCATCGTCACCGTCGACGCGCACGGCCAGGTGCTGTCCGCCAACCACGCCACGGCGGCACTGTTCGGCTACCCGCCGGCCCACCTGCCCGGTCTCGCGTTCACGGCGCTAGTGCCGGGCCACGGCGACGAGAACGGCCCCGACCTGCTGGCGCGCCTGGCCGGAAACAGCCCCGACGACCGCCAGCTGGACGGCCTGAACGCGCGCGGCGAGCCGATGCCGCTGGCCGTGTCCGTGTCCCTCGTCGACCTCGCGGGGGAGCGCCTGTTCGTGTGCATCCTGCGCGACCTGACGGAGCAGCAGCGCGCCCAGGCGCGCATCCACCGCCTGGCCCACCACGATCCGCTGACGGGCCTGGAGAACCGCCATGCGCTCGGCATGCGCCTCGAACGGCAGCTGGCGCAGGCACGCCGCACCGGGCAGCCGCTGGCCGTGCTGTTCATCGACCTCGACCACTTCAAGAAGATCAACGATTCGCTCGGCCACCAGGCCGGCGACGAGCTGTTGACGGGCGCGGCGGCGCGCATGAAGGACCTGCTGCGCGACGTCGACACCCTCGCCCGGCTCGGCGGCGACGAATTCATCATCGTGCTGGGCGGCCCCCTGTCTCCGGACAGCGTGAGCGCCGTGGCGGTGCGCCTCGTGGAATCGCTGCAGCAGCCCTACCGCCTGGCCGGCACGACGGCGCACAGCGGCGCCAGCGTGGGCGTGGCGTTGTTCCCGGACGACGGCCTGGATGCCGACACGCTGCTGCGCCACGCCGACATGGCGATGTACGCCGCCAAGCGCGAGGGCCGCGGCAATTTCCAGTTCTTCTCGTCCGCCATGAACGCGGCCACGCACGAGCACCTGATGCTGGAGAACCGCATGTGGGCGACGCTGGAAAGCGGCGGCTTCGACGTGCACCTGCAGGCCCAGGTCGAACTCGAGACGGGGCGCGTGATCGGCGCCGAGGTGCTGCTGCGCTGGCACGATCCGGAACTGGGCAGCGTCGATCCCGGCCGCTTCATTCCCATCGCCGAGGAATCGGGCCTGATCCTGCCGCTGGGCGACTGGGTGCTGGCGCGCGCCATGGCCCTGCTGGCCGAGTGGCAGGAAGACGGCATGGGCCAGCTGCGCCTGGCCGTGAACCTGTCGGCGCGCCAGTTCAACGGCGGCGCGCTGCTGTCACGCCTGGACCAGCTGCTCGACGAGCACGCGATCGATCCGGCGCGGCTGGAACTGGAGATCACGGAAACGGCCGCGATGCGCGACCCGGAGAACACGCGCAAGCTGCTGCTGCAACTGCGCGCGCGCGGCTTCAAGCTGGCGATCGACGACTTCGGCACGGGCTATTCGTCGCTGGCCTACCTGAAGCTGTTCGCGATCGACCGCATCAAGATCGACCGCGGCTTCGTGCGCGACATCGAGACGAATCCGAACGACGCCGCCATCGTCGGCGCGACCATCGGCCTCGCCCATGCGCTCGGGCTGGGCGTGATCGCGGAAGGGGTCGAAACGCAGGCGCAGCGGGGATTCCTGCGCGACCGCCACAGCGACGAGGCGCAGGGTTTCCTGTTCGGGCGGCCGATGCCGGTGCGCGAATTCCGCGACTTCGTCAGGGCGCAAGCGCAGCCAGTACCTGGCCCTTGAGCGCCTTGATGAGGGCCGTCTCGTCGGGCGGCACGCCTTCCGGCGCCGTCGCCGTGCGGTCCGCGTAGAACAGGCCCAGCTGGGCCTTGCCGACCACCAGCGGGAGCACGATGAAGCTCTGCGCATCCGGCAGCAATGCCTTGTGCCAGGCCGGCAGCAGGTCGCGGATCTTGGCGCCGCGCGCGTCCGAGATCATCAGGTCGGCGTCGTTTTCCATCGCCAGGTAAAACAGGTCGCGCGCGCCCTTTTCGCCGCTCGCCGCCAGCGGAAACGTGAAGCCTTGCTGCACGTGCGCCTGCGTGAGGCCGAACGAGACGCGGGCCCGGTACTGCCCGGCGCGCACATCCTTGAGCACGACCGTCGCGAAACGGAAGCCCAGCGCCGTGTACAGCGTCTCCAGCACGGCCAGCACCACGTCGTTGACCTTGTGCTGGCCCGAGGCGCGCATCTGCGTCACGTCCTGCACGCCGGCCAGCAGCAGGTCGCGCGCGTTCTTCGGCTTGCCGCTCGGGTAGGCGCCCTGCTCTTCCTTCCCGCCGGCGCCGAGGGTCGCCAGCACCAGCACGTTGGGCAGCCCGCCCACGTCTTCCGGCGCACGGCGCGGCACCGGCTGCAGGTTCATGCTCTCCAGGAGGCTCTTCATCTCGAACGCCACCGCCTCGAACAGCTCGTCCAGCTCGGCCGCGCCGATGTTCAGCGCGGTGCCGTAGCGCGCCAGCATGGCTTGCGCTTCCGGCGCGTCGGACGGCGTCGCGGTTTTCCCCATCAGGCGCGCGACGTCCAGGCTGAACGACGCCACCTGGCGCATCCACTCGCCGCGGTTGACGGCCAGCTTGAGCGTGCCGGGCTCCAGCGGGCGCTGGGCGCGCATGATCACGTCCGGAATCTTCCACTCGCCCAGCACGGCCTCGGACAGCGCATCGAAGCTGCAGCCGAGGATCATCTGCGCGGCCTGCGCAAGCGCGTGCTTGCCGGTCGCGATCAGGGCCTGGACCTCGAGGTAGCGGTCGTGCTCGTGCGACGCCACCAGCAGCGCGCCGAGATTCTTGAACAACGCGCCGATCGACGCTTCCTCCGCGCCCTGGTAAAAGCTGTGGCGCGCCATTTCGCGTCCGACGAGGCTCGCGCACAGCGACGCTTCCAGTTCCACGCGCACGCTGTACGCATGGTCGCTGCTGGCCAGCGCGTCGACGAGGAGCATCGCCAGCGCGACCGTGCGCACGTTGTCGAAGCCCAGCAGGGAGATCGCGCGCGAAACCGTCGTGACGGCCGTGCCGGCCGCGGTGCGGTAGCGGACCGTGTTCGCCAGGCGCAGGATGCGCTGGGTGAGCGCGACGTCGGACAACACGAAGTGCGCGAGGTCGTGCGTGCCCTTGTCGTCCGACGTGGCCATCTGCACGACGCGCGCGATGGCGCTGCCGAGCGCGAACATGTCCTCGTCGCCGCCGACTTTCTGCAGCAGCGCGGCACGCACGCGGCGACCGTCCGGCGGCGGGCCGGGATTCGGGTTCGGATTCGTCATGTCGCCTCAGCCGGCCTTTTTCAGGCGCGGGCCCTTGTCGTATTTCTTGAGGATCTGCTGGTGCATCCCGGCCAGCGCGGGCAGCTTGGGGTTGACCGGATCGAGGCGGCGCACGCCGGCGATGTAGCCGAGGGCCTGCTGGCCGAGGCGCTCGTCCCAGCCGTCGTGGTCCAGGCATTTCAGGGTTGCCAGCGCGGCGTTGAACACGACCTGCGGATTGTCCGGCAGCTTGGTCGCCGCTTCCTGCATCAGCACGAGGGCGCCCTTGTAATCGCCGCCCTTGGCCTTGGCGGCGCCGGTGGCGACGAGGTCGACGACCTGCTGGCGGCTTTCCAGCGCCAGCTTCTGCGCCGTCTCGGCCTGGCCCGCGTTCTCGAACACGGCCATCGCGCGCGCCACCGCGGCGCCGTTCTGGGCATTGCGCATCACCTCGCGCACGACGTCGGCGGCGCCTTCTTCCATGCCGTTCTCGATGCAGGTGCGGGCCAGTTCCAGCTTGAGCTCGGGACGCAGGTCGGGCGCCTCCTTGTTGGCCGCGAGGGCCGCCGCCAGCGCTTCCGCCAGGCGCGCGTCGTTGCCCGTGTATTCGTGCACGAGGCTCGACGCGATGGCGCTGCACAGCGGCGTGTGCTTCTGGAAGGCCATCGATTTATCCAGGTCGCGGACGACGGCCGCGGCCTGCACGGGGTCGCCCTTGCGCACGAGGGTCTGCACGAGGAGCACGTGGTCCTGCGGGTCCTTGAACTCGGAATACTTGGCCTTGCTGACGACCTGCTTCAAGGTCTTCTCGGCCGTATCGTGGTCGCCCGCCTCGAGCGCGGTCTCGCCCAGCTTGCGCAGCCGCCGCACGGCGTGCGGCGACACGGCCACCGCTTCCATCAGCACGGCCTTAGCGTCGTCCAGCGCGCCGGCCGCCTCGTGGGTGCGCGCCAGCCAGTCGTAGGCGTCGACGAAGTTCTTGTTGCTGTCGACGAGGTCCTCGAGCATCTCGCGGGCCTCGTCGTAGCGCTCGCGCAGGAACAGGGTCTTGGCCAGGCCCAGGCGCGCCCAGGCGATGGCCTTGGTCTCGACCAGCTGGCGGTAGACCGGTTCGGCCTCGTGCGGCTCGCCGAGGAACATGTGCAGTTCGGCGCGCAGGCGCAGGAAATCGACGAGGTAGCGCGGATGGCGGGCCTCGCCCTCGACGCAGGCGGCGATCGCCTCGCGCTGGTTGCCCGCCTCCATCAGCTCGTACACCGGCAGCAGCGCGTTGCGCCGCTCCAGGCCGCGCGCGATGCGCTCGAGCAGGCGGTCGGCCGTGAACGGTTTCAGCACGTAATCGGTGGGCCCGAGTTCGGCGGCGCTGACGACCTTGCCGTAATCGCCCTCGGCCGTGACCATGAAGAACATGGTCGACAGCGGCATGAGCTTGTGGTGGCGCACGTCCTCGAGCAGTTGCTGGCCGTCCTGGCCGCCTTCCAGCGCGTATTCGCACAGGATCAGGTCGTAATGCTTCAGGCCGAGGTGCTTGACGGCCTGGTTCGAGCCGCCGACGTGGTCGATCTTGCTCAGGCCGCACATGTTCAGCATGTTGTGGATCGTCGACCGCATGCCGGCATGCGGCTCGATGATCAGGGCGGTGAGGCCGTCAAGTTCGTTCATATCCGGTTTTCCGTATGTGCCTGCGATGGGCAGTGGGCTGCATGGGCCCTTGGTCTACCGAGTATATTACGTCCAGGGAATAGAATTCTTGAATTTCACCCGCGCTCAACCGGGCGAAATGTCGCAAAAAACCACACTCAGGCGCCAGGCTGGCGCGCGGCGGCCTGGCGCAGCGGCGCGCGGTGGCCGTTGAGGCATTCCGGACGGGCCCCGCCGATCATGATGTTCTGGTAACGGACTTCGTACTTGCCGGCCGCAAGTTTCTCGATCAGGAACTTGGCCCGGCCCAGCACATACGCGTGGCGCACGTTCGAGCGGCGGTCCAGGTCGTAGATCTTGACCAGCACGGGCGAAGGATTGTTGCTGTTGTCGACCAGCACCTGCATCTCGTCACCCTGGTTGCCGAGCGGATAACCGTCGATGTAGCCGGACTGCGCGGGCCACGGATCGCCCGTCGGCGCCACCTGGGCCTGCAGATCGGTATCGCAATCGGGGGCGCGCGCCGGCACGACCAGCTGGGTCACGGCGAGGGCCTTGATGTCGGGCGGCGCATCGGGCTGTCCGGCCGGACGCGCCCAGCCGTCGGCGCTGGCGTCGCTGCCGAGCGGGTCCGGCGGCGTGTTCGGCACCGACGCGGACGACGCGGCGGATGCCGCCGCGGATGCCGGCGCCGCGGCCACGGCGGCAGGCTGGGCCTTGGCAGGCCAGGCCAGCGCGCTCGGCAGATATCGGGGCGGATCGAGCAGCACGAGGGTCAACGCGCCGCCGCCCGCGAAGGCGGCCAGCATGACGCCCCACCAGCGCGGGTCGCGCAGCACGCGCCAGCGCGACGGCGCCGGGACCTGGCGCGGTTCCCAGTGCGGGTCGCCCCTGGGCCGCTCGCGGCCGTCCTCGCCGTGCGAGCTTTCCAGCCACTCCACTTCCCACTCTTCCGACGCGATCCATTCGTCGTGCTCCTTGCGGCGCACGGGATCGGACAGGATGTTGTAGGCCGTATTGACGATCGCCATGATCCGCGCGGCACGTTCGTCGCCCGGATTCTTGTCGGGGTGGTATTTCTGACTCAGCGCCTTGTAGGCCGCGCGAATGACTTCCTGCGGTGCGTGGCGCGACACCTTGAGGTTGTCATAATGGGTGTGGATCTTGGCCATGGTCGGGAGTCAGGTTGCACGGGCGCCACGCAGGATGTCCGCGCTTGCCGGTGCGGATATCCTGCTGCATCAATATTAGCCGATTCGTTCAGTAACGGCAGAGGCAAGAGGCAGCCTGCCGTACGGGCGGCAGTACAGGATAGCCGGGTTTGTATCCACGACGCAAGATGTCAGTATCACAACTTATGGCTGCGATCGGCGCGCTCGATGGCCGGATCGGCGTCCACGCCGCTGCCGACGATGAGCACCTTGAACAATTCCCCCATCTCGGCCGGCGACACGAGCTTTTGCACGGCCTTCGACTGCGGCAGGTAGCGCAGCGCATCTTCCGGATCCGTCCGCAGCAACAGGTCGCCGATGCCCGCCGCCAGCAGGAACGCGGCCTGGCTCATGTAGCCGAGCACGTCGAGCCCGGCGCCGTGGGCCGCCAGCGCCATCGCCGTGAAGTCGACGTGCGCCGTGATGTCCTGCAGGCCGGGCAAATAAAACGGGTCGGGGTGCGCGTGGTGGCGGTAATGGCACATCAGCGTGCCGCTCGTGCGCTCGTCGAAATAATATTCGTGGGCGGGAAAACCGTAGTCGACCAGGATCGCGGCGCCCTTGCCTCCCTTGAACATCTGCGCCAGCGAGCGCATGAAACCGCAGCCGACGGGGTGGATTTCGGTCAGATAACCGTCCTGCAGCGTGTCGGCGTCCGGGATCTGGCGCGCGATCTGGTCCAGCAGCGCCGCATCGGGCGCGCCCGGCGCGAACGCGAAGCGGCCCGCGTCGACCGTCACCATCTGGCGCTGCCAGCGGCCGCCGTCGCGCAGGACGAGCTCGACCGGCATCGCATCCAGCACCTCGTTGGCGAGGACCACGCCGCGGAACGCGTCCGGAAAATCGTGCGTCCAGCGCACCTGCGGAAAATCCTTCAGCGCGTCCTGCTGGCGCGCGCGCAATTCTCCCGACAGTTCGATGATCGTATAGCTGTCGATGCGCACGCCCAGTTCACCCAGCGTCGTCAGGACGTCATGGGCCAGTTTGCCGGTGCCGGCGCCGAATTCGATGATGTTGGGGCCACTTTGGGCCATAATAGCGGCGGCCGCGCGCGCCAGCGTGGCACCGAACAGCGGACTGATCTCGGGCGAGGTGGTGAAATCGCCGTCGCGGCCGAGCTTGGCAGCCCCGCCGCTGTAATAGCCGAGATTCGGCGCGTACAGCGCCAGCTCCATGAAGCGCGAAAACGGGATGGCGCCGCCCTGGTCGGCGATCTCGGCAGCGATCATGCGCTGCAAGGCTTGGGACGCGGCCAGCGCGTCGCTGGAGGGGAGAGGTAAGGACATCCGGCCATTGTAGCGAGAATCGGCAGGGACCAACAAACGGCCGCCATCACGATGACACAGACATATACGAACGACGAGCAGGGCCGTACCGACCACGGCCCCGAGACCCACGCCGCCAACGACGATGCCGCGCCGCACGCCCGGCGCGCCCGGGTGGCGCTGGTCACGGGCGCCGGCCGGCGCATCGGGCGCGCCATCGCGCTCGGCATGGCCGAGGCCGGCTGGGACATCGCCGTGCACTACCGCCAGTCCGCCGCGGACGCCGACAACGTCGTGACGGCGATCCGCGCGCTGGGCCGGCGCGCCGTCGCGCTGCACGCCGACCTGGCCATTGACGCCGCGGTGCGCGCCCTGCCGCGCCAGGCCGTGCACCTGCTGGGCGGGCTGGATTGCATCGTCAACAACGCTTCGTTGTTCGAATACGACAAGCCGGACGCGTTTTCTCCGGCCCTGCTGGCCGCCCACATGCAGTGCAATGTGGCTGCCCCGCTGCTGCTCGCGCAGGAACTCCACGCGCTGGTGGCGGACGGTGGCCAGGCCGTCGTGATCAACTTGCTCGACCAGAAACTGTACAATCTCAACCCGGATTTTTTGTCGTACACGTTGTCAAAGGCGGCATTGCAGACGGCCACCACCTTGCTGGCCCAGGCGCTGGCGCCGAAACTGCGCGTCGTCGGCATCGCGCCCGGCATCACGCTCGTGTCCGGCGACCAGAGCGCGGACGGCTTCGAGCGCGCGCACCAGGTCACGCCGCTGGGCCGGTCGTCGACGCCGCAGGACATCGTCGACGCCGTGTGCTACGCGGCGAACGCGAAGGCGCTCACCGGCACCACCCTGCTCGTCGACGGCGGCCAGCACCTGATGCCGCTGGCGCGCGACGTGATGTTTTTGACTGAATGATTTTTACATTGCCCCCTTACCTCGAAGGTTTCCTATGTTGTCCGCCCTGTTCTACCCGCAGCTGCGCGATTGCCGCAGGCTGTTCCTGCGCAATTACGAAGTCATGATCAACATCGGTGTCCATGAGTTCGAAAAGAAGGGCGAGCAACGCGTCCTGATCAATGTCGATCTGTACATTCCGCTCGGCCTGTCGACACCCAAGGACGACCAGCTGCACGAAGTGGTCGACTACGACTTCATGCGCGAGACCATCGCCAGGCGCATGGCGCAAGGCCACGTGCAGTTGCAGGAAACCCTGTGCGACGACGTGGTGAAGGCGATGCTGGCTCACCCCAACGTGCGCGCGGCCCGCGTGTCGACGATGAAGCCCGACGTGTATCCCGACTGCGAAGGCGTCGGCGTCGAAGTGTTCCAGATCAAGGATGAAGCATGAATGAAGTGACGATGGCGCGTCCGGCGGACGTGCTCGACCCCGCCGTGCCCGCCCCTGCCGTGCCCGACGCCGCCGACAAGAAGGCGGACAAACAGGCCTACGAGAACAACAAGCTGCACAAGCGCCTGTGCCGCCTCGTCGGCCAGGCGATCGGCGACTTCAACATGATCGAGGACGGCGACAAGGTCATGGTCTGCCTGTCCGGCGGCAAGGACAGCTATGCCCTGCTGGACATCCTCATGACCCTGCGCGAGCGCGCGCCGATCCACTTCGACATCGTCGCCGTCAACCTCGACCAGAAACAGCCGAACTTCCCGCCCGAGGTGCTGCCCGCCTACCTGACGAAGCTGGATATTCCGTTCCACATCGAGAACCAGGACACCTACAGCATCGTCAAGCGCCTGATCCCGGAAGGCAAGACCACGTGCTCGCTGTGTTCGCGCCTGCGCCGCGGCATCCTGTACCGCGTCGCGGACGAGCTGGGCTGCACGAAGATCGCCCTGGGCCACCATCGCGACGACATCCTCGAAACCTTCTTCCTGAACATGTTCTTCGGCGCGAAGATCAAGGGCATGCCGGCCAAGCTCGTGTCGGACGACGGCAAGCACGTCGTGATCCGCCCGCTCGCGTATGTGAAGGAAGCGGACACCGAGCGCTACGCGGAAGTCAAACAGTTCCCGATCATCCCGTGCGATCTGTGCGGCTCGCAGGAAAACCTGCAGCGAAAACAGATCAAGGCCATGCTGCGCGACTGGGAAAAGAAACACCCGGGCCGCGTGGAAAACATCTTCTCGTCGCTGTCGACCGTCGTGCCGTCGCACCTGATGGACCGCGACATGTTCGGCTTCGCGGACCTGAAGGCCGACGGCGTGGCGAACCCGGCCGGCGACATCGCCTTCGACGAAGAGCCGTGCGGCGTGCCGGCGACGGGCACCATTCCGCTGCAGCCGCTCTGAGCCGTCTTGCGCCGCGCTGCCCGGCGCCGCCATGTCCGACCAGGCATGGCGGCGGCGCGGCATGCGTTCTGCATTTTTTAACGTTGTCTATGTAATACAGTTTCTTCACGATGAACAACCCGACCTTCGTGAGATCGATTTCACCCTGAGGATCGCCCGGCAAACCCCACAACAGCCCGGCAAGGCGATGTAATATTCCTACCTCGCCTGCGACGTCGTTTGGCGTACGCATCGTCCAACCCACCGGGATTCCTCATGCAAATCGGCCAACCCGCCAGCGCCGCCCAGACGAGCGGCGCTTCTGCCAACGCCAATACCCAGGTCGCGAGCTTGCGCATCTTCGTGTTCGCCCTGTTCTTCACGTTCGGCGGCATCACGAGCCTGAACGACGTCATCATCCCGAAACTGAAAGACCTGTTCACGCTGTCGTACGCGCAAGCGATGCTCGTGCAATCGGCCTTCTTTGCCGCCTACTTCATCGTGTCGCTGCCGGCCGCCGCCATCGTGCAGCGCATCGGCTACATGCGGACCGCCGTGGTCGGCCTGCTGACGATGACGGCCGGCTGCCTGCTGTTCATCCCCGCGTCCTCGTCCGGCATGTTCATCACCTTCCTGCTGGCGCTGTTCGTGCTGGCGGCCGGCATCACCATCGTGCAGGTCGTGGCGAATCCGCTGATCTCGATGCTGGGAGCCCCCGCCACCGCATCCAGCCGCCTGACCTTCGCCCAGGCCTTCAATTCGCTCGGCACGACCGTCTTTCCCTACGTCGGCGCCATCCTGATCCTCGGCTCGCTGGCCCACGTCGACCAGGCCACGCTGTCGGCCGACGCCCTCGCCGCCTACCGCGCCGCCGAAAGCCAGGTCGTGGTGCACACCTACCTCGGCCTCGCCGTCGCACTGGCCATCGTCGCCTTCCTCGTCTGGACGAACCGCAAGAAGCTCGTCGAACATCCCCATCCCGAAAGCAGCATGTGGGGCGCTTTCGACCTGCTGAAACAGCCCCGCTTCGCGTTCGGCGCCCTGTGCATCTTCCTGTACGTCGGCGCCGAAGTGGCCGTCGGCTCGCTGATCGTGAACTACCTGATGCAAAACGACGTGCTGGGCCTGGGCGCGGAGGCGGCCGGCAAGCACGTGCCGCTGTACTGGGGCGGCGCCATGGTCGGCCGTTTCCTTGGTGCTTACGTCCTGCGCATCTGCTCGCCCGGCAAGGTGCTGGCCGGCGCCGGCGCCATCGCCGCCCTGCTGCTGCTCGTCTCGGCCGCCACGCATGGCGCGGCGTCCGGCTGGGCGCTGCTGGCCATCGGCCTCGTCAATTCGATCATGTTCCCCACCATCTTCACCCTGGCGTCCGAAGGCCTGGGCGAGCGCGCGGCCGAAGGCTCGGGCCTGATCTGCGTGGCCATCGTCGGCGGCGCCATCGTGCCCCTGATCACCGGCTTCGCGGCCGACGCCGCCGGCCTGCGCCTCGCGCTGGCCGTACCCGCGCTGTGCTACCTGCTGATCCTCGCCTACGGCTGGTACGCGCGCCGGCCGCTGGCGCACGGCTGAGGCTTCCCGCGTCCGCTCACCGGGCCACGTCGGTCCCGGCCGGGCTCACGCCGTCCAGCCGCCGGCGCGCCGGCTCCAGCTGGCGCAACGCACGGGCATTGATGCGGTCGCGCTCGGCATCGCGCAGCCAGCCCCATTTGTTGAAGTAGCGGCAGGCCGACACGCACCGCCGCCAGCACGACGCCGCCCGCATGCGCCAGCCGCGCGCGCCGGCGCGGGCGGGATCGCGCACGGCATCGCGCACGGCATCGCGCACGACCGTCACGTGCGGCAGGAAGACGGTGCGCGCGATGCGCGACGTACGGCGCGCCAGGTCGACCGTATCGAAGCGCAGCAGGAAGCGCTCGTCGAACATGCCGACGCGCAGCACCGTCTCGACGCGCATCAGCAGGCAGCACGCAGGCGGCACCGGCACGTCCATCACCCGGCTGTAGCCGCTCGCGTGCAGCTGGTAGCGCGCCAGCCTGCCGCTGGACCGGTGCAGCAGCGGAAAACAGCGCCCCAGCAACAGTTCCACCGGCCCCGGCAGCAGGCTGCACAACGGTTGCAGCCTTCCGTCCGCGCCCTGCACCCGTGGCGCCAGCAGGCCCAAGTCGGGATGCTGCTCCATGTAGGCGATCATCCGGGCCACCGCGTCGAGCGGCAAGCCGATGTCCGGACCAAGCAGCAGGTGATACGCACTCCCGGCGCCGGCCGCCTCGCTCAGGACCCGGTTATGGGCGCGCGCGAGGCCCGGCGAGTCGGACTGCGGGCGGTAGTGCGCGCCGTAGCGTCCTGCCAGCGCGGCCAGGCCGGGCTGCCGCGCATCGTCGACCAGGTACACCGACAAGTGCGGGCACGCGGTCGTGAGACTCAGCAGCAGGCGCGCGATCCGGTCGTGCGGCGCCGCGCCGCAGACGATGCAGCAACTGGCCCGCGCGGCCGTGGCGCACATGTCAGCCCCCGCCCCGCGTGCGTGTTCGCCGGTGTTCACGCGCAAAATACAAAGCCTTGTCCATGACGCACACCTCCAATCGACACCACATGGATTGAGAGCGGCGCCGCGCGCGGCGGTTGCAGCGGAATCGACGGCGATTGCGCAGGATCAGGCAGCGTGCATGTGCCGCCGCCAAACGGATACGGAAGAGGTCCAACGATGCATGGCCCGCATGCGCATGCGGACCCGATAGAGGATTGCGGTATTACAGCGCCACGTCGGTGCGCAACACCGGGTACAGGTTCAGCCGCTCATCCCAGGACGGGTGGCGGCGCGCGAAAAATTCGAGGCGTGCATGGGGGTTCTGCGCGAACGCCGGGTCGTGCTCGACCCTGTCCCGGAATGCCGTGGCCAACGCCGGATCGCGCGCCATCTGCTCGCGCGCCACGTCCTCGGCCACGTAGTCCTCCATGTATTCCTTGCGCTCGAAGGCGTTGTTGAACTCGCCCCAGGCCAGCAGCGAATCCGGGGCCTGCGGCTCGAACAAGGCCATCACGAGGCGGGCCTTGGGCTGGGCGATCGGCACGAACAGCGCGCCGCTGGCGAGGTGGCGCGGCTCGGGTTTCCACGCGCCGATCACCTTGAGGCGCTGGTGCGACTCGAACGACGTCGCGGCGAACGTGGCCTGGTCGGCGCGAAAGGTCTGCACGGGCGCGGCGTCGATGGCCTTGTCCAGCTTGCGGAACACGATGCCGTGTTGCGTGAGCTTCGTCGCGACCATCTGCGCCCAGGCGGCCGGCACGACATAGCCTGCGCCAGGGGCCTGTACCTCCAGGTCCGCCACGACCTCGTCGCGCAGCGGCACGTGCCAGACCTGCGGCTTCGTTTCGTCGTAATGCGTCATCAGCATGCCGGACACGTCGGACATCGTGCGCGTGTAGGCATAGCCCTGGAAGTCGACCATCGTCGTCCTGTCGGTCGTGCGGTACGTCAGGGCCACCGGCTGGCCGGCGATGCGCGTGGCGCGCACGTCGGCGGCGCGCGCCGCCTGCGTCCATTCCGCACCGTGGGCCGCCACCTGCTGCAGCACCGACACGACGGCATTGTGCGTGATGCGCACGCGGGTCGGGTAATCCTTCCACGAGTGCGTCTCGACGAGCATGGCCATCCGGTTGCGCAGCTGGAAATAGCCGGTCGAGAAGCGCGGATCGGACACGCCGTCGACGAAGCCCGAGGCCGGATCGTCCGTCTCCTTGAACGACATGTAATAGGACTGCGGCATCGAACCCTGCTTGCCGATGTCGGCGATGACGTTCGCGCGCAGCGCCTGGCCGGCCTTGCGGAATGCCGGATCGCCCGAGTACACGGGTTCCACCTGGATCGAGACGTCGTGCTGGAACTTGGCGCCGTCCGTCACGTGCAGGTCGACGCAGGTCAGCGGGTCCCACGCGTTGACGAGGGCCAGCATGGCCTGCATCTCGGGCGCGTCGGCCTTCACGTAGTCGCGGTTCAGGTTGAAATTCTGCGCCGTCGTGCGCCAGCCCATCTCGACCGGGCCGCGCTGGTTCGGGCGGTTCCATTTGGCGAAGCGCTCGTGGCCGTCGACGTTGAACACGGGGACGAAGAGCAGGACCTGCTTGTCCAGCACGTCGGATGCGAGCCTGCCTTCCAGGAGCTCGCGCAGGGCGAGGAAGCCGGCGTCCTTGCCGTCGATCTCGCCGGCGTGGATGCCGCCCTGGATCAGCGTCACCGGCAGGTTCGCCTTGCGCGCCGCGGCCGGGGTGAACACGCCGCGCGCGTTGACGGCCAGCGCCAGCATGGGCCGGCCTTCCGGCGTCGTGCCGAACTGCACGCATTTCACCTGCTTCGGATAGGCCTGCTGGAAGGCGCCGCACAGCTTGACGACTTCATCGTAGCGGCCGGTGGCCTGGAAGCCGGAGCGCTCGGACACCGTGACCAGGTCGGGCGCGGCGTGCGCCAGGGGCGCGGCCAGCAGGGCCAGCACAGCCAGCAAACGGGCGGTTCGGATCATCGATGGCACTCCGGCAAAGTTGAAGAAGATACAAGCCGGAAATTATAGATCGGTGATAACGGTTTATCGCGTCCTGGGCGGATAAATCGCGATCTCTTTCAGCTGCGGCCGCGCCAGGTGCATCGGCACCGCGCGCGCACGTGCCGTTGATGCCGCCGGACAGGCATTGGTGGTGCGGTAGGACAGCGCCGCGGCCAGCATGCCCTCGGCCGGGTCGCCCAGCGCATGCGCCATGTCGTCGGAGACGGTGCAGGTCGGTGCGAAGCCGTCCGCGAAATCGCCGAAGCCTTTCGCGTTCACGCCCTGGAACTGGATCGTGAAATACGTCGTGCCGCAGTTGTCCGTCGGGATAAAGCCATAGGGCTTGCCGCAGGTCGTGCCGCCGATGAGGTCGACCTGGACGTCCAGGCCGCGCAGGCCGTTGATCACGGCTTCGCTGGCCGAGCATGTGTCGGACGTCGTCAGCACGGTCACGCGCCTGAGGCCCAGGTACGGCAAGGCGCCGCCGGCCGGGGCGGAGAAGCCGTAGGCGGTGCTGCGGAACGGGATCGGCGCGTCAGGCGCCGTCTTGTCGTTGTACACGGCGCGCTCGAACGTCTTGCCGGCCGAGACCGGTCCCGCAACCATATAGGCCAGCTCGCTGGCGATGTACAGCAGGCCGCCGCCGTTGTAGCGCATGTCGAGCACGAGGTCCGACGCGCCCTGGTTCTTGAGGGTCGTGAATGCGTTGACCAGCTGCAGTTCGGAGACGGCGTTATGGTCCTCGAAGCTCAGATAGCCCACCTTGCCGGTCGGGGTGTCGATCACCTTGACGTTTTTCACCGGCGTCGTGGTGACGACGGCCGACGTCAGCGCGACGTCGAACGTCTTGTCGCCGCGCCGCATCGTGAGCGTGTGATGTTCGCCCGCGGTGTCCGGCGACAGGCCGGCGTTCAGCAGGGCGATCTGCGCCTTGTCGGTGGTGTCGATGAAGTCGATGCCGTCGACGGCCGTCAGCAGGTCGCCGCGCTGGATGCCGGCCGTGGCGGCCGGCGAACCCGGCTCGACGATCGCGGCCAGCCAGGTGCGCGGCGCCGTCGTGGAATTGATCGACCAGGTCAGGCCGTAGCCCGTGTCCTGGCTCGCATTGCTGAGCGCATCCCATTCCGCCGTCGTGTAGGTGAAATGGAAACGGTCCTTCGGTTGGCCGGACGCGGTCGTCGCGGGCGTCTTCAGGGCGTCGAAATAGTCAAGCGCATTCGTGTAGTCCGCCATGTGGACGGTGGCCGGGATTTCCTTGTACCAGAGATAAGTCGCGTCGGTCCAGCCGCGCAGGAATTTCATTTCGTCCTGCAGCGTGCCCTGGCGGTCCGGGAAGGAATAGCCCTCGGCATCGACGCCCGTGCGCGGCGCGGCGCACAGGTTCCGGTAGCTCATGTAGTCGGCCGCGATCGGGTCCGGAACGTCGGCCGGCGTCGGCGTCGGCGTCGGCGTCGGCGTCGTAGTCGGGGGCGTCGGCACGGTCGGCGTGCCCGGATCGCTGGCGACCGGCGTCGATGCGCCGATGGACGGATTGCCGCCGCCGCCACCGCAGCCGGACAGGGCGACGAGTGCCGCGCAAGCGCAGGCAATCAGACGGGAGCAGGCGGCGGAGGCGGAATGCGAATTCATGCGTCCGATTATAGACGCGGCCGTCTCGCGGATTACATCCAACTGTAACAGTCGGCAGAAAAAGACAACGCCGCCTGCCGGGCGTCGATCCGGCAGGCGGCGTCGTGCGGGATGCCGTCGTTCAGGCGGCGCGGGTGACGCCGGCGCCGGCGTGGAAGGCGGACACCAGTGCCGCTTCCTTGCGCTTGGCCGCGTCGAGGTGGCGCTCCTTGACGTGGCCGAAACCGCGGATGTCTTCCGGAATGCTCGCGACCGCGACCGCCTGCGCCAGGTTCTCGGCCGTCAGCCTGGGCAGCAGGCTGTCGACGGTCGCCCGGTATGCCTGGATCAGGGCGCGTTCCATCTTGCGCTCGGCCGTGTGGCCGAACGGATCGAGCGCGCTGCCGCGCAAGCCTTTCAGCTTTGCCAGCACGCCGAACGCTTTCATCATCCACGGGCCGAATTCCTGCTTGACCAGGTGGCCGTCCTTGTCCTTCTTCGCGAACAGCGGCGGCGCCAGGTGGAACTTCAGTTTGACGTCACCTTCGAACATGCCGTCGATCTTGGCCATGAACGCCGGGTCGGTGTACAGGCGCGCCACCTCGTACTCGTCCTTGTACGCCATCAGCTTGTGCAGGTAGCGCGCGACGGCTTCCGTCAGGCGCGTGCCCTTGCCCAGCTTCTCTTCCGCCGCGCGGACCTGGTCCACGAATGCCTTGTACTGCCGGGCATACGCGGCGTCCTGGTAAGCAGTCAGCAGTTCGACGCGGCGGTTCACGAGATCGTCGAGCGATTGCGTACGCTTGAATTCGATCACCTTCGCGGGCGTCACGAGTTTTTGCACGGACGGCAGGTCGTGCGCGGCCGTGCGGCCCCAGTTGAACGCGGCCTTGTTGAAGGCGACGGACACGCCGTTCAACTCGATCGCCTTCACGATCGACGCTTCCTGCAGCGGAACGTGGCCCTTCTGGAACGCATAGCCCAGCATGAACATATTGGTGGCGATGGCGTCGCCCATCAAGGTCGTCGCGATGTGGCCGGCGTCGATGAAGTCGACGTTGCCTTCGCCGCAAGCCTGCACGATGGCGCCGCGCGAGCCCTCGGCCGGGAATTGCCAGTCCGGGTTCTTGATGAACGCCGCGGTGGTGGCGCCGCTGCCGTTCACGGCGGCCCAGGTGCGGCCTTCTCCCATGCGCGACAGGGCGTCGCGGCTGGCGGTGACGATCTGGTCGCAGCCGATCACGAGGTCCGCGTTACCCGTGCCGACGCGCGTCGAGTGCAGGTCGGCCTGGCGGTCGGCGAGGCGCACGTGCGACATCACCGGACCGCCCTTTTGCGCGAGGCCGCTCATGTCCAGCACCAGCGCGCCCTTGCCTTCCACGTGCGCGGCGACCGCGAGGATCTGGCCGACCGTCACGACGCCCGTGCCGCCGATGCCGGTGACGAGGATGCCGAACGGCGTCGTCGTCGCGGGGATCGCAGGCATCGGCAGGACCGGCGGCGCCGCTTCATTGGTGGCCGCCTTCTTCGGCTTCTTCAAGCCGCCGCCTTCGACCGTGACGAAGCTCGGGCAGAAGCCGGTGACGCACGAAAAATCCTTGTTGCACGAAGACTGGTTGATCTGGCGCTTGCGGCCCAGTTCCGTCTCCAGCGGTTCGACCGACAGGCAGTTCGACTGCTTCGAGCAATCGCCGCAGCCTTCGCACACGGCCTCGTTGATCACGGCGCGCTTGGCCGGGTCCGGATACGCACCTTTCTTGCGGCGGCGGCGCTTTTCCGACGCACAGGTCTGGTCGTAGATCATGGCCGACACGCCCGGCATCTCGCGCAGTTCGCGCTGCACGTCCATCAGTTCCACGCGGTGGCGCACGGTGACGCCTTCGGCCCACGGATAATCGGCCGGATATTTTTCGGGTTCGTCGGTCACGACGATGATCGGCTTCACGCCTTCGGCCGCGAGCTGGCGGCTGATCCTGGCCGGATCGAGCGGACCGTCGACGACCTGGCCGCCCGTCATCGCGACGGCATCGTTGTAGAGGATTTTATAAGTGATGTTGACCTTGGCCGCGACCGACGCGCGGATCGCCAGCACGCCCGAGTGATAATACGTGCCGTCGCCGAGGTTCGCGAACACGTGTTTTTCGCCCGTGAACGGCGCCTGGCCGATCCACGTGACGCCTTCTCCCCCCATGTGCGTGAACGTGGACGTCTCACGGTCCATCCACAGCACCATGTAGTGGCAGCCGATGCCGGCCATCGCGCGCGAGCCTTCCGGCACCTTCGTCGAGCTGTTGTGCGGGCAGCCGGAGCAGAAATACGGAATGCGGTCCGTTTCCGGATTCGCCTTCGGGATGTTCTTGAGGATCAGCTCTTTCGCTTCGAGGAAGGCGATGCGCTCTTTCACGCGTTGCTCGACCGGATGGCCGGCGCAGTAGTGCGAGATGCGCGACGCGATCGCGCGCGCGATCTGGGCCGGATTCAGCTCGTAATTCGCCGACAGCAGCCAGTCGCCCTGGCCGGAGCGGCTCTTGACGCTCCATTCGCCCGTGTCGTCGAACTTGCCGACGACGCGCGGCCGCTCGCCGTCCGGCAGGTTGTACAGCTCTTCCTTCAGCGCGTATTCCAGCACCTGCCGCTTTTCCTCGACGACGAGGATCTCGTCCAGGCCGCGCGCGAATTCGTGCACGCCGACCGAGTCGAGCGGCCACGTCATGCCGACTTTGTAGACGCGCAGGCCGATGTCGCGCGCCGCCTGCTCGTCGATGCCGAGGTCGGCCAGCGCCTGGCGGGTGTCGAGATAGGATTTGCCGGCCGTGATGATGCCGATCTTCGGTGTCGGGCTGTCCCACACGATCTGGTTGAGTTTATTGGCGCGCGCATAAGCCAGCGCGGCATACCACTTGTAGTGGTTCATGCGCACTTCCTGGTCCAGCACGGCGTCCGGCCAGCGGATGTTCAGGCCGCCCGCCGGCATCTCGAAGTCGGTCGGGAGGACGGTCTGCACGCGGTCCGGATCGAGGTCGACGACGGCGCCCGACTCGATGATGTCGGTCACGCATTTCATCGATACCCACAGGCCGCTGTAGCGGCTCATCGCCCAGGCGTGCAAGCCGTAGTCGATGTATTCCTGCACGGACGAGGGGTACAGCACGGGGATGCCGCAGTGGTGCAGGATGTGGTCGGACTGGTGCGCCGTCGACGACGATTTCGCCGCGTGATCGTCACCGGCCAGCACCAGCACGCCGCCGTTTTTCGCGCTGCCCGCGTTGTTACCGTGTTTGAACACGTCGCCGCAACGGTCGACGCCCGGGCCCTTCCCGTACCACATGGCAAACACGCCGTCGTACTTCGCGTCCTTGAACAGATTGGTCTGCTGCGTGCCCCAGACGGCCGTCGCGGCGAGGTCTTCGTTCATGCCGGGGTGGAAGTGGACGTGGTGCGCTTCCAGGTGTTTTTGCGCCTTCCACGCGGTCTGGTCGACCTGCGTGACGGGCGAGCCGCGGTAGCCGGTGATGTAGCCGGCCGTATTCAGGCCCGCCGCGAGGTCGCGCTCGCGCTGCAGCATCGGCAGCCGGATCAGGGCCTGGGTGCCGGTCATGAAGGCGCGGCCGCGTTCCAGCGTCCATTTGTCGTCGAGCGTGATCTCGTGGGGCGGTAGCGGTTCCAGCTGGCTGCGGTCCAGGGGGGCGTTCATGCGGGTCTCCGATTATGTTTGTCGTGTTTCGGTTGGGGCCAGTATAGACCTGCACCCCCAGCATTAAATTTCAATGAATTCCCCCCGTTAAACGATTTGCGCAATAAAATTGCGACGTACGCGACCGCCGTGGAGAATTCATGTCAAAAATAGAGCTGGATAAAACCGACCGTAAAATCCTCGCCATCCTCCAGTCGGATGGCCGCCTGTCCAACCAGGACGTGGCCGAGCGCGTGAGCCTGTCGCCGTCACCCTGTTTGCGGCGCATCAAACGTCTGGAAGAGGCCGGTGTCATCCGGCAATATGTCGCCCTGCTCGATCCCGACAAACTGGGCCTGGGCCTGCTGGCCTATGTGAATGTCCGCCTGGAAAAACACAGCGAAGGCGCGGCGAATGCGCGCGTGCCGGCCACGTCGCCGCGCTTCGACTTCGCCCAGGCCGTGTCGACCTGGCCGGAAGTAGTGGCCTGCTATGCGATGACGGGGGAGATGGATTTCCTGCTGCGCGTGCACGTGGAAGACATGGACCACTTCTCGCGCTTCATGATGGGCACCCTGCTGCGCCACCCGGCCGTGCTGGACGTGAAATCGAGCTTCGCCCTCCAGCGCATCAAGGAAACGACTGCGCTTCCCATCGTTTGACGGCATTTCTATCCCGGTAAGGTGGACACCCCGTGTCCACGCGTGACGCCGGCAAGCCGTGAGTCTGCTGTTTAGTAATAAGCACGAAACACGCGGGCCGCCATGCCCGCACGTTTGACCCGTCACGGCATCGCCGCTAATCTCGATCTGGTCTCGGCCCGGCCACCGCGACTCAGGGAGCGGCGGCCGGTTCGTCTCCAGCCGGAGTGGTCCGGCTCTTCTTTCCGATGTACCAGGCGCAGCCCGGTCCGTCGGTTTTTTTTGGGCCGTGTTCGCGGACATGGTCGCCATGTGCAGTTCCTTTGCCAGACCTCTGGCTTGTCAACCAGTCCCCCATATCCATTTGAGTTCCGTCAAGTACAACTCAATCGATCCGGCACGTTTAATCTAAGCTGCTAGGTTGGTCTGCAGGTATCCGGCGCCGCGCATCCGGGCGGCGCCGTGATTTGCGCACCACACACCGGCCCATGGCCGGCAGCGGAGGACCGAACCATGAATGGAGAACCCGGAGCCCTCGTCCTGGGCGTCTTTGCCGATCTGATCGGCCGCATCAAGCAATGCATTCCAACCGACTCCAACGACCGCCCATTGGGCACCATGGTGTATTCGCAGCTTGTGCTCGGTATGCCTGTTATCAAGGCGGACTACTTCGATCCCTGGAATCCGCAAGGCGACATGATCGAGGTACCGCCGCCCGATCCTCAGGCGCAGGGTAGCGAAGAAGCGCAACGCAAGGCGCGCCGACAGAACGCCGCAGCATGGAAAACCTGCCTGCTGGCAAACACGCTGCTCGAAGTAACCAAGGATGGCAAATACCGGCAGTATCCGATCGGCCGCAACCTGGCATTCGCCTATGACAAGATTATCAACGGCATGCAGGCCGACCCGCCCCCGCCGATGCCTGATGACGTCAAGGCAAGGATGGATGCGGCTACACGAGTGCTCTACAAGGTCAACGCCGACGGCGTGAGGATGGGGCGCACCGAGCTTTACGACAACTATTTGAAACTCGCCCGCGCCTACGCCAAAGCCAAAGGCGACTACGCCGTCGCCGCCGAAGCGGCGATTCGCGAGGGCCGGCAAAACGAGTGGGCAGTGACCGCAGGAACCTACCGCCAGGACGTCGATGACGCGCGCGATGCCTTGTCGGCGGCCGGCGAAGCCGAGATCCAGGCGGCGCTGGCCACCTTGGGCTCGGTGGCGCTTCCTGTCAACGAGATGGCCATCAAGGCGGCCCGCGACAAATTCAAGGCTTGGCAACTCGACGGTATTGCCGGCGTCGTCGCGGAAGCGACGCCGTATTCTCTAGTGTTACCAAGTAACTGGTGCGATCCGGCCAACCCGGAGGGCTTTGAAGGGCTATCGGTCACACAGAGTCAATATCAGCATATCGCGAGCACCAATTGGAGCTCCGCGGAATCCGATAGCTGGCATAGCGAGGCGCAGTCCAGCAGCGGCGGCGGCGCGGTGTCGTTCGGATTCTTCGCCGTCGGCGGGGAGCACAGCGAGGCAGAGACCAAGGACAGCTACCAGAACTCGCAGAGCAGCGGCCTCCAATCGGTCTTCCATAACACCGCGAAGAACCTGACGATCAAGCTCGAGTACGCGCTGTGCAGCTTCTACCGGCCGTGGCTGGTGAGCGACATCTTCTACCTGCAGAACTGGAAGATCCCGCAACTCGGCGGTCGGCACTGTATCAGCGACGGCACGATCGACGGCCAGGCCGACTCGCAGGACAAATGGCTGCCGATGATCCCGCAGCAGGTCCTCGTGGTGCGCAATGTCGAGGTGTCCAGCACGGATTGGGGAAGCGATGGGGCCGTGCTCAGCGAGTTCTATGCGTCAGCCGAGGGCCAGACCACCACGCAGACTTCCGAGACGGCCGGCATGGGCGGCGTGGCGCTGGGCTTTGTCAATTTCGGGGGGCGGGCCGGCAGCCAAAGCGCAGAGTCATCGGGATCGAGCGGATCGCGCGCCGCGGCCTCCTCGCATAGTTACTTCGGTACGACCTTCGACAAGGGCGTACTGAAAATTCCCGGTGCCCAGATCGTCGCATTCCTGAGCGACATCGTCCCGGCTTGCCCAAACGCCTAGCGAGGGCGCCATCATGTCGGCCAACTTCGCTGATATCACCGAGGCGATGCGCGGCGCCCTGCTTGATCGTTACCAGGCAACGAGGGCGTCGGGTGTCGGCGTGCCGTTCCTGGCGTTCCAGCTCGGGCAACCGATCCCGGACTCGACCTTCGAGACCGTGCAAGCCCAGCCGCAAGGCACTTCACGACTGCTCGCGCTCGAATTCATTGCCCGGCAAGCCAACCGCGTGGGGCTGGTATCCAATGCGATGTACTGCGCCACCGGCCTCGATATCGACGCCCTGTACCAGCAACTGGTCGACGGGAGCGCGGCTAACGGCGACGGCGTGGCGCTCTTCGAAGCCGCCAGGCAGACGGCCGTCGCGGCACTCGACGACTGGCTGTACTCCGTCGACCCGCCGGCCGCGGCGTCGCCGGAGGCGCGCTACCGGCGCATCGAAGTCGACCCGATCGACTGGTTCGAGAGCACATCCGATGCGTGGGCGGACATCCACGTTGAAAACCGAAGCCAAACGGAAAGCGGGGCACGCCCCCCGATCTCGTACGGAAGCCCGATCTCGAAGTGGCGCACGGCGCCCTTGCAACTACACGCGGTACTGCACCAACAGCCAAACCTCGAGACCATCAAGCAGCTCGCCGACGGCGTGGCCGGGCAGTTCTCCGTGGGCGTCGCGGGCGACGCGCCTGCCATGCCGCCGAACGTGGGCCGCGCATTTGCCCTGGGCAGCCCCGCAAACGTGCCCGGGCGGCCAATCAGGATACATCCCGCCGGCGCCAACTGGTCCCATGTTGTACCGGGCCCGCAAATCAACAATGATCCAGGCATACGGGATGCCAGTTTCCGGCGTTTTCGCGACCAGTTGCTTTCCATTCGGCTCAACGTCGATCAGGACGGCTACGAGGCGAATTCCAGCGGGTTCAGCCTGGAACTTCAAACCTGCCTCCTCAGCATCCGCCGGCCGTGGCTGTCCACGCAGTTATTGAATTTGGAAAACTGGTTTGTACCGACCTTTGCCAAGGGATCGCTGGCCAGCGGAACGGGAGAGGACGAGAAGAAACTGCTGGAGGTATTGCCGATCGCCTGCGTACTGGTGCGCAATGCAACAATCCGGGCCACGCAGTGTTCCGAAGAGGACCGTCGCCACGCAAGCATCGCCTCCCACATGGGGCCAATCGCGATGCTCGGACGGTCGATCGACTCATCGTCGGACGAGGTTCTCATTCGTATCCCCGGCAAGCAATTGGTTGGTTGGATTTGCCAAGTGATGCCGGCTCTCCCGCCATCCAATGCCCCCACGACTTGAGGAGGAATATGATGTTCCCGACGCGCCCTTACGAACGTGACCAGCTCGATTACTACTACCGCGGTTTTGTGTCCGCCTACTTGGCCGATCTTTACTCGCCGGCGGCCGGCGACATTCCAGACGAGTATCTCGAGCCGTACCGGGTCGGTGTAGAAGATGGTCAACGCTTCGCAATCGACGGTATTCCGCTGGACGAGCCTTGCGTCGACTTGGGCATGGAAGAGACCGACGCGTTCGCGGCCGGTGAAGCCATCCATTACGGCGCCGCGGCAATCGAGACGAAGGATGCGCTGTTGGCTGGGACCGGCCTCCTGAGGGTGCTCTTGCGCTTCAGCTTTATCGCGACCGCCCTGATGGTGATAACGCACACGCGCGATTACCGTTGGGTGGATGAGTCCGTCTCCACTGATGATCTGTACGCCCTGCAGGATTTGCTTGCGCAGGCGGAAGATCCAGTCCTCGTGGATTTGTACATTGGTGGCGGCGTCGATTACAACGTCGACGCGTGCCAGATGCAGTGCACGAACATCTACAAGAACGAGGAAGACGTGCGTGCCGCACTCGTCCGTATGGGACGTGCCACGTGGATCATCGGTAAGATCCAGTCGAACATGAGCGGTGGGCTGGAGATTATCGAACGCAACGGGCCGTAAACGAAGACAAATCGGCCCGCTTTCTCCGAAGCGAATCAGAGCGGGGCGACGATGCGCCGCAGCTGCGGCAGCAGTTCGGCCGCCATGGCCGCATGCTGGGCCGTCGTCGGGTGGCCGTTGACGGCGTCACCGGGCTGGTACGCCACCGGTGCGAGCAGGTGGACGCGCGCGGCGCCGACCCGACTCACCGCTTCCTTGAGATAGCCGATCAGCGCCGTCTTCTTGTCGCCGTTCAGCAGCACGCCTTCCGTCAGCGCGATCTGCGCGTGCGGATGGTCGCGCAGCACACGGCGCAGCAAGGCCGTGTACGCGTCGACATAAGGCGCGCGCTCCGGAATGCCGGGGTTGAAGTCATTGGTGCCGATCGCGATGACAATCAGATCGGCATCGTAGCCGGCCTGGTTCCATTTGACCGGATGCGCGGCATCGGCAATGGCGAGATCGTAGAACGCAGGCAGCTGGAATTCGTCGGTACGGCCATTCCAGCTGCGCACCAGGCCCCGGCCGCCGTAGCAGACCAGCTGCACTTGCGCATCCAGCGCGCGCGCGGCCAGCATGCCGTACGACAGGCGCGGGTTCCACCAGTCCGGCGTGTCCTTGTTGCCGGCGCTCCGCTCCATGTCGGCGCCGCACGTGACGGAGTCGCCCAGCACGAGCATGCGCCGCGCCGGCAGCGCAGGCGCGGCGAGAAAGGTGCCGTCGGCCGTGAAGCGCGCGATGGACGCCACGCCCAGCCACGTCTCGCTGCGGTGCACGAGTTCCACGCGGTGCGGGCCGGGCGCCGCGTCCGCGAACACGTCATAGCGTTTCGTTTGCGGCGCGAGATGCAGCGTGGTGGCGAGCCTGCCGTCCACGATCACGTCGACGAGGCTGTTGGCGCTGCCCGCCGCATCGACGGCGAGGCGGGTGCCGTCGACGGCCAGCAGCAACGTCACGCCGGGATAGCCGAAGCGCACCGACCCATCGGCTTGCGCGACCGTGCGGCCCATGCGGGCCACGTGGGCATCGCTGGCGGCGATCGTCTGTTCGGCGGCCGCCGGCGCCGCCGCGCACAAGGCCAGCAACGCGGCGACGAGCGGCCTGACCATCACGCGCCTTTCTTCAAACGCAGCAGCACGACGCCGTGCGCAGGCACGGTCGCATCGAGGCGGCGGCTCGTGTCGCCCGTCTTGCCGGTCCAGGCATCCGTCCAGTGCCACGTCGCCTGTTTGAAATCGGCTTCGCGCTTGCTCATGTCGTCGACGATGACGTTCTGCTTCCAGTCGTAATGCAACGGCAGCGCCGCCTCGCCGCGGTTCAGCACCATGAAGGCCCACTCGTCGTTGGCGAGCGGCTTGGCCCACAGCTCGACCTGGCCCTGCTTCCAGAAGCGCAGCGCGGGCACGCCCAGCGGGTCCTGGTTGAGCGCGATGACCTGTTTGTTCCCGATGATCTTCTTCACCGAGTCCGGCATCGAACGCAGGTCGTTGCCGAGGATGAGCGGCGAATCCAGCATCGCCCAGATCGAGAAGTGGGCGCGGTCTTCGTCTTCCGTCATGCCCATGCCGACTTCCAGCATGTCCATGTCGTTCCAGTGACCGGGACCGGCGTACTTGCGCAGGCCGGCCTGCATGTCGAGGATGCGCATCACGCCCCACGCCGACCACGAGCCGGCGCTCTTTTCGCAATCCCAGCACGGGTAGATGTCGCCCGTCGTGCGCCACGAGTGGCCGACGTCGGCCGCCCATTCCCACGGCTTGTTGTCGCCCCATTCGCAGACGCTGAACAGGATGGGACGGTTGGCCGCGCGGATCGCGTCGCGCATCGTCGTGTAGGCGCCGACGGCATTGAGACCCTTGCTCTCGCACCAGTCGTATTTCAGGTAGTCGATGCCCCAGGCGGCGTACATCTTCGCATCCTGGTATTCATGGCCGCGGCTGCCGGGACGGCCGCCGCAGGTCTTGTCGCCCACGTCCGAATAAATGCCCAGCTTGAGGCCGCGCGCGTGCACGTAGTCGGCCAGCGCCTTCATCCCGGACGGGAAGCGCTGCGGGTCGGGACGGATGTCGCCGTGCTCGTCGCGCGTGCCGTGCCAGCAGTCGTCGATGTTGATGTACTGGTAGCCGGCATCCTTCAGGCCCAGCTTGACCATCGCGTCGGCCGTCTCGCGGATCAGCTTTTCGTCGATGTTGCAGGCGAATTTGTTCCAGCTGTTCCAGCCCATCTGCGGCGTGGCCGCGAGGCCGTCGAATTTCTGTGCCCAGGCGGCGGCCGGCGCGGCCGCGATCGACGCCGCCAGCATCAGGTTCACGGCACGTTTCATTGCTTCGCTCCGATCGCCTTCAGGCGTTTATTATGCTCGGCGATCAGCTCGAGCGAGCTGGCGTCGCTGTCGAACACGGAGTACAGGCCCTGCTCTTCCTGCGGCGGATCGCCGACGAAATCGTTCCCCGGCTTCCACCAGTAATCCGCATTGGCCGCACGGCCCGCGCCGCCCCACGCCCAGAAATTCCAGCCGGCGACCGGATCGCCGGCCGCGGCGCGCTTCTCCAGCGTCGAGAAGACCGCGTCATAAAAACGGTCGCGCACCTTGGTCGAGGCCTTGATGTCGAACGAGCCGCCGTCGCGATTCAGGCCGAACTCCTCCAGCACGATCGGCTTGCCCAGCTGCTTCGCGTAGTCGACGTGCACGTTCAGGTAGTGGCTGGCCTTTTCCATCATGCCGTCCCACGTGGCGTCCGGCTTCTTCGGATCGAACCAGCCCCAGTTCGTTGGCCACAGGTGGTAGGTGAGGTAGGCGATGTCCGGCGTGCGGTGCGCGTCCAGGTACAGCTGCGCATCCTGCGCGGAGCCCGCGAGGCCTTCGCTGCCCGTGCTGACCATATGGTTGCCGTCGAGCGAGCGGATGTAGTGGGCCGTGTCCGCGACCCATTTTATGTAGGTCGCCTTTTCCTGCGGCGTGGATTTGCTGTTGCCGGGACGCGGCTCGTTCGCCAGCTGCCACGACAGGATGGTCGGGTCGGCGCGGTACGGCTTCTTCGTCACCGTGTTCGTGCGCTGGACGATCTTGGCGATCACGTTGCGGTATTCGTCCTGCGCGCGCGCGTTCGTGTAGAACGTCGCGTTCTCCGCCATGTAGCGCTCGTAATCCTTGCTCACGTTCGGATCGTGCGCGGGCGAACCCGTGAACCAGTTGAGGTACTGCGTCATCCCGCCGGACCACTGCCAGAAATTATTCAGGTAGAGCACGGCCGTCATGTCGCGCTTCGCCAGTTCGGCCATCAGGAAGTCGAGGCCCTGCAGCAGCTGTTCGTCGTAGTGGCCGGGCGCGCTCGTCGTGGCGGGGCTGACGGCGCTCTTCATCGCCGTCTTTTCCGACACCGCCAGCACGCGCACGTTGTTGATGCCGAGCGCCTTCAGGCGATCGAGTTCCTTCACGAGCCTGGCGCGCTGCCCGACGCCCGACGGCGCGCCGAGATAGCCGCCGTACCAGAAATTGGCGCCGGCGATCATGTAGCGCTGGCCGTTGCGTTCGAAATGGCTGTCCTTCACGGCCACGAAGCCATTCTTGTTCGCGTTCGCCGCGTGGGCGATGCCGACGGCACCCGCCGCCAACAGGGCGGCGGCCAAAGCGATCTTGCCGAACTTGCCGAACTTGCGTTCCATGTAGTCTCCTCGCGCCCCTCAAGAAGCGTCGTTGTGGTTGGTCATGCGCCGCCCGCCGGCCGGCGGGCGGCAACAGGTAAAACTCAGCGCTGCGGGCGGCCGCGCACGTCCAGGGTGGACGCCGGCAAGTCGACCGTCACGCTGGTCGCGTTCATGCCGGCGGCGTCGTCGGCCAGCACCAGCTTGTACTTGCCCTTGGCGATGCGCCAGGTCTTGCTCTTCTCGTCGAACATGCCGAGGATGCGCGGCTCGACGACGACGTCGACCTCTTTCGATTCGCCCGGCTGCAGCGCGACCTTGTCCCAGCCGGCCAGGCGCTTCGGCGCTTCCCACTTCGCGGCGAGCGGCGCCACGTACACCTGCGGCACGTCCTTGCCGGCGACGTTGCCCGTGTTCGTGACCTTGAAGCGCACGTGCACGCGGCCATCCTTGACCTGGCTGGCCAGGCCCGAATAGCTGAACGTCGTGTACGACAGGCCGTGGCCGAACGGGAACAGCGGCGTCATGCCCTTCTGGTCGAACCATTTGTAGCCGACCGCGGCGCCTTCCTTGTACTCGACCGTGAAGCGCTGCTCCGGCTGTTTCGGATCGCCGTCCAGTTTCGGGCGCGGCAGCTGCTGCTCGGAGACCGGGAACGTGGCCGGCAGGTGGCCGGACGGATTGACGGCGCCGAACAGCACGCGCGCGATCGCTTCGCCGCCGCTGGTGCCGGGATACCACGCTTCCAGCACGGCCGGGGTTTTGGCGACCCACGGCATGGCGACCGGACCGCCCGTCTCCAGCACGACGACGGTGCGGGGATTCGAACCGGCGACGCTGTCGATCAGCGTGTCCTGGTTGTCCGGCAGGGACAACGACGCCGCATCGTTCGCTTCGCCGATCCACTGCGTCGCGAACACGAGCGCGACGTCCGCCTGCGCGGCCACGCGCGCGGCGCGCGCGGGGTCAAGGCCGTCGTCGTACACGACCTTCGCATTCGGCGCCAGCGCCTGAATATGACGCAGCGGCGAAGACGGGTGGTACACGACCGGACCCGGCCAGACCTTCGGCTCCAGGCCCGGCACGGCATTGCCGCCGACCGGATACACCTGCGACGAACCGCCGCCCGACAGCACGCCGACGTCGGCATGGCCGCCGATGACGGCGATGGTCTTCACGTCCTTCGACAACGGCAGGAGCTTGTTGTCGTTCTTGAGCAGGACCATGCCCTCTTCCGCCGTCGCGCGGCTGACCGCGCCGTTCTTCGCGAAGTCGATGGTGCCGCCCTGCGCGACCGGATTGTCGACGACGCCCTTGGCGAACATGGCGCGCACGATGCGCGTGGCCATGTCGGTAAGGCGAGCTTCCGACACGTGGCCGTTCTCGACGGCTTCCGCCAGCGCGCCGCCGAAGTACGGCGACTTGTCGAATTCCTGGCCCGACTGGCGATCCAGGCCGTGATTGGCCGCTTCCACGGTGCTGTGCGTCGCGCCCCAGTCGGACATCACATAACCTTTGAAACCCCAGTCCTTCTTGAGGACCTCGTTCAGCAGGTAGTCGTTCTCGCACGCATAGGTGCCGTACACGCGGTTGTACGAGCACATGACGGAGCCGGCGCCGGACTGCTCCAGCGCGATCTGCATCGCGAGCAGGTCGGACATGCGCGACGCGGCCTTGTCGATGTGGACGTCCAGTTCATTGCGGCCCGTTTCCTGGTCGTTCAGCGCGTAGTGCTTGACGGTCGAGATCACGTGGTTCGACTCGATGCCCTTCACCGCATGGCCGACCATCGTCCCGGCCAGCAGCGGGTCCTCGCCCGCGTATTCGAAGTTGCGGCCGTTGCGCGGATCGCGCATCAGGTTCACGCCGCCGGCCAGCATCACGTTGAAGCCGGATGCGCGCGCCTCGGAACCGATCATCGCGCCGCCGGCATAGGCCACCTGCGGGTCCCACGTCGACGCGGTGGCCAGGCCCGACGGCAGCTGCGTGCGCTCGCGCGGGGTCGGCGTGGCCTGGGTGGCGACGCCGAGACCGGCGTCCGTTTCCAGCAGGTCCGGCAGGCCGAGGCGCGGATTGCCCGGCACGAAACCGGCCGAGAACGGGATCGCGGCCTTGGGCGGCGTGGTGCCCTTGGGGGCGAACGAGGTGCCGAAATAGCCGAACACCCAGCGCAGTTTTTCTTCGCGGGTCATGGCCTTGACGGCCAGTTCGGCGCGCTGGTCGGCGCTCAGGGAACGGTTCATCCACGGCTGCTGCGCCGGCGTGTCGGCGGCGGTTGCGAACAGCGGGAAGGCGGCGGCGAGGGCCGCGACGAGGGTCAGGTGATTCAGGCGCATGGGACGAAACTCTCTTTGGGGTGAAGCGTTATAGGTATGTGCCGCCGCCGCGGCACGAACACGCGGCGGCAACGGGTTCGCAGGTCAGACGGCCTTGACGTCCACGTACATGCGGGCGTATTTCGCGCCGAAGTACAGGATGAACGCATAGCACGCGGCCGGGATCAGGAACGACGTCTGCAGGCCGATGGCGTCCGCGGCCTGGGCCTGGATGACCGGCACGACGGCGCCGCCGGCGATCGCCATCACGAGCAGGCCGGAGCCCTGGCTCGTCAGCGGGCCCAGTTCATGCACGGCCATGCTGAAGATGGTCGGGAACATGATCGAGTTGAACAGGCCGACGGCCAGCACGGCGAACAGCGCGACGTGGCCATGGCCGAGGACCGTCGCCACCAGCAGGGCGATGCAGGCGGCGGCGTTGAACGCGAGGACCTTGCCCGGGCTGATCGAGCGCATCACGGCCGAGCCGATGAAGCGGCCGACCATCGCGCCGCCCCAATAGTAGGCCACGTATTTGGCGCCCGTTTCGGCCGTGAAGCCGGCGATGCTCGGGTCGCCCATGTAGTTGATCAGGAAGCTGCCGATGCTCACTTCGGCGCCGACGTACAGGAAGATCGCCGTCACGCCCAGCATCAGGCGTTTCTGGCTGAAGATCGAACCGCGGGCGGGACCGGCGTCCTCGTCGCGGATGATCGGCAGGCGGATCACGGCGAACAGGATGGCCAGGACCGCCAGCGTGGCGGCCAGGCCCAGGTACGGCCCCTGCACGGCCTGCGCCTGCGCGAGGCGTTCCGCGGCCGACATGTGGGCCGGATCGGCCGCTTCCGTCATGTGCGACAGGATCAGGATGCCGCCGATCGGCGGCCCGACGACGGTGCCCAGCGAGTTGAAGGCCTGGGTCAGGTTCAGGCGGCTCGACGCGGTGGCGGGCGCGCCCAGCACGGTGACGTACGGGTTGGCCGCGACCTGCAGGATCGTGATGCCGGCGGCCAGCACGAACAGCGCGAACAGGAACAGCGCGTACACGCTGGTGGCGGCCGGATAGAACAGCGCGGCGCCGACGGCGCACACGGCCAGGCCGGCCACGGCGCCGGCCTTGTAGCCGATGCGGCGGATCAGCGCGCCGGCCGGGATCGACAGCAGGAAGTAACCGCTGAAGAAGGCCAGGTTCACCATCATCGCCTGCACGTACGTCAGGTTGTAGACCGACTTCAGGTGCGGGATCAGGATGTCGTTCAGCGACGTCAGGAGGCCCCACATGAAGAACAGTGCGGTGACGACGGTGAGGGGAAAGGTGTAGCTCGTGGGCTGGGCCCGGTTAGCAGGCTCGAGTGCGGCCTGTGATGCGCGTTCCATGCAAGTCTCCTTGAGATGTTACCGCTAACTTATAAACCAGTAACTTTTTTGTAAAAAATATTCTGCATAAGCAGAATGGAAGGGTCAAACGCGACGACCGATTCGCGGCCGAGTTTAGTCAGTCGTCACTAAACAACTCCCTCCCTCTTATGAAATCGGTTTCTTAGATTGAGAATATACCGGGCAAACAGCTGTTTAGTAAAGCCGACTAAACTTGACTTGAAGTGCAGCTTCGCGTTTGACCAAGGCGATTTCGATATGCAAGACTCCATTCAAACGAGCGACGCCCCGGGCGATCGCGGCAACGATTTCGGAGACAGTGTGAACCCCCTCACCTCACGCACCCCAGCGGGCGGTAGCCCGGCGCCGGTCACGATCCGCGACCTGGCCAAGTACGCCGGCGTCTCGGCCGGCACGATCTCGCGCGCCCTCAAGAACGAGCCCGGACTCACGGAGAGCACGCGCCAGATGGTGTTGTCGGCAGCCCACGAATTGGGCTATGACTTTTGCAAGCTGCGCCGCAAGCGCATCCGCCGCCTGACGTTCCTGCTGCACCGCCAGCACAACACGGCCGCCAGCAGCCCGTTCTATTCGCCCGTGCTGCACGGCGCCGAGGAAGCGTGCCGCAAGCAGGGCATCGTGCTGTCGTTCATGGCGGTCGGCCCGGCCGACGGCGTGACGGAACAGCTGCGCATGCACGCGCCGGACGCCATCGTGTGCGCAGGCTTCTTCGAGCCCGAGCTGCTGAACGCCCTGCGCGCCAGCGGCAAGCCCCTCGTCCTGATCGACATGAAGCTGCGCGGCTACAGCTCCGTCAATCCGGACAACCACATGGGCGGCTACCTCGCCACCAGGCACCTGATCTCGCTGGGCCGCGAACGCATCGGCATGATCTCCGGTTCGCTGGGCCACTACAGCATCCGCGAACGCAACCGCGGCTACCGCCAGGCCCTGTTCGAAGCGGGCATGCTGGCCGATCCGCGCCTGGAAACGTGCCTGCCGGACGGCGTCGACCTCGAGACGGGCGCCTACGAGGCGATGCAGTCCCTGCTCGACCAGCCGCACCCGCCCGACGCCGTATTCTGCTACAACGACGCCGCCGCCCTCGTCGCGATGCGCGCGTGCCTCGCGGCCGGGAAGACGGTGCCGCACGATATCTCGATCGTCGGCTTCGACGACATCCCCGGCGCCGTGCTGGGCCACCGTCCGCTGACGACGCTGCGCATCAACAAGAAGGAACTGGGCGCGCTGGGCGTCGAGCTGCTGCTGCGCGGCCCGCAGGACCCGCCGCTGGAACAGGTGGCGGCCGTGGAACTGGTCGTGCGCGCCAGCACCGTGTGCGAGGACTTCCGCATGCGCAAATAATCCGCCCCGCTCCCCCAGGCGCCCGCGTTCGCACGACGCGGCGCGATTCACCGATTCACTCACCACGACCGACCAATGCTTCCCGATTTCCAATCCCGCGCGACGCTGCTGCAGCACATCCGCCACACCCGCCAGTTCTACGACCCCCGCTGCACCGACCCGAGCGGCGGCTTCTATCATTTCTACAAGGACGACGGCACGGTCTACGACGCGCACACGCGCCATCTGGTGAGCAGCACCCGCTTCGTCTTCAATTTCGCGATGGCGTGGCGCCAGTTCGAGGAACCGGCCGACCGCGAACGCGTGCTGCACGGCCTGAGCTTCCTGCGCGACGCGCACCGCAACCCGGCAACCGGCGGCTACGCCTGGCAGCTGGACTGGAACGATGGACAGAAGCGCGTCACCGACGACACCAACCACTGCTACGGCCTCGCCTTCGTGCTGCTGGCCTACGCCCACGCGGTGATGGCCGGCGTCGCCGAAGCACGCCCCTGGCTCGACGAGACGTACGACCTGATGGAACGCCGCTTCTGGGAACCGGCACACGGCCTGTATGCCGACGAGGCGAGCGGCGACTGGTCCACGCTGTACCCGTACCGCGGCCAGAACGCCAACATGCACACGTGCGAAGCCATGCTGGCCGCGTTCGAGGCGACGGGCGACGCCAAATTCCTGTGGCGCGCGGAGACGCTCGCCCACAACATCACCGTGCGCCAGGCCGCCCTGTACGGCAATCTGGTGTGGGAACACTACAACAGCGACTGGTCGGTCGACCCGGACTACAACCGCGACGACAAGACGAACATCTTCCGCCCGTGGGGCTACCAGCCGGGCCACCTGACGGAATGGGCCAAGCTGCTGCTCATCATGGAACGCCACAAGGACAAGATGGCCGGCCCGTCCGGCTGGCTGCTGCCGCGCGCCAAAGAACTGTTCGACGCGGCGCTGTCGAAGGCATGGGACCAGCAGCACGGCGGCATCCATTACGGCTTCGGACCGGAGAACGAAATCTGCGACGCCGACAAATACTTCTGGGTGCAGGCCGAGAGCCTGGCCGCCGCCGCGCTGCTCGGCGCGCGCACCGGAGACGGCGCGTACTGGACCTGGTACGACCGCATCTGGGCCTACAGCTGGGAACATTTCGTCGACCACGAACACGGCGCCTGGTACCGCATCCTCGGCCCGGCCAACGACAAGCTCACCGACGAAAAGAGCCCGGCCGGCAAGGTCGACTACCACACGATGGGTGCCTGCTACGAAGTGCTGACCGTTCTCGCGAAAGACTGACATGGCCGACTTTCCCGTATTCGTCGCGGCAGGCGAAGCCCTGACGGACATGATCGTGCTCGACCCCGCCGCCACGCGCTGGCACAGCGTGACGGGCGGCTCGACGTGGAACGTGGCGCGCGCGATGGCGAAGCTGGGCGCGCCCAGCGCCTTCGCCGGCGCCGTCAGCCGCGACGTGTTCGGCGACCAGCTGTGGCGCGCCACCGTGGACGCGGGCCTGGACGAGCGCTTCCTCCAGCGCCTGGACAAATCGCCGCTGCTCGCCATCGTGCACCGGCTCGACCCGCCCAGCTATTTCTTCGTCGGCGACGACAGCGCCGACCTGCACTTCGACGCCGCGCAGTTGCCGCAGGGCTGGACCGGCGGCTGCCGCTGGGCGCACTTCGGCGGCATCAGCCTCGCGCGCCAGCCGCTGGCCGGCAAGCTGGTCGCATTGGCGGAGAGCCTGAAGGCGCAGGGCGTGCGCATCAGCTACGACCCGAACTTCCGCGCCCTGATGGACGAGAACTACGACCCGACCCTGCGCCGCATGACCGCGCTGGCCGACGTCGTCAAGGTGTCGGAAGAGGACCTCGTCGGCCTGCTGCGCACGAGCGACGCGGACGCCGCCTTCGCCACGCTGCGCGGCTGGAATCCGGATGCCAGCTACCTGTACACGAAGGGCGCGGCCGGCGCCTCGCTGCATACGCCGGACGGGTCCTGGGACGTGGCGGCACCGCGCATCACGCCCGTGGACACGGTCGGCGCGGGCGACGCCAGCATCGCGGCGCTGGCCTGGAGCATGCTGCACGCGCCGGAACGCGACGGCCTCGCTCATGCGCGCTTCGCCGTCGCGGCGGGCGCCGCGGCCTGCCTCGCGGCCGGCGCCACGCCGCCCACGCTGGCGGCGATCGATACGCTGCTGGCGGCGATGAACACCTGACCGTCCGTCACCAGCAGTTCTCGAACGTGAGGCCGACGGTATAGCCGGACAGCGTCGTGCCGAACATGCCGTTCGCGGCCAGCGGATCGTTCGTCCGCGCGGCCGCGCGCGCGGCCTCGTTCCAGTGCGCGTGCGTAAAGAACAGGCGCAGTTCGGGACGGTCGAAGTAACCCGGCGCGGACGTCAGCGCGACGGCGCCCGTGAACTTGGTCAGGCGGCGCACGTCGCCGTTCTGCGGCGCGACGCGGTCGTGCCCCACGTCCGCCAGCAGCTTCACGCGGTCCGTGAGTCCGTACGACATGCGTCCGCCCGCCGAGGCCCACGTCTTCGCCTTGGCGGCATCGTGGGCCGTATCCCGCTGCCAGACCGCGACGAGCTCTCCGCCGAAGCGCCGCGTGACCTGCGCATACCAGCTTTCGACGACGCGCAGCCGGTGCACGTCGCTGCCGTTGCCGATGTCGCCCGTCGCGCCGTTGTCCGTGCCGGCGCCCGTTCCCCATTGCACCGCGAGGCGGTTGGCGCCGGCGCCGGACAGGATGTGCTGGCGATGCTGCACGGTGAGCATCGAACCGCCGTGGTGGCCGGGTTCGCCGTCGCTGCGGATCAGGGCCAGGCCCAGCTCCAGCGTGCCGCCCGGGTTCACGGGTACGCCGCGCAGTTGAAAATCGTGGCGGTTCGCCGTGTCGCCGACGCGCATGATCGGCATCGTCTGCTGGTCGTCGTGCAGATAGGCGTAGCTGAACTGCATGGGGCCCAGCGGCACGTTCTCGATGCCGACACCCATGCCGGACGGATTCCAGTACAGGAAGTCGTTGGCGTTCACACCTTCGCGCTTGTAGTAGCGCCGCCCGATCCACAGCGCGGCGTCGCCCAGGCCGCTCACGTGTTCGATGGCGAGATAGGCCTGCGGCAGGCCGATATTCCAGCCGCCTTCCGGCCGTTTCGCATTGTTGGACGCGGCCTCGTTGCCCAGGTTGAGCATCGCATAGGCCTTTACGTGTTCGCCGGCGTCGCCCTCCACCAGGTGCTGGCCCAGCATCATCTCGCCATAGACGCCGCATTCATTCCCCAACCGGTATTTGGCCCCGGCGCCGGCCAGGCCGAAGCACGTCTGGCCGCCGCCTTCGCTGTTAGCGGCCGCGTTGGCGCGCAGGTAGTTCTGGACGTCCACGGCGGACGCGGAAAAGCAGTACGCGAGCGCGAGCAGCGCCGGCGCGATGACGGGCATGCGCATGTTGTCTCCTGAATTTTAGGCAAAGTGAACCCCGTCCGGCCGCGGCGCGATGCCGCGGCAGGTCAATGGAACAGGATCGGATTACGGTAGGGTGGGCGGCCCTCCGCCCACGCGTAACGCCGGGACATCGCACGGGTCACGCGCGGGCACGGGGTGCCCGCCCTACATCAAGGCGTCGACTTCCTGCGCCGTCGGCGCATACGGCCCGGCATGCATCGCGGCCGTGGCGGCCACCGCCGCGATGCGCGCGAGCTGGCGCGCGGCCGGCATCTCCGGGTGGAGCAGCATGCCGCTGATCCATCCCGCCATCGATGCGTCGCCGCAGCCGACGGTATCGGCCACGTCCACGCGGCGCGCCGGCGCGTGCAGCACGTGATCGCCGCGGATCAGCGACAGCCCGCCGGCGCCGCGCGTGAACAGGATCTCGGCGTCGGGCGCGAGCGCGCGCAGCGCGGCCAGGGCATCGTTCAGCGCCAGGCCCGGAAACAGGCCTTCCAGGTCCTCATCCGACACCTTGATGTGGCTGGCGATGCCCGCGATCAGTTCGAACGTGGGCCGGTACGACGCGTCGCGCATCGCGTTGCGGAAGTTCGGATCGAAGGCGATGCGCTTGCCGGCCTGGCGCGCCATCAGGGCCTGCTCCACGAGCCGTCGCGCCAGCGGCCGGCGCGCCAGCGCCAGGCTGCCCACGTGGATCACGTCGGCCGCGTCGAGCCAGCCGGCGGGCAGCAACTCGGGCCGGAAGTGCAGGTCCGCGCTGTTCTCGCCGAGGAAGACGTAACGGGGCGGATGGCGCGACGTGACCATCGCGATGAACGGCGGCGCATCGACGCGCTGCAAAAAGCGCGCGTCCAGGCCGGCCGCGCCGCTGGCGTCCGCGATCTCGTCGCCGAAGGCATCCATGCTCACGGCGCCGGCATAGCCCGTGTGCAGGCCCAGGCGCGCGCCGACGCGCGCCACGTTCCAGCAGGAGCCGCCGGGGAGCGAGCGCCAGCTGCCGTCGTCCTGGCGGATCATGTCGGTCAGCGCTTCGCCGAAGACGACGTAACGGGGGAGTCGTTGTTCTTGCATGGTATTAGTTCGCCTGTTGTTGATAACGCCATTTATCGAGCATCACGGCCAGCACGATGACCGTGCCCTTCGCCACGTACTGCCAGAACGACGACAGGCCGAGGATCGTGAGGCCGTTGTTCAGCAGGCCGATGATCAGCGCGCCCGTGACGGTGCCCCAGATCGTGCCCACGCCGCCCATCAGGCTCGTGCCGCCGAGGACCACCGCGGCGATCGCATCGAGCTCGTAGCCGGAACCCCAGTTGCCGTTCGCGCCGTACAGCCGGCTCGCGGACATCGCACCCGCGGTGCCCGCGCACAGGCCGGAAAACGCATACACGAACACGAGGACGAGGCCGACCTTGATGCCGGTGAGGCGCGCCGCCTGCGGATTGCCGCCGACCGCGTACACGTGCATGCCGAGCACCGTGCGGCGCAGGATGAACCAGGCGGCCAGCACGAGCGCGGCGGCGACCCACACGAGCCACGGCAGGCCCGCGAACGAATCGTTGCCGATCCACTCGAACGACGGGATCTCGCGGTTCAGGATCGTGGTGCCGTCGGCCAGCAGGTACGCGGTGCCGCGCAATGCGGTCATCGTGCCGAGCGTGACGACGAACGGATTGATCTTGAAGACGGCGACGAGCAGGCCGTTCAGCAGGCCCATGCCGAGGCCCGCCAGCAGGAAGACGGGCAGCGCCAGCGCCGGCGCGTGGCCGGGCAGCGACGCGATCATGCCGAGCACCGCGGACACCGCCAGCACCGAGCCGACCGACAGGTCGATGCCGCCGGTGAGGATCACGAACGTCATGCCCGTCGCGAGCACGAGGTTGATCGAGCTTTGGCGCAGCACGTTCATCGTGTTGGCCAGCGTCGCGAAATTCGACACGCCGTCTTCGGCGAAATACCCGGTCAAACAATAGAACACGATGTACAGCGCGACGAGCACGGGCAGCATGCCCATCGTCGCGAACATGCGCGACAAGGCCTGCCTGGCGCCGCCGTGTGTGGCCGTGGGCCGCGCCGTGGGGAGGGAGGATTTCAGAGTTTGCATGATGGAGTCTCCTATGCGGCCTGGGCCTGGGTGGCCAGCGCCATGATGTTTTCCTGGGTGATGTGTGCGCCGGAGAGCTCTCCGGACAGCCAGCCTTCGCGCATGACGAGCACGCGGTCGCACACGCCGATGATTTCCGCCAGCTCGCTCGAGATGCACAGCACGGCCACGCCGGCATCGGCCAGCTCGTGGATGATCCGGTAGATCTCGTGCTTGGCGCCGATGTCCACGCCGCGCGTCGGCTCGTCGAGGATCAGCACGCGCGGCCCGATCTCCAGCCAGCGCGCCAGCAGGAGCTTCTGCTGGTTGCCGCCCGAGAGGCCGCCGATGATGCCGTCCGGCCCCGCGCCGCGCGCGGACAGTTTGACGATCGCATCCCGCGTCACCTGCAGCAGCTCGCCGCGGCGGAGCACCCCGCAGCGCGCATGCTTGCCGAGGACGTTCATGGTCACGTTCGCCAGCAGCGACTGTTGCAGGAACAGGCCCTGTCCCTTGCGGTCTTCCGGCACGTAGGCGATGCCGAGGCGGATGGCGTCGGCCGGCCCGCGGATGGCCGCCGCGCGGCCGTCGACTTCGACCGTGCCGCCGGCCATCCGGTCGGCGCCGAAGATCAGGCGCGCCAGCTCCGTGCGGCCCGCGCCGACGAGGCCCGCGAGTCCGACGATCTCGCCGGCGCGCACTTCCAGCGATGCCGGATGCACCTTGGCGCCGCACACGTCCGTCAGCTTGAGACGCACGGGGCCCGGCGCGCGCCGCCGCGCGTGCTCATAAAAGCCGCCGAGTTCGCGGCCGACCATCATGCGCACGACCGTGTCCGGCGTCGCTTCGTCGCGGGTCAATTCGCCGATCCACGTGCCGTCGCGCAGGACGGTCACGCGGTCGGCCAGCATGCGCACCTCGGCCATGCGGTGGCTGATGTAGATGATCGCGATGCCGCGCTCGCGCAAGGCCCGCATCACGTCGAACAGGCGCGCCGTCTCGCGCTCGGACAGCGCGGCCGTCGGCTCGTCCATGATCAGCACGCGGCTGTCGTGCACGAGGGCGCGGGCGATTTCGACCTGCTGCTGGTCGGCGATCGAGAGGCCGCTCGCGATGCGCGTGGGAGAAAACGTCGCGCCGAGGCTTTTCAGCACGTCGGCCGCGCGCCGGTTCATCTGCGCCGTGTCGACGATGCCGAGGCGCCCGCGCGGCTCCGCGCCCATGAAGATGTTCTGCGCGACGGTCAGGTTGGCCGCGACGGACAGCTCCTGGTAGATCAGGTTGATGCCGCAGGCGCGCGCGTCGAACGGACACGCGATGCGCACCGGCTTGCCGCCCACGCGGATCTCGCCCGCATCCGGCTGGTACACGCCGGCCAGGATCTTCATCAGCGTGCTCTTGCCCGCGCCGTTTTCTCCCATCAGCGCGTGGATTTCGCCGGGGCGGACGGTCAGTTGAACCCCGTCGAGCACCGTGACGGCGCCGAACCGCTTGCGGATGCCGGATACCTCCAGCACGGGTGGTGGATTGATTGTTGCCATGTCTCCTCCTGTGAGGTTTAGTGGCTGGCCCAGCCCTTGTAGGCCGCCACGTTGTCTTTCGTGATCGCCGGCGTGGGAATCAGCACGACCGGATTGGCCGGCCGCTTGCCGTTCATGATTCCGTAGCCGATCTCGACGGCCATCGTGGCCATCTTGTAGGGGTCTTGCGCGGTGGTGACGGCGAAGATGCTGTTCTTCGACCTCAGTGCCGCTTCCGCATCGGGCGCGCCGTCGACGGACGCGACCATCTGCACGTCGGCACGCCCGGCCTGCTTGACCGCGAGCTCGGCGCCGATCGCGGACGGATCGTTGATGGCGAACACGGCGTCGATGCGGCGGTGCGCGATCAACAGGTTCGTCATGACTTCCATGCCGCCGTCCAGGCTGCCCTTCGCATCCTGGTTGTCCGACACGATCCGGATGCCCGTGCCGGCGAACGCCCGCCTGCAGCCGGCCACGCGCGCGGTCACGGCGGTGACGGGCGGACCGTTGACGATCACCACGTTGCCCTTGCCGTGCAGGCGATCGACGATGCGCTTGCACGATTCGGTCCCGGCCATCGTGTTGTCGGACATGATCGTCGCATCCGCATTGTCGGCGCCGACGTCGACGGCGATGACGACGATCCCGGCGTTTCTCGCCTTTTGCAGCACGGGCGCGATGCCCTTTGGATCGGACGCGTTGACGATGAGGATGTCGACCTTGTTGGCGATGAAGTTTTCGACCTGGCCGACCTGGGTGTTGAGGTCGTATTTGCTGGAGACGGTCGTGACCCGGACCTTGTCGCCGCCGACCTTTCGGGCGGCATCGGCGGCGCCCTTGCCGATGGCGACAAAGTATGGATTGGCGAGGTCGCTGACGGCGACGCCGACGGACCTCAAAGGGCGCGCTGCCTGGGCCGATGCGGCCAGCGAGAGGGCGATCGCCGCGATGCAGGCGAACATGGCTTGTCGTTTCATGACGATGTCTCCGAGCTGTTTTATGTGTCTTGATGCTTCGTTATGAAACAACTTTACACGTGTCGACTTTTTGTCGTCAACAGATTTTTTTAAAGATTTTTTAATAGTTGAGTGATCACAACGACATGTGCTCCGCAGTGCCGGAACGGTGCCCGTGCCGGGAGAATGTGCGCTCTTATTGCATGCAAGTATTTTTGCTATGATGGTGACGTGCCTGCCGGTGGCGAGCGAACTTTACACGAGTCAACAAACTGATGAAAACTGCGCAGAATGCCCATGTCTCCCGTGGCGGACCGGTCACGATGCACGACGTCGCCGCGCGTGCCGGCGTATCGCGCGCGACGGTGTCGAAGTATTTCAATGACCGCGAAGGTTTGAAGGCCGACACGCTGGCCCGCATCGAACAGGCATGCCGCGAACTCGAATACGTGCCCGATCCGCACGCCGTCACACTCGTGCGCGGGCGCTCGCGCATGGTCGGCGTCATCCTGCCGGTCGTGAACGAGCCGTTCTTCGCCGAAGCCCTGCGCGCGATCGAAGAGAAGGCCAAGTCGCTCGGCATGGACGTGATCATCCAGTGCTCGTACAACGACCCGGCCGAGGAAGCGGCGGCGCTGATGACGATGCGCTCGATGAAGGTGGCGGGCGTGATCCTCACCGCCGTCGCATCGAAGGCCAACCTCGACCTGCTGCTGCGGCTGGAGCAGGAAATGCGCATCGTCTACATGGACAGCTATGTGCACGAAGACTGCAACTACGTGATGAACGACAACCGGCAAAGCATGGCGATGCTGACCCGCTACCTGCTCGGCCGCGGCCACCGGCCGGCCTATCTGGGGGCGCCGCCCGTCGCGCATCCGTCGCCGGAAGAACGGCTCGCCGGCTATCTGGACGCGATGGCGGAAGCGGGCGTGGAACCGCACATCGTGCCCGCCAGCACGCAGCCGTCGTGGGATTTCGAAGCGTATGCGTTCCGCCACGTGCTCGACTGGCTCGCGAGCGGCGCCTGGAAACGCGCCGGCGTCACGGCGCTGGCCTGCGGCACCGACAGGCTCGCGATCGGCGCGATGTCCGCATGCCGGCGGTTCGGCCTCGTGCCCGGCCAGGACCTGGCCATCGTCGGCCACGACGACCTGCCCATTTCCGCCTATCTGCACCCGCCGCTGACCACGTTCCGGCAGGACGTGGCCGCCATCGGCGTGGCCGCGATGGCATGCCTGCAGGCGCAGCTCGACGGCACCGACGCGGCGCCGTACCGCAAGCGTTTTACGGGCGGACTGGTGCCGCGCGAGTCGGCCTGAGGACGTTCAGCGTTTCGGCAGGAACCACCTGGCGGCGGCGCGCGCGTTCGCCTTGACCGTGTAATCGATCTTGGCGATCTGCTCTTCCAGCGCCTCGGCCAGCACGCTGCCCGGGCTGGGCGGCGGCAGGTGCAGGTGGGCGTCCGCCTCGCCGTAGTCGCGGCGGATCTCCATGCCGGCCTTTTTGGCGATGTGCATCATCGTGCGGTTCGACGACAGGCACTGCATGTACAAGGTGTCGACGTCGGAATTGCGGCAGTGGATCGCCGCCCGTTCGAACAGGCGCGTGCCGACGCCCTGCCCGCGCGCCGATTTCGACACGGAGACGCCGAACTCGGCCACCTTTTCCTTGTCCGTGTAATGGATGCTGTCCGGATGCGCCTCGCGCGACGTGAACGCAAGATGGCCGACGCCGACCAGCTGGAACACGCGGTTGTAGACGCCGAACACGATGTCGTTCGTAAAATCGAGCTTCGCGACATACGCCTCGACCTGCTCGTCCGGCAACACGCTGCCGAAGCGCAGCAGGCGGTCGTCCCGGTCGAGGGCCAGGAAGTGGCGCAGCACGCGCCGCCGGTCGCGCTCGCGCAGCGCCTTGACAAGCACGGTCTGGCCGTCCTTCTTGCCGAAGAAGGTTTTCAGCCAGTGGCGGAGGGGATGGTCCTGCATGATGATCGATTGTGCACCGCAACAAAAACTCACCTATTGTAACGGATGCGCGACGTATTTCAACGGCCGCTGACGCGGCTCCAGTCCACCATGGTGTCGTCCGGCGCCAGCAGGCGGCCGTCCCGGGCGTGCACCTCCAGGGGCCGCAGCGGCTGCCCACGTTCGCGGTCGACCAGCCGGACATGCGCCTCGCCGGGCGCGAAAAAATAATCCTCGCCCCACTGGCGCAGCGCGACGAGCAACGGGAACAAGGCCCTGCCCTTGTCGGTCAGCCGGTATTCCAGGTGGGCGCCGCCATCGGCGGCCGGCACGGTATCGAGAATCCCGTGATCGAGCAGGTTGCGCAGCCGCGCCGCCAGGATGTTCTTGGCCAGCCCCAGGCTGCGCTGGAATTCGCCGAAGCGCGTCAGGCCGCCAAAGCAGTCGCGCACGATCAACAGCGACCAGCCGTCGCCGATCGCATCCAGCGGACGCGCCACGCCGCACGGCACATCCTGGTGACTGGTGCGCTTGACCATCGTCCCTCCTCGCTGTGTTAACGGTTGCATATTAAAACCACATGGCGTATAAAGCAAATGGTTTCATTTTAAAACCATTCAATTTTGAACTGCGAGACAGCCATGATCCGATCAGACGACACCTTCGACGGCACGTTTTCCTACCGCCCCCATTTCAGCGACGCTCCGGGTTTCCGGATGCACTACGTCGACGAGGGGCCGCGCAACGGGGAAATCATCCTGTGCCTGCACGGCGAACCGACCTGGGGCTACATGTTCCGCCGCCTGATCGACAGCCTGTCCGGGACGTACCGCGTCATCGCGCCGGACCACATGGGGTTCGGCAAGAGCGATACGCCGCCGGATCGCAGCTACTGGCTGCAAGACCATATCGACAATCTCGAACGATTCGTGCTGGCGCTGGACCTGCGCGGCATCACGCTGCTCATGCACGATTTCGGCGGTCCGGTGGGCATGGGCCTGGCGGCCCGGCATCCGGAGCGGATCGCGCGCATCGTGTCCGCCAACGGTCCCACGCCGTTTGGCCAGGAGAGCCTTGCGGCGCGGCTGGCGGCGAACGCCCGGGAATCCCCGTGGTTCCAATGGATACTGAAAGCGCATGAAGAAAAGCGGCTGGAGACGGTGCTCGGCGAACTCGGCTTCAATATCCTCAGTACGCTCAAGCTCAACGGTTTCGAGAACCACGCATTGATCGACGAGACCTGGCTGCGCGCGTATGCGGCGCATTACGCCACGCCCGCCAACTGCGCCGGCGCGATCGGCTGGGCCAAGGGATTCGCCACCGGCGCACACCGGTTCGAGACGCCCGGCACGGCGGCCAGGCAGGCGATCGGGCTCAAGCCCGCTCTCGCGATCTGGGGACTGGCCGACCGCACGCTGCATGCACAGCACTTCCTGCCGCTGTTCGGCGAACTGTTTCCACAGGCGGAAGTACACACGCTACCGGGTGTCGGACATTACTGCATCGAAGACGCGCCCGATACGATCGGAACGCTCGTCGCACAGTTCCTGCGCAACACCTGAGGGCGGTATCGGTCCGAGGATCAGTCGCGCGCGTCGCGCAGCTCTGCCTTGACGGCACTCACCCGCGCCGCATGCACGGCTTCCGGAATCTTTTCACGGTTTTCCACGTGGCGCGCCGCCACCTCGCCCGCGTTCACGGCGCGCGCCGCGTCCAGCGCGCGCAGCAGGTACGGCGCCTGCGGATACGCGCGGCTGCGCATCTCGTGGTGTTCGTCCCCGCGCCCGCGCGCGTCGCATTCGGACGCCAGCAGCATCTGCGCGAAGCGGTCCGGCTTGCGGAAAGCGTCGCAGCGTTCGAACAAGGTGACGATCGTGTTCGGGCGCAGGTCGAGCGCGCGGCTGACGTTGCCGTGCTCGCGCGCCGTCATGACGGCGAGGTCGCGGCATTCCGTCGGCACGCGCAGGCGCCTGGACAGTGCCGTGATCAGCTCCGGCCCCATGCCTTCGTGGCCATGGTGCTTCGGCCAGTGTTCGGACGGCGTCGCACCCTTGCCCAGGTCGTGCATCAACGCGGCGAAGCGCACGGGCAGGTCGTAGCCCCGTGCGGCCGCGTAATCGATCACGAGCATCATGTGCACGCCCGTGTCGACTTCGGGATGGTGCAGCGGCGGTTGCGGCACGCCCCACAGCGCATCCAGTTCGGGCAGGATGCGCGCCAGCGCGCCGCAGTCGCGCAGCACGGCCAGCATGCGCGACGGCTTTTGCTCCATCAGCCCGCGCGACAGTTCCTGCCACACGCGCTCCGGCACGAGGGCGTCCACCTCGCCCGCGTCGACCATCTGCCGCATGAGCGCGAGCGTCGTGTCGGCCACGGTGAAATCGGGGAAGCGCGCGGCGAAGCGCGCCAGGCGCAGGATGCGCACCGGGTCTTCGGCAAACGCCGCCGACACGTGGCGGAACACGCGGTCGCGCAGGTCCTGCAAGCCGCCGTACGGGTCGACGATGGTGCCGTCCTCGGCGCGGGCCATCGCATTGATGGTCAGGTCGCGGCGGATCAGGTCGTCTTCCAGCTTGACGTCGGGGGACGTATGGAACACGAAGCCGTGGTAGCCCGGCGCCGTCTTGCGCTCGGTGCGCGCGAGCGCGTATTCCTCGTGCGTTTGCGGGTGCAGGAAGACGGGAAAGTCCTTGCCGACCGGCCGGAAGCCCTTGGCGATCATGTCCTCGGGCGTGGCGCCGACGACGACCCAGTCATGGTCCTGGACGGGCAGTCCCAGCAACGCATCGCGGACGGCGCCGCCGACCACATAGGCCTGCATCGTCAGTCCGGCAGTTCGTCTTCGTGGGCGCCGGCGATCTCGGTTTCCGCCATCGCCTCCTCGATCCAGCGCGCCACGGCCGGATGCGCCAGCACGCGCTCGCAATACGCCTGCAGCGCGGGCGCGAGCGCCACGCCGTACGTCCGGAAGCGGGACACGACCGGCGCATAAAAGGCGTCGGCGATGGAAAAGTCGCCGAACAGGAAATGATGGTGGCCGAAGCGCGACAGGCACTCTTCCCAGATCTCGCAGATGCGGCCGATGTCGGCCTGGGCGCCCGGCGTGCGGCCGCGGCCCGGCAGGCGCGCCTTGATGTTCATCGTCATCGCGGTGCGCAGGTCGGCAAAGCCGGAGTGCATCTCGGCGACGACGGAACGGGCCAGCGCGCGCGCCGCCACGTCCTGCGGCCACAGGTGCTTGTCGGGGAATTGCTCGGCCAGGTATTCGCAGATCGCCAGGCTGTCCCAGATCGTCATCTCGCCGGCCAGCAGCACGGGCACGCGGCCGGATGCCGAGTAGCGGGCGATGTCCGTGGCCGTGTCCGGCTGGTCGAGGAGGACGCGCACTTCCGTGAACGGGATGCCGGCGGCCGTGGCGGCCACCCAGGGGCGCATGGACCACGAGGAATAATTCTTGTTGCCGATGACCAGGGTCAGGCCGGCCTGGCGTGCGTTGTCGAGAGTCTGCGTCAAAGTCGGATCGAGGTCGAGAGTCTGCATGGTGTGGCGTGATCGTTGAGGTCAGCGCCCGGCACGGGCGCGCAGGACGTCGAGTCCGCCGGGAGGCGCCAGGTACTGCGGCGCGACGGCCTCGAGCGCCGTGAGCTTGATTCCCAGCGCCGCTGTTGTCAAGACTTTATTGTCCGCGGACGGGTGAATGACGTTGTCGACCTTCATCGAATCGAGGTTGTCGCGCGTGATGACGGGCTCGCCGGGCAGCAGTTCGAAGAACAGCGCCTGCAGCCGCGCCAGCGCATCCGGCAAGGCGACGATCTTGCGCTCGTGGCCGGCATAGCGGCCGGCCAGCCGCACCAGTTCGCCCAGTTCGTACACCTGCGGCCCGCCCAGTTCATAAGTGAGACCGGCCGTGTGCGGGTCGAGCAGCGCGCGCACGAACGCTTCGGCCACGTCGCCCACGTACACGGGCTGGAAGCGCGCATGGCAGCCCGCGAGCGGGACGATGGGCAGGTGGCGCTGCAGCCGCGCGAACATGTTGAGGAAGTGGTCTTCGGGACCGAACACGACGGAAGGGCGGAAGATCGTCGCCGCGACGGTCGCCTGGCTCGCCGCGGCCGCTTCGCCATCGGCCTTCGATCGCTGGTACATCGACGGCCCGTGCCGGTCGGCGCCCAGCGCGCTCATGTGCAGGTAGCGCGGCACGCCTTCGGCCGCGCAGGCGCAGGCGATGCGGTGCGGCAGGTCGACGTGGACGCGGCGGAAGTCCGGGCCGTACGGATCGCCGCGGCGCGAATGCAGGATCCCGACCAGGTTGATGACGGCATCGTGCCCGGCCACGAGGCGGCGCAGCGCCGCCTCGTCGTGGAGATCGGTCTGCACGATGTCGACGCCCAGCGGCATCAGGTGCATCGCGTGGCTTTCGTGCCGCGTGGGCACGACGACGGACACGGCGTGTTCGGACAGCCTGGCCGCCAGGTGGCTGCCGATGAACCCGGTCCCGCCGAACAACACTACCGACTGCTCGTGCATGATGTCTCTCCGATGCGTGTCCGGCATGCCGCGGTCACGGCAGGCCGATGCCGCTCGTGCGCGGCGTGATCGTCCCCAGGCGCGCCTTGAGCGACTGCGGACGCTTCTCGAACAAGGCGGCGTAGTTCGTCGCGTTCGACATCACGTTGCGCACGTAGGTTCTTGTTTCGTCGAACGGGATGGTCTCGACGAACACGGCCCCTTCCATCGGCGCCGTCAGCAGGCCGCGCCACGTGCGCGCCCGGCCCGGACCGGCGTTGTAGGCGGCCGTCGCCAGCACCTGCGACCCGTCGGCATTGTTCAGCACCATGTTCAGGTAATTGGTGCCGAGTACGATATTCGTCCGGATATCGCTGAGCATGCCGTGGCCGTAGTCCGTCAGGCCGATCTTTTCCGCCACCCACTTGCCGGTCGACGGCATCACCTGCATCAGGCCGGCCGCGCCGACGCCGGACTGGGCGTCGCTGACGAAGCGCGATTCCTGGCGGATGAGCCCGTAGACCCAGGCCTGGTCCAGGCCGAGGCCCTGCGCCGTCGGATGCAGGATGTCGTTGTGCGGCGCCGGAAAGCGCTGGGTGTAGTCGAACTCGGTGCGCGTGCGTTCGGAGGTGGACAGCATGCGGTCGAGGATGTCGTTCTGGCGCGCGAACTCGGCGGCGGCCAGCAACTGGCGCTCCGTAAAGCCGTTCAGTGCCCAGTTCCATTCGCGCGTGCCCTCGAAGCGCATGCGCATCGAAAAGAATTTCAAGGCGCGCCTGAACCCGGGATTGGCGGCCACCTGCGCCAGCTCGGCCGGCGTGGGCGGTACGGCGCTCGGGGGGATGCTGATCTGCATGCCCAGCTCTTCCATCGCCAGCTGGCCATAAAAACTGTTCTGGTCGGCGATGCGGCGGAACAGCGCCTGCGCATCCTCGCGCCGGCCTTCGGCCAGCAGGGCGCGGCCCAGCCAATAGGTCCAGACGGGCTCGTCGTGCTGCTGCGTGGACATCGACTCGATCGTCGTGCGCACCGTCTTCCAGTCGCCGCGGCGCAGCGCGATGCGGGTCTTCCACTCCAGCTGGTTCCACGTCAGCGGCGCCCTGGCCGCCCGCTTCCAATCGTCGTACGCCTCGGGCGCCAGGGCGAGCGAGGCGGCCAGCGCGATGTTCGACCAGCCGATCGCGCTTTCCTCGGCCGACAGCCTGGACGCGTTCCTGTTCAGCGCCACCGTCGCCAGTTTCAGGCTCGTGCGCGCCATGCGGCCGATGGCGACGAGGTAGATCTCGTGCTCGGCGCGCGTCTTGCCGACGCCGCGCGCCATCGCCACGGCCGGCAGGTCGACGGCCTGGGCGGCGCGCGTGTCGGACGCGCCCAGCAGCAAGGCCGTGCGGCGCGACGGTCCCGTCGCGTGCATTTCGCCGGCGAGGCGCAGCTGGGCCAGCAGGTCGTTGTTCGTCAACTGCCCGGACTGGACGAGCTGGTTGACGAGCGCGGCGCAGGCTTCGCCGTACATGGGCGGATTGTCGAGCAGCAGACGGGCCTCGGCCGCGACGTTCTGGCCCTTCGCGGCGCGCGACAGCAGCGCGTAGCATTTCACCTGGTAATCGTCGTTCTTGACGAACAGCGGCAGCTCGCGGTCGAAGTTGGCCCAGTCGCGCTTGCGGCCGAGCTCCAGCAGCCAGTCGTTGCGCAGGCGGTCGGCGATGGCGCTGCCGTCGTAGCGCTTCAGGAAATCCTGGATTTCCTCGTTGGCAGCGTCGCGCAGACGCGGTTTGAGCCGATAATAGTCGACGTAAGACGGAATCGCGTAGTTCGGCAGGCGTGCCGCCAGCGCCGCGGCCTTGTCGGCATCGTTCTTGCGGGCGGCGTCGCGCAGCTGCATGAATATCTCGTCCTGCTCGCGACTCGCGTCCGATTGCGGTGCGGAAACGGGCGCGATGACGGGCGGGCTAGGCGCAGGCACGCCGGGCGCGGTGGCCGCGGCGGGGGTGGGCTGTGTCGTGCCGGGCGAGGCGGCCTGGGCCGCGACGCCGGGCGACGCGAGGAAGAGCAGGCTGGAGGCGGCACATACGGCGCCGGCAAACAGTTTCTGCGACATCAACAATTCGATGTTCAATGTAGGCTTCATTTCATCCATGACCGGCGAATCAAGAATACCATGCCCCTCGAGCCCAAGCGTGGCGGACGAGAAACAGGCGGCGAAGACGGCATTGCGCAAGGCGCTCAGAACTACACGTGGGGCGCTTGACTCCGCAATCAAGGTCCAATGGGATGCGCACATCGGCGCCCAGGTCGTCGCGTGGTGGCGCCTGCGCCAGGTCGACACGATCGGCGTGTACTGGCCGCTGGTCGGCGAGCCCGACCTGCGGGCGGCCTATTCCGAGCTGCACCGGGCCGGCGTGCGCCTCGCCCTGCCCGTGGTGATGGAGCGCGACGCGCCGCTGACGTTCACGGAATGGACGCCCGGCGAACCCATGCTGCCGGACGAAGCGGGCGTGCAGGTGCCGGCCCAGCTGCGCTTCATCGAACGTCCGCCGGCCCTGCTGATTCCCTGTCTCGGTTTCAATGCCGACGGCTATCGCCTCGGCTATGGCGGCGGCTATTACGACCGCACCCTCGAACTGCCGCCGCGCCCGCACACGTTGGGCATTGCCTACAGTAACCAGGAAGCCGTGTTCTCGCACGCGCCGCACGACGTGCCGCTGGACGTGATCGTGACGGAAACCAGCAACGTCATCTGAGATAAACAATGCAGGCGCAGGGCGGGCTCCCCGAGCCCGCGCGTGACGTTCGCGTAGCGCCGGCGTTGGCGTAGCGCCGGCGTTCGCGTAGCGCCGGCGTTCGCGTGGGCGGAGGCCGCCCACCCTGCGGCAAAAACAAAATGCCCCGGACGAGCGCCGGATCAGGAAGCGGTGATACGCTGCCAGATCGCGGTCGTGGCCGCCGCCTGGTTCATGCTGTAGAAATGCAGGCCGGGCGCGCCGCCGGCGAGCAGGCGCTCGCACAGGCCGCTCACCACGTCCAGGCCGAACGCCTTGATCGACGCGGAATCGTCGCCGAAGCTGGCCAGTTTCAAACGGATCCAGCGCGGAATCTCGGCGCCGCACATGTCGGAAAAGCGCATCAACTGGGTGTAATTCGTGATCGGCATGATGCCGGCCACGATGGGCACGTCCACACCGAGCTTGCGCACATTGTCCACGAACTGGAAATACGCGTCCGGATTGTAGAAATACTGCGTGATCGCGGCATTCGCACCAGCCTGCACCTTGCGGGCGAACGCCTGCAGGTCGTCCTGCGGAGACCTTGCCTGCGGATGCATTTCCGGATACGCGGCCACTTCGATGTGGAACCAGTCGCCCGTTTCCTGGCGGATGAACTCGACGAGATCGCTGGCATAGCGCAGTTCACCCGCGCCGCCATAGCCGCTCGGCAAGTCGCCGCGCAGGGCCACGAGGCGGCGGATGCCCTTGTCCTTGAATTCCTGCAGGATCGCGCGGATCGATTCGCGCGTGCCGCCGACGCACGACAGGTGCGGTGCGGCGTCGTGCCCCGCGGCGAGGATCTCGAGCACGGTGGACAGCGTGCCGTGCTGCGTACTGCCGCCGGCGCCGAACGTCACGGAGAAATATTTCGGATTCAGCTCGGCCAGCTTCTGGCGAGCCACGCGCAGTTTTTCCGCGCCCTCGGACGTCTTGGGCGGGAAAAACTCGATACTGATGTTAGGGGTTTCCATCTTTATTGAGAAGTAAGGTAGAAAGCGCCCACGAAATGACACTGTACAGGATCGCCGCCAGGAAGGCGGACCAGAACCCGGCCACATGGAAGCCCGCGACGAGGTGCGCGACCAGCCAGAACAGCAGCGCATTGATCACCAGGATGAACACGCCGAGCGACACGACCGTCACCGGCAGGGTCAGCACGACGAGCACGGGACGGATCACCGTGTTCACGAGTCCCAGGACGAGCGCGGCCACGAGGGCGGCACCGAGATTGTCGACCGATACCGAATGCATCAGGTAAGGCAAGGCCATCAGGGCTGCCGCATTGATCAGCCAGGTCAGGAGCAAACGCATGTCTGTGTCTTTCGTGAGAGGTTGTCCAGCACGCCGGCACCCTCGACGATGGAATCCGAGGGTGCGCGGCGTCAATTCACGGAAGAGCTTACCAGATCAATAACGGTAGTGTTCCGGCTTGTACGGGCCTTCCTTGCTCACCGTGATATAGGCGGCCTGCTCGTCCGTCAGCTCGGTCAGCTGGGCGTTGAGCTTACGCAGCTGCAGGCGGGCGACTTTCTCGTCCAGCTTCTTCGGCAGCGTGTACACGCCGACCGGGTAGGCGGCGGTATTGGAGAACAGTTCGATCTGGGCGATCGTCTGGTTCGCGAACGACGAGCTCATCACGTACGACGGGTGACCCGTGCCGCAGCCCAGGTTCACGAGGCGGCCTTCGGCCAGCAGGATGATGCGCTTGCCATCCGGGAAGATGATGTGGTCGACCTGCGGCTTGATGTTTTCCCACTCATACTTGCGCAGCGCGGCGACTTCGATTTCGTTGTCGAAGTGGCCGATGTTGCAGACGATCGCCTGGTCCTTCATGCGCGCCATGTGCTGCTCGGTGATCACGTGGTAGTTGCCGGTGCAGGTGACGAAGATGTCGCCGTGTTCGGCGGCCATGTCCATCGTCACGACGCGATAGCCTTCCATCGCGGCCTGCAGGGCGCAGATCGGGTCGATCTCGGTGACCCAGACCTGGGCCGACAGCGCGCGCATGGCCTGAGCCGAGCCCTTGCCCACGTCGCCATAGCCGGCGATGACGGCGATCTTGCCGGCGATCATGACGTCGGTCGCGCGCTTGATGCCGTCGACCAGCGATTCGCGGCAGCCGTACAGGTTGTCGAACTTCGACTTGGTCACGGAGTCGTTGACGTTGATCGCGGGGAACGCCAGCTTGCCTTCCGCGTGCATCTGGTACAGGCGGTGCACGCCAGTCGTGGTCTCTTCCGTCACGCCCTTGATTTCCGGCAGGCGCTTCGAGTACCACTGCGGATCGGCGGCCAGGCGGCCCTTGATCGCGTTGAACAGGCAGATCTCTTCTTCCGAACCCGGCTTGTCCAGCACCGAGATATCTTTCTCGGCGCGCACGCCCAGGTGCAGCAGCAGCGTGGCGTCGCCGCCGTCGTCGAGGATCATGTTGGCGTGGTTGTCACCCGGCCATTCGAAGATGCGATGGGTGTATTCCCAGTACTCGTCCAGGGTCTCGCCCTTGACGGCGAACACCGGCGTGCCGACCGAGGCGATGGCGGCGGCGGCGTGGTCCTGCGTCGAGTAGATGTTGCACGACGCCCAGCGCACTTGCGCGCCGAGGGCTTCCAGCGTGCGGATCAGCACGGCGGTCTGGATGGTCATGTGCAGCGAACCGGCGATGCGCGCGCCCTTCAGGGGCTGGCTGGCCGCGTATTCCTCGCGGATGGCCATCAGGCCCGGCATTTCGGTTTCGGCGATGCGGATTTCCTTTTCGCCCCACGAGGCAAGGCCGATGTCGGCCACGAGGAAGTCCCGGGAAGTGTTTTTGAGTACGGCGCTCATCACGCCCTCCTTTCAAGTTAAGAAAAAAGTAACGTGAGCGCGGTGTTGATATCCGAGCCTGGCGAAAGAGAATCTTTCGTCGCAACGCTCCTCGGAATTCATTAGTTTAACACGGTGTGGCGAACTTGGGCCCCCTCTGCGCGGGGACGACTGCATAAAGCAACACGCATCGAGCCGTCGCCCCCGCGCAGGCGGGGGCCCAAGTTGAGCCGGCTTTACGCCAGGCCGGCTTCGGCGCGCAGCAGCGCGGCCTTGTCGGTACGCTCCCAGCTGAATTCCGGCTCTTCGCGGCCGAAGTGACCGTAGGCGGCCGACTTGGTATAGATCGGGCGCAGCAGGTCGAGCATCTGCACGATGCCTTTCGGGCGCAGGTCGAAGTGTTCCATCACCAGTTCGGCGATCTTCTCGTCCGAAATCACGCCGGTGCCTTCCGTGTAGACGGTGATGTTGATCGGACGGGCGACGCCGATCGCGTAGCTGACCTGCACCTGGCACTGGCGCGCCAGGCCGGCGGCCACGACGTTCTTGGCGACGTAGCGCGCGGCGTAGGCGGCCGAGCGGTCGACCTTGGACGGGTCCTTGCCGGAGAACGCGCCGCCGCCGTGCGGTGCCGCGCCGCCATACGTGTCGACGATGATCTTGCGGCCGGTCAGGCCGCAGTCGCCCTGCGGGCCGCCGATGACGAAGCGGCCGGTCGGGTTGACCAGGTAGCGGGTATCCTGCAACCACTCGCGCGGCAGCACCGGCTTGATGATCTCCTCGATCACCGCTTCCTCGATCTGGCTGTGGCTGACTTCCGGCGCGTGCTGGGTCGACAGCACGACGGTGTTCACGGACACCGGACGGCCGTTGACGTAACGCAGCGTGACCTGCGACTTGGCGTCCGGACGCAGCCACGGCAGGCGGCCATCCTTGCGCAGCTGCGACTGGCGCTCGACCAGGCGGTGCGCATAATAAATCGCGGCCGGCATCAGTTCCGGCGTTTCGTCGCAGGCGTAGCCGAACATCAGGCCCTGGTCGCCGGCGCCCTGGTCGAGGTCGATGCCCGCGCCTTCATCGACGCCCTGCGCGATGTCCGGCGATTGCTTGTCGTAGGCGACCAGTACGGCGCAACCCTTGTAGTCGATGCCGAAATCGGTGTTGTCGTAACCGATGCGTTTGATGGTGTTGCGCGCAACTTGAATATAATCGACGTTTGCGTGCGTCGTGATTTCCCCGGCCAGAACCACCAGACCCGTGTTGCACAGCGTTTCCGCGGCAACGCGCGCGCGCGGATCCTGCTCCAGGATGGCGTCGAGAATGGCGTCGGAAATCTGGTCGGCGACTTTGTCCGGGTGGCCCTCCGAAACGGATTCGGAAGTGAAGAGGTAGTCGTTGGAAGACATTAAGGCTCCTGATACTGTTATGAAAATTGCCGCAGCATCAAAGCCTGCGACGCTTTAGCGATATTTATATTCCGCTTCGCAAGTTGTCATTAACTCCGCGGATGCTACAAATGGTATTTTACGCTCCTCTAAAAATTCTGGCACAGCAACTCGTCGGTTCTCTACCCTAAATCAATAAATGCTTGTTCTTTTGTTTCGGATCCTGTCGTTTTTTCCGCTACGCGCGCTCCACGCGCTCGGCGCGGCGCTCGGCTGGATTGTCTATCTCCTATCGCCGTCGCACCGCCGGCGCCTGCGCGACAACCTCGAGCGGGCCGGCTATGGCGGCCATTTGCACGCAGCGATCGCCGAATCCGGCAAGGCCATCGCCGAGCTGCCCTTCGTCTGGTGCGCGCCGCAGGAACGCGTCACCCGCCACGTCATCATGGAAAACTGGGAACTGGTCCAGCGCCAGCTCGACGCCGGCCGCGGCATCGTCTTCCTCACGCCGCACCTGGGCTGCTTCGAGCTGACGGCCCAGCAGGTGTCGCTGCGGGTCGAACTGACGGTCATGTACCGCCCGCCGCGCCAAAGCGCCCTGAAACCCCTCGTCGAGGGCGCGCGCGCACGCCAGCACATGCACCTGGCGCCGGCCAACCTGTCCGGCGTGCGCATGCTCGTCAAGGCCCTGCGGGCCGGCCAGCCGGTGGGCGTGCTGCCGGACCAGGTGCCGCAGGAAGGCGAAGGCGTGTGGGCCCCCTTCTTCGGGCGTGACGCCTATACGATGACGCTGCCCGCCAAGCTGGCGCAGCTGGGCAAGACCGACATCCTGACCGTGTACGCGGAACGCCTGCCGCGCGGCCGCGGTTTCGCGATCCGCTTCGTGCCGTTCGACGGGTCGCTGGAAGGCGACGCCGCCCAGCAGGCCGCCGGCATCAACCGCCAGATGGAAAAACTCATCGCCTTCTGCCCCGCCCAGTATTTCTGGAGTTACAACCGCTACAAGAAGCCGCAAGGCGTTGCAGCACCGCAAGCCGAGACCGTCGCATGAGGTTCCTGATTTTCCTGTTGTGGCTGCTGCACTTCCTGCCGCTGCCTGTCCTCGGCCGCATCGGCAACACCATCGGCTGGCTGATGTATTACGCGATCCCCAAGCGCCGCAAGATCGCCCTGATCAACCTGCGCCTGTGCATGCCGGAACGGAGCGAAGCGGAACGGGTCGACATCGCCAAGCGCCACTTCATGGCGTATTCGCGCAGCATTCTGGAGCGCTCGCTGATCTGGTGGGCGCCGCTCGAGCGCGTCCACGGCCTGATCGACGTCGTCCCGGCCGTGCCGAAAGCCCAGCTGGAGACCGAACCGGTCATCCTGTTCTGTCCCCATTTCGTCTGCCTGGACGTGGCCGGCGTGGCGTCGCGCGTCGTGCCGCTGTCGAGCATGTACGCGCCGCAAAAGAACAAGGCGTTCGACGACCTGTTGCGCTACGGCCGTGAACGCTACGGCCCGGTACGCCTGTTTACCCGCAGCGACGGCATCAAGCCGATCATCCGCGCACTGCGCGAAAAAATGCCGTATTTCATGCTGCCGGACATGGATTTCGGCGAGAAGGACGCCGCCTTCGTCCCATTCTTCGGCGTCCCGGCCGCGACCTTGACGGCACTCGGCCGACTGGCGGGCGCGACCGGCGCCAAGGTCATCCCGGTCGTGGCCACGTTCTTGCCCAACTACAAAGGCTATCGGGTAGAGTTCTATCCGGCATGGGACGATTTCCCGGGCGACGACATCATCGCCGCCACCCGCCGCATGAACGCCTTCATCGAGGACCGCGTGCGCGAACATCCGGCCGAGTATTTCTGGACGCACAAACGCTTCAAGACCCGGCCGCCCGGCGAACCTTCGTTCTACGATTAATACCGCTAGCAACATCAGGAATACCATGAAACTCAAGTTCACCAAGATGCACGGCGCCGGCAACGATTTCGTCGTGATCGATGCGATCAACCAGCAACTCGACCTCGGCCCTGAACAATGGCGCCGCCTGGCCGACCGCCGCTTCGGCATCGGCGCCGACCAGATCCTGATCGTCGAGCGCCCGGCCGCGGCGGACAGCGATTTCCGTTACCGCATCTACAACAACGACGGCGGCGAGGTCGAGCAGTGCGGCAACGGTTCGCGCGCCTTCGTGCGCTTCGTCAGCGACAAGGGGCTGACGAATAAACGCAGCATCCGCGTCGAAACGATGAGCGGCATCATCACCCCGCGCCTGGAAGACGACGGCAGCATCACGGTGGACATGGGCGCCCCGATCCTGGAACCGGCCCGGGTGCCGTTCGATGCCGCCGGCCTGGAAGGCGTCGCCGAAGGACGCGACACCCTGTGGCCGATCACCGTCTCGCACAAGGGACAGGACAAGACCGTGCTCGTGTCGACGGTGTCGATGGGCAATCCGCACGCGGTGCAAGTCGTCGACGACGTCGACGCGGCGCCCGTCCTCGAGACCGGCCCGCAGATCGAGCACCACCCGCGCTTTCCGCGGCGCGTGAATGCCGGCTTCCTGCAGATCGTGGACCGCGGCCGCGTCAAGCTGCGCGTCTACGAACGCGGCGCCGGCGAGACACTGGCCTGCGGTACCGGCGCCTGCGCCGCCGTCGTGGCCGGCATCCGGCGTGGACTGCTGGATTCGCCTGTGCAGGTACAGGCGCGCGGTGGCCAGCTGACCATCCGCTGGGCCGGCGAGGGCCAGCCCGTCTATATGAGTGGTCCGGCCGAAACCGTGTTCGAAGGCGAGATCGACATCTGACGCAGGACTGGCCGCTTGCCCTCAGGCGGCCAGTGAGTAATTTCCATCGTCGGCGCCCGGGTCGACGCCATCCGTGTCGGGCAACAGGCTGCGCAACCGGTACAGGCGCTGGCGATAATTCCCTTCCGGACCGCCCGGGCCGCAATCGACGCTCTCGAACACGAGCGCCGCGCGGTCGAGCAGTTGGCGCTCCGGCGCCGTTTCCACCGAGATCAAACGGCGCCGGCTGCGCCCGTAGCTGGCGCGGATGTCGATCACCAGGCAGTGGCCGCGGTCGGCATTGCGGATATCCAGCAGCAGCGCCTCGGCCCGGCTGAGGCCGAAGGCCACGGCCAGCTCCAGGCGCACGGCCAGCAGCGGATGGGCCGCGAGGTCCCGTCCCGCCATCAGCGCCTCCATGTCCGCCCAGGCGCCGGGCTGGCGCGGCGCCAGCTTGCGCAAGGCGGCCACGGCCTTGGGGCAGCCCTGCTGCGCCGCCTTTTGCAGCCAGAACAGGGCACGCACATCGTTGTTCTCGTTCTCGCGCCGCGCGCGCCACGCCGCGTTCCCGCATTCGAGCTGGGCATCGCGATAGCCCATCTCGGCCGCACGCTCCAGGTATTTCTGCGCTTCCAGGACGTTACGCTGCGAAAATTCCGGTTTTATATAGATGCGCGACAAGGCGTACCAGGCCTCGGCCAGGCCCTGCTCGCCGGCCTGCGTCAGCCAGCGCACGGCCTTCTTGAAATTGGCCGCGCCGTGGCTGCCGGGAATGCGCTTGCCGTCGACCCGCATGCGGGCGCACCACAGGCCGAGCGCGAACTGGGCATGGCGGTCCTGCTCGGCGGCAGCGATTTCCCAAAACCTGAGCAATTCGTCCTGGCTGACGTCGTGCGGCGCCTCGTTTGCTTCGGCCAGCCGGGCGCAGCGCGACAGCAGCTGCACCTCGTCCGGCGCCAGCCGGGCCGCCGCGTGGTCCTGGGCGGCGTCGGAACCGGCCAGGACACGCGCCAGCGGGAGCGCACGCTCCAGCCACGCGGACCAGCGGCCGGCTGTCCAGTCCTGTTCCAGCAGCGCGAACTGCGCGGCGCCGACGCCGCTGTCGGCCGCCTGGCGCAACCAGCGCTGGCCGGCCGGGCTGGCCACGGGCGCGCGGACGGCCGGCTCGTCCGTCTCGGGCGGAGCAGCGCCATGTTCGCGCGCGAGCAGCCACTGCGCTTCAGGGAAGCCGGCACGGGCCGCGTCTTCCAGGGCCCGCAGGGCCTTGGTGCGCTCGGCCGGCGTGCACCGGCCGGCGCGCGCCGCGCCCAGCACCAGTTGGGCATAGGCGAGCCCGGCGCGCACGAGCCCGCCGTCGTACGCTCGTTCGTACCAGCCGGTGACCGACTGTGAATTGTTACGCGCGAGATCGACCGGAATATGGTTGCCGATCAAATTCCATGCTTCTGCACAACCTTGCTGCGCGGCACGGTCGAGCCAATGGAGGGCTGTGGGCAGGCTCCTGGGCAGCCCGGCGCTGCCGAACAGATAGAGCCGGCCCAGGGCCAGTTGCGATTCGGCGCGTCCGGCGCGTGCGCCGCGGATGACCGCCAGTTCTTCACGATTTGCCATCGTTCTCTTCTGATGTTTGAGACGCCTAGGAAATGTACGCAACACAATGCACGCAGATGCGCACAAGATCGCCTACGATGCGCTACCGATGAGCTCATGTGGCGCGCACTGCGGTAGCAATGGGCGTCGGATGGGCCAGAGTCTAAAGCCGCGTCGGCACGATTCGCCTGCGATTCCAAAGGCCTTTGAGCCCGCACAAACCCTGCCGTGGTACGGGGACCGAATGATGGTGTTTGGAAACTTAAACGAGGCTTAAGGTGCGCCCCTGCCGCCACCACGGCCGTTTCGAAAATACAACAGCACGATTGGATTTATTGGCTTTCGACCAAGTGCAACAGTCATAATTGACAAATCAAACAATCTTGACGCATTAAGCATTTAAGGTTCACACATCCGAGTGTTCAGCAACTAATAAAAATCTCAATGCTCTCTGGATTCCTTCGATTCACTTTTTAGGACAAAAATAGATGAAAAAAACCCTCGTCGCAGCCGCTCTGCTGGGCGCATTCGCTAGCGTGGCGCAAGCTCAAACCGCTGTGCAAATCTACGGCACCATCGACGTCGGCATGGTCAAGCGCACCGACCAGACCCTGAACATCGGCAAGCGCGCCTCCAACACCCTGGGCTTCAAAGGTACTGAAGACCTGGGCAACGGCCTGAAAGCACTGTTCCAAGTCGAAATGCGTTACGACCCGGACACCGGCACCAACGAAAACAACGGCCGTCCGCTGTTCCAGGGCCAGACCCGCGTCGGCCTGCAGGGCGACTTCGGTATGGTCCGCCTGGGCCGTGGCCTGACCCCGTTCCAGGAAATCGTCGGTTCGTTCGAGCCGTGGCACGGCCTGGCATCCCCGGCCGGTTTCTACACCGACATCAGCGTCGCCGGCTTCAACTCGGCTCCGCTGGACGTCAACACCGGCGGCGGCTCGCCGAACAGCAACCGTATCTCGAACGCGATCTTCTATAACTCGCCGGTCTCGAACGGCTTCCAGGTGAACGCTTCGTGGGCCTCGAAAGAAGCCAACGGCGGCAGCCTGACCGGCGTCGGCGCCGGCGCTGCCAGCTACACGGCAGGCCAGCAGGCTTCGGCCAACCCGTTCTCGATCGCTGGCACCTACAACAACGGTCCGGCCGCCGCGATGCTGGCTTACGAGCGCAACGCCGTCGAATCGAAGGTCTGGTCGGTCGCAGGTTCGTTCTCGGTGACCCCGGAACTGAAACTGATGGGTACCTACTCGCACCAGAACATGGAGCACACCAACACCCAGCGTCCGACCATCAAGGGCGCCGAGATCGGTGCAACCTACGCTGTGGGCCCGGGCAAAGTCCTGGCCGGCTTCGGTATCAAGAAGCAGGACGAGAACTTCCGCCTGCACGACCTGATCACCCGCCAGTACTCGCTGGGCTACGAATACAGCCTGTCGAAGCGTACGTACCTGTACGTCGATGCTTCGCGCAAGACGAACATCTTCAGCCAGGCGACCGGCGCGGCTTCGGGCACCCCGACCGTCAACCACTACGACGTGGGCCTGAACCACTCGTTCTAAGCTGACCACGCGGGGGCAACCCCGCTGTGCCGCACCGCAAGGGCGGACCTGGGCAACCGGGTCCGCCCTTGTTGCATCCGGCGCCGCTTCGATGATGCGGCTGCGGTACAGTGCCAACAGGAAATCCGTGACGACCCATTGCTGTCGGTTAAAATGAATGGTCTACCCATCTCGCAAGCCGCACATGACCGCATCACTGGATTCCACCGCCATCGCCCAATACCTGGTCGACCATCCGCAGTTTTTCGTCGAGCACGCCGCCCTGCTGGGCGAAGTAAAACTGTCGAGCCCACTGACGGGCCGTGCGGTATCGCTGCAGGAGCGCCAGATGGAAGTCATGCGCGACAAGTACCGGGTTCTGGAATTGCGCATGTCCGAGCTGGCGCGCCACGCCGAGGAAAACGCGGCCATCGCGAACCGTTTCCACGGCTGGACCCAGCAATTGCTGCGCACCCGTGCACACGATGAGATCCCGAGCGCCGTGGCCGACGGCCTGGTCAAGCATTTCATCGTGCCGCAAGCCACGCTGCGCCTGTGGAAACTGACGCCCGAGCACGCCGGCACCTGGTATACGAACGGCGTGTCCGAGGACGTGCGCCTGTTCGCCAGCAGCCTGCGCGCGCCCTACTGCGGTCCGAACAAGGAATTCGAAGCGGTCGGCTGGCTCGCAGGCGCCGAGCCGGCCGCGGCGGACGCGGTGCGCTCGACCGTGCTGTTGCCGCTGCGCGCCGGCGGCAGCGCCTTCGGCCTGCTCGTGCTCGGCTCTCCGGATCTGGAACGCTTCAGCGCCTCGATGGCGACGGATTTCCTCGTCCACATCGGCGAGACGGCCAGCACCGCCCTCGCCCCACTGCTCGCCTGACATGGACACGCCGGCCGACGACTGGACCGGCCGCTACCTGGCGGAGCTGAAAACGCAGCGCCAGCTGTCCGGGCACACGATCGCCGCCTACGGCCGCGACCTGGCCGAACTGGCCCGGCTCGCCAACCTGCCGGGCCAGGCCGACTGGCCGACCTTGACCCATTTCGACATCCGCCGCTTCGCCGCGAAACTGCATGCCGAGGGACAGAGCGCCGCGTCGATCGCGCGCAAACTGTCCGGCTGGCGCGGCTTCTTCGACTGGCTGTCGCGCCAGCTTCCGTTGGCGGCCAACCCGGCCGACGGCGTGCGCGCGCCACGCCGCCCCAAGCGGCTGCCCAAGGCACTGGCCGTCGACGATGCCGTGCAACTCATGGAAAAGACGAGGCCCGGCCATGCCGAACCGGCGGAGTTGTGCGACCGCGCCATGTTCGAACTGCTGTACTCGAGCGGCCTGCGGGTGTCCGAACTGACCGGACTCGACGTCCACCACGTCCCCGCCAGGGATGGCCAGCCTGCGTCGCTCGGCTGGCTGGAACTCGAAGCGCAGGAAGTGGTCGTGACCGGCAAGGGCAACAAGATGCGCCGCGTGCCCGTCGGCGGTCCGGCCCGCGCGGCGCTGGCGGCGTGGCTGGCCGTGCGTCCGCCGGCACGCGACGGCAGCGCCGCCCTGTTCCTGTCGACGCGCGACACGCGCATCAGCCCGCGCGTCGTGCAAAACCGCCTGAAGATCCATGCGCAGAAGGCCGGCATGCCCGTCCACGTGCACCCGCACGTGCTGCGCCATTCGTTCGCCTCGCACCTGCTGCAATCCTCGGGCGACCTGCGCGCCGTGCAGGAACTGCTGGGCCATGCCAGCATCACCTCGACCCAGATCTACACGTCGCTCGACTTCCAGCACCTGGCCGCCGTCTACGACAAGGCCCATCCGCGCGCCAAGCGCAAGTAAGCCGTACCCCGCCTGGCAGGCGCGGCATGGCGGGTGGTGACGATTCGCAAATTCCGGCATAATCTTCCGATTCTCCGCAGCCGGAACGGCTCACACCCTTGGACAGCGACATATGGAATTGATCCCCAGCACCATCCTGACCGGCTTCCTCGGCGCCGGCAAAACCACGTTGCTCAATCGTATCCTGCAGGAAGAGCACGGCCTGCGCATCGCCGTCATCGAAAACGAGTTTGGCCAGGAAAACATCGACAACGAAATCCTCGTGCAGGATTCGAGCGAGCAGATCGTCGAGATGAACAACGGCTGCATCTGCTGCACCGTGCGCGGCGACCTGATCGTGGCGCTGACCAATCTGGCGCGCAAGCGCGAAGCCGGCGAAATCAACTTCGATCGCGTCGTCATCGAAACCACGGGCCTCGCCAATCCGGGCCCGGTGGCGCAGACGTTCTTCGTCGACGAGGAAGTGGGCGCCCACTATTTGCTCGATGCCGTCGTGACCGTCGTCGACGCGCGCCACGCCATGGACCAGCTGGACCGCCACGAGGAAGCCCAGCGCCAGGTCGGGTTCGCCGACAAGATCCTGCTGTCCAAGACCGACCTCGTGGATGCCGCCGCCGTCGACGCGCTCAAGGCGCGCATCCGCCGCATCAATCCGCGTGCACCGATCAGCACGTCGGATTTCGGCCGCGCCCCGATCGGCGACGTGCTCGACCTGCGCGGTTTCAACCTGAACGACAAGCTGGAGCTGGACCCGGCCTTCCTCACTTCCGACGAAGCGCACGAACACGGCCACGATCATGATCACGATCATGACCACGTGCACACGGAAGCCTGCGACCACAGCCACGACCACCATCACGGCCACCACAGCGACGACATCGCGGCCTTCGTGTTCAAGAGCGAGCGCGCCTTCGACCCCGAGCGCCTGGATCAATTCCTCGGCAGCATGGTCCAAGTGTTCGGCCCGAACATGCTGCGTTACAAGGGCGTGCTGTCGATGGCCGGCGCCGACCGCAAGGTCGTCTTCCAAGGCGTGCATCAAATCATGGGCAGCGACCTCGGTGCAAAGTGGGCGGATGGCGAAGCGCGCGGGAGTAAGATGGTGTTTATTGGTAAAAATTTACCGAAAGATGTCTTTATTCGCGGATTGGAACAGTGTTTGGTATAAACTACTCCGGTTCTATGGTGCTCTTTGCGCGGTCCGCCCTTCGCTCGGTATAGTTGACCTGCATGCACCCTGTGGTGAACGACTGGACAGCCCCGCCCGCACGGTCGGGCATGGGGCAGGCCCGGGAAACCGGGCCGTTACGGCAGCCGGCCGGCGCGCACCGTAACAACGGTAAGCGCTGAGTTAGCTGATAAAATGGAAACTCTGTCGTATCAAAGGTAAGTGAAGTCATGACTAAAACAACGAAACCGAATACCGTTGCGCAGCCCGAAGAACGCCTCCTGACGGAAGAAGAAATTCGGGCCATGAGCGACGACGACTACATGAACCCGGCCCAGCTGGCGTTCTTCAAGAACCGCCTGCAGGAACTCGAAAAGGAACTGCTGAAAAACGCAGGCGAAACGACGGAACACCTGCGCGAGACGGTGCTCGTTCCCGATCCGGCCGACCGCGCCACCATCGAGGAAGAGCATGCGCTGGAACTGCGCACCCGCGACCGCGAGCGCAAGCTGCTCAAGAAGGTCCAGCAATCGCTGGCATCGATCGACTCCGGCGAGTACGGCTGGTGCGAAGAAACCGGTGAACCGATCGGTATCCCCCGCCTGATCGCCCGCCCGACGGCGACGCTGTCGCTGGAAGCCCAGCAGCGCCGCGAGCTGAAGCAGAAACTGTACGGTGACTGATCGCCGTGCGCGCCAATGAAAAAGCATGCGCTCGCCGCATGCTTTTTTGTTTTTGGGGCCCGTGACGGGCACGGGTTTGTGCGCACGAGTTATTTCCTATCAGATACACTGGAAGGATCGCCGACAACTTGACACAGCTCAGGCGTGCGCACCGTGTCATCCGCGCCGCCATGCTAATGTCTCGACCGGCAAATGACCGGGCGCCGCTGCGCGGCAGACAAGGACGTAATGGGGCTCTTCGATTTCCTGAAGAAAAAAGGCGACGCGCCGCTTGCGGGAGCGGCTGCACGTCCGCGCCACGACAATCCGCTCGCGGCCGGCCCCGTCACCCGGCTGGCGCTCGACACGGAAGCGGAACGCGAACGCCAGCGTGAAATCGCCCGCGCCACCGCCGCCAAGATCGACGAGATCGAACTGGAGATGACCTCCGCCATCTTCGACGACGACGCCTGGAGCGGCATCCGGCGTCCCCCGGCCGCCGGCTCGCCGCAGGCCGACCAGAATACCGACTTCCTGCTGGGCCCCGATGACTTGCCGGACGCGGCCGCCGCGCCGTCCAGCGCCCTGGTCGTCGAGGAAGCCGCGATCCTGTACGCCAACGACCAGCTGGACGCCGCCGCCCTGCTCCTGCGCACGAGTGTGCGGGACAGCAATGGCGGCGCGGGCGAACGCCTGCCGTGGTGGATGCTGTTCGACCTGTACCAGATCATGGGCCTGGGCCGCGAGTTCGAAAGCATCGCGATCGACTACGCCAGCCATTTCGAGACGTCGCCGCCCACGTATCACCCGTTCGCCGAAACGTCGCGCTCGCTCGCCGGGCCCGCGCTGGACGACCAGTTTTCCGGCGCGATCCCGACCGCGAGCCTGTCCGGCCGCCTGGACGACGGCGACGGTGCCCGCGCACAACTCGCGCGCGCGCAAGCGGCCTCGCCCAGTCCGCTCGTCCGGTTCGAATTCCAGGCAATTACCCAGGTGACGCCGCCAGGCTGCGCCCTGCTGCTGGAGGCGCTGCAGGCCCTGCGCAAGGCGGGACGCGAGCTGGTGCTGGCGGGCGCCGACCAACTCGTCGCCGTACTGCGGCCGATGCTGGCCATTGGCGACCGCGGCGCCGGCGAAGCGCCCTGGTTGCTGCTGCTGGAATTGCTGCTGCTGACGAACCGCGAAAAGGATTTCGAGGAGACCGCAATGGATTATTGCGTCACCTTCGAAGTGTCGCCGCCGTCGTTCGAGGCGCCGCCGCAGCTCGCCGTCAGTCTGGCGGCCGCGAGCTTGCCCCCGCATGTGGCGCAAGGCGCGGCGGCGCCAAGCGACCGCTTCCTGCTACCGGCCGTGATCCGGGGCTCCAGCGCCGCGCTGCTGGCCGCCATCGCCGACCACGTGGCGGACCGCCCTGCCCTCGTGCTGGACGGCTCGCGGCTGGCACGCATCGATTACGCGGCCGCGAGCGCCCTCGCCGTGCATTTACGCACCTTGGCCCAGGACGGGCGCGACGTCGTGCTGCGCGACCTGAACCACCTCGTCGCCGCCTTGCTGCGCTTGCTCGGCGTCGGCGACCGGGTGCGCCTGTACGCGCACAAGTACTGACATCGCCGGCGTGTGTGCCGGATGTCAATTGATCGTTGGATATGATCCAGTCTTGCAATTTGATCTGACATCCCCACTTGCGATGAGCAGATCAACCACGAGGCAAATATGGAACAATTTCACGGCACGACGATCGTCAGCGTACGGCGCGGCAATCAGGTTGCGCTCGGCGGCGATGGACAAGTCACCCTGGGCAACGTCGTCATGAAGGGCTCCGCGCGCAAGGTGCGCAAGCTCTACCAGAACAAGGTGCTGTGCGGCTTTGCCGGCGGCACGGCCGACGCCTTTACGCTGCTCGACCGCTTCGAAGCGAAACTGGAAAAACACCAGGGCAATCTGCTGCGCGCCTCGGTCGAACTGGCCAAGGACTGGCGCACCGACCGCGTGCTGCGCCGCCTGGAGGCGATGCTGCTCGTGGCCGACCGCGAAAAAACCCTGATCATCACCGGCAACGGCGACGTGCTCGAACCCGAGGATGGCATCGGCGCGATCGGCTCGGGCGGCGTCTACGCCCAATCGGCCGCCAAGGCCCTGCAGGAAAACACGGATTTCGCGCCGGCGGACGTGGTCAAGAAAGCGCTGACCATCGCAGGCGAACTGTGCATCTATACGAACATGTCGCACATCATCGAGACGCTGGACTGACCGGTCTCTCCCGCAAGCAAGCATTCATGAGCACACATATGAACATGACTCCGTCCGAAATCGTCTCGGAACTCGACAAGCACGTCGTCGGCCAGGGCAAGGCCAAGCGCGCGGTATCGATCGCGCTGCGCAATCGCTGGCGCCGCCAGCAGGTCGAGGAACCGCTGCGCCACGAGATCACCCCGAAAAACATCCTCATGATCGGCCCGACCGGCGTCGGCAAGACCGAGATCGCACGCCGCCTGGCCAAGCTGGCCGATGCGCCGTTCATCAAGGTCGAAGCGACCAAGTTCACCGAGGTCGGCTATGTCGGCCGCGACGTCGACACCATCATCCGCGACCTGATCGACATCGGCATCAAGCAGACCCGCGCCAGCGAAATGAAGAAGGTACGCCAGCGTGCCGAGGACGCGGCCGAAGACCGCATCATCGACATCCTCGTGCCGCCGGCGCGCGACTTCGGCTTCAACGTCAGCGGCGACAACAAGGAAGGCGGCGATGTCACGCGCCAGACCTTCCGCAAGCGCCTGCGCGAAGGCGCCCTGGACGACAAGGAAGTCGAGATCGACGTAGCCGAGGCATCGCCCCAGATGGAAATCATGGCGCCGCCGGGCATGGAGGAAATGACGGAACAGATCAAGTCGATGTTCGCCGGCGTCGGGGCGGGCCGCAAGAAGCCCCGCAAGATGAAGGTGAAGGAGGCCATGAAACTGCTCGTCGACGAGGAAGCCGCCAAGCTCATCAACGAAGACGAGATGAAGCAGAAGGCGATCACCAACGTCGAGCAGAACGGCATCGTGTTCCTGGACGAGGTCGACAAGATCGCGTCGCGCTCGGAACACGGCGGCGCCGACGTCTCGCGCGCGGGCGTGCAGCGCGACCTGCTGCCGCTCGTCGAAGGCACGACGGTGAACACGAAATACGGCATGATCAAGACGGACCACATCCTGTTCATCGCGTCGGGCGCGTTCCACCTGTCCAAGCCGTCGGACCTGATCCCCGAACTGCAGGGCCGCTTCCCCATCCGCGTCGAACTGGAATCGCTGTCGATCGAGGATTTCAAGAGCATCCTGACCTCGACGGACGCCAGCCTGACCAAGCAATACGAGGCCCTGCTGGCGACGGAAGGCGTCAAGCTGGAATTCGCCGACGAGGGCATCCTCCGGCTGGCCGAGATCGCCTATTCCGTCAACGAGCGCACCGAGAACATCGGCGCGCGCCGCCTGTACACGGTGATGGAAAAGCTGCTGGAAGAGATCTCGTATTCGGCCACCGACAAGTCGGGCCAGACGCTCGTCATCGATGCGGCCTATGTCAACGAACGGCTCGATGCGCTGGCGGTCAACGAAGACCTGTCGCGCTACGTGCTGTAAGGTCGGCACGGGTCGGAAAGGAGGCGGCGATGGCAAACAAGGCATTGGCAACCCGGCAGAAGATGCGCCTGCGCGTCGAGCCGACGCCGCCGATCAAACCCCGCAACCCGTTCGCCGGCTTCGCCAAGGCGCGCGCGGCCGGGTCGCACGAAAAGACCACGGCCAGCGAACGGCTGGCCGCCAAGCGCGCGCTCAAGAAGGCCAAGCTGGAGCCGGACGAGGACTGACCGGCACCGGCGATCCGGCGGCCGGCGATCCGGCGGCCGGCGCCCGGCGCCCGGCGGCCGCTATTTCGCCAGCTTGATCAGCGGCTTGCCTTTTTCGACGATATAGGTGGCGATGCCCGCCCCGTCCCCGGTGCCGGGGTTTCTGGCCGCATGGATCGTGCCGGCCGGGATGAATACGGATTGCCCGGCCTTGAGCATCACCGGTGCCTGACCGTCGGGCATGTACTCCAGTGTGCCCTCGAGCACGTAAAGCACTTCGTCGCCCGGATGCGTATGCCTGGGCACGCCATGGCCGGGATCGACGTCGACGCGCACCTGGACGACTTCCCGTCCGGGCACCACGCTGTCGTGCCGCAGCAGGTCGGTGCGCCGCACACCCGCAACCTGGGCCCATGCGGCCGCGCCCAGCAGCGCCAGCACAAAGACCGGCGTCGTTTTCATGCTCATTTCCGCCTCCGTCGTCACGCATCGATGTCTGTCGATTAGACAGTAGCGTAGCGACGGCGCTGCATGGATTCCGGCATGTTTTGATGCGCATCAGGACGCTAAGCGGCCCCATCAAGCGGTCCTGCTTCCGCGCGGACGGCGATCGCAGCGTGGACTCGACATTTCTTGAACTGGCCTGCCTTCTTCTGTACATTCGTTAGCGCCGAGTTGACGAACAAAAGAGAGAAACGACACCCCCATGAGCTCCCCCGACATGCTGCTGGACGTCCTGCGCGCCGAACTGCGCGCGGCCGGAATCACCTACAAGATGCTGGCCGACCGCATCGCGATGAGCGAATCGAGTATCAAGCGCATGTTCGGCCAGAAGGACATGACCCTGTCGCGCCTGGCCCAGATCTGCCAGGCGGCAGGCATCGCCATGGAGGATGTGCTGCGGCGCGCGGCCGACGCCAGGCCGCAGGCCGACACGCTGACGCTCGTCCAGGAAAACGCGCTCGTGGCCAATCCGCGCCTGCTGCTCGTCGCGATCTGCTGCCTGGGGCACTGGAGCCTGGAGCAGGTGGTCGAAACCTATCGTTTGACCGAGCCGGAATGCATCGGCTTGCTGGTGGAACTCGACCGGCTGGGTGTGATCGAACTCAAGCCGCTGAACCGCTACACGCTGCGGGTCTCGAATGCCTTCCGCTGGCTGCCGGACGGGCCGGTGCAGCGCTTCTTCCGCACGCACGTCGTCGAGGATTATTTCGCCGGCCGCTTCGACGGCGCGGGAGAAACCCTGATGTGCCTGCCCGCACGCCTGTCGCTGGCGAGCGCCGCCGAGCTGGCGGAAAAAATCCATCAGCTGGCTGGCGAGCTGGCGCGCATGCATCGCAACGACCGCCGCCTGCCGCCGCAGGAACGCGACGGTTTTACGTTGCTGGTCGGATTTCGTTCGTGGGAATTTTCCGCGTTCACCGCACTCAGGCGTTGAACACGGGCGCCGCTCACTGCGTGTTCGTCTGGCCGGCCGGATTGCCGGTCGCGCGGGTCTGCGGCGGCATCTGGACCGGGTTCGGCGGCGGCGGATTGATCGGATTCGGATTCGCGGGCGGCGGATTGTCGTGCGCGCCGACGTCGCCCGGATTCGTCATCGACGGCTGAGCCTGATTCTGGGGCTGCACGGCGCCCGGCGCCATCGGCGGCTCGGGCACGGCAGGTTCAGGCACGGCCGCGCCGTTGCCCTGCGTCGGCTGCTCGGCCGGTGCGACCGTGATCTGCTGGGGCTGCGGGAAATTCGGCTGGGCATTCGCCTGCGGTGCCGCGGCACCCGGCCCGCCCATCGGTGCCGCGGACTTCGTATCCGTGGCGAGGTCGACGCGCTTCATCACGCCGCCATCGGACAGCATCACGTAACGCGGATGGACTTCCGCCAAGGTGATGCCCGGCGCCACTTCCTTGCCCACCTTCAGCGCCTTGGGCGGCGAACCCTCGGCAACGATGATCGCCACGCTGCTGCGCCCATCCGCCACGACGCCCGTCAACTGGTAATTGGTCGCGCTGGCCACGGCGACCTGGCCGCCGAACAGCGTGGCGGCCGCATCGATCGCCGGGTCCGGCAGCGCAGCCTGCGGCACCGCCGCGAGCGGACGCTGGGGCGGCTGGTACAGCTGCAGGATCCAGTACGCGAGCGACGCCGCCAACAGGATCATGCCCAACAGGCTCAAGAGTAAGGGCAAGCGCTTGTTCATCGGTTTCCTTGTTACTGCACCAACTGGTTGATTTCAATAATCGGCATCAGCACGGCCAGCACGATCAGCAGCACGACGAGGCCCATGGCCAGGATCAGCACCGGCTCCAGCAGGCCGGCGATGGTCAGCGCGCGCCGCTCGAGGTCGGCCTGCTGCGAATTCGATGCCCGTTCGAGCATGGCCGGCAACTCGCCCGTGATCTCCCCGGCGCGGATCATGTGCACCAGCATGGGCGGAAACAGCTTTTGCGCCGACAGCGCACGCGCGAGGCCGACGCCTTCGCGCACGCTGGCCGTCGCCTGCTCCACCAATTCCTTCATCGCCACGTTCGACAACGTGTCGCGGCTCGTTTCGAGCGCGCGCAGGATGGGCACGCCCGATCCGGTCGTGATCGCCAGCGTGCTGGCGAAACGGGTCGTGTTCAGGCTGCGCTCGAACTTGCCGTACACGGGCGCGTTCAGCAGCCACGTATGCCAGCGGCGCTTGAGCACCGGGTTCTGCAGCGCGCGGCGCCACGCGAACCAGGCGGCGATGACGATCAATGCGACATAGATCCCGTAAGCGCGCGTAAAGTTCGACACGCCGAGCATCATGATCGTCAACACGGGCAGCTTCTGCTTGGTGTTGGCGAACACCGACACGATCTGCGGCACGACATAGGTCAGCAGGAAGATCACGATCGCGAACGCGACGACGGTGACGATGGCCGGATAGGTGAAGGCCAGGCGCACCCGCTGCACGAGGGCGTTGCGGCGTTCGATGTAGTCGGCCAGGCGCGACAGCACGCGCGACAGCTGGCCGATCTGTTCGCCGGACGCGACGAGCGCGCGGTAGATTTCGGCGAAGTCGCGCGGATGGCGCGCCAGCGCGCTGGAGAACGACGCGCCGCCCATCACTTCCGAGCGGATCGACGCGATCAGGTCGCGCACGTAGGCACGCTCGGCCTGTTCCAGCAGCGCCGTGAAGGCTTGCTCGAGCGGCAGGCCCGCTTCCAGCAGGCTGGCGAGCTGGCGCGTAAACAGCGCGAGCTCGATCTGGGACAGGCGCTCGCCGAAGCCGCGCGCGCGCGCCGCCCCGCTCTCGTCGAGCTGAGACGCGATGGCTTCGACGGTGAGCGGCGTCAATCCCTGCAAGCGCAAGTCGGCGCGCGCGGCACGGGGGCTGTCGGCGTTCAGGACGCCCTTGCGGGTGACGCCGCCGGCGTCGACGGCTTCATAGCGGAAGGCTGGCATCGATCAATCCGCCTTGGTCACGCGGACCAGTTCAGCTTCGGTCGTGATGCCTTCGTGCACCCACCGCGCGCCGTCCTCGCGCATCGTCTTCATGCCGACTTTCAGCGCGGTGTCGCGGATCTCGGCCTCGGCGGCCTGGTTGTGGATCTGCGAACGGATATGTTCATTCGTCTCGAGCAGCTCGTACACGCCCACGCGGCCGTGGAAGCCCGTGTGGCCGCAGCGATCGCAGCCGACCGCCACCCACTGTCCGCCTTCCTGGCGCTTGCAGTGAGAACACAGCTTGCGCACGAGGCGCTGCGCCATCACGCCCAGCAGCGACGACGACAGCAGGAACGGCTCGATGCCCATGTCCAGCAGACGGGTCACGGCCGAGGCGGCGTCGTTCGTGTGCAGGGTCGCCAGCACCAGGTGGCCGGTCAGCGAGGCCTGCACGGCGATCTGGGCCGTTTCGAGGTCGCGGATCTCGCCGATCATGATCACGTCCGGGTCCTGGCGCAGGATCGCGCGCAGGGCTTTACCGAAGGTCATGTCGATACGGGCATTGACCTGCGTCTGGCCGATGCCGGGCAGGTCGTATTCGATCGGGTCCTCCACCGTCATGATGTTGGTGGTCGTCGAGTTCAGGCGCGACAGCGATGCGTACAGGGTCGTCGTTTTACCGGAACCGGTCGGGCCCGTGACGAGCACGATGCCGTGCGGCTGGTTGATCAGCTTGTCGAACTGCGGCAGCATCTGCTCGCTCATGCCCAGGTGGCTGAGGTCGAGGCGGCCCGCTTCCTTGTCGAGCAGACGCAGCACGGCGCGCTCGCCGTGGCCGGTCGGCAGGGTCGAGACGCGCACGTCGACGGGCTTGCCGCCGATGCGCAGCGTGATGCGGCCGTCCTGCGGCAGGCGTTTTTCGGCGATGTCGAGCTGCGACATGATCTTGATACGCGAGATCAGCGAGGCGTGGATGGCCTTGCGCGGACGCACGACGTCGCGCAGCGCACCGTCGATGCGGAAGCGCACGACGGACGTCTGCTCGAACGGTTCGATGTGGATGTCCGACGCGCCTTCGCGCAGCGATTGCGTGAGCAGCGCGTTGATCATGCGGATGACCGGTGCGTCGTCGGACGATTCCAGCAGGTCCTCGATCGCGGGCACGTCCTGCAGCAGCTTGGTGAGATCGAGGTCGGCGTCGAACTCGTCCGCGACCTGCGAGGCGTCGCCGCCCCCGCCCTGGTACGCGGCGGCGATGGCCGACTCCAGTTCGGCGCGTTCCATCCGCCGCAGGGTGATGCGCCCGAAACGGCGCGAGATCTCGGCGATCGCCGCCGGCCTGGTCGCGTTCGAGACCAGCACTTCGACGGCTTGCGCCGGGTCGCCGTTGGAACGCGCCAGCACGCCATAATCCCGTGCGAATGCGAAGGGCAGCAAGTTGTTCATCGTCTGTCAGTTCGTTGGGGTCGGTGGCACCGGCCGATACTCGGGTTGCGCCGGCTGCACCGGGCGGAATTCCGGCACGGCCGGCTGGACGCCCGGCTGGCCCGGGGCCTTGGGCTGGAGCGTGCCCGGGCCGGTGCCGGCGCCGGGACGCGCCGCGACGGGTGCCGGCGGCGGCATCGCGGCCATCGCGCCGCCCGTCGGCGGCTGGCCGTTGATCAGCTTGGGCAACATCGGCGCGCCGAGGTTCTTCAGCAGCACGGTGTCGTCGGCCGGCTGCGCCATCTCGCCGGCGGCGTGCATGTATTCGTAGCGGTCCATCGAGATGCTGTCGTTCTGCTCCTTGCTGCGCACCACCACCGGGCGCAGGAACACCATCAGGTTACGCTTGGCGCGGGTCCGCGTGCGGTACTTGAACAGGTTGCCGATGATCGGAATATCGCCCAGTCCGCGCGTCTTTTCGTTGTTCTCGGATTCGTCGTCCGAGATCAGGCCGCCCAGCACGATGATCTGGCCATTGTCGGCCAGCACGTTGCTTTCGATCGCGCGGACGGTGGTCACGATGCCCGACGCCGAGCTGACGGAATTGTCGATTCCCGAATTCTCATGGTAGATCGACAGCTTGATGGTACCGCCTTCGGAAATCTGCGGGCGCACCTTCAGCAGCAGGCCCACGTCCTTGCGGTCGACCGTCTGGAACGGATTGCTTGCCCCGCTCGCACCCGTCGTGAAGGAACCGGTGATGATCGGAATGTTCTGCCCGACCTTGATCGTTGCCAGCTCGTTGTCCAGGGTGATCATGTTCGGTGTGGACAAGATGTTGGCGTGTCCCGTGCTTTCAAGGGCATGCGCGATCGCGCCCAGGCCCAGCTCGCCGTTCACCTGCTTGAACAGGCCGATCGACAGGCCGGTCGGCGTCGGGATCGAACTGCCGGTGGTGCTGCCGGACGTGCCGCTGATGCCCGTCGCCGCGGCCAGCGCCAGGTTGACGATGTTGTTGTTGCTGCCGCCGAGGCTGAACGACTGCAGGCCGCCCACGCGGTAGCTGCTGTTGTTGTTGCCGGTCAGGCCCACCCACTGCACGCCGAACTCGGACGCATCGGTCGACGTGACCTCGACCACCAGCGCCTCGATGTAGACCTGGGCGCGGCGCACGTCGAGCTGATCGATGACGGCGCGCAGGTTGCGGTACACGGCGTCCGGCGCCGTGATGATGAGGCTGTTGGTCGACGCATCGGCCTGGATGAAGCCGGAACCCTGGCCGCCGCCGGCACCGCCGGACGTCGCCTGGCCCTGCTGGGCGAAGCTGCCGCCCGTGCCGCCCATGCCGGTGCTGCTCTGCTGTCCTTGCTGGCCGCCGAGCGAGCCGGCGCCCGTGCCCGTGCCACCCGTCGTGCTGGACTGGATCGAGCCGCCCGACGTGCCCTGCTGCTGCACCGGCACGGCCGACGCATCCTGCGACACGACGGCGCGCAGCGTCTGCGCGACCTTGCTGGCATCGGCGTTCTTGAGGTAGACCACGTGGATGTTGCCGAGTTCAGTCGTCGGCTGGTCGAGCTTGGCGATCAGGTTCTTGGCCATGTTCGCGCGGGCCGGGGACGGCGCGCGCACGATGACGGTATTGGTGCGCGGATCGGCCAGCACGGTGACGCGGCCCGCATCGCCGCCGGCGGCCGGCTCCATCAGGCGCGTGACGAGCGTGGCGACGTCGCTGGCGATGCCGTTGCGGATCGGGATCACGTCGAGGTCGCCGGTGGCCGGGCCATCGAGCGCGGCGATGATCTTCGACAGGCGGCGCAGGTTGTCCGCGTAATCCGTGATCACGAGGCTGTTGTTGCCGGGATCGGCCATGATCGAGTTGTTCGGCGAGATCAGCGGGCGCAGCACGGCCGTCAGGTTGGCGGCCGATTCGTGCTGCAGGCGGTAGACCTGCGTGGCGATCTGGTCGCCCCTGGCCTTCGAGCCGCTGATGCCGACCTGCGTGGGCGACGATTGCAGCTTCGCTTCCGCTTCCGGCACCACCTTGGCATAGCCGTCGCCGGTGACGACCGCATAGCCCTGCAGGCGCAGCGCCGACGTCAGCAGGGCAAACGCCTGGGCCTTGGTCAATGTCTTTTCCGACACGAGGGTCAATGTGCCCTTGACGCGGGGGTCGATGATGAAGGTCGTTCCCGTGTAATGGCCGACCGCCTTGATGACGGATTCCATGTCGGCGTTGACGAAGTTGAGTGCGGCGCCGCCGCCGTCCTGGGCGAAGGCGGGCACGACAGTGACGCTTGTTCCGACGAGGCAGCACACCATGGCGGCGGCCACGATGCGGCGCAGGGCTGGAGGTTGCTTGGTGCTACGGAGGTTTGTTTTCATCATCTGAACTCTAACGCGATTATGTTCTTGCCGTTCACCATACGCCGTTGACCCAGCAGGTTGAGCAGGTTGCCCAGCGTGTCTTCGTATTTGTCGGCCGCCGCTGCCTGTCCCGAGAAGTGCAGGCGGCCGTTTTCCAATGCTCCACTACCAGACAGCAAAAGTGCTCCGCTCACGGTACGCAGGCTCACGTCGGCCCGCTGGCCGTGCCAGTCCATGGCCATCTCGTAGGTACCGAGCGGTTTGATCGGACTCATGCGCGATCCCATGTCGGTCATCGCGAGCACCGTGCGTCCGCTCACCGCGACCGCATTGCCCTGGCGCGCGATGTCCAGCAGGTTCCAGGACAGCTTGATCGTGCCCGACAGCGCGAGCGTGTTCAGGGGCGCGCCCAGGCCGGCCAATCCTGCCGCCGGCAACAGCAGCTGGCCGGCGCTGACCTGCCATTGCGACCAGCTGCCGCTGACGTGCACCGGCTGCGCCAGCGCCTGGTCGTTGGCCAGGTCCATGCTGACATCCCCGAACAGCACGAGCGGCGACAGGCGCCACGTAAAGCGTCCGGGCAGCAGCGGCGTGACGGAACCGCCCTCGCCCGGCGCGCCGCCCACAAAGGCTGAGCCGCGCCAAAGCGTACCCTGCGCATCCCCCAGAGTCAAACGGCCGCCGGTCTGGCGTTCGACCATCGGACCGAGCCAGGCGGCCGGCAGGAACGCCAGCACGGTGACGAGCACCGCCAGCGCCGTCAGCGCGATCCAGACGAGCGCGCGCCTCATTGACCGCTGCCGGTGTTCTGGCGCAGCGTCAGGCTGGCGTCGACCTGGCCGGCGGCGGGCAATGCGGTAACGGTGGCGTCCTGCACCAGCAAGCGGTTGGCGCGGCGCTGCTCGTCCAGCCAGGTGGCCAAGTTGGCGAACGCCACGTTGTTCAGCTGCAGCTTGATGTATTCGCCGTTCATCGACAGCGATTGCGGCGTCAGGCCGCGGCTCGACAGGCCGCTGTTGACGGCTTCGCGCGTGAGCGGCACGACGTGCGTTTCGGGCGCCTGCGCGAGGGCGGTCGCTTCCTGGGCCATGGCCTGCAGCTCGGCGGCCTGCTGGCGCAGCTGCGGCAGCGTGCGGCGCAACTGGGCGCGGCCTTCGATGGCCGGATCGACCAGCAGCAGATACAGCAGCGCGGCCAGCACGACGGCGCCGCCGACCGCCAGGAAGCGGCGTTCCTGCTCGGTGCGCGCGAGCCAGAGCGCCGTGGCGCGCTCGCGGTACTGGGCGATGGTGGTGGCGATGCTCATGGTTTGGCTCCCGTGCTGCGGATGACCCAGTTGCCCGGCGTGCCTTCTTCCAGCGTGAGCCGGCGCGTGGCCAGGGCCGTGCGCAACTGCCCGGTCAAGCCGGGGTCGACCGTTTCCGGTTTGACTTTGACGATCAAGGCGCGTTCGCGGTACTCGATTGATGTAATTCCAACCGGGCGGCCGAGCGAGCGCGTCGCTTCGCCCAGCGCCGACGCCAGGTAAGTGAATTCGTCGGGCGCCACGTCGCCCGTGTTGGCGCGTGCCCGGGCGATGTTCTGGCGCATCTGCAGCACCGGATCGAGGATCGCCGTCTCGCGCGGATAGGCGTTGCGGAAGGTCAGCGTCATCGACTGGCGGATCGTGTTGGCTTCGCGGCGCAGGCGCAGCCAGTCGACGTTCAGGCCGATCAGGTTGACGGCGATGGCCAGCGCGGCGAGAGCGATCGGCCAGCGCCAGCGGCGCCAGTCGCGCGTCGGGCTGCCGGCAGCGCCGAGGCCGCTCACGAGGTCCAGCGCGGTGGTCTTGGAGCCGGCGATCCAGTGCGTCCAGTCGTCGGCTTCGAGCGTGATGCCGGGGCCGGCGTCCTGCGCCAGCGCCTGGTATTCGCCCAGCTGGGCGGGCGGCACGTACAGCACGAGCGGGGCGTCGCCGCTGAAGGCGCGCGCCGTCTGCAGCACGACGGCCGGGGTGGCGTCGAGCGCGAGACCGAAGCCGTGGAACAGGCTCTGGCGCAAGGTCAGTTCGACACCGGAAATTGCGGCCGCGACGCTGCCCGGCTGCAAAGGCAGGCACAGTTGCGCGGGCACGGCGGTGACTGAACGCGCGCCCTGGGCCAGCAGGCTCTTGACGATGGCTTCCAGCCAGTCGCGCTCGACGACGGCGATCGAGCGCGTGCCGTCGGGCTGCTCGGGCGCGGCCACGAGCACGGCATCGAGCGGATCGCCCAGGATGTGTTCTTCGACGAGGCCCGGCAGCGCGGCTTTCAGGCGCGCGCCGGACAGCGGCGGGGCCTGCACCGACAGCAGGCTGACGTCGGCGGCGGCCAGCAGCAGCACGATGCGGCGGCTCGTGCCGACCAGGTCGCCCAGGTTGCGCAACGATCCTTCGCCGTGCTGGTCGATCGCGCCGCCATCGGTGACGAGGGCGAAGCGGCACAACGCATGTTCACCTTCGGCACGCGCGGGATGCCGGATATAAAGTGTGCTCAAACTGTCTCGCTTTCTCGATCTCTTGTTGGTCTTTTTAACATGCCCTGCGCTGTCCCTCGAGACTTCTTTAACGTTTTTTTAATACTGGCGAATCCACACCACCTTTGGCCCGCCACCCGCTACCAGCGCCGACGACCGGTGGATCAGCGCCTGCGCGTCCAGTGCGGCCCGGTCCAGGCGGATGCGCGTGTCGACCAGGAACCAGTCGCTTTTCACGGCGTACGAACCTTCCGTCAGCGGACGGCTTTCGCTATGGACCTGCTCCGCAAAATAAGTCGTCTCGCGCCACGCCGCCTGCTTGCGCCGCACGATCAGCGTGTTCGCCTCCGACACCGACATGTTCGGCACCAGGGCCGCCAGCACTTCCGCGGGCGCCGTGTTCACGTTGACCGGCGTGGCCTGCGGCAGCACGGTCACGAACGGCCGCAGGCGTTCGACGACGGCCGGCGTCACGCCCTTCACCGTCAGCAAATCCTCCACCTCCAGGATCTTCACCGGCGCCCCGATCACCGGGGTGGCCTGCACCTGCTTCGCCGGATCGTCATTCTCTTCGCCGGCCGTGACCGGCAACCCGGCCGCCACGAACGTCGCGATGCGCCGCGCCAGTCCCGTATCCAGCTGCAGATTACGCAGCAGGCGCTCGAAAATCTCGATCTGCGATTCGCTCAGCTGCCCCTTGCCCAATCCGAGGTTGCGCAAATTGTAACGCGAGCATGCGTCGGTAATGCTACCGGACAGGCTTGCATCGAAACTTTCTCCTTCGACCCGCTCGCGCTCGACGTACTGGTCGAGACGCGTGTCCGCCAGCGGCGTCGCCCACACCTGGTCGAGCGACGTGTACTGGCGGTGATCGACGCCGTCCTGGAACAGGACCAGGGTCGCCCAGTCGAGCGCGCCGCGCAGGATCCACTTGGTCTGCAGGTGCAGTCTCTGGTTTTCCATCGAGCGTACCTGCACCTGCTGCTGCCAGAACAGGCTGGCGACGATGGAGATCGCCAGCGTGGTCAGCAGCAGCGCGGTGATCACGGCCACGCCGCGTTCGCGCCCGGGACGTTGCCGCCGCAATCTCATGGCTCCCCCAGCAGGAAGGATTTGACCAGCGGTGCCTGCAGGCCCTGGGCCAGCAACGCCACCTGCATGCCGGTCGGTTCGTTGTTCGCCTGCTGCGGCGCCACCTGGTCGGGTTGCTGCAGCGGCGCGGGCGCGGCCGGGGCCTGCACCGTGCCCGCCGCATTCGCGCCGGGATCGACGCCGCCCTGGCGCCACGAATTATTGAGCCAGGTCGCGACCTGCATCCCCGTCACGCCGGTCTGCAAGGCCACGGCCGCGTTGCTGTCGGTATCGCTGGTGACGGCCTGCCACAGGGCGTCGAGCTGGATCAGGTCGCGCGTCGGCTGCGATTCGCGCCGGATCAGCGTACCGTTGACGATGCGGTAGGCCACCACCTGCAGGCGCGACGGCTGGTTTTCCGTGAACACTTCGCGCACGAGCGTGAAGCGGTCGGCGCCGATCAAAAGATAAGGCCGCTGGTCGACGACGTCGCGCTGGGCGATGTGCTCGCAGTCGCTCTGCATCTGCGCGAACGCCAATTGCATGCCGCGCGTCGTCTCCATCTGCTGGGTGAGGGCCACGCGCGCGCGCACGATGCTGTCCAGGCCGCGCCAGCCGAGCACGGCCACGATGGCCAGGATGCTGATCGCCACCAGCAGCTCCACGAGGGTGAAGCCGCGCGCACGGTCGGCACGTCGCGTCAGGGTCGTCATCGCCACGGTTTCAATACCAGTTGCACCAGCTTGACGATACGCCGGTTGGGGTTTTCGATGTCGAACACGGAGACCTCGACGCGGCGCAGGCGCGGGTTCGGGCTGGCGATGACTTCTTCCTGGCACACGAGGTGCAGGTCGCCCTGCGGGCAATCGAAACCGTGCTTGCCGATGTCCGGGAATTCCTTGCCGAGGCGGATCTGCACGAGGCGGTTCTCGGCCGACCACGTCGCCATCATCGAGGCGCGCAGGCCGCTGCTGTTGGCGGTCAGGCTGCCGACGGCGCGCAGGCCCGCGCCCAGCGCCGTGCCGACGATGACGAGGGCCACGAGCACTTCCAGCAGCGTGAAGCCGCGGTGCCGGCCCGGGAATCGCATGCGCATCCTGTCGCTCATCGGCTCGCTCATTCCACGGTGAAGTGCCCGACCCCGTCGGCGCGGATGGCGACGCGGTCATTGCCGCTGGCGAGGGTAAGCACGAACGGCTTGTCGACCGGTTCGTTGCCGAACGTGATGCGCAGCGGATTGAGGGTCCCGGCGCTGGTGGGATCCAGCAGCAGGGTCAGCGGGGCATTCTTGAAGTCGCGCTCGCGCAGCAGGTCGTCCTTCACGATCGGTTCCCAGCGCGTCTCGGTGCGCACGAGGAAGTGGTAGCGCTCGGGCGTGGCCTCGAAGGCGACGAGGCGGTTGCGCACGATCGCCTCGTCGCGCGCCAGCTGGAGCAGCAGCGCGAGGCGCTGTGCCTCCTTCTGCAGGTCCTGGTGCGGACTCGGAATGGCGTTGAGGCTGGCCAGCCCGAGCGTGATGCCGATGATGACCATCACGACCATGATCTCCACCAGGGTGAAGCCGCGGTGGTCCGGCAATCCGGGCCGGCGCGGCAGGCTGCGCGCGCGCTTGGTCATCGGCGTATCGGGATTATTTGTTGTCCCACGAGCCGATGTCGGCATCCTCGCCGGTGCCGCCAGGCTGGCCGTCCGCGCCCAGCGAGAATATGTCGACCTCGCCGTGCAGGCCGGGCGACAGGTACTGGTAAGGCGTACCCCACGGATCCTTGGGCAGCTTGTCGAGGTAGCCGCCTTCCTTCCAGCCGTTGGCGGCCGGGCCGCTGGTCGGCTTCTGGACGAGCGCCTGCAGGCCCTGCTCGGTGGTCGGATAGCGCTGGTTATCGAGCTTGTACAGCTTGAGCGCCGACATCAGCGTGGCGATGTCGACACGGGCCGCGGCCACGCGCGATTCGCCGGTGCGCCCAAGCAGCTTGGGCACGACGAGCGCGCCCAGGATGCCGATGATGACCACGACGACCATGATTTCGACGAGGGTGAAACCACCCTGGCGGCGCTGCCGTGCGAAACGATGCTTTGAGTTCTGCATAGATGTGAAGGTTATGGTCGAAAAAGCAGTATAAGGCCGAACGAGACCGGATGCCGTCAAAACTATTTTGGAAAATTTTCCAACTCGTTCGGAAAATTGTCCAATTGTAAGATACCCGACACAAAATGGACACCTTCGGTGCGTGACCGACCGACGAGGCGGCCTATTCTACGCCAGGGCGTCCCGCGCATACGGGACAGCACGGGTTGCGCGCCACGCCGATCTCGGTCCATTCCATGGCGCGCGCATCCAGCATCTGCAGCCGGCCCGCCAGCGAACGGCCGCTCCCGGCCAGCACCTTGAGCGCCTCGGCCGCCTGCATCGCGCCGACGATGCCCACCAGCGGCGCGAACACGCCCATGGTGCTGCACGCGACTTCCTCGAACTTGCCGTCCTCGGGGAACAGGCAGGCATAGCAGGGCGACGCGGGGTCGCGTACGTCGTAGACCGAGATCTGCCCGTCGAAACGGATCGCGGCGCCCGCGACGAGCGGGACGCCGGCGGCAACGCAGGCACGGTTGACGGCATGGCGGGTGGCGAAGTTGTCGCTGCAGTCGAGTACGACATCGGCAGCGCGCACGAGTTCCCCTAAACGCGCGGCATCGGCGCGCTCGCGCAAGGCGACGACCTCGACGTCGGGATTGATCTGATGCAGGGCTTCACGGCCGGACTCGACCTTGGGCTGGCCCACGCGCGCCGTCGTGTGCATCACCTGGCGCTGCAGGTTCGTCAGGTCGACGGTGTCGTCGTCGACGAGGGTCAGGCGCCCGACGCCGCTCGCGGCAAGATACAGCGCGGCCGGCGAACCGAGGCCGCCGGCGCCGATCACGAGCGCGCGCGCGCGCAGCAGGCGGTCCTGGCCTTCGATGCCGATCTCGTCGAGCAGGATATGGCGCGAATAGCGCAGCAGCTGCTGGTCGTTCATCGCCAGCCTCTTTCCATCGTCGCGGCGCGCATCATTTCTTCGGCACGGGCGACTTGAGCTCCAGGGCCGGCGGCTTCGCGCCGTCCTTGATGTCGGCCGGCTTCGGTTCCTGGCCCGGCAGCCTGGCCGGCGCCGGCTTGTCCTCGTCCGGATCGGCCTTGGCCAGTTCGACCTTCAGGCCCTTGAAGTGATTGAGGGCCTGCGCCAGCTGGAAATCGTCCTTGGCGCCGAATTCGAGCGGCTTGGCGTTCTTCATCGCAGCCACGGTGAACTGTTCTTCCTCGAGCTCGTCGCGGCGCGACTTGGCGCTGGCGCTCTTGCTGTCGGCCGCCTCGTTCGTCAGGTGGTGATCCAGGTCGGCTTCGCGCACGCGCACGGCGTTCAGGCCGTCGCCTTCCGGCGTCTCGTCGACCTTGAGGTCGGGCACGATGCCCAGCGCCTGGATCGAGCGGCCTTTCGGCGTGTAGTAGCGTGCCGTCGTCAGCTTGACGGCCGTGTCGGGCGTCAGCTGGCGCAAGGTCTGCACGGATCCCTTGCCGAAGGTCTGGCTACCCATCACGATGGCGCGCTTGTAATCCTGCAGGGCACCGGCGACGATTTCCGAGGCCGATGCCGAGCCCGTGTTGACCAGCACCACCATCGGCACGGTTTTCAGTGCGGCCGGCAGCTTGGCGAGCGGATCGGCGCCCGGCTTGACGGCATAGAATTCGCGCCGCCCGTAGAACGTGGCGTTCGAATCGGACAGCTGGCCCTTCGTCGAGACGATCACGTCGTTCGCCGGCAGGAACGCGGCCGAGACGCCGATCGCGCTCGGCAGCAGGCCGCCCGGATCGTTGCGCAGATCGAGCACGAGGCCCTTGATGTTCGGGTTGCGGGCGTATAAATCCTTCAGCTTGTCGGCGACCTCGTCCAGGGTCTCTTCCTGGAACTGGTTGATGCGCAGCCAGGCATAGCCCGGCTCGATCATCTTCGCCTTGACGCTGGCCACGTGGATTTCCTCGCGCACGATGGGCACGACCCAGGGCGCGTCGGCGCCGCGGCGGGCGATGGTCAGCATCACCTTGCTGTGCGGCTCGCCGCGCATGCGCTTGATGGCGTCGTCCAGCGACAGGCCTTTCACCGGCACGTTGTCGATGCGGGTGATCAAATCTCCGGCCTTGATGCCGGCGCGGTAGGCGGGCGAATCGTCGATGGGAGAGACGATCTTGACGTAGCCGTCTTCCATCGCGATCTCGATGCCGAGGCCGACGAAGCGGCCCTGCACCTCTTCGCGCATCTCGGCGAAGTCCTTCTGGTCGAGGTAGACGGAGTGCGGATCGAGCGAGTTCACCATGCCGGCGATGGCGTCGGACAGCAGCTTCTTGTCGTCGACCTTCTCGACATAATCGCTCTTGATCAGGGCATACACGTCGGCCAGCTGGCGCAGCTGGTCCAGGGGCAGCGGGGCGTCGCCGCCCTTTTGCGCCAGCGCCGAGTACTGGACCGAGGCGGCCACCCCGGCCACCATGCCGAGGCCGATCAGACCGAGGTTCTTGAGTTTCTTGCCCATGCTTGTTCCTGGATTATGCTTCCGGAAATTAGAACCTGACCCAGCTCGACGGATCGAACGCTTTTCCGAGATGCCTGAGCTCAAAGTATAGCCCCGATTCCTCGTTGCCGCCGGTATTGCCCGCACTGGCGATGACGTCGCCCGGCTTGACCGCGTCGCCGGCCTGTTTCATCAGCGTCTGGTTGTTTCCATAGATCGACAGGTACTCGCCGCCATGATTGATGATGATCAAATTACCGTAGCCGCGCATCCAGTTGGCGAACACGACACGTCCGGCCGCGATGGCGCGCACATCGGTGCCTTCCGGCGCCTTGATGAACATGCCGCGCCACGTCGGCCCGTCGCCGCGCTTGGCGCCGAAACGGGCCGCGATCTTGCCGGAGATCGGGGCCGGCAGGCGACCGCGCAGGCTCTCGAATGCGCCGCTCGGCAGGTCGGCGGCGAGCGCGGTGTCGGCGCTGCGCTGCGGCGCTTCCTGTTTCGGCGGCTCCTCGGCCACCCGAGTCTCTTCGGGTTCCGGTTTCGGCGGCGGCAACGGCTTGACGGGTCTGCCGGTCTTGGCTGCTTCCCTTGCCGCTTCGCGCGCCAGGCGTTCGCGCTCTTCGCGCCGGGCGTTCGCCCGCGCCAGCGCGCGTTCCTTCGCCTCGGCGGCGGCCTTGGCGCGGGCCGCCGCGAGTGCCTGCTGGCGCTTGCGCTCGGCCGCGGCCGCGATTTCCTGTTCGCGGATCAGGCGCGTCAGGCGATCGACGAGGCCGCTCATGCGCTGCTCGTCCTGCTCCAGGCGGCTCGCCTGCTTGCGCTGGTCCGTCAACTTGCTCGACAAATTCGCCAGCAGCGTGGCGCGCTTGCCCTTTTCTTTTTCGAGCAGCGCCTTCTGCGACTTCTGCTCTTGTGCAATTTCTTCCAGCTCGTCCCGGGCGTTCTGGGTCTGGGCGTGATTCGCCTCGACGGCCGCCAGGTTGGCGCGCAGGGAATTCAATAATCTGGCTTGCGCCTGCGACACGTAGGCCATCATCTGCAGGTCGCGGTTGATGCGGTTCGGGTTATCGCCCGACAGCAGCAGCTTGATGCGGTCCTCGTTGCCGGCAACATAGTGCTCACGCAACAGCTTGGCCAGTTGGCGCTTCTGGGCCGCGATGGTATTGCCGAGACGCTCCTCTTCCGTCGCGAGATCCTTGAGCTTGGCATTGGTGGCGGCCTGCTCGTCGGCCAGTTCACGCAGCGAGCGGTTGGCGTCGGAAATCGCTTCTTCCGACTCGGCCAGCTCGTCGGCCGCGTCTTCCTTTTCGCTCTCGGTGCGGGTGATGTCCTTCTTGAGAGCACTGAGCTTTTGCTGGATACCGGCGCGCGCCGCCTCGGCGGCGGCTTTCTGCTTGCTGCGCGCGGTCTGGCGCGGCGCCGCCTGCGCGCTGCCGAAGGCGAACACGCAGGCCAGCAGGCCGCACAACAGCTTGCCGCGGACGGACAGGCCCGCGGACGTCGACTTCACGAAGGAAAGCAAGACTTACTTCGCCTTCCCTTGGTTGGCCACGGCGGCCATGGCGGCCGCGATCGCGTCCTGGTCGCCCAGGTAGTAATGGCGGATCGGCTTCAGGTCCGCGTCCAGCTCGTACACGAGCGGGGTGCCGTTCGGGATGTTCAGCCCGACGATGTCGCTGTCGCTGATGTTGTCCAGCATCTTGATCACGGCGCGCAGGCTGTTGCCGTGGGCCGAGATCAGGATCTGCTTGCCGGCGCGGATCGCCGGGGCGATTTCCTCGTCCCAGGCCGGCATCACGCGGGCGACGGTATCCTTCAGGCATTCGGTCAGCGGGATCTGCGCCTTGTCGAGGCCGGCGTAGCGCGGGTCGTCGAACGACGTGCGCGGATCGTTGGCTTCCAGCGCGGGCGGCGGCGTGTCGTAGCTGCGGCGCCACACGAGCACCTGCTCGTCGCCGAACTTGGCGGCGGTCTCGCCCTTGTCCAGGCCCTGCAGGGCGCCGTAGTGGCGCTCGTTCAGGCGCCAGTCGTTCTTGACCGGCAGCCACATCATGTCCATCTCGTCCATGGCCAGCCACAGCGTGCGGATCGCACGTTTCAGGACCGAGGTATAGGCCAGGTCGAAGGTGAAGCCGGCTTCCTTCAGCAGGCGGCCCGCGGTCTTGGCTTCGTTGACGCCTTTTTCGGTCAGGTCGACATCGGTCCAGCCGGTGAAACGGTTCTCGAGGTTCCAGGTGGACTCGCCGTGGCGCATGAATACGATTTTGTACATAGGTGCTTTATAGAAAAAAGTGAGCAGGAAATACCGATCCGACTTCTATTTTATAATGCGATGATTCAGTTCAACCAACGGAACCTTCGTGAAATTCATCATCGACCATTTCATCACTGTTGCGATCGCCGCCCTGTCGGGGGGTGCGCTGCTGTGGTTATCGCTGGCGCCGCGTGGCCGCCAGGCCTCGCCGCTGCAGGCCACCCAGATGATCAACCGCGGCAAATCCACCGCCGTGATCGATGTGCGCAGCGCCGACGAGTTTGCCGCAGGGCACCTGCGCGACGCAAAACACATTCCGCTGTCAGACTTGGGCAATCGTACCGGCGAGCTGGACAAGTCGAAAGTCAAGACCATCATTGTCGTCGATCAAGACGGCAAACACGCCGATAAAGCAGCGCGCCTGTTGAAAGCGGCAGGGTTCGAAGATATCTATGGCCTGGAAGGCGGCACTGCGGCCTGGACGGCTGCCGGCCTGCCCCTGATCAAATAATTTGAAAGGATACTGCCATGACAGCCCATGTTGTTCTCTATCACACCGCCAGCTGCCCCTACTGCGTACGCGCCGAGCGCCTGCTGGAAGCCAAGGGCGTGACCGACATCGAACGCATTCGCGTCGACCTTGATCCGGAACAACGTGCGATCATGATGCAGCGCACGGGCCGCCGTACGGTGCCGCAGATTTACGTGGGCAATACCCATGTGGGCGGCTTCGACGATCTGTATGCCCTCGACCAGGCGGGCCGGCTGGACCCGCTGCTCAACGGCGCTGCGGCCTGAGCCTGCGCAGGGGCGCCGGCCCGCTGCTATTGAAACCGAATTGGTTTTGATACAATTGCCGGCGCCTTGACAAGTCAAGCACCTCGAATGGCAGGATGATGCCGTTCTTCTTAAAAATTACACGAAAGCGTTCCATGGCTGACGAAAACCTGCAACCCGTATTCCAAATCCAGCGTATCTACCTGAAAGATCTGTCGCTGGAACAACCGAATTCCCCGGCAATCTTCCTGGAGCAGGAAGCCCCGACCATCGAGGTCTCGCTGGACGTCGGCGCCGAGGGCATCGCCGATGGCATCTACGAATCGACCGTCACCATCACCGTGACCGCCAAGGTCAAGGACAAGGTTGCTTTCCTGGCCGAAGGCAAGCAGGCAGGTATCTTCGAAGCCCGCAACATCCCGGCCGACCAGATGGATCCGCTGCTGGGCATCGGTTGCCCGAACATCATCTATCCGTACCTGCGTGCGAACATCGCCGACGTGATCACCCGTGCCGGTTTCCCGCCGGTCCACCTGGCCGAGATCAACTTCGAAGTGTTCTACCAGCAGCGTCGCCAGGCGCTGGCCGAGCAGGCTGCCGCAGCGGGCACGCCGGCTGGCAACCAGTAATATCCCGGGCGTCCCGCACCGCTCCTCCCGGGCGGGGCCGGACGCCTCGTTTCATTGACGCGCTTTTGCCGACACGCTTCGTGCCGGTCGATCCAGCCCGGCCTCAGCGTGTACCGTCTTCAAAGGCCCACATGCGCCCCATCCGTTTCCGCCATCGACTCATCGCAGGCAGCATGCTGCTGCTGGCATCGTGCGCGGCCGCCGCGTTCGATTTCAAGACAGTCGGCGCGCATTCCGTGATCCTGTACGAGGCCCCGTCCACCCGGAGCGGCAAGCTGTTCATCGCTCCCAGCGGCATGCCGGTCGAGATCGTCCTCAGCTACGGCGACTGGGTCAAGGTACGTGACGCCACCGGCGACATGGCCTGGACCGAGGCGAGGAACCTGTCGGCCAGGCGCAACGTCATCGTGCGCGTGGCCTCCGCCAAGGTGCGCGCCGCGCCCGACGACAACGCGCCCGTCGTGATGATGGCCGAAAAGAACGTCCTGCTCGAACTCGTCGATCCGGAAACCGGCATCTGGGTGCGCGTGCGCCACCGCGACGGCATCAGCGGCTACGTCAAGGCGTCCGACATCTGGGGCATCTAGCCCGTCCTCCCATGCACGAACCGAAATCCCCCCAAAAAATCACCGTCCTCGGTGCCGGCGCCTGGGGCACGGCCGTGGCGATCGCGCTCGCGGCGCGCCACGACGTCCTGCTGTGGGGCCGCAACCCCGCGCAGATGGCGCAGGCTGCCGGCGCGCGCGAAAACACCCATTACCTCCCCGGCTTCCCGCTGCCGGCCGGCCTGGACGTCACGGCCGACTTCGACGCAGCCGTCGCGCACGTAGTCGACGCCGCGGCCCAGCCCGGCGCCGAGCCGCTGCTGATCGCGGCCTGCCCGGTGGCCGGCCTGCGTCCGCTGCTCGAGCAGCTCAAGGGCCGCGCCGTCCCGAACATCGTCTGGCTGTGCAAGGGGTTCGAATACGAGACCGGCCTGCTGCCGCACCAGGTCGTGCGCGACGTGCTGGGCGCTGCCGTACCGGGCGCCGCGCTGTCCGGCCCGTCGTTCGCGCAGGAAGTGGCGCGCGGCCTGCCCTGCGCGCTGACGGTCGCGTCGACCGACAAGACGCTGCGCGAGCGCGTGGTTGCGCTCGTACATGGCGGCAATATCCGCGTGTATTCCTGCGATGACATGGTCGGCGTGGAAGTCGGCGGCGCCGTCAAGAACATCCTCGCCATCGCCACCGGCACGGCCGACGGCCTGGGACTCGGATTGAACGCACGCGCCGCGCTGATCACGCGCGGCCTCGCGGAAATCACCCGCCTCGGCACGGCGCTGGGCGGCCATGCCGGCACCTTCATGGGCCTGACGGGGATGGGCGACCTGATCCTGACGTGCACGGGCGACCTGTCGCGCAACCGCCGCGTCGGCCTGGCACTGGCCCAGGGCAAGCCGCTCGACACCATCGTCCGTGAACTCGGCCACGTGGCCGAAGGCGTGCCCTGTGCCAAGGCCGTGCGTGAGCTGGCGGCCAGGCTGGGCGTCGACATGCCGATCACCAATGCGGTGGCCGGGGTGTTGTTCGATGACGATTCCGCCAGCGACATGGTGGCCAGGTTATTGGCGCGGGATCCGCGCGACGAGCTGGCCTGATTGCAGGACGCGATTACGCAACGTGATGGCGGGCTCGGGGAGCCCACCCTACAATACGATGCGCTTGGATGCGTATCCCGGACCACGATACGATGCGGTTGGGTGAGCATCCCGTTCCACGATACGAA
>NZ_LMCY01000021.1:0-178 GCF_001425685.1 Massilia sp. Root335 | reverse complement strand
GGCCACCACGGCTGGCATGTAAAGCAGCTTGCGCAGGTGCGATGGGCCAGCCTTGGATAGGCGGGGACGTTTATGCACCGACGAACCTGAGTCCCACTGTACCGGCACCAGGCCCAGATAAGCGGCCAGTTGCTCGGCAGTGTCGAAGGTTTTAGCGGCAAACAGCGCGGTCAGGTTA
>NZ_LMCY01000020.1:55658-55791 GCF_001425685.1 Massilia sp. Root335 | reverse complement strand
CGTCGTGGCGACGGCCTTGCCGTAGCGCTGTTCGAGGAACTGCGGCATCGTGTAGATGCGGTTCTTCAGATACACCGGCATGAAGAACACGGCGACGATGACGAGCGTGGCGGCGGCCATCAGTTCGTACACC
>NZ_LMCY01000020.1:34540-55615 GCF_001425685.1 Massilia sp. Root335 | reverse complement strand
CAGCGACGCGCCGATGGCCCACCAGGTGAGGGAGCCTTCGGCCAGGAAGTAGTCGTGCGAGGCAGACGTGGGAGCGTCACCGTGCTTGATGGCGTTCTTGCGGCGGTAGATCCAGATGCCGTAGCCGGCGACGACCAGGAAATACACGAGGAAGACAATGGAGTCTAGAGGGGAGATCAGGTTCATGAGATTGTCTCGTATGACAGGCGGCGCTCGAACGAGGCGCCATCCGCTGGTTGTTATATCGTCCGCCGACGCCGGCATGTCCCGGTGGCTGCCGGGAATACCGTCGTCGAGCTTCCAATTTACAAGAGACTATCGGAAACGCAGAAGAAATGCTATTCCAAAATATGCTTTTTGGGCAATTTTATAACACTTTTTGTTTGCGCAAACATGTAGGGTGGGCACCCCGTGCCCACGCGTGACGCGCGCGTCGAGGCGAACGCAAATTGTGGGGCAGAGCACGTTGGGTGGGCGGGGGCCGCCCACCCAACGTGGTGTCATCGGAACTGGCTTTGGAACAGAAACGGACGCGGAGACCGCGGATGCACGGCGCCAGGCCGGCGCCGTGCGGAGGAGACCGGTCAGGCGACGACGAGCGCCCGGCCGCCGGACGCGCGGCGTGCGTGCGCGTCGAGCTTGAACACGCTGACCAGGTGGTCGAGCGCCTCGGCCTGCTCGTGCAGGCTGTGGGCGGCCGTCGCGGCTTCTTCGACGAGGCCGGCGTTCTGCTGCGTGACCGTGTCCATCTGCGAGATGGCCTGGTTGACCTGCTGGATGCCGGCGCTCTGTTCGCGGCCGGCGTGGCTGATCTCGACCATCAGCTCGTGCATCCGCTGCACGGTCTGCAGCACTTCGCGCATGGTGGCGCCGGCTTCGGACACGAGGCCGGCCCCGCTTTCGACCTGCTGGACCGAGGCGCCGATCAATTCCTTGATTTCCTTGGCCGCCGCCGCCGAACGCTGGGCGAGGGTACGCACTTCGCCCGCCACGACCGCGAAGCCGCGGCCCTGCTCGCCGGCGCGCGCCGCTTCCACGGCCGCGTTCAGCGCCAGGATATTGGTCTGGAAAGCGATGCCGTCGATGACCGCGATGATGTCGACGATCTTCTGCGACGACGCGTGGATCGAGCCCATCGTGTCGACGACGCGCGCCACGGCGGTGCTGCCCTGCTGGGCGACGCCGGCCGCCGTGTCGGCGAGGGCATTGGCCTGCTGCGCGTGTTCGGCGTTGTTGCTTACGGTCGTCGTCAGCTCTTCCATCGAGGCGGCGGTCTGCTGCAGCGCGCTGGCCTGCTGCTCGGTGCGCGACGACAGGTCCATGTTGCCGGCCGCGATCTGCGTGGAGGCGCTGGAGATGGTGCCGGTGGCGGCGCGCACGTTGCCGACGATGTGGGCCAGGTTGGCCTGCATCGACTTCATGGCCGCGAGCAGGCTGGCGTCGTCGCCGGGGCGCGTCTCGACTTCCATCGACAGGTCGCCGGCCGCGATGTGCTTGACGATGTCGGTCGCGTAATCCGGCTCGCCGCCCAGGCGGCGCATCAGCCAGCGCGTGAGCAGCGCGGCGCCGGCGGCGCCCAGCAGCACGCTGCCGCAGAGGAGGGCGATGATCAGCACGCGCGACTCGGCGTAGCGCTTCGAGCCGTCGCGGGCGGCCGCGCGGCCGCCTTCCGTATACATGTCGACGGCCTTGTCGACGTTCTTGCGCAGGGCGACGATCAGCTTGTTCGATTCGCCGCGGATCAGCGTCTTGGCCAGCGCGTCGTCGTTCTGGCGCGCGGCGGCGCGCACCTTGGCGTCTTCCGCCATGTAGCGCTGCCACATGTCGAGGAATTCCGCGTAGCCCTGCTTTTCTTCCGGCGTTTCGAGCAGCTTGACGTAGTCGTCCTGCATGGCTTTCAGGTCGACGAGGTCTTGCGCGATCACGTTGTCGTACTTGTCCATCTCGGACTGGTCGCTGGAGATGATGTATTGCAGCTCGCGCGTGCGGATGCGGGCGATCTGGGACTTGATGTCTTCGATGACGCGGATGCCCGGCATCCAGTGCCCGGACAGGCGCAGCGACGTCTCGTTGACCTTGGCCAGCTGGTGGATGGAGAAGACGCCGACCAGCACGGTCAGGGCGAGGACGGCGGCGAAAGTGATGCCCAGCTTGCTCGCGAGGCGGAGTCGGTTGAACCAGTTCATCGGGAGTGTGTTTTCGTGAGAGTTAAGGGAAAAGGAATGTTTCCGAAAGTCAATAATGATAACCGACATTCGATCCGCGCGTCATGTCCTGGCGCAGTATTTACGTTCTAAACCGCAACTAAATTGCCACAAATGTGTGCTGCCCGGCGGTAACGTGCGCGAGGTTGCATGAATGACAGCCTATACTCGGCTCGTTGTTCCGTAACTTCACACGTACACTCCATCGATGGCGCCACCGTTTTCACGTCCCGCGGTACTGTTCGTCAAGCTGATGCTGCTGGGTCTGCTGGTCGCGGTTGCAGCCTGGATCGTACTGGCTCGCTGGACAATGACACCCCGTCACGTGGCGTACGCACCGGTGGCCCAGCCCATTGCCTTCAGCCACAAGCACCACGTGTCCGACGACGGCATCGATTGCCGCTACTGCCACACGGCGGTGGAAAACTCGGCCACGGCGGGCATGCCGTCGACATCCGTCTGCCTCAGCTGCCACTCCCAGCTGTTCCTCGACTCGCCCGCGCTGGCCCCGCTGCACGACAGCGCGCGCACGGGCAAGCCGATCCATTGGGTGCGCGTGCACGACCTGCCGGACTTCGTCTATTTCGAACACGACATCCACGTGGCCAAGGGCGTGGCCTGCATCGAATGTCATGGCCGCGTGGACCAGATGCCCATCACGTGGCGCACGGCGTCGCTGGAAATGCAATGGTGCCTGCGCTGCCACCGCGATGCGCCGCACCACGTGCGGCCGTTGAACCAGGTGCTGTCGATGGCGCCGGAAAAGCCTTTGCGTCCGGAAGAAATCCGCCAGCTGAACCGCCTGTACCAGCTGCGCGACGCCCAGGCGCTGACCAATTGCTCGACCTGTCACCGCTAGGTTGCCGACAATGACGAAGCACGACCATCCCATCATTCCCATCGCCCAGGACGAGCCGTCGCGGCGCCGTTTCCTGAAGCTGATGGCCGCATCGGCGGCGCTGGCCGGCGCCGGCTGCAGCGGGCCGCCGGCCGAGCCCATCGTGCCGTACGTGACGATGCCGGAGCAGGGCGTGCCGGGCCTGCCCATGTTCTACGCGACCGCGTTCGTGCGCCACGGGCTCGCGCACGGCGTGCTCGTGGAATCGAACATGGGGCGGCCGACGAAGGTCGAGGGCAATCCCGACCATCCCGTGAGCGCCGGGACGACCGACGTGTTCGCGCAGGCGTCGATCCTGCAGCTGTGGGACCCGGACCGCTCGCAGGCCGTGTTCCGCGGCGACGAGTTGGCGACGTGGGGCGCGTTCGAGGCCGCGCTGCAGGCGCGCCGGCCCCGCTTCGAACGGGACGGCGGCGCCGGCCTGCGTATCCTGACCGGCACCGTCACGTCGCCGACCCTCGCGAACCAGCTCGCGGCCCTGCAAAAGCGCCTGCCGAACGCGCGCTGGCATGCGTGGGACCCGCTGCACGACGACGGCGCCGCGCAGGCCGCGCAACTGGCGTTCGGCCGTCCCCTCGACGCCTCGTACCGGCTGGACGGGGCCGATGTCGTGCTGGCGCTGGACGCCGACCTGTTCGGGACCATGCCCGGCAGCCTGGCCCACGCGCGGGCGTTCACGGCGCCGCGCCGCCTCGGCGCGCAAGCCGGCGCGAATCGCCTGTACGTGCTGGAAGCGACGCCGACCCTGACCGGTGCCTATGCCGACGCGCGCCTGGCGCGGCCGCCGCACGAGATCGAGGCCGCGCTGTGGCGCATCGCCGCGCGCCTGGGCGCCGCGCCGGACGTGGGCGGCGCCGCCGACCCGGCGCTGGAGCGCTGGGAGGCGGCGGTCGCGAAAGCGCTGGACGGCGCCCGCGGCCGGGCCCTCGTCGTCGCCGGTCCGGCCGTGAGCCCGGCCGGCCGCGCGCTGGCGTACGTGCTGACCCGGCGCCTGAACGGCGGCGCGGACGGTCCTCTGGCCTTCATCGAGCCCGTCGAACGCAGCCCGCTGGACCACGGCGAATCGATCGCCGCGCTGGCCGGCGACATGCGCGCCGGCCGCGTCGACACCTTGTTGATGCTGGACGCGAATCCCGCCTACGACGCGCCGGCCGACCTCGATTTTTCCGCGCTGCTGGCGCGCGTGCCGCTCAGCGCCCACCTGGGCCTGTACCGCGACGAGACGGCGCGCGCGGCCGGCTGGCACCTGTCGATGGCGCATTGCTACGAGGCGTGGAGCGACGCCCGCGCGCACGACGGCACGGCGAGCATCGTGCAGCCGCTGATCGCGCCGCTGTACGGCGGCCGCTCCGCGCACGAGATCCTCGCGCTGCTGGCCGGCGCCGACACCCGCGACGGCCACGCGCTCGTGCGCGCGTCCTGGCCGGACGGCGACGCCGCGTGGCGCGACAGCCTGCGCCGCGGCATCGTCGACGGCAGCGCAGCGGTGCCGGTCGCGCCGCCGGCCGCGCGCGCCGTCGTGCCGCCAGCCGCGGCGACGGCGGCGCCGCTCGTCGCCCTGTTCGCACCCGATCCCGCCGTCGACGGCGGCGCCTTCGCCAACAACGCCTGGCTGCAGGAGTTGCCGCGCCCGCTGACGTCGCTCACGTGGGACAACGCGGCCCTCATCGGCCCGGCCACGGCGGCGCGCCTGCACCTCGCCGACGGCATGGTGGCGCGCCTGCGCGTCGCGGGCCGCGCGATCGAGGTGCCCGTGCTCGTCGTGGCCGGGCAGGCCGAAGGCGTCGTCACGCTGCCGCTCGGGTATGGCCGGCGCGCGGCGGGCGGCGTCGGGGAGGGCGTCGGCTTCGATGCGTATCGCCTGCGCACGCGCGCCGCGCTGGCCGCGCCGCCTGTCCTGACGGTGGAGACGACCGGCCGCACGCACGATCTCGTGTTCCGCCAGCGCGAAGTCGACATGCACGGACGCGCGCCGGTGCACGTGCGCGAACTCGCACGCGGCGCGCCGCGCGAGCGCGAGAACGAAGAACACGGGTCGATGTATCCGAAGCGCGACTACGACGAGTACAAGTGGGGCATGGCGATCGACCTGAACGCCTGCATCGGCTGCGCGTCGTGCACGATCGCGTGCCAGGCCGAGAACAACATCCCCGTCGTCGGCAAGGAAGAAGTGGCGCGCGGCCGCAGCATGCACTGGATCCGCGTCGACCGCTACCAGGCCGGCGCACGCACCCTGTTCCAGCCGGTGCCGTGCATGCATTGCGAGCACGCGCCGTGCGAGGAAGTGTGCCCGGTCGGCGCCACGATGCACGACAGCGAGGGCCTCAACGTGCAGGTCTACAACCGCTGCATCGGCACGCGCTTCTGCTCCAACAACTGTCCGTATAAAGTCCGGCGCTTCAACTTCCTGCAATACTCGAACCAGAACGTCGAGAGCCTGAAGGCGCTGCAGAACCCCGAAGTGACGGTGCGCCGGCGCGGCGTGATGGAAAAGTGCAGCTACTGCCTGCAGCGCATCACGCGGGCCCGCATCGAGGCCGAAAAGGCCGGGCGCCGCATCCGCGACGGCGAGATGGTCACCGCCTGCCAGGCCGTCTGCCCGACGCGCGCGATCCGCTTCGGCGACCTGAACGACCCGGCAAGCGACGTCGTCGCGGCCAAGGCGTCCGATCTCGGCTACGATCTGCTGGAAGAGCTCAACACGCGGCCGCGCACGAGCTATCTCACGCGCGTGCTGAACCCCGATCCGGAGCTGGAATGAGCACGCCCGACACGCGCGCCAACACGGACAGCCTGCATTCGAAGGGGAGCGCCGTGCTGCGCCCCGGCTGGGGGTATGCGAGCGTCACGGACAAGATCGCGGGCATCGTCCTGACCGACCATTTCGGCTGGCGCTGGTGGACCGCGTTCCTGTTCGCGTCCGCCGGCGTATTCGCGCTGCTGCTCGCCATCACGTGGCTGCTCGTCAAGGGCATCGGCATCTGGGGCGTCGACATGCCCGTCGCCTGGGGTTTCGCCATCGGCAATTTCGTGTGGTGGATCGGGATCGGCCATGCGGGCACGTTCATCTCCGCCGTCCTCCTGCTGCTGCGCCAGAAGTGGCGCACGTCGATCAACCGCTTCGCCGAGGCGATGACGCTGTTCGCGGCGGGCATCGCCGGCCTGTTCCCGATCCTGCACCTGGGCCGGCCGTGGTTCTTCTACTGGCTCGTGCCTTACCCGAACGTGATGAACGTGTGGCCGCAGTGGCGCAGCCCGCTCGTGTGGGATTTCTTCGCGATCGCGACCTATCTCACGGTGTCGCTGCTGTTCTGGTACGTCGGCCTGATCCCCGACCTGGCCACCCTGCGCGACCGCGCCGGCCAGCGCGGCGAGAGGAAGAGCCAGGTGACGTACGGCCTTCTTGCGCTGGGCTGGCGCGGCGAGGCGCGGCACTGGGCCCGCTACGAATGGGCGTACCTGCTGCTGGCGGGGCTCGCGACGCCGCTGGTCGTGTCGGTGCACACGATCGTCTCGCTCGACTTCGCGGTCGGGAACACGCCCGGCTACCACTCGACCATCTTCCCGCCTTACTTCGTGGCCGGCGCGCTGTTCTCCGGCTTCGCGATGGTGCTGACCCTCGCCATCCCGCTGCGTCACGCGTTCGGCCTGCAGGACTTCATCACGCAGCGGCACCTGGCCAACGCGGCCAAGGTGCTGCTGGCGACGAGCTGGCTCGTGAGCTACGGCTACCTGGCGGAGATGTTCACCGCGTTCTACAGCGGCGACGTGTACGAGCGCTACATGACGCTGAACCGCTTCGCCGGCCCGTACGGCCCCGTGTACTGGGCCATGCTGACCTGTAACGTGCTCGTGCCGCAGCTGTTCTGGTTCCGGCGCGTGCGCCACAGCGTCGCGCTGCTGTTCGTGCTGAGCCTCGTCATCAACTGCGGCATGTGGATGGAGCGCTTCCTCATCGTCGTCACGTCGCTGCACCGCGACTACCTGCCGTCGGCCTGGGGCATGTTCTACCCGACGCGCTGGGACTGGATCACGCTGTTCGGCTCCATCGCGCTGTTCGTCTGGCTGTTCCTGCTGTTCGTGCGCTTCCTGCCCACGATCTCGATCGCCGAGATGCGCGAGCTGGTGCGCGAATCCGCCAAGGGGGAAGCATGAGCGAACGCGCGCTCTACGGCCTGCTGGCCGAATTCCCCAGCGCCGAGGCCCTGTGCGCGGCCGCGCGGCACGTGCGTGCGCGGGGCTGGACCCGGGTCGAGGCGTATTCGCCGTTCCCCGTCGAGGGCCTGGACGCGATCATCGGCGCCGAGAAGGGCTGGATCGCGCCCGTCACGCTGCTGGGCGGGATACTCGGCGGCGCGGGCACCTACTTCCTGCAATGGTATGCGGCCGTCGTCGACTACCCGATCAACATCGGCGGGCGGCCGCTGAACAGCTGGCCCGCGTTCATCCCGGCCACGTTCGAGATCACGATCCTCGGCGCGGCGCTGGCGGCCACGGTCGCGATGCTGGCGCTGAACGGCCTGCCGCGCCTGTATCACCCGCTGTTCGAGGTGGAGGAGTTCGAGCTCGCGAGCCGCAACCGCTTCTTCCTGTGCCTGCCCGCGTGCGACCCCGTGTTCGCGCCCGGCCCCGCGCGCGACCTGCTCGCGGAACTGCATCCGCTGCTGCTGCGCGAGGTGCCGGCATGAACCGCGTGCTGCTGGCATTGACGGCGGCCGGCCTGCTCGCCGGCTGCGAAGGCGCGAAGCAGGACATGTACGACCAGCCGCGCTATAAAACCTATGCACCGAGCCCGCTGTTCGACGACGGCGCGTCGGCGCGGCCGCCCGTCGCCGGCACGGAACCGCGCGCCCGCGGCGCCTTCGCCGACAGTTCCGGCGGCCGCCAGGGCGTCGACCTCGTGCGGCGCGACGTCGAGGCCGAGGCGGCGCAGACGAACCCGTACCCCGTCGACATGACCCTGCTGAAGCGCGGCCAGGACCGCTACATGATCTACTGCATGCCTTGCCACAGCCCGGCCGGTGACGGCGACGGCCTCGTCGTGCGGCGCGGCTTTCCGGCGCCGCCGACCTATCACCAGGACCGGCTGCGCAACGTCCCCGACCGCCACATCTACGACGTCATCAAGAACGGCTACGGCGTGATGGTGCCGTACGGCGACCGCGTGGAACCGGCCGACCGCTGGGCCATCGTCGCCTTCATCCGCGCGCTGCAACTGAGCCAGCACGCGGAGGTGGCCGCGCTGCCGCCGGACGTGCGCGCCCACCTCGGAGGCCAGCCATGAAGCCGCGCACGTTCGCCTGGCCGGCGCTGGCGCTGCCCGCCATCGCGCTCGTCGCCGCGTGGGCCGGCTGGCGCCTCGACCTGCGCGCACTGCTGGCCAGCTACCTGGCCGCGTGGTGGTTCGTCACGGGCGCGCTGCTGGGCGGACTCGCCAACGTGTGGCTGCACCAGCTGACGGGCGGCGCGTGGGGCGAGACGATCCGCGGCCCGCTGCTGCGCGCGGCCGGCTGGCTGCCGCTCGCCTGCATCCTGTTCCTGCCCGTGCTGCTGGGCGCGCCGCTGCTGTATCCGTGGCAGCACGGCGTCACGGGTGCGCCGGACGCGGCGTTCCGCCACGCGTGGCTGAACCCCGTGTTCTTCACGGTGCGCAGCGTCGTCTATCTGCTGCTGTGGAGCGGCCTCGCCATCGTCGAGACCCGCGCCCGCACCCGGTCGACGGCGCGCGCCGCGGCCTGCCTGCTCGTGTACGGCTTCTCGGTCAGCCTCGCGGCCGTCGATTGGATCATGTCGCTGCAGCCGGAATGGTATTCCAGCGTGTTCGGCTGGCTGGCCGGCACCGGGCAGATGCTGACGGGGCTCGCGCTGGCCGTGCTGCTGATCGACCGCGGCGCCGCGCGCAAGCGCCTGCCCGACCTCGGCAACCTGCTCATGATGTACGTGCTGACGTGGGCCTATCTCGCGTACGTGCAATTCCTCATCATCTGGGCGGCCGACCTGCCGCATGAAATCTCGTGGTACCTGCGGCGCGGCGCGCCCGGCTGGCAGGCGGTGGCGTGGGTGCTCGTCGTCGGCCACTTCGCCGGGCCGCTGTGCATCCTGCTGTCGCGCTACGCGAAATCCGCGCCCGCGCTGATGGGCGTGCTGGCCGGCGCGCTGCTGGCGGCGCACCTGCTCGACTGCTGGTGGCTTATACTGCCGTCCGTCCAGCACCTGACGCGGCACTGGCTGTGGCTCGCGCCGCTCGTCGCCAGCGGCTTCGGGTTGTTCGCGTGGCTGGCGCTGACCCGTCACGGAAAGGAGGGCGCGCATGCCTGACCACACCGGCAACGACCTCGACCTGCGCGGCCTGCGCCGCGGCGCGTACGTCATCGTGGGCGGCATCGCCTGCGCGCTCGCCGCCGGCGCGCTGGTGCTGCGCGCATGGGGACCGGCCGCCAACACGCCGGCGCATCCGTTCCAGGGCGCGGCGCCGCTGCTGCAGCCGGCGCCGCAGCCGGACCGCGTCGATTATTTCGCCGAAAAGCGCCGCGTCACCGGAAGCTACGGCTGGGTCGACCGCCAGGCCGGCATCGCGCGCATTCCGCTGGACGAGGCGATGCGGCTGCTGGCCGCGCGCGGCGGCGCCGCCAGTCCCGCCGGCGCGCCGGCGCCGGCGCCGACCCCGGGCCGGACGCCGCCCGTCCTCGCTCCCGGCAAGGAGGCGCGATGAAGGCCGCCGCCGCGTTCCTGTTCGCCTTCGTGCTGCTGGCCTGCGGCCCGGCCGCCGCGGGGGCGCTGGCGCTGCCGCCGCCACCGGCCGCGCGCTTCGATCCCGTGCCCGGCGCCAAGCTGCCGCTGGACGCCGTCCTGCGTGACGATGCGGGCCGCCGGGTCCCGCTGGCCACGCTGTTCGACCGTCCCGTCGTGCTGGTGCCCGGCTATTACACGTGTCCGAACCTGTGCAGCACCCTGTTCGAAGGCGTGCTGCAGGCGCTCGCGCTGTCCGGGCTGGCGGCGGGCGACTATCGCCTCGTCGGCCTGTCCGTCGACCCGCGCGACGGCGCCGCGGCGGCGTCGGCGAGGAAGCGCGCCTATGCCGCGCTGCTGCCCGGCGGCGCGGCCGATCTCACGCTGCTGACGGGCGATGCGGCCACGCTCGCGCGGCTGCAGGCGGCGCTCGGCTACCGCACGGTGCCCGATCCGCGCACCGGCGAACTGGCGCACGCCGCAGGCTTCGCCGTGCTGGATGCGGACGGCCGCATCGCGCGCGGCTTCTCCGGCGTGCGCTTCGATCCGGCCGCCCTGCGCGCCGCCGTGAGAGCGGCCGCGCGCGAAGAACCGGCGCCGTCGTTCGGCCAGCAGGTGCTGCTGCTGTGCGCGCACTACGCGCCGACGTCCGGCCTTCACACCGGCGGCGCGCTGGCCGCCGTTCGCGTCGGGGTGCTGCTCCTGCCATTGCTGTTCTTCGGCTGGCTGTGGCGCCGGCGGGGAGGGCGGTCGTGAACACGGACTTCCACCTGTTGCCGTCGGACGCCGCCGCCTCCGCCGCGCGCCTCGACAGCCTCGCGCTCTGCCTGCTGCTGCTGACGGGCGCCGTCGCGCTGGTCCTGCTCGCGCTGATGATCGGTTTCTCGATCCGCTACCGGGCCGGCTCGAAGGCCGACCGCACCCACGTGCCCAAGAAGGGCCTGCCGGTGGAGATCGCGTGGACCGTGATCCCGCTGCTCCTGTTCCTCGGCATCTATGCGTGGGGCGCCGTCGACTACATCAAGCTGTACCAGGCGCCGGCCAATGCGATGCCCGTGTTCGTCGTGGCCAAGCAGTGGATGTGGGAGGCCGAACACAAGAACGGCCGGCGCGAGATCGGCCAGCTGCACGTGCCGCTGGGCCGGCCCGTGCGCCTGACCATGACGTCGCAGGACGTGATCCACAGCTTCTTCGTGCCGGATTTCCGCGTCAAGCAGGACGTCGTCCCGGGCCGCTACACCTCCATCGTCTTCACGCCGAGCCGCACCGGCGAGTACCGGCTGTACTGCGCGGAGTACTGCGGCACGGAGCACGCGATGATGCTGGGGCGGGTCGTCGTCATGCAGCCGGCCGCATTCGCCCAGTGGCTGGAGGCGGGCCCGCGCCAGCCCGGCATGGCGGCGCGCGGCCACGAGCTGTACCGGCGCTACGGCTGCAGCGGTTGCCACGATCCGGGGTCGAGCGTGCACGCGCCCGACCTGACCGGGCTGCTGGGCCGGCGCGTGCACCTGGCGGACGGGCGCGAGCTGACGGCCGACGAACCGTACGTGCGCGACTCGATCCTGGTGCCGGGCAAGGACGTCGTCGCGGGCTACGCGCCGATCATGCCATCGTTCGCGGGACAGGTCGGCGAGGAGGACATCCTGGCCATCATCGAATACATCAGGGAGAGCGCGCATGACCAGCGCACAGAACGACGCTAGCGTCGTCGACGAGGGATCGCCGCCGCACGCGCGGCACGCGCCGAGCTACCTCGAGGGGGGCTACCGGCTGACCGACTGGCTCACGACGCGCGACCACAAGCGCATCGCCGTCCTGTACGCGATCTCGATCACGTTCTTCTTCTTCCTCGGCGGCGTGGCGGCCGCGCTGATCCGGCTCGAACTGGCGACGCCGGCGGGAGACCTCGTCAGCGACGACACGTACAACAAGCTGTTCACGGCGCACGGCATCATCATGGTGTGGCTGTTCCTGATCCCGTCGATCCCGGCGGTGCTCGGGAATTTCCTGATGCCGCTGATGATCGGCGCGCGCGACCTCGCCTTCCCGCGGCTGAACCTCGCCAGCTGGTATCTGTACATGCTGGGGGGCGCGATCGTGCTGTGGGCGCTGCTGGCGGGCGGCGTCGACACGGGGTGGACGTTCTACACGCCGTTCTCGTCGATGTTCTCGAACTCGCACGTGGTGGCGGCGCTGTCCGGGGTGCTGGTGCTCGGGTTCTCGTCGATCCTCACGGGCCTGAACTTCATCGTCAGCGTGCACACCCTGCGCGCGCCGGGCCTGTCGTGGTTCCGCCTGCCGCTGTTCGTGTGGGCGAACTACGCGACGTCGCTGATCCTCGTGCTGGCCACGCCCGTGCTGGCGATGACGCTCGTGCTGGTCGCCATCGAGCGGCTGTTCCAGGTCGGGATCTTCGACCCCGCGCTCGGCGGCGACCCGCTGCTGTTCCAGCACCTGTTCTGGTTCTATTCGCATCCGGCCGTGTACATCATGGTGCTGCCGGCGATGGGCGTCGCCAGCGAGATCATCCCGTGCTTCGCGCGCCGCCCGGTGTTCGGCTACCGCTTCATGACGTATGCGATCCTCGCCATCGCCGTCATCGGCTTCCTCGTGTGGGGCCACCACATGTTCGTCAGCGGCCAGTCGATGTATGCGGGGCTGGTGTTTTCGCTGCTGTCCTTCCTCGTCGCCATTCCGTCCGCGATCAAGGTGTTCAACTGGACGGCGACGCTGTACAAGGGCAGCATCGTGTTTTCGGCGCCGATGCTGTACGCGCTCGGCTTCGTCGGCCTGTTCACGATCGGCGGCCTGACGGGCCTGTTCCTCGCGGCGCTCGCGCTGGACGTGCACCTGTCCGACACGTATTTCGTCGTCGCCCACTTCCACTACATCATGGTGGGCGGCTCGGTGATGGCCTACCTGGGCGGCATCCACTTCTGGTGGCCGAAGGTGACGGGGCGGATGTATTCCGAGACCTGGGGCAAGGTCGCGGCGCTGATCATCTTCGCCGGCTTCAACCTGACGTTCTTCCCGCAATACCTGCTGGGCTATGCCGGCATGCCGCGCCGCTATCACACGTATCCGCCGGAATTCCAGCTGCTGCACGTGCTGTCGTCGGCCGGCGCCGTGACCCTGGCCGTCGGCTACCTCATGCCGCTCGGTTACCTCGCTTGGTCGCTGCGCTTCGGCGCGCGGGCGCCGGCGAATCCGTGGCGCGCCACGGGCCTCGAATGGCAGACGGACTCGCCGCCGCCCGAACACAATTTCGCGACACCGCCCGTCGTCGTGCGCGAGCCCTACGCCTACACGCCGGAGTCGCCATGAGCGCGCACGAGACCTCGTTGCCGCCGCTCGAACCGCAGTTCGGCAGCCACGCGCAGCAGGATTTCGCGCGCTCGTTCGGCATGTGGGTGTTCCTGTCCAGCGAGCTGCTGTTCTTCGGCCCGCTGCTGTTCGGCTACCTGTATCTGCGCATGCACTATCCGCAGGCGACCGGCATGGCCAGCCGCCACACCGACATGCTGCTGGGGACCGTCAACACGGCCGTGCTGCTGACCAGCAGCTTCTGCATGGCGCTGGCCGGCCACGCCGCGCAACATGGGAAGGACATGCGCGGCCGCCGCCGCGCCGCGCGCCTGCTGGCGCTGACGGCGCTGCTCGGCGTCGTCTTCCTCGCCATCAAGGGTTATGAATGGCACCAGGAATTCGGCGAGCACCTGTTCCCGGGCATCGGCTTCCGGCCCGACGATGCGACCGATCCGGCCACCGTCCACGGCGTCGAGCTGTTCTTCCTGCTGTACTTCGCGGCCACCGGCCTGCACGCGCTGCACCTGCTGATCGGCGTGTCGGCCTGCGTGTGGCTGATGCTGGTGCTGCGCCATGCGCCGCCGCGCGGACCGGGCAACGAGGCGGTCGAACTCACCGGCCTGTACTGGCACTTCGTCGACGTGGTGTGGATCTTCCTGTACCCGTTGCTGTACCTGACGGCGCGCTCGGGAGGCTGACGTGGACAAGGCGACCCGCCCGCTCGTGCTCACCTGGATCGCGTTGATGGCGCTGCTGGCCACGACGGCGGCCTGCGCGCTGCTGCGCCTGGGCTGGCTGAACACCGCGATCAGCCTCGCGATCGCGCTCACCAAGGCGCTGCTGGTCGCCATCGTGTTCATGCGCCTCAGGCGCGCGCCCGCGCTGCTGCGGCTCGCCGCCGTCGCCGGGGCCGTGACGCTCGTCCTGCTGTTCGGCCTGTCGTTGACGGATTACACGACGCGCGCCGAACTCAAGGCGCCGTGGCAGCAGCCGGCGACGGTGGCGCCGCGGTTCGGGAGTGGGTGAGGGGCGCCGCCGGCGTCATGCGTCCGCCGTCACCGACTCCCCAAGTTGACGCGCAATCATTTTGATGGCGCGCCGGATGAGCATGGTCTGGACGGTCAGGATCAACAGCGGGGAGAGCGCCACGATCGGCGTGCCGAAGCCCGATTTGCCGAGGACCGTCGGCTTGATCGCCCACGTCACCCATGGTGCCAGGATGGAGATCAGGGCCAGGATATCGAACCACGGATTGAACATGGTTTCTTTTTTCGCTTGCCGGACGACCTCCGCCTGCAATACCTCCGGCACGGAGCGCAAGGCCCGGCAACGATACAGCCAGTGAACAGGTGTGCTTGCCGCACGATAGAGACGCGGCCTGGCGGCGCGGGCCTCGTCGAGCAACGCATCGGCGATGGCATGTGCCTGTTCCTTCGATAACATCGGGTCCTTCCGTGTAGCCTGTTCATCAAGACATGCCAGTTTACCGGTCGGTGACGGGAAATAATGCGTCAATTGTAACGACCCCGCCCCACCGGGTGCCGTCAGGAACGATCCTGCCTGGGCGTGAACGCCATGCACCAACCGTCCGCGCTGATCGCGCCGGCGACGATCCGGCAGGCGCCCGCCTGTCCCTTTGCCGCCGGAATGAACTGCGCGCAATCGGCGCAACGCTTGCCCTCGTTGGGATGTTCCTGGTAGTGAAAATCCTCCTTGCTCCCCGTGCCCGTCCCGGCCGACGCGGGCACGGACCGCAGCGGCAGCGCGAGCAGGATCGGCAGTGCGGCGGTGCGCGCCAGCAGGCGGCGGCGCGTCGATTCGTGGTCGTTCATGATCGTGTTCCTGCGAGTGGCCGGGGGTTCAGAACATGAACCAGCCCAGCAGATAGACGGTGTCGTTGTCGGCGGCGTTGCGGCCGGCGCCGTCGTAGTCGCGCCTGGCGCCGTTGAACTTGCCGTAGCGCGTGAACTGGAGCGTCAGGCGGATGTCGCGGCGCGGCAGGTAGTTGAATTCGGCGATGTAGCCGTCGCTGTCGGGGCTGCCGTTGGTGCTGCCCGTGACCGCGTCGCCGGTGTCGTACAGCCCGCTGTCGGCCGTGCCGTCGACGCGGAAGCGCGCCACGTTGATGCCGAACTTCCTGTCGAAGTAGTAGCCGGCCTTGGCGCGGAGCGCGTGCAGTTCGTCCGTGCCGTTGCTCGTCTGCGCGCCGGGGTTCCAGGACACCCGTTCGCGCACGTAACTGAGCTGTCCGGAAAAGCGGTGCCGGTTGGTGACGTACTGGTATTGCGCGTCGACGCCGACGTCGCGGAAGCGGTCGGTCGGGCCGGTCAGGAGCTTGTTGTCGGGGAAGACGTCCGCGACCAGGCCGAGGGTGCCGATCATCGCCGAATACCTGCCGCCGTCCCAGTCGTGCTGCAGCGCGAAGCGCCAGTACGGGTTGTAGCCGTCGAGGGAGGCGGCGGTATCCCGTTCGACGCCGAGCCGCAGCGGGGAGAACAGGTGGTTGCCGGTGCGGTAGGCCGTGAGTTCGGCGTAGAACGTATTGCGCCATAAGACGTAGGCGCCCATGCCGGCCACCTGCTGGCCCAGGTTCTCGATCAGCGGCGCGGCGGCGGGTGCGTTGGCGGCCGGCGACGAGGCGAACGGAAAGCCCCAGGCGCTCACCGTGTTGTAGACGTCCTGCACCTGTGGATTGTTGTGCAGGGTGAAGCCGTAGAGGAGGCTGTGCCCCGCGACGCCGACGCGGTTGGCGTAGCGCAGGTCGACGTTGTCGATGCTGGTGTGGTGCTCGACGCCGTCGTAGGTCAGCTGTGAGAAGATCCCCACGTGGTCGCTCAGCTTGCCGTTGAAGAAGAGGCTGGCCTGCTGCAGCACCGTCTCGCGGTCCTCGGGAAAATTCTGCTTGAAGTCGACGCCGCCGGTGTGCGTGGCGGCATGCGACAACTGGACCATGCCGGCGACCGGGAACGTCAGCCGCGGCCCCAGCGTATAGCCGTTCAGCTTGAACAGGCGGCCGGTGGGCGTCAGTTCGGGCCAGCTGACGTGGCAGGTGAAACAGTCGAACCCGGTCTGGCGCGCGAAACTCGGGACGGCGCGGGCCGGGACGACGCAACAGGCGAGGATGACGGCGACGATCGTTCGCCACGGCACGTTCGCAAACAGTCTCATGACTATGCACCCGCAGGACGTTGACGTCGGTATGATCGGCCGCTCAGCGATTGGTTCCGGCCGCGCCCTGTGTGTAACTTAAATTTCCACTTGGAAATTATTATGGGTTAAAATACGAGGTTGCGCCGGCAGCCGTGCCGCCCCTCCATTCCCGTGCGAGCCATCCCCGACTGTCCGGCATTGCGTGCCATCCGACAGCGTATCCCGTTCCAATCCCCGTATTGCCGAAAGCCCCCGTGTCGTCCCGAGATCCATCCAGTCCCCGCCTGTCCATCGACCGCCGGCGCGCCGAGTTCGCGGACCGGGACAGCGAGGAACGCTTCCTCCGCCATTGCCTGCCCGAGCGCAATGCCCAGCTCAAGGCGAGCCTGGTGTTCGCGGCCGTGTTCTACGTCGCGTTCGGCGCGACCGATGTCGCCCTGATGGGCTTCACGCCCGCCGCCTGGGCGCTGGTCGGGCTGCGCGCCGCCGTGGCGCTCGTCGCACTGGGCGGCTGTGTCGCCATCGCGCGCCGGCCCGGGTCGGTGTCCGTGTCGATCGGGGCCGCCTGCACGCTGCTCGTCGCCGCGCTCGCCGTGTTCATGGTGGTGTGCTGGTACCAGCCGGAAGCGCTGGCGTGGAACACGATGTCGCAGGCGTTGATCCTGATGGCGGTGTACGTCAACTTCCCGAACCGCTTCCTGTATGCCGTGGCGATCGGCGTCGGCTCCAGCGTCGTCTTCGCGGCGCTGCTGTGCGTCCAGGGCCACCTGCGGGCGGACGACGTGCTGACCCTCGTGCTGCTGCTCGTCATGGGCAATGCCCTCGGCTGGATCGCGGCGCGGCGCTTCAACGTCGCGCAGCGCGCGCAGTTCCGCGCGGCCGTCCTGCTGGAGCAACTGGCGGACCGCGATCCGCTGACGGGCTGCTACAACCGCCGCATCCTGCAGAAAGGCTTGCTGGACGCCGAACTGGAACGCGCCCGCCGCTACGGCACGCCGCTGTCCGTGATCCTGTGCGACATCGACCACTTCAAGCGCATCAACGACACGTACGGCCACGCGGCGGGCGACCGGGTGCTGGCCGATTTCGCCGGCCTGCTGCTGACGATGACGCGCGACGCGGTCGACAGCGTGATCCGTTACGGCGGCGAGGAATTCCTGCTCGTGGTCCCGCAGACGGACCTGGCCGGCGCGCAGGCGCTGGCCGAACGCATCCGGCTGGCGTTCGCCGGCACCGCGGCGCCCGCCGCTTCGATCACGGCGACGGCCAGCTTCGGCATCGCGGCCGTGCCGGCGCAGGCTGCGGCGCCGCCGTCGACCTCCGAAGCGTTGATCGGCGCCGCCGACGCCCAACTGTACGCGGCCAAGCGGGGCGGGCGCAACACCGTGCGCGGCACGGTGGCGGGACGGTGAATCAACGTCCGGCGGCCGCGCGCAGGCGGTACCAGACCATGCCGATCAGTTCATAGGACGCATACCACGAGCGGCGCATGCCTTCGGCGCTCGGGATCCACGCGTGGACCGACAGCGGCTGGCGGCCGAAGAACATCGTGGGCGCCGCGACGACGTCCATCCCGGCGCGCTCGAACACGGCGTGGGCGCGCGGCATGTGCATGGCGTCGGTCACGAGCAGGATGCGGCGGACGCCGTCCGCGCGCAGGATGGCGGCACTGAGCGCAGCATTGCCCGCCGTGTCGCGCGAGCGGCTTTCCAGCCATCTCACCGGCACGCCGAAGTCCTCGCGCAGCGCGGCGGCCATCCCGTCGGCCTCCGACCAGCCCGGGCTGCCCAGGCCGGGATCGCCGGCGCCGTCGCCGCCGCTGACGAGGACGGGCAGCCCGGTTTTCCGCTGCAGGTGCGCGGCGTAGCGCAGGCGCGCCAGCGCGACGTAGTCGGGGATGTCGCGGTCGTCGTATTCGGGCGCACGCCGCACCCGTCCGGCCGCCAGCACGACGATCGCCTGCGCATCGGCGCGTTCGGGTGCACGCAACGGGGCTGTCATGTTCTCGAGCGGCGCGCCGAGGAGCCGCGCGCCGCCCGTCGTCGACAGGAATGCCAGCAGCGCGAGCCCGGTGCCGGCCACGATGCGCCCGGCGCGCGGCCGCCGGCGCCAGAGCGCCAGGCCGATGGCGATGACGAGGAACAGGCTCGCGGGCGGGAGGATCAGGTCGCGCGGAATCTGGTTGAGCAGGTCGAGGACGGGTTTCAGCATCGTGGAGGCGGTCGGGGTGCGGGCGGCCAAAGTAGACCGCAGGCGCGGCGCGGCGTCAAGTCCCGATCCGCCCCTCCCACGCCGCGATCAGGTCCCGGTACGCCGTGCCGACGGGCCGGATGCGGCGCTGCAGGTCGTACAGCCCGCGCGGGTTGACGACGCCGCGCGCCTCGCGCAACTCGATGTTCCAGTCGATCTGGTCGGTCAGCGAAAACCACGTGAAGCCGACGACCGGCACGCCGCTGCGCATCAGGCTGCGCACGTGGGCCCACTGGCAGCGCAGCCAGTCGACCGCTTCATCGCCATGGCGGCCCTGGTCGACGTTCGTTTCCGTGTGCATCATCGGCAGGCCGTAGCGTTCGGCGTACTCGCGCGCGATCATCGCGTAGCCCAGCGTTTCGCCGGCGTCGTGCGTCGCGCCGTCGGGATCGACCTCGTGTTCGTTCGTCATGTAGTAGTCGCTGCCGAGGACGCAGTGGCCGCACAGCGCATGCTCCTCGAAGAAGCGGCATTCGTCCGGCGTCATGCCGTTGGCCAGCACGAAGTCGCGCTGCAGCGGGTCGAGGGGGCGGCCGTAGTTGAAGTCGAGCGACAGGAAGCGCAGCTGGTTGCGCCGTTCGGCTTCCTCGACGGCGTCGGGCAGGCCCGCATGGAAGTATTCGCTCGACTCGCTTTGCACGAACACGGCGTCGGGGCGCAGCTTGACGATCTCGTGCATCGCCAGCACATTGGCCTTGGCCAGGTGCTTCAGCGCCGTCACGTACGAACGCTGGTCGCGCGCCTGCTCGTTCCACCAGCCGAACAGGGCGGAGAACTTGGCGCACACGTACATTTCGTTGACGGGGGTGTACAGGCCGATCCACGGGTAGCGCGTGGCGAACGCCCTGGCGTAGCCCTGGAACAGCATGGGGAAATCGGGGTTCTGGAAATTGCCGATCCAGTCCGGCACGCCGAAATGGCACAGGTCCGCGATCGGGGCGATGCCGAGGCGGCGCATTTCGGCGAAGGCCTGGTCGGCGAATTCCCAGTCGTAGCGGTCCGGCGCCAGCCACGTCCGGTGCAGCGGCACGCCGTAGCGCAGGGTGCGGATGCCCAGCTGCGCGACGAGTTCGAGGTCCTTCTTCCACTGGCGGTAATGGCCGCATTCCTCCATCTGGTCGCGGCGGATGCGGCCATCGCCGATGGTCGGCGAACTGCTCTCGATCCCGGTGGCGAACATGAAAGGCAGCATCAGCGCCTCCCGAGAGGCGGCTGCGCGGTGACGACGCCCGGATCGATCTTGTGCAGGTTGTCGAGGCCCGTCAGCAGCATGCAGTCCTGCAGTTCCTGTTCCAGCAGCGTGAGGGCGCACGTGACGCCTTCGCGCCCGCGCGCCGCGAGGCCGTACAGCCACGCGCGGCCGGACAGGCAGGCGTGGGCGCCGAGGCCGATCGCCTTGACGATGTCGCCGCCGGTGCGGATGCCGCCGTCGAACAGCACTTCGATGCGGTCGCCCACGGCGTCGACGATTTCCGGCAGCACCGAGATCGACGACGGCGCGCCGTCCAGCTGGCGCCCGCCGTGGTTCGAGACGATGATGGCGTCGGCGCCGATGTCGATGGCGGTGCGCGCGTCGTCCGGGTTCATCACGCCCTTCAAAATCAGCTTGCGCTGCCACTTGTCGCGCACCCAGCGCGCCGTGTTCACGTCGAACGAGGCGTCGAACTGTTCCTCGATCCACTTCGACAGCGAGCCGATGGAGCCGGCTTCCTTGATCTCGTGCTCGAAATTGCCGAACGTGTGGCGCTTGCTGCCCGCCATGTTCGCGAGCCAGCGCGGGTGGCCCACCATCTGCATGATGTTCGACGGCGTCAGGCGCGGCGGCACGGCGAGGCCGTGCTTTTCGTCGGCCCAGCGCTTGCCCTGCGTGTGCAGGTCGATCGTCAGCACCAGCGCCGAGCAGTCGGCGTCGTGGGCGCGCCGCATCAGGCTTTCGTTGACCTTGTGGTCCTTCATGAGGTACAGCTGGAACCAGAACGGCGCCTGGATCGCCTCGGCCACGTCCTCGATGGAATTGATGGAGCACGTCGACAGGCAGAACGGCACGCCGAATTCCACGGCCGCACGCGCCGCCTCGCATTCGCCGTTGGCCCACGTGAGGCCGGCGAGGCCCGTCGGGCCGAGGGCCAGCGGGATGCGGGCCCGGTCGCCCACCATCGTGACGGCCATGTCGCGGTGCGAGACGTCGCGCAGGCTGTGCTGGCGCAGGGCCAGGGCCCGCATGTCGTCGAGGTTGCGCTGGACGGTCAGCTGCTGTTCGCTGCCGCCGTGGATGTAGTCGAACACGACGCCGGGCAGGCGTTCCCGCGCGAGGCATTCGAGGTCGAAGATGCTGGCTACCTTGCTCATGCTGCGTTCCTTTTACAATTCACCGCGCGCCGCGAGGTCGCGGATGCGCGCGCCCATGCGGCAGGCGAGGGCCTGGATCGTCAGCGACGGATTGACGCCGCCCGCCGTCGGGAACAGCGAGCCGTCGCAGATCCACAGATTGGGCACGTCCCAGCTGCGGCCGTCCGCGTTCACGACGCTCGTGTCCCG
>NZ_LMCY01000020.1:26000-34531 GCF_001425685.1 Massilia sp. Root335 | reverse complement strand
CCCATGCGGCAGGTGCCCAGGATGTGGCTCGTGTCGTCGCTCGTCCACACGCCGCGGCCGCCCGCCGCTTCCAGCATCGTGCCCATGAAGCGGCGCGCGTGGTCCTGCATGCGGCGGTCGTTGTCGGAATATTCGAACGTGACGTGGGCGACGGGCAGGCCGTGGCGGTCGCGCACGTCGGACAGCGCCACGCGGTTGCATGCGCGCGGCTCCGTCTCGGCGACGGCCACCAGGCCGGCCATGTGGTTATAGTCCTGCATCTCGCGCCGCAGCGCCGCGCCCCACAGGTGCCGCTCGGTGACGAGCACCTGCGCCCACGCGCGCGGCAGCGGACCCTGGCTCATGAAGGCGTAGCCGCCGTGGAAATCCTTGCCGGTGTCCGTGTAATTCCAGTGCTCGCACACGGCCATGTTGGGCGGGCCCTTGTACCAGCGGATCTCCTCGTCGAAGCGCGCCCACATGCCCGGGCCGGCGTGCGTCGTCAGGTGCGTGCCGACGAGGCCCGAGCCGTTGCCGAGGCCGTGCGGAAACCGGTCGCTGGCGGAATTGAGCAGCAGGCGCGGCGTCTCGATCGCGTACCCGGACACGACGACGTTGCGCGCGCGCTGGAAGCGCCATTGCTCGTGCCGGCGATAGTGCACGCCTTGGGCGCGGCCGTCCGGGCCGGTCTCGATGCGGCCGGCCATGGCGAGGTCGCGCACTTCGGCGCCCGCGGCCAGCGCGCGCGGAATCCACACGATCAGCGCGCTCTGCTTGGCATTCGTCGCGCAGCCGAAATTGCAGAAACCCCGGTACACGCACGGCGGCGACTTGCCGCGCGGCGCGGACACCGTCGCCAGCGGCACGGCGGCCCAGGGTATGCCCATGTTCTCGGCGCCGCGCGCCAGCACGAGGCCGGCCGCGTTCATCTCGTGTTCGCGATACGGGTAGCGCCTGCGCGGCGGTCCCCACGGATAGCGCACCGGTCCGGCCACGGCCAGCGCCCGCTCCGCCTCCTCGTAGTAGGGCGCCAGTTCGGCGTAGGTGATGGGCCAGTCGACGCCGTAGCCCAGCCGGCTGCGCGCCTGGAACCACTCGGGCCGGAAGCGCAGCGAGATCATGCTGAAGTGGACGGTCGACCCGCCCACGCCCCAGCCGGAATTGTTGCCGCCGAGGGCCAGCGCGTCCGCGCCGTCCGAGATCCGTTCCTCGGTCCAGTACAGCTGCTGCTGGGCTTGTTCGTCCGACGCGAAGTCTTCCAGCGGCCGCCAGAACGGCCCGGCTTCCAGCACGACGACGGAAAAGCCGGCCTCCGCCAGCTTGCACGCGAGCGTGGCGCCGCCGGCGCCCGCGCCGACGATGGCGAAATCGACCGGCTCGTCGTCGGCGTATTCGCGCATGCTCACCCAGCCGCCGCGCTCGAACACGTCGGGGGCGCGGCCGGCGCCCGTGCGCGGCGCGTGGCTCCCGCTCATGGCGCCTCCTTCGCTTCCCACGGGTCGCGGCTGTCGAACCCGAGCCGCACATAGCCGCGCGGGCTCGCGGGGCCGCCGAAGCCGATCTCGTTCCACGCGAGCGGATGCGCATAATAGAAGCCGGCCGCCGTCTTGAGCAGGTGGTGGATGAAGAAGCGCTGCGCGTCCAGCCCGTGCCAGCGGGGCGATGCGGCGCGGCCGTCGGCCAGCGCCTGCAGCACGGCGTCCTGCGCGGCCGCGTCCAGCCGGGCGAACGGGAGGTCGTGCAGGCGGCGCGCCTCGTCGTCGACGGCGGCCAGGCCCTGGCGCCAGGCGGCGCGCAGCGGCGGCATGTCCGGATGGCGGTAGCCTTCGCCGCGGTCGTCGTGGAGCATGGCGTCGATCCAGGGCGTGATCGGAATCGGGTGGTCGCGCTCGGGCTGGGGCAGCAGGCGCGCGTTGATCGCGTCCAGCACGTCCCATTCGTCGGCCGTCAGCCAGCGCCGCGGCGGGACGGCGTCCAGCCGGTGCGCGAGGACGCCGCGGGTGACGTCGTCGAACGACGGGCTGTCCCATTTGGCCAGCACGTCGTAGCCGGGGAAGCGCGGTGGCTCGGTCATGGGGTCTCCCTCATGCGGCCCCCTGCATGCGGTCCCGCGACGAGCCTTCCTGCGCCGCGCGCAGTGCCAGCGCCGCGCGGCCGGCCAGCGCCAGCGCGCTGAAGCTGGGCGGCGCCGGCAGCGGCGGACCGGCCAGCAGGTTCTGGCTCCAGTTGCGCCAGCCGCCCATCTGGCGCGCGACGCCGCGCGCGTGGAAGCCCATCCCCAGCACGCCCAGCCACGTGCACGCGGTCAGCAGTGCGTTCGTCAGCCGGCGCGGGCCCCGGGCGCCGGGCAGCGCGGCGCCGGCCAGCATGACGGCCGTCACGGGCGGCACGCTGACGGGCACCCACATGGCGGGATGCTGGAAGGCGCCGCGGAAGTGCAGCAGCGCCGCTTCCGCGCTCGTGCCGGCCAGGCCGAACGCGGCGAGGCCGCACAGGGCGCGTCCGCTGGGCAGGCCGGCGAGCGTCGGCGCGCCCGCGGCGACGGGACGGGCGGCCAGGCCGATCACGCCGGCCAGCGCGAGGGCGGCCGGCGCGCCGAGCGGCGCCGCATAGAACAGGTTGGCCCACGACAGGCCGCCGGGCCGGCGCAGCACGTTGTAGGCGTGGAAGCCGAAGCCGGCAGCGCCGACGGCGCAGGCCGTGGCATAAGGAACGGTGGCCATCAGGCCGGTTGTTCGTGACCCGGTCGTTCGTGACCCGGTCGTTCGTGACCCGGTCGTTTGTGGTCCGGTTGAGCGCGGCCCAGTCGCTCGTGTCCCGGCCGAGCGCAACCTGTTCGTTCGCGACTCGGCCGCTCGTGGCCCGGCCGTTCGTGGCCCGGCCGTTCCCGCCCCGCGCAGCGCGCAGGCCAGCACGACGGCCGCGCTGGCGAGCGGTGCGAACATGCCGGGGTTCTCGAAGCCGCCGCGGTAGTGTTCCATCGCGCTGTCGCTCAGCACGGATGCGGCCAGCATCGCGGCAGCCTGGTACAGCCGGCGGGCTTGCGGTGCGGGGTCGGCGGCGATGTCGGCGCCGGCCGCATCGCGCGGCACTGGTGATGGCAATCGCGCCGGCACGGGCGCGGGCAGCCTGCGGCCGGACGCCGCCCGCCCCAGCAGCAACGCGCCCAGCGCCAGGCCGAGGGTGGCGGCGCCGAGCCCGCGCGCCAGCGGGCGCGCGTCCGCGGGCGCCGCCGCGTTCACGATTTGTCCCCGGGCAGGATCGAGCTGAGCACCTGGCGCGCGACGCCGGCCAGCATCGAGCCTTCGCTCGGATCGCCCTTGCCGATGGTGGTCATGAAGTGCCTGGCTTCCTCGAGCGTGATGTGCGACGGCAGCGGCGGCACTTCGGGGTCGGTCTTGAATTCGAGGACGACGGGTCGGTCGGACGCCAGCGCCTCGCGCCACGCTTCGCCCACCTTGTCGGGATCGTTGCAGAAGATGCCTTTCAGTCCGATCAGTTCGCCGAAGCGGTGGTACGGGACATCGGGAATTTTTTGTGTCGCCTCGAACTTGGGGTTGCCTTCCATGACGCGCTGTTCCCACGTCACCTGGTTCAGGTCTTCGTTGTTGAACACGCACACGATCCAGCGCGGGTCCTTCCACTGTTTCCAGTATTTCGATACGGTGATCAGTTCCGCCATATTATTCATCTGCATGGCGCCGTCGCCGACGAGGGCGATCACGGGCCGGTCCGGGTGGGCGAACTTGGCGGCGATGGCGTACGGCACGGCCGCGCCCATCGACGCGAGCCCGCCGGACAGCGAATACATCTGCCCGCGCTGCACCTTGAGGTCGCGCGCATACCAGTTCGCGCAGGAGCCGGAATCGCTCGTGACGATGGCGTCGCGCGCGAGCAGCGGCGACAGTTCGTAGCACACGCGCTGCGGATTGATCGGGTTGGCGGATGCCAGCGCCCGTTCTTCCAGCAGCTTGTACGAGTCGCGCACCGATTTCTCGACTTTTTCGCGCCAGCTCGTCTCCGTCTTGTCCTTCAACAGCGGCAGCAGCAGGCGCAGCGTCTCGGCGCTGTCGCCATGCAGGTTGACCTCGGCCGGGAAGCGGATGCTCAGCATCGACGGGTCGATGTCGATCTGCACCGCGCGCGCCTTGCCTTCCTTGGGCAGGAATTCGGCGTACGGGAAGCCCGTGCCGATCAGGAGCAGGGTGTCGCAATCGCTCATCAATTCCCAGCTGGCCTTCGTGCCGAGGATGCCGATCGTGCCCGTCACCCACGGCAGGTGATCGGGCAGGGCGGCCTTGCCCAGCAGCGCCTTGGCGGCGCCGGCCTTGAGGCGTTCTGCCACGGCGATGACTTCGTCCGTGGCGCGCAAGGCGCCGGCGCCGACGAGGATCGCAACCTTGCTGCCCGCGTTCAGCACATCGGCCGCGCGCTGCAGGTCGACTTCGTACGGCACGACGCGCGGCTTGGTGTAGCCGATGCCGGAAAAGACGTTGCCGTGCTTGCGGGCCGGCTCTTCGTATGGTTTGTCCTGGACGTCGTTCGGGAGCACGAGCACGCTCACGCCGTTGCGGCCCAGCGCCGTGCGCATGGCGCGGTCGAGCAGGTGGCGCACCTGGGACGGCTGGCTCGCCTCGTAGACGTAGTCGGCCACGTCCTGGAACAGGCGCTCGAGGTTCAGTTCCTGCTGGTAGTGGGCGCCGCGCGACGTCGTCGGCGCCTGGCCGGTGATCGCCAGCACGGGCACGTGGTCCATCTTGGCGTCGTACAGGCCCGTCACCATGTGGGCCGCGCCGGGGCCGCCCGTCGACAGGCAGACCCCCGGTTCGCCCGTGAACTTGGCGTGCGCGGAGGCCATGAAGGCCCCCATTTCCTCGTGGCGCACCTGGATGAAGCGGATCTTGCCGCCAAAGCGGTCGAGCGCGCCCAGCACGCCGTTGATGCCGTCGCCCGGATAGCCGAAGATCGTGCGCACGCCCCATTCGTACAGGCGTTCGACGAAGAAGTCGCCAACGGTTTTGCTCATGTCATGTCCTCGTTTCGATGGTTGGTCAGTGGCGGCGCAGCTGGCGCAGGCCGAGCGCGACGCCCGCCGCCGCGCCCACGCCGGCCAGCAGCCAGCCGCGGTGCGTGGTGGCCCACAGTTGCACGCTCCGGGTGCTGGCGCCGGCGTCGAACGTGCCGTGTGCGCCATACGGACCGGGCACGGGCCGCCACAGGTTGTTCGGGCGGTCGGCCGGGATCGTGTCGGCGCGCTGCTGGCCCGCGACGCCCTTGCGCGCCAGGTAGCGGTCGAGCAGGCGCGGCACGAATTTCTCGGCCAGCATGGTCGCCAGCGTGGGGTAGCCGACGCAGATCTCGGCCCGGCGCGCGTGCGCCGCCCACCAGATGGCGCGGCCGGCCACCTCCGGCTGGTAATACGTGCCGATCGGCTTGGGATGGTGCGTCAGCGTCGTCTTGCACCATTCGAATTGCGGGGTGTTCACGCCGGGCATGTCGACGATGGCCACGTGGACGTCGCTGTGGTCGTGTTCCAGCTCCGTGCGCACGGATTGCGTGAAACCCTTGATCGCGTGCTTGGCCCCGCAATACGGCGATTGCAGGGGAATCGAGCGGTAGGCGAGCGCCGAGCTGACCTGCACGATGGTGCCGCGGTTGCGCGGCCGCATGCGTTTCAGCGCCGCCATCGTGCCCCACACGAAGCCGTGGTAGGTGACGTCGGTGACGCGGCGGAAGTCTTCCGGCGCGATGTCGGCGAACGGCGCGAACACGGTCGCCATCGCGTTGTTCACCCAGATGTCGATGGGGCCCAGCTCGTTTTCCGCGCGCTCGGCGGCGGCGTCGACTTGCGCGTAGTCGGCCGTGTCGGCGGAGATGGCGATGGCCTGCGGCGAGCCCAGGCGCTCGGCCTCGGCGCGCGCGGCCTCCAGGCGGTCGGGGTCGCGCGCGACGAGCGCGATGCGTGCGCCGCGCCGGGCGAATTGCTGGACCGCCGCGCGGCCGATCCCTGCGCTGGCTCCCGTGATCACGACGACTTCGTGGCGTGCTTCCGACATGGCTGGGTCCTCCGATGTTGCGATGCAGGGCCAGCTTAGCACCAAGTGTCGCTGAGCCTCGCCACGTTATGTTTGTGAAAAAGTTCTTGAACAAATGCACGAATCCGATAATTTTTTTGTAACAATCGGCTGCGATACTGTCGAGCGGGATACGATCCATTCCCTGGCCTGCCGCCGGCGGGTTCACATAACGAACACTGAGGAAACGGAAAATGAAAAAAACGCTGTTGTCGCTCGTATCGTTGCTGCTGTTGTCCCAGGGCGCCTGCGCCTATGCTTCCGAGCAGAGCACCTGCACGACCAACAAGGGGGCCTTCCTGACCGGCACTGTCACGAGCGGCCCCAAGTTCCAGTCCGCCAGCCAGACCATCGACGGCATCAAGCTGTCGCACACGATCATCTACATGAAGGCCGACCAGGACGGCAGGTCGTACCAGGTCGCCATGGACAACGTCTACGCGGTGGACTACGTGCAGAATTCGACGTCCATCCCGGCCTCGCTGGCGGCCCTGAAGTCCGGCACGCGCGTCGAAGTGTGCGGCGAGAAGTATTCGGACGGCACGGGCATCCACTGGGTGCACAGCAACTGCGGCGACGTGCCGAAGACGACGGCGCCGAACGGCTGGGTGAAGCAGATCTCGACCAGCGGCACGATCGGCACCAACCTGGAGCGCAGCCAGGCCTATTGCTATTTGTGGAACTGACGTGAAACAGGGCGCCGTTCGCGCGGCGTCCACGCTACGATCGTGCCGATGACGTCTTCACGCATGCTCTTGACCGGTTGTGCCGCCGTGGCCCTGATCGCGGCCCTGCTGGGCGCGCTCGGCCTGCGCGGGCCGGACGTGCCGCCGTCGCCCGCACCGGCGCCGCAGCGCCAGGCCGGCGCAGCCGCGCGGCAGTGGTTCGCGCCGCCGCCGGCGTCCACGCCGGCACGGGCGGACTTCGTCGCGGCGCCGCGTTCCCCGCTGTACGGCCGCAATGGCCGCGTCGTCGACTTGCACGGCGAGGACGTCGCCACGTACATCGCCCGCCGCAACGCCGCCGCGCGTACGGGCGACACGCGCGCCGCCTACGACATCTACCAGGCCGCATCGGTGTGCGCAGCAAACGCGGACCCGCTGCCGGAATTCGCGGTGGCCGCGGAACGCGTCCAGGCCGAAGCGGAGCGCCGCCGCGTGCAAGCGCTGTGCGCGGGCGTCTCGGCCGTGCAGCTGCAGGAGCGCATGGCGTTTCTCGTGCGCGCGGCGGACGCGGGCAACCGCGACGCCCGCATCGACTTTTTCATGGAAGGCCCGATGGGCCGGCCGGCCGACCTCGACGCCCAGGCCGACGACCCGCAGGTCCAGGCCTGGAAGCGGCAGGCGCTGGGCTATCTGCAGGAGGCCGGCGCGCAATGCGACCATTTCGCGCTGTCGCTCCTGGCGAATGCCTACGACCTCGGCCAGCTGGTGCCGCGCGATCCGCGCATGACGATGGCGTATGCGATCGCGGCGGCCGCGGCCCGGCACGTGGTGCTGACCGAGGAGCAGTTGCGCGCGCGCTTCGGCGACGAGGTGACGGGTGCCGATTTCGCGGCGGCGCTGCGGGCGGGATCGTTGCTGTCGCGCCAGGATTGTCCGGCCGGCCATTGAGGGACGTAAAAAAAGGCTGTGTTCGCGTTACGTAGGTAACCGAGCGCAGCCGCCCTAGCCGAGCCGGGCCGCAGCGCACAGCAAATGCGCCGGCGTGGTCAGCCGCCGCGCATCCAGCAGCCGTTGCCAGCCCGAATAATTGATGAGGTAGCGGCTCGCGATGCCGCGGAACCGCACCAGCCAGCTCTTGAAGCGGCTGTGCCAGCTATTCACGTTCTGGATGTGGATCGCGCCGCGCGCCCGCACGCCGGCCGTCACGTTCACCGCTTCGTGCGTGATGCCCGCTTGCACGGCGAAACGACGATACGCCGCAGCCCCGTCGCTGATCAGCAACACGTCGGCAGGCAAGACCGGCTTGAGGCACGCATGCAATTGCGCAGCCGTCACTTGTCCCCGGCCCGTGTGAAAGTCCAGCGTCTGCCCGTTGCGGTCGCGCGCGATGAGCAGGCAGTCGTATTCGCGATTGATCCCGCGCCGCGTGGCCACGCCGCCGCGCTTTCTCGGCCGTCGCGTCAGGTTGCGCGACCCCTTCTGCGATTCGAGGCGATAGGTCTCGTCCGCCTCGACGATGGCCGTCAACATTGCCGGACGGTCGCGCATCGCACCGGGCACGAACCGGTGGCGCCACCTGAAACTGGTAGTCCGGTGCACGCCGGTCACACGCGCCGCGTCGCGCACCGTGCGCGATTCGAGGATGGATTGCAGGAACGGTAGCCAGCACTCTTTCTTGCGAAGACGGGCGAGCGGCGTGCCGGTCAGTGCGTTGTAGCTGCGTCCGCACCCGAGGCAACGAAAACGTTGCAAGCCGTTCGCCTGGCCGCAGCGGTGTACGCGGGCGCAACCGCAGCGCGGACACGGCCGGCCC
>NZ_LMCY01000020.1:7699-25928 GCF_001425685.1 Massilia sp. Root335 | reverse complement strand
CGTCGAAGGGTAGGCCGCGCNATCGTCACTCCTCATGAGTTAACTCGACGATGCGTATGACCTCTGCAACCGGAATCAGTTCACATACCTAACGCGAACACAGCCAAAAAAAACCGCGGTCGAAACCGCGGTTTTTCATGAGGCCGGTCTGGCAACCGGATCAGGCCTTCGGCGTACGGCGACGACGCTGTGCGCCGACCAGACCCAGCATACCCATGCCCAGCAGCATCATCGTGCCCGGTTCCGGCACGGCGTTCGTGAACGTGTTCGAGCCATCGACCTTGAACACGATGTCATTGGAGCCGGCGATATAGTCCGGGAACATGGCGCTGCCGCCCATGTGGAAGTTGGCGGTGTCCGAGTTGCCGGCCGGGTAGTTCAGGTTCGACTCGAAGTTCACGCCGAACAGCATTGCCGACACGCCCTCCAGATAGTTCGGGTCGATGAAGTCACCGGCCTCGGCTTTCAACGCGGTGATCTTGGTCGAGCCCTGGCCGCCCGCACCGGCGATGGTGAAGGTCGACTGGGTGTTGCCGGGAACGATGGTGAGCAGGGCGATCAGCTGGCCGTCGTCGAAACCGGTGCCGCCGGTGGTCGAGGCATTGGCGGCCGTGTCGTAGTAGATCGCGACCTTGTTGTCGGTCGAGGTGGGGTCGAGGCCGAACGTGGCGGTCGAGCCGGTCAGGCTCGTCACTTTCTCGTTCAGCTTGGCGACGATCGTGAATTCGAACGTCTTGCCGGAGCCTTTGGCACCGTTGGCGTTGAAGTCCAGACCGTTGAACAGGGACGTCGTGTCGCCGTCGACACTGGCCAGGTTCGACTGGTACAGGAACTGGAAGCTCTGGCCGACGGTCAGGGGGGCACCGAACGGGCCGACGCCTTTGGCGACGCCGCTACCGGTGGTGTTCCAGTCCAGGGTAGTAGAGTCCGATGCCAGGACGTTGGTGCCATCCTTCAGCGTGAACGCCTGTGCCGACGAAGCGGCGAAAGCGAAGCCGAGGGCGGCGGCAACCGGAATCAGTTTGCGGAACGATTTGATCATGTTAGCTCCAAGTCATCTGCTGGTTAAGGTATCGGGGGGATAGTCCAGCGCTTGTCTGCAAGCACGTCACCAAACGTGTGCAAGTCACGTGCCAGTGTTTTCCCATCCTTTTTAAATCAATGACTTGCGAAACAACCTTCGAAAAATTCCCGCTGTCCGCCGGTACTATGTAAAAAATATCGACAGAAGATTTTGCATTCTGGAAACCGTCCAGCCGCCGCCGCCCGTGCCTCGCTAGTCGGCCGCTGGCCGGCTGTGCAAGGTCACGACCGCCTCCTTGAGACCGGCGCCGCTCGCCCGCACCGTGATCGTGCCGCCCGCGCCGGCCTTTGTACGCACGATGCCCAGCAGCAAACCGTTGAACGCCGCGCGCTCCGGCGACTGGAACGATTCGAAGCTCGTCGGATCGCCGTTGTCGGTGGCGACGAGCTCCCCCGGTCCCTCGACGGTGAAGCGCACGCGGTCGTGCGCGCGCGGGGCCAGGCCGCCGTCCTTGTCGACGACGCGCACGGTGACGAACGCCAGGTCGCGCCCGTCGCTCGCGAGCGCGGTGCGGTCGGCCTGCGCCTGCAGGGCGGCCGGGGCGCCGGCCGTCTTCACCGTTTCGCGTGCCCATTCCTTGCCATCCTTGTAGGCGACGACCGTGATCTCGCCCGGCGCGTAGGTCACGTAGTCCCAGCGCAGGCGGTAGGCGTACGGCGCCTTCTTCTGGCGGCCCTGCGACTTGCCGTTGACGAACAGCTCGGCCTCGTCGCCCGACGTGAACACGTGCACGGGCGTCACCTGGCCGACGCGGTCCGGCCACGTCCAGTGCGGCAGCACGTGGACCATCGGCAGGTCGGGGCGCCAGCGCGACTGGTACAGGTAATAGCGGTCCTTCGGGAAGCCGGCCAGGTCGACGATGCCGGAGTAGGAGCTGCGCGCTTCGTAATACGGCGTCGGCTCGCCCAGGTAGTCGAAGCCGGTCCAGACGAATTCGCCGGCCGTGTACGGGTTCTGGTCGAGCGACGCGAACGCGCGGTCGGCCGACGCGCCGAAGTCCGATGCGAACAGTTCGTAGGCGCTGACCTGATGTGTGGCGGGATCGCCGCCGATGCCGGGGCGCACCGACGCGCTCAGCACGCCCGGCACCGGGAACTGGTATTCGCCGCGGCTGGACAGCGCCGACGCGCTCTCGCTGTGCAGGATCACCTTGTGTGGAAACGCGGCGCGGAACATCGGGAACTGGCCGGGCAGGGTGCGGATGCCCGTGCCCTGGTAGTTCAGCGAAATCACGTCGACGACGCCCGGCAGCGGCATGTCCGCCTTCGCGTAGTTCATCGCGCTGGTCGCCGGGCGCGTGGCGTCTTCCTCGTGCGCGATGGTCACGAGTTCGCGGCCGACCGCGGCGCCGTCCTCGCCCGTGTACTGCTCGCCCACCTCGTTCCCCACGCTCCACAGGATGATCGACGGGTGGTTGCGGTCGCGCCGGATCATGGCGCGCAGGTCCTGCTCGTGCCAGTCCGGGAAGATCAGGTGGAAGTCCAGCGGCGTCTTCTTGCGCCGCCACGAATCGAATACTTCGTCCATCACGAGGAAGCCCATGCGGTCCGCCAGGTCCAGCAATTGCGGGTCGGGCGGATTGTGGCTCATGCGCAGTGCGTTCGCGCCCATCGCGCGCATGATCTCCAGCTGGCGCTCGGCCGCGCGCACGTTGAACGCGGCGCCCAGCGCGCCGAGGTCATGGTGGTTGTTCACGCCGCGCAGCGGGATGTGTTCGCCGTTGACGACGACGCCGCGGTCCGGGTCGAAGCGCACGGTGCGGATGCCGAATGGCGTCTCGTAGCGGTCGACGACGCGGCCGTCCTGGCGCACGGTGGCGACGAGGGCGTAGCGCTGCGGCTTCTGCGTGGGCGGCGGGCCCCACAGGCGCGGGTGCGCGACCGTCGCCGACCCGCTGACGGTGCCGCTGGCGCCCGCGGCCACCGTCGTCGCCGGCGCCACGGCCGTCGCGACGGCCTTGCCGGCGATGTGTCCGCGCTCGTCGAGCGCATACAGTTCGGTCGTCACCGTCGCGCGCGCGGCTGCCGTGCCCTCGTTGTCGAGCGCGACCTGCCACGCGACGCGCGCGGCCTCCTTCGTCACCTCCGGCGTCGTCACCGTCACGCCCCACTGGCCCACGTGCACGGGCGCCGTCTTCGTCAGCCACACGTCGCGGTACAGGCCCGCGCCCGGATACCAGCGCGCCGATTCGGGCGGGTTGTCGAGGCGGATGGCCAGCTGGTTCACCGCGCCCGGCTGCAGCCACGGCGTCAGGTCGATGCGGAACGAGTTGTAGCCGTAGGGCCAGCCGCCCGCGAGGTGGCCGTTGACCCACACGCTCGCGTACGACATGGCGCCGCCCACGTCGAGGAAGATCTTCCTGCCGCGGTCGGCAAGCGGGATATCCAGCTTGCGCCGGTACCACGCCGGACCCCACGTCTTGAGGCGGCCCATGCCGCCGTACGGGCCGGTCGTGAGGAACGAGCCTTCGATGGCCCAGTCGTGCGGCAGGGTGACGGGGCGCCAGCCGCTGTCGTCGAACGCGGCACGGGCGAACGGGGCGTCGACGGCCGGTTCGGCCGCGGGGCGCGCGTGGCGGTGCGCCGGATCGCGGATGAACGCGTTGCCGCTCGGGAGAATCCACGGTTTCAGCACGGGCGTGGTCGCGCGCGCGACGCGCGCCGCTTCTTCGGGGATGGCGTCGGCCACCTTGCCGTCGGCGGACGCGGTGACGACCGGGCGCACGTCATAGAGATAGGGCGCGGAGCCGCCGGCCGGATCGCCCGGATGGAAGCGCCAGCCGTCGTCCAGCAGGATGTGCTGGCGCGGCGCCGGCTGGCCGGCCGCGGCCTGGGCGTGCGCGATGATGGGTGTGAAAGCGGGCAGCAGGGTTGCGGCCAGGGTGATGCCGAGCGTGGCGGCGAGCCGGCGTGCGGCCGTGTGACGCGTGTCTTGCACAGTCTCCTCCAGGAATGGCGGTTGCTTGATCGGCGCGGCGCCGCACGTCGGGACGTGCGGTTCGATTGTTATAACAGCCGGCCTTGTATTCAGATGGTAGCGCAACCATCGGCAGTGTATGAGCAAAGCCGGATCGCGTCAATGGAGGCGGCCGTCCCGCTCCGCGCGGCCGCGGACGACGATCAGGATCGCGGCGAGCACGCTGAATCCCGCGCCCGCATGAAAGGTCGCGGCCGCGCCGGCGCGCTCCCACAGCACGCCGGCAACGACGCTCGCCGCCAGCGTGGCGAGCCCGCCGACCAGGTTGAAGAAGCCGAACGCCGTGCCCTTCAGGTCGGGCGGCGCCGTCTGCGCCACCATCACCGCCAGCAGGCCCTGGGTCATCCCCATGTGCAGTCCCCACAGGCTTACCCCGAGCAGCACGGCCGGCCAGGCGCCGCTGTGGGCCAGCACCAGGTCCGCGCAGACGAGGAAACCGAGTCCGGCGACGAGCAGGCGCATATGGCTCATGGCGTCGGCCAGCTTGCCGAACGGGTAGGCGGACAGCGCGTAGACGACGTTCATCGCGACCATCAACAGCGGCACGAGCGCGGGCTCCATGCCGCCTTGCATGGCGCGCAGCACCAGGAACGCTTCGCTGAACCGCGCCAGCGTGAACACGGCACCGATGGCCACCACCCACCAGTAGCCGCCGGAGAGTCGGGCGAGGTTGTCGCGGCGGATCGGGTTGACGCCCCGCGACCTTCCCGCGTGCTCCGGCTCCCTGATGCCCAGCGCCAGCAGCAGCACGGCCATGGCTCCCGGGACCACGGCGATCCAGAAGATGCGCCGGTAGTCGCCGGCCCACAGGAACATCAGGCCGGCGGCGACCAGCGGACCGGCGAACGCGCCGACGGTGTCCAGCGCCTGCCGCAGGCCGAACGCGGCGCCCCGGGACGCTGGCGGCGCGATGTCGGCCACGAGCGCATCGCGGGGCGCGCCGCGGATCCCTTTGCCGATGCGGTCGGCGAAGCGCGCCGCGAGGACGAGCTGCGCCGACGTCGCGACCGCGAAGAACGGCTTGCTGGCCGCGCCCAGCGCGTAGCCGGCCACGGCCAGCCATTTCCGGTTGCCCAGGTAATCACTGAGGCTGCCCGAAAAAATCTTGACGACCTGCGCCGACGCTTCGGCGATCCCTTCGATCAGGCCGATGGCCGCCACGCTCGCGCCGAGGGTCGACACGAGGAACATCGGGAGCAGGCTGTGGACCATCTCGGAGGAGACGTCCATCAGCATGCTCACGCAGCCGAGCACCCAGATGGGGCGCGGAATCCGGCGCAGCGTGGAAAACCGTCGATGTGCCATGCTGGTCCAGCCTTTCTCGCATCCCGGCAGCGGCTGCCGGTGGACGCATGCTAACCCGCCGGGTGCGCGGCCGGCGCGCGTGATCCGCCGCGCGGATCAACTTCGTGATCGTTTCGGCGACCGCTTGCATTCCATGGCGCCGGCACACTACTATTTCAGTCCGTACGCCGATCCGATCCGCCCATGCTCCTGCGCCGCCTTCCTCTCGTCCTGTCGCTCGCGGCCGGCCTCGCCCACGCCCAGCCGTTCGAACTGGCCGCGCCCGGCCAGGCACCCGTCATCGTCCACGACGCCCAGGCCACGATGCGGCTTGCGGCCGGCATGCTGAAACGCGACCTCGAACGCGTGAGCGGACAGGCCGCGGCGGACGCCACCCGGCTCGACGACTGCCCGCGCCGGTGCATCGTCGTGGGCACGGCCGATTCGCCGCTCGTGCGCGCCGCCGCGCGGGCGCTGGGCGCGGACCTCGGTCCGCTGGCCGGGCAGTCCGAGCGCTACCTGCGCGTGGCGGGTGAAGCGGACGGCCGCGCGATCCTGCTCGTCGCCGGCGCGGACCGGCGCGGGGCGGTGTACGGCGTCGTCGACCTGTCGCGCGCGCTGGGCGTGTCGGCCTGGGAATGGTGGGCCGACGTCGCGCCGGCGCACGTGGATCGTCCGGTCGTCGACGGCGCGCCGCGCCTGTCGGCCGCGCCGTCGGTGGCTTACCGCGGCATCTTCATCAACGACGAGGACTGGGGCCTGCAGCCGTGGGCCGCCAGGACGTTCGACCCGGCCGGCGACATCGGCCCCACCACGTATGCCCGCGTGTTCGAACTGCTGTGGCGCCTGAAGGCCAACCTGATCTGGCCCGCCATGCACCCGTCGACGAAGGCGTTCTATTCGATCCCCGGCAATGCGCAGGTGGCGGACGATTACGCGATTGCCGTCGGCACGTCGCATGCGGAGCCGATGATGCGCAATAACGTCGGCGAGTGGAAGAAGGAGTTCGGGCCGTTCGACTGGTTCACGAACCGCGACCGCCTGGTCGATTACTGGCGCACGCGCATCGAGGCCGTGAAAGGCATGGACACGGTGACGTCGCTGGGCCTGCGCGGCGTCCACGATTCGGCGATGGAAGGCGCGGCGACCCCGGAACAGGCGCGCGACGCGCTGCAGGACGTGTTCCGTGTCCAGCGTGCCTTGCTGAGCCGCGCGCACGGCGAACCGGCGGCGCGCATCCCGCAAGCCTTCACGATGTACAAGGAGGTGCTGGACTACTGGAACCTCGGCCTGGCCGTGCCCGACGACGTGACGCTCGTCTGGCCGGACGATAACTACGGCTACCTCGCGCAGCTGGGCACCGACAGGGAACGCCGCCGGCCGGGCGGGGCGGGCATCTATTACCACGTGTCGTACTGGGGCCGGCCGCACGACTACCTGTGGCTGGGCACGACGCATCCGGCGCTGATCCGCGACCAACTGCAGCGGGCCTGGGCGACGGACGCGCGCCGGCTGTGGGTGCTGAACGTCGGCGACATCAAGCCCGCGGAATACCTCGTCCAGTACTTCCTCGATGCCGCGTTCGACGCGGACGTGTTGCAGCAGGACCCCGCGCGCCACCTGGACGCCTGGGCCGCCGCCCAGTTCGGGCCTGCGCTCGGGAACGAAGCGGCGGCCATCCTGCGCGAGTACTACCGCCTCGCGTGGGAGCGCCGTCCCGAATTCATGGGCTGGAGCCAGACGGAGCCCACGCGGCCGGTGCGCACGACGGCCTATGTGCGCACGGGCGGCGACGAAGCGGAGCGCCGCCTCGCCGACTATGGCGCGCTGGCGGCCCGCGCCGAAGGGCTGGCCGCGCGCATGCCGGCGCCGCTGCGCGACGCCTACTTCGAACTGGTGCTGTATCCGGTACGCTCGGCCGCGAACCTGAACACGCGCATCCTGAAACTGGACCTCGCGGCCGAATACGCGCGCCAGCAGCGCCCCGCCGCCAACCTGTACGTGCGCCAGGCACGCGCGGCGCAGGCGGCGCTCGGCGCCGACGCGGCCGCATACAACGCGATCCACGGCGGCAAGTGGGCGGGCATCATGGACATCGCGCCGCGCCGCCTGCCGGTGTTCGCGGAACCCGAGTACCCGACGTGGAGCGATTCGAGCCGGCGCGGCTGCGGGATCGTCTATCCGGCGCCGTTCGCCGCCGACGGCGACCGACTGCTGCTGCGCCAGGGACAGCCGGCGACGCGCACCGTGACGCTGGTGAGCTATGGCGGCCGGGATGCGCGCTGGTCGGTCCGCGCGGGCGCCCGCGCCGTGCGCGCGGACGCGGACGGCGGCATGCTCGACGCGGCCAACGGCCACGAGCAGCGCATCGCCTTGCACTACGACGGCGGCGCGGCCCCGGCGCTGTCCCTGCGATGCGGCGACGAGACCGTCGTCGTAAATCTGAAGACGGAAGGGACCGCGGTGCCGGGCGTGCCCGGCGAGCGCGGACGGATCGTCGTGCTGCGCGCCGGCGCGGCCGGCCCCACGCGCGACTGGAGCCTGTTGCCGGGCCTCGGTACGTCCGGCCTGGCGATGCGTGCCCGTCTCGACCTGCCGTCGCGCGCGCCGACCGATCTCGCCGCCAGCGCGCCGCTGGCCTACCGCTTCGCGACCACCAGCGACGGCGATGCGACGCTGCGCCTCGTGGCCGTCCCGGAACATCCGCTGACGGCGGGCAACCGGGTGCGTTTCGCCGTCAGCCTGGATGGCGGCGCGCCGAAGGTGGTCGACACGACGACGTCCGGGCGCAGCGAGGAATGGAAGGAAGACGTCCTGTCGAACATGGCCGTGCGCACGTGGCGCGCGGGACGCCTGAAGCCCGGCATGCATACCTTGACCGTGCACGCGCTCGACCCGGGCGTGGTGCTCGACAGGATCGACGTGGTGCTGGACGGCGCCCCCGATTACTACGGCATGCCGCCCGCCGATTGAATGATGCTCAGAATTTTAGGCAAGACTTTCGGAATATCGCCCATGGAACGATACCCTTCCAGCATCTAGAATCTTCCTTTGCCGTACCTGTGAAGCGAGGAGGAACGATGTCCGATACGAAGCAACCCGTCTGGTTCATCGCCGACGCCACGACCGGCCTGGCGGCCGCGCTGGCCGAGGCCGTGCTGGCGTCCGGCCACCATGCCGTGCTCGCGGCGCGGCTGCCCTCGCAGCTGCACGCGCTCGTCGCGCGCCACCCGGAGCAGGCGCTCGCGCTGGCGCTGGACGTGACCGACACCGCCGCCGTCGACATGGCCATCGCCGCCGCCGAGCGCCGCTTCGGCCGCATCGACGTGCTGGCGACCAGCGCCGCCCAGCGCTATCCGGGCGCGATCGAGGAGGGCGAGGAGGGCGCCATGCGCGCGCTGTTCGACGAGAACGTGTTCGGCCCGATCAACCTGGCGCGGCGGGTCCTGCCGGCGATGCGCGCGCGCCGCGCCGGCCACGTCGTGATGCTCACCTGCGCCTCGGTGCAGGCGCCCGCGTTCGAGGGCTTCGGCCATGCCGCGCGCTCGGCGCTGGAAGCGCTGGCGGAAGCCTTGTTCTATGAAGTCGAGCCGCTCGGCATCGGCGTGACGCTGGTCGATCCGGGCAGCGGCGACGACGCCGGCGCGACCGCGCCGCGGGCCGCCGGCATCGCCGACTACGACGGCCTCGCCGGCCGCGCAGCGCGCGCCAGCGCCGCCGTGCCGGTGGACGCGGCCCGCGCCGCCCAGGCCATCATGCAGGCCGTCGCCGCCGGCCGCGGTCCGCTGCGCCTCGTGCTGGGCCGGGCGGCGCTGCAGCGCGCCTACGACCGCCTGCGCGTGCTGAAGGTGGGCTTCGACGCGTGGGCCGACCTGGCCGCGTCGGCCGACGTGCCGGCGCCCGGCCGCGCGGTCCATCCGCCGCCGGGCCACGGCGGCCGGCCGCGGCGCGGGGTGCGCTCACGAGCCTGATGCGCGCAGCAGGGCCGGCACGGCCGCCGCCTCCATCGGCCGCGCGAACAGGAAGCCCTGGAATTCGTCGCAGCCGAGCGTGCGCAGGATCTCCAGCTGGGATTCGGTCTCCACGCCTTCGGCCACGATGCGCATCTGCAGGCCGTGGCCCAGCGCGACGACCGAGCGCACGATCGCCGCGCTGTCGGCGTCGCGCCCGAGGTCGCGCACGAAGGCGCGGTCGATTTTCAGGCGCTGCACGGGGAAGCGTTTCAGGTAGGCGAGGCTCGAATACCCGGTGCCGAAATCGTCGATCGACAGCTCCACGCCCAGTTCGCGGATGCCGCCCAGCAGGCGCTCGACGACGTCCACGCGGCTCATCGCGATGCTTTCCGTGATTTCCAGTTCGAGGGCGTCGGGCGTGAGGTCGGCGTCGGCCAGCGCCTGGCCGAGCACCTGCAGCAGGTCCTTCTGGTAGAACTGGCGGATCGACAGGTTGACGGCGATGCGGGTCGCGATGCCGTGTTCGCGCGCCCAGCGGCTGGCCTGCGCGCACGCGGTGCGCAGCACCCACGTCCCGATCGGCACGATGAGCCCCGTCTGTTCCGCGATGGGGATGAAGCGCGCGGGCGACACCGCGCCGAGCACCGGGTTGTTCCAGCGCAGCAGGACCTCGAACCCCGTCACGCGGCCCGTCGCGATGTCGACCTTGGGCTGGTAATGCGGCGTCAGCTCGTTGCGTTCCAGCGCATGCCGCAACTGCTCCTCGATGGTGAGGCGCTCGTTCAGCTGGATGTGCGTGGACTCCGAATGGAAGTGCACCGGCTCGCCCGACTCGCTGCGCGCGCGGTGCTTGGCGATATCGGCCAGGCGCATCAATTCGTTGGCCGAGCCGGCGTCCTGCGGATACAGGGCGATGCCGATCACGGGCGCCAGGTGGAACTCGCGCCCGCCCACGTGGAAGGGCTCCGACAACATGGTGTACAGCTCGAGCGCGACGGCGTCGGCCGGGCGGTGCGCCGGTCCGGCCGGCAGGACCAGGCCGAACTCGTTGGCCTTGACGCGCGCGACGCACAGCGGCGCCGGGGCGAGCGTGGCGAGGCGCGCGGCCACTTCGCGCACGGCGTCGTCGCCGGCTTCGTGGCCCAGCAGGTCGGCCACTTCCTGCTGGCGTTCGAGTGCGATCAGCAGCAGCACGACCTGTTCGCCCCGCGCGGCGGCGGCCTGCAGCGCGTCCCCCAGCACGCGGCGCAGGCGGTTCAGGTTCGGCAGGCCGGTGAGCGGATCGTGGTCGGCCAGGTACGCAAGGCGCAGCTCGACCTGCTTGCGTTCCGTGATGTCGGTGAGGCTGTTGACGATCTGGACGGCGTCGCCCTCGCTCGTCAGGCGCGCGGCCAGCTGGATCGTGGTGCGGGTGGCGCTGGCGCCGTCGCGGATCTCCGCTTCGAGCGCGTGCACGCCGTCCGCGGCGCTGCCCGCGTACAGGCGTTCGCGCGCGAGCGCGCCGGCCGGGTCGAGCACCTCCGCTTCGGGGCGCCCCGTCACCGCGTCTTCGCCGCGGCCGGTGAATTGCAGGAAGGCGCGGTTGAACAGGACCACGCGCCGCTCGGCGTCGAGCACCCACAGCGGCGTGGCGAGCGAGTCGAGGATCGACTTCAGGTAGCGGAAGCTGTGCGCGAGGCGGCTCTCGCTGGCCTGCAGGCGGGCGATCAGCGCGGCCTGGCGCGCCGTTTCGCGGCTCGTGCGCCACGCCAGGACCCCGAGCGTCGCCGACAGCAGGCCCCAGGCGACGATCGCGACCCACAGCCAGCCGCGCCACACGGCCAGCGTGTCGGACAGGTCGCGCCCCGTGACGATCACGAGCGGATACCCGGCCACGGCGCTGTAGCCGTACAGGCGGCGCACGCCGTCGATCGGGCTCGTCGCCTCGAACGCGCCGACCGATGCGCGCGGCAGGTATTTCTGGAACAGCGGCGTGTGGATGAAGGAATGGCCGATCATGTGCGGCAGCGTCGGGCTGCGCACGAGCATCGTGCCGTCGCGCGCATGCAAGGTCACGGAACCGCCGCGGCCCAGGTCGGCCGGGTCGAAGATGCGCTGGAAGTAGGCGACGTCCGTCTCGATGACGGCCCTGCCGGCGGGCAGGTTGCGCGCCAGCGTGATCGTGGCCGGCCCGCCGCCCGGCCTGGGCAGGGCGATGCCGATGCGCGGCGCGGCGCCCGGCGCCGGCGGGGGCGACGCGTCCGGCCCGAGGCGGCGGACCCGCGCGGGAATGTCCTCGAACGCGCCGCCGGGCATCGCGGCGGCCGTGCCGTCCGGCGGCGTGCGTTCCGTGGCGCGCGCCAGCGCCAGGTCGAGCGCGAGGGTGGCGTAGTGGGTCTGGGCGGCGAAGGCTTCCGCGAGGTTGCGCAGATTCGTCTGTTCGCGCGCGATGGTGTCGTGGTAGCTCGATACGAGCAGGCCGGCGAGCGTCAGCGTGATCGTGACGATCACCATGGCGGCGGCCGCGAGCGGTCGCAGGTTGCGGTGCCTGTCTGGCGGCGGGGCGGGAGTTGGAATGGGCACGTTCGTCATTACGCTGGTGGACGAGCCCGAGTATAAACCCGCCGGCCGCCGCCTCGGGCATCCGCCGGGGTCACATTTGCCGGAAGAGGTGCGCCAACAACGGACTGACGCGCAGCGTGTCCGCGCGGTCGCGCAAGTGCAGGGTCAGTTTGCCGGCCTCGTCGCGGCTCGCGCTCGTCACGTGCCGCAGATTGACGATGGCGCCGCGGCTGATCTGGCGGAACTGGTCCGGGTCGAGCTGGGGCAGCAGGTCCTTGAGGCTCTGGCGGATCAGTGCGTCGCCGCCGGCGCTCGCCACGTTGACGTATTTGTCGAGCGCCTGGAAGTACGCGACGTCCTGCACGGGGATCATGCGGACGATGCTGCCGACGGCCGCGCGGATGACGGTCAGGCGCTCGGCGGGCGCGCCGGCGTCCGGCAGCAGGGCGCGCATCTGCTCGACCAGCCGGGCCAGGCCGTCGTCGGCGGCCGCCGCCGGCGCGGGCGCCATCCTGGCCTTGAGGCGTTCGACGGTGCGGGCGAGGCGCGCGTCGCTCACCGGCTTCATCACATAGTCGACGGCGGCCTGCTCGAACGCCTGCACGGCATAGTCGTCGTAGGCCGTCACGAACACGACCTGCGGGAACGGACGCGCGCCCTCCCAGCGCTCGGCCAGTTCCTGCGCCGCTTCCAGGCCGCTCTGGCCCGGCATCTTGATGTCCAGGAACAGGATGTCGGGCTGCAGTTCAAGCGCCTGCTGGACGGCGGCGACGCCGTTCGGCGCCGTGGCGGCGATGTCGAGCTCGGGCCACAGGCGGCGCAGGGTGGCGGCGAGCGCGGCGGCGAGGATCGGTTCGTCCTCGGCGATGAGGGCGCGCAGTGGTACGGACGGATTCATGCGGTCTCCAGGGGAAGGGTCAGGCGGGCCAGCACGCCGTGCGGCTGGGCGGGAAGCAGGGTCAATGCGGCGCGCGCGCCGTACAGCACGTGCAGGCGTTCGCGGGTCGTGGTCACGCCGACGCCGCTGCCTTTGGCGGCCGTCTGCGTGTCGTCGAGGCCCAGGCCCGTGTCGCTGACGCAGATGTCGAGCAGGCCGGCGCGCACGCTCGCCTCCACTGTCACGGTGCCGCCTTCGATCTTGGGTTCCAGGCCGTGGATGATGGCGTTTTCCACGAGCGGCTGCAGCAGCATGGCGGGCAGCCGCGCGCCGCGCAGGTCGTCCGGCAGGACGCAGCGATAGGACAGGCGCGCGCCCATGCGCACGGCCATCAGGCCGAGATAGGCTTCGGCCGCCGCGAATTCCTGCCCCAGGCTCGTGGTCTCGGCACGGGTGGCGGACAAGGTGGCGCGCAGGTACTGGATCAGGTGGTCCAGCATCCGGCTCGCCTGCTGCGGGTCGATGGCGATCAGGCCCTGCAGGTTGGCGAGCGTGTTGAACAGCATGTGCGGTTCGATCTGCGCTTGCAGCAACCGCAACTGGGCCTGCAGGACCTGGCGCTCGACCGTCTCGGCGCGCACCCTGGCCTCCGTGCCTTCCTGCTTGATGCGCTCGACCCGTTCGCGGTTCAGGATCAGGAGGGCCATCGCGCAGATGGCCAGCAGGGTGAGTCCGATCATGCCTTTCTGGCCATGGTCGTTCGGGTAGTCGGACAGGTCGGGCAGCGGGCGGCCGAGCAGCAGGCTGCCCAGCGAGATGCCGCAGTAGTGGGCGACGGGCGCCAGCGCGACGAGCACCACGATGCAGGGCACCAGCCAGCGGCGGCGCCGGGCCGGATCGTCGAGGAGGGCGAAGCGCATGCCGTCGATGAAGACCAGCGCGATGAGGCCGACGCAGATCGAGTAGACCATCTGGTCGTACAGTTCCCGCGTCCTGCCGGTGACGAGCGTGATCAGGACGGCGACCAGCGTGCAGACGATGACGGATACGCCGGCGTCGTCGGCGATGCGGCGAAGCAGCGGCCGGCAGGTGCCCGGCGCGGGCTGGAAGAAGCGGGTGAGGGTGGTCATGGTTGGCCTGTCTGCTGACGCTGTACGATTGCCCGCATTGTGCCGCCGCTGTCGGGCGCGGGCAAGCCGGCTGCGACGAAACCGCTGTGGCGGCGACCGAAACGGGGCATAATCGGCCCGAACCCGTTTCCGACCCCACGCGACATGGAATTCCAGTTCCTCGGCACCTCGTCCGGCACGCCGAGCAAGACCCGCAACGTGACCGGCCTGGCGCTGCGCGGCCCGGGCGGCGGGTGGTCGCTCGTCGATTGCGGCGAGGGCACGCAGCACCGCATCCTGCACACGACCTTGTCGCTGCACGACCTGCGCGCCGTCTTCGTGACCCACCTGCACGGCGACCACTGCTACGGCCTGCCCGGCCTGCTGGCCAGCGCCGGCATGCAGAACCGCACGGCCCCGCTGACCCTCGTCGGCCCGCCGCCGTTGTGGACGTTCATCGAAGGCGTGATGGCGACGACCGGACTGGGGCTGCCGTATCCGCTGGCATTCGTTCCCGTCGCCGATCTCGCCGCGCGTACCGTCCTGCCCGACCTGGCCGTCGACGCGATCGCCCTGTCGCACCGCATGCCGTCGTACGCCTTCCGCTTCACGGAGCGCGCGGTGGAACGCAAGCTGGATACGGTCCGTTTGCGCGCGGCCGGCATCGCGCCGGGCCCCGCGTGGGGCGAGCTGCAGCGCGGCCTGGATGCCGTGCTGGACGACGGCCGCGTGCTGCGCGCGCATGAGTGGCTGCTCGCGCTGCGCAAGGCGCGCACGATCGTCGTCGGCGGCGACAACGACGATCCGGACCTGTTGCTGGAGGCGGCGCGCACGGCCGACGTGCTGGTGCACGAGGCCACGTACACGGAAGAGGTGTTGCGCAAGGTGGGGCCGGGGCCGATGCACAGCTCCGCGTTGCGGGTGGCGCGCATGGCCGCGCGTGCCGGCGTGCCGAACCTGGTGCTGACGCATTTCAGTCCGCGTTACCAGGACGGCGACGGGCCGTTGTCGATGGCGGCGCTGGAGGCGGAGGCGCGCGGCATGTATGGCGGACAGCTGTTCCTGGCGCGCGATTTCGACCGCTACGTGCTGGAACGCAGCGGTCTGCTGCGGGCCGGTTGATCGATCGGCGCAGGCACGCCGCCGAACGGCATCGTCACCGGCGTCGGGATTCGTTCTGAAAATATTTTTTGTAACACGCAAAAATATCCGCGATATCTTTTTTGCCCTGTTAATCGATTGGATCCTGAAAAAAGTTATCGCGGATTCCCTCATCGATATCCATATTTTTTATTTGCGAGGCGAAATCAAAGTTTTTGGAATCGCATCTATTTCCGTACTGAAATCTGTAAATTTTCCGGTCGAATCAGTCACTTAGCGACGTGCGGCACCCGGTTGCAAAGCATTTGAAAATGCCGCATTCTCCGCTCCAGATATGGACGAGAGGGCCCCGTATCGCCGAATACATAATTACTACGACGGAGACTACAGTGAAAAACCTATTATCCCTGGCGGGATTGGGGGCGGTAATCGCTTCCTGCTTCATTACCGCCAATGCCGGCGCCCAGGCCGGCGCGACCTTGCCCACCTTCCAGAACGCGTCCGTGCACGATCCTTCCGTGATCAAGGTCGGCGACACGTTCTACGTGTTCGGCTCGCACCTGGCGTCGGCCAAGTCGAAGGACCTCATGAAGTGGACGCAGATGACGGACAGCGTCAGCGCCACCAATCCGCTGTTCCTGAACGGTTCGAAGAACGTCTACACGGAGCTGGCCGAGACGTTCGCGTGGGCGAACTCCTCGACCCTGTGGGCGCCCGACGTGCGCCAGCTCGCGGACGGCAAGTACTACATGTATTACGACGCCTGCGAGGGCGACGCGCCCCGGTCCGCGCTGGGCGTGGCCGTCGCGAACAGCGTCGAGGGACCGTACGTCAACAAGGGCGTGATCCTCAAGTCCGGCATGTGGGGACAGGCGAGCTACGACGGCACGATCTACGACGCGCTGAAGCATCCGAACACGGTCGATCCGAACGTCTTCTTCGACAACGCGGGCAAGCTGTGGATGATCTACGGCTCGTACTCGGGCGGCATCTTCATCATGCAGATGAATCCCGCCACGGGCATGCCTTACCCGAACCAGGGCTACGGCAAGCGCCTCACGGGCGGCAACCACGCGCGCATCGAAGGCGCGTACGTGATGTACAGCCCGGCCACGTCGTACTACTACATGTTCACGTCGTTCGGCGGCCTCGATGCGAACGGCGGCTACAACATGCGGATCTCGCGCTCGACGAATCCGGACGGCCCGTACTTCGACGCCCAGGGCAACAACATGGCCAACGTGAAGGCCGATCCGGCCAAGCCGCTGTTCGACGACGCGTCCATTGCGCCGTACGGCGTCAAGCTGATGGGTAACTTCCTGTTCGAGCGCAAGCTGGGCGAGGCGGGCACCGGCATCGGCACGGGCTATGTCTCGCCGGGCCACAACTCGGCGTGGTACGACCCGGCGACCGGCAAGCACTTCCTGATCTTCCACACGCGCTTCCCGGAACGGGGCGAGCAGCATGAGGTGCGCGTGCACCAGATGTTCATGAACGCGGACGGCTGGCCCGTCGTGGCGCCGTACCGCTACGCCAACGAGACGCAGCCCGCCTTCCTGCGTCCCGAATTCGTGTTCGGCGACTACCTGTACGTCAACCACGGCAAGGACATCACGGCCACGATCAAGAAGTCGCAGCTGATCACGCTGAACGCCAACGGCAGCATCACCGGCGCCGTGACGGGCACGTGGCGCAGGCCGGGCGGCAACCAGATCGAGATCAGCCTGCCCGGCGCCTCGACGTACAAGGGCGTGCTGCTGACGGAATGGGACGAAACGTCGAAGTCGTACGTGACGACGTTCACCGCGTCGGCGCGCGAAGGCATCGCCATCTTCGGCAGCCGCCTGATTCCGCGTACCGACAGGCAGGTCGCGACCGCCATCTACAATGAGCTGAGCCTCGGCGCCACGACGGCCGTCACCGGCAACCTCACGCTGCCGACGACGGCCGCGCGCAACGCCGTCATCAGCTGGACGTCGTCGAATCCGGCCGTCGTCAGCAACACCGGCATCGTGACGACGCCGGCGACCGGCGCGATCAACGTCACGCTCACGGCGCGGATCACGAAGGGGACGGCCACGCTGACGAAGACCTTCACCGTCACCGTGCGCAAGCTGGGCGGCCTCGTGGCGTACTACGCGTTCGACGGCAACCTGGCCGATTCGAACGGCGCGTTCGCGCCCGGCAGCGTCAGCGGCAACAGGATCGACGTGGCGGGCGGCAGCCTGGCGTTCGCCGCGGGCGTGCGCGGCAGCGCGGCCGTGTTCGACGGCGCCACCGGCGTGCGCCTGCCGAACGGCCTGATCTCGTCGAACGCGTACACCGTGTCGATGTGGCTGAAACCCGCGCAGCTGACGGCGTTCACGACGACGTTCTTCGGCGCGCGCACGACGGATTCGTGGGTCAGCTTCCTGCCCATGGGCCATGCCGGCGTCGGCGGCGCGACGATGCTGTGGTCGGGATCGAACTGGTATGACGCGGGCCTGGGCATGAACATCCCCGTGAACCAGTGGTCGCACGTGGCCTTCACGGTCAACAACGGCGCCGTCAACGTGTATGTCAATGGCGTGAAGCGCTTCTCCGGCACGGGCTTTCCGAACGTGTTCACGACGACGACCGGCACGTTCGCGCTCGGCGTGAACTACTGGGATACGCCGTACAAGGGCTCGATGGACGAGCTGCGCATCTATAACGCGGCCCTCAGCGACGCCGAAGTCGCCGGCCTGGCACACTGATGAAGGGAATGACCATGAAGAAGACCATCATCGGCCTGCTGGCGCTCGTTGCCTGCACGCTGGCCCACGCGGGCGTCGTCCATTTCGACGACCTGTCCGGCGACGAGACCCTGCCGATCACCGCCGGCTACGCGGGGTTCGACTGGGACAATATGGGGACGATCCGCGCCGACGCCTATCCCGGCAGCGGCTTCGAGGCGGGCGCCGTGTCGCCGATGAACGCGGCGTTCAACTGGTACGGCGGCACGGCCACGATCTCGACGGCCGACGGCAATGCGTTCGCCTATGCCGGCGCGTATTTCACGTCGGCGTGGGCGGACCAGGAGATCTCGTTCGAAGGCTGGCGCAACGGCCTGCAGCTGTTCTCGTCCGCTGCGTACACGCTGGACACCGCGACGCCGCGCTGGATCCAGCTCGACTGGTCCGGCATCGATACGCTGGTCATCTACAACAACGGTCCGACGCAGTGGGCGATGGATGAGTTCACGGTGCCGGAACCGGGGTCGCTGGCGCTGATGGGCGTGTCGTTGGCGGGACTGATGGCGGCGCGGCGCCGCAAGCGTTCCGCA
>NZ_LMCY01000020.1:7532-7645 GCF_001425685.1 Massilia sp. Root335 | reverse complement strand
TCGGTCCGGCGCCGCGTGCATTTCATGTGAGGCATCGTGGGCACGGGGTGCCCACGCTACGGCGCATGGTGGCGGGGGGATTGACGTTGGTCCGGCGCCGCGTGCATTTCATG
>NZ_LMCY01000020.1:0-7487 GCF_001425685.1 Massilia sp. Root335 | reverse complement strand
TCGGTCCGGCGCCGCGTGCATTTCATGTGAGGCATCGTGGGCACGGGGTGCCCACGCTACGGCCTGGAACTCGTAGGGTGGGCTCCCCGAGCCCACGCAATCGTTCCATGTGACGCATGGTGGTCTCCGGGCCCGCCTGTCATTCCAGGTGCTCGTGGTGCTCCGCCACGCCCTGTTTCCAGTACGCCGACACGCGTGTCGCCTCGCGCGGCACGCCTTTCTCGTTCAGCACCCGGCGCACCCGCGCCATCAAGGACGCTTCGCCGCCACCCCACGCAAAACCACGGCCTTCCGGCACCGCGAGCGTCCGTAACGCTTCGACCAGCGCATCCTGCGTATCGAACCAGCGCACATCGGCCGCGCCCGCGAACACGCGCCGGTCGTCCGCTTCCGCATGCACGAGCACGATCGCGCGGCGCCCCGCCGGCAGCTCTTCCAGCCGTCGCGCGATGGCGGGCAGGGCGGTCGCGTCGCCCGCCAGCATGTGCCAGTCGAGTGCCGACGGCACGATCATCGACCCGCGCGGCCCGCCGACGAGCGCGCGCTGGCCGGCGACGGCGCGGCGCGCCCATTCGGATGCCTTGCCGTCGCCGTGCAGCGCGAACTCGATCACGAGCTCGCGCGCTTCGCGGCTGAAGCGCCGTGGGGTATAGTCGCGCCTCACCTGGGTGCCGTCCGCATCCGCGAACATGAACTTGACGTGGTCGTCGAACGACAGCGACGTAAAATCGGCCAGTGCCGCGCCCGCGAAGGTGATGGCGGCGAAGCCGGGGCCCAGCGGTTCGACGCGCGCGACGGTGAGTTCGCGCAGCTTGAGTTCGTGGCGTACGCGGCGCACCAACGTGTCCGGGTGGTCTGCAGTCTGTTGCATCGTTGCTCCGAAAATTAGTTGATAATGTCCTCTACAAGTCCTCATTATGCGAAATATAGTTGATCAAGTCAACCAAAATCCCCCGTCGCCTGCGCTGGAGGTGCTGGAGCGCGTCCACGCGATCATGCACCTGTTCCGTTCGGCACAGCAGCGCAGCCTGCGTGCCGGTCCGCACGACCTGGCGCACATGGAGATCAAGGTGCTGGGCTTCTTCGCGCGCCGTCCGGGCGCGACGCAGAGCGACCTGGCCGCGCATTCGGGACGCGACAAGGCCCAGCTGGCGCGCCTCGTGCGCGGCCTGCGCGACCGCGGCCTGCTCGCAGCGGTGGCGGACGAGACGGACAAGCGCAGCACGCGGCTGTCGTTGTCGGGCGAGGGAAAGAAGATGTACGCGGCGCTGCATCGCCACGACCGCGCGCTGGCCGAAGTGGCGCTGGACGGCATATCGGAAGAGGAACGCGCGACCCTGCTGGACCTGCTGGCGCGGGTGCGCGCGAACCTGGAAAGGGAGTAGGGCCGGACCCGCGCCGGCCGCAGGCCCGGCGGCCGCTCCAGGCCCCGACTTCGGGCAACTACTTCAGGCGACTACTTCAGGCGCTTACTTCGGACAGCAGCACTTCGCGCCGCACGGCCGCGCTCAGGCGCCCGGCGTCCAGCAGGCGCATGACGGTAAGCGCCTGGCGCGCCGGCACGGGATTCGCGCCCTTGCCGGTCAGCGCGTCGCGGATGCCCGCGTAATACGACGGATACGCACCGTTCTCGGTCGGCAGCGACGACGTCGCCACCTTCCCGTCGCGCAGGACGGCCAGCGTGCCGGCCTCCGCGTCGACGCCCCATGCGGCCGCGGCGCCGGTCGGCAGGCGGCCCGCGATCAGGTCCGCTTCCTGCGGGTCGAGGCTTTGCTTGACCCAGCTGCCGGCAAGGCCGTGCAGCGCCACGCGCGGGCGTGCGACGGCGGCCACCATGCTGGCGCCGAGGTCCACGCGCAGGCCGTCGGCGTAGCGCAGGCGCGCCTGGAACTGGTCTTCGCAGCGGCTGCCCGGACGCAGGGTCGGCAGGTCGGCCTCGATGGCCAGCGGCTCGCCGAAGTACAGCACGGCTTCGTCGAGCAGGTGCGGGCCCAGGTCCATCCAGATGCCGCCGCCGGCATCCAGCTCTTCCTTCCAGCGCGCCTGCGGTTGCGGGCGGAAGCGGTCGAAATGCATGGCCGCGTGGCGGATCGAGCCCAGCGTGCCCTCGGCGAGCAGGCGCAGCGCGGTGCGCGTCGTGCTGTCCCAGCGGCGGTTGTGGTACACGCTGAGCAGCAGGCCCTTGTCCTCGGCGAGGCGCACGAGCGCGCCGGCCTGCACCGCATCGTCCGTGAACGGCTTGTCGACGACGACGTGCTTGCCGGCTTCCAGCGCGGCCTGCGCGAGCGGGAAGTGGGTCGTGTTCGGGCTGGCCAGCACGACCAGCCGCACGGCGGGATCTTTGATGAGGGCGGCCGGATCGGCGTGCACGGCGACGTCGCCCAGGTCGGCGCGCACCTTGTCCGGATTGCGGCTGGCCACCGCGGCGATGGCGAGGCCCGGCGTCGTGCGCAGCAGGGGCGCATGGAAGACCTGGCCGGCGAAGCCGTAGCCGATGAGTCCAACGTTGATCGTGTCAGCGGTCATTGTGATCCTTGTGATCGTTGTAGGTGAGCCTGTCAGTGCGGGAGCGCCAGCCCGGCCGGACGCGGGCCCGGGCCGCGGCTCGCGCTGCGTTCGATGCTCTGCACGTCGAGCGGGCGCGTGACGCGGTAGCGCGCCAGCGCGGCGGCGCCGACGGCCACGGCCTGGGCGCCGAAGTGCGAGGTGCGGATGACGGGCGGCGGCAGCATCGCGGCATGCGCATACGCGGCCAGCACGTGCCGGGCCGGTTCGATGAACGCGTCGCCCAGCTGCAGCGCGGGGCCCCCGATCACGATCGCCATCGGGTCGAAGCCGGCCCACAGATTGTTCAGGAGGATGCCCAGCTGGCGGCCGGCCGCGTCGACGGCGGCGCACGTGGCCTTGTCGCCGTCGGCCACGCGGCGGAACAGGTGCTCGAGGGCCGGATGGCTGGGGGGTTCGCGTCCCAGCAGCGAGCCGAGGCCGATCAGCGCATCGGCGCAGCCGCGCCGCCCGCACTGGCACAGCGGTCCGCCGGCCTGCAGGATCGCGTGGCCCACTTCGCCAGCGAAACCGTGCAGGCCGGTGAGCAGGCGGTCGTTCACGATCACGCCGGCGCCCACGCCGTAGCCGATCGACAGGTAGATCAGCGGATCGGTGCCGGACTGGTCGGCGAATTCGAATTCGCCCAGCGCCGCCACGTTCGCCTCGTTCTGCATGAACAGCGGCAGCCGGTCCAGCGGCGAGCCGACGACGTGGGTCTGGACGATGCCGGCCACGTCCACGTCGCGCCAGCCGAGGTGGGGCGCGTGGTGCAGCAGGCCGCGGGCCTCGTCGACGGCGCCGTGCAGGCCGATGCCCACGCCCAGCACGCGCCGCGCCGTGCCCTGGCCGGCCGGGCGCGCCAGCCGCTTCGCCAGCTTGACGAGGGCGAGGGCGGCGAGGCGGATGCAGGACACGGGGTCGCCCGGGTCTTCGTAGGTGAGGATGCGCGTGTCGAGCACTTCGCCCAGCAGGTTGGTGGCGACGACGCGCGCCTCGTCCACGCCCAGTTCGGCGCCGAGCAGGGCCAGGCGCGACGGGTCCAGGTGCAGGGGCGTGGCGCGGCGGCCTACCTCGCCGGTCACGAGCAGCTCGCTTTCCGTGAGCCAGCCTTCGTCGACCAGCTCGCGCACGAGCAGGCTGACGGTCGACTTGGTCAGGCCCAGGACGTCGGCCAGCGCGGCGCGCGACAGGCCGGGCTGGGTGCTCACCTGGCGTACCAGCGCCATACGGTTCAGTTGCTTGAGGAGTTGCTGGTCACCGGTAACAGGCATGGGCGGGGAAAATCAAGTGGTTTGTGATGATTATGCAACAGATTGGAAATTTTTGTACATCATGCAGTACGCATATTTATAACGACGGGCGCGCTGGCTGGTGAAAAGTATAACGGGAGCAAAGTGGGGGCGGGGTGGAACGAAGTGATTGATTTATTTATGAAATCGATTTCTTAAGAAAATTCGCGCATCTTCATACGTATGTTACGTAATCCGCGTTCCGGTGGGAAAAACGCGGTCCATTTCGGTGCGCGGACGCATTTTTTACGTGCATACAGTTCGTTCGACCGATTGACCAATGTGTCAAATGTTCTTAATCTTGAGCAAATGATGTTCGCTATCAGTGACCAAAGAGTCAACGTTGCGGCGGCCAGGACGGCTGCCGCGACCCGGACGACAGAGCCCCCGCCGGCAAATACGGGAACCGGGGGATGCCAGGAGTAGTACCACCACCACGGACGTCTGCGCCCGTCGGGCGCGGCGTTTTTTTCGAGAGACGAGAGGAGACACAGTGCTGCACACCAAGAGGGTTTTTTCCCATCACCTGAACACCAGGCACCGCCTGATCAGCCTGGCCGTTGCGAGCGCGTGCGCCGCCGTTGCGCTACCTGCCTACGCACAGGACGCGAACAACGGTGCATCCAATGGCACCGCAGCGCCAGGCGATACGGCGGTGACCACGGCGGTGCAGGGCGTCGCGACGAATACCGTCGTGGTCACCGGCATCCGCGCCAGCATGCAGTCCACGCTGAACCTGAAGCGTAACTCCGATGGTATCGTCGACGGCATCGTCGCCGACGACATCGGCAAATTCCCCGACACGAACCTGGCCGAAGCCGTCCAGCGTATCTCCGGCGTGTCGATCGACCGCAACCGCGGCGAAGGCGCCAAGGTCACCGTGCGCGGCGTCGGTCCGGACCTGAACATGGTGCTGCTGAACGGGCGCCAGATGCCGACCGCGAACCTGGGCGACCAGGCCGGCCGCGCGTTCGACTTCTCCAACCTGGCGTCGGAAGCCGTGTCGCAGATCCAGGTGTACAAGAGCGCCCGCGCCGACACGCCGCCGGGCGGCATCGGCGCCACCCTGAACATCATGACCGGCCGTCCGCTGGACATGGGCAACCGCGCCACCTTCGGCGTGAAGGGCGTGTACGACAAGTCCAACAACAACCTGCCGGACATCGACGCAGGCAAGAAGGTCACGCCGGAAGTCTCGGGCCTGTACAGCACGACGTGGCATGACGGCATGTTCGGCTTCGCGGCCACCGGCAGCTACCAGTCGCGCAACCTGGGCGTGAACCAGGCCGCCGTCACCAACGGCTGGCTCGGCCCGTTCCACGGCGACACCGTCAGCCAGGACCCGGGTCCGGTCCCGGTGTCGGGCGTCGGCGTGACGAACCCGCCGAAGGCCAGCGACATCTACCTGACCCCGCAGAACCTGTCGTACTTCGTGCGCGGCTCGCAGCGCCAGCGCACCAACGGCCAGCTGACGTTCCAGTTCCGCCCGGTGAAGGAGATCACGACCACGCTGGACTACACGTACGCGGAAAACAAGATCCAGACCAAGTACCACGAGTTGTCGGTCTGGTTCAACCACCCGCTGAACGCCCAGACGAGCAAGTGGACCAACGGCCCGATCGCCTCGCCGCTGTACTATGAAGAGCAGGTGACGAACCAGGACATGGCGATGAACGGCGGCGATTTCGCCACCAAGTCGACCCTGGACTCGATCGGCTTCAACACCCAGTGGCGCGTCTCGCCGGCCCTGCGCCTGTCGCTCGACATGCACCACTCGGTGGCGGAGTCGAAATCGGACAGCCCGTACGGCTCGAACAACGACCTGGCGACCGTCAGCTTCTCGCGCGGCACCACCGGCGTCGACTTCAGCCAGGAGATGCCGATCCTCGTCATCCCGGGCGGCGCCGACTACACGGCCGCGCCGAACCAGGTGTCCGGCTCGTGGTTCCAGGATGGCCTGAACAAGATGAAGATCGACCAGATCCAGGCCGGCGGCAGCCTGAAACTGTTCGAGTCGTCGAACCTGAACTTCGGCCTGTCGCACTCGAAGGTCAACAACCACTCCGTGTTCCAGCAGGTGCAGCGCGACTCGTGGGGCGGCACGTCGACGACCCCGGGCACCGCCTATAACCAGAACCTGTGGTTCGCGGACGGCATCAGCCAGTACTTCAGCAAGCTGGGCGGCTCGAACGATCCGCGCATGTACAACCGCTACAACCTGTTCAACTTCGCCGACGTGCGCGACAACGCGATCAAGGTCACGGGCGACCAGGCCGGCTATACCCCGAGCCTGTCCAACCCGAGCTTCAACCGCACCACGATCGAGAAGACGAAGGCGCTGTTCATGCAGTTCAATACGGACTGGGATACGGCGATGCCGATGCACACCGGCGTGGGCTTCCGCTACGAGAAGACCGACGTCGCCTCGACCGGCCTGCTGAAGCAGCCGACCCAGGTCAACTGGATATCGCAGAACGAACTGCCGATCGTGTTCGGCTCGCAGACCTTCCAGACCCAGACCGGCAGCTACAGCAACTTCCTGCCGACCGTGGACTGGGACATGGACGTGCGTGACGACCTGAAGGTACGCGCCAGCTACGGCGTATCGATCGGCCGTCCGCGCTACGACCAGATCGAGGGCGGCACCACGTACAGCGCCACGGCGGGCGTGACCGGCACCACGGCGAACCGCGGCAACCCGGGCCTGTCGCCGGTGAAGTCGAAGAACCTGGACCTGTCGGCCGAGTGGTATTACACGAAGCAGAGCATGGTGTCGCTGGGCCTGTTCTACAAGGACCTGTCCGACTATGCCGGCCAGACCGTCGTCAACGAGCCGTCGACGACGGCGACGACGCCGGTGGGCGGCGGCTACTGGAACGCGGCCATCGCCGCGGGCTGCGTGGCGACCGACACGAACTGCATGCGTAACTACATCCTGTCGCACTTCGCCGGCCAGCCGGGCGTGACGGCGACCGGCACCAACGCGGCGGGCAACCTGACGGGCACCATCAGCGGCATCCCGGGCGATCCGGCGCTGCCGTACCAGGTGACGACGTTCATCAACCAGGACAAGGCGTCGCTGAAGGGTGCGGAGGTGAACTGGCAGCACATGTTCAACAACGGCCTCGGTTTCCAGGCCAACTACACGTACGTGAAGTCGAGCCTCAAGTACGACAACATGGGACTGGGTAACCAGTTCGCGCTGGTCGGCCTGTCGAACTCCGCCAACCTGGTCGGTATCTACGAAGACCAGAAATGGTCGATCCGCCTGGCGTACAACTGGCGCGGCGAGTTCCTCGCGAGCGTGGCCGACAACGGCAAGCCGAACCCGCAGTACGTCGAGCCGTACGGCCAGACCGACCTGTCGATCGGCTACAACGTCAACAAGAACCTGAGCGTGTCGCTCGAGGCGATCAACCTGACCGACTCGACCCAGCGCACGCACGGCCGTACCGACCAGCAGGTGCTGCAGGTCACGACCGGCGGCCCGCGCTACATGCTGGGCGCGCGCTACAAGTTCTGATGATGTGACCGGGCGGCGGCCGCGCGCCGCCGCATGCAAGGGCCGTCCTTCGGGGCGGCCTTTTTTTCGGGGTCAGAGCCTAATGCCGTTAAGTTAAGGTTCTTCGAAGGCGGCGCTCGGGATAACGC
>NZ_LMCY01000019.1:296464-312699 GCF_001425685.1 Massilia sp. Root335 | reverse complement strand
CGGGCGGCAACGTGGCCGACGCGCTCGACGGCGGGGCCGGCAACGACACCATCTACGGCGGCAACGGCAACGATACGATCACCGGTGGCGCAGGCAGCGACGCATTGAACGGCGGATCTGGTAACGATGCCTTCCGGTTTGTTAACTTCAATCAAGGCGCTGACAACATCTCAGATTTCATTTCGAAAACTGATGTCATTCAAGTCCTTGGCACCGGTTTCGGCCTTCAGGCCGGTAATGCAGTTATTCTACGCACCGGCTCCTCGACGCCTGCCACCTCTGGTACTGATCCCCAATTTCTTTACAACACGACATCCGGCGCACTGTATTTCGACCAAGATGGTGAGGGGACCGCACACGATGCCGTGCAAATCCTCACACTTATCGGGCAGAAAACTCTCGTGGCCTCGGACATCGTGGTCGTTGAGATGTAGATTTATTGAAGAGCGCCATGAGAGGAAAATGAATCAGAGTGTTTTACGAGACGCGGCGGCGTTTGCTGCCGCGTCATCCTGTCTAATCGCGTGTTCTGTTCCATCACCCGCTCAGTTTGGCATGCACAAATTGCCCTCCGCAATGCGCCAGTGTATTGGCGGTCGTGGCTAGCAGCAACTGTCCGACATCCGGCTCAGGGTCACGAATAGGAGAGTGTCGACATTGCCGGGAACGCGTGCTCAGCGCCGCAACCCCACCAGCCCCGTGAACCGGTTGATGGCCATCCTGTACAGGCCCGGATCCGCATGGTAGCCCATGCCCGGCGGCCCGGACGTGCGCGGCGGACGCAGTTCGGTCCCGCCGTCGGGCAGGGTTTTGGTCCGGTCGTAGGCGCTCAGGCCCAGCTTCAGGCGCACGAGGCCGGGCGATTTGAAGCCCAGCCCCTTCATGCGGCCCATCAGGCTCTTGCGCGAACGCTCCGCATAGTCGAGCGTGATGGCGATGCCGCGCGGCTTGGCGTAGTCATAGCCGAGCTTGCCGTCCTTGATGGCATGCCTGGCCTGGGTCTCGTTCGGCAGCTGTGGATCGAACAGGATCAGCGGCGCCGGGTCGTACAGTTTCACGCGGCTCTCGACCGCGGCGGCGAACAGTTGCGCGCTCGCGCCGCCCATCGATCCGCCGGCGATGAAGTCGAATTTCACGTTGCGCCCCTTGCCGTAGGCGTCTTCGACCGCTTTCGCCACCAGCACGGCCGCCTCGTGGTTCGCCTTGAACACCTTGCCCACCGACTGGCCGATGCTGCTGAAGGCCTGGCCGACGTCGCGCATGTTCTGCGTGCCGCCGAACATCACGCGCACCTCGAGCCGCTGGTTGCCATGCTCATCCGTGCCGATTTTTTCATCCCAGACCATGTGCGCGACGTGGGCCGCACGTACCAGCTTTTCCCGCTCGCCCTCGGGCAGCAGGCTGAACAGGCGCGACGCGCGTATCGTCGCGTCCATGTAGTGCCGGGAAGTCAGTTCCGTGCGGGCGGGCCGGTAGGTCATCGGCATCTGCCGGGCGAGCTGATCCGCGAACACGTCGGCGCTGCCGCCCTGCGCGCGGAGGCACGCCACGTACTCGATCCGGTATTCCTTGTCGTCGGTCCGGAGAATCGGCGACAGCGCTTCGGCAAAGCGCGCCGCCAGCCGTTGCACGGCAACGAAGCTGGCCGAGTCCGGCTGGGACGCGAGCGGCTCGTCTTCCTGGTCGGCCCGGTTCTCGAAATGCACCTGCAACATGTTCACCGTCTTCCCGTCCGGGCCGGTGACCTGGCGCTCGCCGATGAAGCAATTGGCCGCCCGGGCCGCCCGCGACAGGGACGCCAGCACGTCGGGCGGCATCCCTCTGCCGAATTGCGTCCGGCCGATCGACGCGCTGTCCGGCATGGGCGGGTCGAGATCCAGCGGTGCGCGCAGCAACTTGCCCGCGGCTTTCAGTTGCGCATCCCGCTCGCGGCCCGGTGCGGCAGCGGGTCCCATGCCGAGCGCTTCCGTGATCTGCGACACCTGCTGGTCGTCCAGGCGATGCATCGACGTCAGCGTGTCCGCCATGCAGTCGATCTTCGGCCCCGGAGCCAGTTTGCCGAACGTCTTCGGGCGCGCGGCCGGCGCGGCCTCCGTGCGCACGGGCGCAGGCGCAGGTGCGGACGGGGCACGCGCTTCGTCATCCGCCCGCATCAGGTCCGCCAGCGTCGGATGCTCCGGCGCGCGCATCAGTTGCGCCAGCGTGACCCGCGCCGGCTCCGACGCCTGCGCCTGCGCCTGCGCCTGCGCCTGCGCCTGCGCCTGCGCCTGCGCGTGGCGGGCGCTGAACTGTTCCAGTCGCTGCAACGGCGCCTGCACGGTCGCCGCCGCCGGCTGCGTCTTGGGGCGCCGCCCCAGCGCCGGCAGGGAGAATCCGAACGTACGCCTGGGCGCGCGGCTGGTCTCGGGCCGGGCATTGGACGCGGTCTCGGCAACCGGGCTGTCGCTGACCGGGGCCACTGTCGATGAAATCGTTTTCATATCAACTTCCAAGGTCATGCGCGCAGCCGCGCGGACGTCTCAACAATGATGTATGCGGCGCAAACCGATCAACGCTGGGCCTCGATGGCCGCGCGCGGCAGGTTGCGATAAACCTTTTGCGCATAGGCGATGCGCAGCTTGGGCTTGCCGGCGTTGTAGGCGCCGACGGCCGTCCATGAATTGCCCAGCATCTGCATCTTCCCCGACAGTATCCACGCCCCGACCTCGATATTCGTGCAGGCATCCATCAGCTCGGCCTCACCGATGCCGTACTGGCGCAGGGTCGGCAGCCAGCTGCTGTTGATCTGCATGAGCCCGATATCGTAGGAACCATCCTTGTTTTTTGGACCGATCGCGGCGGGATTCAGGTTCGATTCCGTCTTGGCGATGGCGTACAGCAGGTAGGGGTTCACGCCGTAGCGCGCGCCGGCGTCGTCCCAGCACGCGTGCGCATGGCCGCACGCGAGCACGCACGCGAGCACGGCCGCCGCCCGGCCCGGTGTGAAGGTGCCGCTCATGGGGTCAACGTTCCATTCGAATATTTAAAGACGTTATCCGGCGGCTGGCACGACAGCAGGAAGCCGTTGGCATCTTTCTTGAACGAGCCGATGTTGTACGTGGTGCTGCCGTCCGGATTCAGGATATTGCAGGGCGTGCCCGGCGCGATGGCGTCGTTGAGATACAGCGTGGGGCCCTCCATCCAGTTCCTGCCGACCACCCAGTTGCTGGCGATTCCGCCGTTCGTCGAGGAGATCGTCTTGTCCGCCGTGATCGTGCCGGCCGTGACGATGGCCGTGGCCGTGTCTACCGTGTCCGCGTACACCGTCCCGGGCACGTGCAGGTTGTCGTTCTCGTCCACCGCCAGCGCCACCCACGCGCTGCCGCTGTAGGTGAAGCCGCGGTTCAGCGCGGTGACCATGCGCACGTCGCCGGCCGTATTGCCCGTCGCGGGCAGGTCCGCGAAATTCGTCACCGGCGCCTTCCACGTCGACGCCGCCTGCCACAGGCCGTCGGCCCCGCAGGTCACCACCGTCCGGCTCGCGCTGTCGATCGCGATCGCCGCCGCGCTGCCGCAGGCCGTGCCCGGCGTCACGAGCGCAGCGCCGGCGAATCCCAGCGCCGTGTTCATCTGGTTCAGTTGCGGGCGGCCCGGCACGGTGTCGCGGTAGAGGAAATCCGTCGACAACTGGCCCGGCCCGTCGTAGAACAGGCCCGACACGAGGTGGCCGCCGTCGTGGGCGGCGGCGCCGTTCAGCACCGTCGTGCCGGCGCACGCCACGCCCTGGTATGCCGTGGTGACGAGTTCCCAGGACGATCCGCGCGCGATGCCGGGCTGCGCGGCGCTGACGTAGCCGCCGCCCTGCCCCGCCATCATGGCCACCGCCGCGATGGCGCGGTCCGGTATCGCGCTGCCGCCGTAGCCGGCCACCAGCGCGTCGAGCCGGCCCGGCGTGGGCTGGCGCACGAGCACGCAGGCCGATTGCCCGTAAGGGTTGGTCGCGGCGAAGCCGGCCGGCAGGAAGCCCGCCGTTTTCAGTTGCGCGACGGTGACGGCCGTCAAGGCCCCCCCGCCCGTGGCGGCGACGAGGTCGCTGTAATTCGCCGCGACATACCTGGACGCGGCCGCCACGACCTGGGCCTGCTGCAGGGCCGTTTGCTGTTCCTTCAGTTCGTCGATCGAATCGCCGATCATGCTGGACAGGCCGACCAGCAGCACCGACGCGATGGCGAGTGCCGCCAGGACTTCGACCAGGGTCATGCCGCGCTGCCGCCGCATCGTGTTCATCGTTCGTTCCTCAATCGCAGTGCGCCAGCCACACCGGCGCGCCGTCCGGGATCACGGCATCGCCCAGCGGCGGCAGCGCGATGCGCGTCCCGTCCACCGGCGACGCCAGGGTGTGGTCGGCCGCCCGGTAGATGCCGACGTTGAGTGAGTTGCGCGACAGCGCCAGCAGTTCCGCGACGATCGGCCGCGTGCCCGCCGCAGCGGGGAAGATGTAGATCCGGCCCGCGCCGTCACGGTAATTCGTCCAGGCCGCCGTCGGAGCGGTCGCCAGCTTCGACCACGCCGGCAGAACGCCCGCCAGCTTCAGGTCGGCCAGGCTCACGCTGGTATCGGTGACGTCGTTCGCCTTGAACCAGGCCATCACCGCTTCCCGGTAGATCCCCATGCTCCCGGCATCCTCGCTGGCCTGCTGCCGGACCACGGCCTCGCGTCCGTGTTCGGCCGGCCAGCCGTACCAGCCACCGAGCGCGGCCACGAAGACGACGATCAGGACGGCCCACATTTAATCGGCTCAGTCCGCCGTGAATACGATCGTGTTCGACGCCGCGTTGCACAGGGCCGCGGCGTCGGCCGCGGCGGCGGGGAACGCTGTGATCGGAGTCGCGTCGGACGCGCCGGCGATGCGGGTCCAGCCGGTCGCGCCGCTGACGACGTTCATGCACACGTCCTGCGGTACCTTGGTGTAGGTGATGGCGAACGTGGCCGCGTCCGCCGATGCCGGGGTCACGGTGCCGCCCCACGTGTTGTTGATCGTCTTACCGTCGCTGGCGACCGACAACGTACCGGGTATGGCCTTCGCGGTGACCAAGTTGGCCAGCATGGCGGTGTCGTTGTACGGCTGCCCCGCGTACATCTTGCGCACATTGGTGCGCAGGCCCGTGATCTCTTCCGTGGTCTGGTTCGACCGCGCACTGCCGAACGCGTTCTGCAGCAGCGATACCGCGGCCAGCACGACGAGGGCGGCGACGCCCAGGTAGGCGATGGCTTCCAGCAGCGAGGCGCCGCGCTGGCGATGCAGGCTGGCGAGGCGGGCACGGCGTTGGGGCAAGGTAGCAGGCATGTCGTATCTCCTTTGTTGGATTTAATGTACTGCGCGTGTCATCGTTGCGAGTTCGTGCTGGATGCCAAAAAAGCCCGTCACCAGCCAGCCGATCACGGCGGCCATCACGAGGATGGCGACGCCGTTCAGGATCTTCATCTGATTGGAAATCTGCTCGATACCCTCCTCCCGCCATTCGTCGGCGAGCACCTTGAGCGCCTCGCCGAATCCACGGAACTCGGCGTACACGCACAGGTCGTCGATCACTTCCGCCGACGGGAAGCCGTAGCCGGCGTTGCGCATGGCCTCACCGCAGTTGAGGCCGGAGCGCACGCCCAGCAGCGCGCCGTCGAGGCGTTCGCGCAGCCAGGGGTCGGCCATGTCGGACAGGCGGCTGAGCGACTTCTCGACCGTGACGCCGGCCGTCTGCAAGGCCGAGAACGCCAGCAGGAAGCCGCTGCCCACGACCAGCCGGTAGATCGAGAACGGCGCGAAGCGGTCGGCGAACACGCGCAGGTTGCCGCGCCAGCGCGGCAGCGCCGCGGCGATGCCGCCCACGACGAGCAGCAGCACGCCGACGATGGCGAACATCCAGTGCCGGACCACCTCGGACATCAGATACAGCGACCGGGCCGCGCCATGCCACGTCGTGGGGTCGGTGATGCGGGTGAACTCGGGAATCACCCGGGTGCCGAACAGGTAGACGTAGGCGAGGATCAGCGCCAGGAGCGAGCTTGGGTAGACGAGCCCGCCGACGATGACCGCCTTGATGCGCTGCTGCGCCTGCACCACGTCGACGACGGCCAGCAGCGCGGCCTCGACGTTGCCGGACTGTTCGCCGGCCAGCAGGATCATGCGCTCGGTCCGGGGCGCCCAGCCTTCCAGGCTTTCCGACAACATCCTGCCGTTCTGCACCTGCCTGCGGCAATCGTCGAGCACGATCGCCAGCGGTTCCTGCGGCTTGCGCCCATTGTCCGACGCGCGTTCGCGCAAGACTTCCAGGATGCGCAGCAACGGCAGCCCGTTGGTGAGCATCTTGGCGATCTTGCGATACAGGCGCACGCGCGCCGATGCCGGGAACTGGGTCTTCGCCCAGGCGCGCGTGACGTCAAACCGCATGGATCGCCTCCAGCCGGCTCGCCGGTCCCACGAGGTGGCCGACCACTTTTTCCGCCATGCGCGGATCGATCTGTCCGGCCGCGATCTTGTCGATCGCATGGCCCAGCATCGTGCGCCCGTCCAGGTGCTCGAGCCAGTACGCGACCGCCGCGCATTTGTCGCCGGCCCGGATGAATTTGAAGAACTGGTCGTCCGGCACGATGACTTCCGCCAGCACCGACCGCCCCACCGTGCCATGCATGGCGCAATGCTCGCAGCCGCCGCCGGTCACGCGCACCCGCGGCAACGCGCCGCCGACCGCTTGCCGGACACGGGCGTACATCGCCGGCGGCAACGCGTCCGGCATGTCCACCAGCAGCTGGCTGCAGTGGGGGCACAACACCTTGACGAGGCGCTGGCTGATCAGGCTCGTGATGATCGTGTGGTCGGCGACCAGGCTCAACGGCAGGCCGAGATCGACCAGGCGGTCGACGATCGCCAGCGCGCTGTTGGCGTGCACCGTCGTCCACACCTGGTGGCCCGTCATCGACGCGCGCAGGGCGTTCTGCGCCGATGCGGCATCGCGGATCTCGCCGATCATGATGACGTCGGGATCGAGCCGCATCGCATTCGAGATCGCGGCCGAGAACTGGCGCACGCGGTCCGCTTCCGTGCACGCATTGGTCACGGCCGTCTGCACCGCGCCCTCGATCGGGTATTCCACGGGGTCTTCGACGGTCAGCACGTGCAGCTTGCCGCCCGCCTCGATGATTTCGCCGGTCAGGATGCGCTGCAGGGTCGTCGATTTGCCCGATCCGGTGGGACCGCTGATGATGTTCATCCCGACCGGCTGCTCCTTGATCTGCTGGAGCTGGCCGGCGTGGATGTCGCTGAAGCCGAGCGGGCGCAGGTCGACGTTGTCGCCGGCGTCGTTGTACAGCAGGCGCAGCACCATGACGGCGCCTTCGCTGGTGGGCGCGGTGGCGATGCGCACGCCGTACAGCCTGGGCGGCAGCTTGTCGCGGTCGGAAATCGCCGCGTCCTGGCGCTCCATGGGCTTGTACGAATTGTCGGACACGGAGGTCATCGCGCCATACAGCGTCGCCAGCAGGCGCTCGCCGTATTCGCGCGTCTGGACGCCGATCGCCACCAGGTCGTTATGAATGCGGAACCAGGTTTCGGTGCAATCCTTGCGGACGCGGATATGGATGTCGGACGCACGCGCGAGGCAGGCCCGGTTGAGCAGGTCCTTGGCCGTCACCTGCATGAGCGAGTGCTCGTGCTGGGGCTGCGCGCCCGCGCCGCCGCTCTGGTAGGCGCGGGCGATGACCTCGATGCGGGTGTACGTCACCTGGAACGGCCGGCGCATCTTTTCCAGCCGCCCGATATACGACAGCACGTGGCGGTTCAGGCTCTGCCCTTCGGCGACGAGCAGGCGCCCGTCGCTCAGCAGGCAGAGCAGTTTGCGCTCCTCGGCGCTGGCCTCGAACGTGCCCGCGCTGCTCAGGACGACGGCCGTGCCGACGTCGCCGGCACCGGCCTGCTGCTCGTTGCGCCCGGTGGCGCGCTGTTCCGGCCGGTCCAACGCGAGCAGGTTCATCGCACTGCTCCCGTGGGCATGCCGGGCGGCGGACCGGGAATGGCGGCGACCGGCGGCAGTGCGGGACCGGATTGCGGCTGGGACGCCGCCTGCGCGAGGCGGACCCGCCGCCTGCCCTTCCTGACGACGACGTTGCCCGGCGCGATCGACACCACCTGCATCCCTTTCGGCAGCATGTCGCCGGGCTGCACCTCGATGACGGCGCCGTCGCCCAGCTGCAGCGTCGCGAAGACCGCGCGCCCGATCCCCTCCACGCTGCGTACCTGCGGATCGCCCGCGCCGGGCGCATGCGCGAACGCGCTGGTGGCCGCCTGGATCGCGGCGATCTGGTTCTGCTTCATGAGGATGCTGCCCTGTACGTCCAGCTGGCGTTCGCGCGCCTTCAGCAGCAGCGTCTCGCCTTCGATCCGGCTCAGCTTTTCGGCGGTGGGATCGGCGTAGGCGTGCGCGCAGCCGAGCATCGATACGAGCACCGTACACCAGAGGGACTTATTTGACATACATGACTCCTTCGATTGACCATTGACCTGTCCGGTAAGCGATCCGGTCGATACGCACGCCGGGCCGGTCGAGCAACCCCGCCACCGCCGTCGGCGCCAGCGCCCGGCTGTCGCAGCTGAACGAATACGCCTGCCACTGCGGCACCGGCGTTCGCGCCGCCGCCGCGGGCGGCGCCAGGCTGGCGATCCTGAAACCGATGCCAATGTGTTGCATATCGGAGATGATTGGTTCCATCAATGCCTTGCGGTCGAGCAGCGCCTCGGGCGCATCCCGTTCGAGCCGGAGCGGCACGACCAGGCTGGCCTTCTCGCCGTTCAGGTCGAACACGGCGTCCGGCACCTCGGCGCGCAGCAGCGCCAGCGTGGAACCGTGGCGCGACCACGCATAACTGACCTTGTCGCCGGTGCAGACATACTCGTCGAGCAGCCAGCCCCCGGCGGCCAGGAAGCCCAGCCGGTCGACGCAGGCTTTGGCCAGGCTCGCCGGCCTGGGCTTGCCGCCCCACGGCGGCGGCTGCACGGACGGCCCCGCGCGCTGCAGCACGTGCAGGCGCTCGGCGCGATGCGCCTCCTCGGCCAGTTGCTCGGCCTGCTGGCGCCGCACGCGCTGCAGATAGCCCCAGCCCCCGGCGAGCGCCAGCACGACGAGGGCCGCCGCGAGCCACGGCCAGTGGTTGCGCCGGGTGCGCACCGGTTGCAGGCCCCACCAGCGGTGCGCGCGGATGCGCCCGTCCTTGCGGTGCGGGATGAAGCTTTCGACGGTGCGCGCCTCGAAATTGTGGAAGCCGTAGTCGGCCAGTTCCGCATCGCCGAGGACGACGTTCCAGCCGCCCAGGCCGTAGTCGCCATGCAGGCGCTCCATGACTTCCTCGCGGGTGCCTGCGAAATCGCCGTTGGGGAGGAAGTTCGCGTCGCGCGCCGCGAAGTAGGCCCACATGCCGTCGGGCAGCCTGAGCGCGGCGAGCCAGTTGTGGACCCGCTGCTTGTCGCCGTCGTAGTACGCGCCCTCGAGCGCCAGCGTCTTCGAGATGATCGCGCCCAGCGAGAACATGCCGCGGCGCGCCCCGTCCGCGCTCTGGCCGAAGCCGGCCTGCGCGGTCGACTGGTCGGTGCGCAGCACGTACAGGTCGGATTCGATCTTCGCGCCCAGTTCGCGCGCCTCCCTGGCCAGTTCGCGCGGCCGCGACAGCGACTGCCAGAACAGGCCGCACACGAACCGGTGCTTGTCGATCTGGATGATGTGGATGGCCATGATGCCGGATCGCTTCGCGTCAGGGGCCAACCGTGGTGGGCGTGATCAGGATGACGATGGATTCCTTGGCGCTGGCCGCCTTGACGCCGCCGCCGAGCGCGACGTTGCGTGCGCTGCCCACGCCCTGGCGGTCGAGGTTGTCGTCCGTCTGCTCGAACCCGCTGATGATCAGCGTCTCGTTCGATTTCATCGCCACGCGCTGCAGGAAATTGCGGGTATCGATCTCCGGCGTTTCGATCTTGCTGGTGCCGCTCTGCACTTCGCGGATGGTGTTCAGGGCCGAGATGTCGGTCGAGAACTGCAGCAGCACCGTGCCGTTGGCCAGCACGTGCGGCAGGATGCTCATGTTGAAACCCGACGTGACGGTTCCCGGAATCAGCGTCGTGGTGGTGCCGACCTGGGGCACCACCGTCGTCTGCGACTGCTGCAGGTAAGAGGTCTGCTTCGCCACCTGAAGCGGCACCACCTGGTTGTTCAAGGTGATCACCGACGCGGTGGTCTGGCGCCGCACCTTGCCCTGCTTCGACAGGGCGTCGATGATCGCCGTGCTGCCCGCGAAGCGCGAATCGCCCACGATGCCGGCCGAGAAGCGGGTCGCGTCCAGCGTGGCCGGCACCGCGCTGGTCAGCCCGTACTTCTGACGCAGGGTGGTGTACACGAGATTCCAGTTGATGCCGTAGTCGTCGCTGTCGTTCAGGCTGACCGACAGGACGGTGACGTTGATGACCACCTGGCGTTCGAGGGTCTTGTTCTCGTTGTCGATGTACGCGGCCACCCGGTCGAGCGAGTCGGGCGTGTCGACCACCGTGATCGACCCGGTCGCGGGCGAGATGACGACCTTGCCATAGCTCGACAACATGGCCTTGATCACGCTTTCGATGCTGCCGTAGACCGACAGCTTGGACGCCACCGCCGTGTTCTGGCTGTTGTTGGCGGTGACGCCATTCGTCGTTCCGGCGCCGCCGCCCGCCCCCGCGGCACCGCCCCCGGCGCTCGAGCCCGGGTTCGACGTGGCGCCACTGGTGACGCTGGCGTTGAACGTCGAATCGCCGGGCAGCGTGTTGATCTGGAAGGTGCGCGATTCGGTATGGAAGAACCGGATCGCGCCGTCGGCATATTTCCACGACACGCCGAAGCGCGCCGCCGCCGTGTCGAGCAGGCCGCGCAGGTTGCCGTTCGCGTAGTAGATGCGGACCCCGGCACCGCGCGCGCCCGACGGGGCCGGCGGCACGCCGCCCGCGCCTCCCGGCGGCAAGGGCACGGCATGACCCGGGGACGATGCCGCGCCGTACATGGTCGCGGCCACCTCCAGCGCATCGGGCGTCACTTTCACCGGCAGCCCGGTACGCACGCCGATCCGTTCCGCCAGTTCGGGCAGCGACGCGACCGTCTTGTCGAACACCGCGTTCTCGTAAAAAATCTTCGGCAACGCGGGTTGCGCCAGCTTGACGACGTCCTTGCCCAGCCAGATGCCGGATTCGTGACTGACCGGCGACGGCGTCCTCGCCACGATGCCGTTCGCGGTATGGCCGGTGTCCCTGACCAGGTTGGCCACCTGGCCGCCGGTGTCGTCGATCTTCTTGTCCAGCCTGGCCGACATGCCGCCGCATGCCGACAGCAGGAGCAAGGGCACTACCGCACGCAAGCGCGTGGTCATCATGGTTCGCTTCCTTTCGCAACGATCCGCAGCACCTTGTTGCCGTCGTAGAAAATCGCCTTCATCGGTATGTCCGCGCCCTCCATGCTCTTCACGACCATGCCGACGGCGTCGGCAAAGGAACCGTGCAGTTCGGTGCGCACCGCGACGGCGTAATCGACGGGCAGTTCCCACATCAGTTGCCAGCCGGCGCCGGCGGCCCACCGTTGCAGGGTGCCGTTCAGGGTCTTATCGCTTTGCAGCACCGCCCAGGTCGGCTCCGGCGGGGGCGCGGCCGGCGCGGCGGGCGCGGCACGGACGGGCACGACAGCGGTTGCGACCGGTGCCGGCACCGATGCCGCCAGCGCGGGCGACTGCGGTTGCGGTTGCGGTTGCGGTTGCGGCGCCACGGCCGGTTCGGCGGCGGCCTGCGCCGGCATGCCGCCGCCGGCCAGGCGCGGCGTGATCAGGTACAGGCGCTCGCGCCGCGCACCCGCCGCGTCCTTGTGGCCGGACATCGCCTCCGTCCCGTAACCGCCGATCATCAGCATCTGCTGCAAATCGACGATGGCCAGCGCACTGAGGGTCGAGCGGGTCACCTGCGCGTCGGCGCCGCTGCCCAGGTTGCCGTCCTCGATGTCGACGTCCAGCCGCACCCGGGCGGCGCCGTCGTCCACGATGCGCGGAACGACCCGCAGCAGCGTCCCCGCGCTCACCTCGGCCACGTCGGCGACCCGCTCGCCGACCAGCGGGATATACCGGGACTGGCGCAGGTCCAGCACGGCGGCCACGTTATTCAGCGTCAGCGCGCCCGGCGTCGCCACGATGCGCGCATCGCCGCTGGCTTCCAGGCCTTTCAGCCTGGCGAGCAGGCCGGCGGCGTCGTTGACCAGCAATGTCGCCCCCGGTCCGGCCGGCGCCGCGCCGGAAACCAGCCCGGGCAATCTGGCGCGGTCGATGTCGACGATCAGCGCATCGATTTCGATCTGGCGCGGCAGCACGTCGAGCTGCTCGATGAGTGCCTGGTACATGGCGCGCCTGCCGGCCGAGTCGTGGATGATGACGGCGTTCAGCGAAGGATCGGCATCGATGCGCGGACGGCCGGCGTTCCCGCCCTGGGATGGCTGCCCAACCAGCAGGTTCGACAGGATCGTCTTCATTCCCGGGATGGTTTCCGTCTTGCCGCGGGCGGCGATCACGCGGTCGGTCGCGCCGGCGTATTTCAGGCGGAAGACCATCGGTTGCATGTCGTCCGCGGCGTCTCCGGGCCGGGCCGGCAACAGGACCTCGCGCGCCAGGCGGACGTATTCGCGCGGCCCGCTGACGATGACGGCGCCTTCGCGCGGCAGCTCCACCCACCCGAAGCGGCTGTCGAACAGGCCCACGCCGGCCAGCACCCCCTTGGCATCCCGCACGCCGTTCGCGCCGAGGTCGAGGCGCATCGACACATTGTCTTCGCGCGGGACCACATGCAGCGTGTCGCCGTACACGAACCAGCGGAAGCGATACGCCTGCGCCAGCCGCTCCAGCAGGCCGCCGCCGCCGGCGGCGCGCAAGGTTTCCCGTTTCACCGCCCGGTCCGGCACGTCGGACACGACCTCCACGCCGTACTCCCGGGCGAACCGGTCCAGCACCTCGTGCAGCGGCATGCCGGCGGTATCGAGCGTGAAGCCGTGGTTCGTCCATCCCGCCGGCACCGCGGCACACGCCGCCGGTGTCCAGAACGACGCCGCCACCGTGGTCGCCGCGACCAGCGCCAGCGTCCCGTGTCGCAAAACTCTCATGCAGTCCCCTTCGGTGGCGCCCCATGCGCCGTTCGCCGCAATGAGGCCGTCCTGAGCACGGAGTAGAAAATGTTAGCGCTAAACATAGGCCTACCCATTACCATTTTGTTACCACCAAAACGCCGATCCACGCCGCGCCGGCAATAACGCCGTGCGGGATTCGACCGGCTCGCCATTCGCCGGAATCCACTCCGCCATCGATAAGGTATTAGCGATGTCGAAAACAAGAAACGTTCGACGATGAAACAATTTAATTCGATGCGTAGTCTACCCCGAGCAGATAAAAAATCACAAGAATTTTTGATATACGTCAGTACTTTTTAACGAATGACGCCTGCCAACCACAGCACGAAGTTTGTTTAGCAAACAGGGGCGCCTCGCCGGCAAGAGCGATAATAATGGACATGGTCGAGAGCGACCAAAAAGGAGGGAAACGGCGATTATTTAAACGATAAAGCACTCCAGAACCGTGAATCCGGATTCGGTTTCCAAATTGACGGATTCAATTACCGCCGGGATTAACACGCAATCGCCCCTACGCACCTCCAGACGCCCCCTACCATAATCGATCGCATAGGATCCGTGCACGCAAACATGGATGACGAAGGAGTCGAACACGTAATTCCGCACGACCGTTTCGGAACACGTCAATAGATTGGTCGTGAAATGCCGGCACTGCACGAGGGGGATCGGCGCATTCGGAATCGCCTGATACGGGATTTTGCAGTCCTGATCGACACCGACGTCCAGCGCGGCGATGGCATTGTCCATGTCCAGCGCGCGCCGGCTGCCGTTCGCGTCGACGCGGTCGTAGTCGTGGATCCGGTAGGTCACGTCGGACGCCTGCTGGATCTCGGCGATCAGGACGCCCTTCCCTATGGCGTGGACCCTGCCGGCGGGCAGGAAGAACACGTCGCCCGCCGCGACCGCGTGGCGGTTCAGGATGTCGTCGACCTGCCCGGCCTGGAACCTTTCCCGGCACATTGCCGCGCTGACCGGGCGGTTGAAACCGGCAATCAGCGTCGCGCCGGGATCGGCCTGGATCACGTACCACATTTCCGTTTTTCCCGGCGAATCGCAGTTTATCCCGGCCAGTACATCGTCGGGATGCACCTGGATCGATAAATCGTCTTCGGCATCGATGAATTTGACGAGCAGGGGAAAACGATTACCAAAGCGCGTATATAAGGATTTCCCGACAAGGATTTCCTGATAGTCCTTCAGCAAACACGAGAGCGAAATCCCGGCCAATGCCCCATTTTTCACCACCGAATCGTCCGACGGCAATCCACTGAGTTCCCAGGACTCGCCACAACGCATCCGAAGCGGAATGTCCTTGTCTAGATGACTGAATAGCTTCCGCCCTCCCCATAATTTGTTTTTATATATACTTTTAAATATCAGAGGATATAAATTCGTCATCTTCCGCGAGATAATGTTGACATCTTTTTTTGTCGATCGGCAAATCGAATACTATTCGCCGATACCGGTTTTTATTCCGCGACAGGATAATCAACCATATCCGCATCCAGTCGCCGTGACACAATCCGGCGTTGTGGCGGCGCCTGCGTTCCGCTCGCGCCGGTCATGTGAAAGCGGGCCACTGCGTCGACCAGCCGGGCCGATTGTTTGCGCAAACTTTCAGCAGCCGCTGCGGCCTCCCCGACGAGCGCCGCGTTCTGCGCCGTCATCCCGTTCATTCGGCCGATCGCGACGCTGATCCCGCCGATGCTGGCGCCCTGCTCGGCGCTGGCCGTGGAAATCAGGCTGACCAGTTCGGCGACGCGCCGTACCGCCTTCACGATCTGGTTCATGGTCACGGAGGCCTCGCCGACCAGCGCATGGCCGGCGTCGACCTGGGCCGCCGAATCGCGCAGCAGCGTATCGATCTGCCGCGCCGCCGCGGCCGAACGCTGCGCCAGTTCGCGGACTTCCGCCGCGACCACGGCGAAACCGCGGCCGGCCTCGCCCGCGCGGGCCGCCTCGACCGCCGCGTTGAGGGCCAGGATATTGGTCTGGAAAGCGATCGAATTGATCACTACGATGATGTCGACGATCTTGTCCGAGCTCGACTTGATCGCCCCCATCGTGTCCGACACGCGTGCGGCCACCTCGCTGCCGCGCATCGCGTCGGCGTACGCGGCCGTGCTCAATTCCCGCGCCTGCCGCGCATTCTCGGCGTTGCCCCCGACCGTGTCCTCCAGGCGCGCCATGGCGGCGGTCGTCTGCCGGAGCGTGCCCGTCTGCTGTTCGGTGCGCGCCGACAGGTTCAGGTTGCCCGCCGCGATGTCGCGCGACGCCACGAGCACGTGCTCGCTGCCCTCGGTGATCTGCGCGATCGCCGTGGACAGATTGTGTTGCATGAGCTTCAGCGCCCGCATCAACTGGCCGGCCTCGTCCCTGCCGCCGATGTCGATCGCCACGTCGAGATCGCCGCCGGCGATGGTGTCGGCGATACGCGCCGCATGCCGCAAAGGCGTCGTGATCGACCGCGTGATGTACACCGCGCACAGGGCGCCGAGAAACAGCATCGCCAGGCCGGCGCCGAGCATGTGGATCTGCGCCGTCCGGTAGCGCGTGCGCGAGTGGTCGCGCGTTTGCGCCATGGCGCCCTGCTCGGCGGCGGCCAGCGTGTCGAGCGCGCGGATCCAGTCGGCGTACCTGGGGCCGAAATCGGTCTTCAGCATCACGGCGGCGTCGAACATATTCCCCGCCGCGACCGTGGACTGGATGGTCCGCACCACCGGCATCAACGCCTCCTTGCGCCGGCGCACCTCGGCCAGGGCGGCCGCATCGATCGCCGCATGCTGCAGGGCCAGCTCGGCCCGGTCGTAGTCGGCCAGCAGGCGCACCAGCGCGGCGCCCGCGTCGCTGCCCTCTTTGCCATCCGTGGGCGCGGCGATCCGGCGCATGGTCAGCGCGATCTCCGCGCCCACGTGCCGCATCCGCAGCGCGCCGTTCAGGCTGACCAGGCGGCTGCCGACGATTTGCTCGGTATCGCTCTGCAGGACGCCCATGTTGCCAAGCCCGACGCCGAGCATGGCACCGGCGCACAACAGG
>NZ_LMCY01000019.1:282402-296408 GCF_001425685.1 Massilia sp. Root335 | reverse complement strand
CCCTCCCGGTGCCGGTGGAATGTCAGCGGACCATCACGCGCGCAGCACCGACACGCCGCGTTGGTGCATGCCCAGGCTGACCGCGTCGGCCACGTTGCGCGACCGGTCGACGTGGGGACAGACGACGAACAGTTCGCCGATGTCGGTGGCCAAGGTGTACTCGTAGAACCCGCCGAGGTACGTGGCCTTGAGCACCCTGGCGGCGAGCCCGTACTGGCCGGCGTCGCCCACCATCCACGCCTCGGGCCGCACGGCCACGAGCGCGCGTCCGGACGGAACGGCATCCGGCGCGCGCCAGCTCAAGGGCCCCAGCTGCACGTCGCCGCCATGGGTCACGTTGGCCGGCAACAGCAGGGCCTCGCCCATGAAGCCGGCCACGAACTCGCTGTTGGGACGTTCGTACAAGTCCGATGGCGAGCCCGCCTGGGCGATCAGGCCGTCGCGCATGACGATGATCTGGTCCGACACCGCCAGCGCTTCGCTCTGGTCGTGCGTCACGTAGGCCACGGTCAGCTGCAGGCGCTGCTGCAACGCGCGGATCTCGTCGCGCATCTGGCGTCGCAGGCGCGCGTCCAGGTTGGACAGCGGCTCGTCGAACAGCAGCACGGCCGGCTCCAGCACGAGGGCGCGCGCCAGCGCCACGCGCTGCTGCTGCCCGCCGGACAGCTCGCCCGGCCAGCGCGCGCCGAAGCCTTTCAACCCCACCGTGTCGAGCGCGGCGTCGACGCGTTCTCTGGTGCGCGCGCGGTCCACGCCGGCCACCTTCAGGCCGTAGGCGACGTTATCGAAAATAGTCATGTGCGGGAACAGCGCGTAGCTCTGGAAGACCAGGCTGACGTTGCGCTCCGCCGCCGACAGCGTGGTCACGTCGACGCCGTCGATCAGGATCTGGCCGCCGCTCGGGCTTTCCAGCCCGGCGATCATGCGCAAGGTCGTGGTCTTGCCGCAGCCTGAGGGACCGAGCAGCGTCGTCAGGGTCCCCTTGGGCACCGTAAAATTGATGCCTTTTACCGCCAGGGCACCGTCCTTGGTGTAGGCCTTGGTGATGTTCTTGAATTCGATTCCGGGCTTCATGATTGCTCCTCGTTGTTGTTCGTTATGAGATCACCGGCGCGGCCTGCACCTTGTCCTGCTGCTGCTCCTGCTGGCGCTTGCGGCGTCCCAGCGAGCGCTCCCCGACCAGCCACTGGATGACCCAGGTGGCGGCGAGCATCATCAGCGTCAGCACCGTGCAATAGGCCAGCGCCACGCCGTACTCGCCGTTGCCGACACGGCCGATGATGAAGGTGGTGGCCAGCTCGTTTTCGGCGCTCACCAGGAAGATCACGGACGATACGGTCGTCATGCCGCGCACGAACGAATACACGAGCGACGTCACCAGCGCCGGCCGCAACAGGGGAAGAATGATGCGGCGCAGGGTGGTCGGTGTGGACGCGCCCAGCATGCTCGATGCCTCGTCGAGGCTCTTGTCGATCTGCTTGAACGCGGCCGTGCCGGCGCGGATGCTGACCGGCAGGTTGCGGAACACGAAACACACCATGATGATCAGGCCGGTGCCGGTCAGCTCGAACGGCGGCACGTTGAAGGCCGTGATGTAGGCGACGCCCAGCACGGTGCCCGGCACCGCGAAGGCCAGCAGCGCGCCGAACTCGAAGATGTTTTGTCCACGGAACTTGACGCGGGACAGCAGGTAGGCGACGAGCAGGCCGAACAGGGCCGTCACGGGCGCCGCCGCGCCGGCCAGGCGCACCGTCGTCAGCAGCGATTGCCACGCCGCCCCGGTCAGCGTGATGCCGCCGTGCCAGTCGATCCCGAACGCGGTGTGGAAATGCTGGAACGTCAGGCTGAAATCACGCCCCCACAGCTTGACGAAACCGCCGGCGAACGCGAACAGGTAGATGATGGCGGTGAAGCCGAGCCATGGCACGGCCACGCCCATGGCGACGCGCCGCACCGGCGCCGGCAGCACGGGCGGGATGCCGTTGTCGCCCTTGCCCGACATGCTGGTATAGCTGCCCTTGCCGAGCGCCTTGCGCTGGAGGACGAAGACGGCGAGCGCGAACCCGCTGAGGATCAGGGCCAGCGACGCGGCGCGGCCCGGATCGATCTGCGCGCCGACGATCGCGAAGAAGATCTCGGTCGACAGCACGGCGAACTGGCCGCCCACGACGATCGGATTGCCGAAGTCGCTCATCGATTCGATGAAGCCGACCAGGAAGGCGTTGGCCAGGCCCGGGCCGAGCAGCGGCAGCGTGATGGTGATGAAGGCGTACATCGGCCGGGCGCGCAGGGTTTGCGCCGCTTCCTCGAGCGTGGGCGCGATGGCTTGCGTGACGCCGCGCATCATCAGGTACGAGATCGGCGTGAACGCGATCATCTGCGCCAGCCACACCCCTTTGGCGCTGTAGAACCAGCGCGAAGGCTCCAAGCCAAACAATTGTTCCAGCGCCTCGTTGACGAGGCCGGCGCGTCCGAACAGCAGGATCAGCCCCAGGCCCACCACGAACGGCGGCGTCACGATGGGAAGGATCGACATCACGCGCACCAGCGGCTTGGCGCGCACCAGCGCGCGCTCGGTCAGCAGCGCCAGCAGGGTGCCGAGGATCGTGGTGCCGGTGGCGGTGGCCAATGCCAGGCCCAGCGTATTCCACGCCACGCCGCAGCTTTGTTCCCCGGTGACGCAGCGCAGGCTCCACACGCGCGCGCTGGACAGGCGCGCCCAGGCCTCGGTCGCGCTGACCTGCCCGGCATCGTCGAACAGGGCGGCGCTCAGTGACTTAAGAACCGGTGCCGCGATGAACAGGATCAGCGCGGCGGCGCACAGGACGACGGCGCCGGCGACGAATTCGTTACCCTGGAAATAGCCGAGGCGGGCCAGTCCGACCCCCAGCAGCACCAGCAGGGACAGCAGCATGATCGTCGCGCCCCAGCCGAATCCGAACTGGCCGACCGGGAGCGCCAGCGCGCCCGCCTGCAGCGAAGGCCACACCCAACCTTGCGGGCCGATCGCGTAGCCGGCGCCGAGCATGCCGGCCAGCCCCACGCCGGCGCTGCCCAGCAATACGAAAGCCTGCGCGCGGCGCGCGCCGAGGAACAGGCCGCCCAGCGCGACGAAGGGCGCGATGAGGGGCAGGAACAGCCACGGACGCTGGAACGCGGCCGCCTGCATCCAGGCGTTGGCCGCGGTGTCGTCGTGGAGAACCGTCCCGAAGTCGCGCAGCCAGTTGAAGTCGTCCGGCACGCCGTACCAGGGCAGCAGCGCGGCAGCCGCGATGGCGAGCAAGGCCCAGCATTCCGGGACACCGCCGAACCAGTTTTTTTGTTTCATGATTGTCTTCCCGTCCCAGGCCGGAGCCTGATGTTGCACGCGGCGCGGTGCCGGCTCGGCACCGCGCCATGGATGGCGCCTCGTTCTAATCGCCGTTGACTTCTTTTTCCCAACGATCGAGCAGGCGCTTGCGCTCGGTCGCCTTGCCGTATTTCTCGAAGTCGTAGCTGATCAGCTTGATGTGGCTGACATCCGGCACGCGCGGATCGACCTTGGCGGCCTTGTTCGACGGCAGCTGGAACTGCTTGGCCGCGGCGCCGAGTTCCTGCGCCTGGGCGGTCAGCGCCCAGTCATAGAAACGCTTGGCGTTGGCCAGGTTGCGCGCGCCCTTGACGATCGACATCGACCCGATTTCGTAGCCGGTCCCTTCGCACGGCGTGACGCTCTTCACCGGGAAACCCTGGATGACTTCGCCCGGCACGTCGTGCACGAAGCTGATCGAAATCGTGTTCTCGCCATGCGACACGTTCTTCAACGGCCCCGTACCGGACCTCGGGTACTGGCTGATGTTCTGGTGCAGCTTCTTGAGGTACTCGAAAGCCTTGTCTTCGCCCGTGAGCTGGACGAGGGTCGCGATCGCCATGTAGGCGGTGCCGGAGGAATTCGGATTGGCCATCTGCACCTCCCCCTTGTACTGCGGCTGGATCAGGTCGGCCCAGCACATCGGGACGGGCAGCTTTTTCTTGGCCATCAGTTCGGTGTTGTAGGCGAAACCGAGGGGACCGGAATAGATGCCGACGGTCCTGTACTTCGCTGCCTTGGCCTGCTCCACAGCCCAGTCGCGCAGCAGGTTGATGTTGGGGGACTGGTAGGCCAGGGTCAGGCCTTTCTCGGCCGCCTGCAGATGCGGGTCGCCGGTGCCGCCGAACCACACGTCGGTCTTCGGATTGGCGCTTTCGGCGGCGATCTGCGCCAGCGCTTCGCCGGCGCCCTTCTGCACCATGTTGACCTTGATGCCGGTGGCGCGCGAGAAGGTCGTTTGCACCAGGCTGCACCATTCGACCTGCACGCCGCAGATCACGTTCAGCGTGCCGCCGGACGCGCTGGCCGGGCCGGCGGCGAGCGCCAGCAGGGGAGCCGCGAGGGCCCCCGCGATAAATCGTTTCATGTTGTCTCCGTTTAAGTATTGCCGGAATGGCTTAGAAGGCGTAGCGCAGGCCGGCACCGATGGCGCGCGACTGCGCGCCGGTGGCGACGCCGACGCCGCCGGAATCGAAGTCGTAACGGCCGCGCGCCTCGTTCTTGACGATGGCGGCGAAGGTTTCGAACATCATCTGTTTGTTGAACACGTACTGGTACGCGATGACGGCATTGCGGGCGCCCGTGTCGTTGCCGTTGCAGGCGCTGCCGTTGCCGTACTCGCAGCGCACGTCGCTGCCCACGCCGAAGCCGCCGTACAGGACATGCTTGCCGAAGGCGTGGCGGGCGGAAATGACGGTGCCATGCTTGCTCAGCAGGCTCTTGGCCGTGCCGGTGGCGTCGGCGTCGGACAGGCGCATGCGGTCGTGGCCCAGCCCGAGGATGGTGCCGTCCGGCAGGGTGTAGCGCATGCCGAAGCGGAAGTCGCGGTCGCGCGTGTTGTGGTCGGTGGTGCCGTTCAGCGTGCCCTTGTCGTTGCGCTGCTCTCCCGACACGCGCAGTTCGAGCGGACCGTGGACGTACTGCAGACCGAGGCTGAAGCTGCCGTCGTTCAGGTGCGGGCTGTTGGCCGTGCCCGTGGCGCTCTTGCCTTCGTTGGTGCTGTAATAGACGCGCGCCGACAGGCCGCCGAAACTGGCCGATTCGAACGCCAGCGTGTTGTCGAAGCGGACGTTGAACTGCGGACCGACGGCCGACTGGCCGCTGGCGCCGGACAGCATGCCCTGGTCGTCCTGCAGGCCCGCGCCCATCGGCGAGAAGTCGGCGGTGCCGCTGTTCCAGCGCGCCGCCGCCGTCATCCGGCCCAGCTTCACGGTACCGACGTTGGCGAACGCGATGCCGACGTAGACGTCCTTCGCGCTGCCGAACATGCCGCCGCTGGTATTGGCGTTGGCATTGTCGACGGAAATGCCGGTGGTGTAGTTGACCAGGCCGGTCATGCCGTCGCCCAGGTCCACCGAGGCGCGGAAGGCCAGCTCGGAACTGACGTTGCTGACCCGGAAGCGGCCTGGCTTGTCCTGGGCCGGCACCGCGGCGTCGACCGCGTCGACGTACTCGAACTGGGCATCACCCACGCCCGAGATCGCCAAGTGCACCGGACCCGCCGCCACGGCCGACTCGGCGTACGCCGCCGACATGCACACCATCGAAACAGCCAAAGCGATACCGCCGATTACCTTCTTCTTCATTTCATCTCCTGTAGGGCGCTCGCATGTGCGCCCATCCCTTGTTATGGAAGCCGGCCGTGCGAACCTTCACACAGCCGGGCCCTGTGCCGATGTGCCCGCCGGGGGGTGGCATGACGCTCGACTTGGGCGCAGTGTATTGAAGCAATTTATGAATTGCGATATTGCAGTGCCGCAAAAACCCGCCAATCTTGCGGCTGGCTTTCAGCCTCCTTTCAACTCGCTTTCAGTAAGTACCTTTTTCCGGCCGGAAAGTTCATTCGCCTTCCATTTTTTCTCGTGCACAAGTAAATTCGCGGATGTAACAGCAGTGTTCGCGGTACTCCGACTACTCAACGACCCGACGATCTATGAAAATCCTGCTTGTGGAAGACGACGCCGACATGTCGAAAGCCCTGGCCCGCGCCCTCGACAAACGCGGTTTCCAGGTCACCACGTGCGCCGACGGCGCCCAAGCCTTCCGCCAGATCCGCGAAGAAACGAACGATCTGGTCATCCTCGACCTGAACATTCCCTCCCTGGACGGCCTGCACATCCTCCAGCGCACCCGCGCCCTGTCGATCGAGGTCCCGGTCATCGTGCTGACGGCGCGCGGCGCGGTCGGCGACCGGGTCGCGGGCCTGAACGCCGGCGCCGACGACTACCTCGCCAAGCCGTTCGACCTGGAAGAGCTGGAGGCGCGCATCCACGCTCAGCTGAGGCGCAAGGGGAACGGGGAAGAGTCGATGCAGAAATGCGGGCGGCTGCGCTTCGAGCGCAGTTCGGGCGCGTTCTACAACGGCGAGGAACCGCTCGAATTCACGCCCCGCGAGCAGGCATTGCTGAAGGCGCTGATCGCCCGCCCGGGCCACGCCGTCAATCGCGAGCGCCTGCTGCAAATGGTGTTTCCCGAAGATGCCAGCGTCCAGGTCGAGGCCATCGAGGTCGTCATCCACCGCCTGCGCAAGAAACTGATGGCGACCAGGACCGAGATCATGACGCTGCGCGGCGTCGGTTACCTGCTGCGTCCCGAGACCGCGCGGCCGGCATGAAGTTCGCGCTGCGCGACCGCTCGCTGCGCCGTTACCTGCTGGCCGGGATCCTGGCGCCGATCGCGCTGTTCATCGTCCTCAATGCCTTCCGCCTGTACGAGCGCGCGCTCGATTCGGCCAACACGGCCTACGACCGCATGCTGGTGACGACTGCCTATTCGATCGGCAACGATCTTGTAATGGAGAACGGTCACCTACGCAACGAAGTGGCCTTCGCCACGCTGGAAGTCTACGAAGCGGGGTTTTCCACCCGGATGATCTACAAGATCAGCGACCGTCACGGCAGGTATGTCGCAGGCGACGAGGACTTGCCGACCTTCCGGAACGACAACGTCCGGTGGCCGAAAGTGCCGACCCTGCTGAAAGTCTATGAAAGCACGTATGGCAGCGCCCCCGTGCGCGTCGCCGCGCTGGCGCAACCGTCGAAACTGCAGCACGGAGAAGACGATCTCATCATCCAGATCGCCGAACCACTGACGTATCGGCGCGAGGTGGTGAGCGGCATCCTGTGGGGCACCGTGCTCGGACAGGCGCTGCTGCTGGCGGTCGCGGCCGCGGTGACGATGGCCGTCGTCGCGCTTGCCCTGCGCCCGCTCGACAGCCTGCGCATGCAACTCGATGCGCGCCACGAAGACGACCTGTCGGCCCTCCACTGCGCGTCCGCGCCGCGCGAACTGCGACCGGTGGTGGCAGCGTTGAATCAATTGATGAGCCGGCTGCACCGCACCGTTGACCTGCAGCAGCATTTCGTGGCGAACGCGTCGCACCAGCTGCGCACGCCGCTGGCCGTCCTGCAGACGCAGCTGCAATCGGGACTGAGCGGCGACATCGAGCCGGAACTGGCACTGCGCGAAATGCGTTCAACGGTCGAGCGCGCCACCAAGCTGGCCAACCAGTTGCTGTCGCTCGCCAGGATCGAGCAATTGCGCGGCAAGCCCACGCGCGAGCGGTGCGACCTGGCGGACGTGGCGCGCGACGTGGCGATCGACCTGTCGCCCCTGATCTCGGACAAGAACCTCGATTTCGAGCTGGACGCCAGCAGCGTCTGGGTCGAGGGGCGCCACTGGATGGCCGCCGAAATGGTGTCGAACCTGCTGCACAACGCGATCCGCCACACGCCGGCCGAGTCCCGCCTCGGCATTCGCGTCGCGCCCCTCGACGGGGGCGCCCTGTTGTGCGTGTGGGATTCCGGTCCCGGCATCGCCGACCAGCAGGAGATGCGCGTGTTCGAACCGTTCGCCGCCGCGCACAACTCGACAGGCGGCGGGCTGGGGCTCGCGATCTGCGCCGAAATCGCCGATTCGATGCACGCCGGGCTGACCTTGTGCAACTGCGGCACGGCGGGCGCGGTCACCGGACTGGAGGCGCGGGTCCGCTTCGCGAGCCGCCTTGCCGACCCGGCCGGCTAGGCGCCGAGGCGCCGTGCCGTCAACCAGGCCGCTGCCATGTCGGCCGTCGCCAGGATCGCATCCATCACGCTGCGTTCGTCGCGCAGCGATCCGATGGGCACCAGGCGCAAGCCGATGTAGCGGCCCTCGTCCGCATCCCAGAGGAATTCCATGTCCTGCCCGTGCGGCGTGCGGTACCCGCCGTCGCCGCACGGCGGCAACATGGCCATGATCGCGAGGTGATTCCCGTCCGGCGCATGCAGGGCGGTACGCGTCAGGATGTCGCCGAACCGGAGCTCGAGCGCGTGGACGTCTCGCTCGTCGTGGCCGGTCAGTTCGATCAGTTCGCGCAGCAGCGCCGTGATCCGCGCCAGCGAACCGTCAAGCGTGCCAGGGGCAGTGCCGGCATCATTTTGCAAGTGTCCCCCTTATGCCGTCTCTCCGCCTTTGCGCGCCAGGCCCCGGATGTGGCCCCAGTCGACGTCGTCGATCAGGTGCCGCGCGGCGGGCCCGCGCGACGTCACCACCCACTGCCCGTCGCTCAACGACGCGCAGGCCGGGTGCCGGTCGGGCTTCCCCGGCGGGTTCTTGTAGAAGAAATGCTGGATGAAGAATAGTTTGTCCATGATGTCCAGTCGTTGGCTGCCTGATCGGCCCTGGGCATATGTGCATGGACACAGGCCAACGGTTCCGCGCCCGGCGCGAAAATCCCGCGCCACCTCATTCATGGACTCCCACTAAATTATTCGCTACGGTGATATCACAGCGCTGTCCGGCCAGCAAGATATTTACCAGGGGAATGCCGAGTATTTGAACTTGAAATTGGATTTATATCTCATCCGTTCCGATAATGTCCGTACAGTCAAACGAAACGAAACGGAGAGAAGAAAATGAACATCGCAAAAAACATGGAAGCCGTCTTTCTTGCAGCCCTGGTCGTGGCAGTGAGCATCTCGAACACCTTCGCCGCCCCCGCCGCACCCCTGCAAGTGGCCGCCCGGCCGGTCGTCCAGGCCGTGCCGACCGCACCGGCCATCACGATCGTCATCGTCGGCAAACGCCTCACGGCCGCGCAGAAGGCCAAGCTGGCGGCCTAAGCAGCCAACAGCCGGCGGCGCAAGAGCGATTCGAGATCGCGGCCCGTATGGCAAACGATGTGGATGTAGAACGCGTCGCCCGCGCGTTCGAAAATGATGCGCTGCTGACCCGCGAGGAGCTCCCGATACTGGTCCAGCTGAAGCTCCTCCAGTTCCCGCACATGGACGCCCTTGGATGGCCAGTCCTTGAGCGATTCGACCTCGTCGCGGATATGTTCGATCACCTTTTTGACGAACGCCGCTGACTGATGCATCTTGAGGTAGGCACGAAGTTCGAGCAGATCATCGCGCGCGGCATGGGTCCAGATGATGTCCATGAAGTCGTTCAGCTTTCCTTGTCTTCTACGTCGAGCCGGGCAAACAGATCATCATGATCGGTCACTTTGCCTTCTTCGATTTGTTTCTGGCCATGGGCAAGGACGCGCAGCATCATGAGTTGATCGTGCATTTTCTGATAGCTCAAGGGATCCTGGATGACGGCCTGGACCTTGCCGTTCACCGTGATCAGCACGGGTTCGCGGGTTTCCTGGACCTGCTTGACCACATCGCTCGTGTTCGTTTTCAGGTAGCTGATGGGCTGGACATTTTCGACAAGGTTCATAGGGCCTCCATGGTCAATGACGGTATCCTACCATGACGCGACCAAATTAAGCACCGAATTTAGCACATCGTCCGTACCGATAAAAAAAACCGCCAGGCTCACGCACTGGCGGTTTTTTGTCTGGCGGGACGCCGCAGCGTCCCACAACCGGCTTACTGCGCCGCTGCCGCGTCGTCCGCAGCCGCTGCCTTCATCGACAGCTTCAGGCGGCCGCGCTCGTCGGTCTCGAGGACCTTCACGCGCACTTGCTGGCCTTCTTTCAGGTAATCGGCCACGGCGTTGACGCGCTCGTTGGCGATCTGCGAGATGTGCAGCAGGCCGTCCTTGCCCGGCATCACTTGCACGATCGCGCCGAAGTCCAGCAGCTTCAGCACGGTGCCGTCGTAGGTCTTGCCCACTTCGACCGATGCCGTCAGCTCTTCGATGCGGCGCTTCGCTTCCTGGCCGGCGGCGGCGTCGACCGAGGCGATGGTCACGATGCCTTCGTCGGTGATGTCGATCTGCGTGCCGGTCTCTTCGGTCAGCGCGCGGATCACTGCGCCGCCCTTGCCGATCACGTCACGGATCTTTTCCGGGTTGATCTTGATGGTGATCAGGCGCGGTGCGAAGTCCGACAGCTCGGTCTTCACGGTCGGCATGGCCTTCTGCATCTCGGCCAGGATGTGGTGACGGCCTTCCTTGGCTTGCGCCAGTGCCACCTGCATGATTTCCTTGGTGATGCCCTGGATCTTGATGTCCATCTGCAGCGCCGTGATGCCGTTGGCGGTGCCGGCGACCTTGAAGTCCATGTCGCCCAGGTGGTCTTCATCGCCCAGGATGTCGGTCAGGACGGCGAACTTGCCGCCTTCCTTGATCAGGCCCATGGCGATGCCGGCCACATGTGCCTTCATCGGCACGCCGGCGTCCATCAGCGCCAGGCAGCCGCCGCAGACGGATGCCATCGACGACGAACCGTTCGATTCGGTGATTTCCGACACCAGGCGGACCGAGTAGCTGAACTCTTCCGGCGCCGGCAGCGCGGCGACCAGCGCGCGCTTGGCCAGGCGGCCGTGGCCGATTTCGCGGCGCTTCGGCGTGCCCACGCGGCCGGTTTCGCCGGTGGCGAACGGGGGCATGTTGTAGTGCATCATGAAGTCGTCGGTGTACTCGCCCATCAGCGCGTCGATCTTCTGGCTGTCGCGGCCCGTGCCCAGCGTCGCGATCACGAGCGCCTGGGTTTCGCCGCGGGTGAACAGGGCGGAACCGTGGGTGCGCGGCAGGACGCTGGTGCGGATCGAGATCGGACGCACGGTGCGGGTGTCGCGGCCGTCGATGCGCGGCTCGCCTTCCAGGATCTGCGAACGCACGACCTTGGCTTCCATGTCGAACAGGATGTTGCCGACTTCAGCCGAGTCGGCTTCGACGCCCTGCCCGGCCAGGCCTGCCATCACTTCGGTCGACAGCGACTTCAGCTTTTGCTGGCGTGCCGACTTTTCGCGGGTCTGGTAGGCGTCGCGGATCTTCGCGTCGGCCAGTTGCGCAACTTGCGCAATGAGAGCTTCATTCTTTGGAGCCGGCGCCCATTCGACTTCCGGCTTGCCGCCTTCTTCGACCAGCGCGTGGATCGCGTCGATCACGGCCTTCATCTGCTCGTGGCCGTAGACGACCGCGCCCAGCATGATTTCCTCGGAGAGCTGCTGCGCTTCGGATTCGACCATCAGCACGGCGTGTTCGGTACCGGCCACGACCAGGTCCATCTGCGACGTCTTGAGCTGGGTGGTGGTCGGGTTCAGGATGTACTGGCCGTTCGAGTAACCGACGCGGGCGGCGCCGATCGGGCCGTTGAACGGGATGCCGGCCACGCACAGGGCGGCCGAGGCGCCGATCATCGACGGGATGTCCGGATCGATTTCCGGATTGACCGACAGGACGTGGATGATTACCTGGACTTCGTTCAGATAGCCTTCCGGGAACAGCGGACGGATCGGACGGTCGATCAGGCGCGACGTCAGCGTCTCCTTCTCCGACGGACGGCCTTCGCGCTTGAAGAAACCGCCCGGGATCTTGCCGGCGGCGTAGCTCTTCTCGATGTAGTCGACGGTCAGCGGGAAGAAATCCTGGCCCGGCTTCGCGTCCTTCCTGGCCACCACGGTCGCGAGGACGACGGTGTCTTCGACCGACACGAGGACGGCGCCACTGGCTTGACGGGCGATCTCGCCGGTCTCGAGGGTGACGGTATGGTCGCCGTACTGGAAGGTTTTCGTAACTTTGTTAAACATGGGTAATCCCTTTCTATTTGCCGACAGATTTTCAGGCGCTGTCGTTCACCTCAACTACATTTTTTTCCTTTGGGCTCAGAGCACGGTGTTCACGGGTGTGCTCTGACCCCGACTGACTTCAAAAACGAAAAATGCCCGCGACAGTAAAACTGACGCAGGCATTTCGAAGCTTGTGCCGTCTGGCGCAATGCTCAGGAACTGCTGATTACTTACGCAGGCCGAGCTTGGAGATCAGGTCGCGGTAACGGTTCAGATCCTTGCGCTTCAGGTAAGCCAGCAGGCTCTTGCGACGGTTGACCATCATGATCAGGCCGCGACGCGAGTGGTGGTCCTTCTGGTGTTGCTTGAAGTGGCCGTTCAGATCGTTGATGCGGGCGGTCAGCAGTGCAACCTGGACTTCCGGCGAACCGGTGTCTTTGTCGCCGCGTGCGTTGTCCGCGATGATCGCGGCCTTGTTGATGTTTTCTACGGTCATGATGTTGCCTTTCACATGCGGTGCAAGAGTCGGAACCCAGCGCACCGTGAATTGATAAAAAACCTGGCCGGAAGGCCAAGACCGGGAAGTATAGGTGAAAACGCCGCCAGGAGCCAGTGTTTCGTCGTCTTCCGTTAAAATCCCCGGGTTGGCGTTGCCGTTCCGGCACGCCCGATGACGCGACCATACCATGAACAATCCGACCAAGAACGTTGCCGCCGCCCTCGCACTCGCCCTCTCCCTGTCCGCCTGCGCGACCTTCAGCCGCACGCCGCCCGCCGGCACCCCGCTGGCCGAAGTGACCGCGAAACTGGGCAAGCCGGATGCCGTGTATCCGGATCCCGCCGGCGGCCAGGTGCTGGAATACCGCGGCCAGCCGATGAGCCAGTACCAGCACATGGCGCGCATCGGCGCCGACGGCCGGCTGGTCTCGTACGACCAGGTGCTGACGAGCGAAAACTTCGCGAAGGTGCAGCCCGGCCGCTGGATGAAGGACGACATCCTGCGCAACTTCGGCCGCCCGGCCGAGGTCGGGCACGCGCGCGCGACCGGCTTCGAAGTCTGGTCGTACCGCTACAAGCAGGACGGGGTCTGGGATTCGTTCATGAACATCTATTTCAACGGCCGGGGCGAAGTGCACCACATGGACAACACCCCCGATCCGCTCCTCGACGACCGCTCGAAAGGCGTCTGACCGCCAACGGAGGATTGCGATGACCACCCGATTCCATTCGACGCTGCGGCCGGCCGGCGCGGCGCTCGCCGCCGCGCTGGCCCTGTCGGCCTGCACGACGGTGTTCCGCCAGCCGCCGCCCGCGGGCGCGCCGCTGGCGACAGTCACGGCGCAGCTGGGCCAGCCGAACGCCGCCTACCCGTTGCCGGACGGCGGGCAGATGCTCGAATACCGCGGCCAGCCGATGGGCCAGTTCCAGTACATGGCGCACATCGGCCCGGACGGCCGCCTCGTCTCGTACGACCAGGTGCTCACCAGCGAGAATTTCGCGCAGGTCAAGGTCGACCACTGGACCCGTGACGACATCCTGCGCCACTTCGGCCGCCCCGCCGAAGTCTCGCGCGTGTATGCGCACAACTACGAAGTCTGGTCCTACCGCTACAAGGAAGCCGGCGTGTGGAATTCGATGATGAACGTCCACTTCGACGAACAGGGCGTCGTGCGCCAGATGCTCAATGGGCCGGACCCGATGTACGACGACCGCTTCCACCGCCGCTGACGGCGCGCGACAATGTGTGAGAATGGCGCGCCCGGCGCTGGCTATACTGGGACGCCATGATCGCCACCGCCCCCGCCCTCCTTCCGCCGCGCGACCGCCGCCCTGCCGGCATCGCCGCCACGGTCCTCGTGCACGCCGTCCTGATCCTGGGCTGGCAGGCGACGCGCCATGTGCCGGCCGTCGCGCCCGAGCCGCCGCGCACGACCATCCAGTGGATACGCCTCCCGGCGCCCGCCGCGCCCAGGCCGCGCCGCGCGGACGAGCGCGCGGCG
>NZ_LMCY01000019.1:257238-282384 GCF_001425685.1 Massilia sp. Root335 | reverse complement strand
GAACGCGATCACCCTGGTGCGGCCGGCGCGGCCCGCCGCACCGCCGGCCGCGAGCGTCCCCGCCGCGAACGCGGCCCCGGCAGTGGACGCACTGGCGCCCGCCGCACCCTCCGCCGCCGCCGCGCTGCTCGAACGGGCACGCCGCGACGCGGGCGCGGTCGACCGCGCGCTGCGCAAGGAAAACCACCCGTACATCGTGGCGCCGCTGGACAGCCCGCAGATCCGCCTGCGCAAGGGCATCCAGGCCGCGGCCGACATGGCGCCGAACGCGTGGTACGAAGCGCCCAAGACGGCGGAACTGGTCAACAATACGGGCGACGGCGCCCGCCGCACGCGCGTCATCACGGGCGGCGGCACCTATTGCATGACCGAGCGCTCGCCCGCGACGAGCATCGACATGGTCGAAAAGCACGGCAAGTGGAGACAAACCAATTGCCCGGAGCATGAATCGACGGCCAACGGGCAGGAATGGCGCACGGCGCGGGATTGACGTCGTTCGCCGTGCCCCCGCGACAGACCTGCTGCGTCGCAGCAATTCCGCTTAAAGTCCATCAGGATACTGTACAAAAAAACAATTGGCCGCCTACGTGGGAAAACCCTGATGCAAGTCATTTATTTCGTCCGCACGATTGAAAAAGCGGTTGAAATGTCATCGAAATGGTCTAGTCTAACGAACTCGCGCTAGAACGCATTTTGCGCAGCAGCGCGATTGTGCGATGCAAAATTATCGAAGTCTATTGATTTTTGGCATCTTCATGCCAGGGCATCGCATTTCATAGACCGGATACACTTTAATGAGGTCATCCATGTTCCTATTCTCGCAATCCGTTACGCCCGCAATTCGTTCGCACCTGGACGCCCAGGTCGCCTTCCTCAACGACATGTCGAAATCGTGGTCGCGTTCGATCCAGAACATCGTCGAGGCCAACATCCAGTTGAGCCAGACACTGCTCGAAGAGAGCAGTATCGCCGGCCAACAACTGCTGACCACCAATCATCCGACCGAGATCATCTCGGCCGCCGCGTCGCGCGCCCAGCCCGCCGCGGACAAGCTGCGCGCCTACCAGCAGCACCTGTCCCGCGTCATGGCCGACTCCCAGGTCGAGATGGCCCGCGTGGCCGAGCAGCACGTCCCCGAGACCTCGCGCACGGCCAAGACGCTGGCCGACGAGGTGGCGCGCGTCGCCTCCGAGGAAACGCAGAACAGCCTGCGCACCCAGCAGGACACGCTGAAGAACTTCCGCGATCCGTTCCAGCACGCCGGCGCCAGCGGCAGCGTGCATCGCGGCAATCTGCAAAGCGGCGGCAACGGCTCGGAGGCCGGCATGCACGTCGAAGCCGATACGCGTGACGGCACGTTCCGCGGCAATGTCCAGGGTGGCCAGCAGGCCGGTCAACAGACCCCGCAAGGCAAGTCGGCCAAGGCCAGCTGACGCCGGCCGGAAGGATTACTGACACAGCGCCCCGGAAGGGGCGTTGTCGTTGGTGGACTTCCGCCGTGTCAGCGCCGCTCGCTCGGGTCGAACGTCTCTTCATCCGTCTGGATGATGCTGACGGGCTTGCCCTTGGCGAGACGCCACAGGTACACGGCGTAGCCGGACAGGCCGTACACGACGAACAGCGGCCACAAGACCTTGGGCGGGTCGATCGCCAGCAGCGCCAGCGCAAGCGCGATCAGGAACACGACGATGAACGGCACGGACTTGCGGAAATTGACGTCCTTGAAGCTGTAGAACGGCACGTTCGTCACCATCGTCAGGCCGGCGAACAGCGCTATGCCCCACGAGATCCAGTCGACCTTGCGCGCACTGACGTTGATGTCCGGGTCCGTCATCATCATGACGAAGCCGACGACGAGCGCCGCCGCGGCCGGGCTCGGCAAGCCCTGGAAGAAACGCTTGTCGACCACTTCGATGTTCGTGTTGAAACGGGCCAGCCGCAGCGCGGCGCCGGCGCAATAGACGAACGCGGCGATCCACCCCAGCTTGCCCAGCCCGCGCAGCGACCATTCGTAGATGACGAGGGCCGGCGCCGCGCCGAACGAGACCATGTCCGACAGGCTGTCGTACTGGGCGCCGAATTCGGATTGCGTGTTCGTCAGGCGCGCGACGCGGCCATCCAGGCTGTCCAGCACCATCGCGATGAACACGGCCCAGCAGGCGTGGTCGAAACGCTGGTTCATCGCCATCACGATCGCGTAGAAGCCGCCGAACAGCGCGGCCGTCGTGAAGGCGTTCGGCAGCAGATAGATGCCCCGGCGCGGGCGCCCCGCGTCGGACTTGCGGACGCGGCTGAACCGGGCGAAGCGGGGTGCCTTGATCGCGCCGGGTTTGCGGCGTCGGGGAAGAGTCGGCATAGGTTTCTTTTTCTTAACAGTGCGCAGGGGCGCGGGACCACGCCATTATAGTGTCCGCACCCCCGTGTTAGCGAACCACTATCGTCAGCGGAATTTCACCTTGCCGACGAGACGCATCTGCAACGTCGTCTCGCCCGGTTCGAAGCTCGGTTCCGGCATCTCGGCCGCGTCGGCGCGCTTGGCCGCCATGCGCATCATCATCGGCGCCGCCTCGGCCTGGCCGCCCGCGTAATTGCCGCTGCCTTCGAAGTCGACCGTGTCGATGACGGCATCCGCCACGTTGCGGCCCATCGCGCGCGCGATCGATGCGATGCGCTCGTTCAGGTTGCGGTACGTGGCCGCGATGCGCTCGTCGTCGAGGCGCTTCGACAGTTCCGGGCTCAGGTGGTAATCGATGCCGTTCAGGTTGAGGATCTTCTGCGCGGCCGCGGCCGTTTTCGGCAGCGCCTGCAGGTTGCGCGTTTTGACTTCGAGATATTGGCCGACGCGCCAGCCGATCGGGACGCGGCGGGCCGCGGGATGCGCCAGCGGACGCGGGCCGTCCGGCACTTCCGGGTAGACGGGGTAGGTGTAGTAACCGACCGTCTTGAGTTCCGCCTGCGGGTCCTCGCGGCGCACGGTGTCGGTGCCCTGCTTCATCTTCTGGTTGACGCGGGCCGTGGCGGCGGCGCGGTCCTTGTCCTGTTCCTCGACCGCGAACGTGACGGTGGCTTCGTCGTTGGCATGTTTCACCTCGCCGAACGCGGGCACGACGACCAGCGTGCCGCTCGTGGTGGCAACGGCCGGTGCGGCCTGGACTTGCGCCTGGGCCGCGAACGCGCAGGTCAGCGCGGACAGCAGGACGAGTTTTTTGATGGACATCGTTGTTCTCCTTGAAGGCATGCGCGGCGTGGTGCCGCGGCACGAGAACGATAACCGGTTTTGCGCGGAAGTCGAGTTTGTGTAATGGAAAGTTGCAATTGATTGCAAAGGAGTGCAGTTGCGCACGCCATACACGCGTCGACGCGCGCGGACGCGACCGTGCTAAGTTAGCCCGATCGTCATGCCGCCCGCATCGAGGAGAAGACCATGCGCATCGCCCTTCCGCTGCTCGCCGCCCTGGCCGCACTGGCCGCGTCCCCGTCCGCCCTGGCCCAGGTCCAGGGCACCGCGGAAGCCACGAACCTGCGCTACTCCCTGACCGACCTCACGCCCGCCGACGGCCTCGCGCCGGCCGTGAATTTCACGAACGGGCAAGCCGTCGCGCTGAGCGTCCAGAGCCTGCTGATGGCGCCCGGCACGCGTCCGGACGAGCACATCGCCGACGTCACCGCGACCGCACCCACGACGCTGTCGCGCAACTGGACGCCCGAGGTGCATGTCGACGCCAGCCTGGGCCGGCTCGGCGTGCGCACGGCGCTTACCGTCGACACCGTGCCCGACGCGTTCACGCGCGGCAGCGCGACGGCGACGCTGGCACCGTGGTATTTCACACTGGCGCCGCACACGGGCATCGCGTTCTCGTTCGACGTCGCCATCGCCATGGCCCTCGACGAAGGCGCGAACGCCAGCGAATACGGCGGCGCCAACGCCTTCGCGACGCTGTACTACCGCACCGCGTCCGGCGCCTGGAGCGCGCCGATCGTGGACGGCCTGTTCGGCTCGGCCGGAACGAGCCAGGCCGGCGTCTTCGCGCCGTTCGACCTGACGCGGACCGCGACGGTGAGCTGGGCGAACACCGGCGACACGTGGATCGAGGGGCATGTGATCTATGACGTGGGCGTCTCGGGCGAGGTCCAGGGCGGACCGGCGCCGGTGCCCGAGCCGGCGGGGTGGGCGATGCTGGCGGCGGGGGTGGGGTTGCTGGGCGCTGTGGCGCGACGACAGCGAATTTAAGCGAACACCAAAAACGTCGCCCCCGCGCAGGCGGGGGCCCAAGTTCCAGCGTTGCGACAACGCCTGATTGGGCCCCTGCCTGCGCAGGGGCGACGGATCAACAGCTAGCTAAACGATCAGTTCTTCGACTGGTCGACCAGCTTGTTCTTGGCGATCCACGGCATCATCGCGCGCAGCTTGGCGCCGACTTCTTCGATCTGGTGCTCGGCCGTCAGGCGGCGGCGCGAGATCAGGGTCGGGGCGCCGGCCTTGTTTTCCAGGATGAAGGACTTGGCGTATTCGCCGGTCTGGATGTCCTTCAGGCACTGGCGCATCGCGTTCTTGGTGTCTTCGGTCACGACGCGCGGGCCGGTGACGTATTCGCCGTATTCCGCGTTGTTCGAGATCGAGTAGTTCATGTTGGCGATGCCGCCTTCGTAGATCAGGTCGACGATCAGCTTCAGCTCGTGCAGGCACTCGAAGTAGGCCATTTCCGGCGCGTAGCCGGCTTCCACCAGCGTTTCGAAGCCGGCCTTGATCAGCTCGACGGTACCGCCGCACAGCACGGCCTGCTCGCCGAACAGGTCGGTTTCGGTTTCTTCACGGAAGTTGGTTTCGATGATGCCGGCCTTGCCGCCACCGTTGGCCATCGCGTACGACAGGGCGATGTCGCGCGCCGAGCCCGACTTGTCCTGGTAGATGGCGATCAGGTGCGGCACGCCGCCACCCTGGCGGTAGGTGCCGCGCACGGTGTGGCCCGGGGCCTTCGGTGCGATCATGATGACGTCGAGGTCGGCGCGCGGCACGACCTGGCCGTAGTGCACGTTGAAGCCGTGCGCGAACGCCAGCACGGCGCCCTGCTTGATGTTCGGCTCGACGTTGTTCTTGTAGACTTCGGCGATGTTCTCGTCCGGCAGCAGGATCATGACGACGTCGGCGGCCTTGACTGCCTCGTTGACTTCAGCGACCTTGATGCCGGCCTGTTCGACCTTGCCCCAGGACGCGCCGCCGCGGCGCAGGCCGACGGTGACATTGACGCCCGATTCGGTCAGGTTCTGGGCGTGCGCGTGGCCTTGCGAGCCGTAGCCGATGATGGCGACGTTCTTGCCTTTGATGAGGGAGAGGTCGCAGTCTTTGTCGTAGAAAACTTTCATGATTATTCCTGTACTTTTATGTGTTTCGTTATGTGTTTGGTGGGCTCGGGGAGCCCACCCTACGTTCATTTGCCGGCGCAATGGACGCCGTAGCGTGGGCACCTGCCCACGCACCACCGGCGTCAAACCTTGAGGATGCGCTCGCCGCGGCCAATGCCTGAACCACCCGTGCGGACGGTCTCGAGAATCGAGGCGCGGTCGATGGAGTCGATGAAGGCGTCCAGCTTCGTCTTCGCGCCCGTCAGCTCGATCGTGTACGTTTTTTCCGTCACGTCGATGATGCGGCCGCGGAAGATGTCGGCGGTGCGCTTCATTTCCTCGCGCTCCTTGCCCACCGCCCTCACCTTGATCAGCATGAGCTCGCGCTCGATGTGCTGGCCTTCGGTCAGGTCGACCACCTTCACCACTTCGATCAGGCGGTTCAGGTGCTTGGTGATCTGCTCGATGATGTCGTCCGAGCCCGTGGTCACGATGGTCATGCGCGACAAGGTGGCGTCTTCGGTCGGCGCCACGGTCAGCGTCTCGATGTTGTAGCCGCGTGCCGAGAACAGGCCCACGACGCGCGACAGCGCGCCGGCTTCGTTTTCGAGCAGGACGGAGATGATGTGTCGCATTACAGGTCCTCCGATCCGAGCAGCATTTCCGACAAGCCCTTGCCCGTCTTGACCATCGGCCAGACGTTTTCGCTACGGTCGGTAATGAAGTTCATGAACACCAGGCGGTCCTTCATGGCGAAGGCGTCGCGCAGCGCGCCGTCCACGTCGCCCGGCTTCTCGATGCGCATGCCGACGTGGCCATAGGCCTCGGCCAGCTTCTCGAAGTCCGGCAGGGAATCCATGTACGACTCGGCGTAGCGGCCGCCGTAGTCGAGTTCCTGCCACTGGCGCACCATGCCCAGGAAGCGGTTGTTCAGGAGGATGATCTTCGGCGTCAGGTGATACTGTTTGCAGGTCGCGAGTTCCTGGATGTTCATCTGGATCGAGCCCTCGCCGGTGACGCAGGCGACGGTCGCGCCGGGGTTCGCCATCTGCACGCCCATCGCGTACGGCAGGCCCACGCCCATCGTGCCCAGGCCACCGGAATTGATCCAGCGGCGCGGCTTGTCGAACGGGTAGTATTGCGCGGCCCACATCTGGTGCTGGCCCACGTCCGACGTGATGAACGCGTCGCCGCCGGTCACTTCCCACAGCTTCTCGACGACGGATTGCGGCTTGATCAGTTCATCCGAGGTGGCATAGCGCAGGCACTGGCGGCCGCGCCAGTCCTGTATCTGCTGCCACCATTTCTGCACGGCCGGGTTCGGACGCTGTTCGGCGGCGTCCAGCTGCGACAGCAGTTCGATCAGCACGTCCTTGACGTTGCCGACGATGGGGATGTCGACCTTCACGCGTTTCGAGATCGACGACGGGTCGATGTCGATGTGGATGATCTTGCGCGGATTGGTCGCGAAGTGCTTCGGGTTGCCGATCACGCGGTCGTCGAAGCGGGCGCCGATGGCGATCAGGACGTCGCAGTGCTGCATCGCCATGTTCGCTTCGTAGGTGCCGTGCATGCCGGGCATGCCGACGAATTTCTCGTCGGTGGCGCGGAACGCGCCCAGGCCCATCAGCGTGTTCGTGATCGGGAAGCCGAGCTTGTCGACCAGTCGGTTCAGTTCGTTCGATGCATTGGCCAGGATGACGCCGCCACCCGTGTAGATCATCGGACGCTCGGCCGCCAGCAGCAGTTGCACCGCCTTGCGGATCTGGCCCGCGTGGCCCTTGTCGACGGGGCGGTAGGAACGCATCTCGATCTCTTTCGGATACGAGTACGCGGCCTTGTGCATGCTGACATCCTTCGGGATATCGACGAGCACCGGGCCCGGACGGCCGGTACGTGCGATATAGAAGGCTTTCTTGATTGTCTCGGCAAGGTCCTTGACGTCCTTGACGAGGAAATTATGTTTCACCACCGGGCGCGTGATGCCCACGGTGTCGCATTCCTGGAACGCGTCCTGGCCGATCGCCGCGGTCGGAACCTGGCCGGAAATCACGACCATCGGAATCGAATCCATGTAGGCGGTGGAGAGGCCGGTGACGGCATTGGTGACGCCCGGACCGGACGTGACCAGGCAAACGCCGACTTCGTTCGAGCTGCGCGAATACGCGTCGGCCGCGTGCACGGCTGCCTGCTCGTGGCGTACCAGGATGTGCTGGAATTTGTCCTGCTTGAAGATGGCGTCGTAGATGTAGAGAACCGCTCCGCCGGGGTAACCGAAGACGTGTTTCACGCCCTCTTCCGCCAGGCAACGGACTACGATCTCAGCGCCCGTGATGGAAGCTGCTGCGTCGTTACTCATGATACGTTTCCTTTCAAGACCCATAGGGAGATTGATCGGATGCTCGTCCCTGACGAGATACGTGTCACGCAACAGTGCTCATGCTTCCCTTCTTTCTGCGGTCACGACGATCTTTCAGGATACCGTAGGATCCTTACGAACCGACGCTGGACGCAACTCGTTCAGCTTGAGTTACTGTAGCGGAATGCGAATCTCTCGCGCTTGTGGCACGGGTTGGAGCAAACTGCCTACATTGTGAAAGCGCGTCATGCCGAGATTGACTTTGTGTGACAAGCTGGCTTGACAATATGCTTCGGGGGTGCAAAGCGTCTCATACCTTACTGCGTCGCACCATTCTGGTCAAGATAAATAATTATTTTTTCACGAGTTTTAACTGCGTTTCGGCATCGCATCGTGGGCACGGGGTGCCCACCCTACCACGCGTTTCGATCTCGCACCGTGGGCACGGGGTTGGCTGGCAGAGCGGCATGGCGCCGTAGGGCGGGCACCCTGTGCCCGCGACACGCCGGCTCAAGCCGTATCGTCGGGCAGCCACGCGCCGGCACCGGGCCGTGCGTCCAGCCGCGCCATCCACGCGGCGACCGCGGCGTATGCCGGCCGGTCGTCCATCGGCGTCTTGCGCCAGCGGTGCGTGGACAGGCCCAGCACGACGTCGGCCAGCGAGAACGCCGCGCCGGCCGCATACGCCCCCGTCTTTTCCAGTTGGCGTTCGAGGATGCCCATATGGCGGTTCCAGCCGGCGATGCCGGCGGCGATGAGGGCCGGGTCCTGGTGGGCGGCACTGCCGCGCACCAGCCCCATGAAGGCATAGCGCCAGGCATTGTTCAGCTCCGTCGCCTGCCAGTCCATCCACTGCTCGACCTGCGAGCGCGCCGGCGCGTCGCGCGGCAACAGGCTCGCCGCCGCCCCGTCGCCGTAGCGTGTGGCCAGGTAGCGGCAAATCGTGTTCGACTCCCACAGCACGACGTCGCCATCGACCAGCACCGGCACCATCGCGTTCGGATTCAGCGCGATGAATGCCGGGTCCTGCGTCGGGCGGAAGCCGCTGCCCCAGTCTTCCCGGTCGAATACGATGTCGAGTTCGGCGCAGGTCCACAAGACCTTGCGGACATTGATCGAGCTTGCCTTCCCGAGGATACGCACCACGTCTATCTCCAGAACAATGTCAATCCGACCATTCTAGAGTCAATAAGGGAAGACCGCACACGCCTGCCTGCCGGTTTCGGGTGCGGTCATCCGTAATTTTTGCTAGGATTCGAAAGTTTTCCGAAAAGCCACAGGCAACGTACCGGTGGCGTCCACCACTTATCGCATGGCCACTGATAAAGAACTCAACGACTTCCTCGAGAGTGTCGAGCGGCGCGCCTTCAAGCAGGCGGCGTACGCGGTCCGCAAGGACGAGGCAGCGCTCGACATCGTTCAGGACGCCATGATCAAGCTCGCGGAGAAGTACGGCGACAAGCCCCTGGCCGAACTGCCGATGCTCTTCCAGCGCATCCTGCAAAACACCATCCTCGATTACTTCCGCCGCGAAAAGGTCAGGAACACCTGGATCAGCCTCTTCGGAGGCCTCGGCCGCCGGGACGAAGACGACTCGGAATTTGATATACTGGCATCTTACGAGGCCGAGGAAGGAACGTCCGCCGCGGAGTCCAGCGCGGATCAGGTCGAACGGGCGCAAACCCTGCGCCTGATCGAAGAAGAGATACAAAAACTCCCGGCGCGTCAACGGGAAGCGTTCCTCATGCGTTACTGGCAGGACATGGATGTGGCCGAGACGGCCGAAGCGATGGGATGCTCCGAGGGCAGTGTAAAAACACATTGTTCTCGCGCTACGCATACCCTGCAGAAAGCCCTGGAGGCCAAGGGAATTAAACTATGAACACCGACGACATCAACCTGGCGTACAAGATCCGCCATGCCCTGAACGAAAACCTCGACAACCTGCCGGCGTCGACGACGGACCGCCTGGCCGCCGCGCGCGCGCAGGCGCTGGCGCGCAAGAAGGCCGATGCACCGGCCCGCGCCCGGGCGCCGCAGCGCGCCGCGTTCGACCTGGGCGCGCTGTTCTCGATGCAATGGGTGGCGCGCGCCGCCGTCGTCGCCCCGCTGCTGGCGATGGTCGCCGGCATGGTCGGCGTCTACCAGTACGAACGCGAGCAGCGCGTCGCCGAGCTGGCGGAGCTGGATGCGGCCGTGCTGTCCGACGACCTGCCCCTGACGGCCTACACCGACCACGGTTTCAACGCTTACCTGGCACAACAGCAGCAAGCACAGCAACAGCCGCAGCGAGCCCAGTAAAGGATGACGGCCAACAAGCTCAAACTTGCCGGCGCCGCCGCCGCCGTCGTGCTCGTTGGCGCGGCCGTACTGAGCATCAACCAGCACGGCAGCTCCGTTCCCGCCGCATCGGGCCCGGCCACGCGCGACGCGCCGGCCGCCGCCCCCGCCACGCACACCCAGCCCGCCAAGCCGTCGACCGGCAGCCACAAAGGCGGCGACAAGCCCCTGTGGCACAGCTTGAGCCCGGCCCAGCAGGTCGCCCTGCAACCGCTGCAGGCCGAGTGGGACCAGATGGACGGCGTGCGCAAGCAGAAATGGCTGCAGCTCGCGAACCGCTTCGCCGGCCTGAAACCGGCGGAACAGGCGCGCGTGCACGAACGCATGCGCGAATGGGCCAAGCTGACGCCCGAGCAGCGCGAACTGGCGCGCGAAACCTATACGCGCACCCGCAAGATCGCTCCCGAGCAAAAGAACGCCACGTGGGAAACGTATCAGCAACTGCCGGAAGAGCAAAAGAAAAAGCTGGCCGCATCGGCCACCGCACGCAAGGCGCCGCGGGTGGTGCCGTCGCAGGCCAGCGGCAAGGTCGTCGCGCCGCTGGGCCAGGGCGCGACGTCGTGCCCGGCCGGCATGGTCAAGAACACCGTATCCGCCGCCCCGCCCTGCGTGACGCCGGCGCCCGCGACACCCGTGCCGGCGCAACCGGTGCAACCGCCGCCGCAGCCCGCCAAGCCGCCCGCGCCCGAACCGGAAAAGCAGGTGCCGGCCAACTGGGGCATCACACCCAACAACGCCTGAGGTCCGCATGACTGACACGCCAACCGTCAAACGCCGCCTGATCGCGATGGTCTACGAGACCTTCCTCCTGCTGGCGGTCGAGATGCTGGCGGTGGCGTTGTACCTGCTCATCACCCTGAACAATCACGCCCCCGTGTTCCAGTACGGCCTGAAGGTCTGGCTGTTCGTCGTCACCGGCGCCTATTTCGTCTGGGGCTGGACCAACAGCGGCCACACGCTCGCCATGAAGACGTGGCGCATGCAGGTCGTGACGGCCGATCGCGCGCGCCTGCCGCTGACGACGGCCATCGTGCGCTACCTGCTGGCCTGGGGCTGGTTCCTGCCGGCCCTCCTCGCCTGCACGGCGCTGGGCCTGAAGGACAAGGGCCAGGTCGGCGCCGCCATCGCCGTGGGCGTGCTGAGCTGGAGCCTGACGGCCTTCCTCGACCGCGACCGCCGCTTCCTGCACGACCGCCTGGCCGGCACGCGCATCATCGCGCTGCCGAAGAAGCGGCCGGCGCCTGCCGCCGCTCCCGCCGAAGCCGCCTGATTCAGGGCGCAGCCAGCAGCTTGCGGATCGTCGCCTCGGTCTGCGCATAATCGCCTTCGCCGAAGTGCGTGTACACGACGGCCCCCTTCTTGTCGACGAGGTAGAACGCGGGCCAGAACTGGTTGTTGTACGCGCTCCACGTGGCATACCGGTTGTCCTGCGCGACCGGAAAGGAAATCGCGTTGCGCTGCACCGCGGCCTTGAGGTTGTTCAGGTTGCGCTCGAAGCCGTATTCCGGCGTGTGCACGCCGACGACGACGAGCCCCTGGTCCTTGTATTTCTGGTGCCAGCCTTTCACGTACGGCAGCACGTGCTGGCAGTTGATGCAGTCATACGTCCAGAAATCCACGAGCACCACCTTGCCGCGCAGTTGCTGCATGGTGAGCGGCGCGCTGTTGATCCAGTTGTCGATGCCCGCGAATTCCGGCGCGGGGGCGGCGCTTGCACTCATGCTCACGCTCGCGGCGGCGACGGCGGCGACGGCGGCGGCGAGGGAACGGATGGCGTATTTCATGGCGAACTCCTTAGATGGTCGGGAAAATGGAAGGGATGTGGGCGGCGAGCTGCGTGTCGACCTGGAACCAGATCGCGGCCGCGCTGGCCAGTACGAGCACGCCGAATGCGCGCTGCAGCGCCACGGCATGGCGGGCGACGCCGCGCACACGCTGGACGATGGCCTGGCCGCCGTGAATGAGCGCCAGCATCGGCAGCGCCGCGCCCAGCGCATACAGGCCGACGAGCCGCACGGCCCTGGCCGGATCGTGCGCCTGCACGACGAGCGCGAGGATCGATGCGAGCACCGGGCCGGCGCACGGCGTCCAGACGGCGCCCAGCGACAGGCCCAGCACGAACGCCCCACCCGGCTTCGGCACCGCGCCGGCGCGGACGCCGCGCAGCCGGGCCCACACGGGACGGACGTAGTCGACGAGCAGGTCCCACGGCCGCGGCCAGATGCGCAGCAGGCCCGAGACGCCCAGCAGGACGATGGCCGCGTTGCGCAGCGTTTCCTGCGCCAGCTGCGCGGCGCTCGACACGGCGCCCAGCGCCAGCGCGAACGCCGAGAACGACAGCACGAAGCCGGCCACGATCAGGAGCGGCCGCCGGCGGCTCGCGCCGTCCACCTTGTCGACGGTCGCGCCGAGCAAAAACGGCAGCACGGGCAGCACGCACGGGGACGCCACCGTGGCCAGGCCGGCCAGCAGGGCAAGCGGGGATTCGATCGTGTGGGTCATGGGAGCCTCCTGGTTGTGCGAGACTCCATTGGACGCCCGCGATGTGTGCGCGATGTGTCCGCAACCTCCCATTTTTGTCAGGCCATGTGTCCTGTCCCGGCCCCGACACATTCGGACATAATGACGCCGGTACGCCGCGCTACATTACGTCGGCAACCACCGAAGGAGACGACATGAACGAGAACGACCACGTCCTGGTCGTCGACGACGACCGCGGCATCCGCGAACTGGTCGGCGCCTATCTGGAAAAGCAGGGCCTGCGCGTGACCTTGGCCGCCAACGGCCGCGAGATGAAGAACGCGCTGCTGCAGGCGGCGCCCGACCTGATCCTGCTCGACATCATGATGCCCGGCGAGGACGGCCTGACCCTGTGCCGCGAACTGCGCGCGGGGAAGCACCGCGCGATCCCGATCGTGATGCTGACGGCGCGCGACGACGAGACCGACCGCGTCGTCGGCCTGGAACTCGGCGCCGACGACTACGTGCCGAAACCGTTCGCCGTGCGCGAACTGCTGGCCCGCATCCGAGCCGTGCTGCGCCGCACGCGCATGCTGCCGCCGAACCTGCAGGTGACGGAGGCCGCGAAACTGCTCGCGTTCGGCGACTGGCGCCTCGACACGGTCGGCCGCCACCTGCTCGATGCGGACGGCGTCGAGGTCGCGATGAGCGGCGCCGAATACCGGCTGCTGCGCGTGTTCCTCGACCACCCGCAGCGCGTGCTGTCGCGCGACCAGCTGATGGGCCTCACGCACGGCAACGACAGCGACTTCTTCGACCGCTCGATCGACCTGCTCGTGAGCCGCCTGCGCCAGCGCCTGGGCGACGGCGCGCGCGAGCCCCGCTACATCAAGACCCTGCGCAACGAGGGCTATGTGTTCTCGTCCGACGTGACGATCGTGGAAGGCCGGACGGCATGAACGCGCGGTGGCGCGCGCCATGGCCGCGCAGCCTGTATGCGCGCCTGGCATTGATCCTGTTCGCCGGGCTCGCGCTGGCGCAGGGGCTGTCCGTGGCGCTCACGTTCACGGAGCGCGACCAGGCCACGACGCAGCTGATGATGGGGTATGTGGAACGCGAGGTGGCAAGCGCCGTCGCCCTGCTCGACCTGCTGCCGGCGGCCGAGCGCCCGGCCTGGCTGCCCCGCCTCGCGCGGCGCAGCTACCGCTTCATCCTCGGTCCCGGCGAAACGATCGGCGCGATGCCGGACGAGAAGCTGTCCGCCCAGATCGCGAGTTCGATCGCGCAAGGCATCGGACGCAGCTACCCGCTCACCGTGAACGGCCTCGGCGACAACGGGCGCATGCAGGTCCACCTGCGCCTGTCCGACGGATCGCCCTTGACCATCGACGTGCAGCCGATGCGCGGCGTGCCGCTGTCACCGTGGCTGCCGTACATGCTGGCCGCGCAGCTGGCGATCCTTGCCGCGTGCTGCTGGCTCGCGGTGCGCCAGGCCGTGCGGCCGCTGCGCGCGCTGGCCGAGGCGGCCGACGCGCTCGGCCCCGACCTGCGTCCCGTCGAACTGCCGGAACGCGGTCCGTCCGAAGTCCTGCGTTCGGCGCGCGCGTTCAACGCCATGCAGCGCCGCATCGCCGCCTATGTCGACGAGCGCGTGCGCATCCTGGCCGCCATCTCGCACGACCTGCAGACGCCGATCACCCGCATGCGCCTGCGCGTGGACTTGATGGACGACGAGGCCCAGCAGCCGAAGCTGCGCGCCGACCTCGAGGAACTGCAGGGCCTCGTCAAGGACGGCATCGGCTATGCGCGCGCCATGCACGGCGAACGGGAACCGGCACGCGCCATCGACCTCGACGCGCAACTGGACAGCCTCGTGCTGGACTACCGCGACGCCGGCAGCGCCGTGCGGCTGGAAGGGCGCATCGGCACGCCGGTGCAGACGCGCCCGAAAGCGCTGCGCCGCATCGTCGGCAACCTCGTCGACAACGCGCTGCGCTACGGCGGCAGCGCGGACATCGTCGTCGGCCGCGACAGCCAGGGCGCGGTGCTCGTGCGCGTGCTGGACGACGGTCCCGGCATCCCGGCCGAACAGCTGGAAACCGTGTTCGAGCCGTTCTTCCGGCTGGAAGCATCGCGCAACCGCGACACCGGCGGCACGGGGCTGGGCCTCGCCATCGCGCGCCAGCTGGCGGGGAGCCTCGGCGGCACGCTCACCTTGAACAACCGGCCCGAGGGCGGGCTGGAAGCGCGGCTGACGCTGTCCCGATGACGGACGTCGGCCGTGCATCGTGGGCGGGGACCGCCCACCCTACGATTTCTCGGTGGCCGTGGCTAAACCGGCGTTGTCGTCGTGCACCGTGGGCACGGGGTGCCCACCCTACGATGATTCGATGGCCGTGGGATGGGTTGACGTTGTCGTAGGGTGGGCACCCGTGCCCACGCGGACGTTTGCGATATGTCGGCGTGACACGTGGGCACGTGATTGATGCCCCGGCATCAATCGCCTCACCCTACCGCTGCAATATGGCCTGCGCGTTATCCCTGAACGCGGGAATCTCCGCGAGGCGCACCGCGATCGCCTCGACGTGCGGCCAGCGCGCCAACGGCAGGCCCACACGGCCGGCGTTCAGCGCCTGCGGGAACAGGAAGACGTCCGCCAGGCCGGGCGCGTCGCCCGCGCAGAAGCGGCTGGGCGTGGCCGCGTGGCGGCGCGCCAGCAGCGCTTCCAGCGCATCGATGCCCTCTTCCGTCCAGTGGCGGCGCCAGGCCGGCGCGGTCGTCTCGTCGGCGCCCGGCAAACTGGATAAACGGTTTATCACGCGCGGCGTCACGATCGCATGCGTCTCCGCCAGCACGGCCAGCACGAACGCCCGCACCCACGCCCGCGTCGCCGCGTCGGGCGGCAGCAACGGCGGTTGCGGGACCACCTCGTCGAGGTATTCGACGATCGCCAGCGATTGGGTCAACAGCACGCCGTCGTCCGTCAGCAGCGCGGGCACGAGGCCTTGCGGATTCACGTCCAGGTAGGCCGGCCGGCGGTTCTCCGCACCGGCGCCGACGATCTCGACGGGGACGCGCTCGACGGCGAGGCCCTTCAGTGCGAGAGCGATGCGGACCCGCGCGGCGGCGGACGAGATGGCGGCGTCATACAGTTTCATCGTTGGCTCCGTTGTTGATTATCGAAGTAATGATTATCGAGATAAGTATTTCGTGAAGTCTAGCAGCGCATTTCGCCGATTTCAAGTACGATAATCGTTATCACGATAATTTTCTCGATAATCATGCCTAACGACAACGACACCCGCGCCAAGGCCGCCCGCATGGCGGACTTCATGTGCTTCGCCATCTATTCCACCAATCTCGCTTACTCGCGCGTGTACAAGCCCGTGCTGGACGCGCTGGGGCTCACGTATCCGCAATACATGGCCGTCATCGCGCTGTGGGAAGAAGACAACCAGACGGTGAAGGCCCTGAGCGAAAAACTGTTCCTGGAACCGAGCACGGTCACGCCCATGCTCAAGCGGCTGGAAGGCATGGGCTATGTGCGCCGCGAGCGCGACAAGGAAGACGAGCGCAATGTCCGCCTCTCCCTCACCGACGCGGGCCGCGCGCTGCGCGAACGGGGCCTCGGCTTCGGCAAGCAGACGGTGGCCGCATCCGGCCTGGACCCGCAAGAATTCCCGGCCCTGCAAAAGGCCGTCGTGCACCTGCGCGACAACCTGATCGCGGCCGCCGCGAAGACCGGCGACTGACCCGTCAGACTTCCGCGACCGGCGTGCCATGCGCCTTCAGCGCGGCGATGACGAAATCGACCGTCGCGCCCAGTTGTGCGGCGCTGGCGCCCGCCTTGGCGCTGATGCGCATACCGCGGATGGCCGTGTGGATGAAGTGCGCGGCGGCGGGCGGATCGATGCCGGCCGCCAGCTCGCCCGCCTGGCGCGCACGCGCGAGCACCTCCGCGAAGATCGTTTCCGTGAGCCGCTGCGAACGTTCGATGAGCGCATGCACGTCGGCGTCGGCCTGGCCGAATTCCGCCACCGCGTTGACGCTGAGGCAGCCGCGCGCGCGCAGCGCGGCGTCCGCGCCCGCGAGCTGGCGCAGGAATGTGTCGAGCGCGGCCAGCGGCGACGGTCCCGCCGCCAGCCTGCGCCTGAGGTCCGCGCCGCCCGTGTCCGTGTAATGGGCGAGCACGGCGAGGTAGAGCTGCTTCTTGTCGCCGAACGTGTCGTACAGGCTCTGGCGGCCGATGCCCATCGCACGCAGCAGGTCGTCGGTCGACGTCCCCTCGTAACCCTGTTCCCAGAACACCCGCATGGCCGCCTCGAGGGCCGCGGCCGGATCGAATACCTTGGTTCGTGCCATCGTCTTCTATTTTGACTAACCAGTCCAAAATGACAGTATAATCGAAAATTCGGGGTCAGAGCCCATTTTCGATTAATGTCCCGCGCACAACGATTCGCGAAGTCGGCAGCGTTGCATAGGGTCGGCAAACGAACAACACATCGATTGGCATGCACACTTGCCACCAGGATCGTGCCTTAAAAAGGGCTCTGACCCCGAATTTCCTGACCCCGAATTTCGGTCATTTTTTTTTCGCTATTTTGGACTAATCAGTCAAGAAAGACCCACCATGACTTCCCTCACCGGCAAGACCGCATTCGTCACCGGCGGTTCGCGCGGCATCGGCGCCGCCATCGTCCGCCGCCTCGCGAGCGATGGCGCCACCGTCGCGTTCACGTACGTCAGCGCCCAAGACCGCGCACGCCAGCTGGCGGCCGACGTCGAAGCGGCCGGCGGACGCGCCCTGCCGATCCGCGCCGACAGCGCCGACGCGCAGGCGCTGCAGTGCACCGTCGCGGCCGTGGCGGCGCAGTTCGGCCGCATCGACATCCTCGTCAACAGCGCGGGCATCCTCGTCCACAAGGACCTGGCGGAGACGACGCTTGCCGACTACGACCGCATCGCCGCCGTCAACGTGCGCGCCCTGTTCGTCGCGACGCAGGCGGCCGTGCCGCACATGGGTGCGGGCGGGCGCATCGTCAACATCGGCAGCATGGTGGCGGATCGCGCGGGCGGCCCGGGTGTGGCGTTGTACGCGATGAGCAAGGCGGCCGTGGCCGGCCTCACGCGCGGCCTGGCGCGCGACCTCGGGCCGCGCGGCATCACGGTGAACAATGTGCAGCCGGGACCGACGGAGACGGAGATCGTCGCGGACGAATCCGTGCGGGCGTACCTGCGCGCCCAGATCCCGGTCGGCCGCATGGGGCAGGATGCCGAGATCGCGGCGCTGGTGGCCTATCTCGTCGGCGCCGAGGCGGGGTATGTCAACGGGGCGTCGTTGACGATCGACGGGGGCTTCGTGGCCTGAACGATTTAGCCGCCATAGCCGCTGGCCTTGAGGATCGCGTCCGGGTCGCGCAACTCGATCAGTGCGCGCAGCGCGGCGCGCTTGTCGGCGGCACGCGCCACGTAGGCTTCGGCGATGCGCATGCCGATCCAGTAGCCGGCCTCGCAAGGCCATCCGTCGGGCGCGGCACCGCAGTTCGCGAACCAGCGCCGGAAGTGGGGACTGGCGACCAGCTTGTTCACGCCGTCGCCGCTGCCGCGGATGGCCGCGCGGTCGCGCTGGAACGCCTGCCACAACGCGGCTTCCTGCGGGCGCGCCCAGGCGTCGCGGTCCAGATGCGGGATCGCGCCCGTGACCAGCGTCGCGAGATAGTCGGCGACGCCCTCGCGCAAGGCTTGGCTCAGCAGGAGATCGGCCAGTGCCGCCGGCGTTTCGTCGTCCTGCCAGGTGTGCACCGTTTCGTGGGCGAAGAAGCCGCGCATCGTGGTGCGGAACTGTTCCGGCGTCGTACCGGGCGGACACGTCACCTCCAGGCCGATCACCTGGGTGTCGTTGCTGGCGGTGCCGCCCGACGTGAGGGCGCCGAAGACGACGTCGATGGCGGGCAGCGGACGTTCCGGCAGCAGGCCGGCAAACGCGAGATAGATCGCGCGCAGGTCGGCGCGCAAGGCCGGCAGCTGCGGCAGGCATTCGCGGATCGCATAGCGGTAGGTGTCGGGCCTGGCGGCGACCGCCTTTGCCAGGTGTTGCGCATCGATGATGCGCGGCGCCGGCGTGAAGATCTTCACCCCGGGCCCCGCCCCGTCCAGATAGCCGCGCTGCAGGGCGCCGGCCGTCGGCACGGCGCCATCCTTCATGAGATTCGCGAAACGCAGCGCGTCGCGCGCGTCGATATCGGCCGCCAGCGGGTCGACACCCGCGGCAAGAACGGCGCCGGTCCACAGCGCCAGCACGGGCAGGAGCAGCTTACTGAACGTCATCCATCGATCCTCTCTGTCGCGCCGGACGCGCGCAGCGCAGTGTACAGGAGGCGTTGCCTTTCCGGCAAGTCAGAAGCGTTCGGTCTCGAGCAGATAGCGCCAGCGCCCGTTCGGCAGCGCGCCGAGCGCCACGCGGCCGACGCGCAGCCGGCGCAGCGATTTGACGGTCAACCCGACCTCGGCGCACATGGCCTCGACCTGGCCCGGGCGGACGTCCTTGCCGGCCAGGCGCAGCCGCGCCTCGCTCTGCCAGCTGGCCTTCAGCGGCGCGGTCGCCCTGCCCTGCACGCGCATGCCGCCGTTCAGGCGCGCCAGGCCGTCGTCCGCGATGGCGCCCGCCACCTCGGCCACGTATTCCTGTTCGATGCGCGCGCCGTCCTCGACCAGCTTGCGGGTCACGCGCCAGTCCTGGCTCAGCACGAGCAGGCCGCTCGCTTCCGGCTCCAGCGGCGTGACGATCGAGAGGCGCGCCAGGTGCCGGCGCAGGAAACGCGTGCCCGCCGTCGCGGCCAGCGTCTCCGGTGCGATCAGCGCCAGCGCGCCGGCCGCGTCGACGCCGGCCGGCTTGTGCAGCAGGATCGTCACGGGCGCCACGTCGACCGGCTCGGCGCCGGCCAGCAGCGCGACGGTTTGCGGCGCCGTCACGCGGGTGGCCGGGTCTTCGACGACGACGCCGTCGACCGTCACCCAGCCGCCCGCGATATAGCGTTCGGCCTCGGCGCGCGAGCACGGCACCGCTTCGGCCACGCGCTTGGCGAGGCGGATTCCTTCGTCGGTCATTGTGCTTTCCAGTCGCGGAAGAATGCTTCGAACGCGGCGACGGTCTTCTTCACGTCGGCGCTTGATACGTCCAGGTGCGTGACGAGGCGCGTGTGCGGGCCGATCGACGCGCGGATGCCCTGGCGGGCCAGCGCCTCGCGCAGGGGCGCGCACGCGGCGTCCGGGATCTCGACGTAGAAGATGTTCGTCTGCGGCGCCGTCACGCGCAGCGCTTCGATGCGCGCGAGGCCGGCCGACAGGTCCGCCGCGTTCTGGTGGTCGTCGGCGAGGCGCTCGACGTTATGTTCCAGCGCGTGGTGCGCGGCGGCCGCGATGACGCCGGCTTGCCGCATGCCGCCGCCCAGCATCTTGCGCCAGCGCTTGCCCTGCTCGATGAACGACTTGGGACCGAGCAGCACGGAACCGACCGGTGCGCCCAGGCCCTTCGACAAACACACCGACACGGTATCGAAACCGGCCGCCGCCGCGCGCAGGCTCAAACCCTGCTTGACGGCGGCGTTGCAGATGCGGGCGCCGTCCAGGTGCGTGACGAGACCGCGCGCATGCGCGAAATCCGTCGCGGCCTTGACGTAGTCCTGCGGCAGCACGCGGCCGCCGATCGTGTTTTCCAGCGCTAGCACGCGGGTGCGCGCAAAGTGCATGTCGTCCGGCTTGATGTACGCGGCGATGTCGGTGATGGCGATCGAGCCGTCCGGCTGGTTGGCGATCGGCTGCGGCTGGATCGAACCCAGCACGGCGGCGCCGCCGCCTTCGTACTTGTACGTGTGCGCTTCCTGGCCGACGAGGTATTCGTCGCCGCGGCCGCAATGCGTCATCAGCGCGATCAGGTTCGTCTGCGTGCCGCTCGGCGCGAACAGGCCGGCCTCGAAGCCGAACAGCTCGGCCGCGAAGTCCTGCAGACGGTTCACGGCGGGGTCGTCGCCGTAGACGTCGTCGCCGACGGGCGCGCCGGCCATCGCGGCGCGCATCGCGGCGGACGGTTGGGTGACGGTGTCGCTGCGCAGGTCGATCCAGCGGTCTGGTTGGTCGCTCATGGTGTGGGCATCAATCGGTGGTCGATTCGGCCGCCTGCGCTTGTGACGCGGGCTGGCCTGAGTAGAAACGCGAGGAGAGTTCTTCCAGCCCGACTTCGGCCAGGACCTGCTGCAGGCGCTCGGCGGGCCGGCGGCGCGGCAGGTTTTTATAGGTGGCGACGATCAGCTCGTTCTTCATCGAGTGCTCCCAGCCCACCAGTTCCGTCACGGTGACCTGGTAGCCGTGCGCTTCCAGCTGCAGGCAGCGCAGCACGTTGGTGATCTGGCTGCCGAATTCGCGCGTGTGGATCGGATGGCGCCAGATCTCGGTCAGCGCGCTGCGGCCCAGGTCGCGGCCCTTGTTCTTGCGCAGCACGGTCGCGACTTCGGCCTGGCAGCACGGCACCAGCACGATGTGCTTCGCCTGCTTCTTCAGCGCGAAATCGATGGCGTCGTCCGTCGCCGTGTTGCAGGCGTGGAGTGCCGTCACGACGTCGATCGTGGCCGGCAGTTTGTCCGACCCGGTCGATTCCGCGACGGACAGGTTGAGGAACGACATGCCCGGGAAGCCCAGGTGCGCGGCCAGTGCCGTCGATTTCTGCACGAGTTCCTCGCGCGTCTCGATGCCGTAGATGCGGCCACCGTTCTCGCGTCCCTTGAAGAACAGGTCGTACAGGATGAAGCCGAGGTAGGACTTGCCGGCACCGTGGTCGACCACGGTCGCGCCCTGCCCGTCCTTCTGGGCCTCGACGTCCTTGAGCAGCGGCTCGATGAACTGCACGAGGTGGTAGACCTGCTTCAGTTTGCGGCGGCTGTCCTGGTTCAGCTTCCCGTCGCGCGTGAGGATGTGCAGTTCCTTCAGCAGTTCGATCGACTGGCCCGGCTTGATTTCCGGCGCCTGTTCGTAGATCGTCGGGACTGGTTTTTTATCTTGCTTCATCGATCCATGCCGCCTGGATGGCTTCCAAGACGCGCTCGCCGCCGCGCGCGTGGTCGTCGTCGAAGCCGTCCAGCGCGACGACCCAGTTATGCAGGTCGACGAAGCGCACGGTGGCCGGATCGACGTCCGGATAGGTTTCGTACAAGGCCTCGGCGATGGCCGTGACATCGGTCCACTTCATGGTGTCCTCCGTCGCGCTCAATGGTTCTCGGCTGCGTGGTTGATCGTGTACTTGGGGATCTCGACGACGAGGTCTTCGCCGGCGATGATGGCCTGGCAGGACAGGCGCGAGTTCGGCTCCAGGCCCCAGGCCTTGTCGAGCATGTCCTCTTCCTTTTCCTCCTGCTCGTTCAGCGAGTCGAAGCCTTCGCGCACGATCACGTGGCAGGTCGTGCAGGCGCACACGCGGTCGCAGGCGTGCTCGATCTCGATGTCGTTCTCGAGCAGCGTGTCGCAGATCGACTTGCCGCTCTGGCCGTCGAGCACGGCGCCTTCGGGGCAGAAGACGGGATGGGGGAGGATGACGATTTGTGGCACTTCTTGACCTCTTCGTGTTTGTTCGTTTGCGCGGCTGACCAACGTTCTGGTGGGCTCGGGGAGCCCATCCTACGATATTCGTATTGTCGTAGGGTGGGCACCCCGTGCCCACCATGCATGCACGCGGCCGCGTTATACCTGATCGAGCGCTTTCCCGGCCAGCACCTTGCGCACGCTCTTGTCCATGCGCCGCGCGGCGAATTCCTCGGTGCCGTGCGCCAGCGCCTGCACGGCGTCGTGCAGCACGTTCTGGCGCGAGTCGACCGCGACGTCCGCATCGTTCGACCGCTTCACCGCATCGCGCACGACCTGCACCAGTGCCGCGATCGCGTCCTGTTCTTCGGCGCTCAGCAGGTCGGCGTCCGTATCGAGCGCGGACTGCGTGGCCAGCAGGATGCGCTCGGCCTCGACCTGTTCCTCGCGCAGCGCGCGCGCGACCATGTCGACCTGCGCCGAGTTGTACGAATCCTGCAGCATGCGCGCCACCTCGTCGTCGCCGAGGCCGTACGACGGCTTCACGGTGATCGCCGCTTCCACGCCGGAGCGGGTTTCGCGCGCCGACACCGACAGCAGGCCGTCCGCGTCGACCTGGTACGTGACGCGGATGCGCGCCGCGCCGGCCGCCATCGGCGGGATGCCGCGCAGCTCGAAGCGCGCCAGCGAACGGCAGTCGGACACGAGCTCGCGCTCGCCCTGCACCACGTGCACGGCGAGGGCCGTCTGGCCATCCTTGAACGTCGTGAATTCCTGGGCGCGGGCGCACGGGATCGTCGAGTTGCGCGGGATGATCTTCTCGACCAGGCCGCCCATCGTCTCGATGCCGAGCGACAGCGGGATCACGTCCAGCAGCAGCCAGTCGTCGCCCGCCGCGCGGTTGCCCGCCAGGAGATTCGCCTGGATGGCGGCGCCCAGCGCGACGACCTTGTCCGGGTCGATGTTCGCATGCGGGATCGTTTTAAAGTAATCGCCGACGGCGCGGCGGATGTGCGGCATGCGCGTGGCGCCGCCGACGAGCACGACGCCGTCCACGTCCTCGACGGACACGCCGGCGTCGCGCATGGCCTTGCGCACCGCGTTCATCGTCTTCGCGACGAGCGGCTGGGTGATCTCGGCGAAGGTCTTCGCGCTGACGGTCACCTGCACCACTTCGCCCGATTTCAGGATCGCCTCGACGGTCGTCTCTTCGTTCGTCGACAGCAGTTCCTTGGCCTGGCGCGACTTGACCATCAAGGTCGCGGTGTCCACTTCGGACAGCGGCGCGAGGCCGGCCTGCTGCGTGATGTAGCAGAACAGGCGCTGGTCGAAGTCGTCGCCGCCCAGCGCGGAATCGCCGCCGGTCGACAGCACTTCGAACACGCCCTTGGAGAGCTTGAGGATCGAGATGTCGAACGTGCCGCCGCCCAGGTCGTACACGGCGAACACGCCTTCCTTGCCGTGGTCGAGGCCATACGCGATGGCGGCGGCGGTCGGCTCGGACAGCAGGCGCAGCACGTTCAGGCCGGCCAGCTGGGCCGCGTCCTTGGTCGCCTGGCGCTGGGCGTCGTCGAAATACGCGGGCACCGTGATGACGGCGCCGACCAGCTCATCGCCGAGGGCATCCTCGGCCGTCTGGCGCAACGTTGCCAGGATCTGCGCGGAGACTTCCACGGGCGACTTCACGCCGGCGACGGTTTTCAACTGGACCATCCCGTGACCGCCTTCGCGGCCGCCATCGACGAAATCGTACGGCAGGTTCTCGACGTGCGCGATGTCCTTCAGGCCGCGGCCCATGAAGCGCTTGACGGAGACGATGGTGTTCTTGGGATCGGTGGTGCGGGCCGCCATGGCCTTGTAGCCGATGTTGGCGTGGCCGTTCGGGAGGTAGCGCACGATCGATGGCAGCAGCGCGCGGCCGTCCTCGTCGGAGAGCACTTCCGGGATCGAGTGGCGCACGGTCGCGACGAGGGAATTGGTGGTGCCCAGGTCGATGCCCACCGCCAGCCGGTGCTGGTGCGGCGCGGTCGACATGCCGGGTTCGGAGATCTGCAGTAGTGCCATGGTCGTGTTACCTAATCTTCTTGTTGGATACGGTCGCAAATTACGTAGGGTGGGCATCCAATGCCCACGCGGATGCCGACATGTTGCCGGCGTTCGCGTGGGCACAGGGTGCCCACCCTACCAAGCTCGTTCCGTTTATCGTCGTCTCAACTCTCCAGCGCCTCGAACGCGTAATGCAATTCGTCGCCGAATTTATCGAGGAACATCAGTGCCCGCACGCCCTGCGCCGCCTGCGCGTAGTCCCCCGCGTCGAGCAGCTTGCCGACCTGCGCCAGGCGCTGCTTGCGCTCGCCGCGCACGCGCGTGTCCAGCGCGTCGAGGGCGCCGGCATCCTTCGCGGCGCGCGCGTCGGACAAGGCCTCGCGCAGCTCCATCTGCTCCATCAGGAAGTCCATCGGCATCGCCGTATTCGACTCGGTCTGCAGGTCGACGCCATTCAGCTCGCACAGGTAGCGCGCGCGCAGCATCGGATTCTTCAGCGTCTGGTAGGCCTCGTTGGCGCGCGTGGCCCATTGCATCGCGACGCGTTTTTCGGCGTCGCTCGCGTTCACGAAGCGGTCCGGATGGACGCGGCCCTGGACTTCGCGGTAAGCGGTATCCAGCGCGTCCATGTCGACGTCGAACCTGGCCGGCAGCTGGAACAGCTCGAAGTGGTTTTGCACGGTCCTGCGCTCCCGGTCAGATCCGGAAGCTTTCGCCGCAACCGCAATTGTCCTTGACGTTCGGGTTGTTGAAGCGGAAGCCCTCGTTCAGGCCTTCGCGGGCGAAATCGAGCTCGGTGCCGTCGATGTACGGCAGGCTCTTGGGATCGACAAACACTTTCACGCCGTGCGATTCGAAGACCGTGTCCTCGGTCGCCGCTTCGTCGACGTATTCCAGCTTGTAGGCCAGGCCGGAGCAGCCGGTGGTGCGCACGCCGAAACGCAGGCCCACGCCCTTGCCCCGACGCTCGAGGTAACGGTTGATGTGCTTTGCGGCTTTTTCGGTCAGGGTCACAGCCATTTCAAAAC
>NZ_LMCY01000019.1:105595-257203 GCF_001425685.1 Massilia sp. Root335 | reverse complement strand
CTACGATGATTGCCGTGGCCGTAGGGTAGGCACCCCGTGCCCACGTGCGATCACGCGGCTTTGACTTCTTCGGCGCCGTGCTTCTGCTTGTAGTCGGCGACGGCCGCCTTGATGGCGTCTTCGGCCAGGATCGAGCAGTGGATCTTCACCGGCGGCAGCGCCAGTTCTTCGGCGATCTGCGTGTTCTTGATGGACAGCGCTTCGTCCAGCGATTTGCCCTTGACCCATTCGGTCACGAGCGAGCTCGATGCGATCGCCGAACCGCAGCCGTAGGTCTTGAATTTCGCGTCTTCGATGACGCCCGCTTCGTTGACCTTGATCTGCAGTTTCATCACGTCGCCGCAGGCCGGCGCGCCGACCATGCCGGTGCCGACGTCGTCGGAGTTCTTGTCGAACGAGCCGACGTTGCGCGGGTTTTCGTAGTGGTCGAGGACCTTGTCGGAATATGCCATGGTAGTACTCCTTCGTGTTCGGTTCGGTGAATTAGTGGGCGGCCCACTGGATCGAGTTCAGGTCGATGCCGTCCTTGTGCATTTCCCACAGCGGCGACAGTTCGCGCAGCTTGCCGACCTTGGACTTCAGCAGGTTGACGGCGAAGTCGATGTCTTCTTCGGTCGTGAAGCGGCCGATGGTGAAACGGATCGAGCTGTGTGCCAGTTCGTCGCTGCGGCCCAGGGCGCGCAGCACGTACGACGGTTCCAGGCTGGCCGACGTGCAGGCCGAACCGGACGACACGGCGATGTCCTTGATGGCCATGATCAGCGATTCGCCTTCGACGAAGTTGAACGACACGTTCAGGTTGTGCGGCACGCGGTGTTCCATGTCGCCGTTGATGTAGACCTCTTCGATCTCCGTCAGGCCCTTGGCCAGGCGGTCGCGCAGCGCTTTCACGCGCGCGGTCTCGGCATCCATCTCTTCGCGGGCGATGCGGAAGGCTTCGCCCATGCCGACGATCTGGTGCGTCGGCAGCGTGCCCGAACGCAGGCCGCGCTCGTGGCCGCCGCCGTGCATCTGCGCTTCCAGGCGCACGCGCGGCTTGCGGCGGACGTACAGCGCGCCGATGCCTTTCGGTCCATAGGTCTTGTGCGCCGTGAAGGTCATCAGGTCGACCTTGAGCTCTTCCAGGTTGATGTGCACCTTGCCGGTGGCCTGGGCGGCGTCGGAGTGGAAGATCACGCCCTTCTTGCGGCACAGTTCGCCGATTTCCTTGATCGGCTGGATCACGCCGATCTCGTTATTCACGAACATCACCGACACGAGGATGGTGTCCGGACGGATCGCCGCTTCCAGCTGCTCCAGCGAGATCAGGCCGTTGTCCTGCGGTTCCAGGTAGGTTGCCTCGAAGCCCTGGCGTTCCAGTTCGCGCACGGTGTCCAGCACGGCCTTGTGCTCGGTCTTGACCGTGATGATGTGCTTGCCTTTCGACTTGTAGAAGTGCGCCGCGCCCTTGAGTGCGAGGTTGTTCGATTCGGTCGCGCCCGAGGTCCAGATGATCTCGCGCGGATCGGCGCCGACGAGTGCCGCGACCTGCGCGCGCGCTTCCTCGACGGCCGCCTCGGCGCTCCAGCCGTACGCGTGGCTGCGCGAGGCCGGGTTGCCGAACTGCTCGCGCAGGTACGGGATCATCTTGTCCGCCACGCGCGGGTCGATCGGCGTCGTGGCCGAATAATCCATGTAGATCGGGAAATGCGGCGCAGTCGCGAAGCTCTGCTCGATTTTTTTGTCCAAGGGCGCGTTCATCAGTTCACTCCAATATGCTTAGCTTCAGTATTTTCCGACGGCGCGGGGCGGTGCATCACCACGACGTTCTGTTCTTTCTGCTTCTGCTGGTCGACGAGGTCCTGCAGCGTGACGGAATCCAGGAAATCGACCATCTTGGCATTCAGCGTGGCCCACAGCTCGTGCGTCATGCAGCGGGTGCCGCTGGCAGCGTCGGCGCCGTGGCAGTTTTCCTTGCCGCCGCACTGGGTCGCATCGATCGGCTCGTCGACGGCGATGATGATGTCGGCGACGGTCACCTTGTCGGCAGTGCGCGCCAGGCTGTAGCCGCCGCCCGGGCCGCGCACCGACTCGACGATCTCGTGCCGGCGCAGCTTGCCGAACAACTGCTCCAGATAGGACAGCGAAATGGCCTGGCGCTGGCTGATGCCCGACAGCGTGACCGGACCATTGCCCTGGCGCAGGGCGAGATCGATCATCGCGGTAACAGCAAAACGGCCTTTGGTGGTCAGACGCATCACAACCCCGGTTGGTTTTCCAGACAGTGTTAAAATCTTGCTTCTCTTCAACCAGTCAAGCTTTCATCTGTCCCCAAGGACATTCGGAAAAGCCTGATTAGTTGATCGATTTAGTCAAGTATAGCGTATTTCGCCAGCCTTTGCTTGGCGCCCCCTTTTCAGCTGCGGCGCAGCAAATGCATCGGGCCGAACAGTTGCTGCATGCCCGCGTGACGAATGAACGACAGGTTGTACGGGTGCTCGGCGTGGATCTGCGGCAAGCCCGCCGTTTCCGGCACCTTGTTCAGCTGCTCGGCGATCTTGCCCCACAGGACCAGCGTCGGCTTGTCGGCCCGCGCCGCCAGCGCGGCGAACACGGCCCGCTGGAACGGCACCCAGGCGCGCGCTTCCTGCACCGGAGGCACGTGCTTGCGGAACACGAGGGCCGCATTCAACAGCAGGAAACCGTGGCCGAGCAGGTTGTCCTGCAACTCGGCCAGCGTCCGGATCGCACCGTTCGCCTCGGCTGCCTTCGCGACGGGCGCCAGCGCCGCGCCGCCCGTGTCGTCCGGGCTCAGCTGGCCGTCGGCCACGAGCAGCATCTTCATGAAGTTGCGCAGCGACGTCGCGCGGTTGACGGGCTTCGACAGGCCCGTGTCCGACCACAGCGGCCCGACCGCGCCATCCATGAAGCACACGCCCGTCGCGCTCTCTTCGCGCGGATACGGGCCCTCGCCCACCAGCACGTAGCGCACGGCGGGCAGCGGCAGGGCGAACGCGGCGAACAGGCGGCCGGCCGTCGGCAGGTAATGGTCGTTCGCCAGATCCGGCAGGTAGGCGGGCGTGGCGCGCATCATCGCGTCGAGGCCGGCAATGAGATGCGGGCGCCAGGAAGCGTCGGCGCGCTCCAGGGCAGCGGCGATGGTCGGGGGAACGGCGGCGGAATTGGCGTGGTCCGGCATGGCATCGATCACGGTTGAAAAGGGGCAGATTGTAGCCGAGCCGGGTTCGCACAAGTCCTTCATTTACGGGCTGTTCCGCAAGTCAACGTAGCGTCCGACATGCGCGAATGCGTGCATCATGCATCTCCGTCTTAACGCCGTGTGAACGTATCGAGGAGGTTCAAATGCAGACCATTCAGGATGTGATGACCCGCGACGTGCAAAGCATTTCGCCGCAGGAAACCGTGCAGCGCGCCGCGCAGATGATGGATGAACTGAACGTGGGATCGATCCCTGTGCTGGACGGCCAGAGGCTGGTCGGCATGATCACCGACCGCGACATCACGGTCCGCTCGACCGCGGCCGGCCAGGCGCCGGGACAGACGCGCGTGGGCGACGTGATGAGCACCGACGTGCGCACCTGCGCGCCCAACCAGACGGTGGACGAGGTGCTGGGACAGATGGGCGACGTGCAGATCCGCCGCGTGCCCGTCGTCGACACGGCGTCGCACGAGGTGGTCGGCATCGTCTCGCTGGGCGACATGGCGGCCAAGCATTCGGCCGGCATCGACCACACGCTGGAAGAAATCTCGACGCCGGCCGAGCCGGATCGCTCGACCACCGGGTCGCAGACGCGGCACTGACGGCGGCGGAGGACCGCGCGGCGGGCCCACCCGCCGCCGCGCGGTCCGTCTTATTCCGCGTCCGGCTGGTGGGACGGATGCGCCGCCACGAAGGCCGGGATCTCCACGCAGGCCGCGTTGATGCGCGCGATGTTCGGATAGGCCGAGATGTCGACGCCCTGGCGCTGCGCATTGAACACCTGCGGCACGAGGAAGCAGTCGGCGATGGTCGGCAGGTAGCCGTGGCACAGCGGCCCCGCGCTGGGGTCGCGCGCCAGGTGTTTTTCCAGCACGTCGAGACCGCCCAGCAGCCAGTGACGATACCACTGTGTCTTGACCTCTTCCGACAGGCCGAGGTCGTTCACGAGATAGCGCAGCACGCGCAGGTTGTTGACCGGATGGATGTCGCAGGCGACGATCTGCGCCAGCTCGCGCACGCGCGCACGCCCGGCGGCATCCTTGGGCAGCAGCGGCACCTCCGGGTACTCGTCCTCCAGGTACTCGAGGATCGCCATCGATTGCGTCAGCGTGATGTAGTCGTCCTGGAAGGTGGGGACGAGGCCGCTGGGATTCATCTTGACGTAGTTCGCCTGCAGCTGTTCGCCGCCGCCGCGCAGCAGGTGCACCGGAACCGCATCGTACTGGAGCCCCTTGAGGTTGAGCGCGATACGCACCCGGTACGCGGCAGAACTGCGGAAATAGGTATAGAGCTTCATTCCTTCCTCCCGTGATAGTGTGCAACCTCCTGGTCGATGGCGCCGAAGACACTGGCGCCGTCGGCATCGAACATCTCGATACGGACAGTATCGCCGAAGCGCAGGAACGGCGTGCTGGGCGCCCCGTGCTCGATCGTTTCGTACATACGCAGCTCGGCCAGGCAGCAATACCCCACGCCGCCGTTGGCGATGCTCGAGCCGTGCAGGCTGCCCTGCTTGTTCGACACCGTGCCCGAACCGATGATGGAACCGGCACCGAGCTCGCGCGTCTTCGCGGCGTGCGCGATCAGTTGGGCGAAGCTGAACGTCATGTCGTCGCCCGCGTTCGGACGGCCGAACGGCGCGTCGTTCAGCGTCACCTGCAACGGCAGGCACAGCTTGCTGTCGCGCCAGGCATCGCCGAGCTCGTCCGGTGTCACGGCCACCGGAGAGAACGCGCTGGCCGGCTTCGACTGGAAGAAGCCGAAGCCCTTTTCCAGTTCCTTGGGGATCAGGTTGCGCAGCGATACGTCGTTGACCAGCATGACGAGGCGGATGGCCTGCGCCGCCTTCTCGATGCTCGCGCCCATGGGCACGTCGCCGGTGACGACCGCCACTTCGGCTTCCAGGTCGACGCCCCACTCCTCGGACAGCACGGCAATCGGATCGCACGGGCCGACGAAGGAGTCCGAGCCGCCCTGGTACATCAACGGGTCCGTGTAGAACGACGGCGGCACCTGGGCGCCGCGCGCCTTGCGCACGAGTTCCACGTGGTTGATGTAGGCCGACCCGTCGGCCCACTGGAAGGCGCGCGGCAGCGGCGAGGCGCACTCTTCCTCGATGAAGGATTCCGCCCCGGCGGCGGTGCCGGCATTCAGCTGGTCGTAGACCTGGAGCAGCCGCGGCGCGACGTGATCCCAGTCGTCCAGCGCCTGCTGCAGGGTGCGGGCGATCTTGGGGACGGCCTGGCAGGTGACCAGGTCGCGGCTGACGACGACGAGCGTACCGTCGCGGCCGCCCGACTTCAGGGTAGCGAGTTTCATGGCGTTTCCTTCAACGATTTAATGTTTCCGCCATTAAAAAGTAAAACGGACTATCATACAAACAATATTTTCCGCTCTATTTATCGGACTTTCTGATGAATCCCACCCTGCGCCAGATGCGCGCCTTCGTTGCCCTGGCAAAGACCGGTAACTTTACGCTTGCGGCGCAGTACATGCACGTTACACAGTCCGCTTTGTCCGGTTTGATCAAAGAGTTGGAACAAACTCTCGGCGTCCGTGTCGTCGACCGCAATACGCGGCGTATCGCACTCACCGAAACGGGAAACGAGCTGTACCCCCTATTCAGCCAGATGATCGACGACCTCGACCGTGCGCTTACGAACATTGCGGACCAGGCGCAACTGAGGAAAGGCATCGTGCGCGTGGCGGTGCCCCAGTTGATGGCCTGCACCCTGCTGCCGCAGGTGATCGCCGCGTGGCGTACGCGCTACCCGGACATCGGCATCAGCCTGTCCGATTCGCCGGTCGAGGCCGTGACGACGCGCGTGCTGTCCGGCGAGACGGATTTCGGCATCGGCCCGGAACGCGACGGCGCCCCGCAACTGGAAGCGCGCGAGTTGATGGAGATGCCGTTCGAAGCCGTCGTGCCGCACGATCACCCCCTGGCGAAGCACAGCCGGCTCGGCTGGAGCGACCTGGCCGCGCATCCGCTGATCTCGCTGCGCGGCCAGTTCACGGAGCGTCTGCTGGCGGATATGGCGCGGCGAAGCGCCGGCGCAAAAGGCGGCGGCACGGGCACGGATGACGGCGTGCGTGATGACAGGAGCGATGCCGGACGCGACGGCCGCAGCGATGGCCGCAGCGATGGCCGCAGCAACGACGGCAGCGACGGCCGCAACAACGACGGCAGCGATGGCCGCAGCAACGGCCGAACCAACGGCCGCAGCGATGGCCGCAGCAACATCCGTACCGCCGATCTGCGCGACGTCGCCCTGCGGCCGGCCCACGAAGTCACGTACATGACCACCGCGCTGGCCATGGTCGCGTCCGGCCTCGGCGTGACGGTCTGCATGCCGTACGCCGCGCCGCTCGTGCGGCTGCACGGCCTGCGCATGCTGCCGCTCGACGCGCCGGTATTGACGCGCCGTTTCTTCGTCTACACGCGCGAGCAGCGGTCGGTGTCGCCGGCGGCGGCCGCGTTCATCGCCTTCCTGTTCGACTGGGTCGGCGCGGCCGACAACCCCGCGGGCGCGCTGCGGCCGCGCTAGAATGCAGGTTCCACCACGCAACCTCCTGTCATCGATGTCCCACAACACCATCGCGATCAACCGGCGCATGGGCAAGTTCGACAACCACGCCAGCGTCTGGCTGTTCGGCTACGGCTCCCTCATCTTCAAGGCCGACTTCCCGTACCTCGAGCGGCGCCCCGCCAGCATCGAGGGCTGGACCCGGCGCTTCTGGCAAGGCTCGCACGACCACCGCGGCACGGAGGCGGCGCCGGGCCGCGTCGTGACCCTCGTGCCGGACGCCGCTGCGACCTGCCACGGCATGGCCTACCTCGTCACGCCCGAGGAATTCGCCCACCTCGATTACCGCGAAAAGAACGGCTACCTGCGCCTGGCGACCGACATCCGCTTCGAGGACGGCGGCAGCGCCGAAGGCCTCGTCTACATCGCCACGCACGAGAACGCGGCCTACCTCGGCCCGGCGAGTGAGCGCGACATTGCGCTGCAGATCGCCTCCGCGCGTGGCCCGAGCGGGCCGAACAGCGAATACCTGCTGGAACTGGCCAAGGCCCTGCGCGCACTCGGCAAGCCCGACCCGCATGTGTTTGAGATCGAGCGCCACCTGGAAGAGTTCCAGCGCCGGGTTTGATCCCGCACGAATCCATCGTTGCCGTGCGCGGCGCGGCGTTGTGTTCTAATCCTGTCGGGCCATATGCCCGTCAGGAGACCACGATGCAGGAGCCGCAGCAGCCACCGTCCCGCCCGCCGTCGGCCAGCGAACTCGACGAAGACACGCTGGCCTTCGTTCGCAAGGTCTTCCACTTCGCGCGCACCGGCGAGGCCGGGGAACTCGCGACCTTGCTGGACCAGCACTTGCCGCCCAACCTGCGCAACGAACGCGGCGACAGCCTGCTGATGCTGGCCTGCTACCACGGCCATGCGGACGCGGCCCGCGTGCTGCTGGAACACGGCGCCGATCCGGAACTCATGAACGACGCCGGCCAGACCCCGCTCGCCGGCGCCGCGTTCAAGGGCGACACGGCGATCGCGACCCTGCTGCTGGACCACGGCGCGGCGGTCGACAACGCGGGCCCGAACGGCAAGACGGCACTGATGTTCGCCGCCATGTTCAACCGCGTGGACATCGTCCGCCTGCTGCTGGCGCGCGGCGCCGATCCTTTCCGCCCGGACGCGGACGGGAATGCGCTCCTCGACGCGGCACGCAGGATGGGCGCGGCCGACACGGCCGAACTGCTGGCGGCCGTGACCAGCGAGCGCTGACGGGCCGTTCGTTTCGCGGCACCGCCGGGTGCTGCCGGACGCGCCGCGCGCACGTCGCGGGCCGTCGCCATGCGCTACACTGGGCCGCCGGCCATCGCTGCCGGGCCTGAGATGACTGTTCATGGAGAAATCGATGTCGATGGAATGGGAACGCCTGGTCTCGACGATGCGCCTGGGCCGCGAGGATGACGAGGGCGACGGCGGCAGCCGCACGGGCTATCTGCGCGACTGGGACCGGCTCGTGTATTCGAGCGCGTTCCGGCGCCTGCAGGACAAGACGCAGGTGTTCCCGCTGTCGGACAGCGATTACGTGCGCACGCGCCTCACCCACAGCATCGAGGTGTCGTCCGTCGGCCGTTCGCTGGGCATGCTGTGCGGCGAATTCATCAAGGAGCGCGCGCCGGCATTGTCGATGGCACCGCAGGACTTCGGCAGCATCGTGGCCGCCGCCTGCCTCGCCCACGACATCGGCAACCCGCCGTTCGGCCATTCCGGCGAGGCCGCGATCCAGTCGTGGTTCGCCGAGCATGCCGATCGCTGGCTCGCCGGCCTGACCGAGCGCGAGCGCCAGGACTTCCTGCGCTTCGAGGGCAATGCCCAGGGCTTCCGCCTCGTGACGCGGCTGCAGAATGCCGTCGACCACGGCGGCTTCCAGCTGACCTATGCCGTGCTGGCCGCGTTCATGAAGTACCCGCGCGCCTCCGACCTGGCATCGGCGAAAGACAGGATCAGCGAAAAGAAATTCGGCTATTTCGCGGACGATGCCGCCACCGCGGAACGCATCGCCACGCGGGTCGGCCTCGTGCGCAAGAGTCCGGGCGCATGGGCGCGCCACCCGCTCGCGTTCGTGATGGAGGCCGCGGACGACATCTGCTACGGCATCGTCGACCTGGAAGACGGCCATCGCCTCGGCCGCGTCTCGTTCGACGAAGCGCACGGCCTGCTGTGGCCCATCGCCTTTCCCGATGGCGCAAGCGCGAGCCCATCCTATCGACAACTGGCCGACGACACGGGCCGCGTGGAATACCTGCGCGCCCGCGCCATCGGCCATCTCGTGGCGGCCGCGCTGGACGTGTTCCGCGCGCACTACGACGCGATCATCGACGGCCGCTTCGAACAGGATCTCGCCGGCGCGTCCCGCTTCGCGCCCGAGCTCAAGGCGATCGCCATGCTGTCGCGCGACCGTATCTACGCGACGCCCTCGGTGCTGCAGATCGAAGCGGCCGGCTTCGAGATCCTCGGCGGCCTGCTGGGCAAGATCGTGCCCGCGCTCGTCAAGCCGGAAGCGGATCGCTCGGCGGCCGACCGCAAGATCGCGCAGATCATTCCGCAACAATTCAGCCGCGGCGCCACGCCGTACGCGCGCCTGCTCGGCGCGACCGACTACATTTCCGGGATGACGGACAGCTTCGCGCTGAAGCTGTTCCGGCGCCTGCACGGGATCGAACTGCCGGGCACGATCGTCTAGGCGCGCCGCGCGGGTCAGCGCACGGCGCCGTCGAGCACGCGCCGCACCTGCCGTGCCCGCTCCTCCACGCTGCCGCGCACGACGGTGTACGGAATGCCGCGCGCAGCGAGATCCCGCAACACGAGTTGCTGGATGCGTTCGCGCCACGCCTCGTTCTCGCGCACGGCCTGTTCCTCGTACGGGATGTCGTCGGCGCAGACGAACGTGTGGGCATAGCGCGCCCGGCAATCGTCGGCACAGCGCAGCAACTCGGCCGGCGGCGGGTCGCCGACCTGGTGGAACTCGATGCCCAGCAACAGCGTGGTCAACGCATTCGTGTCGACGAACAGCCAGCGTCGCGCCTGCGCCATGGCCTCGTCCTCGGCCGCGCGGTGCTTGACGGCGATGTCGACATAATCGTCCGGCCCCAGCCGGCCCTGCTTTTCTTCCCAGATGAAGCGGCCGATCTCGGGCACGGCGACGGTATCGTAGGCGTGCGCCAGATAGTTGGACAACGTCGACTTTCCGGTCGACTCCGCGCCGACGAAGACGACACGCTGGACGTCGTTCGCCGCCCTGTCGTTCGTCACCGCGCCGTTCGTTACCTTGTCCGTCGCACTGCCCTGCTCCACCATATCCGCCTGCCGATCGCGCCAAAGAGCGCAATCGTAGCCGAGAGCATGCATCCTCACAACCCGGTGGCGTCGGCGCTGTGAGTCCAGTCCAGCACGTTATGATGTCGGCAACACAAACCAGCCCGCGCAGGCGCCGCCATGACACTGTCCCTTCACGCCGACGACTATCTGCTCCGCCCACTGGTCCCGACGGATGCCCCGGCGATGGCCGCGGCCGTCCGCGAATCGATGGCGAGCCTCGGCCCATGGATGCCCTGGGCCCATGCCGCCTACGACGAGGCCGATGCGCTGGCCTGGATCGCGGCCTGCGCCACCGCGCGTGCGGACGGCACCGCGCACGAGTTCGGCATCTTCCGCCGGGACGGCCACCACTACATCGGCGCGGCGGGCCTGAACCAGTTCAATCGTTCCCACCACCTCTGCAACCTCGGCTACTGGGTCCGCGCATCGGCCCGGCGTCAGGGCGCGGGGCTGGCAGCCATCCGTGCGCTGGCATGCTTCGCCTTCGACCGCCTCGGCCAGACGCGCGTCGAGATCGTCGTCGCCGACGGCAACCTGTCCAGCCTCGCCCTCGCCCGCAAGGCCGGCGCCATCCACGAATGCCTGGCGCGCAACCGCCTCAACCTGCACGAACGGCCCGTCGCGGCGCACGTACTGTCGCTGGTGCCGGAGACGCTTTAAAACAAATCCATCTGCGCCGCCGCCGCGCTGGTCGGCCTGACGACCGTTTTCGGCACCACCAGCGGGCGCCGGAATTGCGACGGATCGCAGGTGTTGAACCGGCTCATGCGGCCTTCGAGCCCCAGGCGCTTGACGGCCTTCGTGAAGCGCTGGCGGATCAGGTCGGCCCAGATGCCCTCGCCCGTCATGCGCTTGCTGAAATCGCTGTCGTAGTCCTTGCCGCCGCGCATGTCGCGGATGCGGTTCATCACGCGCTGGGCCCGGTCGGGGAAGTGGGCGTGCAGCCATTGCTGGAACAGCGGGTTCACTTCCCACGGCATGCGCAGCACCGTGTAGTGGGCGCCGACGGCCCCGGCGTCCTTCGCGGCTTCCAGGATGCGCTCGATTTCCGGCTCCGTGACGAACGGGATGATCGGCGCGACGCTCACGCTGACGGGGATGCCGGCCTCCGTCAGGGTGCGGATCGCGCGCAGGCGGCGCGCGGGCGCGGCCGCGCGCGGCTCGAGCGTGCGCGAGATCTCGCCGTCCAGCGTCGTCAGCGTGATGGCGGCGCAGGCCAGGCCTTTTTCGGCCATCGGCGCGATCAGGTCGATGTCGCGTTCGATCAGCGCCGACTTGGTGATCAGGCCGTACGGATGCTGGCATTCGGACAGCACTTCCAGCACCTCGCGCGTGAGGCGGCGCTCGCGCTCGCAGGGCTGGTACGCGTCCGTGTTGACGCCGATGGCGATGTTTTCCGGGACGTAGCCCGGACGCGCCAGCTCGCGCCGCAGCAGGTCGGCCGCGTTCACCTTGGCGAAGATGCGGCTTTCGAAATCGAGGCCCGGCGACAGGCCCAGATAGGCGTGCGTGGGCCGCGCGAAGCAGTAGATGCAGCCGAAGCTTATCCGCAATGTAGCCACTAGACACATACTGTGTTTAAGGGCTTTCCAATGTTAGCTAGAGGCATATTGATCTTTGAATAGGTTTTTTTCTGGACAATTAGTGTCGATCAAGGTTGTCCAGCGCTCAGGTTTCGTGTTTTCGTCGTTTCCCCCGTTTGGCTTGTAGAGTGTCTAGTGGCCAAACGGATTCGTAAGCTAGCTTTCTCGCACTTACTGACATTGGATCTGTCTGACTGTCCTCTGACAGTGAGGCCGTAGCCTCGGCGAAGGACGAGGCGAAGACCCGCGCCCGCGTCGAGCATGTGTTAGCCGGACTGGCGCAGCTCAGTGGAAAGGTTTGCGCGCGATCGGTCTGCCTCGCGCCACGGCGCAGCTCAACTGAGAGGTCGCTGCCTACAATTTGCAGCGCCTGGTTTCCTGAAGGAGGCCAGGATCGCGTCGTTCTGACGCCCACGGACTGTCTTTACCACCGAAATTGCGTACTACAGCGCGTCAAACCGACCCGGATACGGCACTGCTCACGCACCGCCGTATATATTTCACGCTTTCGCCTTACTTTCGCTTTACTAAGGTTGCAAGAATCGCTGGTTATTCGAGGTTCCGTGATATCGCCTATACCCTGTTGTCAAATTCCTTAAGACCAAACTAAATGTAATGCAAAGAGCTCGCCTTATAATGACCCACTCGACGCAGACATGCCCGAGCTAGCAACTTAACAGGATCAATAATTTCTACGCCCAGCAAGTTCTCTTCCCGTACCGCCATCGAAAGTTCTGTGCAACCAAGAACTATTTTTCCGACGCCATAATCCCGCAGCATGCGGCGGATTACTTCGACAATAAGCTCCCTCGCCTGCGGTTTTACCACTGCACCGGAAGCTTTAATTCCAAATTCCGGATCGAAAATTGCCGATGTAACAAGGTCTTGATCATTATCATTAGGCGTCACTATAACGTCAACACTACCATCAAAATAACGAGAGTAAAGGCCCGAACGTATAGTCGCCTTTGTTGCCAGAAGCCCGACCTTCTCCGCGCGCGATCCGCTCTTCAAATATGACACCACATTATCAACCATATTAATTAAAGGCAGCGTAGTGTCACGTTCAATTTCATCAAAATATATGTGAGCAGTGTTGCAAATAATGACGCCAAAATCAGCTCCGGCTGTCGCCAGCTTATCAATAGACGAGATTATTGATGGTAGAGGACTGGCTGTACCCTCAAGATAAGCATCTACTCGACTCGGGATAAGTGGATCCGAATACAAAACAAAACTTGGATAGTCCACATCTCCACGCACAGCCGAACTCAGCTCAACCAACGTTTGCGCGAAATAAATCCCTGCCGCAGTCCCCATACCGCCTAAAATACCGATTTTCCTTTGCATAATTACTAAACACCTCAATGCATGTAGATCGTAAACATCGCACAAACGCAGACCATTCCCATTGGTCAGAGGCGTACAATAGAGCTTACCCCGTGAGCTATCGGCATAAACTCACACTTAGTCATATCCAATTCGCAAGCGAATATACCATGGACGTCAATGCTCGTATCCGAGATATCGAAAAAACTAACATTCATGCTTTCTCCGAGATATCTCCGACAAATATGTTTGTGAGAAGGTGTGAGAAGTCGTGACAAGTCCGCAACGCACATTGTGTCTAGTGTCAACAAGCCTAGTTTAATCAAACATTCCTTGGCACACCACAGACGGCGCGCCCCCCCCTCCTTTAACGCATCCGACGTCGGATCAATATCGACTTGCCTTAATATTGACAACTCACTTGATGTCATAACCGTTTCCAACACTGAGTCATCTAACCGCTCAGCCACATTACTCTCGACGTCAATAGCAATTGCCACTTCGCCAACTGCCGCCGCCACAACTCCGATCGTGTGGCTAAGCGATAAATGGATATGCGGGTGCCCTCGTAAAAACGGCTTCCCATGATTACCGCCGCAGTCAGAACAAACCTGCCCAATCATCAATCTTTCGGGTACAGAACCCACAACATGCGACGCGACTTCCCGGACGAGCCAATGTGCCGCGATATAATCATCTCGGTCAGAGCGCGCAGCAAAGCTGCTCGCTCGATCAAGCTCGTAAGGAGCCATCCAATCTGTCTCTGCAGGGATACGTGACAGCACCACGGGAGTCAAGCCCAGCGAATAATACGCCAACGATTTCATAACCCAATACTTTAAACGAAATAAGAAAGCAACCGTACAGACACAGGAAACGATAACTTCTAAAAATAGACCAACAATTATATAACCTATCAAACTGCCGCTGATCATTAGCAATACACAGTAAAAGCTCAACATCAGCCAGTACTGCGTCGGCAATACGAGCTCCGCACCGGTAACGCGACCCTTTTGCCTTCCTCAGCACAACTACATTGCTAAAATGAATCTATCACTACAGACACATGCCGCATAGTACCCTGCCGGACAGGGCATCGCAGAAAGCCACCATTGCCCAAAATCCGGAACATTAACGACCTCCACAAGGCGACCAGCTTCAACTATACTAATTCTTCTCGCCAACGCGGAAAGCCCGCAGCCGATCGCCTTGAGTAAAGCTTCCTTCCTGACCCAAATATTATAAAAGCTGACTAAAGGATCAACTCCCCCAGTGGACCTTAAATAATTAATTTCTGCGGGAGAAAACACACGGCTTGCTACATCCACATAGTCCGCGATCTCTTTATGAGACTCAATATCAATACCGACATTCATCTCGTTAGCGATGCAGAACACGACATACTCATCACTATGAGACAGGTTAAAATCAACCCTATCGATACCAACGATCACCGGTTTACCATACCTTTTTATATCGAAAACTATCTCGCTCGGGTCTTTCCCAAGAAAATTTCCCACAAATCGACGAAGTCCTGCTCTCGATAATAAAAAACGAGTTTGCGCAGGCGGAAAAGTATATCTCTCGGCCTCGAGTATATCCGACGACAGGAGCAAATTCTCAAAATCTCCGCTACTAAGCGACATCCATTGCACATGTAACGTTTTCACGCCAAATTTCCGGGCTCAGATTCCGCTCCATTCAGTATCCTTATGTAGTCCTGGATAACTGGAACATAGCCAGGCCTTTGCGCAAGCAAAGCCCCCTTTTGAGCGAAAGACTCAGAAACGAACCCAGTCATCATCAAAGCCATACGCATCGGCCGATTACGCCCAGTATCACGAAACAATACGCTAAGGAACGAACCCTGCGTCAACGCCTGTAGTGCCAAGTAATTTAACAGAACCGGTCCTATCCCTCGAGAAAGCACTCGACATGACACCAACAACAACTCCAACACCCAATCCCCGCTCGTATCCACTAAGGCGAGACCGATCTGACCATAATCACCGAACCGGTCTCTAAGGGAAAACATAAGAAAACGGTGATCACGGCTTTCCGAAAATTTTATGAGTTCCTCTTGAGAAAAAAGAACCCCTGTCGAATTAAGCTGATTGGTACGTGAGATCAGCTCTTTTACTCGTTCAATATCACCGGCAGTGACACACCGGACAGTGATTTCCAAATTTAATGAGGCAAGAAAAAGCTCGGGCGGGCCGACAAACTCTTTCTCGCTCTGCGTTCGCGCCGCATCATCCAGATACATAAGTCTACGGCGTCTAGCATCGTCAGTAACTACCGCGGGCCAAAGAAAGGGAGCTTGTAGCAGACTAGAAACTTCACCAGCATGAACAACCCGAACATCAGGATGCGCATGTGTGACTTCAGCAAGTTCAAATTCTTGATCATCTACAAACAAAATACTATCCAAGCCGATATTCAACTTCTCTGCGAGAAGAGAAACACTAGCGGATTTAGGCGACCAATGTATTTGCGGATGCAAAAAATACTCGGCCACCCCTATTTTCTTCAGATGAGAAATAGCAACATCATGATCATTTTTGCTAGCTATGGACTGCAACACCCCCAAACTGTCCAGCTGCTTAATTATATTTACCACATGATCGAAAGGCCTCGGAGACAGATCCTCGAGTAAAATTCCATCCCAAAGGGTCAAATCAAGATCCCAAACAATCAACTTTACCTGTTTGACAGGATATTCACATGTCGTATTGACATCACTCACATTCGACCTCTCACCTAAACTGACGAAATCAAGCTACAGATCATTGTCTCTAGTACGTCCGAGCTCCCTTCGATAATTTCTGTGACTTTGGCGTCACGAAGCAATCTTTCAAGCCCGGTTTCGGTCAATAAGCCTCTAGCGCCATGTATCTGAATAGCCTCATTTGCGGCATAAACTGCTCCTTTTGACGCTGCGTACTTCGCAAGCATGGTCTCGAGAAGTGAGTCCGGCGAGCCTTCATCCCGTAATCTCCCAGCTTCCGTCGCAAGCAACCTGGTGACGCGCGATACGGCCAGCATTTTTGTAATACGCGCCGCAACTTGAGGATGGTCCTTAATACGCTTATCGAACTGATACCGAGCATTGGAAAACTCAAGGCTCTTTCTAACGCAAGCCTCGATAATACCGATACTCCCCCAAGCAACAGAATAGCGTCCAAAGTCGAGTGCAGTGGCGGCAACGTGAGACACGCCGAACCCCGGACGGCCAACTATCGCATTCTTAGGAACCCTACAACCGTCGAATCGCAGGTTCGCCATCATCGCGCCTCGAGTACCAACCATCGAAGGAACAGCCTCCTTTATAAGATTCGGACAATCGCCGTTCACAAGCACGGCGGTTGAAGCGCCCGCTAGAACCCCGAATACAAGGATATAAGCAGCCCGAGCGCCAAAACTAATCCAACGTTTCTCGCCAAACAAAAGCAGATCAGCCCCATCCTCTTGAATAGACAACTCAATCGCCTTAGCATCACTGCCGGCATTCGCCTCGGACATAGCGAATGCCGTCAAACCAGCACTCGAGGTAAAGCGCCGAAGAAAATCTCCTTTCAACTTGTCGCTGCCCCAACGCGCGACCGAAGTTGTGACCAATCCATGAACAGTTAGCAAAGTTCGGGTAGCAGAACAGGATCTTGCAATCTCTGCGGTCAGTTCACCATACTGTGCCTGACTCATTCCCATACCGCCATATTCAGGCGATACAAGTGCGCCAAGATAGCCAGCATCGCTTAACGCATCAATCACATCATCACTCAAACACCCGGTGCGATCGGCAGCTTCGGCGAACGGCGCAACGCGTTCGGACGCGAATCTCGCGAATTCCTTTTTTCTGTCCGCGCTGGGAAGATTATTGTCCACGGGATATGCTCTTCGCCTCAACGAATTTGCAAATATTCATTACCGAACTAAAATTCTCAAGCGAGAGATCTTCATCCCCGACTACGACTCGAAATTCTTTCTCTATGAAAGCAATCATGCGAATCCCGAAAAGTGAAGTAACAAGCCCACTTCGGAAAATATCGTCCTGGTCGGCAATATTCGGCGACAACGCCGAATGCACAAAATTTCTCACACGATCAATCAAATCTGCGTCCACAAGCACACCCACTAAAAAATTTATCAATAATTAAAAAAACCCTGCTCAGACTTTCGCCCAAGCTTACCCTCACGAACCATATTGAGTAGCAAATCCGCAGGCTGATACTTTTTATCGCCGAGCCGTTCCATTAGTGAAAGCAACGAAAGAAGAATGGTATCGAGTCCGATAAGGTCAGCTGTAGCAAGTGGCCCCATACTATGACCAAAGCAGCCGACAAAAATCGCATCAACATCGTCGGGCGACGCGCAACCTTCCTCTACAGCCCTAATTGCCTCGTTAATTGTTAGCATCAAAACCCTATTGGAAACAAATCCTGGAGCATCTTTCACAACGATGCCGCGCTTTCCGATACCCGCAAGAAAAGACATGACTCGCTCGATAGTAGTCGAACTCGTAACCCGGCTAGGAATAACTTCAACAAATTCCTTAGAGTGAGCTGGGTTCATAAAATGCGTCCCGATTACCAGTTCAGGCCGTTTCATGAACGCCGCCAACTCAAAAATTGGAAATGTCGAGCTATTAACAGCCAAAACCGCTTCGGGCGCCAACAAAGAGTTCAAACTCTCATAAAGCAAACGTTTCTTGCCAATATCTTCAGGAATATTTTCAACAACTACCGAACATTGACGCACTGATTCGAGGTCATCAGTTATTGAAATTCTTGAGAGAACATCCGACGCGGCACCTCGACCTCTACCAAAAAGCGATTCCGCTCTCAGCGTGTTAAATATACTGATCCGTGCTTCATCCAAGACCTCTAATTGGTTATCAACTAGAATCACGCGATAGGAGTGCGACGCAATCACCTGAGCAACTCCCCTCCCCATAACTCCCGCACCGATGACACCAATCACGTCGACATCTTCCTCTCGATTCCTCGTCTGTACTAGCTTCGCCCCCATTTTTAAACCTCTTCTCCTTATTGACGCCACGCAAAAATATTAAATATGTCCGTCCCCTTGTATAACGAGTCCTGCTCGGCGCGAAAAGCATAACCTTTCGACTCCAGTAAAAGGCAAATCTCGTTCATCGCGCCATTTTTATCGTGCACTTCGATGGCAATCTGGCGAATCAACGGCCAATGCCGTATATCAATTCCACCGAGTACCCGCATTTCGTATTTTTGAACATCTATCTTTAGAAAGTCGATCTTGTCAATGTTATATTGCGCAATGATTTCGGAAACCGAAATTACAGAACATTCATATCGTTTCTCCTCGAAGCGCGAATCCATAAATTCTGAGCTGCGAAAAAGAATCTCACTAATTACGGAATTTTTATTCGCCTTGTAATCATTCTGTAGCAACGCGGTAAGGATGGCTTCCTCATCCATTCTATCGGGAGCAAACGAAGACATACCAGGACTATTTGGATAGAAAGTAATCGTGGCGACACCCGGCCTATCTGATACTCCAACATTTAAGAGCGTCACGTCCTCACAAACGTCAGCGAGATTAAACTCCAGCATTTTAAAGAGCGTTGGAACCGGTTCAACACTAAACAGTTTCACATCCGGCGCCTCCAAGGCGGCAAACATCGAAAACATTCCAATATTTGCCCCTATATCCATGACCGTGTCGCCGGCTTTAATGTGCAATCCATGTTTTGCGTAACTACGCTCTAGGAAGATGCTACGATAAAAATAATCTACGTCAGCCCGCGATTGATATCGGACCGCCAAACCGTTTGGCAGACTAAGAATATCATCAACTGGAAAGCTAACCGCGTCTGCCGACGCGATAACGCCAGCAAGAACTCGAGGCGTAGGCGAAATGTAAATATCGCGAATCGTACAATGGATCCCGATGTCCTTTTTCAGCCTTTGAACGATCTGTGCGGCCCGCAGGGAGTCTCCCCCACATGCAAAAAAGTTAGTGTCGTAAGTTACATCTTCACATTCCAGAACGCCAGCCCAAATTTCTCGAATTTTAGCCAGATGAATATTCTCTTCAGGTACCGCTGATGCTGATGCTGCATTATCATTATAAACAAGCGTACGCTCGCTTTGATCAATACAATCGTTCTCGAAAGTGAACGGGGCCGCCGCACACCCAAGCTCTCTTAAATGAAACGCAGTATCGGAAACAAACTTTTCGACAGAGCGACCATCAAATCCAGAAGGGACAGTACTTAGCACCGAAATATTTTTTTCCCGGCTCAAGTGGGTCCGTAACAAAGGGGCAAGGCTCTGGATCGGCGCTACTTCTAAGAAAATCGACGTTTCACAATTCACTAACGTGCTTACTGCTTTTGTTAGCTGAACTGGAGCACAAAGATGCCGCGCCCAGTGTTCTGGACTACGTATTTCGCGGAGCTCGCCAGGCATACCGTCCAACGTCGATATCAAGCGAGGACGGGAAGTTCGTGACGCTTCTTCCTCGATCCGCACAGGATCGGTCCGAGACAGACCCGAAGCTGCTTGAAGCATAAGGGGAGTGTGGAACGCATGCTCAACAGCTAGCTCCTGTACTGTGTATCCAGCAAATTCAATACTTGCCATCACATTAGCTAGGTGCTCTTTGCCACCTCCGATCACAGTTTGGGCCGAACTATTCTCGGCGACGACGTACACATCAGGAATCAAAAACTGCTCCACCTCACTGCGCGGCGCGTAGATCGAAGCCAGGCCACCACGCGGAGCTACGGAAAGAGCCGACGCGCGTTCAATTATCAGTGAAAGCCCTTCTTCAAAACCGAATGCCCCGGCGAGATGCGCAGCAGCATACTCACCTAGACTGTATCCACAAACGTAATCCGGGAGAACACCAGCCGCCATCCATGTCTCCGCAAGCGCACACTCGAGCGTATATAAGATCGAGTGCGCAACGACCGTCGGGAGGACCGGCAGCGACCGCGTGCGTTTGAAGAGTCGAGCAACATCGGTCGAAGTGTCATTCGATTGGTCAAGGTAAGGTCTCACTAACTCTGACAACCTAGAACCGAGCTTTTCAGTTGTCACGCGATCTGCACGCGCAATAAACTTCTCGACGTGCGGATCACCGAGCCGCTCCAACTCCTTGAGATTTTCCGCCAAGTTCCCACCGAGACCGGGAAACATAAACGCGATGACAGGTTTACCGCGGGAGGGTTTCTCCGGGCGAACGGTTTTTGTAATTCTAGAGTCATTCATTGATATCACTTCATCCATACTCGATAGGAAATATTCCCCGCCCGAGAGAAATATCAGCTGAGATATCCCATATCGGCGAAAATTTTTAGCTGATACCGCGAAGCCGTTTTTGCTTCATGCTGACAACAAAGCATCGATACACGTCACAATCCGCCTCGGCGGTCAGCACTTGTAAACAGATCTCTCCCTCCATTCAATACCAACATCGGGCTCCACACTCAATAGAGCTCGATGGCAGCAAGGTCGATGGCCATATTCAAAGATCAGGCATATTAAAGACGTCGAGAAAGACACCGAAAGTTATCGCGATGAGCAGCAAGTCATCTTGGGCATGCGGATTGAATTTCGATCCGTTTTTCCTAGTATCCTCAACTAACTTATTAATCTCTGCCGCATTGAAGTATCCCTGTTTCTCAATCCTCCGGCTATCAAGTAACTCCTCGATGTATGGATTGACCACTTTTAGCAAAGACGGACTTCCCGGTGCGCGAAAGCCAAATTTCTCGCGCCGCACGACTTCTTGCGGAATTCTTCGGGATGCAGCAAGCTTAACGATTACCTTCTCGTCTAGCCCATTCACCTTTAGGTCGGGACTAATCGACCTGGCGAACGCGACCATATGTTTATCCAAGAACGGGAATCTTCCCTCCACGGAGTTAGCCATTCCCATTCTGTCACCGTGGTCTCCCAAGAGATGATCAGCCAGCCTTAGCTTAATATCGATATACGAGCGCTGATGAACCTGATGTCGCCTGTCCAACCTGTCGGCACGTAAAGGCGGAGTAGCCAAGCAGTCGATTTTATCGAATTCGTTCAGGACAGCATCGGAATAAAAGCGCCTACGCCAGCGCCCAAATTCATGGTAGCGCCTTTCGTACCGCACGGCCGAGTGCCCCCACAAACGACTACGGGCTTTAGCTTCATTCTCGTCGATTAGCTCCGCCGCTAATTGATGAGACATTGCGTCGAACCGATACCCGGGATAACCACCAAACAATTCATCGGCGCCTTCACCACCGAGCACTATTGGCACACCTGAATTCGCCGCTACCTTTGAAAGCGCGAAGGAACATGCATTATACGTTTCCTTGAGTGGGCATTCAGAATGCCTAACGATATCAACCAGGTGTTTTCCGATATCAGCGTCGTAGAACGGCACCTCAATATGCTCAAGCTCAAACTGTCGAGCCACTAAAAGCTGGAAGCGACGTTCATCGAGGGTTCGAGATTCAGGAAACACAATCGAAAAAGATTTAATGCTGCCGGAAGCTGCAATATTTCGCATCGAAGACGCAACTAGTGACGAATCCAGCCCGCCACTTAAATATAATCCGACGGGACGGTCAGCTCGCATTCGCAATCGAACCGCATTGTCGAAATGTCCTAAAAATTCATCCACTAGTTCCTGTTTTCCGACCCAGTCGTATTGATGATCAATACTTGGATAATTTAAGTCCCAATACTCGACTTCCTTAATGTTGCCGTTCTTTACAACAAGACGATGTCCTGGCTTAAGAGCTGAAATACCGGCGAACATCGTACGCGGACTCACCAACCCTGGAAAGGAAATGATTTGATCTAATCCAGTAAGGTCAACCTTGCGCACCACAGACGGATGCCGAAGTATAGCCTTAATTTCGGAACCGAAAACCAAATTGCCAGAAAAGATTCCATAGAAAAGAGGCACAACGCCAAATTGATCTCTCACTAAGTGCAATTCATTATTCTTTACATCGTATATGGCGAGTGAGAACTGACCATTTAAACGATTTACGCACTCAATTCCATAATCTTCAAATAGATGCACAACGACTTCAAGATCTCCGTTTGTGGACAGCACGTGACCATTCTTAATTAGATCAGCCCTAAGCTCTTCATAATTGAATATCTCGCCATTCCCAACAAGTATCACGCTCCGATCTTCGTTGTATAGCGGCTGATCGCTGCCATTGACATCCACCAAGGCTAACCTTCTCGTTCCCATGACTAAAGGGCCGTGTCTAGCGGTGCCGGATCCGTTCGGCCCCCGATGTTGCAATGTATTTAGCATTGCTAAAAATATTTCCAAATCAGGACATTCTTGACCCGACAGGTCAAAAATTCCGGCAATTCCACACATTCTCACCCCCGAAATCTACAACCTCAAATACCTGCATATATGTTGCGTCAAAACCTAAAACATTGGATCGACGTGTCAGCATGTTCTTATTCGTCCGAGACATATAGAGATAACACGCTCCCATCCATGCTTATCACGACGCCAGCTGATCATTGAGGAGGTCGGTAGCATGGCGACATACTTATCACACCAACTGCCGACATATGCGATTTTCGCGATAGCGCCGACTTACAAACAGCGCGGCTACTACATAGCATGCGCGCGCATCTAACACTACACTCATTTGCATCGATAACCTTGGAACTCAATTGATCTTGCAAGCGCTTAAACACGAATCGGAAAATCGGCCAATAGCCTCTTTAAGAACATGCATATTAATGGTCAGTGGCGGCATCAATTTGACTACTTCGTCGCGAGGTCCACAACGCTCCAAAATTAGTCCATTGCGCAGCGAAAATTCTTGGATAGCCTTCGCAATTTCTGGAGACGGCACTCCTAATCCACGCATCATCCCCCTGCCTTTCGAATACCCCCCGACCTTCAACGCGATGTCATCGATTGCCATTTCGAGCACCCGCGACTTCTCAAAGACTGCTTGCTCGAACGAATCGTCAGACCAGAACTTACGGATCGCAACTTCGCCGGTAACAAACGCATGGTTATTCCCTCGGAACGTTCCGTTGTGTTCGCCTGGCGCCCATATGTCAAGCTCAGGCCTTATAAGCACCGCAGACATCGGAATACCAAAGCCCGACAGCGATTTTGCTAGGACGACTATATCTGGCACCACCCCAGTTCCCTCAAAACTAAAAAAAGTTCCGGTGCGTCCACAGCCGGCCTGAATGTCATCCACGATAAGAATGGCGCCATATTTGTCCGCGATTTCACGAACCCGCCGCAACCATTCGACTGAGGCCGTGTTGAGCCCCCCCTCACCTTGCACGATTTCCAGGATTATCGCTCCTGGCACATCAAAACCACTGGACGGGTCTGCTAGCACGATATCCAAGAACTGCGCAGCACTTGCGCCATCTGAAAAATAGCCGTCATACGGTACTCGCGATACGTCAGCCATGCTAGTCCCCGCGGCGCGACGATGAAAGGAATTACCGGTTACGCCGAGCGCACCTAGCGACATACCGTGAAAACCGTTCGTAAAAGCAATAACATTGCGTCTTCCAGTAGCCTTCCTTGCAAGCTTTAATGCTGCCTCCACTCCATTCGTTCCTGTTGGGCCGGTGAACTGCAGTTTATACTCCAGCCCTCGTGGTTGGAGGATATAAGATACGAACGCACCGATAAAACGAGTTTTTGCGAGAGAATGAAAGTCAAGTGAAAGCGATATACCGTCAGAATTTATGTAATCAACGAGCGCTGCCTTCATATCCGGATCATTATGCCCGTAGTTTAAAGAACCGCAGCCCGATAGCATATCGATGTACGTACGCCCGCACGAAGAAAATATGGTCGCATTTTTTGCATGCGAAAATTCTAGACCTAAATTCCTACAATAGTACCGAACATTGGATTCGTGTCTTTCATATACGTCGGGGCGATCAGCAGTCAATCTCTTTGTCATATGGTTCGTTTAATTACAATGTCGCTTTTTTCGATGTAGTGGCTTTTTCTTGGGTGAGGACATGTTCGTTTTAACTTATCCGCTCGCGCAACGAATCAACAATCAAGTCCCCATCTTCATTATCACATTTCCCACCGATTATTTCTTCAGCAGAATCGTGTTGCTTCATCAGTACGCGGTATAGCTCGTTAAGGTCATCGATCAGATTTGACCAAGGCAGGACGTCACTCACGGAACTATTCGAAAAGATTACGAGGTCACAGCCAATACGATCCGCATGCGTAAAAACCACCATTCGAAATATCCTGCCTCGCTGTGCGCCCGTCAATTCAGTAAATATTCTTCCCGCCATCGCCACAGTTACCTCAGCATACTGATCGACAGAATATTTTGATAAATCCACAAACGTAAGAGGCAGAGGGGTCGGAAATGAGAAAAATTGATCCCAACCAGAACCTCCAAAGGAAAACTCCAATTGAAGCGTTCTGTGTCGCACGATTAGCTGGAAGAGGGCCTGCGCAAATATTTTTCGGTTCATTGCTCGATTAGCTACAAAGGACCGATGTATCCATTCCCCAAAGGGCCAGCTGGCCTTCTGTTCATCAGGCGAGCCATCCGATTTAAGTTGTTTTCTCGAATTTCTTCCGGGAATCATATTGCTTTCGGCACTCTCCTTGCGAAGCGACCCCTGACTATCGACAATTTGAGTCCCCAACTCGAAATTTTGACCAGTTTTAGTCTCCGACCCCAGAATTCGCTGACGCGGCTGATATCCTATATGGCGCAAGATTTGCTGGACACGTCTGGCGTTAGATACTCCAACCAATTCTGCTAAAGCTTCAGCGCGGCTTAAATGTCCTAGCCGTACTTCCCATGCTGTGGGTACTTCATAATTAGAATATCCTTTTTCGATCTTGTGTACCGCAACACCGACATCATTAATCATACAGTTCGAGGAACAAAAACCTGTATCACTGGGTTGTGTCCAACGAAGGCTGCGCATCTTCAAAAAATCATAGATAGCCGCCTTACTAACGTCGCTGTAGCGGAAAAAATCTATTAATTGAACCCTTTCCGTCGCGACTCCGTCCAAGAACTTTTCCCCATCAAGCCCTTTAAACCGTTCAGTCACGTGATATATATATCGACCTTCCTTAAGCTTTTTATCCACGAGCGCTGGATCGACAATATCGCAACTCAAGAAAAACTTGAGTCGCTCCTCTGCAATTTGCCCTCTTGACAGTCCAGTCACTATAGTTTCGATGCCTAAATCGTCTGCGAGCGAAAGGCTTAAATCTAGTATGGCCTTGAAACAGCCTTTACACACGGTACTATATTTCTGAAGGCTTTCTTTGAAAACCTCGTTCATCTCAGCATGGGTAAAAATTACAGATTTAACCCCTAATTCGGCCGTAATATCATTGATATTATCAATCGCTTGTCGAGATATAAAACCATTATCAAAAGTGAAGGCTAGCAGTTTCAGCCCCAACTCTTTCAACTTGTACAATACGTATGTCGAGTCTTTACCCCCGCTATATAGAAGAATACAGTCATACTCCGAACGACTGCGCCACTTGGCCTGCTCAAGAATGTCTTGCAGCTCAGAGTAGTTCTTAAAATATGCGTCGAAAAAGTCCTTATGTTCATCATATACCTTGCATTCGGTACAGACCCCGTTTTCGCTTAAACGAATTCCCTCTGCCGCAGATGAGATACCACATCGCACACAACGATTAAAAAATTTCTCGAGATTTTGGCTCACAGTAAGGGACTCAAAAATGATAAACAATAATCGGAAGATTCCGCTATCCGAGCGGCTTGCGCCGACCATACGAAATGAGTACAGATCAAATGTTGTCTCCGCGCGCGGACTCTTCGTCTTTTCTCCCAGCTACGTAATCGAATTCATCACCGTTCATTTCGATAAACGCGACCATCTGTTCCGAGATCTTTTCGGCGAGTCCTCGTACCGTCGGTTGAACCAAGAAATCCCTTACCGATATGTTGATCGAAAGGGTTGCTTCGATACGGGAGAGCACCTGCATCGCCACCAACGAGTGGCCGCCAAGCGAAAAGAAATGTGCATCTATACTTACCTTATCCAGGTGCAACAGCTCAATCCAAATTGTTGCCACTGCTTCCTCCAGCGGATTTCGCGGCGCTATGTATGGAGCATCCACCTCCATATTCGACGGCGAAGGCAATTTTCCGAAATCTATCTTACCGGTAACAGTCCGAGGGAGCGATGGCACGACGATAAACTTGGATGGGAGCATTGTTGAGTGAACCCGACTGAGCAAAAATTTTCTCAATTCATCCGTCGACATCTCGAAATCTAGAACTATATACGCCACTAATTCACCACGGTCCTCATCATTAGAGGTGTAAGTTACCGCAACGTCTACAACGGCGGGGCTTTTTCTAATTATGTTCTCAATCTCTTCTAATTCGACCCGGACACCGTCAATTTTTACCTGGCGGTCCCGTCGTCCCGCAAACTCCAGCGCACCGTCGATCAGCATTCGTCCAAGATCGCCGGTGCGATAGATTATGTCCGCTGGGTCGTCGGTGAGCGGATTCGCGATAAAAACCTTAGCTGTCAGGTCTGGACGATTCAAATAGCCAAGCGACCTAAAGGGAGTACGGATGAATATCTCGCCTAACACGCCTTTCCCAACAGGCTTTAGACGATCATCCAAGACAACGGCGCGCGCTCCCTGAATCGGTTTTCCGATCGGTACCGTGGCTTTGTATGCGTCTTCTCGCTGGACTCGATGACATAGCTTGACCATCGTAGTCTCGGTCGGGCCGTAAAGATTTCGCAACTCGACGCGATTATTGAACAGCCTAAAAAACCATTCTACGTCGACCGGAAGAAGGGCCTCACCAGCGACGCAAACGTGCTTAAGATTTTCGAGGAATACTCCCTCGGCTTGGACAGCCCGCATAAGAACTCGTAGCGAGGAAGGCAACGTATGAAGAAGAGTGACACCGGAGTCGCTTAGCCACCGGGCAAATCGTACGCCTTCGGCTTTGATATCTATCGGCGCAATACAAATTCTACCGCCCACACTGAGAGGAGTGAAAATATCTCGAAGTATTGCGTCAAAAGACGGATTTGTGAGCTGAGACGTTCGTACAGTGTGATCCAGACCAAGCTCTTCTACTTCCCAAGCTGCGAAGTGACCAATTGCCTTGTAACGCCCAACAACGCCTTTTGGTTCCCCTGTGGAACCCGAAGTGAAATATACGTAGCAAGGCGCGTCAGCATCGCGATCTCGATACACCACATCTTTGACATGAGGGACGTTATCGATCTCGATGAATGCAGCCCCGATATCTACTGGCAGTTGCAATTCGCCGTTGTCGCACGAGTCCACGAGGACCGCAACAGGGTTGAGCAGGCCCATCAAGGCGTTGCGCCTAGGCGTTGGCAAATCTGGATCGACGAACGAAAATACAACGCCGGCCTTGAGTGCACCGAGCATCGCCACAATGACGTTAAGTCTGTTTCTGGATGCTATCGCCACCGATTGTTCCGCAGCATTCGGCAAGCCGATTAGCGTGGACGCGACACCATTGGACCATTGATCCAATTCCAAATATGTTATCTCGCGGCCAAGCATCTGGATGCTTATCGCGTCACTGCTTTGCGCTACCACCGATGCGAAGGTCTTACAAATATCGAAAGTCATCATCATCCTCTATTTTTACGTCAAGTAATTCGCCGCTCTTGAATGCGCCAAGCTGTTCCGGTCAAAGGCTCGGCGGTCAGGCAGTTTCTCAGCGGCGACGTCGAGACCAGCATTCAGTCTAAACTGCTTCCTTATCGAGAACCTTTTGAGCGAGTCCCCGAACGGTTGGCTGCCGGAAGAGGTCTCGCAAAACGAGATCGACCCCTAAATTGTTTCTGATGACAGAAATCATCCGCACCGCCAATAGAGAATGGCCGCCCAGTTCGAAGAACGTGTCGTGCCTTCCTATGCGCTCTAAACCCAGGAGGTTTTTCCATATCGTGGCAATGGCTCGCTCCGTTTCGCCTATGGGAGCTTCATAATTTCTTGTAATTATCGACGACCGCCCCGGTGCCGGCAGTGCTTTCCAGTTGACCTTTCCGTTTGACGTTAGTGGCAATTCATCAAGGATGACGTACGCTGAAGGCACCATATATTCAGGCAACGCAGTCAGAAGACTGGAACGAATGCTAGCGATCAAGTCGCTGGGGGAATTTGACGCGAACGAATGATCGCAACTACATCCGTGTTCTTGTACGGACATCACGGCATGATCAAGACAAGACATGTTTTCGACATGATCTTGGCTTGACCCAAGCTTGAGATGGGGTTGCAATACAATATAGGCAACAAGCCGCTTGTGCTCGAGTCCATCATCGCGAGGAAAAACAACCGCCTGTTTTATAGCCTGGTTTTTAAGTAAATGCGACTCGATTTCGCCTAACTCCACCCTAAATCCGCGTATTTTCACCTGAAAATCATTGCGTCCGAGGATTTCCAGGTTACCGTCAGGCAACCATCTTCCGACGTCGCCAGTGAGATACATACGAGCGTTTTTTTCGAAAGAAAATGGGTCCTCTACGAATCGCTCAGCTGTCAAGTCATTACGATTGAAATATCCTCTTGCCAATCCTGCGCCACCAATAAAGACATCACCGACTACACCAATCGGAACTGGTTGACGCCTTGCATCTAAAATATAGATTCGAGTATTCCAAATCGGCCGCCCTACATGAACGTATCCGTCACTACGCGGAGCTTCACTAAACACGTCAAAAACCGTGCTTGACACGGTAGTCTCGGTCGGTCCGTAATCATTGATGAGCCGCGGCTTGATTTCATATTTACGGAACGCCTGCAGAGTCAATTCGCTAAGTAATTCTCCGCCGACAGCTATGACCTCGCTTAGGTAAGGCAAGTTTTCTTGAGGAATCTTCGATAACACGACGCTGAGCTGACTATTGGTAGTATTCATAAAGCCAAACGGCTTTTTCGAATTTGCCCCGGTCACCAAGGCGTCTATCGGCTCCGACGGGAAATAAACTGTTGCGCCAGAAAGAAGCGGCAGCAGTACGCTCATTATGATTCCGTCGAAAGACATCGACGTCGTGATCGGACAGACGGATTCCTCTCTAATTTTGTAATACTGGGCCGCCCATACTAAGTAGTGCACCACGCTTCTAATTTCTAATCCGACGCCTTTTGGCCGTCCGGTTGACCCAGATGTGAATAAAACAAACGCCAAATTTGTTGGAGCCGGTCTAAATTTAGATTCGCAAATTTCGATGTTATCTCTTGAGTATTTTGATAATGCAACCTGACACGCAAAATCATCGAACAAAAATGTCGGCAAGGCGTCACTGAGTTGCGGCACAAACTCGGTGTTCGTCAACATATGTTTTGGCTGCGCATCCTCGATCATGTGTCGAATACGTTCACTTGGATAGCAAGGATCTACCGGAACGTAAGCTCCTCCGGCCTTCAAAATCGCTAAAAGGCCCACCACCAAGTCAACACCCTGGCGCATACAGACCGCCACGCGGTCGTCCGGCTGAATGCCTTGCTTGATCAAATATCTCGCCAATTGGTTCGAACGGTCGTTAAGTTCGAAGTAGCTGAGCTGCTTTTCGTCGTCGAGTACAGCAATCGTCTTCGAGTGCCTTCTGACCTGATCTTGGAACAGTTCATAAATCGACAGATCATTTGGTATAGTCTTCGTAGTATCGTTAAAGTCGAACAAAATTCTCTGCCGTTCTTTGATAGGCAAAATCGGTATTTCGCTAACTCGCCGGCTGTCGTCGTTTGCCATTGCGAGCAAAACAGTTTCAAGCTGTTCGCAGATTCTCTCGACCGTTTCTTTATCGAACAAGTCGCTAGCAAATACAAGATGCCCTTTTATCTCCTCGCCCTTTTCGCTCAATGACAGAGATATATCAAATTGAGGAACTCCGCGATCATCTAGAACGCTGCTTGCTTCAAGTTCTGGAAGTGTAAAGGGCTCACGTGGTACGTTTTCCATTGCAAGCATGACTTGGAAAATTGGGCTATGCGCCATGCTGCGCGGTGGATTAAGCGCTTCGACAACAAGCTCGAACGGAATATCCTGATTCGAGTAAGCGTCATACGTAATCGATCGGACTCGTGTCAAAAGTTTGGACACGGTTGGGTCATCGTGAAGTTGTACGCGTAATGCCAATGTATTCACGAAAAAACCGATCAGCGGCTCGAGCTCGGCGCGCTGTCGGTTCGCGACTGGCACACCTGTCACGATGTCTTTCTGACCGCTTAACCTTGAAAGCAAGATTGACCATCCTGCGAGGATTGCTGTAAATAAGGTTACGTCGTGCCGCTTACTCAAGCGTCGGAGTTCGGAAGTCAAAGTTTTGGAAAAAGAAAAAACGACGACACTCCCTTTATAACTTTGGGTCTCGGGACGCGACCGGTCGGCAGGTAGCTCCAGAAGTACAGGCGCACCGCTCAGATGTGCTGTCCAAAACTCGAGTTGCTTCTGTAAAAGGTCGTCTTGAATTCTTTCATTCTGCCATACTGCAAAGTCTGCATATTGAATTTTTAAAGGCGGCAACGGATCAGGTAGTCCGGTGTTAAATGCACCGTAGAGCGCTGAAAGCTCAGTCATCAGTACTCCACCGGACCAAGCATCAATAACTATATGATGTGCGCAGATAAATAGTATGTGGCGATGTTCCGAGAACTTAATTAATATGCCACGAATCAAAGGTCCGATTGACAGATCGAACGGCTGCACCCTGTCTTCGTCGATAATCTCTTGCGCCGCAAGTTCTTGCTCGGTCTCTGATAAGCTACAAAGGTCATGAGTGCGCAAGTGGAAACCGCTCCGCATCGGTCCGATTATTTGCGTCGGGATCCCATCAATTAGCGTAAATGTAGTACGCAATATCTCATGACGATCTAAGATTCTGTCGAGCGCCTCTTTCAACGCTTTGCAATTCAGACGTCCACGTAAACTCATCCCGGCACTTACATGATATGCAACTCGGGCGGCCTGACCTAATTTATCAAGAAACCACAGCCGTTGTTGCCCCTTCGACAGTGGCAGCGGTCCGGCTCGGTCGACAGGAACGATAGGGACGTATCTGCGGATAGCATTCTTATCGCCTTGGGTGTACCTTTTCTCACTTGCCAAGATCGCCTGGCGATATCTACTCAGTAGATCGTCATTTCTGCCGCCCATCCCTACCTCCGATAAATATTTTTAAATTAAAGCTTTTCGTTAAATGACTCTAAGGCCGAGTTGATTTCAGTTCGAGAAATCAGTTCTATCTCACCCAGCCGCGCGCCGGGCTCGCTTGCAATTTGCGAAAGCACTTCTTGATAGTATCTGGCGAACCGTTTAGCCGTTTCATCACTAAATAAATCGCTGTCGTATTCGAGCCTGCCTTCGATAGAATTTGGAGTCTCCGTTAGACCTAAGTAAAGATCAAATTTGGATGTCCCATGTGTCTGTACAATTTCCCTTACTTCTATGTTCCCTAGCGTGAACTGAACAGTGTGTAACACGTTATTCATCGTTAACATCGTTTGAAAGATAGGGCTATAGGTTAGGTTGCGTGTGGGCCGAATCGCCTCCACTACCTTTTCGAACGGAATATCTTGATTCGAAAATGCTTCTGACGCCACTACACCGACGCCCTCCAACAGATCGCTTACTTTTGGATCGCCGCCCAGAAACACACGTATCGCCAGCGTGTTTACGAAAAACCCGATTAGTGGCTCCAAATCAACTGTCGGTCGGTTTGCAACGGGAACACCCGTGACTATATCGTCCTGTCCACTTAACTTCGACATGAGAATAGACCATGCGGCCAATAACGTTGTGAATAACGTAACGCCATAACGCCTACTGACGTCTCGAAGATTTTCTGTTAGTTCCCGGGTTACCAGGAGATCGATCACTCCGCCCCGATAACGCTGGATTTTAGGCCGCACGCGATCAGTCGGAAGTTTCAGCAGATCTGGCGCGCCTTCCAGATAAGATTTCCAGAAGTCGAGCTGTCGACGTGGAGCTTCAGTTTGAAGCCAGTTGTGCTGCCAGATCGCGTAGTCGGCGTATTGGAGTGGCAGTGAAGCCATAGATACGGTGTTGCCTCTGCAAAAAGCATCATATAAGGTCGACAGCTCTTCCTTTAACACCGCTATCGACCATCCGTCGGATATGATGTGGTGATGAGTAATCAAAAAAATATGTTCGTTTTTTGACATAATTAACAACCTACCGCGAACCATTGATTCCTTTTCAAAATCAAATGGGCGCGTTGCCTCGTCGTTCATAATTTCAGACGCCTTGGCCTCTATTTGTTGAGGCGACAGCGACGTTAGATCGACTACGCTTAAATTGAACCCGCTGTTGTGCTCACCAATTATTTGCTGGACATTCCCGCAGTCATTAACAAAAGTTGTCCGCAACATTTCGTGACGTGCGACTAACGAATCGAGCGCGCTCTTCAGCGCCATAATATTGAGCCGCCCCCGTAGGCGTAGTGCAGCCGGCATGTGATACGCAACGCTAGCCGCCGTGTCTAAATGATGTAAGAACCACATTCTTTGCTGAGCTGAAGATAACGGAATTGGCTGGGCTCTTTCAGCCCCTAAAATTTTCAGTTCCAATGAATTTTTATGTTCAGCTATCGTACGCGCGAAGAATTCTAAGATTGGGTTCGCGAATAGATCTTTTACAGATACTGTTACTCCCAACCGTTGTGCCAGGCGGGAGATTACGCGAAACGCTAAAAGAGAATGTCCGCCCAGTTCGAAAAAATGATCGTTGCGTCCAATGTGCCCGATACACAGCAATTCTTGCCAGACTAACGCTACCTCAAGTTCGATCGCACCAACAGGCGCTTCATATCTCTGCCTTAACACCGTTGTATGATCCGGTTTAGGTAATGCCTTACGGTCTACCTTCCCGTTCGGCGTCAACGGCAGCTCGTCCAAGATCATATAGAAGCCCGGTACCATATGGTTTGGAAGACGCGATTGTAGATAGCTTTTGATCCTGCCGACTACATCGTGGCGACCAGCGTTATGTATGACGCTAGTGAGAGTGACGTACGCGACCAATTTTTTGTCACCGGAATCGTCTTGTCTAGCCAATACCGCTGCCGTGCGTATTTCTCCATATTGAGCGAGGTGAAATTCTATCTCGCGTAATTCGATCCTAAATCCGCGGATCTTAACTTGGTCGTCCGACCGTCCGATATATTCCAAATTTCCGTCGTGTAGATAACGGACAAGATCACCCGTCTTGTATAGCCGTTGGTCTCCTATCTGCCTGTCCGCTTCATAAAATGAATTTGTGACGAAGCAAGCTTCAGTAAGGGCTGGCCTGTTCAGATATCCTCGCGCGACTCCGTCTCCGCCAACATATAATTCTCCTGGCACGCCGAACGGTGCTAGTTGGTTATTCTTCGAGACGACGTAGATATTTGTACCGGCTACTGGCTTTCCGATTGGCAGTGGAGACGTATCGTCGAACGTTCGGGGAACGGGATAGCAACAAGTGAAGGTCGTGTTTTCCGTCGGGCCGTATCCATTCACCACAAGGACGCTCGGCAACCGCGCGTACACCCGTCGGACTGCAAGTGGATTGACGACATCGCCCCCGGCGATAACGGTACGCAGCGAATTGCAAGTTGCCGATTGATAGCTCCACTGCTCAAAGAGTCCGGAGGTAAACCAGGCCACCGTGACGGAATGCTTACTTATCTGCTCGTTTACCAAGTTAATATCTATGTTCTTATATGGATATAGAACTAATCTAGCTCCGTTAAGTAAAGCAGTCCACACTTCAAATGTCGCCGCGTCGAACGATATGGACGAAAGTTGAATGAATACGGAGTCATCATTTAACTGGACATATGACGGTTTAATCGCGAGGCGAACGACTCCGCTATGCTCGACCATAACTCCTTTAGGTTCGCCGGTCGAGCCTGATGTATAAATTACATACGCTAGTTTATTCGACGATTTCTCTCGTGTATTTCCGGGATTTTGTGTCGAGTATTTGGCGATCGTCTTCTGAAACTCGACAGCATCGAGGCTAATCATCACACACGCTGAATTAGGCTCGACTTCAAGCGCACCGCCAATTTTCTCTTTAAGTGCTCCCTGTGTAAGAATTACCTTAATGCCACTGTCGCCAATCATATACGATAGACGATGTTGAGGATACTCAGAGTCAAGTGGCACGTAAGCGCCTCCGGCCTTAAGTATGGCTAACATGCCGATGATCATATCGAAACCTCTTTCGACGCATAATCCTACTGGATTATCCGAGTCAACCCCGAGGTTTCTTAAGTAGTGCGCTAGCCTATTAGCGCGCTCGTTGACTTCTCCATACCTCAGCTTTTCGTCTTGGCAAACCACTGCAATGTCGTCCGGTGAGTGACCCGCAATGTATTCAAACAATTCGTGAATTTGCTTGTGCCTTGGATATGTAGTCTGATCGACACTCCAGGTGTGCCCTAAGTTCTTCCTTCCACTTTCGCCGCTCGGTGTAGCGCCTGTACCCTTGTTAACGCTGTAGTTCAGCTCGTTAGGTGTGAAAACATTGATTCGGTCCAATGTCTGATTTTCATTCTCAACCATGGCAACCAAAATGTCTTGAAACTGACTCGCTATACGCTCAGCGGTCGCGCGGTCAAACAGGTCACTTGCGAACACCAAATGCCCGCGTACTGTCGCACCTTGGTCGTCTAGTGCTAACGTCAAATCGAATTTCGCTGTTCCCTGGATTTGAGGCAAGCTGCGGATAGTTAAGTCCGGCAAGTTTGCGCTTAACCCTGCGCCACCTAGCGAATTATCCAAGGAGAACATGACTTGGAAAACCGGGTTGTAGCTGAGACTACGTGGAGGATTCAATAACTCAACAATTTGTTCGAACGGTAGCTCTTGATTTTCATAGGCTGCCGTAGTGAAGTCCTTTACCCGTGAAAGAAATTCGGCAGTGGTCCAGTTTTCGTCTATTTGTATGCGCAGGGGAAGAGTGTTGACGAAAAGGCCGATCAACACTTCACATTCGGCGCGCAAACGATTTGCAACTGGGACCCCAATCACGAGGTCACGCTCGCCTGAAAGATGCGAAATCAGCACCGCCCATCCAGTGAGCAAAGTCATGAACAAGGTGACGTCGTGACGCAGGCTATAGCGCCTGAGCTCAGCGATTAGGTCATCAGGCAGTGACAACTCAACGAAGCCGCCACGATACGACTGAATTGGTGGACGCGGACGATCGGTCGGCAGGTCCAACACTGCCGGTCCGCCAGCTAAGCGGTCTAACCAAAATTTTTGCTGATCCTTCAATGCATCGCCTTCTAGACGCTTACGTTGCCAAATCGCGTAGTCGGCGTACTGGATCCGCAGGTTGGGCAGCAGTTCGCTCGTCCCTTTCTCTCTTGCTTCGTAAAGTGCAGCAAGCTCTTGAAGAAATATGTTGAGAGACCAGCCATCGGACGCGATATGGTGTTGAGTAATCAGTAGCACGTGCGATGCTTCCGATAAGCGAAGCAATTGGCCGCGGATTAAGGGACCGTTTTCCAAGTCGAAACGTTTTGCCAAATCGGTCTTGCCGATTGAGTCTAACTCTTCATTTTGACAAACGGTCGACAAGGCGCTCAGATCACGATAAAGAAGGTTGAAACCGGTGGTCTCCGGTCCGACTACCTGATGTACGTCTTCATTCGTATTAACATAGCGTGTGCGCAGCGTTTCATGCCTTGCGACTAAGCGATCCAAGGCCTCTTGCAAACTCTTTAAGTGCAACTCACCGTCCAATCGAAGCCTAATGGGTATGTTATAAGCCGTGCCTGCTGCCTGGTCCAGTTGGTCGAGGAACCATAAGCGCCGCTGCGCCGGCGATAGCGGAAGCGGGTGATTTCGATCAACTGAGACTATTTCGTCATCGGGCAGACTTTTCCGATCCGCAATGACCTGTGCAAGTTTGTGCATAACCGGAAAGGCGAAAACATCGCGCAACGAGATGTCCACCCCCAGACTCTGCCTTAAGCGTGATATGACTCGAACTGACAGGAGTGAGTGGCCGCCGAGATCGAAGAAGTGATCGTGCCTTCCAACGCGTTCTAACCGCAGGAGCTCTCCCCATACTGAGGCGACCTCGCTCTCTACAGCGCCGATCGGTGGCACATATTCTCTTATCACGAACGCAGCCTGATTCGGTGCTGGCAACGCCCTGCGATCTAGCTTTCCATTCGGCGTCAGCGGGAACTCCGTAAGTATTACGAATGCGCTGGGCACCATATAGTCTGGCAACACGAGTGCCAACGCGTCATGTAGCGTGGCTGCTGAGATGTGTGCATTGTCTTTACACGTGACATACGCAACCAGTTGCTTATCGCCTGCTTTATCTTCTCGCGCAACTGCTACCGCCTCACTCACACCGGGGCAGCCCAGCAACTTGGCCTCGACTTCACCGAGTTCAAGGCGGAACCCATGTATCTTCACTTGGTAATCATTTCGGCCTAAAAACTCAACGTTACCGTCTGGCAGCCACCGCCCAAGGTCGCCTGACCTGTACATCCGAGCCCCGTCTATTGAGCAAAACGTATCCAACAAGAACTTCTCTGCAGTCAACTCAGGCCGGTTGTAATAGCCCTGTGCAACTCCAGGGCCTCCAATATAGATCTCTCCGATGACTCCAATTGGTGTCGGTTCTGCATTCTGGTCGAGAATGTATATCGACGAGTTCGCGAATAGCTTGCCAACGTTATATCGGCGACTTCCTCCTTTGGTCCGCACGTAGCTCGCTGTACAGGAGATCGTCGTTTCCGTCGGGCCGTAAGTATTTATCAAAACGACATGCTTAGGTCTCACGCGCTCCCACAGTTCAACCATTCCTACCGCAAGGAGGTCGCCTGTTACATTGACGAGACGTACATTCCCAAGATCGGTGTAGGCACTCAGTGTCGATTGTTGCCACTTAGAAACTAATTGATGCCAATGTGCCGCGGTTAGGTGGACAACCGTCGGCGCAAGACTCTGATATTCGTTCGTACCAAATAGCTCTGCCGTCGGCGCAAGCGTTGCGCCAGAGAGCAACGCGGGAAAAATTTCCTCTAACGAAAGGTCGAAATTTAGCGAGTTTTGTTGAAGCACTACGTCCTTTTGGGTAAGGGTGAACCACTTTATTGCATCGCAAGTATAGTTCACCAAACTGCGGTGCTGGACCATTACCCCTTTTGGATTTCCAGTAGAACCAGAGGTGTATATAATATAGGCGAGGTCTTCTGGCGTAACCGGCACCCGCTTGACATCCGGATTGTTACTAGCATTTCCCGAAAACGACGAGTCGGCGTTTATTACGACCTTAGTCGTATTGTTAACTGGCAGGCGATCAACCAGATTTTCTTGAACCAATAATACTGAAGGGTTACAGTCGTCGATCATGAAGGATAGACGATCAATAGCATAGTTCGGATCTAGAGGAACATAAACCGCGCCTGCTTTAAGTATGCCGAGAAGAGCCGTTATCATCGTAACGCCACGCTCGACGTACAAACCTACGCGGTCATTTGACTTTACGCCTATCGAGATCAGATGATGCGCAAGTTGGTTGGCCTTAATATTCAGTTCTTTATAAGTTAAAGAGCGTCCTTCAAATACGACTGCGTCGGCTTCAGGTGCACGTGATACTTGCTCTTCAAATAATTGGTGCACACACTTATCGGCGGGATACGGGGAGACTGTCGAGTTAAATTCCTTTAGCACACGGCTACGCTCCAGGCTGCTCAGCAAGGAAAACCTTTCGACGCAACGATACGGATCAGCGACAATACCTTCAATAAGATTTTTGAAGTGCTCCAAAAACCGTTCCATTGTATTGCTGTCAAATAATTCAGTAGAATATTCCAGTTCCCCTCGCAATCCAAAGTCGGTTTCTGTAATGTTCATCGACAAATCGAACTTTACCGCTTTTTGTTGGGTCGCCAATTTCGAGACAGTTAAGCCAGAAAGCTGCATGCTCACTGTCGAGATGTTTTGAAACGCAAACATAACCTGGAACAAGGGATGACGGGAAAGATTTCTGTCGACATCTAGTTCCTGTATTACCCGTTCGAAGGGCACGTCCTGGTGGTGTTGCGCAGCGATCACGGCCTTCCGCGTCCGGGCAAGAAGTTCGACAAAGCTTGGCTTGCCAGAAAGATTTAATCGTATGGCCAAAGTATTCACGAAGAAACCTATTAGGCCTTCTGTCGCCTGCACAGTGCGTCCGGCGATAGGCGATCCGACGACAATGTCTTCTTGCCGACTCCAGCGAGATAAGAGGGCTTGGAACGCCGCCAGCATTACCATGTAGAGGGTTGCGCTTTCTCGCTTAGCTAACATTGTCAGCTCTAGCGTCGCGTCTTTTGATATTGCAAACGAAATGACCGCACCGCGATTACTCGAGATCGGCGGGCGCGGAAAATCTGTTGGAAGCTCTAAAGCTGGAGGCGATCCGGCTAACTGCTGCTTCCAGTAGGCGAGTTGAGTTTTCAGTACCTCTCCTTTTAGCCAGCTCCGCTGCCAAATTGCGTAGTCTGCGTACTGCACGCTGAGCGGTGGTAGAGGCGACCGCCGTCCTTCCCTAAAGGCACTGTACAGAGCAGAAAATTCTGACAACAGTATGTCTAATGACCAGCCGTCCGATACGATATGATGAGTTGTCATTACTAGGACGTGATCGAACTCGTCGACTTTAATCGCACAGGCACGGAACAACGGAGCACTAGACAGGTCAAATCGCTTCGTACTTTCGTCCTTCATAATGCGTAGGGCTTCTCCCTGACGCATCATGATGGGAATTCTAGTTAGGTCAACACTGCTTAATACGAACCTATCTATATCCTCCGTGACCTGAAAACACTCGCCGGAGGTTGACTCGAAGCGGGTGCGCAAAGTTTCATGCCGCTCGATCAATAAAGCCAAGGCACCCTTCAAGGCCACGATATCGAGTTTTCCTTCAAGTCGGAATGCGATCGAAACGTTGTAAGCTGCGTTTTCCGAATGCAGTTGGTCAAGAAACCAGAGCCGTTCCTGTGCGTACGAAGCGGGCGAACGAGTTTCCCGTAATTGCGCAGTCAACGGTGGCACAAGCGTCCCCTGTTCCGACGCCTGCAGGGCTTTTAGACGTTCGGCGAGGGGTCGGACTACGGGTGTTTCGAACACCACCTGCACCGGCAATTCCACTGAGAATTCTTCGCGAATCCGGGCGGCCAATCTTGTGGCTTGCAAGGAGTGGCCACCTAAAGCGAAGAAACTATCGTTCGCACCTACGGCGTTAATGCGTAGTACATCACGATATATCCTTATCAGGATCTCCTCTTCAGGCGTGCTTGGCGCAACATAACGTTGGATCGCATAATCGACTTCGTCAGGCGCCGGCAGCGCCTGACGATCGAGCTTTCCGTTCACATTCAGTGGAAGACTTTCCAGCGTCACAAAAGATGACGGAACCATATAGTCAGGTAGCGTCGCAAGTAAGCATGTCCGTATCGAGAGCGGCGAAATGTCCGCGCCATTTTCTAGACACACATAAGCGACCATACGCTTTTCGCCAACAAAATCGTCTCTCAATATTACAGCGCAGTCGCGAATCCCTCCAATCGCGGCGATCTTCGATTCCACCTCACTTAATTCGATTCGAAATCCACGCAATTTTATTTGCTGATCGTTGCGGCCAATATATTCTAGGACCCCGCTCGAAAGCCACCGGGCGAGATCGCCCGTTTTATATAACACAGCATTGGCTTCATTAGAGAATGGATCCGAAGGGAATCGCTCGGCAGTTAAATCGGTGCGGTTTAGATAGCCTCGTGCGACCCCCGCACCGCCGACATAGAGTTCGCCTACGGTTCCAATTGGAACAGGTTTTCCGGCGCCGTCCAAAATATAAATACGGGTGTTAGATATTGGCGTACCGATAGGCACCGTGGATATTTCTCTAGCCGTGTGCGCATTACAATCGTACATGCTCGCAACAACGGTTATTTCAGTGGGGCCATAGGCGTTAAATACCTTGGTCGCTTTCCCCCAACGACGTGCTAATTCTGGCGGGCATATTTCCCCGCCCATAATAAGGACCTCTAAAAAGGGCAATCCAACAGGGCTCCCCAGCGCGGCAACCGTGCTAGGCGTCAATATAGTATGAGTGATCCGATTATGCTGCAGCGTTCTCTTTAATGGCTCGCCAGGGCGCAATTGTTCTGTTGTCGCCAAGTACAGTCGAGCCCCGTTGCAGAGCGCTACCATGCACTCGAATACTGATATGTCGAAACTTAGTGATCCGGCTTGCAACATCCGGCTCGCCAATCCGATATTGCAGAGTTGTCGTTGCGTGAGCGCGAGATTGGTCACCCCGCGGTGTTCAATCATTACGCCTTTAGGTTGGCCGGTGGAGCCTGACGTATATATAACATAGGCTAAAGAAGATGAACTAAGTCCTGGCACAACCGGATTATTGTCCCAATGCGAACTAACAGGTTCGGTATCGAGGTCGACTATTAGGACTCGAGTATCAATAGATAAAACCCTGTCCCTCAAGAGCCCGTGCGTAAGAAGCACTGCAGGCTTACTGTCATCAAGAATATTGGCAATCCGCTCAATGGGATAAGTTGAATCGATTGGTACATAAGCGCTACCTGCTTTGAGTGCGGCCAGCATGCTCACTATCGATTCCATTCCTCGCTCAAAGAATAACGCAACCGTCTGTCCGGGACCTATGCCTGCCGCGATTAAGCGATATGCTAACTCATTTGACTTTGCATTCAGTTCTTTATATGTAAGCTGTTGTTCGCAAAATACCAAAGCGACATTATTGGGACTTGTGCTGACCTGCTCCTCGAACAGTTGATGCACGCAATCTTTCCGAAGAAAATCAATAGCTGTTGAGTTGAACTTTTCGAGAACAGTGTGGCGTTCAGAATCGGTTAACAAAGATACATTGTCGACTAGGTGCTGTTGATCTGCTGCCATTATCGTCAGCGTCTGACGGAGGTAACTGATATGACGCCGAATTGTTTCAGCGTCGAATAAGGCACATGCATAGTTAAGCGTACCAGCAATTCCCTTTGCGGACTCTTCCAGCTCTAACGTTAAATCAAATTTCGCGGTCCTGTCTTCGATTTCGATTTCGGTAACTTCTACTCCCGGAAAAGTAATGGGAACCCCTTGGCCATCTTTCCATCCAAAAGCGACTTGAAATAACGGACTGATACCTGGACTACGATTCGGGTTTACTGATTCGACAATTTGGTCCAGAGGCACATCTTGGTTTTCGCTTGCATCAAGCATAGCTTCGCGGACTGAAACCAATAATTCCGCGATCGCTTTTCTCTTCGGCAAGACGATACGCAAGGGGATTGTGTTCACGAAAAGCCCAATCATATCTTCGGTTTCCGGTCGTTGGCGATTAGCCACCGGAACACCGATTACGATATCGCTCTGACCTGAAATCTTTGCCAATACGATTGCCCATCCAGTCAGCACGGTCATAAATAAGGATACGCCGCAGCTTTTACTTAAAGATCGCAGACGAGCCGAAAGCGTAGAATCGAACTCTACTGCAATGGAACGGCCGTGAAAGTCCTGCTTAGAGGGACGCACATGGTCGGTGGGTAATTCAAGGACTGGCGGGGCGTTTGCCAGGACATCTCGCCAATAATTTAGCTGACTAGCGAGCCCACCTTTGGTCAACCATTGCCGTTGCCAGACAGCATAATCGACGTATTGAATTTGAAGCGGTCGCAACGGACTGGCTGCGCCGGTTGAAAACGCTAGATAGAGTTGGCTAATTTCTTGCTTCAACAGGCTCATTGAGCGTCCGTCAACGGCGATATGATGCAGCGTCAGCATTAAGATGTGGTCGTCGTCAGCTATTTTCATTAGCTTTCCTCGGATCGGAGAATGGGTCTCCAGATCAAAAGGTGCGGCCGCCTCTTCAACCATCTGGGCATCCAGTCGATGCTGTATATTGTCCGACGTCTCTTCCTGAGTGAAGTCGATGCACTGGAGCTCAAACCCTCCGAAGTCGGGAAGAACTCTTTGCAGTCCGACTCCGGACACTTCTACTATCTGCGTCCTTAAAATCTCATGTCGCTCGATACAATGACAGATCGCATCATTCAAGGCCCTTGTATTTAGATAACCTTTCAGTCGCACCGCAACTGGTACGTTGTATGCTCGACTTGCGTTGTCCAGTTGCGATAGAAACCAGAGCCGCTGCTGCGAGAGCGACAAATCAGACGCGATATCACGTGAAACCTTACGAATTGGCGTGAGACGATGTTTTTGGTGAATTCGTATGATTTTCGCTAGCTCGGATAGCGAATTCGCCCCCGCAATGAGCCCGGCTGACAAATTGACTTGAAAAAGTCTATTTATCTGAGTTGCGGCTTGCTTAGCGCTTTCCGCATTACCTCCGAGCTCAGAAAAGCTATTGTTTCGCCCAATATTCGAAAGGCATAGGACTTGACGCCAGACCGCTGCGATGGAAGTTTCTACCGCCCCCACCGGGGATGTGGTTTCTATTTGATTATTGCCGTCCATATTTCCGTTTTTTATTGAGCTTTTCCGCAATGAGACATGATACTGATGATGCACACACGTCTCGTATGTGCATCATCGATGGTTCTTACCGCGAGGCGGCCAGTAGATCTATTGAGGAACTGGTTAGCACTTCCTGAGCCCGAGGAGGCGCACCGATTTCGGCTGCCATTTCGTTAAACATTCTTGCGTAAGCGGCGTCATATGCACGAACTCCGTCAAAAACGATATCTCTGCTGTTTGGCCGCAATTCAATCCACTTAGTAGCAAAAGTGGTGAGGCTCGACACGTGGCCGTCTTCAACTGCACAGTGAGCGTGAAGATATACCCAGCCCGGATGGTCACGGTTTCCAAGAACGCTTAGCCACCCTTCAAATTCGCGGCGACTGGTCAGCTCGGAGGCTAGGTGCACACCTAAGGCGAAATCTAATGGAGATTGACGGAACCAATGGTTCATGCTTGCTTCCATTGCGGCAGCGCCTGGAGTCGAACTGCACCGACTTTCCATTATGGTTCTATCAACTCCGAAAGCCTCGCCAAACCGTGCCAATAGTTCTGTGTGTGTTTCGCCTCCGCGCAAGCCATACTCATCCGCTGCAGCGTCGAGGACCCATGCGGTCATGGCATGCGCGTCAAAAGGCGCGATTGGCATCAATTCATCGGTCAGTCGGGCTGCTAAGTGCGCAATACCCGACGGTGCCGTTCTGTGTAAGGAGTAGATACTGCAAATATATACTTCAGCGGCCTTCTGTGACATTGGCTGGCATTCACCCAGCTTTCGATTAAATTTCTCAAGAGCGTCGAATGATTTGCCCAACATTTCGGTCAACGTGTTTTCGATAGTCATAGTTTCCTGCTGCTTATTATGAGATTAAAGATCGTTCGTTGCGTGTCGGCGGCGAATATCAGCCGTGGCGCAGTGGAAGGAACCTCCGAATGAGTAGAAGGCACGGAAAGGCACGGGAATCGGCTCGAAGCCCCAATTGCGTAACGCTTTGATCAATGGTTCTTCACTTGCCTCTACAATGACGCGACGCTCGTCCAGAGATATGACGTTCATTACTACCCACGGGCTACACATCCTCATTGGATGAGAGGCCGGCAACGTGGAGCGAGGCGCGGGAAGTAGATCCCATCCCTTAAGGACCGCAGGCACATCTTTTACCCGTTCCGGGTTGATCAAGAGCTTGCCGGGAGCAAGCGGCATAATCGATGCGTCAATATGCATGGGATGGGCGTCGTGAAATTGATGTTCGTGGATGGTATAAGATGGTCCGAGACACCGCCTTACCCACTCGATACCCGCAGCATTGGTTACATGACTACGTTGCACCACAATATCTCGTCCGAAACGGACAAAATCGGCGGCATCAAAAACTGGCTCGAATTCGGTAACAGCTGACTGCCATTCTTCGCCGAACAGTTCTTGACCATTACTAAACTGAGTAGAGAATAACTCAGCACTCAATTCGGGGCGGGGGGCAGGCAACCACCGGGCTCCGTTATTGAAATATTCTTTTAACAGCGCCCGATACGCTGTTCCTTCAAAATACCTACTCCTCCACGCCATCGGAGATTCGATTATGACATCGCCAACGACCAGCAAATAGTCCCGGGGCATCGCGGCATATAATCCTGATTGCTGTGACCAGTTAGGTGTGCTAAATGGCTTGGCGAAAGACTCAGTGCTAGGACGCTTAACCGTGACGCCCTCGGACTTCAATACTGCAACAAGATTCTCTAATTCACGCGAAGCAGCCGCAACCTCATTCGCTGGCCATGGCTTGCCGCCGTAAGCCCGAAAAAAACTTTCCTGTCCATCTGGCACTACGGCTTCGATCATTGGATCCCAAGTAGGAACTGCGGCACCATCAACTACTCCGACAATGACCTCTTCCAAAGTATCCCACTCGTTTGCGCTATATACGCGCTTTTTCGCTGCGCCACATAAAAGGTCGTTGATCGGTTTAACCTCTTCGTAAGAATCGTGCTTGCCCAACATCTTTTTATGCTCCTATTAAGTAAAAATATTTAAACATTAATATCACTCAACCTTGAGGCGTTCCGCCTCGCTTGGTCGAAGAACTAATCCTGTATGCGGCCCCACATAAGAAGCTTAAATCGATTTATTTGATACTGTCGATCTGTTTGGCAACCAATTGACTTAAAAATTTTAATTAAAGCGCTTGTGGGAGTATGCGTACGATCTATTCAACCGACTCCCTCCAGGGCGCACAGATATGAATCTGTTAGTGCGAGACCGGGGAATGGTGAATTTCCAGGCACGCTGAAGTAAACCAACAATCGAGCACGACCGGATTTAAGCATCGTCGCAAAAATTCGAGGTTGGCAAAGTTCTTTGACGCGATTGCTGAGGATGCGAGGTCTATGGAGTTGTAAGCACAAATATGAGCGGTGGTTTAGTCAAGCTTCCATGCCAAGTTGGATAGGTATAAGAATTTATTGAGGTTGAAACTGTGAACCAGAAGCCGACTGAATTTGACTATCAGGATATGTTGTTAGCATGAAATTGTATGCAGACTATCGCCGCGAAATCTCTCCAATTCTCACTCTTCTGTGTTTATTACTAAACCGTAATTTTGACCTGAGTTTCCTTGACGAATGGGAGTTGCGTACGTACTATCCCGCTGTTTAAAGTTCTTTCTGAGCTCTCGTCGCGGGCACGTGTTCGAGTGGGAGTTGTAAGCGGCTTCTGGCTTATCTGTCCGTAGCGAGATAACGTCGCGGATTGCAAAAGTGCCCGCGCGACTCCTCCCCTGCCGTCGTCTAGTGTTATGTGCATGACGGTTTCGTCAGACTGGAACGCTGGGCGGGTGGTTGCGAGAGCACCCGGCGGCAAGACGCAGCGGCAGCCAGTGGGCCGGCGGCGCGGAATGGGAAGCCGCCCACGATCTTGCGATCACGCTCAAGGCGTACGGAACACAGCGAGGCCGCTGCTATACGCAACTTGGGCTCAGGTTCACTGTCTTTCCCGATCGACTGGACCTCGACGCTGTAGTAGGTTAACGCATGGGCTTGCACGGCGAAGAGCGATATCACACATTCGGGTTTACATACGCCGGTAAGGTTCGTCATTGGCCCGGCCGGCGATTGCGCGAGCATTTGAGCGAGACTGAAACAATTCTGCTTTGTCATAGTCGGCGTGCACACACCAGCACTTGCGAACCTAATTTGTACGGTCAGCAATATTGCTTGACGCGGTAGCACATTGTCAGTAGAACCTGCTACTGAACGCATTGGCCTGCAGAGATCGATGCTTTACGCCTACACAAGCTTTCCGCTAAAGAAAAAGTTATGTTCGAACTATTTACGCCTGGCCGTACCGGTCGGTCGCTTTTTGACACGACACCAAACCGTTGGGACTGGGCGCTGCTTCCGATCGTATTGGCGGCGCTGGCTGCCGTCGGCTACGGCGCCATGCAAATGACACGCCCGTTTACTCTGGGCCAGCCTACCCCTATCTCACTCGATCCAATCTACCTGCCGTATTACTTGTTGCGAACGATCTTGCGTATGTTCACGGCACTCGGCTTCGCTTTATTATTTACCTTTGTCTTTGCGGTTGTCGCTGCGAGATCACGCGCTGCAGAGAAGATTATGATCCCCCTACTAGACATACTGCAATCGCTACCGATCCTGGGTTTTCAAGCGATCGCAATTGCCCCCTTCATAGCGCTTTTTCCTGGTAGGTTGCTCGGGGTCGAGTGTGCAGCGATATTCGCAATTTTTACTTCGCAAGCCTGGAACATGGCCTTCTCCTTGTACCAGTCGATAAAGACGATTCCTCCCGAGCTTGGCGAAGCTGCACGTGTGTTTCGCCTGTCCGCCTGGCAGCGCTTCTGGCGCCTGGAGCTGCCTTATGCGATACCGGCCTTGCTCTGGAATATGATGATGTCAATGTCGGGAGGCTGGTTCTTGCTGGTCGCAGCCGAGGCGATTTCCGTGGCTAACCAAGACATCAAACTGCCTGGCATCGGTGCTTATATCGCTGTAGCAATCGATCAGAAAAGCGGCCGCGCGATCGCCTACGCGATCGGCGCCATGTTCACTGGCATCTTGTTGTACGACCAGCTGTTCTTTCGGCCGCTCCTGGCTTGGGCCGATAAGTTTCGCTTCGAAGAGTCGCAAGGAGATGTCTCCCAGCAGTCTTGGCTGCTGGACTGGGGTCGGCGCAGCATTTGGATGCGCGCGCTGACAGACCGCATGTGGGCAGCAGCAGCACGAACGCTTGGATGGTTTGCCCTCCCGCTTGACAGCCAACTCATGCAGGCTCCAGACCGAAAGCGGTTCCGGATCAGCCCGCAGCTATGGAACACGTTATTTGGCGTCGTTGCGCTTGTCGGTTTGCTACGCTTCGTACAGTTCGTGCATACCGAAGTCGGCTATGGCGAAGCTTTGCATGTTGTCGGGCTCGGCTTGATCACGCTAGTACGTGTGATGTCGTTGATCGCCTTGGCATCGCTATTTTGGGTGCCAGTCGCGGTTTGTATAGGACTACGCCCCCGTTACGCACAGAAGGTCCAGGCGCTCGCGCAGTTCCTGGCAGCTTTTCCCGTGAACCTGATTTATCCATTGGTGGTGTATGTCGTCGTGCACGAGCATCTTAACTTGAATATTTGGCTGAGTCCTTTGATGGTATTCGGAACACAGTGGTACATTCTGTTTAATGTGGTCGCAGGCGCTTCCACACTGCCAACGGAACTGCGCCTGGCGGCGGACAATCTTGGGTTAACGGGCTGGTTGAAGTGGAAGCGTGTGTACTTGCCGGCAGTGTTCCCGAGCTTCGTCACCGGCGCCATTACCGCCAGTGGTGGCTCCTGGAACGCGGCCATAGTGGCCGAATACGTAACTTGGGGAAAGACCTCACTGATTGCTGACGGCTTGGGCAGCTATATCAAACAAATGACCGACGCCGGAGACTTTCAAAGAGTCGCGTTAGGGATCGGAATCATGTGCGTGTTCGTGATGCTGCTCAACCGATTTTTTTGGCGTAAGCTTTACTTGCTTGCCGAAGATCGCAGCCGTTGAAATCGATTTAAGCTCTCGAGCTGCACGGCTGCCCGAAAGCAACTAATCGTAGACGATTAATTTCTTGCTGGCCACAGACTTCCATCACGACCAGCATTGCGCAGAATAAACTCTTAGGGTCCGGCAAATGGGGCAGACGTATCGCTGTTACTGACACTCGGGGCGTCGTAGCAGACCGTGAGTGCTCTTATGCACCCACAAGTCGATTAAGTCGATTAGAACAAGTCCATCTGCGCCGCCGCCGCGCTGGCATGTTTGACCACCGACTTTGGCACCACCAATGGCCGCCGGAACTGCGAGCTGTCGATGATGCTGAAGCGGCTCATGCGGCCCTCTATGCTGAGGCGCTTGACGGTCTTGGTGTAGCGCTGACGGATCGGGTCTGCCCAGATACCCTCGCCCGTCGTGTACTTGCCGAACTCGCTGTCGTACTTCTTACCCCCACTCAGATCTTTGATGCGGTTCATCACGCGTTGGGCGCGGTCCGGGAAGTGGGCGTGCAGCCATTGCTGGAATAGCGGGCTGATTTCCCAGGGCATGCGCAGCACCGTGTAGTGGCGTCGACCGCGCCGGCGTCCTTGGCCGCTTCCAGGATGCGCTCGATTTCCGGATCGGTAACGAAAGCGATGATGGAGGCGACGCTGACGCTGACGGCAATGCCGGCCTCGGTCAGGGTGCGGATCGCGCGCAGGCGGCGCGCCGTCGCGGCCGCGCGCGGCTCTAGCGTGCGCGCGATTTCGCCGTCCAGCGTGGTGAGCGTGATGGCGGAGCAAGCCAGGCCTTTTCCCTCCATCGGAGCGATCAGGTCGACGTCGCGCTCGATCAGCGCCGACTTGGTGATCAGGCCATACGGGTGGTTGCACTCGCCCAGCACTTCCAGCCCCTTGCGCGTGATGCGGCGCTCGCGCTCGCAGGACTGATAGGCATTCGTGTTGACGCCGATGGCGATGTTTTCCGGTACGTAGCCGGGCCTGGCCAATTCGCGGCGCAGCAGGTCGACGACGTTGACCTTGGCAAACAGGCGAGTTTCGAAATCCAGGCCAGGCGACAGGCCAAGTTATCTATGTGAAGGCCTGGCAAAGCAATAAATGCATCCATGTTCAAATCCACGATGTCCTACCCGCCAAAATACATACTTATGGCACGCCATCGTTCTGAAGATTGCGTTTTAGCCCGCCGTATAAGTACGTGCTCGAGCCACCACGTTGCGTATGCATGCAGTCGTACTTTGTGATCCGCGCGCTCGCGCCTGCGCCTATCGTGGCCAGCTAAGTATCACTGGCCGTCCACGACTGCAGGCTGCGCGTACTGCGCCTCAGCGGAATTTATGACTTAACCGAGCACGATGTTCCGACTTGCGAATCGGCATATGATGATACGCTCCCAGTTTTTCAATATCTATTTAACTTATTGGAAAGGGTCGAATCAATTTATCTCCCCACTCGATGAGCTTGAACTTCACGTTCAATGTTGCCTGGGTGAAGACACTATCCATTTCGTCAAAAGACGCTGCAACTATACTTTGCAAACCAGGCTCTAAAGCTAAGAGTTGGAAAAGAGCATGCTGGCTTTCGACACGCATAGAATGCTGACCAGGCTCATCGAGCATTAGGACTCCGAGATGGTTTCCTCTTACTTCCCGGTTCGCCGAAGTTTGATAGAGGGCCAAAAGATAACTCCAAATTAGTCGAACAAAATCACTTGCACTCGAGTCCGCCTTAATATCTGTTCTATTCTTCCTATTGATTTCTCGAAGCTCAATGTGTTCCAATACAGGAGTAAGAGTATCTCGGCTGATCTCGACATCTCTAATAGAAGCACTTTCATAACCAAACGAACCTGCGTTTGCCCGGAACCATTTCTCGAAAATAGCAATTTTCTCTTGATCGTTTTCGGCATACCTCTCTTTGGGAAGCTTAGCACGATGCCCTTGGTTCACTTTAAGTTGGCGGGCGAGACTCTCTAGGTTGGGAAGCTTTTCATGCATTAAGCGGTCAATTTCGGCCAACTTTTCGACTTGCGACTCGAGGTACACTTGACGGCGGATCATGGCTTTGGACTGCACAGCGCCAGTGCTGACGTCGCCGCGTAGCGCCTTCAAATGATCACTCTTGGCGGCCAACCGCCGTCCTAGTTCGGACGATATCCGCTCGACTTCTTCGATATCACTTCGAAAGCCTGCGATTTGGCGGTCTAGCATCGAACACTGATTCTTCAGGTAGGCAATGTTTTCGTCCAAATTCATTACAGGGCCAGTTATCGCGCCCCCCAGAAGTGTCTCTGATACATTTTGAAAGCAGGTCGGACATCGGCCTTTGGCCAGATCAAGATCGTAGTCTCCTCCCAGCCCTTTTAACTTCTGCGCAGTGCGATTTCGCGCAAGATCTTCTCGCGCCTCAGATAACAATTCTTCATATTCTTTCAAGGACGCTCGTTTTAGCGTTAGCTGAGTAATACTCTGCTCATGTAAGAAATTTAATTCCCGGAGTTCCGTGGCTGCTGCTTCAAGTTCGGCCACAGCCTCATCACCGGTAGCTTTCTCGTAGTTTTCTATTTTTTCTTCTAGAGCACGATATTCTTCTCTCAACTGAGTCCGATATTGTTGAAGCGTTATTTGGCGGTCTCCAGATTTTCTTATAAGCTGGACAAGCCTCTCATTGAATGAAGAGTCCGGGCGATTCGGGAGTCCTTCAATAGCAAAACCCTCACCATTAGCTGCCCGCGTCAATTCTCCAACAGCTTTAATCCAGTCTTCGTGAATTTGGAGTGACTCGCTGTTCAATCGGTGCTTGAGTGCGTCGGTATCAAAAACCTCCAGTCCAAGCAAGAACTCGACAACTTTGGTTCTAACTTCTCGAATTCCGTAAAATGGGATAGTTGCAATATAGTCAGTCCAACCTCGCTTCTGCTCGACCGCATGCGCGGCGAAAATCGTTTGCAAATAAAGTTTCGCCTCACCGCCAGATGAAGTTGGAACTGCGGGTAAGCGTAGGTTCAAAAATCTCTCAAGAAACCGATGAAATCCCTCTTCCCTTTGTGCTGCACCCGCGTCATGGATGTAAGTCGGCTTAGCGTTCTCAAAAGGTAAGTGCTTTGTCAAGCATCTTCCTTCAAATATTTCAATTAATTTCGTGTGGCGTTGTTGATGTTTAATTGCCCGGCGAAGAGTTACGCTCCTTCCTTCGTCATTTGTAATCTCTGCGAATACTTCTGATACCTGTACATCATGACGCTTGCCCTCATATAAGAAATGATCGCGCACACCATATGGAAGAGATTTCTCATCGCGCCCGCCGACAAGCTCTTCCATACCGATAGAGTACAAAATTGTGTTGAAGAGAGTACTTTTACCTGCGGAGTTACGTCCACGGACGACAGTTAAATGGCTGCCAAACTCAAAACTAAAGCCGTAACTCCCCGTGCCTGTAGAAATATGTAACTTAACAGCATTTATTTTCATGACTCTCCCCATTTGTCTGACACTTCCGAAACCATTGCTTCGGTGAGCGCCTTCCCGAGCGCAGACAAAAACGATCGCTCGCTCTCAAGATTCTCAGTGTTTCTGCAAATGTCTCGTGCAAATTTTTTTCCAATTTCGGATATCTGGTAACCAGTGGAAACTTGATACACCAGGTTCTCCGCCTCGGCAAATCTCAGCGCAATCGCGACAACTGGATCGAACCCCCACGCAGCGAGCTTCAGTTGGCCATTTTTAACAGATTCAATTAACTTCGCTCGGCGCTCTTCAGTCTTTAAAGCCCAGTTCATCAACTGAAGGCGCGGCAACGAAGATTTGCCTCCGCGGGAGGCCAGCTCTAGAATTAAAAGAATCTGCGCGATTTTATAAAGCGGTCTATGCTCGGGAAATACTGGGGATGCACGTCGAATGAATCGCAATGTTCTTGTCTTCGTAAATTCATTCATAATCTAACTGGCAGATAGCAAGCCATCGTGCCATGATGTGTCGCGCCACTTGGCTCGCGCTGGTTTGATTAAATGCTGGTTGCAAGTCATGAACAATCCTTGCAATCAATCCATTTGAAACGTGACTCGTAAGCTCCTCGGCCGAACCATACCATAAAATTGCTTTTTCTCGGACCTCGTTTTCGTACTCATTTATGAGTGCTATCAGTCGCGCATGAAGCAATGGGGCACTCTTTTCAATTCCATGTAAAAAATTGTCCGCCTCGACAAAATTTTTTAATGTGTTTCCCACCAAAGTTTCGAGTAAACGGTCATACGAAGGAGCGCCGCGCTTAGGCTCAAGCCGAGCAACACTTTTTCTTCTTAGGTTAGCCTCATATTCTTCCGGAGGATCTGTCAAATCTTCAAGTTTTGGCGATACAGAGAAGAAATCCAACGCCTCACCCTGTGTAGACTGGATTTGCCGAATTTCAAGCAGATAATGCTCGGCGTCATGCAAGAGGATACGAAAGTCGTCTGCCACATGGGGTAACTTAGCAGCCGAAACTTCTTTTTCCTTTTTTCGCGCATGCCTTAACAGCGCGTTCGAGGCCAACTCCGGCGTAACAAAAACCCAATTTTTAATCTTCACCGATCCTAGAATATCGACAAGATCGTCTTTGTTGTCTCGGAGTTTGTTGATGTCCTCTGTAATCTTATTCCGCTGCTTTTCGTACAGTTCGCTACGCGAATATTGCTTTTCGGGGCAATAGCACTGGAATCCGTACCCTGTTTCTGAGGTATAGCCTTCCAATCCATAGTCCCCCGGGCTTACCGGGATATGCTGATAGCCATCAACACCGTACTTCCTCTTAAATACCAACTGGCAAAGGTTCTCCCAGCTAGTTCCATTGAAGGCTCCGAACGCAGTCGCAAACATGATTGTTGTAGTTGTTGCCGTTATCCGGAAAACTACACACTATTTGGCGTTAATGCAACTTTTTGTCCCCACTAAAGGACCCGATATGCTGGACTAAGCGGTGCTTCTGTACTTCTAGCGCTGACTGGGCGCTGGCTTCCATCACGCCCAGCACCTCACAGAGAAGACTTTTAGGGTTCGGCAAATGGACGCGAACATATCGCTGTTACCGAAACTCGGCGCGTCGTAGCGGACCGTGAGTGCTCTTAAACACCCACAAGTCGATTAGAACAAGTCCATCTGCGCCGCCGCGCTGGCCTGCTTAACCACCGACTTCGGCACCACCTGCGGCCGCCGGAATTGCGAGCTGTCGGTCGTGTTAAAGCGGCTCATGCGCCCTTCCATCCCGAGTCGCTTTACGGTCTTGGAAAAGCGCTGGCGGATCAGGTCGGCCCAGATGCCCTCGCCCGTCATGCGCTTGCCGAACTCGCTGTCGTATTCCTTGCCGCCGCGCAGATCGCGGATGCGGTTCATCACGCGCTGGGCGCGGTCGGGGAAGTGGGCGTGTAGCCACTGCTGGAACAGCGGGCTGATTTCCCAGGGCATGCGCAGCACCGTGTAATGGGCGCCGACCGCGCCGGCGTCCTTGGCCGCTTCCAGGATGCGCTCGATTTCGGGATCGGTGATGAAGGGAATGATCGGCGCCACGCTGACGCTGACCGGGATGCCGGCCTCGGTCAGCGTGCGGATCGCGCGCAGGCGGCGCGAGGGCGCGGCCGCACGCGGCTCGAGCGTGCGCGAGATCTCGCCGTCCAGTGTGGTGAGCGTGATGGCGGCGCAGGCTAGGCCCTTCTCGGCCATGGGCGCGATCAGGTCGATGTCGCGCTCGATCAGCGCCGACTTGGTGATCAGGCCATAGGGGTGGTTGCACTCACCCAGCACTTCCAGCACCTCGCGCGTGATGCGCCGCTCGCGCTCGCAGGGCTGATACGCATCCGTGTTCACGCCGATGGCGATGTTTTCCGGTACATAGCCGGGCTTGGCGAGCTCGCGGCGCAACAAGTCGGCGGCGTTGACCTTGGCAAAAATACGGCTTTCAAAGTCCAGGCCGGGCGACAGGCCGAGGTAGCTATGCGATGGGCGGGCAAAGCAATATATGCAACCATGTTCACATCCCCTATATGGATTGAGAGAAACATTAAAGGGAATGTCTGGTGAAGAGTTACGACTTAGGATGCTTTTAGCAATTTCGCTGACAACCTCGGTTTTGAGCTGACGTTCGCCAGAGGCGTCCCGATCAATGTGCCACCCGTCATAAGTACGCTCCCGCGTATAGACTTCGTAGCGCCCTTGCAGATTACTGGTCGCTCCCCGTCCTTTGTACAGGTGCATTGGTTGCGGTTGGACTTCGCTGAGATTCGCACGGTTCATAGCACTCGCCTAAAAGTACTGTATATCCATACAGCTTAAGACGTAGTGTAACCATGCATCAGGGCGAATGCAACTACCAACACTACTGTATGTGTAAGCGAGTGATACGGGACAACAGATGCGTTACACAACCTGCAAGATGAGTCGGTCTCAGCAACTGACGTGCGATAATTTGCGTTTTGACAGCATAGCTCCGCAACGGTCGCCAATTCATCCAGGCGTGGGCGCATTCATCTTCTTCTAGAAAGTACTGACACTATTTGCCATCACCGCGCTGGCTGAGATATCCGCCGCTCCTCAGCCGAGCATCCATACGGCACGATCAAGGCCTGGATGGGCGCCACGCATTTCCTGACGAGGGGACTTGAACGTGTGAAGACGGGAATGAGCCTGCATGTGCTGGCCTATAACTTCCGACGTTTGCTTACACTGCTGGGCATGGCGAGCATGATGCAGGCGATCAAGGCTTACGCCCGTTTTTTGCGCCGATATGCAACCCTCTGGGACGCGATGCTGCGCGCTCTGTCGAAAAGGTCGACCGTAAGCTGCGGTAGTTTAGGCGTTCGGCCAACTGTACTTCCAGACGCTCACCTGTGCATAGAAGCTTGATTGCTGCTGACAGCTCTTCCGCCAAGCCAGGTTGCGAAAGACCTTGCCAGGGATTTTTCGGAGCTACAAGCAAATGACGCCTGTTGGAAGGCCATCCCTCGACATCATCATCTAATGCCAGCCAGCGCCCAACCCCGCGCTCTTCGGCATCAGCGGTAATGGCGTCATGTCGTCGCGGTGGGGGGAACTTGAGCATCCAACCTTGCCAGATGGTCCCTACTACTCGATTTTGCAGCGCTGGCGGCAGCTGCTGCACAGCGAATTCGTAGCCGAGTGTACGTACCCAACTCGTCGCTAGCGATATACGGACCTCAGGGAATGCCGCCAAAATAGTAACTAATAGCGATGCATGCTCGAATAGGGGACGGTCTGTCGGCTGTCCTTTCTCATATACCCGCGGCCGCAAGGGCTCGGCCTTAGTGGCGCGCACATCGGGTGGATGCAGAACGCCGTCGTAATCGAGATAGAGGATAGGTGCCATCCTAAATAGTGTACTCCTGCAACGGTGAACGCGCTGCATCACGATATCGTGCAAAACCGCGACATGCTCAGGCTTCAACATTGGTAGCCTTCCTCCGGCGTTACTTGACGGCTCAGCGCTGTCGACTGGATGTTTCGTTGCCATGGCATGCTACTCCCATATCGAAACAGCATGCCACAGCTACGTTATTAATTTTGTCTACACCCTCTAAAAGTCTTGTTAGGTCCTACGGAAGGAGTCGAAAAAGTTATGCGAGGTACGTCCCCTTTTGACTGCGAGCAGCTTTGATGACGTCACTAAACCGCTCAAGCGCGTCTTTCGGGGCTACTGGACTCGCCTCGTTACCCACTTGCTTCGCGATCCAGCCATTAGGGAAATGGAACCACGCTGCGAGTGACCAGGTATCCGAACATTCGCCGTAAGCTTTCAAGATTTCACTGATGATCGGCAGCGGTTGATACATCGCGTCGAATTGGTAACGAGGATAGTATTTTTTTCCACCGTATGAGACGCTAAAAATGCGATTACGGCGCCGCCAATCGCTCGCTGGAAGTGACTTTTTCGATGGTGGATTTTTCTGCAGCTTGTTGATTTCTTCCTCTGTCAGCCAGTCGCCTTCTTCAAACACTCTTTTAATCGTAGCCATCTGACCAATACGGTCTTCCATCATGATGCCGCCTGGACGAACTTGGGTGATAACTAATCGCGCCACGTTATCCGCTGATTCAACAAGGTCCTGGAAAGCAGTGCTGCGCGTGAGGATTTGGACTGCTTCTGTCAAAGCTTTTTCCAACGATTCTGCAATGCCGAGCGGGAGGTGCCGCGGCACTTTGACCGTCAAGCTCAGCATCTTCATATCTTCGTCTTCCCTCAACGGTGCACTCATCGTTCCTGCCTTTACCAAGCTACATTTATGGGTTGCCCCCACTCATAGGTGGTTAAACAATGAAACTTATATATCAATAAAATTCACTGCCTAGATCCTGAAATTTTTTTTCTCACTATATATAAACACCGAACTCCAACCGAATAAGATAGTCTCGTAGCGATTCAATGTTCCCTTCCGCAACTAAATCCAACGGCCGCATGCCGTTAAGTGCAATAGCCGGCGTCTTAAACCAGTTTAATGATGTAGCAATATCACCCCCAAACACTTGCATTACACTTGCTCCGATCGTATTCCAAACTTTGGTGACATTACCAACCCTCAACTTCCTCGAAAATTGGTTAGGGATACCTCGATGAGTTGGACTCCAGTAAATTTCCTTTTTACGCGATCTCATACTCATGCTTTACTCCAAATTTTTTGATGACTTGGCGTGAAAATTTGACGAAATCATGAGTTAGCCGTGGCTAACGGCGGAATCGGCCACTCCAGAATCTCTGCCACACGTAGAATCACCCATCTCGCTTCGGCTTCTGTCGTCAAATTTGTTTGAGTCAACCACGGCAAGTATTGCTCAAGTATCGCCGACTCGCTCATATGCGATCGCTTACCCTCTTTGGAATCGCGTGATTTAATTGTCAATTGCTGCGCGATTTCTTCACAGATCCGCCACCGCTCATATAGTTCGGGCGGTGTACATCCCGGTAAGTAAAACTTACCTTGGTAACTCACTACTAAAAATTTCGGCTGAGTTCCTGGAAGCATACCTGTAGACACAGGGTGAGGAAAACCCAAGGGTACTTTCAGATATTCGAGCTCATCATCTTCATTCATGTGCGCATTCGCATTAACGTTCGTGTGCCCGTTCAAGTGTCATGAGCAGCCCATCACGTCTTTGGTGTCGGTCGTGAATACCCAAGTCTTGTCGATCGCCAGACCATTTGCGCTGCCGGTTGCCGTGCCGGTGGCGGTGCCGACAAAATGGACGATGTACTTCGTGCCCGGCGTGAACGGAGCCTTGCCGACGATGTAAGCGACGTTGGCGCTCAGATACTGCAAGTTCTGATCGTTGCTGTCGCGGGTCATCAGGCGCACATCCAGCGGGGTGCTCCGCCCTTCTGGCATCACAGTGAACGAGGTCACTTTCAGAACGGTGCTGGCCTCGGTGGCGATGCTGATCGGGTAGCTGGTCTTAGCGCAGACATTTGCTTGGGTCATCTCGAATTCCTGATAGAACGGATTCGGCGACTCGGTGTGGTGCGTCATCGGTACGCCGGTCTGCTTGTCGTAGGGGAACACGCCCACGTAGTTACCAGCGTTTTTCTGCTGCTTGATGTAGCCCGCATCGATGTACGTCGGGCCGCTGTCGCTGCCCGGTGCGATGCCGGCGTCCGTCAGGCCCTGGACCATCATGGCGTTGCGGTGGAACACGGTGCTCAGCAGAGCCTGTACGGACGTTTGCTGAATACCTTCGAAGGCGATGACTTCGGTGGTGTAGTTGCTCGCGTAGCCGGCCGCGGTCACGCGATCGCCTGGATCCGCGCCGGTGAAGCCCGGCTTGCCTGCTATTTCGTGGTGCGCGTCGGCGCCGCTCTGGTTGGTCTGAACGTAGGCAGCGTGGTTCTTGGCTGCGATGTCGATGTTGGCGTTCTGGCGCACCGGGCCGAGGCCTTCGATGGCGCGGAAGGCGTTGAATTCGTCGAAGGCGACAGCTTGCACGCTGCCAGCCGGGTACGCTGCCGGAACAGCGGCTTGCAGGTCAGCCGCCTGTACAGTGCTGACAGGGGGCGTCGGCACAGGGGCTGGGTTGGTTGCAACGGAGGTAGTCGTGTTCGGAACTGAACTACCTCCACCGCCACCGCAGCCGGTCAGGGCAGCAGTGACAACACCTGCAATCAATATCCCGCAGTTATTTCGTTTCTTGTAATTTTTATCCATTTGATAGTCGATAAAAAACACATAAATTCCGGTTGCATCGAAAAGAAATCCCGAGCAAGCCGCACAAAGAATTTAATTTATATTTACAGGTTAGGTCCTATTGCGGGACGAAGATATTTTCACAGCGGTGGCAATAGAAACTGAGATTCCACTGCGCTTTCGCATCAGGATATTCATCTTTATTGTATTTTTCATTACGCTTTGCACTATTGCGATAATGTTTAATGCAATGAAAAAATATACAAACTCCCGCGATCAGTGCTGAAATCGCACCGACAGCCGAATTAAAGATCATCACACCTAGAAATCCAGCAATTGCACCACCCACCCAGGCGAACCCACCTCCGATAAAAAGACCATAGAATATCCAGCTCTCGGTACGTTTGGTCGGCATCGCCAGCTTTTTGGCAAGCTCAGTTCGCATGGTCGTGTTTGTTGAGCCTTGTGTGCCTGCAAAACCTAAGCTCCCGTCCACCATACCTACGGTCGTCGAGCTAGACGTCGAACGTCCATGACTGGTGCCGCCACTGACGATTGCAGATATTTTCTGAGTGTTCGAACTTCCGCACTTTTTGCAGCTATATTCCACTGGCACCCTCTATATTTTTGTATATTCAATAATAATTCTTGAAATTTTCCTGATCTTACCTGTCGGGCCTATGTTCCTGCCACAAACTCGACATCCTGACAATATCACTCTGCCTTAAATCATTAACTCCCCCAATCTCAATCGAACCATTTGCGCAGGAAAATACATACGCGGACTCGCCGCTGATTGCGTAGCCCTCCGATATTTGAACAATGCGCTTCAACAGGTAGTCCGCGTCTGCATGTCTTCTTGTTTGAATATGGATTCTGAATTCCTCTATTTTTTCCGACGCCAGAAATTCGATAACATTTTCAAACGTATCGAAAATAAAACGTTGCCACCTACTTTCGTCATCGATTGGAGCGACATCGAGATGAAACAAATGACTGTTTAAAGGTAACTCAACGAAGGGATAGCTGCGCAGTCCAGGCTGCCCCGATAGCGCACTGAGCACTGCCATCCCTTCGTTATCCTGAGATTTCTTGTAAACGTAAAACACGTTGGTCCTTGAGCGAAATTTGAGAGGCACGTCGATCGGCTGAGCCAGCGTTTAGCTTACGGAAACAGTGCGGCACGACGTCCCTATCGCGTCCGGCGCGCCGGGCTTTGCAAACTATACACGACAAGTAATTGTCGTGTATAGTAGGTCGTCAGGAGTCGGGCTCACGTGCATCATCGTGAGCATGACGACAACGCCCGCAAAAGCAACAGATGCAAGAAATCTAGTGAGCTTGGCCGTCGGCGACAGGCTGAAGGAGTCTCGAATGCGTGCAAAGATAAGTCAGCTGACACTGGCTTCGGAAGCACACATAGCCCGACAGTTTATATCTGAGATCGAACGCGGCGTCGCTAACCCATCTGTTGTTGTTTTAGCAAACATATGTCATGTCCTGGGTATGACACTAGCTGAGTTTTTCAGTGAGCTCGATATATCACTGCCTCCACAAGAAGACGAGCCTCGTAGGGCGAACGCGGCACAGCCAAAAGTGAAGCCCCCGGGAAGCCGTCTGCGCTAAGCGTTCTTAGGCGGTGATGCGCCCATAGGTTTTGTAAAAGCTCCGTTGCTTTAGAGAATGGAGTCATGAAGACACAATTGAAGTCTTCCCCAACGTCATCAATAACTGTAGGCACGGTCAGCGAAGCCCGCATCGAGTATCCCTTGCATGCGACGGGCATCACGTCAATCGCGGCCAAATCGGCATCACGCCTGGCATTGTGCTGTTGGATTCACCGCCTTGTCTCTTCGTACATTCGCCTGGCTGCTGACCTTACATCCCACTGCCGCCGGCCGCACATACGCGGCCTATGGCGGTGTCTACGGCACTGTGGCCCTCGCGTGGCTATCGCTCGTCGAAGGGATTCGTCCAAGTCGGTGGGATCTGGTCGAATCCATCGTGACCCTGATCGGCATGGCGATCATCATGCTCGCTCCGCGCCAATAGCAATCACTCGGCTTAGCGAAAACTCGCCTTGCATGGCATGCCGTACGGGGCTCAGTGATACCTTCGTCCCTTTCCTCATCATTTGCTCATCGGCGTGAGCTCGGTTACCAAACGCAGCCATGGGAAGTAGACGCTGCTCGTGACAATTGCCTTGCAGGTCGAACTGCTGACGCTCCGACTGTCGATCGCTGCGGTGTTCAGCCGGGACGGCAACAGTAACGGACGCAGCCTGCTCACCACGAGCGCGGTTTCGATCGCACCGCTGGTGGGCACGATTGCCAGCAGTTTCCTCGGCGGCGTACTGTCCGGCGCCTGGATCGAAGGCGTGTTGGCTTTCGCGGTCGCCGCGTCGCTATATCTGGTCACCGAAGAATTGCCGACCGAAGCGCACGAGACAGAGGGTCGGCTGGCAGCATGGCGCCTTTCCTGTTCGCGTTTCTGGCGATTCTGCTGATCGACATAGTGACGAGTCCAGGGTAGTCCGCGCGTCATACATCCGGGCAACGTTTCGCATAAGCGAGATCTCGATCTGCTAGTATACCCCCCTACCCTATATTTGGAGGTCATCGCTTGTCGCATACCACACGAGAAAAGGCGAAGCTGCTCGCCCGGGTCCGGCGCATCCGCGGCCAGATCGAGGCGGTCGAACGCGCCCTTGAGTCCGAGGCTGGCTGCTCCGAAGTCCTGCACTTGCTGGCTGCCAGCCGAGGCGCCATGAACGGTTTGATGGCGGAAGTCATCGAGGACCATGTCCGGGAACACGTCGCCGCCAATGACCTGACCGAGACGGCGCGTGCAGAAGGCACGGACGAACTACTCGACGTCATCCGCGCGTATCTTAAGTAAGCATCCTGGCCGTCAAATCACCATGCGTCGAGCTCTGCCAGTTCGACGGCAAGACCGGCTTCTGCACCGGATGCCTGCGCACACTCGCCGAGGCGCGCGAGTGGAAGAAGATGACCGATCACCGCAGGCACCAGATCATCAACGAACGCGCAAGACGCGAGAAAAAGTTGGCTGGGCGATAGCGCCGCTGGCTGAGGACAACCAATGCAAAATCTGACACACGATCCGATCCCCGCCCAAAGCCGTCTCGAACGGGAAGCGGAGATGAGCAGCTTCGAAGACGCCGCCTTCGGCGCGGGCCACGACCATATCTTCCTGGGCGTCGGCCACGAAAGCAATGAACGCAGGACCTGGGCGGTGATCGCGCTGTGCAGCGCGATGATGCTGCTTGAAATCGTCGGCGGCAGCCTGTTCGGCTCCCTGGCGCTGGTCGCCGATGGCCTGCACATGTCGACGCACGCTGGTGCGATGCTGATCGCGGCGCTCGCGTACACCTATGCGCGCAAGCACGCGAACGACCCGCGCTTCGTCTTCGGCACCGGCAAGCTCGGTGACCTGGCGGGCTTTACCAGCGCGATCGTGCTGGCGATGATCGCCCTTCTGATCGGCTACGAGGCCGTCACGCGCTTTCTCGCGCCGGTGCCCATTCATTTCAGCGAGGCGATTCCGATCGCAATCGTCGGCCTTTTGGTCAATATCGCAAGCGTTTGGCTGTTGAGCGGGGATCACCATGGCCACAGCCACAGCCATGGGCACGGCCATGGCCACGACCATGATGAACACACTCATGAGGAAGAAGTGCAGCGGATCGCCACGTCGTCCGGGGTGGTGTCGCTGTCGATCTTCGAAGATGGGGTGCCGCCCGTCTTCCGGCTGACGCCCGAACCCGCAAGCTTGACGCTACCGCCCTCGGCTCTTTCGGTCACGACGGTTCGGCCCGATGGGTCGCAACAGTCCTTCACGTTTGCCGACCGCCGCGGCTACCTGGAGTCGAAGGAGGACATCCCGGAGCCCCACGCGTTCAAGGCCATCGTGCGGCTGCCGGACGGCGAATATGCGGTTGAGTTCGAAGAGCATGCGCACGACCATGCCGACGGCCATGACGCCGCCCATCGCGACCACAACATGCGCGCCGCCTATATCCACGTCATGGCAGATGCGGCCGTGTCGGTACTGGCTATCATTGGCCTCGTGCTGGCAAAAGAATTCAACTGGCTCTGGATGGACCCGCTGGCCGGTATCGTCGGTGCGCTTGTGATCGCGAACTGGTCGTTCGGCCTGATACGCGACACCGGCGGCATCCTGCTAGACATGAATACCGACTGGAAGATGGCCGACAAGGTGCGCCACGCGATCGAAGACGTTGGCGACAAGGTGCTCGACCTGCACGTGTGGCGGCTCGGCCCGGGCCACATGAGCGCCCTGGTATCGGTTGCGACCAGCGAACCGCGGCGCAGCCCGGCCTTCTACCACGTGGCGCTCAAGCGCTTCAAGGGACTGTCGCACCTGACGGTCGAAGTCAATCCGATCGAGACTACACGCTGAGCGCTATCAGTCGGCTCCCGTTTTATGTCGGCGCAGCGTTCAGCGGAGCCGCCGCGTTTCTGATCCTCGGCCATAGCCGCAAACACAATTAGCGACGATTTAACGCTTTACCTTGCCGAGCGGTCCAGAATCGATTCAGCGGCCACGTCAGATCGCCAGGTCACGAACTACCATATCGACGCAGTACGAGGCCGAACCACGTCAGCGCCGGGCAACCGACAGCAGTCGACGGTAGCGATCGATTTTGGTGCGTGCCAACGGGTTACGATGTCGGCGTTGCTGGCCCAATACGAAGTAGCGAATTAAGAAGCAAGCCCATAGTAAATCTCTTCTTCCTGCGCAAAATGCAGACGCAAGATGGCCTCGAGCGCATACAAGGTACGGCGCAACTCCTGCATGGACGCCTCCTCATCGCCTTCACCCAGCGTCGCATTCGTAAGCCGGTCGACAATGCGGCTGAGGCGATAGATTTCGCGGTGTGTGCTACTCATGGAAGCCAGCGGGTCCTCTCCGCCGATCAAACGCGCCACCCGCGGATAGAGCGTGACATCGTCGTTCGATTCGTGCGGAAGAATCTGGTGACGAAGCGATTCGTTCAGCAATAGCAGCTCCTCTCGCATGACAGGAGCGGGTAGATTCGCTGCCTGATCCGCCAGTCGGGCGAGGCGGTCGAGCACGGGGCGCAAGCGGGCATGTTCTTCCTTCAGCTTGTCCAGATCATTCGCCGATATGCGCTCGGCACTCGTTGCCGTCTCAAGGCGAAGCACGCGCAACGCATTGAGGATCACGGCGACGTCGATCAATTCTTGCAGCAATGCGCCGGCAACCGGCGGCAAATAGCCAAATGCTGCGACAAGCATGGCGGCGATCGACAGGCCCATCCCTCCCGCAACGCTTTGCAGCGCGATGGTCCTGGTTTGCTGTGCGATCCGGACCGCAAAGGCGAGACGGTCCAGGCGGTCGACCAGCAACACCACCTGGGCGGATTCGGCGGCAGCGGCCGCGCCGCGCGCCCCCATAGCTACGCCAATGTCCGCCGCAGCCAGAGCCGGGGCGTCGTTGATGCCGTCGCCAACCATTAGCGTGACCCCATCCCTCCTCGCTTCCGAGATCGCGGCAAGTTTGGATGCCGGCGTCTGTTCGGCCACTACGGCGTCGACCGCCAATGAGTTGCCAATGGTTCGCGCCACGTCGGCCCGGTCACCGGTCAACATCACGATATGACCTACACCCAATGCGCGCAGCATCCGCAGGGCACGCGGCGTTTCCAGGCGAATCTCGTCCGCCATCTGCAGCACACCGCAGAATGTGCCGTCAATCGCGACATATACGCCGGCCGCCCCTTCGTAACCGATGCGTTCGACCAGATTCGCCGCCCAGGCTGGCCATGTCGCGGTACCGAGGACGTAGTCATGGCCGCCAATACTAATTTGCTTGCCGTCCACCCAACCGGACAGCCCGGCGCCTGCTTGTTCGATCACGCGCTCCGGAACCGTCAAGCGCAGCCCACGCTCGATGGCGGCACCGACCACCGCTTGGGCTATCGTGTGACCGGACATTTGTTCCAGCGAGGCCGCCAACCTGAGGAGCTCTTCCTGATCCACGGCGGGGGCGGCCAATATCGCAGCCAGCCGCGCTTTGCCGCCCGTTAGCGTACCGGTTTTATCGAAAAACATGGTTTTGACTTCTGCCATTTTCTCGAGCGCACCGCCATGCTTGATGAGTACACCGCGCCGGGCACAACGCGACATCGCGCTGACAATCGCGACCGGCACGGCCAGGATCAGTGGACAGGGTGTGGCTACCACGACCACTGCCAACGCCCGATTCGGATCGCCGCTGAACAACCAGGACAGCCCTGCGATACCCAGGGCCAGCGGGACGAACATGAGCGCGTACCGGTCCGCCAGCCGCGCCGCCGGTGCCTTCGATTCCTGTGCGGCCCGGACCAGGCGGATGATGTTGGAAAACGTGCTGTCCTCCTCCGTACTGGTCGCAAGTAGGTCGAATGCGTCACCGGCGTTGACAGCCCCGCTTCCGACCGACTTCCCGGGACCGTAGGACACGGGTAGGGATTCGCCAGTCAGGCTCGACTCATCTACAGTGGCGCCGGAAACGAGCGTGCCATCGACCGGCACCGTCTCGCCGGACCGTACCGCAAGGCGGTCCCCAAGGCGGACGGCCGCGAGCGGCACCTGGACGAGCTGCCCGTTTTCATACCGGTTGGCGCAGCGGGGAGCTTTACTCAGCAACGCCGACATTTCGTCCTGCGCGCGCCTTTCCGCATATATTTCCAATGCGCGACCGCTGGCGAACATCAGTGCGATGACAGCCGCCGTGAAATATTCCTGCAAGACGATTGCGCCTGCAATCGATACCAGGGCAATCAGGTCAAGCCCGAATTTTTTGTGCCATAGCGCCACAACCGTATCGGCCAATACGCCGACCAGCACGATCGAGGCACCGCCCAGCCAGATCCAGCCGGCCAGTTGGCCGAAGCCAAAAAGGCGAACTCCGCCACCAGCCACGAGCGACATGGAACAGATACCCAACTGCGCCAGACTGATTCGGTTCGTCAAAGGCATAGTAACTCATCCTTGAGACGCTAGACGGACTGTCTGCGACTTGGTTCTTGTAGAGGTCTAGCGCGCTGCTGCGAACCCTTGATGCATGAGCGCATCCGCACGACACGACAGCCGGTACGCACTGCCTCCAAGCGAACGCAACATCAATAATCCGTGTCCATTGTGCCGACAAGCATAATTTGCCGCACCTCTGATGCCCCGTGTCACGTCGGCGCTCCGAACGCAGTCCCTACAGCAGCTGACAACCCCATGGCCAGCGTACTCCAGAAGGTGACCCGGAGGATTCCCGGTAGGATGTTCGCACCGCCCGTACTCGCCGCAACGCCGCCGAGAACTGCCAAGGCAACCAGGGTCGCGCAGACCAGCGAGACAAGCAAATTGGCTATTTGTGCCCGTCCCCTCGAAAAGGTAAAAGTTTCCGAAACGCGGTGAAACTCAAGTCAACGCCCCCTCATCCCCCTCGTCAAGAGCTTGCCTCCAGTAACCTGGATCGGCGAAGCGCGCTGCCAGCTTATCCAAGTCGATATCGATCGCTTCCGGCGTGAACTCGAACTTTCCGATCAAATTGACGTGCCGCCACGCCACGGGCGAGACGCCGCGCAACACCTTGATCGCCTCTTCGTCCCCCGCCTCCCGTTTCTGCTCGTATACTTTTGATAATAATTCGGTATTGTAATAAATGATCGCGTTCGCGATTAGCCGCGAGCATTCGTTCCAGAGTTGTTGTTCGGCTTCCGTCTTGACGCGGAATTTGCCGTTGTTGACATAAGCCACCGATTTCCGGAACCGATTGTAGGCTTCCCCGCGATTCAAAGCCTTCTGCACGCTTTGCCGGAGCGTCACATCATCGATGAAATCCAGGATGTACATGGTGCGCCGGATGTTGTCCAGTTCCCATAACGCTTTCTTGGTCTGGTTCTGCCGCGTGTAACTCGACAGCTTGCGGATGATGGTCGCCTGAGTGACGTCCTTTTCGGCGAGTGAAGCCATGATGCGCTGAATATTCGGCCATTCGGCCGCGATCAATTCCTCGTAAATCCGCCGCGACGGTTTGATCAGCAAGTCCCCGTAGTCGCCCGGATTCTGGAAGCCGACCAGCTTTTCCATCTTCTTGTGCAGGTCGCGGTAGCGCGGCGCAAACTGGTAACCGAAGGTGAATAGCGACCAGAAATTGACCTGGTTGGTGCCGTGCGTGTCAGTGGAGTGTCGCTCCGGCTTGATTTCCGATGTGTTGTTGTACAGGATGTCAAACACGTAGTGACTCTCGTGCTCGTGCGTGCCGATGATCCTGGCATTGATCGGAACGTGATTGGCGACCAGCGTGTAGGCCGTCACGCCCTTTTGGAGGCCGAAATATTTCGGCGAATGCCGCGCGTTGATCGTGTTGATCTGGGTCTCGACACGCTGGCCGTCGCTGCTGGAATGCACCTCATCGCGGATATCATAGAGGTGGAATGCGGGCAATGCTGCAGTCGCATTGCTGATCGCGTCGTTGGCGGCATGAATGGTCTCCTGCCGCAGGTAATTTCGCCCCGTCGTAAGCAATTGCGCAAAGCTCAAGCCAGACACCTCGGCCATTTTACCAAGTCCCATGTTCGTGCCCATGCCGACTATACAGGCCAATAGTTCGCGCGGGTCCGGCTCGTGCTTGACGTAGCGATCGAGGACATGGCTGAACGCCTTGAGAAAGCCGGTCCGCTTGTGGACGAACCAAAGCACGTCGGCGATGCCGATGCTGGGGAGCTTGCCGTAGAACGGACTGTTCATCGGCTCTTCCTCGCTCGGATACTGGAGTGTCCACTTCCGCTTGTCGCGGCGACCGGTGACCTTGATGTGTTCGTTGACGGCGTCCTCGATGCGCTGGTTTACGGTGGCGAACTTCGCCTCCAGTTCCGTGCGCCAGTTCGCCAGCGTCTCTTCGATTGGCGTCAGCAACACTGGTGCGCCAATCTCCTTCAGGACGACGTCCTTGTGCTGCCAGCGCGCATCGCCAATCAGGTCGTCTTCGAAACGGCGGAACTCGACGCTGTCGCGGACATAGAGGTCGCCCGCCTCCAGAGCATTACGCAACAATCGATAGACCAGGAATTCGTAGCGGTCGACGTCCAACATGGTCTCCGGTCCGGCGTCGTCGCGAACATCTGCCTTCTCCCGTACCGCGAACAGATAACGTTGCAGGCTCTTGGGGATAACCTCGGTCGGAAACAGATCCGGCTTGCTTTGCCGCGGCGATTTGCCGTCGCGCAGCAACGTCTGAAGGAAAACGACCGCATCGAGCAACGGCGCATCTTCCACTCGGCCGGCAAAATCCAGCGCGCAGAACAGATGCCGTAAATTTCGCTTGAATTGGTGCGACAACGTCGAGTAATGCGCCCATTCGAAGGCGGCCTTGTCGAACGCGACGTTGCGCAGGTAGTTCGAGACGACCGGGAATTGTTCAGGTTCCAGCAGCGCAAACGCCTTGTCCTTGACGTCGTTGAACGACGCACTGTCCGGGATCGACGTGTCCGTGAACAGGTTCAGCACGTCGCCCGCGGCGCGCAGATTCTCGGTGGCGTCTTCCATGGCCTTTTGCAATGCTTCATCGGCCGCCCGCCGGGCCTGCTTTTCGTACTGGTCGACGAGGTGGATGAGCGCCTCGATCAGGTTATCGTTGATCTGCCGGAAGCGGTGATACGCGAAACACAGGAGATAGAGCCGCGTCGCTTCGAGCGACATACGGCGCAGCTTGTAGACGGTATAGAACTTGACGAGGGAGGCATAGTACTTGCCGCTTTCGGTCGACAGGCCGGCCGTTTTCAGAAACGTCTTGGCGAACATATGGATCGGTTCGAAGACGTTGCGCCGCTCGACCTCCTGCCGCAACTCCTTATAGCTGAAGTCGCGCGCTTCGCGTTTCAAAGCACTGATGCGATAGACCTGCTCGTCGGATTGCAGCAAGTCGTCGATCTGTTCCCTGGCCGCCGAGGGCAATGCTCCTTCGAGCAGCGTCGTGATCCGGTTGCGTTCGTGCGTGACGACGCGCCCGACCAAGTCTTGCAGAAACGTATAGCCGGGCGCGACGATGCGCTGGGTTTCGAGAAATTGCAGCGCTTCGCGCAGGATGAAGACCGGCTGCGTGGAGAGCATCGCGAACCGTCGGGCCTTCTGTTCCAGCTCGACCTTGACCGCCGGGTCGGCAACTCGGTAGTTGACCAGATCCAGGATGATCCGTTGCTGCTCCAGTCGCGTTGGCTTGGACAGCGCTTTGAACTCGCCGAACTTCTTTCCCGGAAAAAGAACCCGCACGAGATAGGCGATGTCATCAGCGACCTGATGCGGCTCGTAGATGAAAAAGCGCTTTTTCGCTTTGAAATAGCCAAGCTGGAGCGATAAGTGAATGGCAGCGGCGGCAGTATGCACGCGGTCCACCGCGTCGCGCTCCGCGGGGCTGAAATCGAAATACAGACGACGATCATCGTCGGTGAATCTGGGTATCTCATAGAGGGAGGCGACTTCCTCGGCGGAGAGGATGGCAAGGCGACGTTCTACAGATGGCATGGCTTGTTGCTATTGATGAAATTATGAGGCCGGCGTCTGCCAGGGCCGCTCGATCGCAAACAGGGCCGTCATTGACATGTAGATATTCCTTCTGTCTTGGTAATCTGGCACCACATTCATGCCGACAATTCGCGCGGCCGAAACGCTGCCCACCACAGCATTCGGAATGCGCCCGGCACGTCGAGGCGATCGGCGCATGGCATCGGAAAATAGATTTTCTTGACTGGCGTGACTCCGTTGCCCAAACATAGCCAGTCGATGGCGATCCAGTACATCGGCGCGTCACACAGTTCGTCGAAGAGCCATGTGACTGCCAGGATGGTAGTCCAGGCGACGAGCAGCGCGAGCACTCGGTACAACCAGCTTTTGAAAACGCTCCGCTTGATCAAGATTGCTTAGCTTGACACTTGGGAGGCGGTCACATGTAAATACTACGTCCCGCTCAGATCGCGATTTGAGCACCCAATTCGATAACGCGATTGGCCGGCACGCGATAGTAATCGGCGGCGCTCCGGGCATTGCGATAGAGGAGTGCATATAATCCTTCCAGCCAATGTGGAAGGCCTCCGCGCTTAGGCGTTGGGACCACGGTCTGGCGTGCGATGAAGAACGATGTCTCCATCACATCAAACGACAAACCCTGATCCGCGCACAAGGACAGCGCATGGGGAATGTCGCGCCCGTCCTTGAAACCATAATAGAGGTTGACCTGGAAGCAGTTGTGTCCGAGTGCCTCGACACGGGCACGCTCCCCGTCACCGATACAAGGAACGTTTTCCGGGTGCACAGTCACAAACAGGATGCGCTCGTGCGCCACCTTGTTATGGACGAGGTTATGCAGCATCGCGTGCGGTACGCCTTCGCCAACACGACGGAAATACACAGCGGTGCCTGCCACTCGCGGCGGTGGCTCGATGAACAGCGATTCCAGGAATGCGTCAAGCGGTACTGCATCCTGTTCTAGATTGCGCGATACCCTGCGGCTACCGATTTCCCAGGTCATCATGACGGTTAGAATGACCGCACCGACCACCAGCGGAAACCAGCCGCCCTGCAGGAACTTGAGCGTGTTCGCGGCAAATAGTGTGACGTCGATTACGAAAAAGAATGCGGTCGCCGCCAGGCTCAGGGCCAGGTTGTATTTCCAGCAGTAGCGGATGACGAAGAATGTAAGAATTGTCGTGATCAACATGGTGCCGGTCACTGCGATGCCATACGCCGCGCCGAGCGCATCGGACGAGCCGAATCCCACCACGGCGAGAATCACCGCGATCAACTGCATCCAGTTCATCAATGGAATATAGATCTGGCCCACCTCATCCTCGGACGTGTGCTCCACCTTCATGCGCGGCAGCGCGCCCAGCGAGATCGCCTCGTGTGTCATCGAAAACGTGCCGGAAATCGTCGCCTGCGAAGCGATTACGGTCGCAACGGTCGACAATACCACCAAGGGGTAGACGCTCCAGGCACCAAGTTGCTGAAAGAATGGATTGGCGATCGCGTCCGGGTGAGTCATGAGCAATGCCCCTTGCCCCAGGTAATTCAGCGCCAATGCGGGAGCGACAATCCCGAACCAGGCCATGCGGATCGGGCGTTTGCCGAAATGCCCCATGTCCGCATACAAAGCTTCTGCGCCGGTAAAGGCCAGCACGACGGCGCCAAGGGCAATGAAGGCAAGCGTCTTGTTGCGGACCATGAAAGTCAGCGCGTGATAAGGATTGACGGCGGCCAGCACGCCTGGCGCTTTCAGGATGTTGATCACGCCCATTGCGGCGAGCGCGAAAAACCATAACAGCATGATCGGCCCGAACCATTTTCCGATGCTGCCCGTGCCCTTGTGCTGCACCAAGTACAGGACAACGAGCACGACGATTGTAAGCGGTACAACATAAGGCTTGAGCGCCGGCGTCGCCACTTCAAGCCCTTCGATGGCCGAAAGTACGGAAATCGCCGGTGTGATCACGCTGTCGCCGTAAAACAGTGCGGCGCCCAGCAGGCCGATCAGCAGTAGGCCGTAATAGCGGCGCGAGCCATCCTTGACCGATGCACTTGCCAACGCCATCAGGGCCATGATGCCGCCCTCTCCGTGGTTATCTGCGCGCAGGATCAGAGTAACGTACTTCAGCGACACGATCAGGACAAGCCCCCAGAAAATCAGCGACACCGCACCCAGCAGGTTCGGTGTGTCCAGCATCAGTCCGAACTCCTTCGAAAAGATCGTTTTCATTGTGTATAGAGGGCTGGTGCCAATGTCACCATACACGACGCCCAGTGCGCCCAGGGTGATCAGTGCAAGCCGTCCAGTCTTTTCCTGCGGCGTGTTTGCTGCGTTATCCATCCGTGTTCTCGCGTTCGATTCTGTTCAGTGAAGGTGTGCCAATGCACAGCCAGCAACATCGTACAGACCGGCACATAAAGATTTTGTAAAAAGACGCCGCGCCGTCGGTCCAAGTGTGAGAGCGCTCCTGTAAACAAACCGTTTATCTGTGCGGATCGTCTTTTTAGAAAATCTTTACGTTTCCGAATCTACACTGCCTCGTATCGAAACACGCGAAATCAAGAGGCATTTCATGGTTGCATCGGCAATTGGTGACAGCAGTCTGCCTGTCCAGGAGGTCAGACCATGATCGTCACTATCGTCAACTGCGCGCCGCCGCGCGTTGGCGCCGCAGTGGCCGAGAACCTGGCCCTGCTGCGCGCCCGCATGGCGCGTAAGGTACTGCTGCTGGACGCCGGACCGGGGCAGGATTGCGAGCGCTGGGGTGTCGAGCGCGCCCGCGCACATTTGCTGCCAGCCATTGCCGTGCGGCCCCTGCACGGACCGGGTTGTGCCGCAAGGCTCGAGCGCCTGCTGCCGGACTACGACGAGATCGTCATCGCCACCGACGGTTGCGGCAGCCACGAATGCCGCTGGGCGCTGATCGCGGCGCATGTTGCCGTCGTTCCCCTGGCGCTTGACTACGCTGACATCGACGCCCATTACGACTGCATCGCCAGGCTCAACAGCGCTCGTATGTTCAATCCAGGCTTGCGGGTCTTGTTTGTGCCGATGGCTGGCGAACGCGACCCGGCCCCGGACGAGTTGGGCGCAGTACGTGCCTATGCGGCCCAAGTGATGGCGGCCGGCCTGGCGGGCGCCACTGTGCACCTGCCAGCGCTGGCTTGGGGTGACGATGCGCCCGGCCGCTGCGTCTGCGACATCGCAAATAGTACTGGCGCCGCCGAGATGGCGGCGCTGCATGGGGAGGTCTTCCGGGCAGGGCGCACCCGCGCGCTGCCGCAGGCGGTCTTCAGGCCTGGCTTGAACACATGAATCGAGTCGACAGTTTCAACAAAAACAAGGAATAGAAAGTATCATGAATAAATCCCTCCTTACCCTCTCCATCCTGACCGCGCTGGCAGTGCCGCTGCACGCCCAAGAAACACAGCCCGCCACGGGAACCAATGCGCAGGCGAACGCACAGCCCGACAACGTCGTCACGTTCAACGCCGCCCTCACGTCCGATTACCGCTATCGTGGTATCTCGCAGACGCACATGCAGCCCGCGCTGCAGGGCGGCGCGGACTACACGCACAATCCGAGCGGCCTGTACGCCGGCACCTGGCTGTCGACGATCAAGTGGACGAAGGACGCGGGTGGCGGCGGCGACGTCGAGTGGGACCTGTATGCCGGCAAGCGCGGCCAGTTGACCGCCGACGTGAGCTACGACGTCGGCGTGCTGAGCTACGTCTATCCGTCCAACGGTCTGAAGGACGTGCCGGGTTCCGCCAACGCGAACACGACGGAAGCCTACGGGCAGCTGGGCTACGGGCCTGCCTACGCCAAGTATTCGGTGGCACTGACCAATCTGTTCGGCTTCACGGACAGCCGGCATAGCGGCTACCTGGACGTCGGCGCCAACGTCGAGCTGGGCGACGCCTTCACGCTGAACCTCCACGCCGGCCGCCAGGACGTGCGCCACCACGACGCCGCCAGCTATACCGACTACAAGGTCGGCGTCACGAAGGACTTCGGCATCGCCAGCTTGACGGCGGCCCTCGTCGGCACGAATGCCGATGAAACCGCGTACGCGTCGCCCGCGAACGGCAAGTTTCTCGGCAAGAAGGCGCTGGTCATCAGCGTCAGCAAGACCTTTTGATCAACCGTCATAACGAGGTCACGATGGATATCGTCTTCATCGGCGCGATCGTGCTGTTCGCCGCCCTGATCTGGGGCATGGCAAGCGGCTGCGCCAAGCTGGGAGAACGCAAATGAACCTGTTCTACCTGATCGGCGCGGTTGCATCCGGCGCCCTGCTGGTGTACCTGCTGTACGCCATGTTCTGTGCGGAGGACCTGTGATGGACATGCATTCGCTGGCGCTACCGGCGCTGTTTTTCGCGATCCTGCTGGCCACGTCGTGGCCCCTCGGGATCCTGCTGGCCCGTGTGGCCGAGGGCGGACGCGTGCGCGGCTTCGGCTGGCTGCAACGGGTCGAAACTTTTCTCTACCGCGCGGCCGGCTTAGACGCGAGCGCGGGCATGGATTGGAAAGCCTACGCCCTGGCTCTGTTGGCATTCAATGCGCTCGGCACGCTGGTCGTTTATCTGTTGCAACGGACGCAGGCCTGGCTGCCCTTCAATCCCCAGGGCATCGCCAACATCAGCCCGGATTCGGCGTTCAACACCGCCGTCAGCTTCGTCAGTAATACCAACTGGCAGGGCTACAGCGGCGAGCAGGCGATGAGCTATCTCACGCAGATGCTGGCGCTGACCTGCCAGAACTTCTTCTCGGCCGCGACCGGCATCGCCGTCGTGTTCGCGCTAATCCGCGGCTTTTCATCGAAGTCGGTGCGCTCCATCGGCAACTTCTGGGTCGACCTCACCCGCAGCACCCTGTACGTGCTGCTGCCGCTGTCGCTGGTGTTCTCCGTATTCCTGATGGGCCAGGGAGTGATCCAGAATTTCTCGAGCTACCAGCAGGTCCAGCTGCTCGAGCCGCTCACGTACACGCAGCCGAAGACGGGTGCCGACGGCCAGCCCGTGCTGGACGCGAAGGGCCAGCCCGTCACCGAGACCCTGACCACCACCACGCAGACGATCGCGATGGGTCCGGTGGCGTCGCAGGAAGCCATCAAGATGCTGGGCACCAACGGCGGCGGCTTCTTCAACGCCAACTCCGCGCACCCGTATGAAAACCCCACCGCGTTATCGAACCTGTTCCAGATGGTGTCGATCTTCCTGATCCCGGCCGGCCTGTGCTTCGCGTTCGGCCGCCTCGTCGGCGACCGGCGCCAGGGCTGGGCGATCCTGGCCGCCATGACGGTGTTGTTCGTCGTGATGGCGGGCTGCGTGATGGTGGCCGAGCACCAGGCGCATCCGGGATTGACCGCACTCGGCATCGACCAGCAGGCCAGCAGCCTGCAGGCGGGCGGCAACATGGAGGGCAAGGAAACGCGCTTCGGCATCGACGCCTCCGCCCTGTTCGCCGCCATCACGACGGCCGCCTCGTGCGGCGCCGTCAACGCGATGCACGACTCGTTCACGCCGCTGGGCGGCGCGGTGCCCCTGCTGCTCATCCAGTTCGGCGAGGTGATCTTCGGCGGCGTCGGCTCCGGCCTGTACGGCATGCTGATCTTTGCGATCATGGCCGTCTTCATTGCCGGCCTGATGATCGGCCGCACGCCGGAATACCTGGGCAAGAAGATCCAGGCCTACGAGATGAAGATGACGTCGGTCGCCATCCTCGTCACGCCCGTGCTGGTCCTGGCCGGTACCGCGATCGCCGTGCTGGCGGCGGACGGCAAGGCCGGTGTCGCCAACCCCGGCGCGCACGGCTTCTCCGAGATCCTGTACGCGTTCAGCTCGGCCGCGAACAACAACGGCAGCGCGTTCGCCGGGCTGTCCGCCAACACCCCGTTCTACAACTGGATGCTGGCGATCGCGATGTGGTTCGGCCGCTTCGCCATGATCGTGCCCGTGCTGGCGATCGCCGGCTCGCTCGCGGCCAAGCAGCGCCTGCAGACCACGGCCGGCACCATGCCCACGCACGGCCCGATGTTCGTGGGCCTGCTGGTCGGCGTGGTCGTGCTGGTCGGTGTGCTGAACTACGTGCCGGCGCTTGCTCTCGGACCGGTCGTCGAACATCTGCAGTTGTTTGCCAAATAACCTGGAGTCGTCATGTCCCAACTGAATTCCCCGATGACGGCGCCCGCGGTCGCGCCGTCCGAGTCGACGGCCGGCAAGCGCCTGACCATGTTCGACACGAGCCTGGTCGGCCCGGCGCTGGTCGACGCCTTCAAGAAACTCGGTGTGCGCACGCAGCTGCGCAGTCCCGTCATGTTTGTCGTGTACGTCGGAAGCATCATCACGACGCTGCTGTACGTTCAGGCGTTGTTCGGTACTGGCGAGGCCCCGGCAGGCTTCATCCTGACCTGCGCCGTCTGGCTGTGGTTCACGGTATTGTTCGCGAACTTCGCGGAAGCGCTGGCCGAAGGCCGCAGCAAGGCCCAGGCCGCGTCGCTGCGCGGCCTGAAGGAAAGCGTCGTCGCCAAGAAGCTGGCCACGCCCAAGCACGGCACCACGTGGCTGCCGTGTCCCGCCACCGACCTGCGCAAGGGCAACCACATTTTGATCGAAGCGGGCGACGTGGTGCCGATCGACGGCGAGGTGGTCGAAGGCGTCGCCTCGGTCGATGAAAGCGCGATCACGGGCGAATCGGCACCCGTGATCCGGGAATCGGGCGGTGACTTTTCCAGCGTCACCGGCGGCACGCGCGTGCTGTCCGACTGGCTTGTCGTGAAAGTCACCACGAACCCGGGCGAGACCTTCCTCGATCGAATGATCGCGATGGTCGAAGGCGCCAAGCGTAAAAAGACACCGAACGAGATCGCGCTCACCATCCTGCTGGTGGCGCTCACCATCGTGTTCCTGGTGGTCACTGTGACCCTGCTGCCGTTCTCGCTGTATTCCGTGGAGGTGGCCAAGGCAGGTACGCCGGTCACGATTACCGTGCTGATTGCGTTGCTCGTGTGCCTGATTCCCACCACCATCGGCGGCCTGCTGTCGGCCATCGGCGTGGCCGGCATGAGCCGTATGATGGGCGCGAACGTGATCGCGACGTCCGGCCGCGCGGTGGAAGCGGCAGGCGACGTCGACGTCCTGCTGCTCGACAAGACGGGCACTATCACGCTCGGCAACCGCCAGGCGGCCGCCTTCCTGCCGGCGCCGGGCGTGACCGAGCGCGAACTCGCCGACGTGGCACAGCTGGCGTCTCTGGCCGACGAAACGCCGGAAGGCCGCAGCATCGTCGTGCTGGCCAAGCAGCGCTTCAACATTCGCCAGCGTGAGCTGGAGAGCCTGCATGCCGTGTTCCTGCCGTTCTCGGCGAACACCCGCATGAGCGGTGTCGATTGCGGCGAGCGCCAAATCCGCAAGGGCGCGGCCGACGCCGTGCGGCGCCACATCGAGGCACTCGGCATGCCGTTTCCGGCCGAGGTCGTGCGCACGGTCGAAGACGCCGCGCGCCGCGGCAGCACGCCGCTCGTGGTGGCGGATAGTAACCGCGTCATGGGCGTGGTCGAGCTGAAGGACATCGTCAAGGGCGGCATCAAGGAGCGCTTTGCCGAACTGCGCCGCATGGGCATCAAGACCGTGATGATCACCGGCGACAACAAGCTGACGGCCGCAGCGATCGCCGCCGAGGCCGGCGTCGACGACTTCCTCGCTGAAGCGACGCCGGAAGACAAGCTCAAGCTGATCCGGCAGTACCAGTCGGAAGGCCGCCTGGTTGCGATGACGGGCGACGGCACCAACGACGCCCCCGCGCTGGCCCAGGCCGACGTGGCGGTGGCGATGAACTCGGGTACCCAGGCCGCCAAGGAAGCCGGTAACATGGTGGACCTCGACTCGAACCCGACCAAGCTGCTGGAGATCGTCGAGATCGGCAAGCAGATGCTGATGACGCGCGGCTCGTTGACCACGTTCTCGATCGCCAACGACGTGGCCAAGTATTTCGCGATCATCCCGGCCGCCTTCGTCGGCACCTATCCGCAACTGAAAGCGCTCGACGTCATGCACCTCGCCAGCCCATCCTCGGCCATCATGTCGGCGCTGATCTTCAACGCCGTGATCATCGTGTTCCTGATCCCGCTGGCTTTGCGCGGCGTGCGCTACCGCGCGATCGGCGCCACGGCCCTGCTGCGCAGGAATCTCTTGATCTACGGCGTCGGCGGTATCATCCTGCCATTCATCGGCATCAAGCTGATCGACATGCTGCTGGCGGCATTCAACCTCGTCTGACAAGGAGAACAACATGCCCTCCATCATCCGCCCCGCGCTCGTCCTGTTTGGCACCCTGACCCTGCTGTGCGGCGTGCTTTATCCGGCCGCCGTCACCGGCATCGGCCGCGTCGCCTTCCCCCACCAGACCGAAGGCAGTCTGCTTGAAGCCGGCGGCAAAACCGTTGGTTCCAGTTTGATCGGCCAGCCGTTCTCACAACCAGGTTATTTCTGGGGCCGGCCGTCGGCCACCGCGCCGATGGCGTACAACGCGGCCGGCTCCAGCGGCTCCAACCAGGGGCCGACCAATCCGGCCCTGCTGGACGCAGTCAAGGATCGCGTCGCCGCGCTGAAGGCGGCCGATCCCGGCAACCGGGCGCCGATCCCCGTCGACCTCGTCACCGCGTCGGCCAGCGGCCTCGATCCCGAGATCAGCGTGGCCGCCGCCGACTATCAGGCGGCGCGCGTCGCCGCGGCGCGCAAGCTGCCCGAAGCGCAGGTGCGCGCGCTCATCGCCCGCTACCGGCAGGCGCCCATCCTGGGCTTCCTGGGGGAGGCGCGCGTGAACGTGCTCGCGCTGAACCTGGCCCTGGACGGCAAGGCGCAGTGAGGACGCGGGCATGAGCGTTCCCGGTGACGAGGTGCGGCGCGATCCGGACGCGCTGCTGGCCCAGGTGCAGGAAGAAGAACGGCGCGCGGCGCGCGGCCGGTTGCGCATTTATTTCGGCGCGTCGGCCGGCGTCGGCAAGACCTATGCGATGCTGTCCGCGGCGCGCCAGCTCGCCGCCACGCGCGCCGTCCTCGTCGGCATCGTCGAAACCCACGGACGCGCCGAGACCGAAGCGTTGCTGGATGGGCTGGACGTCCTGCCGCGCCGGCACATCGACTACCGCGGCAAGGCGTTGACCGAGTTCGACATCGACGCCGCGCTGGAACGGCACCCGCAACTCGTGCTGGTCGACGAACTGGCCCATTCGAACGTGCCCGGTTCGCGCCATCCCAAGCGTTGGCAGGACGTCGACGAGCTGCTGGCGGCCGGCATCGACGTGTTCACGACGGTCAACGTCCAGCACCTGGAAAGCCTGAACGACGTGGTCGGCGGCATCACCGGCGTACGCGTCGGCGAGACGGTGCCGGACTCCGTATTCGACGCCGCCGACGAAGTGGTGCTGGTCGACCTGCCGGCCGACGAGCTGCTGGGGCGCCTCAAACTCGGCAAGGTGTACCAGGGCGCGCAGGCCGAACGGGCCAGTCAGAATTTTTTCCGCAAGGGAAACCTCATCGCGCTGCGCGAACTGGCGCTGCGCCGCACTGCGGAACGGATCGGCGACGACGTGCGCGCCTACCGGGTGGAAAAATCGATCGACCCGGTCTGGCGGACGGGCACCGCGCTGCTGGCCTGCGTCGGCCCGGACGCTGGCGCGGAAGGCGTAGTGCGCAGTGCTGCCCGTCTTGCGGCGCAGCTCGGTGCCGACTGGCATGCGGTGTATATCGAGACGCCCGAGCTACAGCGACTGGATACAGGACGCCGCGCGCAGATACTGGCGACGCTCAAGCTGGCGCGCGACCTCGGCGCGGTCACGAGCACGTTGTCGGGGGACCGGGTCGAGTCGGCGCTGATCGACTACGCCCGCAGCCACAACCTGGCGCGTATCGTTCTTGGCCGCAGCCAGCGCGAATCCCCGTGGCGCACATCGTGCAGCCGGCGCATCGCGCACCTGGCGCCGGACATCGAACTGGTCGAAATCATCGTACCGGGCACGGCGCCGCCTGGGCTCGTACGACATCCCCAATGGACGGGCACGGCCGTCAGTAACCTACCGCCTCGCCAGCACCTGCTGGCGCACGCCATCGCCGCCCTAGCGAGCCTCGGCATGGCCTTGGCGGTCGCGCCAACAGTCGGCTTCCTGGACCTGGCCAACATCGCCATGTTGTTCCTGCTGGTCGTGCTGCTGGTCGCGGTGCGGCTGGGCCGCGGTCCATCCGTGACAGCCACCTGCGTCGGCGTGGCCTGCTTCGACTTCTTCTTCGTGCCGCCGCGCTTTTCGTTCGCGATCTCGGACTTCCAGTACCTGGTCACCTTTGGCGTCATGCTGGCCGTCGGCACCATAACCGGCCACCTCACGGCCGGTCTTCGCTTCCAGGCCCGCGTCGCAGCGCTACGCGAGACCCGCACCCGCGCCCTGTACGAGTTCGCGCGTGCGCTGTCCGGAGTGCTGCAGACGGAGCAAATCCAGGATGCGACCCACGACGCTGTCAAGCGCACGTTCGGCGCACGCACGACCCTGCTGCTGCCCGACGCGGACGGGCATGTTCACGCCGTCGACGGGGATGGCGCGACGATCCCCGGCCTGGACACCAGCATCGCGCAATGGGCTTTCGATCACGGCGCCAGCGCCGGCATGGGGACCGATACCTTGCCGGGCAGCCCCGTGTTCTACATGGCCCTGGTCGCGCCAATGCGCACCCGCGGCGTGTTGGCGATCGAGGCTGCGCATACCCCTTGGCTACTGGCACCCGAGCAGCGACAACAACTGGACACGTTCGCAACCCTGGCCGCGATCGCGCTCGAGCGGGTGCACTACATCGAAGTGGCCCAGGACGCGCTGGTGAAAATCGAATCGGAACGGTTGCGCAATTCTCTACTCGCGGCCCTGTCGCACGACCTGCGCACACCGCTCACTTCCCTGATGGCACAGGCGGAATCACTGGCACGCTCGGTTCCGCCGCTGGCGCCTGCCCAGCATGCGATGGCCGAAGCGCTGCGTCAGGAAATGGACAGGATGAGCATGCTTGTGATGAATCTGCTCGACATGGCGCGCATCGAGAGCGGAGACGTCAAGCTCAAGCTCCAGTGGCAGGCGGTCGAGGAGGTCGTCGGCAGCGCCCTGCAAGCCAGCCGCGCGGCGCTTGCGAACCACGAGGTGGTGACCGAGGTACCGGCCAATTTGCCGCTCGTGCAGTACGACGCCGTCCTGATCGAACGCGTGCTGTCCAATCTGCTCGAGAACGCGGGCAAGTACACGCCGGCAGGCAGTACGATCACCGTCTCGGCCAGGCAGCGCGGTACTTGGCTTGATGTCGTGGTAGCCGATAACGGCCCGGGCCTGCCGCCAGGTCAGGAAGAAGCGGTGTTCGAGAAGTTCGCCCGCGGCGAACGCGAGTCCGCCAAGCCGGGAGTTGGCCTGGGCCTGGCGATCTGCCGCGCGATCGTGAGCGCGCATGGTGGAACGATCCGCGCCGCCAACCGCCCGCAAGGAGGGGCTGAATTCACGTTCACGCTCCCGTTGGGAACGCCGCCCGCCATGCCGATGCTGGATGCAGAACTGGAAGCCGAGGAACAAGATGAGTGATTTCATTGGCAGCGCGCTGCTGGTCGAAGACGAGCCGCACATCCGGCGCTTCGTGCGCAATGCGCTGGAGAAGGAAGGTTGGCAGGTGCACGAAGCCGAGACCGTGGAGCGCGGGCTAACAGAGGCCGGCACCCGTAAGCCGGACGTCGTCATTCTCGACCTGGGCCTGCCCGACGGCGACGGCGTCGACTTTATCGGCGATTTGCGCAAGTGGTCTGCGGTACCGGTCATCGTGCTGTCTGCGCGCGTCAGCGAGGAGGAAAAGATCCGGGCGCTCGACAAGGGCGCAGACGATTACCTGACCAAGCCGTTCGGAGTGGGCGAATTGCTGGCGCGGGTCCGGGCGTCGCAGCGTCGCCAGCGAGGGCCGGCGACCGAGGGCGACGGCAAGGTGCGTTTCGGCGACGTGGTTGTCGACGTGCAGAACCGGCAGGTCACCAAGGGGGGATGCGCCGTGAGGCTGACGCCAACCGAGCACAGGCTCCTGGCCATGCTGGTCGCGAATGCGGGCAAGGTCATGACAACGCCGCAGTTGCTGCGCATGGTCTGGGGGCCGAATCAGACCGATCAGGCGCATTACCTGCGCATCTATATGGGGCACCTCAGGCACAAGCTGGAGGACAACCCAGCGCAGCCTCGGTACATGATCACCGAATCCGGTGTCGGTTACCGGTTTCAGCTGTCTTGAGCAGGTCGAGCCTTATCGAATAGGCTGGCTGTCCACTCGACGGAGGGGGCTGTCATTGTTCGAGCTTCGCTCCGCACTTGGAACAGTAGGCGGGCTTCGAAAATGCATTCTGGCTCCTGAGGGTGGCGCCGCACGAATTGCAGAACCGCACAGTCCGCAGGTTGAGCAGCGTGATGAGCGCCACCGCAGGCACTGCAAAGAAGAACGTTTCCAGCGGAACGCCCATCGTCCACGTGAAGCCAAGGAACAGCACTCCGACGATACCGAGGAACGGCGGCCATACCTTGCGTTTCAATGCAGCGTTCTTGTTGAGGTAGAAAAAGCCCGTTCAGACGATCCCGAGCACTACCCATACACCAAAGAACACCGGAAAAACTTGATCGGCATTACCTTGTGGCACGAAGCTCTCCTATGACGCTCAACGTGTTATAGATCACAAATGCCAATTTAACATGGGCGACGGCGATATAACATCAAAATTCCTTACCCGGGGCAATCAGGGAAAACGGGAAAATCGGGCGCTAAGCACTGACGACATGAGATTGGTCCAAGTCATAACTACAGGTGATGATCTGCTTTGGGGGGCAATTCAGGTCGACTTGAACCGCGGACATAGTTATGCAGCCCGGTTTATGCAGCCCGGTCAAAAAAATACTGTTCACGCTGGCCGGTACAGCCTGCGAGCCCGCTGCAATATAGGGTGCGTCTCATTCGCGAGCGCTCGGCGCCGCAGGTGGTTCGGAGGCATCCGGACAAATTGTATCGTCAGTATCCGGTTCCAGATGCCCGAACGTGCGGATCGCGAATAGTGAATGGATGACCCAGTTCGCCATGCCCAGCCCGAAAGCGTCCGCGCTTGCCAACCCGTGGGCTACCCGGTTGCGCAGATTAAGGCCCTTCGGGCTGGTGTAGAGCGCGCGCATGTGCAGACGGAACCATGGATGGGCGTGCGCCTTGAACGTCCTGTTCATGAGCAATGTCCCCATACCGATCGTCTCGAAGCCTCCTTCGTGCGCATTGTGCCGCATGGGAGATTCTCCATACGCCCGCAGCATTTCCCGCAGCCCGGCTTCCACCTGCGGCACCAGGACATGCACGGCCTTAATAAAGTCGCCGGCGAACCAAGCCTGAATGCCGGCGCGCAACAAGCCATGCGTTGAAGGTGGAAACAGCGGGCTCTGCGCCAGGAACGCGAGCAGCGCCTCGGCATCGGTGCTCCATCGAGTCTTCAACCGGGCGAGCGCCTGGTGTAGCCAAGGACTGGAACCGCCGATATAGGTCGCGGCCGCGTTGAGGACACGTCCCGGAATGTCGTCCTTGACCGAGCCGATAGTCGCCGTGGTAAAACCGTTGTCGTCCGTAATCGTAATCGAGATGCTCGCGTGCAACGGGGCGTTGGCCGCGTTGGACTCGACCTGTCTATGCAACTCATCGGGATCTGACATCAAGTGGAAAGCGATACGGCCGATCGCCTGCTTGGGCGAGTCTGCCATCAATTCGTCCAGCCAGCACTCCATGTCCTCGTTGGTGACGCTGATCGGCACGGAGGTCAGACGCATGGATTGCCTGGCTTCCTCCGAGCGCGCGATGATTTCGGCGTCGACGCGCGAGGCGTCTTCTGGCAAATTGCTTTGCCGGTAGCGGATGCTGAGGTCTTCGAGCCAAGCCGTCGCCGTCATCGCGTTGGCCTGCTTGGCGAACGCTTCGAACGCGCCGGCTGCCTGCTTCAGGGCGGCCATGCCCAGCTCCGGTTGTTTTGACTTGGCGGCCCAGCGTGCAATGCGGTCGGCCGCCTGCAGCGCCAGGTGCGGCTCGAACCGTTGGCGGTCAGTCAGGTCGGAGCAGGTATTGAGCGCTTCCGTCAGCCAGCCGGCGATCTCTGAGCGCTCCACCTCGGTCAACGTCAGCCCCTTGCGATCGAAGACTAGATCATCGATCAGCCACCACTGGTCCATGTGTCCGGCGGCCCGGTTTGCCCGGTTGAAGTCAAAGGCCGCCTTTTTCGCGCGCTCGATCAGCGTCGCGTCCTTGACTGAGATCGCCAAACCCAGCGCGCGCTCCAGAAACCGCCACGCCTTGAACAGTTGCAACGGAACGCTTGCGTCGGCCATCTGCGCCGAGTCCAGATAAGCGAAGGCTGTGCGCTGGGCCAGCTCGCGGGGCAGTGCAATGGGAGCCTGATCAGAATGCTCGCGGTTCCAGATGCGCCCAATCTCCCACGCCAGGTCGGCGTAGCGCGCACGAAGCATGGGATGCGGCGTCAGTTCCGCGCGTGTCTTCCAGTATTCAACGACCTCGGCATCGATCTGTCGGGCGTCGGGGACATGGACGTCACGACCATTCGCGTCGGTACCAGAGGAAACCGGACCAAAATAGGCGTCCCATGGCCCACGGTCAGCGGACGTGGTCGGCATGAAGCGATGCGCTACGATCTCGGCGATGCAACCGCGCCGCTCAGCCTCGTTCAGCGTGGCGACATCCGGCGCCAGAGCCTCCAGTTCGGCCGACCAAGGATGCTCGTCCAGCCAGGACGGTGCGGCGGCCTCTAGTTCCGACAGGCGAAGGGCTACGGCGGCGGGGACCAGTATCATGCTTTCGTCCTCACTAAGTTTTACGGTGCAACAGTTTGCGGGCCGCGTTCTCCTCGAACAAACCCGCTAATCGATGTAGCCTTGCACGGTACCGTCGTGGCGCCAGGCGCCTTGCCGCTTGATGTCGCGGAGGCCGGCGTCGACGCGAAAGGCGCTGGTGGCCATGCCTCGCCGCAGGCTGTGGCTTGAAAGTTCCGGTACGTAGTCGAGCTTGGAGCAATCAGAGAAAACGGGAAAAATCGGGCGCTAAGCACTGGCGACATGAATGGCCCGTATCATAACTGCACGTGATGAACGGAACAACGTGTCAGAGCGCTTCGAGGCAGCGCGCGCCTAGTGGTCGTGCCGGTGGTGGATATCCGGGTAGTGTTGATGTGAATGCCTGAGCTTCGCGTGCACATGCGGATGCACGTGCGGCTCGATGCCGTCCCAGTCGAAATCATGGCCGTGCTGATGGTGCGTGTCGTGGCGATGCGCATGCGCGTGATCCATGACCTCGTGCTCATGCTCGTGTTCGTGCGTTTCGGTCAGGTGCAGCCAAATACCACCGCTCATCAGGGCGGCGGCCACCCAGAACACAAGACCGGGCTGCTCGCCCAGCATCAGCAGCGAAACAACCGCGCCGACGAAGGGCGCCGCCGAAAAATAGGCACCGGTGCGCGCGGTGCCGAGGTGACGCAACGCTAGCACAAACATCACCAGGCTCACGCCATATCCACAGAAGCCGACCACCCCGGCGGCCGCGGCAACCGGCACCGGCGGCAAGTGAAATCCGAGTGTGGTGGCGATTGCCAGATTGACCGAGCCGGCCACCAAGCCCTTGACGCAGGCGATCTGCACCGCGTCGCTGGCCGATACCTTGCGTGTCAGGTTATTGTCGATGCCCCAGCAGAGACAGGCACCGACGATGGCGAGCGAACCCCACGGCACGCCCAAAGTCGGGATCTGCTCCCACGACAGCAACACACCCGCGGCGACGATCAGCAACACCCCGATGAAGATGCGGCGATCAAAATTCTCCTTGAACACGAACCAAGCCAGCATTGATGTCAGCACGCCCTCCATGTTCAGGAGTAGCGAGGCAGACGACGCTGGCGTCATGGTCAGGCCGAACATGAGCAGCACTGGACCGCCAATGCCGCCGGTCACAATCGCGCCACCCAGCCACGGCAGATCCGCCCGCGTGATCCCCGCCGTTTCCACCGCACCGGCGCGCTGTGCAAAGGCGCGCAACAGGTAGAAAGCCAGCAGACCAAGGCCGCTCCCCAAATAGAGCATGCCGGCGAGCGCAACGGGAGCGACCTGGCCGACGAGCGATTTGGCAAACGGCGTGCTAACTCCAAACAAGGCGGCAGCAATCACCGCATAGATGACTCCCTTATGCATGAAGGTATCCTGGTTCGATTCTATTGAGGTTGGAATTCGTGGTGACCGCGGAGGCGGTGCGTTGTCAGTCAACGCAGGGTTCGCACATAAGCAGTAGCGCGTTCCATTTTGCTACGTCTGGCAGCATAGTCGATCATCGCGTGTCGGGGCAAACTGGCGGCACTGTGTATAAGCCAACAAGTCGAGTTCGCCGTCCCTTATTTTAGCTCGACTTGACGCGCGATCGGAGCAGACTACTGGCCGCGTTCTCCTCGAACAGCCCGGCCTCCTCGATGTAACCCCGCACCGTGCCGTCGTGGCGCCATGCGCCTTGTCGTTTGATGTCGCGGAAGTCGGCGCCGGCGCGGTGGGCACTGGTGGCCATTCCTCGCCGCAGGCTGTGGCTCGACAAGTCCGGCACATAGTCGAGCTTGGCCAGCTGGGCGGCACCGGCCAGGATGGTGTTCACGCTGGCCGGGTTCAATCCGTCGACGCCCACCACGCCCCATTTGGTGATCGACCGGAAGACCGGTCCGCCGGCCACGCCGGCCGCCTCCAGCCAGCTTCGCAATGCTGTCGCCGGGCAGCACGGGCCGGGACTGTAGGGGATGGCCTTGGTTACTCCTTCGCCGGTTTGATCCGTTTTCGAGCGCGGAAGCGTGATCGTGATCCCCTGCGGGTCCCATGTGATGTGGTCGACCTCGATGGTGACAAGCTCACTGCGCCGGAATCCCCCGAAAAAGCCGACCTGCAGTAGGGCGTTGTCGCGTAGCCCCTTCAACGTGCCCTGGGCGGCCAGGACCGCCACGATCGATTCCAGATCCTCGATCGGCAGCGCCTTGGCCTTCCGCTTTGGGCGGCCGTGCGTGCGTGCGATCCCGGCTAGGGTCTTGCGCACGGTCGGCGTGGCCGCGGGATCCGCAAAGCCCTGATGGACGTGCCATTGCGAGAGTGCCGTTAGACGCAGTGCGAGCGTGCGCGGATTGAGCGCGTCGGCGAAGTACACCAGGTAGCGGATGACCGCTGGTTCGTCGGCCGGAAGCACGCCGCCCCAGTCCAGGTAGTGCCGGATGGAGGACCGGTACGTCCGACGAGTGTTGTCGGAGGTGGCGGCGGCCAGGAATGCCTGGTGCCGCGCGGCCACGGCGCATTCATCCTGCTGCGTTATGGCGGTATGGATCATCAGCGTCGACCCGGCGTCGGCCGCGTCGACCGGTTCGATGGCGGCTGGTTCGCGTGGCATGGGGGGCGTCGCGCGGATTGCGTTCTCGTAATGGGATTACGCGCAGGATAACACGATGCCGGCCGGATGAGTCGCGATAACGAACATTATCGCAAGATAAAACAATGCGTGACGCCAGAAACTAGAAATCATAATATATCATGATATTACGTATTATGGAATACGTTACCTAATTTCTCGAAAGGCCCACCATGGCACGCGCCGGCATTCTTTATTCCCAGGTGGTCAAGGCCGCCGCCGCGCTGGCCGCCGCCGGCGCTAACCCCACCGTGGACACGGTGCGTGCGGCGCTGGGCACCGGCAGCAAGAGCACCATCGCGCCGATGCTCAAGCAGTGGAAGCGCGAGCACCAGGGCGAGACGGCCGCCGCCGGCGCCGGCCTACCCGCCGACATGCTGGAGGCCGTGAAGGGCGTGTATCAGCGCCTGGAGGCGGGCGCACAGGAGCAAGTCGAGCAGCTGCGCGCCGCGCACGAACAAGCCCGCCAGGAGGCGACCCAGCAGCTGGAGGCGGAACGCGCCGGCGGCCGACAGCTGCGCGCCGAGCGCGAGGCGCTGGCCGCCGAACTGGCGCAGGTGAAGGCGGCATTCACGCACGAGCGCGACGAGCGGCAGCACGCCGCCGTGACGATCGCGGCGCTGCGGGCCGAGAACGACGGACTCACTCAGCGCCTGGCGGACCGCGCGGCCGAGGTCAAGTTGCTGGCCGACCAGTTGGCGCAGGCGCGACAGCAGTTCGACTACTACCAGGACAAGGTGGCCGAGCAGCGGCAAATCGATCGGCAAGCGGCCGAGGCGCGTATCGCCGCCCTGGAGCGGGAGCTGGGCGCGGTGCGGAGCAATTTGCAGGAACACCGCGAGGCGCTGGCCGTGCTGCGTGGCGACAAGGCGCATCTGGAAAACAAGGTGGCGGAGCTGGGCGAGGCGAGCAAAGCGCAGGCTTTGCAACTGCACGAGGCCACCGAGGCGCTGGGCGCCGCTCGCGAGATGGCCAACGCCCGGCAGTTGGAGACGGAGATAGTCGGACAGCGGCTGGACGACGCCGAGCACGAGATCGTGTGCATGGAAGACAAGATCAGCGCGCTGGAGAAGGCGAACGCTCAGCTACTGAAAAAGGCAGACTCTCCGGCGCCGAAGCCAACGCACGCCGAGCGCAAAAGCCGCAGTAGCGAGTTGCCCGCCAATGAGGAATAAAGACCCCCCGCCTTTATTACTTTTAGGATTATGTGTCATTTCCGGTTTTATCCCGGCACATCCCCAAGAGGTGGCCGCGCTGAAGGCTTGGCTAGAGGTCGCACCCGGCCCGGCGATGACGCCAGCGGTGGGCAAACGAAATTAGTGGGCGAGAATTTCGCGTTCCCGTAAAGAAAACTCGATAGGTTAGAAGAACTTTTACCTTTTCGAGGGGATGGGCATAAATAGCCAAATTCGGTCCCTGCGCCAGCGCTGTCACGGCGAGCGGTAACGCAGCCCCCATCGAGAAGCTCGCGGCCGACGTCCAAGCCGCCTGCAGAGGGCGCGCCGCCGTCAGGTCCGAAATGCCCAGCTCATCTCGCGCATGCGTCGCGAGCGCGTCGTGTTTCATGAGTTGTTGAGCGACCTGTGTCGCAAGCGCTCGGTCCAATCCCCTCTGGACATAGATCATAGCCAGTTCACGGTGCTCACCGAGAGGGTCATCCTCGAGCTCGGCCTTTTCTTCGGCAATCGCAGCCTTCTCTGTATCGGACTGCGAGGAGACCGATACATATTCTCCAGTTGCCATCGACATCGCACCGGCGACCAGCCCCGCCACTGCGGTCAGAACGATATTCCGATGTGCTGCATGCGCCGCTGCCACCCCCGTTACCAGGCTTGAGGTTGAAATAATTCCGTCGTTTGCCCCGAGCACGGCAGCGCGAAGCCATCCAATATGTTGTATACGGTGCCGCTCGCGGTGTCGTTTCTTCATAAAGCCCTCCAAATTGGTCATTTGCGATTCCTATGGAGAGCGGAATGATAGACGCGTTCAATTGAAAATACTATTTGAGATAGGATGAATCAATTTGGTTATCATTCTCATTTGGCTCGACAGCTTTTCGAGATATTGCCTCGTTCGAATAGATTTGTTGTCCTTGGACAAAAATGCCCCAGCAACTCGGGCAAAAATGCTGCTCGTCGGCAGCAAATACCAAGATAGGTTACCGGCTGAACTCGGCAAAGAGCGGACGTACACACATCGAAAATGGATCGTGTTGGATGGCGTACTCAAATCGCAAGGCCCCTGCACTCGATATCGGATCAATTCTCTAACTGCTCGAAAAGAGTACGTAGTTCGAGATTACATCTTTGCCAGCATTGATACTCAGCCAGGCGCATCGATCTACAATTGGGATTCCATTTGACCTGAGTGATTTCGAAGGTATCGATGAATATTGTCAAGCGGATCTTGAAGGAAAACTATGGCCGCGACCCGGAGCGTCTGGCCATGAAATACCGAGCCCTGCGCGACAGCCCGTTCGCGTTCCTTCGCGGGACCTGTCACCTGTTCTACGACCGGCTTGCGGAGTCGGGATTCGACGTGACCGCGCCGGCAGTGTGGTGTTGCGGCGACCTTCACCTTGAAAACTTCGGCAGCTACAAGGGCGACAATCGCTTAGTTTATTTCGATATCAATGATTTCGACGAAGCGGCGCTAGCGCCGGCCAGTTGGGAACTGGTGCGGCTTGCGGCCAGTATGCATGTCGGCCTGACGGCACAGGGCCTGGCAGAGGAATGCGTAGTTGCCCTGGTCGAGCGGATGATTAGCCAGTACGCTCAGACGCTTGCCCATGGCAAGGCCAACTGGATCGAGCGCGATACCACCCAAGGTGTGGTGCGCGAACTGCTAGACCACTTGCGAGAGCGCAAGCGCGTTGACTACCTGAACAGCCGCACGCGTGTGGTGCGCAGGCGCCGAGTCCTGCACATCGACGGCCGCCGGGCCTTGGCGATCAGCCAGGCCGAGCGCGACGATGTCGAAGCGACCTTTCTGGCTTTCGCAGGCCGACAGCTGCACGCGGACTTCTTCAAGGTGCTTGACGTTGCAAGGCGCATCGCCGGCACTGGCAGCCTGGGAGTCGCCCGCTACGTCGTGCTGGTCGAGGGACGCGGATCGCCCGACCGCAACTATCTGTTCGACCTGAAGCAGGCCGTGCCGTCGACGCTGGGACGTCAGTTCAAATCGCTGCAGCCGCGCTGGGACGACGACGCCCAGCGCATTGTAAGTGTGCAAGAACGTATGCAGGCGGTGACCTCGGCGTGCCTGCATGCGGTGACGCACGCAGGCGCGCCCTTCGTGCTGCGCGCCTTACAACCCAGTGAGGACCGCCTACCATTCGACCGCTTCGGTGCTCAGCACGACCTGTTCGAGGACGCCATCGCCTTGCTGGCACGATGTGCGGCCTGGGCTCAATTGCGCAGCAGCGGCCGACAAGGATCAGCCAACGCGGATGAACTGATCGCCTTCGCCGGCAAGAAGAAATGGCAACGCCAAGTGGGACAGGCCGCGGCGGCCATGGCAACACAGGTGAACGCCGACTGGACGAGCTATGCCGACGCTTATGACACCGGACAATTCCAGATCGATGTAGAGGCGTGAAGCCATGCATTATTTAGAGATTCTGCTGCGCCTCACCGCCTCGGTCCTGATCGGTGGCCTGATCGGCCTGGATCGCAACCTGCGCGGTAAGCCGAGCGGAATCCGGACCCTCGGCCTGGTCAGTCTGGGAGCCTGTCTGCTGACAATGATTGGCATGAACGCACTGATCGCAGACGGTCGGGCCGATCCCGGCTCGCTCAGCCGTGTGATTCAAGGCCTGATCACCGGCATCGGGTTTCTCGGCGCGGGCGTCATCGTCCATGAGAACGGCAGCGATAGGATTCGCGGTCTCACCACGGCCGCCTCAATCTGGATCACTGCAATCCTAGGCATCCTATGTGGGATGGGTTCCTGGGAAATTGCCGGTATCGCGCTGGCTTTCGTTTTTCTGTTGTTCGTGCTCGGCAAGCCGATCGAGCGCGCGCTGCACCGGCGCTGGTTGAAGAAACCAGCCGCTGAGCAGCAGGAGATCAGCTTGCATGACGAGTGAAGTGCCCGGACAATGTCAGTGTGCCTGCCCCACTCTCCCATGTTTTTAACTTCAACGAGCGGGCTTCAGGCGCGCCATAGGTTGACTGCAATCACGGATATTGACATATACCCACTCACCTTCTTGGGCATTCAAATCGTCCGGGATCGTGACAATCACATGCCGCTGTTTCGGGATGCTGTTCATGTACTTGGTACCACCCGAAAACTCAAACCGAACATACGCATATCGAACGTTTCCGGAGTTGGGTACCCCAGCCGCGTCCCTGCGGCAGTCGAATCCGGTTATCGGAAACGCTGCCGTGGCGCTGCCGACTTCCTCAACCTGACCAATACGCCAGTTCCCTTCATAAGGATGGCTTGTGTCGTACGCCGTCGAACAGCCTCCCAGCAGGACAAGCATCAGCAAGGACATCAGTTTGGTTTGCATGGTGTTCCTCCTAACGACCGGCATGATGGGTCGTGTCCTGCCCGAGCGCAGAATTTGCAGCGGGGTCTTGCCGAGACGTGTTCCACCAGCCGCCACCGAGCGCCTGGAACAATGCGACCGTGTCGGCAAACCGTGCCGCCCGAGCTTGGACCACACTGATCATCGTCTGGCGATACGCTTGATCGGCCAGAAGGACCGCCGGGTGCCCGACCGCACCCACCTGCCATTGCCGCTGCGCGATCGCCAGGCTCTGGCGAGCCGCCTGCTCGGCCGCCAGGCTGACTTCCAGCGCCTTCGTGTCGAGCACGATTGCGTGCAGCGTGTCGGCCACGTTCTGGAATGCCGTCAGCACCACCCCACGGTATTGGGCCGCCGCCTGGTCGTAGCCCGCTTCGGCGGCACGTTGCTGGTGCAATAGCGTGCCGCCCTTGAAGATCGGTTGCACGAGATCGGCTCCGATACTCCAGGCGCCAGTGCCGGACTTGAACAGGGTCGACAGGCCCAAGGACGAACTGCCAAGCGTTGCCGACAGCGTGATATCTGGCAGACGCGCCGCCTTCGCCACGCCGATCTGGGCGCTTGCCGCGTGCAGTTGCGCTTCGGCGGCGCGAATGTCGGGCCGCTGCTCGATCAGGCGCGCGGGAAGGCTGACCGGCAATTCCGGTGGAAGGGTCAGCGCGTCGAATTTGATCGCCTCGACAGTATCGCTGGGGAGATGGCCTGTGAGCGCTGCAACAAGGTCGTGCTGTTGGGCGAGCTGCTTTTCCAGCGGTGGCAACCCGGCCTCGGCCTGCGCCAGCAGCGTCTCCTGAGCGGCGATGTCGGATGCGCCGCTCTGTCCGGCTTGCCGTTGCTTGCGCACGACGTCGAGCTGTTTGCGCGCAAGGGCGACAAGCTCAATCATGGCGTCGAGCTGGGCGCGAAGCGCGGCTTCCTGGATGGCCGCCGCCACTACGTTGGACGCCAGCGTCAGCCGGGCCGCCTCGTTCTGAAAGCGCGCTTGCTCGAACTGGGCAGTCGACACTTCGCTTTGCCGGCGCGTGCCCCCGAACACGCCCGCCACGTAAGCGATGTTCAACTGCGCCGTATGCAGCGTGTACAGGTCGGCATTCGATGCGAGCGGGCTTGCGAGCGGATCCGAAATCTTCTGGCGCGTCGGCGTGTAATGCGCCTCGACGCTGGGAAGATAGGCGCCGCGGGTGGCGGCCGCGTTTTCACGGCCGACCCGTAATGCCGCCTCGGCCGACTGCACATCTGGACTGGCGCGTTCGGCGGCATCGACCAGCCGATCCAATGCATCCGAACCGAACAGGGTCCACCAACGCGCCGGCACATCGGCTCCCTCGGCAAACCCTTGGACTGCCGGGCCGCCGGACGCCGCAGCGTACGCATTCAACGGTCCGGGGATGTATTGCTGCGCCGCCGGCGCCGGCGGCTTGCGGTAGTCCGGGCCGACCGCGCAGCCGGCCATCATCGTCGTCAGCATCGCTAGTGAGATTGGAAAAAGAATCCGCTTGCTCATGCTCAATCTCCTTCCACGGCCGAGAACGGGACCGGGCTTTCCGGCCGGGGCCGGCGCGCAATATAGTCTTCAATCAGGTAATACAGCGCTGGCAGCAGCACCAGCGTCAGCGCCGTGGCGGTGACGAGGCCGCCGACGACCACGGTGGCTAGAGGCCGCTGCACATCGCTGCCAAGGCCATGCGCAAGCGCGGCCGGGACCAGTCCGAGCGCCGCTACCGTGGCGGTCGTCAGCACCGGACGCAGACGTTCACGCGCAGCATTGATGACGGCCCCCTTCAGGTCGTGCGGCATCTGCTTGCGCCAACGGTTCAGGTTGGCCACCATCACCACGGCGTTCAGCACCGAGACGCCGAACAGTGCGATGAACCCGACCGCAGACGACACGTTGAACGTCATTCCCCTCAGCTCCAGCGCCACCAGGCCACCGAGCAGCGACAGGGGCACGACGAGCAAAATCAGGCCGGGCTGACGCAGATTGCCGAATTCGCCGAACAGCAGCACGAACATCAGCGCCAGGGCCGCCGGTACAATCACGGCAAGGCGCGCCTGCGCGCGCTGCTGATTTTCGAACTGGCCACCCCAGGAAATCTGATAGCGCGAATGATCGTAGGCGATCTCCCGCTCGATCCGTCCCTGGGCGTCGGCCAGGAAGGAGGACAGGTCACGCCCGCGCAGGTTGGTGCGTACGGTCAGATGGCGGCGGCTCATTTCGCGTGTGATCGTCGTCTCGCCTTCGGCGATGCGCACCGTTGCTACTTGGGACAAGGCGATGTGCGCGCCGCTCGCAGTTGTCAGCACCAGGTTGCCGATCTGCTGCGGGTCGTTGTGAGCAATGCCGGTGAACCGCGCCGTGATGTCGTAGCTGCGATCATCGACATATACCTGGGCAATGGGGCCTCCACCGATGCCGGTCTGAATCAGCGCCATCACGTCGGCGACATTGATGCCCTGGCGCGCGGCCGCGGCGCGGTCGACGTCGATGCGCACCTGGGGCAGCGGCGGCTCCTGGTCGACGATGACGTCCTGGGCGCCGGAGACGGTCTTGAGCAGGCGTTCGACCGCCGTCGCCAAGCGGCGGGTCTCGTGGAAATCGTTACCGTAGACTTTGACGACCAAGTCGCTGTGCGCCCCCGCCAACTTGTCGAGCACGCCGTCGATCATCGGCTGCGAGAAGCCGACGTCAGTGCCCGGCAATTGGCGGTAGCGCGCAGACAGCCGCTCGATCAAATCCTGCTTGCTCATTCCAGACGGCCATTCGCTGTACGGATGCAGCGCCACCGCGCATTCGATGTGCGAAGGCGTGAAAGGATCGGTCCCATCGTCGTTGCGGCCGAGCTGCGTGACAACGTGAGCGACCTGTGGCTCCTCGAGCGTCACTGCACGCAGCTTGTCGGCCATCTCGGTCGCCTTGTTGAGTGAAATCCCTGGTGGAAGCGTGACCTGCAGCCAGATCGAACCTTCATCCAGGGTCGGCAGGAAGTCCCGGCCGATCGACATCCCGAGGAGCACGACCGCCACCAATGTGGCGCCGGCGATCGCGAGCACTGCGCCTGCCCTGCCCACCAGCTTGTGCAGCAGCGCCTCGTAGCGCGGCGCGAGCCAGGTCAGCAGCCGGTTGTGGAAGACCTTGCGCGGCTTGTGGAATGCCCAGTACGCCATTCCCGGGATTAGCGTCAAGGTCATCAGGAGCGCACCGAGCAGGGCAAAGCCTACCGCGAACGCCATCGGCGAAAACAGTTTGTATTCGATGCGCTGGAAGGCGAACAGCGGCAGGTAGGCGAGCATGATCACGACCATTCCGAAGAAGGTCGGACGCATGACCTGCAGCGTGCCCTTGAGCGCATCCTCGGCCGTCATCAAGCCGTCCGGCTTGGCCTCGCGCCGCTGCAAGATATTTTCCAGCACAAAAATCGCACCATCGACGATGATGCCGAAGTCGATCGCGCCCAGCGAAAGCAGGTTGGCCGGGATCTTGAAGTGATGCATGAGGATGAAAGCGATCATCAGCGACACGGGGATGGTCACGGCCGCGATCAGCGCCGCGCGCGGGCTGCCCAGGAACAGCACGAGCACCAGCGTGACCAGCACGACGCCCTCGATGAGGGTCTTCCCGACCGTGTGCACGGTTGCGTCCACCAGGCTGCTGCGGTCCAGGTAGGGCACGACCTTGACGTCCTTCGGCAACAGGTGCGCGTTCAGATCATCGACCGCCTCGTGCACACCGGTCATGACGCGCGACGGATTCTCGTTCTTCAGCAGCAGCACGATGCCCGACACCGTGTCCGACACCCGGTCCTTCCCGAGGATGCCATGCCGCTCCTGATTGCCGAGCGTGACCGTGCCGACGTCTTTGACGAGCACCGGCACCCCGCCCTTTTCCGTGATGACGACGTTGCCGAGGTCATTCAGGTTCCGGATCAGGCCGACGCCCCGGACGACCAGGCCCTGCTCGCCGCGCGTCAGTACGCTGCCGCCGGCGTTGGCATTGTTGGCACCGACAGCCTGTGTGATCTGGGCCAGCGACACGTTGTATTTCGACAGGCGCGCCGGGTCCAGGTCGAGCTGGAATTGCGTCGTCAGCCCACCGAAGTTACTGACGTCCACCACGCCAGGCACCTGTTTCAGGCGCGGGACGACGATCCAGCGCTGCAGCTCCGACAGGTCGCGCAGGTCGTGCGTCTTCGATTCGAGGGTGTAGCGGTAAATTTCGCCGATCGGCGAAGTCAACGGGTCGAGCGCTGGCTGCGCGCCGTATGGCAGCGCGACGCCCGCGATGCGCTCCTGCAGGCGCTGGCGCGACCAGTAATCCTCGGCACCGTCCTGGAACACGACGGTAATCAGCGACAGGCCGAAGGTACTCTTCGAACGCATGACATGCATGCCCGGCGTCCCCATGATCTCGCGCTCGAGTGGGATCGTGATCTGCTGCTCGACTTCCTCCGCGGCCAGGCCGTTCACCTGGGTGACGACCTGCGAAGTGGTATCGGCGATGTCCGGATAGGCCTCGAGCGGCAGTTCTGTCCAGCAGTAGGCGCCATACAGGGCCACCAGCAGGAAGATCAGGGCGACGATGCCGCGCCGGTTGAAGCACAGGGTAACGATACGTTCAATCATTCAACAGTACTCCGTTCTTGACGACCACGCGCTCGCCGGCGGCCAGGCCGCTCACGACCTCGACCTGGTCGCCGACCTGGGCGCCCAGCTTGACGGTACGCGGCGTGAACTTCCAGGGCGAGGTCTCGACGAAAGCGCGAGTAGCAAAGCCGCTCTGCACGACTGCCGTCGTCGGCACCAAAAGGCCAGCGTGCGGCCGTCCGACGAAGGTCGCTTGTGCGAACATGCCGGCCCGCAGCCGCCCGTCACGGTTATCGAGCGGGATGCGCACTTTCATCGTGCGGGTGTCCGAGTCGAGGGTCCAGCCGATGATGCCCACCTTGGCCTCGCGCGGCTCGGGATAGGCGTCGAAACGGACCGAGACGGATTGCCCCTCGTACAGATGGGCCAAATCCTTCTCCTGGGCGTTGGCGGTGACGAACACGTGCGACAGGTCGGCCACGACCATCAGCGGCGCGGTGGCATCGTTCCAGTAGCCCCCGACACCGGCCGTGAGGTCGACCACGCGTCCGGAGATCGGTGCGCGCACCGCGAGCACGTGGCCCGACGGCGCCGCATTCATGCGCGCGCCGAGCTGCGCCAGGCGCGCGCCGGCACGGGCAGCCTCGCTGGCGGCCTGCTCGTAGTCGTTGCGCGCCTGTTCGACGTCGTGCTTGGACGCGATGTCGGACGCATCAAGCTCGCGCTGGCGTTCAAGGTTGCGGCGCGCGAGTGTCAACGCCGCACCGGCCTTGGCGGCGTCGGCGTTGGCCTGGGCCAAATCGGCCGAATCGATCGTGAACAACACGTCACCCACTTTTACCGCTTCGCCCAGCTGTTTATTCAGGCTCACGATGCGACCGGTAACCGGCGGCAGCACCTTCACCAGCTTGGCCGGGTCGGCTTCGACCGCTGCCGGCAGCACGAACGGCACCCCGACCTGCTGCTCGTTGACCGTTGCAACGGCCAGCGTCTGGCGCAGCGGCGAGCCGGCCGGAATCACCACTTGCTCGCCCTCGTGGCGCAGCACTGGCGGCGCGGCTTCCGGGGTTGGTTCCTTGGCGTGCAACGCGAGCACCCCCCATCCGCCCAGTCCGAGCGTGCAGGCCCCGACAGTGCCGAGAGCGAAAGTTTGACGTAGATTTCTTTTTTTCATGGTGTACTCCGATGCGGGCAAGCTTCACGGGTTCGTCGCGCACACACGCGTGCGCGACCACGGCATGCTGCGCCTGAGCAGTGACGCGGCTTGCCTGTCATGTTGGTGGGAACGGACGGCAGCGATACCGCGCGTGTCGATTATTGGGAGCCAGGTGGGGCTGCAGACGCCACACCGCGCTCATGGCGAGCGTGATCAGCTGGCGACGTGCATGCGCCACAAGGCATGACTGGGATCGGGATCCATGGTCTGTCCTTGGGATGTGAGAGTGTCGTCATGATACGCAAACATGTTGCACTGCATCCTGAATTTTTCTTCAGAAAAGAGCGCGGTGCGGCGCTGTTATACTGCCTGTTCAGCGAGGGGATGCATGAATATTTTGCTGGTGGAAGACGATCAAAAGGCGGCACGCTTGCTGGCACGCGGTCTGGAAGAGGAAGGATTTAAGGTCGCGGTCGTGCATTCGGCCGAGGAGGCAGATGCCTTGATGGATGCGCGTTTCGATATGGTCATCCTCGATTGGATGCTCCCAGGCCGGGATGGCATCGCACTGTGCGACGCCTGGCGATGCCGCGGCCTGCGCCAGCCGATCCTGATGCTCACCGCGCGCGATGCCGTCGCCGATCGCGTCGCCGGCCTGAACACGGGCGCCGACGACTATCTCACCAAGCCATTCGACTTCGATGAGTTGTTGGCACGCGTGCGTGCCTTGTTGCGCCGCACCGAAGCGAAAAGTACGCATTCGGTACGAGTGGCCGACGTGGAACTCGATGTCCACAGGCATACCGCAACCTGCGCAAACCGCGACCTCAACCTGACACCGAAGGAATACGCGATCCTGGAAATCCTGATGCGCCAAGCGGACCAGGTCGTGAGCCGCTTGCAACTGGCGGAGCAGGTCTGGCAAGTCGACCTGATCGCCATCGACAATCTCATCGACGTTCACATCAAGAACCTCCGCCGCAAATTCGACGCCTCGGGCAGCGCCGTGCTAATCGAGACCGTACGCGGCCGTGGCTTCCGCCTGTGCGTCGCCGGTCATGCTTAGCCTGCGCCGTCGTCTGATCCTGGGCCATTTAGCCACGGTCATCGTCATTGTCACCTGTACTGCACTGGCTGGCTGGTGGCAACTGTCGCGCTCCGTCCAAGGCCAACTCGACGCTGCGCTGCTGGCCCTTGCCGAGACCGAAGTCAGCATGCAGTCGGAAAATGCTGGCGGATCGATTCACGTCCATGACGCGCCAGCCGGAAGCGCGCCGCCGTCCCTCATCAGGCTTGACCGATTGGTGCAGATCGTCGACGCCGACGGCCGGGTGCTGGCACGCAGCGTTAATCTCGGCGCCGGCACACTACCCGCGCCTCGATCGCTGCTCGACCGGTTGAACGCTGGCGAGACCGTGTACGAGACGCTACCCAATGCTAGCGAAGAACCCTTGCGCATGGTCTCGGTCCCCACGCTGGTCAGAGGCCGCAAGCTCGCGATCCAGGTAGCCGGCTCGCTCGATGACGTCGACCATACGCTGCAATCGGCCGCCATCCTGTTCACCGGAATGACGCTGACCTTGCTTCTGGCGGTCGGCTATGCCGGACTGGCCCTGACCCGCGGCACCTTTCGCGCCATCGACGAGATCATCGACAAGGCGCGCCTGATCGGCGAGACGAACCTGAATCAACGATTGCCGCACCCTGGAACCAGCGACGAAATCGGCCATCTCGTCGATATCCTGAATGCGATGCTGGATCGCCTCGAATTTGCCTTCGATTCCCAACGCCGCTTTACTGCGGATGCGTCGCACGAACTGCGCTCGCCGCTGTCGCGGCTGCGCACCGAGATCGAGGTGACCCTGCGCCGCCCGCGTGAGGCACAAGACTATGTCGACGCACTGCGGTCATGCAGGGACGAGGTCCTGCGTCTGACCTCACTGGTCGAAGAATTGCTGATGCTCGCCAGACTCGACGCCGGAGAAAAGCGCGATCCCGCCGAAGCCGTATCCGCTGCTGTACTCGTGCAGGACACCATACGCCGCATGTTGCCACTTGCTCAAGAGCGCCAAATTAACTTAGTATTCGACGCCGCGACGGCGGAACCGATAGCTGTCGCCCGCGCGGCGACCAGCCTGGCCCTGACCAACCTGATCGACAACGCGGTGAAGTTTTCGCCGACGGGCGGCACGGTCGTGGTCAACCTGACGACGGATGAGGAGAATGTCGCGATCTCGGTGCAAGACCAGGGACCGGGCATTGCGGCGGAGGACCTGCCCTATCTGTTCGACCGTTTTTTTCGCGGTGCGGCAGCGCGCGCAGCCACCCCGGGTGTTGGACTCGGACTGTCACTCTCGCAGACGCTCGTACGTGCATACGGTGGACGGATTACTGTTGAAACCAATCATTCTGGCGGCGCGAAGTTCACCATGTCGTTGCCGCGTGCGGGATGACAAACCGTTGTGCACCAGGACGGCATGAGGATGCTGGATTGGCTGCGCATTGGCATCCCAGGCTATCACGCAGACCGGACCCAATTAACGTAGCTTGCGTTCGGCTACATACGGAGTTTTAAGAAATCACCATGGACCATAGTCCGTCTCGGCTGCCGCCATCCTGATGCGTTCAGGGTGGTGGCTAATAAGGAAAAATAATGAGCCTCACCGTCCTGAAAAAATTCTTCGCGGGATTCGTTTACACCCGCCACATCACCCGACACTTCCGTCGCCTTGCATTGCTGGACACCGTGACCCAGAGCGGCGTCAGCAGGGACGTGCCTGCGCCGCTCACCCATACCTTGATCAGCGTGGCCATAAGCGACACCGATGCCTTGCTTGCACGTTTCAACAGCCATGGCGATGGACTGTCCGAAGCGCAAGCCGAAGCCGTCCGTGAACGTGTGGGGCTTAACGAGGTCGAGCACGAAAAACCATTGCCCTGGTGGGTGCATTTGTGGCATTGCTATCGCAACCCCTTCAACCTGCTTCTCACGCTGCTCGCGATCATTTCCTACCTCACGGAAGACATGACGGCTGCGGTTGTGATCGGCACGATGGTGGTGCTGTCGACCCTGTTGCGCTTCTGGCAGGAAGGCAAGTCGAACAGGGCAGCAGATGCGCTCAAGGCGATGGTCAGCAATACCGCCACCGTCATTCGCCGCGGCCCATCGTCGGTGTCCACGGGCGTGGACGTCAATGATGTGGGCGTCAGCATGTATGCCAGAGCCGCGCAACGCCTGGAAATCCCAATCAAATTGCTGGTGCCGGGCGACCTGGTCGTCGTGTCGGCTGGCGATATGATTCCGGCCGATTGCCGTGTATTGAGCGCCAAGGATCTATTCGTGGCGCAAGCCGCGATGACGGGTGAGTCGATGCCGGTGGAAAAATTTGCGATTCAACGCGACGTCACGGCGCTCAGCCCGCTGGAGCTGGAAAATATCCTGTTCATGGGCACTAACGTCGTGTCTGGCTCAGCTACCGCCATGGTGTTCAGCACTGCAAACGACACGTATTTTGGCGCTCTCGCCAGCCGCGTCACTGCGACCGATCGTGCACCGACGGCATTCCAAGCAGGCGTGAACAAGGTGAGCTGGCTGCTGATCCGCTTCATGTTCGTAATGGCGCCACTGGTTTTGTTCATCAATGGATTCACCAAGCATGACTGGATGGAGGCACTGTTGTTTGCCCTGTCCGTTGCCGTGGGTCTTACCCCGGAAATGTTGCCCATGATCGTGACCTCGACATTGGCCAAGGGGGCCGTGTTCCTGTCGCGAAAAAAGGTGATCGTCAAGCGGCTTGATGCGATCCAGAACTTCGGTGCGATGAATGTCCTTTGCACCGACAAGACAGGTACCCTAACCCAGGACAAGATCTTCCTGGCGCGACATGTCGACGTCTGGGGCGAGGACTCCGAGGACGTGCTGGAAATGGCCTATCTCAACAGCTACTACCAGACTGGTCTCAAGAACCTGCTGGACGTGGCCGTGCTTGAACACGCCGAGCTGGATCGCGAACTCGAGCCGGCCAGGAATTATCGCAAGGTCGACGAAATCCCGTTCGATTTCAATCGCCGCCGGATGTCGGTGGTCGTGGCCGAGCACGACGATCATCACCTACTCATCACCAAAGGCGCGGTCGAGGAGATTCTGGCTGTCTGCACGCAGGTTCGCCACGGCGCGGCGACCGAACCGCTGACGACCGAGCTGCTGGCCCGGATCCGCAAGGTAACAGCCGCGTTGAATGAAGAAGGCCTGCGTGTGGTCGCGGTCGCCACCAAGGAAGGGCCGCCCACGCAAGAGGTGTATGGCCTGGCGGATGAGCGCGCGCTGACCCTGGTCGGTTATGTTGCCTTTCTAGATCCACCGAAAGACTCGACCGCGCCAGCGCTCAAGGCGCTGGCTGAACATGGCGTCACGGTCAAGGTGCTGACCGGGGACAACGAGCTGGTTACGGCCAAGATCTGCCGTGAGGTGGGATTGGCGCAACAGGGGCTGCTGCTGGGCGGCGACATCGAGCGGATGAGTGATGCCGAGCTGGCTGTGGCAGTCGAAGAAAATAATGTGTTCGCGAAGCTGACGCCTTCGCACAAGGAGCGCATCGTGCGCCTGCTGAAGGCCAACGGCAACGTAGTTGGTTTCATGGGCGATGGGATCAATGACGCCCCTGCGCTGCGTACCGCGGACATCGGGATTTCGGTCGATTCGGCGGTGGATATCGCCAAAGAGGCTGCAGACCTCATCTTGCTTGAGAAGAGCCTGATGGTTCTCGAAGAAGGCGTGCTGGAAGGACGCCGCACCTTTGCCAACATGCTCAAGTACATCAAGATGACGGCCAGTTCCAACTTCGGCAACGTATTCTCGGTGCTGGTAGCATCGGCCTTTATCCCATTCCTGCCGATGTTGCCGATCCATCTCCTGGTGCAGAACCTGCTGTATGACGTGTCGCAGATCGCCATTCCATTCGACCACGTGGACGACGAAATGCTGCGTGCGCCGCAGCGCTGGCAACCGGCGGACATCGGGCGATTCATGGTGTTCTTCGGGCCGATCAGCTCGGTGTTCGACATCGTGACCTTCGTTATGATGTGGTATGTGTTCGATGCACAGACGCCCGCACAGCAGACGATTTTTCAGTCGGGCTGGTTCATTGTCGGCCTGCTGACGCAGACACTCATCGTACACATGATCCGGACACCCAAGGTGCCCTTCATCCAGAGCCGGGCCGCCATGCCGTTGATGGTAATGACGGGCGTGATCATGGCGGTCGGCATCTTCCTGCCGATGGGGCCCTTGGCGCATTACTTCAAGCTGCAGGCTTTGCCGCCGCTGTACTTTGCCCTCCTGCCCTTGATCATCCTTGCGTACATGGGATTGACCCAAGCGATGAAGGGATACTATCGTCGCCGTTGGGGCTGGCAATAAGGAAGTGACATGGCCGCTCTCGAAAACATCAACCTCGCTTCGCTACTCGATACGCTCGTGAGTCTAGCGACGGCCTTTCTGCTCGGTGGCCTGATCGGCATTGAAAGGCAGTACCGGCAACGCACTGCCGGACTGCGCACCAACGTGCTGGTGGCAGTCGGCGCAGCTGTGTTTGTCGACATGGCGAACCGGCTGCAGGGTCATGAAGGCGCGGTTCACGTCGTCGCTTATGTCGTGTCAGGGATCGGCTTCCTCGGCGCTGGCGCAATCATGCGCGAGGAAGGCAATGTACGCGGCCTCAACACCGCAGCGACGTTATGGGGATCGGCTGCGGTAGGCGCCGCGGCTGGCGCCGATCTGATCCTCGAAGCGGCGCTGGCCACTGTATTCGTACTAGCGGCGAACACGCTGCTGCGTCCAATCGTGAATACGATGAATCGACAGCCCCTCAATGTCGAGTCAGCCGAGGTGACGAACACCGTCTATGTCATTGCGGAGCGCGCGCATCAGAAGGCGGTCATGGCCCAGCTCGAAGAGGCGCTGGAACGGAGCAGCTACCCGACAAGCGATCTCGACATCCACCCGTTCGGAGAGGATGAGGTCGAAATCGAGGCCACCTTGACTGCAACTTCGGTCGACAGCGCGGAACTCGATAGTGTGGTGCGACGCATCGCGACCTTGCCTGCCGTCCGACAGGCGTTTTGGAGTCCGAGCACAACCGAGTGACATTCCTGTACGTCGTATGGCAACAGCAAACGGCAGCAGATTCGAGCAAATACCTTAGAGCCTATTACGTGCCAATCAGGTGCCTCGGGCGCACTCAGGACGGTACCACAGTGCCCTTACCTACCTTAAGTCGACGATAATGAGTTGGCTGTCGAGTTAACTTGGGTCCTGCGATCTCCTCAAGGCAGCTCAAACCGATAGCCGACGCAGGTTTCGGTGATCAGGTACTGCGGCTGCGCAGGGTTTTCCTTGAGCTTGTGCTTCAAGCGCCCAATATAGATGCGCAGGTAATGGGTGTTGTCGGCCTGGTTCGGTCCCCACACCATGCGCAGCAGCTCGGGCGTCGTCCTGACCTTGCTGGCGTTGACAACCAGGACCGCCAACAGCCGGTGCTCGGTCGGCGGCAGGCGCACAGCCTGCGCCGCCTAGGTCACGCGGCGGTTCTGCACGTCGACCACCACGTCGCTGAAGCGCACTTTGCCGTCGCGCCCGCCGCAGGGCCACGCTAGCGGTGTTGCAACGCGCGCAAGCGTGCTAGCGACGCGCCCACTCCGAACAGTTTTTTCAAATAGTCGTCGGCTCCGCAGTCGAGGGCGCGGACCGTATTCACGTCAAGCTTTGCTAAGATGCTCCGTCTCGGATGACTTGCGGAGGTCATTTGAGATCGACAACTGCGATCATGTTTCACTTACCCAACTGCAATTTATCGGGATATTTATGTTAGTCATTGGGCAAAACGATGATTTTGAACAGCAATATATGGCGAAATTCGAGCGCTTGGCAGCCAAATATGGTGTTTTTGTCAAATACGAACGAGACCGAGCAGCCCGCGATATTGGACTTCACCTGACAAAAGACTCAAAATCAGGAAAAAAAAATGTTACAAATTCACTCGTCTGGTTCCAGATGAAGGGCGTTATGGCATCGTCCGTTTCTAGAAAAGAAATAGAGCGGACTAAAGAAGTACGACTATCGCTGCAAGTAGAACATTTGCGACACTGGTTCCTTGATAAGGAGCCCACACAGCTTGTCGTATACGTCGAGTCAATAGACGAGTTTCTAGTACTTAATTTACAAGATTATATAAGTCGGACTTGGGGCCGAAGCATTCTTACACTCGACCAAAAGAGCACGACGGTTGTAGTCCCAGCTTATAGCGTCCTAGATGAGCAGGCGTTTTCGATCCTTCTCCGATATGCCGACATTGCTCAGTGGACCAGAGCATTGGACGCGGACTACGATGACATACGGCTCGTTCGTCGAGCTTTCGACACAATATATACGATAGGCACGGCTGAACGGAGGAACGTAGAACACGGTATTTCGTGGAGAAAATGGATAAGCAAAACGCGTGATGAACTACGCGTATTAGAGCGTCCGACTGGCCTAGATGACATGGCAGACGAGAACTGGCGTGTGATTCACGAACATTGGCAACATGGTGGAATCGATCCAGAGGAAAGCTACCCTTTCCTCGAATTATTTGCCATTGAAGAATATGACCCGCTTACTTTTACAAATAGATGGGGCGAAGAGGAACTAGTAGAAGATGGTATGACGATCACTTTACTGAACAGAGATAAGATATTCGGCGAAAATTTCGCGAACGAATATTATGAGTTCTTATTCGGCGCCCGGCTAAACGATTACGGACATAAACTTTTTGGCTATGTAATGGTGCTTCAAAAGATAGGACTACTTGAATTAAATGACGACCCTTCGAAAGAAGGTAGCTTTATAAGTATTGCACCATGGCATAGTCGACTAGTCTGATACACGTTTCCTCGTGACCAAAAAAAATTCATAAGTTAACTCGACGTAAGCCACGATATTCGAGAATAAGAATCGCCAAGGATTAATAACTTAGCGAATCAAGTAACGCATTCAAAGCAACGTTAACATGCGAGCTCTTAAGGTCTTTCAATAAATCATCACTATGAAAGCGGTTCACCAAGTGCACGTAATATTTATATGTGGTTTCAACGCTTTCATGACCGAGCATCCTGCGCAGTTTTTCATCAATAACTGGGTCGTAGACGTACGGCTTTCCAATTAGTCTCTTCTGCTTAAGATGCCCGTACACAAAATAAGTCGCGCATGAATGCCGAAGCATCCTTGCATTGTATTTCTTTCCCGTGAAGCCGCTATCTAAGCCGCGCTCTATCATTGACCTCGATTTTACCAAAACCTTAGAAAATTCATAACGAAGTCTATCGCTATTGATGAGTTCACCATCTACTGCTAGAAATAGGGCAGAGTTTGGTGGGCTAACACCGTATTTTTCCATATACAGTGCCGCTCGCTCACGTCTAAGCGGAATATAACGTTCACAAATAACTTTCCAAAGTGCGCCTGGGAACTCAATAGATCGATGTTTCCCTTTGGACCTAAACCAAAAGTTCATATTTTGAACACCGAGGTCGGCAGGAATTATATCTACATCGTATGGAACAAATTCAACATTTTCTTTGTTGCCGCGATACGGAAGCTGCCACAAATCTCGCGGCCGCAGGCCGGTTATCCAAATAATTGTTGCAATCATTTGAATAGCAACATCATCCATAAGCGATAGAGCAACGTGGTGATTTCGCTCCGTCACAAATCTCTCAACTTCTCTTTCATGCAAAGCAGTCTTTCCGGTAGGACTATCGATCCCGACCTTCGTTACTGTTACAGTAGCTTTTACATGCGCAAGCATAAGCTGATCGCGCATCGCGACTTCGACCTTTTCTTCAATATCACTACTTAAATCAAAGAAATGTCGATATCCATTAGACTGAGCCCACTTGTAAAATGATTTAATGCGTGCGCAATAATAAACAATCGATTGCCCGGTCACATCTGGCCCACATAAACTGTCGATAAAGCTTTCAAAGATGTTCTCATCAACCATGGCCCATCCATTGGCACCGTATCCGTTATCATCAAGCCATTGAAGATATCTAAGCATGATATTTGAATACTTGTGCAGCGTATCATTAGAGCGAGAAGCTTTATGTGCAATTTTGCCAATCCACCATGAAGGCGCTTCGATGACCCTGTGGTTGTCGTCCAAAAAAATGGGCATCGTGGTATCAGCTTGGTTATCCGAAGATACTCTGGTGACGCCGTGTGCGAAATGTAGTTGAGCCATTTTAAATTTCGCCCGACCGTAAGCCAGCGGCGCGTGCGTCATTAATCGAGCTTGATAAGGCCTCGATCTTAAGCTGAATCGCAGCTACACGAGAATTCAGTTCATGAATTTTCTCGTCTACGCCAACCTCATTCTCAGGCTGAAAGCCATTGCTATTCCTCTCAGCCTTTAGGATCCCCCTTCTTTGCAGTTCGATCTCAAGACATGAAAGTTGGCTCTTCACTGTTTCGTTTTGATAAAGCGATGACCTTGAAAAGCCACACTCCTCTATAATCCTTTGCCTTATCAAGCTTACGCCGTCGCGCGAGATATAATTAATCCAATCGCGATTTTCATCTCTATCGCGAATGAACTTTTTAAGTCGATCCTTTTTATCCATTATCTTTTGAAACCAAAATCACAGAATCAAACAACTCAGCCAAAGACGGATCCTGAAAGTTTTCAGCTATGAAATTTATCTCCTCTTGCTTTATAATTTTTGCTGCGCCGGCATAACCTGCTGCGCTACGCTCCAAACAAGCCTGCTTATCGTTACGCAGCCAAACACAGTGAATTTCTACATCGGATACTGCGACCTGCTTGGCAATGAAGCGCCGAATGTGCGTCTGATGAGCACATGAATCGACGTAGATGTGGAGGCCTGACGATGGCGGCTTATGAGCTTTTATCCAATTGCTTTTTCCTGAACAAGGAAGCCCACAAAGAACATAAACGCCGCGTATCAACGCAGCCATAGACGGAGTAGAAACTATCGATTTATATTGCTTCAAAAAGTCATCAAATATGTCGCCTGGCTCAGCAAGCGTTTTCAATTCTATGACTTTTTTATGGCTTAATATTTTTACTGTATCTTGATCGCTTTCCCGCGCTCTAAGCAACCTATTCTCAGCAGTCAAGCGATCCATTTCTTGACGCATACTATTCAATTCTTCAATGTGACGAGCAGCTGTAGCATTTCTTTTGGGATTCTCTGATGCTTTATAAAACCAGCGTTGGATCTCATCGATTAGTTCCTTATAGACTTGAGACGCCGTTCCTTCGAGACGAGCGACTTCCTGCTCCATGGTCTCTATACGCTCAAAAAGCGAGTCAAGTTGTCGTTCAGTTTCAGATTTCTTTTTAATCTCGACTTGTACGAGCTTGACGCGATCGGACGGCTTGCCGTTGATAACCGCTCGAACCTCGAGCCAGTCTTCGTCTTCCTGATAAAATGTTTGACGAGCTAAGCCAGAAGCGACCCTAACCTTTTCGACGGAAAGTTTTCTTACGCCGCTGGCAAGCAACGACCCGATAGCCATATAGGCCTTGTCCAAGTTTTCAGATTTAGCCATTACTCACTTCCTGGAGAAGCTCGTACGTTCCGACATGTCCAATCTCGACTAGGCGTTTAGTAACTTCGGCAATACGTCGCTCCGAGAATTTTTTTTGTCGATCGCTAGCATAGGTATGGCGTATGAGCTTGTCGTGAAACAAGATTTCAGAACGCATCGCAGGGGTATTTGACTCTACAAAAGCTGCAAAGCGACAATTAAATGGATCGCAGGCAAACAAATTTGGATGGAGTTTAGTGGCTGGATCATCGTTCTTTGCGTCGCATGGTGCACTTTCAAGATAACCCGGGGTCTTTAAGCAAATGGCCAGATTTGTCCTATGCAATATTTTGATGCCTTGATCCAACATAGAATCGATATATTGCACAAGCGTTTCTTTGCCTTTATCTTGCAATCGGGCAGCAAATTGCGGTTTATCCTCGACCGCTTTCTGCAAACGCTTTCCTGCTTTGCCTCCAATACGGCCAGTCAGAGCAGCATTCAGAACTTCAACGAGAATGTCGACGTTTTGCTGAACAATAATCTTTTTGATCTCATCGTCGATTCCTGGAAGCGACATAACATACCGAAGAGTCATTTTAAGACTGGCATGTGAAAATAATTGTCTAACGATCTCGATATTTCTAGGATCTTGGTAAACAAGATACATTGCCAGTGTTTTACGGTAGCGATGAGGATGAATTGATTCGTCAGCATCAACCGCAAGTGACACGCGTTTAACAGCGCGCTCCGGATACGCTGCATGAGTCGGCCGACCAAAGTGACCTTTATTAATGCTCGCAAAAAGCCTATCGGTTTTGCCGAACATGCGCGCCTCGCGACCCAATCGTTCCATAATTGCAATCGCATCGGCCGTAATTTGTGGAATAGGTATGCGTTTGTTATCGCCTTGACTGGCTCGGGACGTCTTGAAAACTGTGTAACGAAGCCAGTGGCCTTCGTCATCCTGTGTTACGCATCCGCTACGCAAATTGATCACCTCTGAGCGACGCATCCCTGTCGTTGCTAAAATAATTACGCAGCATGCGTCAATCAAAGATGCAGTTACGCTAATGATGTCTGCAACATCAATATATCCCCAAGGCTTGTCATGCTTTTTATGTTCACTAGTCCGTTCCTTTACACGGATAGACCACCAGGGAGCGCCGTTATAAGAGACAGGCTGATATTTTAAGAAAGCATTTACACCTTCTTCCGAACCGCTGGACACGCCACCAACTTTTAAGTTACCCCGCTCAGGATATTCAAAGCCTCCGACAATCGTAGGATAATATGTATCGTAAAGCCATAGCACATCTGCACTATAGTTTTCCACCATTTTTACACAATGGTCGATGATGTTTGCATAGTCGTCCAATTCAATTGGAGCGTATGGTTGCGCCTTATCATCGAACTCCTTACGAAGCCGCCCCACCTCTTTTTTTGTTATCAATTGCTCCCAGATTGAATACTCTTCAGGCAGCAAATTACCCAAAGAAAGTCTTTGCCAAAACTGGATAGCATGTGCTGTCTCCCATCTTTTGCTGCTAGTGTCTAGACTTTTGATAAACTCATCTATCGTTGCAGAAGACAAATCGTTGATTGTCCGGAACCCTGGTTGTCCGAACTCACCCATATACAAGTTATATTTCTTGAATAAGCCAAGCAACTTACGAAGCTTAGAATTTTTCGAAGCAAGTGAACCATACGAGCGCACGTAACTGGACACGGAAAAGTGCGGTATCGAATAAAATGATAAGGCTTTGATAATGCGGGCCCAGTGCTTACAGCGAGGATGAGCCAGATTAATTCCGTCTTTACTCGTATAAACCCAATTTATGCGAACCTGCCTCTTTGCCACATGGGGATATTCTGAAAAGTCCCAGAGGGCGTCACCAAATTTGCTCTTTTGGCTTAATGTTATAAATTCCCACTCCAATACGGGAAGCGCTCTCAGCGAAAGAACGGGCGCCAATTCATGATCCAGCTCTGCATCGTTATCGGCAACATCGACGGCTATATTTGTTGCCGAAGCAATCTCGGCGTCTTCTTTAGCGTCATCTAATGCAGACTGATCAGAAATTTCTTTAAGCGCCTCTAACAGTCGGCTCTTCAAAGGAGAAATATTTGGATTCATGACGCTCCTCGCATCGTTAACGGCAGCGCGAACTCCGGCCTGACCGATAGTTCTTTTGCTGTCTCAACATCGGCAATCGGCTCCCAACGATCTAAAATATCTTCCCAGCCTTCTAGTTCATCAGCGTAATTGCTAGCCCATTCTATTGTTGCCAGCCGTCCCTTTAGACTTTCGATATCAGTAATTCGTCGTGCAATGTAAGGTAGCGCTTCCTTGAATATAACAGCTTGCCGACAGAGACAGCATCGGTTAAAAAAGGCACACCTACTCCCCTCGCTTACAAATCGCGCGAAATCTGGCCAAGTCGGCTTCGTAGCATCAAGGCAAGCGGATATATACGTCTGTCCTTCTGGAGAAAGAAGGTTAACAATAGACTCTTCAGTCTGGCCGCCGATCTCTTTACTTACCTTATCAATAACGCTTCGCTTGTTCCCATCAGCGATTGCAGCGCGCAATTCAGTCATTGTGGTGGACATTGAAAGCCGCGCTTCGTAATTACGAAAATCGTTTTCCCAATCGGCTTGGAGTTTTCGCAGTTTTTTGTTACGAAGGTTTGTAGACCCGGCATCATTATCGTAGTTTATAGCGGTCGTATCGAGATCGCTATGGCTCATCATTTCTGAGATGGTTTCGATGGGCAACCCTTGCTCTTTTCGCTTCGTTTCCCAAGTAGTTCGAAGCCGCCTAGACTCAACACCAGGCTTCATCGCCGTGTTATCAATTTTGATACCGTGTTCAAGTAAAAAATTGACAGACTCAGTCGCAACATTTTGCAATTTAAGCTCTGCTACAATTAGCCCCCATCTCAACCAAAGGTTTTTGCTTATAATCGCCTGCCACAGGACCCCCTGTCTGTATTGAACCGTGCCTTTAAATGGCGCAATAACACTTTGGACAAATCTCAGGATGTTAAATACCGAATAAGGGTCTCGTTTATTACTTCGAGCGACCAACACATCATCGGTCCGCCATTTTGAACCATAGATTAATGCGTATTGATCCGGATCGATTAAATCTTCACCAATGTGGGAATCTAGGTCGTCAGACAAACCGAGCACCGCCTCAAGATTCCATCCTGTGTTCAACTGAACGAAGAGAACAAAAGGATAAAGTGTTCTAGTTGTAAAGAAGAACTGGCAAAAGTAAGCCATCTGCCCGACATGCAGTTCGATAGTTCTTTCCTCTTCGGAGCTGTAATGTTTGATAGAGCGCTCAACTCGCACATGTCGCAATGCACGACAAACATGACGATCAGGATTTCCTCGGAATTGTCTTTTATACCATTCCATAGAAAATTGATCGTTTGCCTCCTCCAGACTTACCTTTAGCGGCCAATTTGGCACGGCATTAGCCGTAAGTGCTGAAACGTACTTTAGGTTTTCCTCAGGTGGCAAATCATTGATTTGCCCCAACGAATTTACAGTGTATTTAAAGTCAACGACGCGTCCTTTGTATTCCTGCAACGTTTGTTGGTAACGCTGCATCATCTGCATAATAAATTTTATGTGAGTAAGGCTCGATTCAACTAACTGATTGAAAACATGGTCTGGATAACTTTCGCTTGGCGTTTCTATACTTCCCGGGCCAATTGCCCATGAAATATTTTCACCAATTTTTGGATTGTCTTTATAGCGGTCGTGCAATTTTTGCACGAGTGCTTTGACGCGCCCGTAACGCTTTCGATTACAGGTACGTCCTGGCCAATTTTGCAGAAGAAATGCGGAAAAATTTCTCGTTGTTTGATAATCAATATCTGCAATGCAAGTTATTGGTTTACCTTGAAATAAGTTCTCTGAATTTACGGAGGCGATGAATTCTTCGATCCCGTAGTAGCAATCTTGGTGTGTTTGAAAAGAGACATTGCGGCTTCCAACGTCCAAATCCGCACCTGCAAGAAGTTGTTTGATCAAAACTTCATGATGTGGAAAGGCAGTTATTAGCCCTACAAAGGAGCGATTGAACGGTTTGGAAGGCGAAGCAGTTACATTGCGGACGTCGAGAACAACAGAGTCCAAGTTGAGGTGTGCACGCTCTTCTGCTCGATGCAGCAAACTTGCTTCATCGTTGGCAAACACAGGGGCCGATGGAACTTCCGTTTTGCCGGCTGATCTGACACGCTTTTTTGAGAAAGGGGTCTCACTTTTCGTTCTTGCCAAGACTTGCTCCGAAGGTAGTCACACACTGTTTCCTCCGGATAATACACCAAGTTGGCACAAAAGCAAAACTAGTCACACATCGTTACTTTACGGATAACGTGCTCGCAGCCGCGGTACGGATTCAGCGAGACGCTGAACGGGATGTCCGGCGACGTGTTGCGGCTGAGGATGGATTTCGCGATCTCGTCCGTGACGATCGTCTTGAGGGGCGCCGGCGCCTCGTCCCCGGAGCCCGGCACGGTCCAGCCGTCGTCGAAACGCTCGCGCCCGTTCACTTCGTAGCGGCCCTGGATGTTGGTGACGGCGCCGCGGCCTTTCATGGGCCCGTTGATGGGCACGACTTCGGCGGACTTTTGCGGGAACGGCAACACCACCTGGCTGACCGCCCGACTTGCGTTTGCTTTGACCCGATTCACACGGCGCTCCTTAAGTACTGTATGTTTATACAGTATAGTACGCCGATCTCAGGAAGGGTTCAAGCGCGAAAAAAGAGCGGCTTGTTGTTGCACAAAACCGTCAAATGCCTGCAGCAGGGGCCGGTATGCGGCGGCGTCGCCCTCCAGTTGGGCCAGCGCCAGCGCGGCCGCTTCCAGCGTCGACAGCTGGTGCGCCGCGTGCGCCTTGCGAATCCGATAAGCCGACGCGGGCACGTCGTGCAGGGCGACGCGCGGCAGGCGCTGCAGCTCGGGATTCAGGTACAGCATCTTGCGGCTCTTGCGCCAGGTGGCGTCCAGCACGACGAGGCGCAGGCGCTCCGGCTGCGCCATCAATCCAGGATCGGGCACGGGTGCGGTCGCCTCGCCCGGCGTCTCCGGATACAGCAGCAACGGCACGCGCCCGCCCTCGTGCAGCAGCGCGTGCAGCACCGCAGCATCGAACGCCTCGCCCACGTCGAGCCGGCTGCCGCCCAGGCACAGGTGCAGCAGGCGCGCGCTGTTCTTGGCGTTGCGCACCTCGAGCGGGTGTTGCAGGATCAACAGGTCGGCGCGGCTGGACAGCGGCCGCACCCAGTGGCAGATGCAGGCGCTCTGCGCGCGCAGGCAGGCGGCGCAGGTGGCGCGCCGCGGCGGTGATGGGAGATTCGTCATGGGCGGCGAGGATTGTAGCGCCAATCCCGCGCCGCCACGCCGCCGCGCCGTCACGCCATCACTGGCTGCCCATGCGCTGCCCCACGTGGGGCGCGTCGGCCGGCGCGGCCGGCGCATCCGGCCGCAGGGACTTGAGCGCGCGGCTCCACGCCACCACCTGGTCGAGCATGGCGTCGACGGCCTGCTCGTGATGCGCGGCCGGGTTGAACGTCTCGTAGTTCTCGAAGTCCGTGCGCAACGACAGCATCACCTGCGCGCGCACGTCCGCGACCATCAGCTCGCCCATCACGAGGCGCAGGCTCTCGATGGCGCGCGATCCGCCCGCGCTGCCGTAGCCGACGAAGCCGGCGGCCTTGTTGTTCCATTCCTTGTACAGGAAGTCGATCGCGTTCTTCAGCGCGCCGGACGTGCCGTGGTTGTACTCGGGCGTGACGAAGACATAACCGTCGAAGCCGGCGATGGCGGCGGCCCAGGCCTTCGTGTGCGGCTGCGCATACCGGCCCTGGGACGGCGGCACCGGCTCGTCCAGCAGCGGCAGGCCGAAGTCCTGGATGTCGACCAGTTCGAACACGGCGTCGGCGCGCATGCCGGCGATGTCCAGCACCCAGCGCGCCACGTCCGGCGCCTTGCGGCCGGGCCGGGTGCTCCCGACGATGATCCCGATCTTGATCATGCTCCCCTCCTTTGTGGTTATTTGACCGATTCTAGCGGTGCCCACCCGCCGCCCAGCGCGCGGTACAGGTCGACGTGGGCCTGCAGCCAGGCGGCGCGCAACTGCAGCACGCCGGTCTCGGCGCTGAACGCGTTGCGCTGGGCATCCAGTTCTTCCAGGTACGACGAATAACCGTTGCGGTAGCGGTTGTGGGCGATGCGCAGGACTTCCTTCGTCGCCACCCGGCGCGCCTCGGCCTCGTCCAGCTGCTCGCGCAGGCGCTGCACGGCGCTCAGGGCGTTCTCGGTGTCGGCGAAGGCGTTGCGCACGGCGGCCTCGTACGCGAACACGGCGCGGTCGCGCAGCGATGCCGAGATGTCGGCCTGGGCGCGCAGCCGGCCCGCGTCGAACAGCGGCGCGAGGACGCTGCCGCCCACGCTCCACAACGCGGTCGGCGACGACAGCAAGGTCGGCAGGTCGTGCGCATACGCGCCCAGCGACGCGGTCAGCCGCAACGACGGCAGCATCTGGTCGCGCGCCGCCGCGAGGCTGGCGTCGGCCGCCGCGACCGCGCGCTCGGCCGAGGCGACGTCCGGCCGGCGCCGCAGCAGCTCGGACGGCAGGCCGGGCCGGATCGCCGGCGCGTTCAGGCTGGCCAGGTCCGCACCCCGCCCGACCGGGCCGGGATTGGCGCCCGCGAGGACGTCGAGGGCGTTCTCCTGCTGCGTGATCGCCCGCTGCAGCTGGGGCACGACGGCGGCCGTCGCGCGGTATTCCGCCTCCGCCTGCGCCAGTTCGAGGCGCGAGCTGTAGCCCACTTCGAACTGCCGCCGCGCCAGGTCCAGCGAGCGTTGGCGCGACGCCAGCGTGGCGCGCGCGAGGGCCAGCTGGGCGTCCAGCCCGCGCAGGTTCAGGTAGCCGGACGCCGCGTTCGCCGCCACCGACAGCGCCGTCGCGTCGGCCGCCGCCTGCTGCGCCGCGTAATCCTGGCGCGCCGCCTCGGTCGCGGCGGCCAGGCGGCCGAACGGATCGAGTTCGTAGGCGGCCTGGAAGCTGCCCTGCATGGCGGTGGAATCGATGGGCGTGCCGAACGGGCCGATCGCGCGCGCCCGCGCGGGCGAGAAACCGATCGACAGCGTCGGTTCCTGGGCCGCATGCGCCGTCTGGATGCGCGCCCGGTATTCGCGCAGCCGCGCCTGCGCCGTGCGCACGTCGTTGTTGCGTTCGAGCGCCCGCGCCACGAGGCGGTCCAGCGCGGGATCGCCGAACGCGCGCCACCAGTCGCGTTCCACCGGCGCGCCGGGACCGACCTTGCCGCGCCACGTCGCCGGCACGACGAGCGTCGCTTGCGGCGGCGGCTGCACGGGGATGCGGCAGCCGGCCAGCAGCGCGGCGCAGGCGCCCAGCGCGAGGCGGCGCTTCATCGCGCCGGCTCCGGCGAGCGTGCGGCTGGCTCGGGCGTGCGCGTGGGCACAGGGGTGCCCACCCTACCGTTTTCCGGCTCCGGCGAGCGTGCGGCTGGCTCGGGCGTGCGCGTGGGCACGGGGGTGCCCACCCTACCGTTTTCTGGTTCCGGGGAGTGTGCGGCTGGTTCGGGCGTGCGCGTGGGCACGGGGGTGCCCGCCCTGCCCGCGGCGCCGGCGTTGCCGGGCCCCGGCGGCACCCGGCCTCCGGCCTTCGTGTCGATGCTCGCCACCACCGACATCCCCGGCCGCAGGCGCGCAGCGAGCGCCTGGTCCGGGTCGATGCTGATGCGCACCGGGATCCGCTGGGCGATCTTGACGAAGTTGCCGGTCGCATTGTCCGGCACGATCACGGAGAATTCGGAGCCGGTCGCGGGCGAGATCTGCTCGACGTGGCCGCGCAGCCTGGCGTGGTTCAGCGCATCGACGGTGAACGTGACGGGTTGGCCCAGGCGCACGTCGGCCATCTGCGTTTCCTTCATGTTGGCGATGACCCACATCGTCGGCGGCACGAGCGCCGTCAGCTGCGCGCCCGCGTTGACGAACGCGCCCAGGCGCACGCCGACCTGCCCCAGCTGGCCGTCGCGCGGCGCCGTGATGCGGGTGTTGGCGAGGTCGATCTCGGCCAGCCGCACGGCCGCCTCGGCGTTCGCGACGGCCGCTTCCAGCGATGCGCGGTTGACGTCCACCGTACGCAGGTTCTGGCGCGCGATCTCCAGCGCCGCGCGCGCCTGCTCGGTCGCGGCGACGGTCTGGGCGCGGGCGGCGCGGGCGGCGTCCCGTTCGCGCGCCGACAGCGACCCGTCGGCCGCCAGTTCTTCGACCCGGCGCAGGTCGGCGTCGGCGCGCCGCGACTGCGCGGCGGCGTTGGCGACGGCGGCCTGGTTCTGCGCGATGGTGGCGCTGGCCGTCCGCCGGCTCTGCGCGAAGTTCGCGAGCGCGGCGCGCTGCGCCGCGAGCTGGGCCCGGGCCTGGTCGAGGCGCTGGCGGTAGATGCGGTCGTCGATGCGCATCAGGAGCTGGCCCTGGCGCACCATCTGGTAATCCTGCACGTCGACCTCGACGACGTAGCCGGACAGTTGCGGGCTGATGATCGTCACCTGGCCGCGCACGAGGGCATTCTCCGTCGTCTGCAGCGCGCTGTGGAACGGCGGCAGGTTCCACGCGTACAGCACGATCAGGATGCCGATCAGGGCGATGAAGGCGAACAGCAGGCCGCTGGCGATGACGTTGCGGTTCGACTTCTGCTGCGTCGTCGTCGTGGTGGTCGTGGTGGTCGTTTCCGGCATGGCGATGGGCTCGGGTCAGGTGGGGACGGCCGGCGTCGGCCGGGGCGGGCGCGGCGCCAGGCGGCGGTCGCCGGACGGCACCGCGATCGGCGAATCGGTCGGGTCGGGCGGCGCCGGGACCGGCAGCGGCGCCGGCGGTGGCGGCGCCACGTATTTCAGCCACAGCGAGCGGCCGAAGATCCACGCGGCCAGCAGGGTGGCGATGACGGCGATCAGCAGGAACACGTCGTTGTAGGCGAGGATGTTCGCTTCGCGCGCGGCCGCCTGCGTCAGCACGGAGATGCCCTGGCGGGTGCGCGCGGACGGGTCGGCCAGCATGCGCGCGTACGCGGCGCCGCCCTGCTGGATGCGCGCGGCGACGAGCGGGTCGAGCGAACTCAGTTGCTCGGCCAGCACGGACGAATGGTATTTTTCGCGCATCACCTGGAACGTGCCCAGCAGCGCGGAGCCGATCAGGCCGCCCAGGTTCTGCGTCAGCCCGAACAGCACGGAAAAGCTGATCAGGTTCGCGGGATTCGAAATCACGGACCCCAGCAAGGTCAGCAGCAGCGGTCCGAGGAACATCACGCCGCCGAACGCCAGCATGCCCTGGCTGACGTACAACTGCGCGGGCCGCGTGACGTTGCTCGCATGCGAATCGACCCACGCGCCCAGCGCCATGATCAGCAGGGCCACGACCTGCGGCGCCATCAGGTGCGGCGGCCGGATGATCAGCACGGACACGGCGATCCCGAGGATGGTACTGAGCAGGATGACGATGAACAGCGTCTGCATCTCGTCGTTGTTCAGTCCCACGAGGCGCAGGAAGCCGACGGCGCCGATGCTCTGTTCCGACAGCACGACGCGCACCAGCATCAGCGCCAGCGCCAGCCGCACGATCATGCCGTTGGTCAGCCAGCGGATGTTCAGCAGCGGGTTCTCGCGGTTGTGCTCGACGCAGATCGCGGCCAGCAGCAGCGCGATGGCCACGGCCAGCGCGATGCCGACCCAGGCATTCTCGGTCCACCACAGCACGCGGCCGAACGTCAGGGCGGCGCACAGCAGGGCCATGCCCGGCGCGAACAGGGAAAACGTGAGGAAGTCGGTGGGCCGGAACGCCTTGAAGCGGTCGCCCGGCGGCAGTTTGAGCCACAGCACGGCGGCCAGCGTGACGAGCGTCAGTCCCAGTTCGAACAGGTACAGGCCGCGCCATTCCGCCATCTGCAGCAGGCTGCGCGAAAAGATGTAGGCGATCGGCTGCGCCAGTTGCGCCATGCCGGTCGAGATCACGATGCCGCGCGGCCGCCATTCCTTCTTGAACGCCTGCAGCGTGTAGTACAGCCCGAGCGTCGACAGCGCCGCGCCGACCATGCCGTGGGCCGCGCGCACGGCGATGGCCGAGCCGAGGTCGCCCACGAACAGATGTCCGAACGTGACGAGCGCGTACAGGACGAGGAAGAACTCGGTGAACGCGCGCAGGCCGAACTGCTGGCGGAATTTCACCAGCAGCAGGTTCATCGAGACATTGGTCATCACATAGGCCGTCGGCAGCCAGTTGGCCTCGGCCGAAAAGACGCCCAGCGTGCCCTGCAGGTTGACGAGGTTGACGGTGACGAGTGCATTGCCCAGACCGCCGGTCAGCGTCACCAGCGTGCCGATCAGGAAATAGGCGATGCGCCGCGGCGTCGAGTGGGTGGGGAACGACGGGCTGCCCGGCAGCGTGGGGCGCTCGTCCGGATGCCACTGGCGCGGCGCGTAGTCGGGGTCGTCGTCGCTCACGCGTCCTCCAGCAGCCGTTGCAGCGCTTCCAGCACGCCGGCGGCGGCGGCCATCGCATGGGCGTCGAGCCGTTCGACCGTCGCGCGCCGCAGCGCGGCCGCTTCCGCGCGCACCTGCGCCGTGAGCGCCACGCCCCGCGCCGCCAGCGCGATGCGCCGGACGCGGCGGTCGCCCGGTTCGGCCTCGCGCCGCACCAGGCCGCTTGCGACGAGGCGGTCGAGCGTCGTCACCAGCGTGGCGCCGTCCACGCCCAGGCGCCGCGCCAGTTCCCGTTGCGACGGCGGCTCGGGACTGTCGGCCACGGCCGTCAGCGCATTCCAGCCGGCCGTCGTCAACCCGTGCGCCTTCAGGTGGCGTTCGAGCGCGAGGCGCCAGGCGCGCGCGCCGCCTTGCAGGGCCTGCAGGAAACGGTCGTCGGTATTCATCATGTCAAGGAAACATGGGCATCCCAATCGTTGGCCCTGCAGATTATCTGCCTGTTATGGCAAATGTGGCCACACACGAAGATTTAATTCGAGAATTGGTTATTCGGATATTGCTCTGGAAAATCACCGTGCTTAGAATCAATTCATTCCGCGAGGCAATCAGTCCTCGGGGAAAACGAGCAAACCCGGTGTCCTTCAGAGTTTCCTATGTTCAGAGCCCGTATTTCCGTTCGCAAACTGACGTCCGCCTTCCTCGCCGCCCTGGCCCTGCTGCCGGGCCTCGCGATCGAACAAGAGTTGCAACTCGACTATCGGATCAATGAACACATCATCCTGATCCCGGCCGGCCAGGACCACCAGGCCCGCCTCGAGACGACCGTGTTCCAGCCGAACGGGCCGGGCCCGTTCCCGCTCATCATCATCAACCACGGCAAGGACCCGGGCCACCCGAACCTGCAGCCGCGCGACCGCTTCTACCACATGGCCCACGCCTTCGTGGAACGGGGCTATGCCGTGATGGTGCCGATGCGCCAGGGCTTCGCCAACTCGACGGGTTATTACCACGACCACGGCTGCGACATGACGGCCAACGGCTACACCCAGGCCGAGGACATCGTCGCCACCCTCGCCTATGCGCGCGAGCAGAGCTGGATCGACGCCGACCACATCGTCGTCGCCGGGCAGTCGTACGGCGGCCTCGCCACGGTCGCGCTGGGCACCCAGGACCTGCCGGGCGTGCGCGGCCTGCTCAATTTCGCCGGCGGCCTGCGCGACGACAGCAACGGCTGCGGCTGGCGCTCGGCGCTCGTCTCCGCGTTCGCCGAATACGGCGCGCAGAACAAGGTCCCGAGCCTGTGGATGTATGGCCAGAACGATTCGCTGTTCTCGCCGGAACTGGTGGCGCGCATGCACGACGCCTTCGAACAGGCCGGCGGCCACGCCCAGCTCGTCGAATACGACGCGTTCAAGCGCGATTCGCACGGCATGCTCGCGAGCCGCGACGGCGAGAAGGTCTGGCTGGCGGACACGATGAAATTCCTGCAACGGGTCGGCATGCCGACCAGGGTCGTGTACAAGGTGCCGGAACCGCCGCAGCCGCAGGCGACCAATTTCGCCGGCATCGACGACATCGACGCCGTGCCCTTCCTCAGCGAGAACGGCAGGCGCGCCTACCGCGAATATCTGACCAAGATGACCCCGCGCGCCTTCGCCGTGTCGCCCAGCGGCGCCTGGTGCTGGGCCGAGGAAGGCGAGGACCCGGATGCCCGCGCCCTGGCCACCTGCTCGGCCAAGAGCGACAAGCCGTGCCGCCTGTACTCGGTGGACGAGAACGTCGTGTGGAACCCGGACCTGGCCGAGAAGGCCGCCGTCACGGCCTCGAACACCCCGGCGCCCGTCGGGCCCGGCGATGGCGCGGTGGGCAATGCGGCCGGGATGACGGCCGCGAACTGACCGTTCCTTCGGTACCACCCGAGCGGCCCGCGTGGCCGCTTTTTCGTAGGGCGGGCGGATCTCCGCCCATGCGTTCAGCCAGCGCGGAAATGGACGAAACGCGGCAATGCACGCGTTGCATGAACGCGTGGACGGCAGAGCCGTCCACCCTACCCGTTTTTCGCAACGCAACATGTTCGCAGATACATACCGTGCCCACGCGTGACGTGCGCGGTTTATCGGCGTTACGCGTGGGCGGGGGCCGCCCACCCTACGCACGACGCACTCGGGCGCAGACCGTAGGGTGGGCACGCCGTGCCCACGCGTGACGTGTGCGGTTTGTTGGCGTTACGCGTGGGCGGAGGGCCGCCCACCCTACGCACGACGGCTCGGACGTAGTGCGCACAAGCGACACCCGCGCCATTTTGTTGCAACGCAGCACCCATTTCGCCGTCCCGGTCGAGGCAGCGCAAACTCCTTACCGAATATCAAACCGACAATGGGCTCCGCCACGTCACGGAGAATCCCATGTTGCGACTGACGAAAACCTGCGCCTGCGCGCTGCTGGCAGTCCTTGCGCTGCTGTCCGTCCCCGCCCGCGCGGCCAATAACGACCCCGTCGTGCTCGTGCACGGCGTCCTCGGCTTCGGGCCGCAATCGCATCCGCTCGGCAGCTTCCTGTACTGGGGCGGCTACGGCAACATCGCCGCGCACATGGCCGTCTATCACGGTCCGCATGTCATTTTTACGGCCCAGGTCGGCGCGATCGCGTCGAACTGGGACCGCGCCGCCGAACTGTACGCCCAGATCAAGGGCGGCTGCGTCGACTACGGCGCCCGCCACGTCGCGCGCTATGGCTATCCGGGCCAGCCGCAAAAGCCGCCCGGCAAGTGCTGGGCGGCGGACCCGGCCAACAATACGGAACAATATCCGCTCGCGTTCTATCCGCAATGGGATGCCGCGCACCCGATCCACCTGATCGGCCACAGCCAGGGCGGCACGACGATCCGCGCCCTGATCCAGTTGCTGGAACACGGCTCGCCGGACGGCGACGAAGGCGGCGGCGATCTCTACAAGGGCGGCAAGGTCGGCTGGGTGAAGAGCGTCGTCACGATCTCCGCGCCGCACGACGGCACCACGCTCAGCGATGCCGTGCTGGACGTATTGCCGAACCTGCGCAGCCCCTTGCGCGACATCCTCGACAACCAGCTCGCCCACTGGGAACTGGCGCCGGACGGCGCGCGCGAATTCAACCGCTGGGCGCTGACGTCACCGTCGGTCTATTACTTCTCGCTGGGCACGCTGGCCACGGAGGCCGGCGCCTGGTGCTGCAACGGCACCGACCGCGCCCTCGCGCCCGTGCAGAGCGCCGAGTTCCAGTATCCGCGCGCCGACATGATCCCGTACTTCAAGCTGTTCGCCGGCGAGTGGATCGTCGGTTCGCTGGCCCAGCCCGGCATGGGTTCGTACACGCAGAACGCCCCGGGACGGGTGCGCATCGACAGCGCCTGGTTTCCGAACGACGGCGTCGTCAACACGGTCAGCATGCGCGCGCCGGGCGGCCATCCGGTGCGCGATTACGACGGCAAGGCCGTGCGGGGAATGTGGAATTTCCTCGGCAATTACCGGGGATACGACCATTTCGATATCCTGAACTGGCCGAACGACGGGCCGTCGGCCGACCCGGTCTACGAGCGGATCAGCGACATCATCTTCGGGCTCGACTGACGCACCCCGATCACATCGTCGACCGCAACGTGCGCGCCAGGTCCGACAGCCGATACGGCTTGTTGACGAACGCGAATTCGTTGAGGTCGACGCCGTGCCGCTGCTTGAGGGCCGGCAGCGGATAGCCGGATGCGAGCATGATCTTGGTGCCCGGATAGTGCTCGCGCGTGAACGTGGCCAGCTCGATGCCGTTCATTCCGTTCGGCATCACGACGTCGGTGAACAGGATGTCGATGTCGCGCTGCTCCATCAGGTCGATCGCTTCCTGCCCGCTGGCCGCCGTGACGACGTCGTAGCCCATGCTGGTGAACAGCGACGCGGCCACGTCCATCAGGTCGGGTTCGTCCTCGACGATCAGCACGCGCTCGGTATGGTCGGCGCGCGCCTCCTCGACGGAATTGACGGCGGCCGGCAGGTAGATGGACACGGTCGTGCCCTCGCCCGGCGTGCTGTCGATGGCGACCTCGCCGCCCGACTGCTTGATGAAGCCATAGACCTGGGACAGCCCCAGCCCCGTGCCCTTGCCGACTTCCTTGGTCGTGAAGAACGGCTCGAAGGCGCGCGCCACCACGTCGTGCGGCATGCCGGTGCCGGTGTCGCTCACGGTCACGCGCACGTATTCGCCCGGCGCCAGGCCGGGCGGCTGGTTGCCGTCGGCCACGACGTTGCTCGTGGCGATCGTCAGGTTGCCGCCGTCGGGCATGGCGTCGCGCGCGTTGACGACGAGGTTCAGCAGCGCCGATTCGAAGCGCGCGCTGTCGATCATCGCGCTGTGCGCCTTGCGGTCGAGGTCGATCACGAACTCGATGCTCGGATTGCCGGCGCGGCGCAGCACTGTCTCGAAGCCGCGGATGATGCCGTTGAGGTTACGCGTCTCAGCCTGCAGCGGCTGCTGGCGCGCGAACGCAAGCAGTTGCTGGGTCAGGCGCGCGCCGCGGTCGATCGCGCGGCGCATCGATTCCAGCGTGCGCACATCGCTGTCGCCGCGCTGCAGGCCCAGCACTTCCAGGCCGCTGGACAGCACGGACAGGAGGTTGTTGAAATCGTGCGCGACGCCGCCCGTGAGCTGGCCGATCGATTCCATCTTCTGCGCCTGGTACAGGGCGATATTCGCCTTTTCCAGCGCCTCGTCGGCCTTTTTCTTTTCGGTCAGGTCGCGCGTGATCTTGGCGAAGCCGAGCAGTTCGCCATCGTCGCCGTGGATGGCGTCGAGCACGGCATGGGCCCAGAAACGCGAGCCGTCCTTGCGCACGCGCCAGCCCTCGGACTCGAAGCGGCCCGCCGTGGCGGCCGTCTCCAGCGCACGCCTGGGCACGCCCGCGGCCTGGTCTTCCGGCGTGTAGAAGCGCGAAAAATGGCTGCCCGTGATCTCGGCCTGGGTGTAGCCCTTGATGCGCTCGGCGCCCGGGTTCCAGTTGGTGACGGTTCCTTCCGGCGACAGCATGTACAGCGCGTAATCCGTCACGCCGTTCACGAGCAGGCGGAAGCGCTGCTCGCTTTCGCGCAGCGCATCCTCGGCGCGCTTGCGCTCGGTGACGTCGCGCGTGACCTTCGCGAAGCCCAGCAGCACGCCTTCTTCGTTGTAGATCGGGTCGATCACGACGTGGGCCCAGAAGCGCGAACCGTCCTTGCGCACGCGCCAGCCTTCGGCCTCGTACTTGCCTTCCGCCAGCGCGATCGAGAGCGCCCGCGCGGGCTTGCCCGCTTCGCGGTCCTCGGGTGTGTAGAAGCGCGAGAAATGCTCGCCCAGGATCTCCTGTGCGACATACCCCTTGAAACGGTTGGCGCCGGCATTCCAGCTGCTGACGTAGCCGTTCGGGTCGAGCATGTAGATGGCGTAATCGCTGATCCCGGAGATCAGGTACTGGTAGCGCCGCTCGTCGGGCCAGGGTTGCGTGAGAGTCAGGTCGTTCATTTACTGCGGTTGTCTTGGGCTGAAAAGAGTATGGAAACCAGCCCATCATACACCTCAGCAAAAATGCTCGCGCGCGACTCGAGGACACGAATTTACGTTGTCAATTTCGTACTTACGGATCGTCAAAAAAGTGCATTTTCGATGCATGTTCACGAAAAATCACCGGATTTGATTGGCTGGATCGCGAACTTGATCACGTTGCCGCCCCGAAACGTTGGCGGAACCAGTCCGCCGTCGCTTTGTCGGCGGGAAAGAACGACTCCAGGCGCAGTTCGTGCACGGTGACGTCGTGCGGGGTGCCCAGCGTCGTGATCGTCGTGAACAGGTTCAGCTCCACGCCCTCGTGCACGATCGTCAGCGGCAGGAACGGCAGCGCGCGCCGGTCGAGGTTCGGCAGATGGCCGTCCGCGACCTGGCCCGCCGCCTGCATGCCCGGGAATGCAGACAATTCGGCCAGCAGCGCCGTCGCCTCGCTGCCCGGGCCGTCGGCCATGGCTTCGCGCTGGATCCACAGCAGGCTGTCGGCGCACACGGCCTGCCAGTTGACGAAGCGCGGCCGCAGCCCGTCCGGGTCGAGCATCAGGCGCAGCACGTTGATGGAACCGTCGCGCGGGATGGCCGCATCGAGCGGCAGGCCGAGCAGCCACTTCATGAAGCCGGCGGCGGGCTCGTTGAACATCACGAGATTCCACAGCCGGTCCACGACGAGGGCGGGAAACGGCGCCTGCTGGCGCAGCATGAAGTCGAGCGCCTGCATCACGGACGACAGTTCCGGGTCGGACAGGTTGCGCTCCTGGTAGGCGGGCGCGAAGCCGGCCGCCAGCAGCATCGCGTTGCGCTGGCGCAGCGGCACGTCGAGGACGATCCCGAGCTTGAGGACGAGGTCGCGGCTCGGCTGGGCGCGTCCGCTTTCCAGGAAGCTCAGGTGGCGCTGCGACACGCCGCCGTCCACCGCCAGGCGCAGCTGGCTGTAGCCGCGCCGCGTGCGCCAGTAGCGCAGCGCCGAGCCGAAGTCGCTGAAGTAGCCGTCGCCGCGCGCCTGCGCCGCCTCCACGTGTCCGTCCAGCATCGCGCCTCCTCCTTGATATGAAGCCATCAATTTAGCCTTCGGCGCGGATGAACTCAAGGAGTTCGCCATTGACCTGCTCCACGTGCGTGAGGAACATGCCGTGCGCCGCATCCTCGTGGATGACGAGGCGGCAGTCCGGCACCAGGGCCGCCGTCCGGCGCGCCGTCAGGTCGAGCGGCGCGGAGACGTCGCGGGCGCCGGCGATCAGCAGCACCGGCACGTCGACGGCTTCCAGCTCCGCCCCCATGTCGGACGCCTGCACGGCGACGTTACAGTCGTGCAGGGCCTGCAGCGAGCATTGCAGGGCCATCTGCGCGAGCCAGTCGCGCATGCGCGGGCCGGCGCCGGGGACGAAAGGCTCCAGGTTCTCCTCGATCCAGCGCGGGAAATCGTGCAGCAGCTCGCTGCTGCGGAACTGTTCCAGCAGCGCCGGATCGACCCCGTGCGGATTCGACGGGCTCAAGGTGATACCCGGCGTCATCGGCCCGAGCAGCGCGACCTGCCGCACGCACGCGCTGCCGTGGCGCGTGAGGTAGCGCACGATCTCATTGCAGCCCATCGAGTGACCGACCAGCACGACGTCGCGCAGGTCGAGGGCTTCGATGACGGCCGCGATGTCGTCGGCCAGCGTGTCGAGGTCGTAGCCGCCGCCCGGGTCGGACGAGCGGCCGTGGCCGCGCCGGTCGAAGGCGATGCAGCGCAGGCCGCGGCGGCACAGCGCCATCATCTGGTAGCCCCAGGAATCGGAACACATCGACCAGCCGGACACGAACAGCACGGGGCGGCCGCGGCCCCAGTCGCGGTAGTACAGGTTGACGTCGCCGGCGATGATCGTGTTCGGCGCGCCCGTATAGGCCCGGGTGTGGCGTGCGTTGTGCATGGTCATGATCGTCTCCTCAGGCGGCGTCCAGGAAACCGGTGACGCGCACGAGGCGACCCTCGGCGTCGACCGTGGCGAAGTCGGTGCCGATGGCGAGCGGCGCGGCATCCGGCGCGTCGGCCGCCAGCGACCAGGAAAAGCGCACGACGTCGTGGTGGCCGGACGGCGTGCCGTGCAGCGCGAAGCGGCAACCGGGAAATTGCTGCTGGGCGGCGCCGATCATGGCATCGATGCCGTCCACGCCGCTGCCGCGCATCATCGGGTCGAGGTAGCTGGCATCCGGCGCGAACACCTGCGCGACTTTCGTCCGGCGCGCGGCCGGTGCGCGTTCGTTCCAGGCGGCGAGGTAGGCGTCGGCGATCCGGGCGGCGTGCAGGGTGGCTTGGTTCATGATGGTCTCCTTCGGTGGGTTGACGATGGAGCCAGTGTGCCCGCGGCCGTGCGGCGCGGCGATTACCTCCCAGGTAATGGCGGACGGGGCGACGTCAAATTGCCCATTTCGAGGGCGGCGATCCCGCCATTCCCGAGTACAATTTGACGGATTCGCGCACAAACCGATGAAGTATCGTTGCAATATCACCGCAACCACCCCGCATGAGCATGCGCCGGGAATAATTGACGTTTGGCGTTTCATTGTAAAATGCCGCACTTGCAACCCGACGTTCCGCACCCTTGCCACCCATGATCCAGGCCGCCGCCGCTCCCGTCCTCGACCTGTCGACCTGCGACAAGGAACCGATCCGCACCCCCGGCAGCATCCAGCCGCATGGTTTCCTGCTGACGCTGGCCGCCGACCTGGCCGTGCTGCAGGCCAGCGCGAACCTGGGCGACTGGTCCGGGGTCGCGGCCGACGCCGCGCCCGGCCGTCCGCTGGCGGATGTGATCGGCCCGGCGGCCGCGCAACGGCTCGTGCCCGAGCTGGCCGCCGGCCTGGGCCCGCGTCCACTCTACGTGGGCACCGTCACGACGGACAACGGGCGCCACTTCGACGTGCTCGCCCACGAATGGGACGGCGTCACCATCGCCGAATTCGAAGCGGTCGACCGCGCCGAACCGGCCGATTTCCGCAACCTGTATCCGCTGATCGGCGATTTCCTGCTGAAGGTGAACGACACGAGCAGCATCGAATCGCTGGCGCGGCTGGCCTGCCGGCACGTGCGCTCGGTGACGGGTTTCGGGCGCGTGCTCGTCTACCGGTTCGACGCCGACGGCCACGGCCACGTGATGGCGGAAGCGCGCGACCCCGGCTACCACTCGTACATGGGGCAGCATTTCCCGGCGTCGGACATCCCGGCCCAGGCGCGCGAACTGTACAAGCTGTCGCGCATCCGCCTGATCCAGGACGCCACCTATTCGCCGGCCGCCCTCGTGCCCCCGCTGAACCCGGTCACGGGCAAGGCCAACGACCTGTCGTTCGCCGCGTTGCGCAGCGTCTCGCCGGTGCACCTGCAGTACATGCGCAACATGAACACGCTGGCCTCGATGTCGGTGTCGCTGATGGTCAAGGGCAAGCTGTGGGGCCTGATCTCGTGCCACAACGAAGGCCCGGCCGCGGTGGCGTTCGACAAGCGCACGGCCTGCGAGCAACTGGGGCAGATCCTCGCGCTGTGCATCGAATCGCGCGAGGACGCGGCCGAACTGCAGTTCCGCCTCGAAGTCCGGCGCACGATGGTGTCGATGCTGGCCGGCCTCACGCAGGGCAGCGACTTCATCGAAAACCTCGCCAACGTCTTCCCGGACCTGCTGCGCTTCGCGCGCGCGTCGGGCGTGGCGATCATGGTCGACGAGCGCATCCTGACCTTCGGCGACACGCCGGAACACGACGACATCCGGGCACTCGCCGACTGGCTCGCCTTGCACGACCACGGCGACGTGTTCCACACGGACAAGCTGTCCGCGCTGTATGCGCCGGCGGCACGGATGACCCGCAACGCCAGCGGCCTGCTCGCGATGCCCATCTCGCGCATCCACAAGCACTACCTGCTGTGGTTCCGTCCCGAGTACGTGCACACGATCGAATGGGCGGGCAATCCGCACGCCAAGGAGCCAACGTCCGGCGCGCCCACGCAACTGTCGCCGCGCACGAGCTTTGCCGCATGGCGCGAGACGATCCACGGCACCAGCCAGCCGTGGCACGGCGGCGAGATCGAGCTGACGCTGGAATTCCGCACCGCCCTGCTCGGCATCGCGCTCGAACGCGCCGAGCAGATGGCTGAACTGGCCGAGGAACTGGGCCGCGCCAACAAGGAACTGGAAGCGTTTTCGTACTCCGTGTCGCACGACCTGCGTGCGCCGCTGCGCCACATCGTGGGGTTCGCCGACCTGCTGCTCGAATCGGCCGGCAGCGAAGACGGCCAGCAGCGCCGGCGCTTCCTCAAGAACATCAAGGACGCGGCGCGCCTCGCCGGCAAGCTCGTCGACGACCTGCTGTCATTCTCGCAGATGGGCCGCGCCTCGCTGCACCCGACCACGGTGGACATGAACGAGCTGGTGGCGGCCTGCCTCGACAAGCTGGCGCTGGAAACGCGCGGCCGCAACATCGAGTGGGACATCGGCCCGCTGCCCACGATCTGGGCCGACCCGACCTTCCTGCACCTGGCCTTGTTCAACCTGCTGGCGAACGCCGTCAAATTCACGGGCCAGCGCGATCCGGCCGTGATCCGCATGGCCGCCGAGGACCATCCGCACGAGACGGTGTTCCACGTGGCCGACAACGGCGCCGGCTTCAACATGGATTACGTGCACAAGCTGTTCGGCGTCTTCCAGCGCCTGCACCGGATGGAAGATTTCCCGGGCACGGGCATCGGCCTGGCGAACGTGCGCCGCATCGTCGAACGCCACAACGGCCGGGTCTGGGCCCGGTCCGTGCACGGCGAGGGCGCGACCTTCTCGTTCGCGCTCCCGAAACAGACCAATCCTTGAACGTTTTACGAATACACCCATGCTCAAGCCCATCCTGCTGGTCGAAGACAACCCGAACGATCTCGAACTCACGCTGATCGCGCTGTCCAAGAGCCAGCTTGCCAACCAGGTCATCATCGTGCGCGACGGCGCCGAGGCGCTGGACTACCTGCACCGCCGCGGCGAGTACGCGTCGCGCCCGGCCGGCAATCCGGCCGTCGTGCTGCTCGACCTGAAACTGCCGAAAGTGGACGGGCTCGAAGTCCTGCGCGAGATCCGCACGACCGCGGGCCTCAGGCCCCTTCCTGTCGTGATGCTGACGTCGTCGCGGGAAGAACAGGACCTCGTGCGCAGCTATGAACTGGGCGTGAACGCCTACGTGGTGAAACCCGTCGATTTCACCGAGTTCGTGCGCGCGATCGCAGACCTGGGCATCTTCTGGGCCGTGCTGAACGAACCGCCGCCGGGGTCGCAGCGGTACGTCAAGCCGAACAAGTAATGCGGAAGCGGATTGGCGATAAATCTTGCCTGATTACCTGGCGCCTTGAATCAGTTTGCGCCGGCCGATGCGGTAGTGGGCCCGGCTACCACCGTGTGGCGCGCCGCACGGATTTTGGCATCGACGATTGGGTCTTTCGTTCTTGGAACAAACTCGATGTTCCCTTCATCCAGCATGATAATGCCGGCAACGATTCCGGCGCCCAGCCCGGCGCCCAAACCGGCCTGCAACGGTTTCGCGTTCACGAGATTAACTGCCGACTGAGTGGAGGGTAAAAGCGCGACGTTCATGCCATCTTTAGCATTCGTCGGTACGAGTTCCGCCTTTGTTCGTTGCGCTATGTATGCGTCGACATCGTCCACCTGATAGAAGGTCATTCCTTCGAAGATATAAAAGAGCTCAGGCTGTTGGGACACGTCGTTGGGAACGAAGATTCCCCCTTTTAACGCATGGGGCTTATTGTTGTTAAAAACTTCAGTAATGCGCACGATAGGCCGCCCCGAGCCAAAAAAGAAGACGCCTTCCGTGTTTTTTCTTTCGGCGACGTACGTTCCTGGCAAGACTATGTGTTCCCAGCGGTGCGAACCAAACACCCCGAAGTGCAACATAGACACTTTTTCGCTGAGCACGATTTCTTCTTTTTTATCGACAGGCGCCAACGTGTCCACCTTGCCGGTGGCGCATCCTGCGAGCAACAGGACGAGCAAAAAGGACAGTATTTTGGAATACAGGTGCATTCTGATCCTCTGTAACAAGGCAATAGGCTCATCGGCAGCGCAGGCGATGCCGAAAATTTGAATTCCTATTTTAGAATGCGATTGCTTATCAAAGGCTCACGAATTATTGCAAAAATGCAAAAAACAATACCCGGAAATACGCAATCTTTTACATGGGCACTGGCCAAGATGGGACCTAGACAGTCGCCTCGCTGCGCCGCCGCAGCAAATGGCGGATGCGCGCACTGAGCGCATCGGGGTGGTACGGCTTCTGCAGCAGGTTCACCGACGCCTCCAGCTTGCCTTCGTGCGCGAGCACGCCCTCCGCATAGCCGGACGTGTACAGGATCTGCGCCCGCGGCAGCCGCGCCCGCACCGCTTCGCCCAGCTGCAGGCTGCTCACCGGCCCCGGCATGATCACGTCCGTGAACACGAGGTCGACGTGCTGGCCGCCCTCGACGATCTCGACGGCCTTCGCGCCATCCGGCGCCTCCAGCACCTTGTAGCCGAGCGCGGACAGGATGCCGCAGGTCGTGCTGCGCACGTCTTCCTCGTCCTCGACGACGAGGATCGTCTCGATGCCGCCCAGCAGCGGCCCCGCCGCCGTCCGTTCCGCGCGCGCGGGCTCGGCTGCGCTGCGCGGCAGGTAGATGCGCACGCTGGTGCCCTTGCCCGGCTCGCTGCGCAGGACGATCTCGCCGCCGGACTGCTTGACGAAGCCATACGCCATCGACAGCCCCAGCCCCGTCCCCTGCCCCGTGGGCTTGGTCGTGAAGAACGGCTCGAACGCGCGCTCAAGCACGTCGGGCGGCATGCCCTTGCCCGTGTCGGCCACTTCGATCAGCACGTAATGGCCGTAAGGCACCTCCGGCGGCAAGGCGCCGTCCGGGCCGACGTTGGCCGCGCGGATCGTCAGCGTGCCCCCGCCCGCCATCGCGTCGCGCGCATTGATCGCGAGGTTCAGCAGCACATTGTTGAGCTGGCTGGGATCGACGAGCGTGTTGCCCAGGCCGGCCGCGATCTCGGTCACGACGCGCGCGCGCGGGCCGAGCACGCGGCGCATCATGTCGTCCATCTCGCGCAGCAGGTGGCCCGGATTGATGACGACCGCCTGCAGCGGCTGGCGGCGCGCGAACGCGAGCAGATGCGACGACAGCTTGGCGCCGCGCTCGACGCCGGCCAGCGCCATGTCCACGCGCGCCTTGCCGGCATCGTTCAGGTTGCCCACCAGCTTGAGCAGTTGCAGGTTGCCGCCGACGATCTGCAGGACGTTGTTGAAATCGTGCGCGACGCCGCCCGTCAGCTGGCCGATCGCCTCCATCTTCTGCGCCTGGTGCAGCGCCGACTGGCTCGCGGCCAATTGCTCCTGGCTGTGCCGCAGCGACACGAACGCCGCATCGCGCTGGCGCCGCGCGATGCAGGCGTCGCTGTGATAGCGCACGCGCGCGACGAGTTCGCGCGGATCGGGCCACTTGACGAGGTAGTCGTTGGCACCGACGGCGAAGGCCTTCGCCTTGATCTCAGGATCTTCCTCGGACGACAGCAAGATGACGGGAATGTGCTCCGTGTCCTTGTCGGCACGCAGGCGGCGCGTGACCTCGAATCCGTCGATTTCCGGCATGCGCAAGTCGACGAGCACGACCGTCGCCCGCAGTTCCTTGGCCAGCTCGACCGCCATGCCGGGGTGGTGGGCATACCGCAGCACGTACGAGGCGCAGCCTTTCATGCCGTGGGAAATGATGTCCTCGGCGAAGGGTTCGTCGTCGATCAGGAGAACCGAGCAGGCACTGGTGTCGTCTTGGTTCATTGCAAAGCGGTGGCGGGCGGCATTGAAAAATGGAACCAGAATTGCAAAAAAAGTAAGCGTTGATTTTACACGAAGCATCGCGAGGGCGATGTTCGATTCAATCGTGTGACATAAGAATTCCATCCTAACAACAGAGGCGCTGCCTCGTACCCGTTCGCCGTGTTTGTCCGACTAGTGCCCTGCCCGGCTATGTCGTCTGGTCACCTCAGCCCCCTCAATACCTGGCTCAAATTCCTCAAGACGCTGCATTACTGACCGGTTCGCTGCATACTTCTTCTTCAGTTGCGCCAGTTCTTTATCCGTTCCTTTGCACAATGTTTGGATTTCGCGGCTCACCTCCCGCATGCGTTGTTTTTCACCGGGTTCAGGTATTTCGCCGCGCATGTGATCGCAGCCCTCGCGTTTGTCGATGAAACTCTGTACATCGTAAGGAAGCGATTCATCTGCCAAAGACGGAGCCAGTGGCATCCACAGAGACAGGCAAAGCATCATTTTTTTCATCATTTATGTTCCGTTATCTGACCAATGCGGATCATCGCGCCCCGCGCGATTATATTTAATGACGCCGAAACTTTCCCCCACGCGACGCAACTGCACATTCATCCCGGTCCGCGGTGTCCCTGTGATTTGTACGATATTGCCATAAGCATCAGGAATCGCAAGCACCCCGTTCCAGCGTATATTCATGTCAATTCCGAAACCGAGCGTGTGACGAGATCGCAATGCAGGAGCGACACCGAGACCTTGGATATTGAACCCTTCGACCATCGCCCGGGCTGCGATCACAGACAACTGGCGTGAGTAGTTTCCTTCTGCATCTTCGTGTGCCCAGTTGATCTCGACGCCATTCATTTCGGGCACTGTGACAGGGTCGAGGTTTCGTTTGACTATTAGCCAGGACCAATGCATCAAATACGCGCGCTGCGGAGGGCGAAAAGTCGCCGAAATGGTAACGACAGCGCCCGCTGCACGCAATGCTTCGACAAAGGCTTCGGCTCTGTCTCGAAATGCCCCGCGCAGATCTTTTAGGGAGGAACTTCCGCGAAACCGATCTACCCACCGAGCCCCGCTCAATTCGCCTGTCGTCCTCCCGACACGGTCATGCGAACGAATCTCCTGTAACCTGGCTTGCATTCGATTTCTCCTTCAGCATCAAACACGTAAAGCAACAATTAAAATATAAAGCTTGGCTATGATTCTTGAGGATACTCAACAACAATAAAAATTCATTATTCCCTGAGCTGTGGAGCCAAAATTTAGAAGCACGTTCACTACAACGTGGGTTCTTGTTGATTCATCTTTAAGCGAGCCGAACAGACTTACCCCAACATACTCGACTCGAAAACATTATTTAGGAGATTGACATGGCAATTGATGTTTATCTACAAATCGATGGCATCAAGGGTGAGTCACAGGATGATAGGCACAAAGACTGGATCGAGTGTACATCAGTAAATTGGGGACTCGTTCAACCACGCAGCGCGACTGCCTCGACGGGCGGCGGCCATACCGCGGAGCGTGTAGAGCTAAAAGAAATCAGCTTCAACAAAATAACTGACTTAGCCTCCCCGATCTTGATGCAATTCTGCGCAATGGGAAAAACAATTACCAAAGCCAAATTCGAATTCATGCGCGCTGACGGTCAAGGCGTACCTATCAGGTATTTCGAAATTGAGTTGGAAAACGTACTAATTGGCGAAATTCATCCAGGAATAGAATCAGGTTCTTTTTTGGGCGAAAACGTGAGCCTGAAGTTTTCAAAAGTAAAATGGAAGTATACTCAACAAAAAATTTCCGGTGGACTTGGCGGAAGTACGGTCGGCGGATGGGATCTAGCGGCGAACAGGGTCGCATGACATAATTCATCAGCCTCGTACCGGCAATTGCCGTTCGTTGGGCGTGAATTCGCAAATGGGTGAGAGATTTCTCGCGCCAGTTGCGTAAGCGACGAACGCACCGACATCACCGACCCTTCTTCTTATTCGAAGTAAACGTCCGCGCATAAAACCCCGGCGGCTTCTTCGCCACCCAGTCGATGAACGCGCGAATGGCGTCATCGCCCCGCAGCGCCTCCCACGTGTAGTAGGCGCGCAGCAATTCGCGTTCGGAAAAGGTCGCGTGGATCTTGCGATGGCAGATCTTGTGGATCGGGTATTGCTCCCTCCCCTTCAGCGATTTCGGGATCAGGTGATGCCGGTCGATGTTGACCGTGCCGAGCGGCCGGCCGCACAGCGGGCACGGGCTGTCCGCCGCGGGCGGCTCGGGGATGTCGGGAAAAAAGGGAACGGCGCGCCATGTTCCTGATATCAAGGCGGCCGCTCCCGTTTCAAAGCGCCTTTAGCCGCGTACGCGCGCCGCGATGGCGTCGCCGACCTCGACCGTCGTCGCCGTGCCGCCCAGGTCGCCCGTGCGCGGGCCGCTCTTCAGGACGTCTTCGATCGCCGCCACGATGGCGTCATGCGCCTCGCCGCAACGCGGGTCGGGGTCGGTGCCGGCGGCGAGGAATGCGAGCATCATCGCGCCCGACCAGATCATGGCGATGGGATTGGCGATGCCTTGGCCGGCGATGTCCGGCGCGGAGCCATGCACGGGTTCGAACAGCGACGGGAACGCGCGGTCCGGGTTCAGGTTGCCGGACGGCGCCAGGCCGATCGTGCCCGTGCAGGCCGGGCCGAGGTCGGACAGGATGTCGCCGAACAGGTTCGACGCCACGACGACGTCGAAGCGGTCGGGCTGCAGCACGAAGCGGGCGGTCAGGATGTCGATGTGCTGCTTGTCGACCGTCACCTGCGGGTAGTCGGCGTGGACGGCGTCCGCGCGGCCGTCCCACCACGGCATGCTGATGGCGATGCCGTTCGATTTCGTCGCGACGGTGAGGTGACGGCGCCGGCGCGCGTTGGCCAGTTCGAAGGCGTAGCGCAGCACGCGGTCGGTGCCGTGGCGCGTGAACACGGATTCCTGGATCACCAGTTCGCGCGCCGTGCCCGGGAACATCACGCCGCCGAGGTTCGTGTACTCGCCTTCCGTGTTTTCGCGCACGACGAAAAAGTCGATGTCGCCCGGCTTGCGGCCCGCCAGCGGACACGGCACGCCTTCGAACAGGCGTACCGGACGCAGGTTGATGTACTGGTCGAATTCGCGCCGGAACTTGAGCAGCGAGCCCCACAGCGAGATGTGGTCCGGCACGAGTGCCGGCCAGCCGACGGCGCCGAAATAGATGGCATCCATCCCGGACAATTGTTCCTTCCAGTCGGGCGGCATCATCTCGCCGTGCTGGATGTACCAGTCGCAACTGGCCCACGGAAAATGCGTGAACTCCAGGTGCAGGTTGAAGCGTTCGGCCGCGGCGGCCAAGACCTTCAAACCTTCCGGCAGGACTTCCTTGCCGATGCCGTCGCCGGCAATCGCGGCGATCTTGAAACGTCGTGTCATTGTTTTCTTTCTTGAATGGTGCGGCTCACACGGCCGGCGCCGCGACGACGAGGCGCGAGAAGCTTGCCACGCTGGCCGCGAACGAAAATGCGGCGGCGATCCCGAGCGCGAACCACGGTCCGCGCACGTGGGAGATGGTAAGGCAGAACGCGACGAGCGCGGCGCCCGTTGCCTGCCCCGTCAGGCGCGCGGTCGCGACCATCCCGCTCGCGCTGCCGCTGCGCGACGCCGGCGCGCTGCCCATGATCGCCTTCACGTTCGGCGCCTGGAAGAAGCCGAACCCGATGCCGCACACCGCCATGCGCCAGCCGATGTCGAGGGCGGATGGCGCCGCCGGCAAACGCATCATCGTGACCAGGCCGGCCGCGAGGATCATCAGGCCGATGCCGCCCAGTAAGCCCGGCGAATAGCGGTCGGAGAGCCGTCCGGCCACCGGCGCCATCACCCCGACGAGCACGGGCCACGGCGTCATCAGGAAGCCCGTCTCGACGGGCGAGCGGCCCAGCGTCGTCTCGAAGAAGAACGGCAGCGCGACGAAGGCGAGCGCCTGCGCGGCGAAGGTGCAGATGGCGGTCACGGTCGACAGCGCGAACAATGGCCGGCGGAACAGGTCGACCGGCAACAGCGGTGCCGGATGTCCGCGCTCGCGCCGCAGCAGCAGGCCGAAGAACACGAGCGCGACCAGCGCCTCGGGCAACAGCGTCTTCATGTCCACGCGGTGCGCGGCATCGCCCAGCGCCAGCACGGCCATCGAGAACGCGACGACGTTGTAGATGCCCGCGACACGGTCGACGCGGTGGGTGGCACGGCGCGTGTCCGGGAGTACTTTGCGCGCCATGAAAAACGCGACGATGCCGGGCAACACGTTAATGCCAAACAGCCATTGCCACGACGACGCAGCGAGAATGATGGACGCCAGGCTCGGCCCGAGCGCGAAGCCGATCGCGACGACGAGCGCGTTGTTGCCGAATCCGCGTCCGTGCAGCCGGGCCGGATACGTGGCGCGCAGCAGCGCCGTGTTGACGCCCATGATGGCGGCAGCGCCGAGCCCCTGGAACAGGCGCGCGACGATCAGCACGGGCAGCGACCACGCGAGCGCGCACGCGAGCGAGGCGAGCGTGAACAAGGCCATCCCGGCGACGTAGACGCGGCGGTAGCCGATGGTTTCACCCAGCGCCGCGATCGGCAGCAAGGTCGCGACCATCGCCAGTTGGTAGGCATTCACGATCCACACGGAATCGGCCGGCGTGGCGTGCAATTGCTCCGCCATTGCGGGCAGCGCGGTGTTGGCGATGGCGGTATCGAGCGCCGACATGCCCACGCCGAGCGCAAGGGCGAAGATGGCCCAGATGCGCGGGCCAGGCGGCAATCCGTCCTGTTCGAGAATTGTTGTATTGACTGTTGCTTGCATGCTCGATCCTGACGGCAAAGGATCGATTGTAGGCCTGTTGGACGAAGCCTGCAGGGCCGCCCTCGTTTGCATACGGCCCGTATTCACAGGCGAATTGGCAAACCGGCCGGGTTCGGCCGGTCCGCGCGAGGTCAGCAGCCGCCCGCTTTCACGCGTTCGACGGCTAGCCCGAACAGCGGCCGCAGCCGGGTGCCGACGACGTTGCCGATGACGCGGCGCCGAGCCACCGCCAGGTTTGCGCGATACGCGCGCCTCAGCAAGCCGCCGCGGCCAGCCGCCCCAGACGTGCACGGGCACGCGAATGGGGAATCGTCCGCAGTGCGTCCATGGCCTCGGCCAGGCGCGCCGGATCGGTCGCCCTGCCCGTGCCCGCATCCGCCTGCGCCGCGCCGACCGCCGCACCGAAACGGTCCAGCTGCGCCTGCACGTCGTCCGGACAGCCCGCCATGCGCGCGGCGACGCGGCAGGCCAGTCCGCAGGAATATGCGGCAAGTTGCCGTTCGTCCGCCTGGTCGCGCACGGCGGCGCCCAGCCGGGTGTCGCACAGCTTCGCGATCGCCAGCACGACGTATTGCAGCAGATCGTCGCCCTGGACGCGCATCGTGCGGAACGCCCGCGTCAGCAGGTAGTTGCCGCACATGACGGCGAATGCGGTCGCCCAGCGGCCGGTCGAACCGTGGCGGCCGCCCGGCACGCGTCCGGTGGCGGCCTGGTCCTGCATGGCGTGGGCCAGCGCGGCCAGTTCCAGACAGGCGGACACGGCCACGGCCTGCTCGTCCGGTTCGCGCCCGCCGATCCGGTACGACCAGTAGGCCAGGCTCTGGCGCAGCGTGCCCAGCGCATGGTTTTCGAACTGGAACGCGATCCGCGTCAGCAAGGGAAAGTCGCGGCCGGCCACCGTGTGCATGCCGCCGCGCACCGCGGCCAGGTACGCGGCATGGGGGCCGCGCGCGGGGGCGTCAGGGGCGGCGTCCGGATCGCCATAGCTGAACAGGCCGTGGCGCATCGTGTCCGCCAGCGCGCTGTGCTGGTCCGTCGTCGTTTGCAGCAGGCGCCACATGAAGGCATACGAACGCACGAAGCGGCGGCCGAGCTGGAAGCGGTCGCCGTAGCGCGCCTCCAGCATGCGGCCGTACTCCGCGAGCAAGGCCGGATCGTCCGCGCACAGGGCGCGGACCAGCACCTGCGCGGCGCAGCGCCCCGAGGCCAGCGCCGTGTGGATGCCTTCTCCCGTGAACGGGTCGACCAGTCCCGCCGCGTCGCCCGTCACCAGCGCGTTGCCGGCCGCGCAGCGCTGCGGGTCCATGCCGGAGTGCAGCGGCCCGCCGATCAGGCGCCCGACCTGGCGGATCGCCGCCATGCGCGGTTCGGCCCTGGCGAGGCGCTCGAGGAAGCCGGCCTGCAGGCGGCGCAGGTTGATCTCGCGGTCCGCGCTCTGGACGGGAAAGTAGCCGACGCCGATGTTGGCGCGCCCGCCCGCCAGCGGAAACACCCAGCCGTAGCCGGGCAGCGTGCGCGCGCCGTCGGCGTCCATCAGCGGCAGGTGGAGCTGGAAGGCGTCGGGCAACGCGGGCACGTTCTCGTAATAGCCGCGCAGCGCCTGCCCCGTCGTCTCGGGCGCATGGGGCGCGAAGCCGGCCAGCAGGCGCAGCTTGTCGGTGCCGCCGTCGGCCAGCACCACGTAGCGCGTGTCCACACCCAGGACCTCGTCCGCCGCGCCGGCAACGTCGGCCACATAGTGCACGCTGTCGATGCGGTCCGCGGCGCGGCCGAAGCCGGTCACGCGGCAGCCTTCGAACAGGTGCGCGCCCACGTCCTGCGCGCGCCGCATGACGAGCGTGTCCAGCTCGGTGCGCGGCACGACCAGCCCGTGCGCCTGGCCGGCGAAACGGGCGGCGGACGTTTCTTGCCGGTCGCCGTGCAGCCGGATCTCGACGCCGCCCACCGCGCGGCAGCCGGACAACCGGGTCAGCACGCCCATCGCGTCCAGCACGGCGATCGAGCCCATGCCCAGCCCGTCGCCGCAAGCCTTTTCGCGCGGCATGCGGCGCTTCTCGAACAGCGCCACGCGCCAGCCCTGCACGGCCAGATGATAGGCGGCCGACGCGCCGGACGGTCCGGCGCCCACCACGACCACGTCAAACCGCTGTCTCGTATTCATCGTATCGGCTCCAGGTGTGCAGTTCGGGACGCGCGAGGACCGCGCGTGCGGTGGCGGCGAGCGCGTCGACGGCGGCGCCGGGCGGCAGCATGTCCAGCGCCGCCACCGCGCGGGCGATGCGCGCGTGCGCCTGTCCCAGCGCATACGCAACGGCGGGGCCGGCGCGGACGAGCGCCAGCGCCTCGTCGCAGGCCGCGTCGGCCAGCGGCTCGCGGCCCAGCAGCGCGCGCAGGTGTGCCCGCCGCGGGTGGTGCGCCAGCGCATGGATGACCGGCAGCGTGACGACGCCCGCGCGGATGTCGGCACCGCGCGGCTTGCCGATCGCCGCTTCGTCCGCCACGATGTCGAGCACGTCGTCGACGATCTGGAACGCGATGCCGGTTTCCTGCGCATACGTGGCGAGGGCCGCGCACCGGCGCGCATCCGCCTGGGCGGCGTGGGCGCCCAGCTCGCAGGACAGGCGCCACAATGCCCCCGTCTTGCGGGCGATGGACGCGATATAGGTCGCTTCGTCGCGGTCGAGGTGGAACACGCCTTCCAGTTCGGCCATCTGGCCTTCCCATAACTCGTGCAGGGCCACGTCGACGAGGCGCGCGGCTTCGTGCCCCAGCCCGGCCAGCGCGCGCAGGGCGCACGCGGTCAGGAAGGTGCCGGCCAGCGCCGCGACCTGGTTGCCCCACAGCGCATTGCCGGTGGGCTGGCCGCGCCGCAGCACCGATTCGTCGATCACGTCGTCGTGCAGCAGCGACGCGGCGTGCAGCAGCTCGACCCCGGCCGCCGGCACCACGGCGTCGCGCGCGGCGCCGCCCGCCGCCTGCGCGCTCAGCAGCACGAGGACGGGCCGCAGGCGCTTGCCGCCCGCTTCGATCAGGCGCAGGCAGACCTCCCGCGTTTCCGCCCCGGCGCCGTCGCCCGCCAGCCGGCGCAGGCACCCCTCCACCTCGCGCATGGCGGCGGGCACGTCCGGTACGCATTCCCAGGGCGCGGCCGGGAGGGATTGCGGTTCTGGCGCTGATGTGCTGTCTGGCATCGGGACCTCCATTAAACGAACGGTTGACTCGGGCGGATCAGGGGAAGTCGACGTAATCGCCGCGGTAATCGGGCCGGCAGCGGCGGAACCGTCCGCCGATCAGGATCAGGCCGCGCCACAGGCCGTAGCGGCGCACCGCCATCTCCGCGTATTCGGAGCAGGACGGGATGAAACGGCATTTGCTGGCGCTCTCGCGGTGCAGGTGGCTGCGGATCCAGGAATGGCGATAGCAGCCGATCGCGCAGCGGATGATGCAGTCGCCGCGCGCAGGGAGCTCGGGCGGCGGCGCCTGTGCCGCGTCCATGCCGGGCGCGCGCCGCGGCCGGTAGCTGCGCTCGGGGGCGAAGCGCACGAGCAGGACGGTGACGACGTACAGCACGCACGTCACGGCCGTGCCCAGCCCCGCGAGCATCAGGCGGCGCCAGGCGGGTGGATGTGCGGATGCATGCATGGCCGCACCCGTGTCAGTTGCGCGCCGGCGCCGGGCCCAGCCACAGCGGGCTGGGCACGCCGGCGTCGCACTGGCGCAGCAAGAATTGGCCGATGCCCGCGCTGCCCGTCAACAGGCCGGGCGTGCGCTCATCGGCCGGTGTGCCGGCATGGCGCGCGAGCACGTGCCGCGCCGCCTGTCCGGCCAGGGCGCGGTCGGCAGGGTCGCCGGCCAGCAGCAGCAAGTCGGCATTCCCGGCCAGGCCATGGCACAGGCACAGCGCGCCGTCTGCGTCCAGCGCGGCGCGCACGGCCGCGCGCGTGGTCGCCAGCGCGGCAGCCAGCGCCGCCCGGTCGGCGGGCTCGGCGGCCGGCCCCAGCAGCGCGCGCGCCAGCGCGGCGCCGCCGGCGCCGTGGCACCAGGCGCAGGACGCCGTGGGCGCGAAGCGGCGCTGGCGCACGCTGCGGAAGTCCGGCCAGTTGCCTGCGCGCGCGTCGAAGCAGGCGTCTTCGTACGCCAGCGCGGCACGGGCCGCGGTCCGCCACGCAGGGTCGCCCGTCGCGGCGTACAAGGCGGCCAGCGCGCTCGCGATGCCGGAGGCGCCGTGCGCGAAGCCGGTCAGGGGCCGCATGCCGCGGGCGTTGACGGTGGCCCAGGTCCAGTACGCCGCGCCGCGCCGCGCCAGGCGCAGCAGCGCGGCGCCGTATTCCTGCGCGAGCCCGTCGGCATCGCCGGCGTCCGCGCCGAGCAGGCCGAGGACGACGCCGGCCACGCCGCCCAGCACGTCCGCATTGACGGCCTGGCGCGCCCGCCCCGCCAGCGCGCCGCGCAGGAGCACGGCGCGTGCCGCGAATTCGGGCCGGTCCAGCAAGGCCGCGCAGCGCGCGCTCACCCAGGCCGCGCCGGCCAGGCCGCTGTACAGTCCGATATCCGCATGGGACTCGGCCGCCGCGCAGGCATGGCGGAGCGCGCCCGCGGCCGTGGTGCGCAGGCGCGCCTCGCCGGTGACGGCGTACAGCTGCGCCAGGAACCAGGCGATGCCCGCCGTGCCATCGTACAGCGCCGGCCCCAGCGCGCCGTACGGGCGGCCGGCGCCGGCCAGGTGGCCGACCCAGCAGCAGCGGTCGGCGTGCCAGACGGCGTCCCCGGCGAGTTCGGCGCCGATGCGCGCGGCGGCCGTGAGCAGTCCGGGCCGCGGCGCCGGCGCGGGCGCGCGCGCGCGGCGGCCCGGACCGCGCGCCGCCGGCAGCACATAGGCGCCCTGCGAACCGGGGTTCAGGAACGGCTGCGCCAGCGCGACGCCGTGCGCCGCAAAACGGGCGCGCACCCGCTCCAGCCGGTGCGCCGGCGCGCCGGTCCGCGCATCGTCGGCACACAGCGCCCGTGCCAGCAGCGTGCAGCGGTCGCGGCCGAAGCTCGCGCCGCCGGGCGGCTGCTCGGCCAGGCCCAGTCCCGGCGCCAGCGCGTGCGTGTAGACTGGCACCGCCGTATCGAGCCAGGGCCGCATCCGCGCATGGATGCGCGCGAGCTCGCCCGCCAGCACGGGGAAATGCGCCTGGTCGAGATACAGCACGCAGGCGTCGGCCCGCCCATACGCGGTGCTGCGCGCCAGGACCTTGACCTGGAACGGCAGGCCGCTGTCCGCCAGCACGGCGGTCAGCGCGGCCAGCAGCGGCGCCGCACCGGCCGGGCTCACATGCCAGTACAGGCGCACGAGACGGCTGTCCGCGGCCCACGGCGGGCCCTCGACCAGATAAAAGCCGGGGCTCGCCGCGAACGTCCCGGACGACTGCCGCAGGTCGACGGCCGTGTCCGCCGTCCCCGCCGCCGGCCGCCACGCACCGGGCGGTGCATGCACCCGCAATCCGGCCTGGGCCGCATCGACGCCGCCGTCCGTGTGCTGCCGCGCCTGCCATCCGCCCTGCCACGCCGGCAGCGCGCGGTTGGCGCGCTCCAGTGCCGCGCGCAGGCGCAGCGCCGCGAGACCGTCGCGCGCCGTGTCGGCGCCGGACGCGAGGGGCAGCGGGCGGCCGTGGCAATAAAACTGGCGGTACAGCACGCCCGCCAGCAGGTCGATCCGCAGCGCGTCCATCCCGGGGCCATCGGGCAGGGGCGGGGCGATCGGCTCGCCGCGCCAGCGGATGGCGCCTGCGGCCGGTATCGACACGCAGCGCAGCGCGGCCAGCGTGTGGGCCGCATGGGGACAGGCGGGCGTCATGGCGGCACGCCCAGGAAATGCGCGGCGCCCTCTTCCGGACGGCGCAACAGGTTTTCGCACAACTGCACATGGCCGAGCGCGTGCGTGGTGAGCTGCGCCGCGCCCTGCATCTGTTCGTAGGCGAGTTGCAGCAGACGCGCCGCCGCGTAGCGCACGCAGGCATGCAGCTCGGCGGTCCGCGCGCTCCCCGCGAGCCGGCGCGCGGCCGCATACGCCGTGAAGAACGCACGCACCGCGTCCTGCAGGCCGGTGTGCGGGATGCCGGCCAGCGGCATGCAATCGGCCGGTTCGGCGCCGGCCGGCAGCGGCATGCTCTGCAGCCATGCGCTCATGTAGTCGGCCATGACGGCGCCCGCGTCCCAGGCGGGGTCGCCGGCCGTCGCCAGTTCCCAGTCGACGATCCGCAGCCGCCGGGGCCGCAGGTTGACGCAGCAATTGTCCAGGCGCAGGTCGGCATGAATCAGGCACGGGTGTTCCGTGCAGCGCGCGCGCCAGGTCGCGGCCAGCGCCTCCAGCATGCCGCACAGGCCGGCATTGCCTTGCACGACGCGCAGCAGGGAAACGCTGGCGGCGCTGCAGTTGGCCACGAAGCCGAGCATGGGCGTGACGAGGCAGAACGGCAGCGGATAAAAGCCGCCGTCCCCGCTGCCCGGCACGGCGTCCGGCGGCAACGCGCTGTGCAGCTGTCCCAGTTCGCGCCCCAGCCGCGCGGCCAGCGCGGGCACGAAGCGTCCGAGGCGCGCATGCAGGTCGCGCAGGTTCTCGCGGTCGGCCTGGCCCAGCACCAGCACCGCCGCGTGCGGGTCGTGGTCGACCAGGTCCGGCAGCAGCCGCGCCGCGTGGGCCGGGGCGAGCGCGCGGCGCAGCAGGCGGTACACGGCGGCCTCGTGCGCCAGGCCGGCGCCGTGTGCACGGTCGGCTCCGATCTTGACGAACAACCCGTTCCGTCCCGCGCCGTCGACGAGCACGTTCAGGTTACGGCGCGACCGGTCGCGCATGCGAAAGCTGCCGTCGACGATGGCCGCCGGCGCCAGCAGGCCGCGCGCGATCAGGTAACGCGTCACCGCGGCGTACGAATCGAGCGCAGCCGGGGCCGCATCATGGCGCGGCGATGCGGGCGGCGCGGATACGGTCCGGGCCGCGGTCTGGGCCGGCATCGTCAGAACCGGTTGTAGGGGCAGTCCGGGCTCGGGTCGCGCGGATTGCAGGTGAACGACAGCTGGGTGTCAGGGCAGTTCGCCACGGACGAGCCGCAACCGTCGCCCTGCGCCATCGCGAACATCTTGCGCATGCCCGGTGCGCCGGCCGCCCGCGCCGCGTTCTCGCGGTAGGTCGCACCGCCGAGGAAGCCTTCCGGCACCGTCCGCGTCGCGGTTTCCTGCACGGTGGCGCCCGGCTTCAGCCACGCGATGATCTGCCCGGACGGAAAGCGTTCGACGTCGATGACGGCATCCTTGGAGAACTCGTAATACCAGTTGAGGGTGTCGGTGGTGTACAAGCGGAAGTGGTGTTCACGCTCGCTGTTGCCGAGGAACTTGCCGATCAGCTTGATCACGCCGCCGTATCTGGCGGCGCGGTCGGCAAGCTCGTCCGTTTTGATTTCTCTGGGCTGGTTGTCGCCGGGTTGTTCCACGTCGTTCTCCTTCAGGCTGAGGTTGGGGCTGAGGTTGGGGAAGCGTCCGCCGGCTCTTGCGGATGCACGCACAGTTTTTCGAGCTGGATGCCGCTGCGGCCGACGATGTCCAGCACGGTCATGTCGCGGCCGGACACCTCGACCGTCTGGCGCGGACCGCCCGGCGCGACGGTGCGGCGCGCGACTTCGTTGCGGTCAGCGTCGTAGGCGACCAGGATGACGGCGCCCTGTCCGACCAGGGTCGCCCGCGCCATGTCGGCCGTGACCGGGAACGTGACCTCGAGGCCGCGCGGGCGGATCTCGAGTACGTGCGGACCGGGCGGCACGGTGGACTGGACGATGCGCTGCGGTTCGCCGTCGCGCGCCGTGAAGCGGAATCCCTCGTGTTCGAACTCGGGCGGCAGGACGGCATCCTTCTCGAACGACGCGAAGTCCACGCAGGTCTGCGGCGGCGGCGCGGGCGGGCAGAACGGCTGCACCGCGACGAGGGCCGCGTCGTCGAAACAGACGTCGGCCCCCAGCCGCACGCCGCCCTGCCCTTCGATGAAGACGGTGATGCCGTCGCCGCCGGCCGTGGCACGCACGCACAGCTGCGACCATTCGGGTCGCAGCATGCCGTCCATCCACACGATCCCGGACGAGGAAGGGTCGAGGCCGCCGTCCGGATCGATGCCGAGACGGGCCTTGGCGCCGCGCAGTTCCGGCGGCTGGTCGATCAGTTCGTCCACGTCGTCGAGGAGCACGGAGTCGCCGCCGGCCTGCTCGTTGAGGCTGTACCACACGGTGACCTGGTAATCCCAGCCGGGATTGGCGCCGATGCGCTGCATGACGCCAGCGCGCGTGTTGCCGAGGAAGCGGATGCGCTGGGCCCGGCCGCCATGGCGCACCGTCGCGTGCTCGGCCGTGAAGATGTCGACGTTCGGCGCCACCGGCACCGCCAGCGGCGTCAGGTCGGCGCTGCCCAGCAGGGTCGGGATGCGCGCCAGATAGGGCGACCAGGCATTCCCGACTTCGCCCAGCTGGTGGCGGCAGAAGCCTTCCTCGAATCCGGCGTTGCGCACGTCGACCACGGTGACGACGGTCGCCATCGTGCCGGGCGCGCCATCGTCGTCGATCACGGTGCAGGTGGCGCGATACGTGCCGCAATGGTGGTACACGTGCGAGGCCGTCGCGGTGCCCTGGCCGGCCGGCGCCTTGTGCGTCTCGTCGACGACGGCGCGGCGCGGGCCGCTGCAGTCGCCGAAATCCCAGAACGCCGCGTGCGTGTCCAGCCAGCCGGGGTCGGTGAAGTGCGCGCGCAGGGTCAGCACGCAGCAGGGATAGGCGTACAGCGGCGCCAGCGCGTCCACCACGGGCGGCATGTTCAGCACCGTGACGCGCGCCTTGCCGAACCCCGTCGCCCCGCCCTCGTCCTGCACGCGCAGGGTGATCGTGTACGTGCCGGCATCGCCCCACGCATGGGTGCCGCCGACCGTGCCCTTGCCGAGCGGCTCGTCGTGGGTTTCGACGACCGTGCCGGCCGACGGGCTCTGTTCGTCGCCCCAGTCCCACGTGGCCGTATGCGTTTCCAGCCATTGCACGTCGGTGAAGCTGCCGTCGACGTTCACGACCTCGCCTTCGTTGACCGTGCGGTCGGGCCCGGCCGACACCACGGGCGGCACGTTCCGCACGCGGATCTGCGCATAGTGCCGGCTCGTGTCGCCGCCCGGCTCGTTCACCGTGACCGCGACGCGGGCCACGTACACGCCGTGGCGGCCATAGACGTGCGTGACGGAGGCCGTGGCGGCCGTCGCGCCGTCGCCGAGGTCCCAGGCATAGGTCGCATGCGGATTCGGCGCGCCCGCGCCCAGCGTGACGGGACTGCCGCCGTCCACCGTGTACGGCCCGTGCGCGTTCGCGAACACGATGTCGGTGCCGGCGTACTTGCTGACGACGTTGAACATGGCCGCTAGCCTCCGATCAGCAAGCCATCGGGACTGATGGCGATGGGGTTCTCGAACACCGATTGCACGTCGCCGACCGTGCCCAGCGGCGACGGCCAGGCCTGCAGGCCGTCCACGGCGCCGCTCACCTCGTCGGTCACGAGCGCGCCGCCGATCGTCGACGCGATGTGCTTGATGATCTCGAGCACCACGATGCCGATCACGAGCCCGACCACGCCGCCGCTCAGGAAGCCCAGCAGCAGGCCGAGTATCCACGCCAGCGTGGACAAATGAATGTCGGGATCGTGCACGTCCGGCTTGAGCTTCTGCGCGCCGGCGGCGTCGGGCGGCAGCCATTCGAGGCCGACGTCGACGTCGTAGCCGGCATCGACGTCGATGCTGCCCAGGATGGCGTCGATGACGGTCACGTCGCCGGAGAAGTGGAGGAAATTCGTCAGCGACGGGTGCAGGCTCTTGAGGCGGACGTCGTGCCCGTCCACGTGCAGCACGACCGGCAGCGACGGGAATTTATCGTCGATGGCTTGCTGGATCATGGCCAGCGTGCGCGCCGCGCTGATCGCGATCGCGAACGAGCGCCCGGCCGGCACGAAGTTGTCGAGCAGGGTGATGTCGGCCCCGGGACTGGTGTTGATGGCGATCGCCAGCGCATCGGGCGAGGCCCGCACGGCCACGTCGTTCAGCGCGACGGGCGGCGCCGCATTGCCCGGCCAGACTTCGAACGGGGGGCGTGCGGCCAGGTTGTCGTGGAGGGCCGTGGCGATGAATGCCTGGATCTCGAGCGTGTTCGGAAAGGCGAAGGAAAACGGCACGAGTTTCGACACGAACAGGGTTTTCACCTGGCTCTGCAGGTTCGTCGCGAGCAGGGTGTCGAGGTTGCCGAACGAGCTCACGAGCGTCCGGTTCGCGATGTAGTTGGGCCCCTCGTCGCCGTAGTCCGGGCCGGCCGGCGCCAGGTTGCGCACCGTGACGTCGGCCTTGCTCAGGCCGACGGACACCGGGCCCGCCAGCTGCAGGTCGGTACTGGTCAGCACGACCTGGGCCTCGATGCCCATGAACGGGTGCAGGTCCGGTGCGATCGGGATCGTCTTGGTCAGGTTGGAGAGGCGCAGGTGGATCGGGATCGCGACTTCCAGCTGCTGGGCGCCGCCCACCATCACGAGCGCCGTCTGGATCCGGTGCGCCGGATTGGCGGGGTCGTCGTACAGGTCGAAGTCGGCATCGAACGTGTACGCGATCATGCTCTGGTGCGGCTGGCTGATGTGGTGCGGGAAGAATGCGCCGTCGAGCTCGTACATCTGGTGCACGAAGTCGGCGATGTAGGCCGCGAGGTTGGCCGTGACCGGATTCCCGCCCGGCAGCGTGACGCTGCCCGGATCGGCCGGCCCCATTGCGCCGAACAGCAGGGCGACGTCCTTCTGGCCGGGAATGGAACCGAGCGGGATCTCGACGGACGCCGTGGCGCTGAACGCGATCAGCGCGGCCGACGGCACCGGCGGGTCCTGCAGCTGGATCTGGATATCGAGCCCGAACCCGAAGCGCAGTGCGCTGGGCGGGGACGGCTGCACGTCCAGGCCGGCCAGCGGCAGCTGGACCTGCCCGCCCTGCACCATGAAGCCGCCGAACGCGCCGGGCGGGATATCGACGTTCTTCGGAAACAGGTCGGTGTTCGCCCATGCGGCCTGCAGCATGTTCAGCAGGGCAGCCGGCGTCAGCTCGGCGACGACCTCGAAACCGCGTGTGTTGGCCATGGCATTGTCCTCGCGCTCATGCCACGGATCAGTTGGCGCCGTGCAGGCGGGCGCGCACGCGTGTGAGCGGCATCGGCCCGGTCTCGCCGCGGCGGATGCGCTCGTACACGTCGGCGCGGGCGAACGGCGGCCTGCTGTGCTGGATCGTGCGGTATTCGATCAGGGCGTCGATATGCGGATGGCGCCCGCGGCATTGCTCGAGCAGTGCGTCGACGTCGTCCGCGGCGTCGCCCGGTACGCCGGCCAGCGTGGCGAGGTGCGTGCGCAGATCGGCTTCCGCTTCGGCCTTGGCTTCAGCTTCATCTTCCGGCGGCAATGGCAGCCCGGCGGCGCGCAGCGTGTCGCGCAGTTCGGCCAGGCGGCGTGCCGCCTGCTCGCCGAAACGGATGCGGTCCTCGAATTCCTGGCGGACCTCGGCGGCCACGTCGAATCCGATATCGCGCAGTGCCGCGAGCGGATTGGCCATGGCCGCCAGCAGCAGCGCGGGATCGCGATTCAGCCGGGCCAGGATGGTCGTGATCTGTTCCTGCGCTTCGCGCCAGGAGTGCAGGACGTGCGGATGATCGACCATGAACACTCCTTGTGGAAATGGCTGACTTGAAATAGCCAGCCAATCGACAAATAAGCGGAAACATCGGTTCAAGCTCGATTCACTATATCCTCCCGATCCGGAATTGCGAGCATATTTTTATTGATTGATTTCAGACCAAAACAAGCTTTTATTAAAACACTTGCCTAATGAATCTTTGCGTTTCTGTGAATGAACAGAATTTGAACAATTGAAAAACAAAAAAGCCGCGTACTCATTACAAGTACGCGGCTTTCGNAACCAGGGACCTGCGGATTAACAGTCCGTCGCTCTACCGACTGAGCTATCAGGGAATTGAGGCCGCATTATAACGGCTCAGCCTTGCGGCATCAAGAGCGCGTGTTGCGACGCCGTGTGGAAATCGCGCCAGACGCGGTTGATGTCGCTGTCCGCGCGCGCCGCGAAGAGGCCGCAGTACGGATACAGCGTGTCGACGGCATGGCGCGACGCCGCCACCCATTCCTGCGCCAGCGCCTGCATCTGCGCGGCCTGTTCGCCGGCGACCTTGCCGCCCGCCGCGACGTCGGCCCAGCACGCATCGAGCAGCGCATAGAAACGGCCGCGCACGTCAGCCAGGCGGCCGCGCGCGCCATCCAGCGCGGCGCGCACGGCCGGCACCTCGATCAGCGGCTCGTCCTGTCCGCCGAAGCGGTTGCGCCGGCGCGCGATGCAGTCGGCGGCGAGGTCGACGAAGTGCGCCGCCATGCCGGCCACGTTCGCCGCCAGCGTGACGAAGGCGAACGGCAGGAACGGGAAGCGGTACAGCGGCCCTTGCGCGCACGCGGCGGCCGGGTCGATGACGAAGCCGTGGTCGGCATGGACCCACGCGGCGCGGATGCGGTAGGCGTGCGACGCGGTCGCGCGCAGTCCGATGCTGCGCCAGCGCGGCACGATCTCGACGATGTCCCCGGGCACGACGAAGGCCAGCATGCGCGGCTGGCCGTCCGCGTCCAGCAACGGCGCGCCGTTCGCGCGCAGGTACGCGTTGAACGTGAAGTGGGTCGCCATCGGCGCGCCGCTCGCGTAGTCCCATTCGCCGTCGATGCGCCAGCCGTCGCCCTCGCGGTCGGCGTGGCCGGTCGGGGCGCCGCTGCCGGCGAGGCAGGCGCGCGGCGTGGCCAGGATGGCGCGCGCCAGGTGCGGCGGCAGGAAACCGGCGAACCAGCCGGCGCCGGCGCACAGGGTGACGGTCCAGCCGACGCTGCCGTCGATGCGCGCGATCGCTTCTTCCAGGCGCACGACGTCAGGCAGCGGCCGCTCTTCCCCGCCGACGGCGCGCGGCGCCAGCATGCGCAGCCAGCCGCGGCGGTGGATGAGGGCCTGGTGGACCGGATGCAGCCAGCCGTGCGTATCGGCGGTGGCGGCATGGCGGGCGATGCGGGCGGCGTCGCGCGCAGGAAGTGGAGACAAGATGGACATCGTGACGGGCGCGGAAGTGGAAAAAGGCCGCGCATCGATCACATGCGTACGCGGCTTTGCGGATTCTAGCGCCCCGGCACGGGGTCGGACCACATGAGATTGCCCACGCTCAGGGCGCCACCTGCCAGTTGGCGTATTCGGCCAGGTAAGGTTCGCCGCTCCGGCCGTCGCGATAGGCCGTCGGCGCGCCGCCGATGGTCGTCGGATTCCACGGCCCCGAACCGAACGCGATGTGCTCGCCCAGCACCGAGTTCCGGACGATCATCTTGCCGATGGCACCCGGGCCGTCGTCCCACTGGCGCGCCAGGAACACGCTGGCGGGCTGCGTCGCGGCATCGGCCAGGAAGACGCAGCCGTCGAACAGGAAGCCGTAGGGTTGCGACGCCAGCGTGGACGGCGCGGCGATGTAGCCGCCGGCCGGCTTGCGCACGCCGGTATAGCGCACCGCCACACCCTCGAACACGCCGACGCCGGGACCGAAGATGAAGTCGACGTCGCCGCCGATCTCGCCGCCCGTGAAATAGCTGCGCTTGCCGCTGTTGGACAGGTACAGCGTGTCCTGTTTGCTCAGCAGCCGGGTGTTGTCGAACTGGACGCGGTCGGCCTTGTCGATCATGACGGCCAGCGCCTGCCCGTTGCCCGCGTCCGTGTTCTGGAACGTCAGGTTCGCGGCCTGGAACCCGTTGTTGCGCACGCGGATCGCCGTCGAGCATTCCTTGCCGACCGCCGTCGTCTTGCGCGAACACGCCTTGTACAGCGCGGCGGCATCGCCGTTGCCCGCATACGTCGCGGCGCTCACCAGCGCGTTGTAGCTCGCGCCCGGGCTGTTCTGGTTCAGGGGGCTGGTCACCACGACCCTGGACGCGTCGGCCTCCGTGCTGTACAGGGTGACCGGCGTGGCGGTGTTGGCCACGACCAGCAGCTCCGGGTAGGTGCCCGGCATGACGCGGATGGCGACGCGCTCCTTCGTCACGGTGCTCGCGGCGTTCAGGGCCGCCTGGATGGTGGTGAAGTTGCCGCTGCCGTCCGGCGCGACCGTGAAGTCCGGCACGATCCTGCTCGTGTCGATGTGGCCGCCATTCACCGCATGCGGCGCCCACGCGTCGGCGCCGGCAAGCGCCCTGGCGACCGTGTAGCCGGCGGCCTGCGCGTCGCTCAGGAACGGGCGCCTGGCGTTGGCGACCGCGTCCGGGTCGATGGCGAGCCTGCCGGCGCCGGAATAGGTCAGGTTGTGCAGCTTCAGGGCCGCGGCCGACGTGGCGCGCTTGTACGGATAGGTCGGCGTCCAGCCCAGCTCGTTGGTATAGGGGGCGACCGTGAAGTGGCTCGCCGCGGCCGCGGCGGTGGCCTTGGTCCAGTTGGCTTCCAGGGCGGCCCCGGCGGCCGCTTCGAGGTCGGCGGACGCGTGTGCGCCGTTGATCCAGGAACCAACGTCCTTGAACTGGTAGCCGTTCGCATTCGCGATGACCCGGGACGCGGTGGCGTTCGGCCCGCTGATCTCGAAGACGTTACCTTCGGACAGGATCTTCGATTCGGCGCCCATGCCGATGAAATAGCTGAGCCGGTAATCCGCGGCGGCGGTGTCGCCCTTGTAGTAGTTGTTGTAGACGTGGATGCGGCCGAAGCGGGCGCGCGGCGCGCGCTGCACGGAGTTTTCCCAGACATCATTGCTGAACGTGAGGTGGTTGTAGTCACGCTCCTTGTAGCCGTTCTGGTCGCCCGAACCGCCCACCATATTGGTCTTGTCGTGGTTCCGGAAGACCGTGTACGAGATGGTGACGTAGTCCGAGCTGTCCTCGATGTCGATCAGGCCGTCGTGCCGCTGCACTTCGCTGGTGACGCCGTTGATCGTCACGACCTCGGCCGAATCGAAGTGCGCGCCGTCGCTCAGCGTGCAATGGTCGATCCACAGCTGCTTGCCGGTCACGACCGAGATCGCCTTGTAGCTGGAATTCCACTCCTTGCCGTTCCAGTTGGCGGTGAGGTCCTGCGGCGCCTGGAATTCCAGGTTGCGGATGACGATGTTCCTGGTCGCATTGACGGAGAAGTAGCCGTCGATCAGCTTCGCGTCCGTGCCCACGCCGAGGATCGTCGTGTTGGAGGGGATGATGGCCTGGATCTGCGCCTTCTGGTAGCGGCGCAGCGTGCTGCCCGCCGAGCTCAGCGCCGAGATCCGGGCACGCTGTGCGATGGCCGCGGCGTCGCCCTGCGCCACCCTGGCGTTCAGCGCCGCCATGTAGGCCGTGTCCAGGCTTTGCAGGTAGAGGTTCCAGTCCCACTTGGCCGCGGTGGCATTGAGCGTCTTGTAGTAGGCCTCGTCGGCCCGCCTGCCGTTGCCGAGGTCGGTACCGTAGATGGTGCCGGCGACGTAGACGATCTTCGGTTCCGCCTTGGCCGCCGCCGGATTCAGTGCGTAGGTGGGACTGTTGACGTTGGCCAGCGCGGCGTTCAGCTCCGCCCAGTCATGGACGACATACACGTTGCTGGCCGGCGCGCCCGCGCCGCCCGTCGTGCCCGCGCCCTGCGAGGCCCAGCCGCTGACCGTCGTGGACTGCACCGGCATGTGCGGGATCGCCGGGGTGGCGGGTGTGGCGGGCGTTGCCGGCGTACCCGGTCCGCCCGGCGTGGCCGGGGTGGCGGGGGTGGCGGGCGTCGCCGCCTGGACGGTGGACATGCTGGCCGCCGTCACCGCCTGCGCGCCGCGGCTCTCCGGTTCGCCGCCGCCGCACCCCTGCATCAGCATCGCGACGGCGAGCGCGCCGACGCCCGCCCCGCGCACCTGCCAACCTCGCTCGAACCCGATCGACTGCATCTCCATCTCGTCTCCTCATCGTTGGTATTGGTCGAGCCAGTTTAGCTGCGGTCGGACCAAAGATGAGAAAAGTGACTAAAAAACGTAATGCCGTCAGTTGGATTTCACAATGTCGGCATGCGCATCGCGCAGCACGGCGCCGGAAATAGAAAAGGCCGCTTCTGCAAAGAAGCGGCCTTTCG
>NZ_LMCY01000019.1:100888-105541 GCF_001425685.1 Massilia sp. Root335 | reverse complement strand
AACCAGGGACCTGCGGATTAACAGTCCGTCGCTCTACCGACTGAGCTATCAGGGAATTGAGGCAATATTATAGCAGGAAATCGGGGATTGCCAAATGCCCCCTGGCGTGCGCACGGCGGCGCGGTTTGCTATAGTCGCCACTCTTTGCGACCAGACCTTATTTCCAATGACCACCGCACGCACCTTCGGCACGCCCCTCTCCCCTTCCGCAACCAAAGTCATGCTGCTCGGCTCAGGCGAACTCGGCAAGGAAGTCATCATCTCGCTGCAACGCCTCGGCGTCGAAGTGATCGCCGTCGACCGCTACCCGAACGCGCCCGGCCACCAGGTCGCCCACCGCGCGCACGTGGTCGACATGACGGACGGCGACGCGCTGGCCGCGCTGATCGAGCGCGAGCAACCGGACCTCGTCGTGCCCGAGATCGAGGCGATCGCCACCGGCAAGCTGGCCGAACTGGAAGCCGCGGGCCGCATCACCTGCATCCCGACGGCGCGCGCCGCGCAGCTGACGATGAACCGCGAAGGCATCCGCCGGCTCGCCGCCGAGGAACTGGGCCTGGCGACGTCGCCGTACCGCTTCGCGTCCAGCCTCGACGAGCTGAAGGCCGCGTGCGCCGAGATCGGCTTTCCGAACATCGTCAAACCCGTGATGTCGTCGTCGGGCAAGGGCCAGTCGAAGCTCGATGGCGCGGGCGACGTCGAGCACGCCTGGAACCATGCCGCGTCCGGCGGGCGCGTGGACGCGGGCCGCGTGATCGTCGAGGGCTTCATCGACTTCGATTACGAAATCACGTTGCTGACCGTGCGCGCGATCGGCGCGAACGGTGACGTCGAGACGCGGTTCTGCGAACCGATCGGCCACAAGCAGGTGCATGGCGACTACGTCGAATCCTGGCAGCCGCAGCCGATGGCGCCGCTGGCCTTGCAGCGCGCCCAGGAGATCGCCGACAAGGTCACCGCCAACCTGGGCGGCCAGGGCGTGTTCGGCGTGGAGCTGTTCGTCAAGGGCGACATGGTGTGGTTCTCGGAAGTGAGTCCGCGCCCGCACGACACCGGCATGGTGACGATGGCCACGCAGGTGCAGAGCGAATTCGAGCTGCACGCCAAGGCCATCCTCGGCCTGCCCGTGAACCCGGCGCTGCGCGCACCGGGCGCGTCCGCCGTGATCTACGGCCAGCTGGAGGAAGCGGGCATCGCGTTCGAAGGCGTGGCCGACGCGCTGCGCGTGCCGGGCTGCGATATCCGCCTGTTCGGCAAGCCGGAATCGTTCGCGCGCCGCCGCATGGGCGTGGCGCTGGCGACGGCGGACGATGTCGAGACGGCGCGCGCGCGGGCGCTGGAGGCGGCGGGCAAGGTGAAGCCGATACCGGGAAACAAATAACGCCCGCGTTTCGAGAACGCAAATAATAATAAGGGGCATCGGGCAATCGATGCCCCTTTCGCTTTTTCCCATCCGCATTTCAATCGAGCGGCGCCGGCCATTCGATACATCACAAATTCCCGCCAATCGAAAAGCAGAGAATGCATGGAGCCACGGTATTTACTGTCGTGTCTGAGCGTCCATAAGGAAATAATCTTTAAGGAATTATCATGCGATCGCTACTTGCAACGTTATTACTGATCGGCACCATGACATGTCGAATGGCGGAAGCGCAGACACAGTCTTGCAGTCCGGTAGGCACGTGGACGGACGATTACGGTTATACCTATCAAATCAACCAGCAATTAACCGGATCGGTGGCCGTGGTCGGATGCGGCGGATTATGGTCGCTCAGCGTCTCGGGCACGAATCCATTTACCGCAACGGCGACCAATCCTGCGCCCAGCGGGACCTGCGCCGCGTCGTTCACCATGGTCATGACGTTTTCTGCGACGTCATGCGACAGCGCGAGCGGCACCTGGACCAATTCCGCGGGATACTCGGGCACGGACACCTGGACCAGGACGACGGGATTGAAGATTCTCGCGCCGGTCAGCGCCGCGACCTACCCGATCGCCACGCCCGTACCATTCGACGCGACCGGCGCCGACAACGTACCGATCGACTGGAATCTTGCGCTGACGTACACGACGTCGGGCGGCCGCGGCCCCTTCACGAATTCCAGCACCTTGACGACAAGTTCCGGCGTCACCCAGACCAGGACATTCAATGCAATGGGCGGCCAGCTGACAGCGACGGCAACGCAGAATGCCAGCACCGATCGCACGGTGGTCACGATTACCGGCATCACCATTTCCGCCGACGACATCACGAACCGGCTCGTCGGCCTTTACGCCGGCGGCAGTACACCGCATTTATTGACCGGTATCGCGCAACGGGAAAGCTCGTATGCGCAGTTTTCCCAGCTCACGTTATATGGACAATCCGCATTATGGCCCCGCGAAAGCTTCGACGGGGGCAGTCATATCGGCCTCATGCAAATGCCGGTCAGCATGCAAATGGCCTGGGACTGGATGGCGAACACGCAGGGAGGCGCCGCGCTGTTCAAGCAAAAACTGACGTTCGCAACACGATTCGAAACCCGCATCCGGAATGCCCACCCCGGCCTGCCCGCGCTCACCGGCACGCAATCGGAAAATATGGCCCTGGTGTTTTATGGCCCATATGCGACGAGCTCGCTAACCGGCCAATACTACGACGCGGCTTGCGTCGGCGGCACCGGCGCCCAGTGCACGGGCGGACAATGGCAATGGATCGTCAATACCGCGGGCAACGGCAACGGCGTTGGCTACGCCGATGCGATACGCTCGCTGATGCATTAACCCCGAACCCGCATGTGACCGAAAGTGAGAATTGAAATGAATACATGGAGAATCATGACGGTGGCGGCCGCGCTGTCCGCACTGTGTGCGCTGCCCGGCCAGGCCGGCGCCAGCGCCAGCGACGCGTCGCTGGCCGCGCGGGACTGGAGCGTCGACGGGTCGTCCGGATCGCTGCAGGCGAAGCCGCCGAGCAATGCGGACGTGCTGGCCTTTCTCGGCGGCCTCGGGCAGGACAACATCCACCTCTGCGATTTCCGGATCGCGGATCTCGACGCCGACGGCCGGTACGAACTCGTCGCCTCGGTCGACTATTCGGGCAGGCAATTCTGCAATACCGTCCTCGTCGCCGGTCAAGGCGCCGCGAAAACCGCGAACTTTTTCGTTCGGACCGTCCAGGCATGGAACGTGAACGATGTCGGCAGCCTGTTCAAGTCCGACGGCCCCGGCCGCCGGATCACGCTGGCGATTCCGCAGCCGCTCACCGATTACGACGGCGCCGAATGCGTCGCCACCTGGCCGGTCCTGTACCGGCTTGATCGCGGTCGCCTGAACGACGTGTCGGCGGCGCCCGAGTTCAACGCTTTCTACCGCAACCAGTATGACGTACTCGGCAGGGAAACGGGCGCCGGCGGCTTCGGCGTCAAGCCGGCGGGCCCCGCCAGCCCGGCCCAGGCGAAGAAAACGATCGCGGACCCCAATGCCGCCTGCAAGCTGATCACGCTGGACAAGCTTGCCAGGTTTCTCGGATTTCATGCCACGGCGGGCCTCGAACGCGCGCAGCAGTGGATGAACAGCGACGACACGGCGCTCAGACGCAAGGCAGTGCGCGTGTTCGCCGACATCGGCACGGACGCCGCGAAGAGCAGCCTGGCCACCTTGTCGCACGACCGCGATCCCGTCGTGGCGCAATCGGCACGATCCGAGCTGGCGCGCGCCGCAGGCTCGACCGCAAAACTCAACTGGGGGCAGCGATGAAAACATTGTTCAAATCAAGCGGCGCGGCATTGTTCCTGTGCGTGGCGTCCGCAGCCGCCGCCCAGAGCTTGCCGCAAGGGTGGACGTTATCGGATGGCGGCACGGGCGGCATTGCCACTGCCGTCGCGGATCTGCCGCCGTCCGAAGGGCAGCAATTCGCCTTCATCGACAGTACGGGCGCCACGGATCTTTCCGTCACCGGCGTTGCCGGCGCCACGACCGGGAGCGCCCTGCTCTCATCGGTCTTCAGCGTCGACACGGCGCGCACCCTGTCGCTGGACTTGAACTTCCTCACCAACGATGGCGAGGATTTCCCCGATTTCGCCGTCGTCCAGCTCATCGATGCGACGACCATGGCCAACGTGGCGACGCTGTACACGGCGAATACGACCTGCGATGTCTGCCGGGCGGTGCCGGCGGTCGGCGGGCCGGGCGACGTCAGTGCCGGCGTGTCGCTGAATCCCGGTGCCGCCTATTTCGATGGCCAGTTCGCCGGATTGCTGGGCGGGATCCCGTATGGGCCCGGCAAATGGCTGAGCGGGACCGGCGGCGCAACGGGTTGGGTGACGAGTTCCTACGATCTGGCGCCCGGCAGTTACCAGCTGGCGTTTTTCGTCGGGAACGTATCCGATCCCGGCCTGGAATCCGCGCTGGCGATCGACAACATCCGGACTGATGCCGGCCTCATCGAAGGCTTCGAGATGGCGCCGCCCGTCCCCGAGCCGAGTGCCTGGTCCTTGCTGCTGGGCGGCCTTGCACTGCTGCTGGGAAAGCGGTTCGTCGGCCGGGGGCCACGCGCGCATCGGGGCGTGCCGGCCTGATCGCGGCGCCGCGGCACCAACGAAAACGGCCGCTTCATCGAAGCGGCCGTTGTGCGTCTTGGGTCTTGCGCCTTGCGCCTTGCTAACATGCTGA
>NZ_LMCY01000019.1:100758-100877 GCF_001425685.1 Massilia sp. Root335 | reverse complement strand
CTCGAACCAGGGACCTGCGGATTAACAGTCCGTCGCTCTACCGACTGAGCTATCAGGGAATAGGTGTTGCTATTATAGCCGCTCACCAACGGCTTGCACAGGCTGGACACCAACCGTGC
>NZ_LMCY01000019.1:188-100743 GCF_001425685.1 Massilia sp. Root335 | reverse complement strand
CTCGAACCAGGGACCTGCGGATTAACAGTCCGTCGCTCTACCGACTGAGCTATCAGGGAATAGATTCCGCCAACAATGATTGCTTAGCGGAAGGCCGCGATTTTAGAGAACTTTTGCGATGGCGTCAACGACGGTGTCGATGTTCTTCGAGTTCAGCGCGGCCACGCAGATGCGGCCGGTGTCCACGGCGTAGATCGATTCGGCGCGCAGCTTCTCGACTTGCTCCTTCGTCAGGCCCGAGTACGAGAACATGCCGACCTGCTCGCGCACGAACGCGAAGTCCTTGCCCGGTGCTTTTTCGGCCAGCTTCTTGACCAGCTCGTCGCGCATCTGCTTGATGCGCACGCGCATCCCAGCCAGCTCGTCTTCCCACAGCTGGCGCAGTTCCGGCGTCGACAGGACGGTCGCGACGACCTTGCCGCCGTGCGTCGGCGGGTTCGAGTAGTTGGTGCGGACGATGCGCTTCAGCTGCGACAGCAGGCGTGCGGCCTCTTCCGTGGTCGAGGCGACGACGGACAGTGCGCCCACGCGCTCGCCGTACAGCGAGAACGACTTCGAGAACGAGTTCGAGATCAGCAGCGGGCCGGCCGTTTCGGTGAAGCGGCGCACGACGGCGCCGTCTTCGGCGATGCCGTCGCCGAAGCCCTGGTAGGCCATGTCGAGGAACGGGATCAGGTTGTTGGCGCGCACGACCTGGATCACCTGGCCCCACTGGTCGGCGTTCAGTTCGGCGCCGGTCGGGTTGTGGCAGCAGGCGTGCAGCAGGACGATGGCGCCTTCCGGCATCGCCTTCAGGTCGGCCAGCATGCCGTCGAAGTTGACGCCCTTGGTGGCCGGATCGTAGTAGGCGTAGGTGTTGACGGTGAAACCGGCGCTTTCGAACAGCGCGCGGTGGTTTTCCCAGCTCGGGTCGCTGATGTAGACTTGCGAATCCGGCGAGAAGCGCTTGAGGAAGTCGGCGCCGATCTTCAGCGCGCCGGTGCCGCCCAGGGCTTGCACGGTGACCGCGCGCTTCTCTTGAATTACGGCGCTGTCGGCACCAAATACGAGTTCTTGCACAGCCTTGTCGTACGCACCCAGGCCTTCGATCGGCAGATAGGTGCGCGGCGTCGGCTGTTCCATCAGCTTCGCTTCCGCTTTGCGTACGCAATCCAGCAGCGGCACTTTCCCGTTGTCATCGTAGTAGACGCCGACGCCCAGGTTGATCTTGGCGGGGTTGGTGTCTGCATTGAAGGCTTCGGTGATGCCGAGGATGGGATCGCGCGGGGCCATGGCGATGGCGCTGAAGATGCTGGCAGGAGCTGGGGAATTCATCGTGATAAACTTGGTTTGTCGGCTGGGTTTCGCAGCGGTTGTATAGACAGCGACCTCGAACAATGCTGGGTCGCAGGCGGATTCTCATTCTAGCAAAGGTCTGATCCAATGGCAGATTTATCGGTTGCAAATTCTCCAGCACCAACCGTCATCACGTTCCCGAATTCCCCGTTCAAGCTGCACCAACCGTTCCCGCCGGCGGGCGACCAGCCGACCGCGATCGAGGGCCTGATCGAGGGCATCGACGACGGCCTGATGTACCAGACGCTGCTCGGCGTGACCGGTTCCGGCAAGACCTATACGATGGCAAATGTGATCGCGCGCGCGGGCCGTCCGGCCATCGTGTTCGCCCCGAACAAGACGCTCGCGGCCCAGCTGTATGCGGAGTTCCGCGAATTCTTCCCACAGAATGCCGTCGAGTACTTCGTCTCCTACTACGACTACTACCAGCCGGAAGCGTACGTGCCGCAGCGCGACCTGTTCATCGAAAAGGACTCGTCGATCAACGAGCACATCGAGCAGATGCGCCTGTCGTGCACGAAGTCGCTGATGGAACGGCGCGACGTCGTCATCGTCGCCACCGTGTCGGCCATCTACGGTATCGGTAATCCGAACGAGTACCACAAGATGATCCTGACGTTGCGCACGGGCGACAAAGTCGCGCAGCGCGACGTCATCGCGCGCCTGATCCAGATGCAGTACACGCGCAACGAAATGGACTTCGCGCGCGGCACGTTCCGCGTGCGCGGCGACACGATCGACATCTTCCCGGCCGAACACGCCGAGCTGGCGATCCGCGTCGAGATGTTCGACGACGAGATCGAATCGCTGCAGCTGTTCGACCCGCTGACGGGCAAGGTGCGCCAGAAGATCCCGCGCTTCACCGTCTACCCCGGCTCGCACTACGTCACCGGCCGCGCCACCGTGCTGAAGGCGGTCGACTCGATCAAGGCCGAGCTGCGCGACCGCCTGGAGGAATTCCGCCAGCAGGGCAAGCTGCTGGAAGAACAGCGCCTCGAGCAGCGCACCCGCTTCGACCTCGAGATGCTGGCCGAAGTCGGTTTCACGAAGGGCATCGAAAACTATTCGCGCCACCTGTCCGGCTCGATGCCGGGCGAGCCGCCGCCGACCCTGATCGACTACCTGCCCAAGGACGCGCTGATGTTCATGGACGAGTCGCACGTGATGATCGGCCAGCTGAACGCCATGTACAACGGTGACCGTTCGCGCAAGGTGAACCTCGTCGACTACGGCTTCCGCCTGCCGTCCGCGCTCGACAACCGGCCGCTGAAATTCTCGGAATTCGAGAGCAAGATGCGCCAGTGCATTTTCGTGTCCGCGACACCCGCCGATTACGAAAAGGGACGCGCCGACAACGTCGTCGAGCAGGTGGTGCGTCCGACCGGCCTCGTCGACCCGCAGGTGATCGTGAAACCCGCGCGCTCGCAGGTGGACGACCTGATGAGCGAGATCACCGACCGCATCAAGAAGGACGAGCGCGTGCTGGTCACGACGCTGACCAAGCGCATGGCCGAGCAGCTGACGGAATACCTGTCCGACCACGGCATCAAGGTGCGCTACCTGCACAGCGACATCGACACGGTGGAGCGCGTGGAAATCCTGCGCGACCTGCGCCTGGGCACCTTCGACGTCGTCGTCGGCATCAACCTGCTGCGCGAGGGCCTGGACTTGCCGGAGGTGTCGCTCGTCGCCGTGCTCGACGCCGACAAGGAAGGTTTCCTGCGCTCGGAACGCTCGCTGATCCAGACCATCGGCCGCGCGGCGCGCAACCTGAACGGCGTGGCGATCCTGTACGCGGACCAGATCACGGATTCGATGAAGCGCGCGATCGACGAAACCGAACGCCGCCGCGCCAAGCAGATCGCGTTCAACGAAGCGAACGGCATCATCCCGAAAGGCGTGCAGAAGAAGATCAAGGAAATGATCGACGGCGTCTACAGCGCGGCCGCGCAGAAGGCCATGCTGAACGACGTCGGCCTGTCGGAGGACGCGGCGAAGGTCGAGGGCATGAGCGAGAAGCAGATTTCGAAAGAGATCAAGCGCCTCGAAAAACTCATGGTCGACCACGCCAAGAACCTGGAGTTCGAAAAGGCGGCGCAGGTGCGCGACCAGTTGCATGTCCTCAAGCAGCAGGCGTTCGGGGCGCCGGGGGCGGACAATGTGGTGTCCATCCTCGGCAAATAAGACACCGCCGCCGCAAGCGCCGCAGCGGCACTATCTTGATTGATCCAGGCTGTGCTTCGGCGCCAGGCGCAAGGCTTCGCTTTTTTGTCGCGGCCCGGCCAGCTTGATCTTTTACGCTTTACCCCAGGAATTGCACGATCAATATCTAATCGTAAGGGGTTAAGCCATGGGAAATACAATTCAGGCCGATAGCTGGCTCCACTCGGCGCTCCACGACATCAATCAGTTGAAAGCGGAGCTGCATAAAAAAGGCAGCACGCTCACCAGGAACGAGTACGACAAGCTTCTCCAGCGCATACTTGCGAGTCTTCATAAAAAGCTCAACCACGCAGCGCAAAACGACGACACCCCGTCCGAGAAGAAACGCGATCCCGTCACACAGGTGCCGCCTGCGCCATCAACGCCGCACAATGTGGCCGGAACGTATCGCTTGGCCGAATCGAAGGTTCGCGTGGATCGGGTCGGTACAAATTATATTTCCGACAGCATGCTGCGTGATGCTCAATCCAATCGCGGCCAGTTGAAAACCAAGGCGGAGTATGACGCCTTTATCGACGCAAACGCGGCCAGGTTCGGCCTGGATCCGGAAGTCGTAAAACGGGAATATCGCGTGGAATCCAACGGAGACCCGACGACGATGGGGGATTCCGGTCGGAACTGGTCTCAGGGTGGGCCGTCGATCGGTTTGCTTCAAGTGACCAGCGGAATTCTTGCCGGCGGGGTGTGGGCGACACCTGGAATGACCACGAGCTCGGGCGTGAAATTGTCGAGCGGCGATTTGAAGAATAGCACTGCCGTCCAATTGCTTGCCGGCATGCAGCACTTGGCGGATTACAAAAATCAGGCGGGCGCGCATTTGGGAGCACGCGCCTCGCCACAATCCGTTTACACGCAAGCGCTTGGCAATTATGTCGGTCACGATCAAGCCGCTTACATCCGCAATATTGAAAATACGAAGCTGCCTTAAGCGAGAGGGTTTTCTCCCAACTGTTCGCCACAGTAATCGATGAATGCCCGCAGCTTGGCGGGCAAATGCCGCCGCGTCGGATAGTAGAGATGAAAGCCCGGCTGTGTCGACCAGCATTGTGGCAACACGGGCACCAGGCTGCCTGCGGCAAGGTCGGCGTCGACCTGCCGCAGAAAGACGTGGGAGATGCCGATGCCGTCGCGCGCCGCGTCCGCCATTGACGCGCTGTTCGTGACGATCAGCGGCCCGTCCACCTCCACATCGACGAGGCGGCCGTCACGCATGAGTTCCCAGCGGTAGATCGCATTGTTCTTGCGAAACCGGTAGCGGATGCAATCGTGCTGCTGCAATTCCTCGATGGTGCGCGGCAGGCCGCGTCGCGTCGCATAGTCCGGCGCCGCCACCATGCACAGCCGTTCCTGCCGCGTCAGCGGCACGGCCACCATGTCGAGCTGGACGGATTCGCCCAGGCGCACGCCGGCGTCGAACCCGCTCGCGACGATGTCCACGAATCCCTCGTCAAAGCCGAGTTCGACCGTGATGGCGGGATGCCTGGCAAGAAAGCCCGGCAACAAGGGACGCAGCCACACGGCGTAGACGATGTTCGCCATGTTCAACCGCAGCACGCCGGTCGCGCCGCTGCGGAACCCGTCCAGCTCGGCCGCCGCCTGCGTGAGCTCGGCCACGGCCGGCGCCACGCGCGCGAGAAATTGCTCGCCCGCTTCCGTCAGGCGCACGCTGCGCGTCGTCCGGTGCAGCAGGCGCACGCCCAGCCGTTCTTCGAGTTGCCGGACCGTCTGGCTGACGGCCGACGGCGTCACTTCCAGCAGCGCGGCCGCGGCCGTGAAGTTGCCGCGCTCGGCGACGGTAGCAAATGCCAGCAATCCATCCAGTTGCGTCAGTTTCATTATGAAGCAGCTCTTAATAAGGATTGAAGATTATGCCAGTTTTTCTTTCTTATTGAGCCGACTATGCTGACGTTCATTCAACCAGACAAGGAGAAACGTCATGCAACAACCCATCTACTACACCCTCGGCCGCACCGGGCTGCGCGTCAGCCGCCTGTCGCTGGGCGCGATGACTTTCGGCACGGAATGGGGCTGGGGTTCCGACAAGGCGGCGGCCGAACGCGTGTTCAACCTGTATCGCGACCATGGCGGCAACTTCGTCGATACGGCCGACGTGTACACGAACGGCACCAGCGAGACGTGGCTGGGCGAATTCATCAAGTCCGGCGGCGCGCGCGACGAGCTCGTCCTGGCCAGCAAATACACGTTCAACCTGGCCGCCGCCAATCCGAACGGCGGGGGCAATGGCCGCAAGAATTTGATGCGCGCCGTCGAAGGGTCGCTCAAGCGCCTGCAGACGGATTACCTGGACGTGTTTTACGTGCACGCCTGGGATCAATTGACGCCTGTGGAGGAAGTGATGCGCACGCTCGACGACCTCGTGCGTGCGGGCAAAATCCGCCACATCGGCCTGTCGGACGTGCCGGCCTGGTATGCGGCACGTGCGCAGACGCTGGCCGAGTGGCGCGGCTATGAACCGGTGTCGGCATTGCAGCTGCAGTATTCCCTCGTCGAACGCAACATCGAGCACGAATACCAGCGCCTGGCGACGGAGCTCGGCATGGGCATCACCGTCTGGAGCCCGCTGGCCAGCGGTGTATTGGCCGGCCGCTATCGGCGCGACGCGGGCACGCAAGGCCGTCTCGCGGCCATGCAGGGGAACGGCAACCCGGCGTTCCAGCACCTCACGGAGCGCAACTTCCAGATCGTCGACGAGCTGGAAAAAGTGGCGGATGCCGTCGGCCGGCCGATGGCGCAGGTGGCGCTCAACTGGGTCGCGAACCGGCCGGGTGTCGCCAGCGTGATCGTCGGCGCGTCGCGGCCGGAACAGCTCGCGACGAACCTTGGGGCGCTCGATTTCGAACTCCCGGCCGAACTCGCCAACCGGCTCGACGAGGCGAGCCGACCCGCGACGCCGTTCCCCTACTATTTCTTCACGAATGCGATGCAGGGCATGATGTACGGCGGCGCGCGGGTCGGCGACAAGCCGGCGGGCTATCGCGCGCCGGTGCTCGTCGAAGGGTCGGGCAGCGGCGTCGACTAGGGTGTGTCCGACCGTCTGCGGGTAGCATGCAAACTTGGGCCCCTGCCTGCGCAGGGGCGACGGTCTGACTGCTGGCGGAACACGTCAGTCCGACAGACCCTGGGCGTGTTCCGGCTCGGCCGCGGCGGCGGCCTTGCGGCGGCGCGCGCCGATCATCCCGGCCAGCCCGACGCCCATCAGCGCCAGGCTCACCGGCTCCGGAATGTCGGACAGCGCCTGCCCCGTGAAGCCGGCGCCGTCGACGAGGAAGGTCCCGGCCAGCCGCAAGTCGTACGTGCCGCTCGTGATCGTGCCGTGGCCGCTGGCCAGCTCGCTCGTCAGCGACAGGGCCAGCGCGTCGATGGGCGTCACGAAGTCGCCGGCGAAGAAGCCGAGGTCCGTGAAGGCCAGCGAACCCACCAGGTCGGGGAACGCGGTGAATTCGAACCACGCGGGCTCGGGCGGCGTGTTGAACAGGAAGTCGTAGACGAACGTGTCGCCCGACATGGCGCCCGGTTCGGCGACGCCGAAGTTCCAGGTCTGCGTCGTGGCCGGCCCGAAATCGGGCACGACGAAGAACGTGTCGCTGAACGTCGGCGTGGCGGAGGCGAAGGCGGCGCAGGTGGCGAGTACGAGGCCGAGCAGGGTTTGTTTGATCGATTTCATCGCAATCTTTCGTAGCTGGTTATCGGATTCACAGGCTCACGCCGAAGGCACGCGCGAGGTTCGCCACGTCGAGCGAGCCGAGGCCCGTCGCCGGATTGAACGTGTTCGTGCTCTTGTAGTAGAGGTTGGTGCCGGCCGTGATCGCGCGGAACGGCGACGTGGCGCCGTAGCCGTAGGTCTTGAACGCGCCGTACAGTTGCGGATGCAGCATGCCGAGGCGGCTGTTCTTGCCGGCCGCGATCAGCGTGAAGATGCCGTTCAGCTGCGGCGCCACGAAGCTCGTGCCGCCGCTGCCCGCGCCCCACTGCCCGTCGAAGTACACGAGGTAGCCGCTGTACGGGTCGGCATTCAGCGACACGTCCGGCAGGTTGCGTCCGGCGACGCCCGGCGGCAGGTCGATCAGGCCTTCATAGCCCGCGCCCGGATCGCCCAGCAGCGACGCCTTGCAGTACAGGCTTTGCGCCGCGGCGCTCGTCATCGCGCCGGCCAGGCCGGTCTGGTACGACGGCCGGTCGAAGTCCACGCTGACGCCGCCCCCGCCGCCCACCGGGAAGTAATCCGAGTAGTACAGCGTCTGGCCGTAGTGCGACGTGATGTAGCCGCGCAGGTAGTCCCAGGCCCAGGCGCGCTCGGTCGGGATCGTGATGCTGCCGTATTTGTGGACCTGCGTATGCGGCAGGGTCGTGCCGCCGGCCGCCAGCACGGCCGTGTCGGACGCCGGGTGGTCCGCCGTCAGCAAGGTGGTGCAGGTGGGATACGGGAAGTTGCTGTTGATGTCGAAGGCGCCCGCATCGCCCGACGCGGCGATCACCGGAATGCCCTGCAGCGCGGCCTGGACGAACACGGCGTGGAAGGCGGCCAGGTCGGCGGGGCCGTTGAAGACCTCGGCGGCGCCCCAGCTCACGGACAGCGTGTCGACGATGTTCTCGTCGACGGCCGTGGCGAACATGTCCAGGAAACCGTTGCCCTCGTTCGGTGCCAGGTAGACGCGGATATTCGCGCCCGGCGCCACGCCGCCCGACTGCTGGACGTCGAGCGTGGTCTCGCCGGCGCCGCCGCTGCCCGGACCGTCGTCCGGCAGCGGACCGCCGTCGACCAGCACGTCGGTGATGCGGTTCGGCGCCACCGACAGCCCGAGCGCATTCCAGTAGCCGTACGCATCGGACTGGCGGTAGCCGGCCAGCGTGGCGATGCCGATGGTCTTGCCGGCGCCGGTCACGCCGGCCGCATACAGCGGGTTGACGTTGTATTTGGCGGCCAGGTCCAGCACCGTGTACTCGCCCGGCAGCGATGCGGCCGTGGCGTTCGGGGTCGGGATGCGGCTCGGCACCAGCTTCGATTCGCCGGTGGCGACGCCGGACGCCGGCTGGCGCGTGATATTGCTGCGGAACAGCGGGCGGCCGTTCAGGCCGTGCACGGACTTGACGATGCCGGCCAGGTTGGCGGGCATCGCCGTCGTGCCGGCCGGTGCCTCGTAGGTGCGGCCTTGCGTCTGGTAGGCGTGGATCGGGCTGCCGAACACGGCCGCGAGCTGGGCATTCGTGCCCTGCGCGGAAATCAGCAGGTTGTTCGCATAGACTTTCGTCACCGTCAGGCCCTGCGCCTTCAGGAAATTGACCACCTGGGCGATCGACGTGGCGTCCTGGCCATACAGGCTGCCCACTTGCGCCGGCGTCAGGAATTTACGGTAGTTCGGGCTGGCCGGGTCGACGACCGCGGCGGCATGCGCTTCCATGGCGGCGAGATTCCTGACGGCCAGCGACAGCGTGATCTGCCTGACCTCCGACTGGGGCGCGAGCCCGAGATCGACGATGCGCGCGTCCTTGTCGACGTGGAACTGGGTAGAGGTCGTGGCGCCGTAAGCCAGCGACGTGGTCAACACACCGATGGCAACGGTAATTGCGGTGAGGGTTTTCAATGCGGACTCCCTGATGATTGTTGAGGGCCCTGCCGGGGTCGGCAAGCGCATCGATAGCCCAAGCAAGGGGTATGCCATTTTCAGTAACCAAGAGTTATTTCCTTGATTAATCAAAAACTTGTCATCCGCCCGTCACTTTTTTGTGTCTGGAAAATTGTTTTGGTGTAAATTTCTTCGACACACATGTAATTGATTGTCATCAAATTACCGGGGCTGGGCAGCAGCGCGGCGACGTGCTAGGAGGCGCGCGAATCCGTGTACGGGAGCAGGAAAATGTGAACGACGATGACGGGCGGCCGCGCGGCGCGGCGCGGCGCATGGCGCCGGCGCCCCGTCAAAGCGGCGGCATCGCGTTTGCGGTCCGGTAGCGCGCCACGAAGGCGGCCAGGCCCTTCGAGTGGTAGCCCTGCGCCAATGCGTGCAGGCGATTCGCGAACGGCGCATAGGCCGGATCGAGCGACCGCAGGTAGTCCGCGTGCTCCCTGATCTTGCGCATGTTGCCGATCCGCGCCAATTGCCAGAGTTCCTCGATCTCCTGGGCCGGCGGGGCGACCAGGGCAGCGTCTTCCTCGGCGTCCGGGGTGAGCGGTTCCTGCGGCGGTTCTCCGACAATCCAGTTCAGCGACAGTTGCAGGCCGATGGTGCGGAGCAGGATATCGTGTTCGACCGGCTTGGCGAGAAAGGCGTCGGCGCCGGCGTCGCGGCATCGTGCTTCGTCTTCCTGGCTGGCGCTGGCCGTCACGGCGATGATCGGGACCTTGTCCCATTCCGGCATCCGGCGTATCCGACGCGTCGTTTCATTGCCGTCGATGACAGGCATCATGACGTCCATCACGATCAGGTCGGGCCTGAAGCTGTCGAGCAATACCAGGCACTCCAGGCCGTTCTCGGCCCCCGCCACGATGAATCCCACCGCTTGCAGCAGGTCCAGCAGCATCGCGCGATTCTGCGGGACGTCGTCGACGATGAGCAATCGCTTGAGCTCGCCTTCATAGCCGACGATGGCATGCTGCGACGGCTGGATGGTCGGGCTGCCGGCGGCGGCCGGCGCCGGGATGTCGAACCAGAACGTGCTGCCCTTGCCCGGTTCGCTGGCGACGGCGATGTCGCCGCCCATGAGGTGCACCAGTTGCTGGCTGATGGCCAGGCCCAGGCCCGTGCCGCCCTCGCGCCGCTGCTTGTCGGCCACCTGTTCGAAAGGATGGAACAGGCGTCCGAGTTGCTGCGCGCTCATGCCGATACCGCTGTCGGCCACTTCGAAGCGCAAGCGCAGGGTGTCCGGTTCGTCGGCGGGCGGTGCCGCCATCACGCGCAAGGAAACCGTGCCGCGATCGGTGAACTTCACCGCGTTGCCCAGCAGGTTGAGCAACACCTGGCGCAAGCGCGTCTCGTCGATCGTCACCACGGGCGGCAGGTCGGCCGCGAGCTCGTAGCTGAACGACAGGCTTTTTTCCGCGGCCTTGACGCCCATGATGTCGACCACCACCTGCAGGAAAGCGCCGAGATGGACGGCGGCCGGATGCAAGACCATCTTGCCGGCCTCGACCCGCGCCAGGTCCAGGATGTCGTTGATGAGGGTGAGCAGATGCTGGCCGCTCTCATGAATCGTGGCCAGGCCGGCGGCCTGCCGATCGGTCAACTGGTGGCGGTCGCGCCGCAGCAGCTGGGCATAGCCGATGATGGCGTTGAGTGGTGTGCGCAATTCGTGGCTCATTTGCGCCAAAAAATTGCTGCGCTGGCGCGCGAGCCCGACCGCCTCGGCCAGCGCCGCCTCGCGCGCCGCCTCGGCCGCCTTGCGTTCCCGTGCGATGGCGTCCAGATGTTCCAGGCGCGCATTACTGACCGACAGGCTGGCGCGAAAATGCAGCAGGCCCAGCGACAGGCCGAGAATGCCGCAGCCGATCCACGCGGACACCAGCCACATGAGAAGCGCCGTCTGCGAGATCCACTTGCCGCGAAACTGGAGCGATCGCAGTTCGATCGTGATCAGTTGCCCCGGTGGGACGGCATCCGTCGAGATTTCCACGGCCGTCACGTGGTCCAGCCGCGGATAGCTCTTGGACAGCGGAACGTTGTACAAGGTTCGCCACCAGTCCGCCGTGCGCAGGACATTGACTGGAATCGTGAAGGTGGGCTGGGCGGGAAGTTCGATGCGGGCTTCGTTGAACCGCTGCGAGTTCCAGTTGCCCAACCGGGAAAACTCCGGCTCGAAATTCAGGACATGAAGCTTGATCAGTTGCGGGGGCCGCGCTGCCGAATAGCGCAGATCGAACGCAATCGTGTCGAATCCGGACAGGTCCACGCCCTTGCCCGGCGCGCCCAACAGGAATTGCACCTTGCAGAACGGGTACGTGGCGCTCGCCCCCAGCGCGCAGTGCAGGATGATGGCATCCCTGGTGCGCACCAGCGAGGCGACCGAATTGCCGTGCATGTCCTCGCGGTCGTCGGTGACCCGGACACCGTGCGGTTGGCGTGGGGAAATCTCGACGGTCCGGATCATCCCGACATGCTGCCAGACCAGCAAGGCGGGCGTCGCCACCACCAATAAGATCACCAGGTAATAACTTATCGTCGTGCGGCGGGAGAGCGACTGATTCATCTGAAGACCGACAGGTTCTTGCACTGGCAATCAGGCAGCGGAGTTTCAGTATATACCCAAGATATACCCAGGAGGTCGTCAGCCGTCCAGCCGGCGCGCGGCGCCGCCCAGCAGCCGGTCGACGGCCCTGCGCACGCCGTCTTCGTGCAACATCGCCTGCGCCGTGCGCCGCGCCGCCGCGCACATGCCGGGTGCCGACGCGGCGGCGACCGCCTGCACCAGCCGCGCGCCATCGAGCCTGGCCGCCGGACACGTCGCGGCGATCCCCCGTTCGGCCATGCGCCGCGCCCAGAAGAACTGGTCGCCGGCAAACGGCACGACGACGGACGGCACGCCCGCGCGCGCGACCGCGTGGCTGGTGCCGGCGCCGCCGTGGTGGACGACGAGCGCCGTGCGCGGGAACAGCCAGTCGTGCGGCGTATCGCCCAGCACGAACACGCCGGGCGGCAGGCGCGCCGGATCGATGCCGCTCCAGCCCGGGTGGAACAGCACGCGCCGCCCTGCGGCAACGGCGTCGACGGCATCGATCAGCGTCGCCTGGTCGATGCCGGCCATGCTGCCGAAGCCGATGTAGACGGGCGCGGGACCGGCGCCGAGAAAATCCAGCAGTGCCTGAGGCGGCTGCCAGCCCTGCCCTGCCGGCAACGCCCAGGCGCCCGTGATGTCGACGCCGGCCGGCCAGTCGGCCGGGCGCGCCAGCAACGTCGGGGAGCAGCCGTACAGCATCGGCACGTCCCGCCACGGACGCCGCCGCGGCGCGGCGCCGAACACCTGCTTGCGCGCGCGGTTCAGTTCGGGGCCGAACATGGACCACGCGAGGCGCTCGAACGCGCGATGGGCCAGCAGGTTGGCCCAGCCGGGCAGCCGATACATGGGCAGGAACGGCGGCGCGAATGCGCGCGTGGGCGTCATCGGCCACATCGCGGCGCCGATGCACGGGATGCCGAGCCCCTCCGCCACCGCCAGGCCGACGAAGCCGGCGAGGCCGGAATACACGAGCGCGTCGCTGCCCTGCGCGACGGCGCACGCCGCTTCCATCCACGGCCGCGTGTGGTCGCGCGCGAGGGCGGCGCAGGCACGCATGAGGCGCGTCATGTCGGCGCCGTCCTTCATCAGTGCGCCGAACGCGCCGCCGGGCAGGAACGCGGCGCGCATGTCGCCGGGCAGCACGGTGAAGGGAATGCCGAGCGCCTGCGCGTGCGGCGCCCCGGCCACGTCGGCCAGTACGTGCGCCGCGTGGCCGCGCGCGATGACGGCGCGCGCCAGTGCCAGCAACGGCCGGGTGTCGCCGTCGGTGCCGTAGGTGAGAAAGGTGATGTGCATGGTCGTGCCTCGTCGTGGAAGGCACGATTGTGGCCGGCGGCATTCGTGCCGGCTTGAATAAACCCGACATCAGAGCCGATAGGGCCAGTACTCGCGGTCGGTGTCGATGTGCGCTTCCAGCCGCGACGGCGGCAGGCCGGCGAGCTGGCGCAGTTCACGTGCCATGTGGGCCTGGTCGGCATAGCCCAGTTCCGCGGCGAGGTCGGCCAGCGTCCGGGCGGGCGCATCCGGATCGCGCAGCGCGACCACCGCCGCGTTCATGCGCTGCAGGCGGCGCGCCTGCGCCGGGCTCAGGCCGACGCGGGACCGGTACTGGCGCTGGGCCTGGCGTGCGCCGATGCCCAGTTCAGCGCCCAGCGCGGGGACGGTCGCGGCGCCGTCCGGCGCGGCCATGCGGCGCAGGCTGGCGCCCAGGCCCGCATCCCAGCGGGCGCGCACGGCCCGCCAGCGTGCGCCCAGCCGCGCTTCGATCCAGGCCAGTTGCGCGGCCTCGTCGGCGCAGGCGCGCAGCGCGCGCGGCCAGTCGGCCCAGCCGGCGTCGAGAAGATCGCTGGCCGGGTCGTTGCGGTCCTGCAGCGCGGCCGGCGCGAGGCCGGTCAACAGCGCGAACGCGTCCGGATACAGCACGACGCCCAGCGTGCGCAGCGGGGCCAGCGTCAGCGACGCGACGGGCCGCGTGCGCGGTCCCGAGACGACCCAGTCGGGCAAGGCGCGCAGCGTGCCGTCGGCGCCGGGCAGCGCGACGGCGCCCTGCGTGAAAAAGTTCAGGCTGCAGTACACCATCGCCGGAAACCGGTTCAGCTGGGGCTGCGCCGGCGGCCATGGATCGTCGACGGTCGACACGAAACCGATGCCGTGCACGGCCTCGGCCAGCTCGCCCTGCGGCGTGTGCATCCAGGCCCGCATGACCGGTTGCGCCGTTACTGCACGTCGAGCAGCTCGACGTCGAAGATCAGGTTGGCGTTCGGCGGGATCGGGCCGGCGCCGTCCGCGCCGTAACCCAGCGACGCGGGAATGACGAGCGTGCGCTTGCCGCCCACCTTCATGCCGTCGACGCCCTGGTCCCAGCCGGGAATGACGCCGCCGCTGCCGAGGCGGAACGTGAACGGTTTGCGGCCGATCGAGCTGTCGAACTGTTCGCCGTGGTGCTGCGGCGCGTCCGGCAGGTACATCCAGCCCGTGTAGTTGACGGTGACGATCTTGCCGGCCGTGGCGACGGCGCCCGTGCCGGCCGTCGTATCGATCTTCTGGAAGGCGACCGGCGCCGTGTCGACCTTGACCTCGGCCGGCGCGGACGCGGGCCCGGACGCGGACGTTTCGTTCGAACGCTTGCAGGCGGCCAGGGTGAGCGTGAGGGTCAGCGCGAGGCCGAGGGAGCAGACGCGGAACATCGTGTTCATGTTGGATTCCTTGTTGAAGTCAGAGGGTCTTGACGAAGGCGCGCACGCCGCCCAGCAGCATTTCGATCGACATCGCCGTCAGGATCAGGCCCATCAGGCGCTCGAACGCCGTCATGACCTGCGTGCCCAGCACGTTCTGCAGGCGTTCGGCGCCGAGGAAGACGGCCAGCCAGATCACGGCCACAAACGCCAGCGCGGCCACGTGCACCATCACTTCCTCGATCGAGCCAGAGGTGAACAGCAGCACGGTCGCCAGCGCGGACGGCCCGGCCAGCGCGGGAATCGCCAGCGGCACGATGAACGGCTCGCCGCCCTCGCTGCGGCCCAGCACGCCGTCCGGATGCGGGAAGATCATGCGGATGGCGATGATCAGGAGGATCACGCTGCCGCCGATGCGCAGCGAGATGTCGGTCAGCTGCAGCGCGGCCAGGAAGTGGCGGCCGAAGAACATGAAGAGCAGCAGCAGGACGAAGGCGATGGCGCATTCGCGGATCACGATGCGCGGGCGGCGGGCCGGGTTGACGTCCTTCAGCGCGGTCACGAACAGGGGGACGTTGCCGAAGGGGTCGGTGACAAGCAGCAGCAGGATGAAGGTCTGGAAGAAGCTCTTGGTCATGGGGGCGTTGTTATTGTTTTTGCGACCACCGATATTAACCGATCTATACATGTCGTGGTCCGCCCGCGTTTGGTGGGCGGAGGCCGCCCACCCTACGGCAGCGGCGGACCGTACGGTGGCCCCGTACCCACGCGCCGCGGATCGTAGGGTGGGCACCCCGTGCCCACGCGTTCAAGCGGCGTTGGCGACTTCGAATCGTATCTCGTCCACGCGAGCGCCCGTTCAACGCGTGGGCGGATGGCCGCCCATCCCACGGAGGCGCCAGAAATGAAAAAGGCGGCACCGGTGGCGCCGCCCTTCTCTTTTCGCAGCCGCCGTGGATCAGCTCTGCTCGAACTTCTTCAGCCACGACGTCAGCTGATGCGGACGCAGGCCGTCGTAATCCTCGAACGGCTGGTGGATCCACGGATTGTGCGGCAGGTCGACCAGGTGGTAATCCGGCTTGATCGACGACGTGCCCTTGACCCAGATGACGGCCGAACGCACTTCCGACACGTCGGAATAATTGTCCTTCAGGTGCTCGCGCACCTTGCGCAAGGTGACGCCGGAATCGGCCAGGTCGTCGACCAGCAGGATGCGGCCGGCCAGCGGGCCCTTGGTCATCGTCATGTACTTGGCGATGTCCAGGTCGCCCTGCTTGGTGCCCGCTTCTTCGCGGTACGAGCTGGTCGACAGGATCGCCAGCGGCACGTCGAAGATGCGCGAGATCGCGTCGCCCGGGCGCACGCCGCCGCGCGCGAGGCACAGCACCATGTCGAACTTCCAGTTCGATTCGTAGACCTTGAGCGCCAGGCGCTCGATCAGGCGGTTGTATTCATCCCAGGAGACCCACAGGTCCTTGTCGCTCGATGAAGGCGTCGTCATTTTGGATTATCCCTAGTTTCTGCTTGTGGCGGACATCACGCTGCGAACGGGTGGCGCAGCACGATGGTTTCTTCGCGGTCCGGACCGGTCGACACCATGTCCACCGGAATGCCGACCAGTTCTTCGATGCGCTTGATGTAGGCGCGGGCGTTGGCCGGCAGGTCGTCCATCGACTTGGCGCCGACGGTCGTGCCGGTCCAGCCCGGCATCTCTTCGTACACCGGCACACAGGCGGCGGCTTCTTCGGCGCCGACCGGGAAGATGTCGACATCGCGGCCGTCGATCTTGTAGCCGGTGCACAGCTTCAGCGATTCCAGGCCGTCCAGCACGTCCAGCTTGGTCAGGCACATGCCGGTCACGCCGTTGATCTGCACGGAGCGGCGCAGCAGCGCGGCGTCGAACCAGCCGCAGCGGCGGGCGCGGCCCGTCACGGTGCCGAACTCGTGGCCGATGCGCGACAGGTGCTCGCCCACGCCGGCGTCCGTCGGCAGCTCCGACGGGAACGGGCCCGAACCCACGCGGGTCGTGTAGGCCTTGGTGATGCCCATGATGTAGTGCAGCATGCTAGGCCCGACACCCGCACCGGCGGCGGCATTGCCGGCCACGCAGTTCGACGAGGTGACGAACGGATAGGTGCCGTGGTCGACGTCCAGCAGCGAACCCTGCGCGCCTTCGAACAGCAGGCTGCCGCCCGCCTTGTGCGCGGCGTACAGCGCGGACGAGACGTCGCCGACCATCGGACGCAGACGAGGCACGAGGGCCATCGCGTCGTCGAACACCTTCTGGAAGTCCAGCGCCTCGCCGCCGAGGAAGCCGGTCAGCACGAAGTTGTGGTACTCCAGGTTTTCGCGCAGCTTCTCCGCGAAGCGGGTTTCGTTCAGCAGGTCGGCGATGCGGATCGCGCGGCGCGCGACCTTGTCTTCGTAGGCCGGGCCGATGCCCTTGCCCGTCGTGCCGATCTTGTTCACGCCGCGCTTCGCTTCGCGCGCGACGTCGATGGCGACGTGGTAAGGCAGGATGACCGGGCAGGCTTCCGAGATCTTGAGGCGCGACGCGACTTCGATGCCGGCGGCTTCCAGCTTGTCGATCTCGCGCATCACGTCCGGCACGGACACGACGACGCCGTTGCCGATGTAGCAGGCCACGCCTTCGCGCATGATGCCCGACGGGATCAGTTGCAGCGCGGTCTTCTGGCCCTTGATCACCAGCGTGTGGCCGGCGTTGTGGCCGCCCTGGAAACGCACCACGCCGGCGGCATGGTCGGTCAGCCAGTCGACGATCTTACCCTTGCCTTCATCGCCCCACTGGGTGCCGATGACAACGACGTTCTTAGCAGTATTTGACATCACTTAACCTAAGTTTTTGAGAATCCAATTTCCTTGTTCGAGGACGAGCACACGGTCGCACTCGAACTCGTCCTGTACATTGTCGTGACCCGGCATGGACTGGATCACCACTTCGCCGCTCTTGCGCAGTGCGGCGATTTTTTCGCGCAGCTCGGGCGCGTTGCCCCACGGGGCACGAATGGAATGCTTGCGCTCGGCCGTCGGCAGCAGCCGCGCCAGTTCGCGCAGGTCGAGCGAGAAACCCGTCGCCGGACGCGCGCGGCCGAAGGCTTCGCCGACGTGGTCGTAACGGCCGCCGCGCGCGACGGCGTTCGGCAGGCCCGGCACGTACAGCGCGAACATGGCGCCGCTTTCGTACTGGTAGCCGCGCAGGTCGGCGAGGTCGATGGCGATCTGCGCCCGGCCGAGCGCCGAGCCGGCCAGCGCGGCGAGTTCCGCCAGCGCGCGGGCGATGCCCGGCAGCGCCGGCAGCACGTCCTTGGCGCGCGCGAGCACGTCGATGTCGCCGTACAGGTTCGGCAGTGCCAGCAGCGCGGCGCGCGTCGGTGCGTTGTAGTTCGCCGTCGCTTCTTCGAGGCCCGGAACGTCCTTCGAGCGCAGCAGGGAATACAGCAGCTGCTCGTCGCGCTTGGCGGCGGCATCGTCAAGCAGGATGGCGCGCAGCACGCCGACGTGCGACAGGTCCAGGCGCGGCTGCTCGAAGCCCGCCAGCGCGAGCGATGCGAGGGCCAGTTCCTGGATCTCGGCGTCCGCTTCGAGGCCGGCGTGGCCGTAGATCTCGGCGCCGATCTGCAGCGGCTCGCGCGTGGCGTGCAGGCCGGAGGGCTGCGTGTGCAGCACGCTGCCGGCATAGCACAGGCGGGTGACGGTGTCGCGGTTCAGGAGGTGCGCGTCGATGCGGGCGACTTGCGTCGTCATGTCGGCGCGCAGGCCGAGCAGGCGGCCGCTCATCGAATCGACGAGCTTGAAGGTCCGGAGATCGGTATCCTGTCCGGCGCCGGCCAGCAGCGAATCGACGTATTCGAGCAGCGGCGGCATCACGAGTTCGTAGCCGTAGGTACGGAAGGTGTCGAGCATCAGGCGGCGCAGCTCTTCGATCTTGCGCGCTTCGGACGGCAGGACGTCGGCGATATTCTCGGGCAGGAGCCAGGTGGGCATGGGCAAAGCGGGTCGGATTATTAAAGGTCGGACAACATTCGGGCGGCGTGAACGCGGCTTTGCACGCGTCCACTGCGCCGAATCGACGATTTTAACCGAAAACGCCGGTCCGTTGGCGATGAAACGGAAGCCAACGTTGTCGATACTCCACTACTTGCCCGCGCCGGGACCCTTGAAATACTTGAAGAACTCGGAACTCGAATCCAGCACGATCACGTCGTTGCGTCCCTTGAAGGTGGCCTTGTAGGCTTCCATCGAGCGATAGAACCGGTAGAACTCCGGATTCTTGCCGAACGACTTGGCATAGATCTGCGACGCCTGCGCATCGCCATCGCCCTTGATCGTCTCGGCGTCGCGCTGGGCGTCGGCCAGGATCACGCTGCGCTGGCGCTCGGCGTCGGCGCGGATCGTTTCCGCCTCGGCCACGCCGGTCGCGCGCAATTCGTTCGCCACGCGCACGCGGTCGGCCTTCATGCGTTCGTACACGGCGTTGTTGACCTGGTCGACGAAATCGATGCGCTTCAGGTGCACGTCGACGACCTCCACGCCCAGGTCGCGCACGCCGGGCATCAGGTCGGCACGCACGGCGTCGGCGACGTCCGCGCGCTTGCCGCCGGTCAGCACGTCGGCCAGGTTGCGTTTGCCGATCTCGGCCGTGAGCGCATTGCGCACGAGCTGGGTGAGGCGCTCGCCGCCGCGGTCGGCGTTGCTGCCGATGGCGATCACGTACTGGCGCGGATCGACGATGCGCCATTTGATGAACGCGTCGACGAGGAGGTCCTTCTTTTCCGCCGTCATGAAGCGGTCGCCGTCCGGCGTGTCGAGCGTCTGCAGGCGCTTGTCGAGGTAGACGACGCTCTGGAACGGCCGCGGCGCCTTGAAGTTCAGGCCCGGTTCCTTGATCACTTCGCGCAGTTCGCCGAGCGCGTACACGATGGCGTAACGGTGCTGGTCGACGACGAATACGGACGACGACGCCAGCGCGACGACGATGGCGGCCCCGATCAGGGCGGCTAGCAGGCGGCTCATCAGCGGCTCTCCCGTTCGCGGCCCGTGTCGCGGCTGCGCAGGTCGCGCGTGCGATTCGATTCGCCGTTCGATGCTTCCGGCTGGGCTGGCGTGGCCGACGGTTGCGGTTGTTGCGGCTGTTGCGCCGGGTTCTGCGGCGGCGCCATCATCGGGCCGGAGCCCGATCCGCGCGCGGCCTCGTTGGCCGTCGACTGGGCCAGGAGGCGGTCGAGCGGCAGGTAGATCTGGTTGGTGCCGGCCTTGGTGTCGATCATGACCTTGCTGGTGCTGGAAAGGACTTGCTGCATCGTCTCGATATACATGCGGTCGCGCGTGACGGCCGGCGCCTTGGCGTACTCGGCCACGATCTTGTCGAAGCGCGCGGCATTGCCGGTCGCGACGCTGACGACGCTGGCGCGGTAGGCTTCCGCATCCTGCAGCAGGCGCGCGGCGCGGCCCTTCGCCTGCGGCAGGATGTCGTCGGCAAAGGCCTGGGCTTCGCTGCGCGAGCGGGCGCGCTCTTCCTGCGCCTTGCCGGCATCCTCGAACGCGGCGGCGACCTGGTCCGGCGGCTGCACGGACTGCATCGTCACGCCGACGATGTCGGCACCGAGCTTGTAGCGGTCGGCCATGCGCTGGATCGCTTCGCGGGCCTGGGCGGCCAGCTTGTCGCGGCCGTCGTACAGGACGGTGTCCATCTTGTTCTGGCCCACGAGCTCGCGCACGACGGTCTCGGCGGCATCACGGACGGTCTCGACCTGGTCGCGGTTGTTGAACACCCACGCGACCGGGTCCTTGATCTTGTACTGCACGGAGAACTGGACGTCGACGATGTTCTCGTCGCCCGTCAGCATCAGCGCCTCGCTCGGCTGCTTGTTGCGCACGTTGGCGCGGTAGCCGATCTCGGCGGTCTGCACCTGCGCCGTGTTGACGGTCTCGTGCGCCTGGAACGGCGCCGGCCAGCGCCAGTTGAAGCCGGCCCCGGTGACGTGCGACAGGCGGCCGAACGTCGTGACGATGCCGACCTGCCCTTCCTGCACGATGAACGCGCCGCTGGCGAGCCAGATCAGCACGACGATCGCGCCGACGACGGTGGCCGTCAGGCCGATGCCGCGCGCGTCCGGACGGAACGAGCCGCCGTCGCCGCCGCGCTTGCCGCCGAACAGGCGGTTGAGGCGCTGGTTGAAGTCGCGCCACAGCTGGTCGAGGTCGGGCGGACCGTCGCTGTCGTTCTTGTTGTTGTTCGGGCGGCGGCCTTCGTTCGATTTCGGTTTGTGCCCCCAACGGGGCGGTGCGGCGGGCCGATCATTGAGGGACAACATGGGGGCGCCGGCCTTGCGCGCGCCGGCGTGACGACCGATCGGCGCCAGCCGCGCGCCGATCCGTTTGATCAGAGAAACAAGCATAGACTAGTGTGGTCCGGGATGGGGAGTCGCGGGCAGCAGGTCGGCATGCGCGAAGCCGGCTTCCTCGCCTTCCTGCTCGTCGGCGTTCGGTGCGGCGGCGCCGCTTCCGGCCGCTTCGGCGATCGCGTCGCGCAGCAGGTCGAGGCCGGCGCCGCTCCTGGCGCTGATGAAAACGCGGCTGATCTTACCATATTCATCACGCTCGATCCCGGGCTCGAGGCCCGCCGCATCGATCTTGTTCCAGACGAGGATCTGGGGAATATGGTCGGCGCCGATCTCGCGCAGGACCTCGTTGACCTGCTCGATCTGCTCCATCCGCACGGGCGATGCACCGTCGACGACGTGCAGCAGCAGGTCGGCGTGGATGGTCTCTTCCAGCGTGGCGCGGAACGCGGCGACCAGCTGGTGCGGCAGTTCGCGCACGAAACCGACGGTATCGGACACGACGACGTTGCCGACGTCCGCACCGAGGTACAGCCGGCGCGACGTCGTGTCCAGCGTGGCGAACAGCTGGTTCGCGACGTACACCCCGGCCTTCGTCAGGGTGTTGAACAGCGTCGACTTGCCGGCGTTGGTATAGCCGACGAGCGACACGGAAAACGTCTGGTTGCGCCCGCGCGAACGGCGCTGGGTCTCGTGCTGCTTGCGCAGCTTGGTGAGGCGGGTGCGCAACATCTTGACGCGCTCGCCGATCAGCCGGCGGTCCGTCTCGAGCTGGGTTTCGCCGGGTCCGCGCAGGCCGATACCGCCCTTCTGGCGCTCCAGGTGGGTCCAGCCGCGGATCAGGCGCGTGGCCAGGTGCTGCAGCTGGGCCAGCTCGACCTGCAGCTTGCCCTCGTGGCTCTGGGCCCGCTGGGCGAAGATGTCGAGGATCAGGCTGGTGCGGTCGACCACGCGCACGTTGAGGCGCCGCTCCAGGTTGCGCTGCTGGGCGGGCGACAGGGCGTGGTTGAAAATGACGATCTCGACCTTGTCGGCCAGGCAGGCCTGCGCGATCTCGTCGGCCTTGCCGCTGCCGACGAAATACGCGGGATCGGGACTGTTGCGCTTCGCAGTGATCGTGGTGACCGGTTCGGCCCCTGCCGAGCGTGCCAGCAGGGCCAGTTCTTCCAGGCTGGCCTTGAAGTCGCCAGCGTTGAAATCGATACCGACCAATGCGGCGCGCATGGTGTTGCCGGAAACGTCAGCCATCGACCTCACTCGGCGTCTTGCTCGAGGTTGAGGTTGACGGCGCGGGCCGGGACGACGGTGGAGATAGCGTGCTTGTAAACCATCTGGGTGACCGTGTTACGCAGCAGGACCACGTACTGGTCGAAGGACTCGATATGGCCCTGGAGCTTGATCCCGTTGACGAGGTAGATCGAGACAGGGACGTGCTCTTTGCGCAAGGCGTTGAGGAATGGGTCTTGTAACAGTTGCCCTTTGTTGCTCATGACAGCTCCGTGATGTTGTTGTCGTATAAAAATTGTGGCGGGATGCCGGATTTCAAGTGGCTGCGCCAACATTCTCAAGCTGTGAATGTTCGCCCAGGCTAACTGTAACCTGTTTTGACGTTTTTTGTCGTACTGCTATGGTTAAACCTGGCTTAAAACGCGCCCCGCGGCGTGCGAAAAACATTTAGCGCAAATGTAAATTACGTGCGCCGGAAGCACATCGCACCGCGTTGGGTGGGCACCCGTGCCCACGCGCTACGCCAACGTTACGCCAACGTCACGCGTGGGCACGTTTCATTTGAGGCCCCCGGCCTCAAATGTCCACCCTACGGCTTGGCGAACGGGTTCTTGCCGCTGCGCAGTTCGATCCTGAGCGGCGTGCCGATCAGGTCGAACGTGTCGCGGAAATGCTTTTCCAGGTAACGCTTGTACGGTTCCGTGATGCCATCCAGCGCATTGCCGTGGATGACGATGATGGGCGGGTTCTGGCCGCCCTGGTGGGCGTAGCGCATCTTCGGACGGGTGCTGCCCTTGCGCTTCGGTTCCTGCTTCTCGATGGCTTCCTGCAGCGCGCGGGTCAGGCGCGGCGTCGACAGATTCGCGGTCGCCGCGGCGTACGCCGTGTCGATGGCCTTCATCAGGTGGTTGATGCCGGTGCCCTTCAGCGCCGAGATGAACTTCATCTCCGCGAAGCCGAGGAAATCCAGCTTGCGGTCGATGTCGTTCTTGACCTGGTCGCGCTGGTCGGACGTGAGGCCGTCCCACTTGTTGACGGCGACGACGAGCGCGCGGCCCGTCTCCAGGATGAAGCCGGCGATGTGCGCGTCCTGCTCGGAGATGTCCTGCTGGGCGTCGAGCATCAGCACGACGACGTTCGCCTCCGAGATCGACTGCAGCGTCTTCACGACCGAGAATTTCTCGATCGCCTCGAACACCTTGCCGCGGCGGCGGATGCCGGCCGTGTCGATCAGCGTGTAGTTCTTGCCGCCCTTCTCGAACGGCACCTCGATCGAGTCGCGCGTGGTGCCCGGCATGTCGAACGCGATCACGCGCTGCTCGCCGACCAGCGTGTTGATCAGCGTGGACTTGCCGACGTTCGGCCGGCCCACGAGGGCGATCTTGACGCCATGGTCCGCCGGCTCCAGTTCCTCGGCTTCGGCGGGGCGCTGCTGCACGGCTTCATCGATCGCCTCGTTGACGAGGTCCAGCACGCCGTCGCCGTGGGCGGCGGAGATCACGTACGGATCGCCCATGCCCAGCTCATAGAAATCGGCCGTGACCGAGGTGTACTTCATGCCCTCGCTCTTGTTCACGACGAGCATGACCTTGCGGCCCGACTTGCGCAGGAAGTCCGTGATGGTCTTGTCGTGCGGGGTCAGGCCCTGGCGGCCGTCGACGATGAACATCACGACGTCCGCCTCGGCGACGGCCTGGCGCGTCTGCAGCGCCATTTCGTGCATGATGCCTTCCTTGGCGACCGGCTCGAAACCGCCGGTATCGATGACCAGGAACGGCCGTTCGCCCATGCGCCCTTCGCCGTAGTGGCGGTCGCGCGTGAGGCCAGGCAGATCCGCCACCAGCGCGTCGCGCGAGCGGGTCATGCGATTGAATAAGGTCGACTTTCCGACGTTGGGACGACCTACGAGTGCGATTACCGGCTTCATTGAATCTTATTCGACCGCGATTGCGGTCACGGTTCCATTTTGTGTTTGAAAAATCAGGTTCGAACCGACGACCAGAGGCGTCGTTTCGATGGCGCTGCCGTCGGTCGCGGCACGGGCCAGGAAGGCACCGTCCTCGCGCGACAGGAAGTGTACATAACCCTGGTAGTCGCCGACGGCGACGGCGCGGCCGTACGACACCGGCGTGGACAGGCGGCGGTAGGCCAGCTTGTCGTTCTTCCATGCGCTCGTGCCGCTGTCGCGGTTATACGCGAACATGGCGCCCTTGTCGTCCGGGACGAAGACGAAACGCTGGTCCGCGGCCACGCCCACTTCGGACGAAATGTCGCGGGTCCAGCGCGGGCTGCCGGTGGCCAGGTCGAAGCAGCCGACGCGGCCCTGGTACGAGACGGCGCACACGTCGTTGTCGATCACGACCGGCGTGCCGCCCATGTCGGTGACGCGCTCCAGTTCCGTCGCGCCGTGCGCCACGCCCACTTCGATTTCCCAGCGCGGCGCGCCGGTGGCGAGGATCAGCGACATCAGCTTGCCGCCCGGCTGGGCGATCAGCACGTCCTTGTCGTGGATGACCATGCCCGGCGCCAGGCGCAGCGTGAGCGCGGGCGCGGTGCGCTGCACGGTCCACTTCTTCTGGCCGGTCTTGGCGTCATACCCGTTGATGCGGTTGTCGATGCTGCGCGCGACGACGATGCCCTCGCCCACGACCGGCGACGACAGGATCTCGGAGGACAGCTGGGCATCCCACAGCTTCTTGCCGTCCATGTCGAACGCGAGCAGCTTGCCCTTGGCGCCGCCCAGCACGATGACGTTGCCGTCCGTGCCGACGCCGGCCGTCAGGTCCATGCCGGCCTTCGTGCGCCAGATCTGGCGGCCCGTGGCGGCTTCCGCGCGCACGATGGTGCCGTCGCCGCCGGCGGCGACGATGGTGTTGTCGGCGATGGCCGGCGAGAACATATAGCTCTGGGACTTGCCGACTTCCAGCTTCCACGCCGTGCGCACGGCCATCGAACCCTTGAGGTCGACCAGCGGCGCGGGCTGGTTGCCCTTCGGCTTGGACGCGAACGGATTCAGCGAATGCATGGTGGAGCAGCCCGTCATCAGGGCGAGGACACCGACACCAACGAGCTTGCGGCTAATACGCATATTCTTCTTACCTTGTTCTGTGAGTACTGCAAACGTACACGCAACGAGTATCAACGTCGTCCCCGCGAAGGCGGGGATCCAAGTTGCGAGCGTTACGGCAGCGCGTGCAACTTGGGTTCCCGCCTGCGCGGGAACGACGGTCATTCTTACGCAACCACGAGCTTAACTTACGCAGCGGCTTTCTGCGCCGGCGCGCCACCGATCGCATCCAGCTTGACCTGCACGACCTGGCGGCCCGGATGGTTCTTCTCCATCTTGTCGAGCGCGGCCTGGTAGGCGGTGCGGGCGTCGGCCAGCTTGTTCTGCGCGACGAAGACATCGCCCTTGCGGTCCTGCACCTCGGCCGCGAACTGCGCCGGGAACTCGCCGTTCAGCAGCGCGAGCGCCTGGTCGTAGGCCTTCTCGTCCAGCAGCACGCCGGACAGGCGCAGCCTGGCGATCGCCTTGTATTCGTCGTCGCCATGGTCGGCCGCCCATTGCAGCTGGGCCTTCGCGGTCTTGAGGTCGTTCGTGTCGAACGCGGCCTTGGCGGCGGCCAGCGCGGCCATCGGGGCGTAGGCGGTCGAGCCGAACTTGTCCTCGATGTCGCTCGTGAAGCGCTGGACCTTGGCCTTGTCGCCCGCCTGGATCGCCGCCGTCAGGCCATCGTACAGGCCGGACGCTTCCGCGGCCTGCGTGCGCTGGTGCGAGTTCCAGAAGTTGTAGGCGGCATAGCCGCCCAGCGCGAGGATCAGCACCCAGCTGATGAGGTTACCAAAGCGGTCCCAGAAGGCCTTGAAATTGGCTATCTGTTCCTGTTCTTCGAGATCGTATGCCATGGACGTCGGTCTTTGTCTTATCGTTGGTTGAGAAGGCCCCCGCGCGCCTGCGCGGGTTCGGGGTTATGGATGGTAGTGCACGTGATCGTGGTCGTGATCATGGTCGTGTCCGCCCACGATCTGGTCGACGATGAAGTCGACGGCTTCGTCGAACGGCACGCTGGATTGCTGCTGGCCGCCCTCGGCATCGCGCAGCGCCTTCACGGCCACGACGTTGTTGGCCACTTCGTCCGCGCCGATGATCACGGCGAACGCGGCGCCGGAACCGTCGGCCTTCTTCATCTGGCTCTTGAAGCTGCCGGCGCCGGTCGGCGTCGCGCAGTGCAGGACGACGTCGAGGCCGGCGTCGCGGATGCGCTCGCCGAGGATGAACGCCTTCATCTGCGCGTCCGCGCCCTGGTGCACGAGGTAGACGTCGCACTGGGCCGGTTCGGCCGGCTCGCCCTGCGCCTTCATCAGCTCGATCAGGCGCTCGATGCCCATCGCGAAGCCGATGCCCGGCGTCGCCTTGCCGCCGAACGTCTCGATCAGCGGATCGTAGCGGCCGCCGGCGCAGACGGTGCCTTGCGCGCCCAGCAGGTCGGTGACCCACTCGAACACGGTGCGGTTGTAATAATCAAGGCCGCGCACGAGGCGCGGATTGACCGTGTACTGGACGTTGTTGGCGTCCAGGATCTGCTTCAGGCCCTCGAAGTGCGCGAGCGATTCGCCGCCCAGGTAGTCGAGCAGCTTGGGCGCGGCGTTGACCAGGTCCTGCATGGCCGGGTTCTTCGTGTCCAGGATGCGCAGCGGGTTCGCGTGCAGGCGGCGCTTCGCTTCGGCGTCGAGCACGTCGATGTTCGCTTCGAAGTAGGCGATCAGGTCGGCGCGGTGGCGCTGGCGCTCCTCGGCGTTGCCGATCGAGTTCAGTTCCAGGCGGATGTCATCCAGGCCCAGGTCGTCCCACAAACGGCGGCACAGCATGATCAGCTCGGCGTCGATGTCCGGACCGGAAAAGCCGATGGCTTCCGCGCCGAACTGGAAGAACTGGCGGTAGCGGCCGCGCTGCGGACGCTCGTGGCGGAACATCGGGCCCTTGTACCACAGGCGCTTGGGGCCGTCGTAGGCAAGGTTGTGCTCGATGACGGCGCGCACGACGCCGGCCGTGCCTTCCGGACGCAAGGTCAGCAGGTCGCCGTTCATCGAATCGGTGAAGGAATACATTTCCTTTTCGACGATGTCGGTGACGGCGCCGATGGCGCGCGCGAACAGGCCCGTTTCCTCGACGATGGGCGTGACGATCTTCTGGTAGCCGTAGCTCTTGAGCACGGATTCCGCGGTGTTTTCGAACAACTCCCACAGCGGCGCGTCGGCCGGGAGGATGTCGTTCATGCCTTTGATGGCGACAATCTTTTCTTTTTTATCGGACATTTCTATTTCTTCCTTCGCACCGCTCAAAAACCGTCGTTCCCGCGCAGGCGGGAACCCAAGTTCTGCGTGCGTCACGATAGCGCGTGCAAACTTGGGTCCCTGCCTGCGCACGGACGACGATTATGCAGTCTCAGCCTGCTTCGAATAATTCTTCTGTACGTAATCGAGCACGATCGTCTTGAATTCATCCACGATCCGCTCGCCCCGCAGTGTAGCGACCTTTTGCCCATCCACAAAGACCGGCGCCGCCGGCGATTCGCCGGTGCCCGGCAGCGAGATGCCGATGTTCGCGTGCTTCGATTCGCCCGGACCGTTCACGATGCAGCCCATCACGGCCACGTTCATCGCTTCCACGCCCGGATAGGTCTTCTTCCATTCCGGCATCTGCTCGCGCAGGAAGGTCTGGATGTTGTCGGCCAGTTCCTGGAACACGGTCGACGTCGTGCGGCCGCAGCCCGGGCAGGCGATCACCATCGGCGTGAACTTGCGCAAGCCCATCGTCTGCAGGATTTCCTGGCCGACGACGACTTCCTTCGTGCGGTCGCCGCCCGGTTCCGGCGTCAGCGAGATGCGGATCGTGTCGCCGATGCCTTCCTGCAGCAGCACGGACAAGGCCGCGGTCGACGCGACGATGCCCTTGCTGCCCATGCCCGCTTCCGTCAGGCCCAGGTGCAGCGCGTAGTCGCAGCGGCGGCCCAGTTCGCGGTAGACGGCGATCAGGTCCTGCACGCCGGACACCTTGCACGACAGGACGATCTGTTCGCGCCGCATACCAAGCTCCTCGGCGCGCTGCGCGTTCTCGATCGCCGACGTAATGAGGGCTTCGTACATGACGGACTGCGCGCTCCACGGCTGCGCGCGCGCGGCGTTCTCGTCCATGATGCGCGCCAGCAGCGCCTGGTCCAGGCTGCCCCAGTTGACGCCGATGCGCACCGGCTTGTCGTACCGGATCGCGGTTTCGATCATCTGGGCGAACTGGGTGTCGCGCTTGGCGCCCTGCCCCACGTTGCCCGGGTTGATGCGGTATTTCGACAGCGCCTGCGCGCACTCCGGATAATCGCGCAGCAGCAGGTGGCCGTTGTAGTGGAAGTCGCCGACGAGGGGGACGTCGACGTCCATCCGGTCGAGCTGTTCGCGGATCGCCGGCACGGCGGCCGCGGCTTCCGGCGTGTTCACGGTGATGCGCACGATCTCGGAACCGGCGCGCGCCAGTTCCTTGACCTGGATGGCGGTGCCGATCGCGTCGGCCGTATCCGTGTTCGTCATCGACTGCACGACGACGGGGGCGTCGCCGCCGACCATCACCTTGCGTGCGCCGTGCTGCACGAGCACGCCGCGGCTGGCGCGGCGCGGCAGCGGGCCGGAACCGATCGGCGCGTTGGCGTTGTTCGAAAAAGTCATCTCTATGTGTTCCGTTTATTGCACGCTTTTACTGGAGATTCACGCGCGACAGCGTCTTGCCCGGCACCGGCGGCAGCGCGACGGCGGCGCCGCGCAGCGTGGCCGTGACACCGGCCGGATTGCCGACCGTCATGCGCACCGGCTGCTCGACGTTGACGGTCTCGGTGCTGCCGGCCTTGACGAGGCGCGACAGCAGCGGCGCGCCGCCCTTGGCCGGCCGTACTTCGATCCACGAGTCCTGGCTGACGTTCAGTACGAGCGCGTTGGCGCCCGCCGGGGCGGCGGCCGGTGCGGCCTGTGCGGTCGTCGCGGCCGGTGCGGCGGCCGGCGTGGCCGGTGCCGCGGGGACGGTCGCCGGCGGCGCGCCCGTCGCGGTCGTGCCCGGCACGTTGACGACGGCGCCCGGCGCGGCATTGTTTGCGGCCGTGGCGGGCGGCGCGGATGCGGCGGCGCCCGGCACGGAAATCAGCGGTACGGCCGGATTCTGCAGGGGCTCGACGGCGTTGCCGTTGGCGGTCTCGGCGACACCGTGCGCCGCCGGCGCGGTCACGCTCGTCGCGGCCATTTCGCCACGCGGGGCGCCCGGGATGAGGCCGAAGTGCCACGCGGCGGCGGCGGCCACGACGACCACGACCGCGCCCGCGATCCAGCCCAGCGGCAGGTTCGAACGTTTGCCGTGGCTCGGGAACTTGGACTCGGAGAACGAGGCCGGGGTCGGACGCCGGTTCGCCGTGACGGCGCTCGTGTCGGGCGCGGGCTCGGTCTCCATCGCGATCTGTGCCACCAGCGGCGCCGGATCGACCTTCACCAGCTTGGCATAGGCCCGCACGAAGCCGCGGGTCACGGCGGGGCTGGGCAGCGCGGCGTAATCGCCCGCTTCCAGTGCGATGACCTGGCGCACGGCCAGTTTCAACTGGTCGGCCACCTGTTCGACGGACCACCCCAGCGCCTCGCGCTGCGCGGCCAGGGCCTGGCCCGGGACGCCGCGCACGGGCGGTTGGTTGTCGGGCGTCGCCGGCTGATCTGCACGCTCGGAACTCATTGTCGTTGTCTCACTCACTAAATGCACCGCGCTCGAACGCCGCATACTCGGGCGAACCGGGGAAGCGCTTGCGCAGCTGCGCCGCCAGCGACGCTTCCGTGTCCCGGTCGCCGAGCATGTGCTTGACCCGGATGGCCAGCCACAGCACGTCGGCCGGCAGCACGTCGAGCTTCGCTGTCTCCGTCAGGCGGTTAATGAAAAACCCGGCGCGGGAATAATCGCGCCGCTCGAAATACACCCGTGCCAGTCCGGCGCTCGTGGCCGGCAGGTCGGGATCGTAACGCAAGGCGTCGAGCAGATAGCGCTCGGCCGCGTCGACATTCTTCATCTTCAGGCTGCAATTGCCCGCGTTGACCATGGCTTTGACCGGCGACACGTAGTTCGGATTCTTCAGCGCCGTTTCGAAATAGCCCATCGCCTCGCGCGGCTTGCCGCCGGCTTCGCACAGGAACAGCCCGTAATTGTTGGACAGGTCCGGATTGCCGGGCGCCAGGCGCAGCGCATGCCGGTAATTCTCGTCGGCGAGGACGTTCTCGCCCATCGCCGTGTAGATCAGGGCGCGCACGCCGTATGCATCGGCGGCGTCCGGGTTGGCGGCGATGGCGCGCTTCACCTCGTCCAGCGCGACGTCGTACTTGCGTTCCTGGTAATAGCCCACCGCCAGTTGCAGGCGGATCTGGGCGCGTTTTTCCGCGGCCGTCTGGTCGGACAGCGTCTTGAGCTCGTGCGTATCGCCCGCCAGGCCGTCGTTATTGCCGGCGCAGGCCGACAACAGCAGCGGGAAGGCGAGCGCGCAGGCCAGGCGTCCGGACAGCCGCGGCATCAGGACGCGATCTCCACGATCTTGCCGAAATTCGGGCCGAATTTTTGCTGGTATTCAGCCATCTTGCTCATGCGCTCGTTCACGCGGGTACGGTCCTTGACCTCGCCCGCCAGCTGGCCGCAGGCGGCGTCGATGTCGTCGCCGCGCGTCTTGCGGATCGTGGTGACGAGGCCGGCATCCATCAGCACCTGGGCGAACGCCTTGATGCGCGGGTTCTTCGAGCGCACGAGGCCGGATTCGGGGAACGGATTGAACGGAATCAGGTTGAACTTGCACGACACGCCCACCACCGGGTCGTTGACGAGGGCGACGAGTTCGCGCGCATGCTCGTCGGTGTCGTTGACGCCGTCCAGCATGCAGTATTCGAACGTGATGAAGTCGCGCGGGGCGAATTCGAGGTAGCGCCTGCACGCGGCCATCAGCTCGCGCAGCGGGTATTTCTTGTTCAGCGGGACGAGCATGTCGCGCAGCGGATCGTTCGAGCCGTGCAGCGACACGGCCAGCGCCACCGCGCATTCCTGGCTCAGCTTGTCCATGTTCGGCACCACGCCCGACGTCGACACGGTCACGCGGCGGCGCGACAGGCCGTAGGCGTTATCGTCCAGCATCAGCTTCAGCGCGGTGACGGTCGGGTCGAAGTTCAGCAGCGGCTCGCCCATGCCCATCATGACGACGTTCGTGATCTGGCGCTCGCCCTTCGGACCCGGCTCGATGCCTTTCGTGCGGCGCAGTTCGAACTCGGCCATCCACAGCTGGCCGATGATCTCGGCGACCGAGAGATTCCGGTTGAAGCCCTGCTTGCCCGTCGAGCAGAAGCGGCAGTTGACGGCGCAGCCGGCCTGCGTGGAAATGCACAGCGTGCCGCGCGTCTCTTCCGGGATGAACACGGTTTCGACGGCGTTGCCGTTGCCCACGTCGACCAGCCATTTGCGCGTGCCGTCGCTCGACGTGTGGTCGCTGATGATGGCGGGCGAGCGCACTTCGGCGCGCGTCTTGAGCTTTTCGCGCAGCGATTTCGCCAGGTCCGTCATGGCGTCGAAGTCGGCGACACCGAACTGGTGGATCCAGCGCTGCAGCTGTTTGGCGCGGAAGGGCTTCTCCCCCAACTCGGCGCAGTAGGCGACGAGCTGCGCGGGATCGAAGTCCAGCAAGTTGGTGAGAGTTGCCATGATTGAATCCTGTGCCTTCAAAATAAGTTCCGCCCGCCGGGCTCCGGGAGCGTGGGCGAGCGGGATACTGCGATGTTAAGCCAGCTTGCGCCGCTCAACGAAAAAAATTTGCTACGAAGATTAACGCGAGTAGACGTTCAGTGCCGGGAAGTAGTAAGCGATCTCGACAGCTGCGGTCTCGGCAGCGTCCGAACCGTGCACGGCGTTGGCGTCGATCGAGTCGGCGAAGTCGGCGCGGATGGTGCCCTTGTCGGCCTTCTTCGGATCGGTTGCGCCCATCAGTTCGCGGTTCTTGGCAATCGCGCCTTCGCCTTCCAGCACCTGGATCATGACCGGGCCCGAGATCATGAAGTCGACCAGATCCTTGAAGAACGGACGCTCTTTGTGGACAGCGTAGAAACCTTCGGCTTCGGCGCGCGACAGCTGGGCCATACGGGCAGCGACGATCTTCAGGCCTGCGCCTTCGAAACGGCTGTAGATTTGGCCGATCACGTTTTTAGCGACTGCGTCAGGTTTGATGATCGACAGGGTGCGTTCGATTGCCATTTAAAAACTCCAATAAAAAGAAAGGTTTAAATCGAGATTTGGGAACTCAATCAACCTTCTATTTTACCATACATCCTTCATGCTACCGATATTGCGCCGCGCCGACGCCGGATGTTAGAGTGTCATCGATAGACCTCGTCCATTCGGGCGCCGCTTATGCAAGGCTTAAATCTTGCGTTTCCGGCACACCCACCCCTGTTGACGGCGGGACCAGACCCCATATGGGGAGCAAAGCGATTTCTTCCAACGGAGGCATTATGATTCCCAGCCTGCAAAAAACCTACGACGTCCCGGCCACCCGCGCCACGCGTCACCGCGTCCTGCGCAATACTTATTGGCTGCTGGCCCTGTCCATGGTCCCGACCGTGTTCGGCGCTTACATCGGCCTGCAGATGGCCCTGCCGATCTTTGCCGGCGGCATGGGCGTGCTGCTGTTCCTCGCCATCGCGTTCGGCTTCATCTTCGCGATCGAGAAGACCAAGAACTCGGCGGCCGGCGTACCGATCCTGCTCGCCTTCACGTTCTTCATGGGCCTGTGGCTGACCCCGCTGCTGCGCTACACGCTGCACTTTTCCAACGGCGGCACCCTGATCATGACCGCGTTCGCCGGCACCGCGGTCGTGTTCGCGACGATGGCGACCATCGCCACCGTCTCGAAGCGCGATTTCTCGGGCATGGGCAGCTGGCTGTTCGCGGGCGTCATCGTCGTGATCCTGGCCGGCCTGGCCAACATCTTCCTGCAACTGCCGGCGCTGATGCTGGTCGTGGCGGCGATGGCGATGGTGATCTTCTCGGCCCTCATCCTGTTCGACGTGAACCGCATCGTCAACGGCGGCGAAACCAACTACATCAGCGCGACGCTGCGCATCTACCTGGACATCTACAACGTGTTCACCAGCATGCTGCAACTGCTGGGCATCGGCTTCGGCAACCGCGACTGATCTTTACGCTTCAATAACGAGCCGGCCCGCGGGCCGGCTTTTTTTCGTACAATACCCGCATGTCCCGTAGCCTGGTCCACGTACTGCTGTCGCTGTTGCTGCTCGTTTCGCAGCAGCTGTCGCTCGGCCACGGCTATACGCACTGGGCCGAGATCGACGAGACGCTCGTCCGGCAGGCCGCGGCCGGCGACGGCGGCGGCAAGCTGCCCAAGCCGGGCTTGCACGACCTGTGCGGCCAGTGCGCGGCCAGTGCCCAGATCGCCTTTGCGCTGCCCACCACGCTGCGCCGGTTCGTCCCGGCCAGGCTCGCCTACGCCGCCCCGGTCGTACCGGCCACCCCGGGCATCTGCCTGCTCACGGCCTGCCCGTTCCAGTCGCGCGCCCCGCCCCAAGCCTGATAACGCATCCATTGTTTGTTGTTCCGCACCGCCCGGCACGTCCCGGCGGTGCGGGCCGTTATCCATCCGCTTGAGGTTTTAAAAAGATCATGAAAATCGAACGTACGCTGCTCGCCAGCGCGCTGCTGCTCGCCTTCCACCCGGCCGTCCGCGCGGCCGACGACCAACAGACCATCAACGAAGGCAAGATCCAGCAGGTCGTCGTCACGGCCAGCCCGCTGCGCAACGGCGAAGGCGACCAGATCCTGACGCCGGCCAAGGTGCTCGCCGGCGACGAACTGCGCGACAAGGTCGGCAGCTCGCTGGGCGAAACGCTGCAGAACGAACTGGGCGTATCGGCCTCCGCGTTCGGGGCCGGCGCGTCGCGCCCCATCATCCGCGGCATGGAAGGGTCGCGCGTGAAGATGCTGGAAAACGGCATGGCGACGTCGGACGTGTCCGGCCTGTCGAACGACCACGCCGTCGCGTCCGAAGGCGCCGTGGCGCGCCAGATCGAGATCCTGCGCGGCCCCGCCGCCCTGCTGTACGGCTCGGGCGCCATCGGCGGCCTCGTCAACGTCGTCAACGAACGCATCCCGACGGCGCTGGAACCCAGGCTCACGGGCCAGGTCGAGACGCGGCTCAGCACCGTCGACGACGGCAAGGACATGTCCGGCACGCTGGACGGCGCCGTCGGCAAGCTCGGCCTTCACCTCGACGGCAATATGCGCAACACGGACGATTACCAGATCCCCGACCTGCGCGTCGTGAACGACCCGGCCTCGCGCATGAACCGCCTGCCGAATTCCGACACGAAGGAACGCAACATCGGCGTCGGCGGTTCGTACATCGACGACTGGGGCTATGCGGGCCTGTCGGCGTCGCACCTGACGAATTTCTACGGCATCCCGACGAACGAAGGCTCGCACATCAGCCAGCGCCAGAACCGCTACGACTTTGACAGCATCGTCAAGAACCCGCTCGACGGCCTCGAAAGCGCGCGCGTCAAGGCAGGCTATACCGATTACCACCACACCGAACTGGACGACGGCGTCCCGGCCACGCTGTTCTCGAACAAATCGTTCGAGTCGCGCATCGAGCTCACGCACAAGCCGCTGACGAGCCTCGGCCTGCACGGCACGTTCGGCATGCAGACCGAAAACACGCACTTCTCGGCGCTGAGCGCGCAGGGCGGCCCGGACACCGTGCCCGTCACGCACTCGACGACGCAGGCCGCCTTCGTCGTCGAGGAATGGAAGCAGGGCCCGCTGCGCTGGAACGCCGGCCTGCGCTACGAAAACGTCGACCGCAAGCCGGTCTCCAACCGCGAGCGCAGCTTCGACCTGCAATCCGGGTCGATCGGCGCGCAGTGGCCGTTCACGAAGAACTATGCGTTCGGCACGACCCTGTCGTACGCCCAGCGCGCGCCCGCGACGGAAGAACTGTATTCGGGCGGTCCGCACGACGCCACGCTCACGTTCGACGTCGGCAATCCGGACCTGCACAAGGAAATCTCGCGCAACCTCGAACTGTCGCTGGCGAGGACGAGCGGCCTCCTGCGCTGGCGTGTGAACGCCTATCGCAACAACGTCAACAACTTCATCTACGGCCACATGACGGATGCGATGTTCGACGAGGACGGCAACCCGGGCGGCGGCTTCCGCCAGCGCCTGTTCCAGCAGGCCAAGGCCCACGTCCAGGGTGCGGAAGCGGAAATGACGTGGAACCAGATCGGCATGGGCTGGAACGGCCGCGTGTTCACGGACACCTCGCGCGGCTACCTCGACGATGCCGGCAACCTGCCGCTGCAGCCGGCCGACCGCGTCGGCGCCGCCGTCGGCTACCGCCAGCCGAACTGGCGTGCCGGCCTCGACTGGACGCACGCCCGCGGCCAGGAACGCCTCGCCGCGTTCGAATCGACGCCGACGTCGTCGTATAACCAGGTCGACGCCAATCTGTCGTACACGCAAAAGCTCCAGAACATGGACCTGACGTACTTCCTCACGGCGAAGAACCTGCTGAACGAAGACATCCGCCTGTCGACGTCGCTGCTCAAGGACATCGCGCCGCTGCCGGGGCGGAACATCACGTTCGGCGTGCGCGCCAAGTTTTAATGGACGCGATCGGTTGAGACACGTAGGGCAGGCACCCGTGCCCGCCCTACGATTCTGCCCTACGATTCTAATCTTGCTCCGCCTCGAGCCCACCAATCCGCGTGGGCACTGGGTGCCCACCCTACGCCCATCAGAATACGTATGGACGTCCCGTGCGCCACGCGTGCGGGACCTTCGCTATATTCTTGCCAGTGAACTCAATCCAATTGGCATAAGTACGAATTTGCCGCCCAAATGGTCCCGTGGAGACATTTTGTTCTCCAGATGCCAATGGACCTTCTCGCGCGGAAAATGTATTTTTTTTCACGGCCGTTACAGCTTATGCATTTGCGCATAGAATGACCGCTTTCGGACTCGGAAGCGATCGGCATGGAAGCAGCAACGCGCGACTTTCATCTCCTCGGCAGTACCGGTGCGGTCCGCGCCGGTTACCACGTCCATGACTGGTCAGGCTCGCCGCTCGGCCCGCCGGACGGATGGAGTCCCGCATTGCGCAATGCGGCCAGCCTGATCCTCGAATCCGAATTCCCCATGTACCTCGCCTGGGGCCCGCACCTGGCGCTGCTGTACAACGCCGCCTTCATTCCCCTCCTCGACAGCACCCACCCGGCCGTGCTCGGCCGCCCGCTGGCACAGGTCTGGCCCGACCGCTGGCCCGGCCTGAAACCGCTCGTCGAACGGGCGCTCGCCGGCCATGCCACGTACGGCGAGGACGTGCCCAGCCCCATCGACCGCAACGGCAAGCCGTACAACGCGTGGTTCACGCTGGCGTATTCGCCGCTGCGCGACGACAGCGGCACCGTGCGCGGCGTGCTGTGCGTGACGAGCGAAACGACCCAGCGCGTGCAACTCGAACGGCGCCACGCCGTGCAACTGCAGGTGGTGGACACCCTGCGCCGCATGCACCACCCGTCCGACATCATCGAGTGCTCGTGCACCCTGCTCGGCAATCACCTGGAACTGGAGCGCGCCTGCTACGTCGAAACGGACGAAGCCGACGGCAGCTTCGAGGTGATGCACGACTGGGCCCGCGACACGCGCGCCCCGCTCATCGGACGGCGCGCCCGCCTCGACGATTTCGGCCCGCAGGCGCTGGCCCTGCTGCGCACGGGCTCGCCGCTGGCCGTGCGCGACGCCACCGCCGACCCGCGCCTGCCGGCGCGCGGCGAGCACTATGCGGCCGCCGGCGCGCGCGCGATCCTCGTCGTGCCCAAGGTCAGGCGCGACCAGCTCGTGGCGGCCCTGGTCGGCTATTCGGCCCTGCCGCGCGACTGGGACGAGGAAACGCAGCGGCTCGCCGCCGACATCGCCGAACGCAGCTGGGAAGCGCTGGACCGCGTGCGCGCCGAGCAGGCCCTGCGCGATGCGGTGGCGCGCCAGACGACGCTGCTCGACATGAACGAGTTCCGGCTCGAAGTGTCGGACCTGCTGCGCCGCCTGAACGACCCGTCCCAGATCTTCGTGCAGACGGGTGCCATGCTGGGGCGCTTCCTGCAGGCCAGCCGCGTGCTGTACGGCGACTACGACGCCGACAAGCAGCTCGTGACCTTCCATTCGAACTACACGGACGGCATCGTCGCCGAACTGAACGGCACCTTTCCCGCCGCCCTGTTCGGCGCGTCGAACTTCGGCTCGCTGGCCCAGGGCACGTGGGTGTCCAGCGACCTGCAGCGCGATCCGCGCACGAGCGGCCCCGACGTCTGGCCGAACTACGCCGCGCTGCAGATCCGCTCGAGCGTCATCGTGCCGCTGAACCGCAACGGCGCGCTGACGTCCTGCCTGTTCATCAACGACAACCTGCCGCGCGTGTGGAGCGCCGACATCGTGCGCCTGATCGAGGACGTCGCCGAGCGCGCCTGGAGCGCCGTCGAACGGGTGCGCGCCGAAGATGCCCTGCGCCTGGCCGACCGCCGCAAGGACGAATTCCTCGCGATGCTGGCGCACGAGCTGCGCAATCCGCTGGCCCCGATCTCGGCCGCCGCCCAGCTGCTGAACATGGGCCCGCCGGACGCCGCGCGCGTGGAGCGCACGAGCGCCATCATCGCGCGCCAGGTGGCGCACATGACGGGCCTGATCGACGACCTGCTGGACGTCTCGCGCGTCACGCGCGGCCTCGTCGTGCTCGGCCGCGACGAGGTCGACCTGCGGCGCGTGATCGGCGACGCCGTCGAACAGGTGCGCCCGCTGATCGAGGCGCGCCGCCACCAGCTGGCGCTGCACCTGGCGCCGGAACCGGCCATCGTCGAGGGCGACCCCAAGCGCCTCGTGCAAGTGGTCGCCAACCTGCTGAACAACGCCGCCAAGTACACGCACGAGGGCGGCGAGCTGTCGGTCTGGATGGGCATCACGCCCGAGCAGGTGCTCGTGAGCGTGTCCGACAACGGCATCGGCATCTCGGCCGAGCTGCTGCCGACCGTGTTCGACCTGTTCTCGCAGGCCGAGCGCACGCCGGACCGCTCGCAGGGCGGCCTGGGCCTCGGTCTCGCCCTCGTGAAAAGTCTCGTGGAGCTGCACGGCGGGATGGTGACGGCCGCGAGCAAGGGCCGCAACCTGGGCAGCGAATTCACGATCCGGCTGCCGCGCCTGCGCGACGCGGCGACGCCGTCCGGCGACGCGTCCACGTCCGGCGCGCATGCCCCCGGCACGGCCAGGGGCCTGTCGCTGATGCTGGTGGACGACAACGTCGACGCCGCCATGACCCTGGGCCTGCTGCTGGAATCCGGCGGCCACCGCGTGACGGTAATGCACCACCCGGCCGAGGCGCTGGAGCAGGCCGCGCAGGCGCGCTACGACGCCTTCCTGCTCGACATCGGCCTGCCCGGCATGAACGGCTATGAACTGGCCCGCCGCCTGCGCAAGCTGCCCGCCTGCGCGGAAGCGACGCTCGTCGCGATCACCGGGTACGGCCAGCAGTCGGACCAGGCGAGCGCGGCATATGCCGGGTTCGACAGTTACTTCGTCAAGCCGGTGGACCCCGAAGGATTGTTCGCGCTGCTCGACCGGGTGACTGCGCGGTAGGGTGGGCACCCAGTGCCCACGCGCGGCGTTCGCGTCTGCGCGGCGTTACGCGTGGGCGGGGGCCGCCCACCCTACCTCGACCGGTCGTGCCACACCGTGCCCACGCCACGCATCACGCGTCGTTCGACGTTTGCGTCTCCGCCGGCGCCGCGAATTCGCGCGGCTGGAAATCGTCGAGGCGCTCGAACACGGCGATCGATTCCACGTGCGACGTGTGCGGGAACATGTTCGCCACGCCTGCCTTCTTGAGCACGTAACCGGCGCGGTGCGTGAGGATGCCGGCATCGCGCGCCAGCGTGGACGGGCTGCACGACACGTACACGATCCGCTGGGGCATGAGGTCGGGGTTCGTCAGGCGCAGCTCCGCCAGCGCGATGGCCAGCGCGACGGCGCCGTCGCGCGGCGGATCGACCAGCATGCGGTCGAATTTTCCGAGCGCGATCAGGTCGTCCTTCGTCACCTCGAACAGGTTGCGCGTGTAGAACGTCGTCTTGTCGGCCAGGCCGTTGGCGCGGGCGTTTTCCAGCGCGCGCGTCGTCAGCGCCGTGCTGCCTTCGATGCCGACGACCTCGCGCGCCTGCGTGGCGAGCGGCAGGGTGAAGTTGCCGAGGCCGCAGAACAGGTCGGCCACGCGGTCGGTCTTCTGCACGTCCAGCAAGGTCAATGCCTTGTGCACGAGCAGGCGGTTGATCTGGTGGTTGACCTGGGTGAAGTCGGTCGGCTTGAACGGCATCCTGATGCCGAATTCCGGCAGCGTGTAGTACAGCTCCTTGCCGAGGGGGTAGTACGGCGCCGCGGTGTCGGGGCCTTTCGGCTGCAGCCACCACTGGATGTTCCACTGGTCCGCGAACGCTTTCACGAGCGTCTCGTCGGCGGGCGAGAGCGGCGCCATGATGCGCAGCACGAGCACGGTGGTCTCTTCGCCGACGGCGACCTCGATCTGCGGCATCTGCTGGTAGATCGACAGCGCGCCGACCAGCTCGCGCAGCGGCACGAGCATCGCGGACAGGTGGTCCGGCAGGATCTCGCAGCTCGTCATGTCGGCCACGTACGACGAATGGCGCTCGTGGAAGCCGACCAGCACCGTGTTCTTCTTGGCCACGTGGCGGACCGACAGGCGGGCGCGGTAGCGGTAGTCCCAGGTGGGGCCGTACATCGGCCGCATGATGTTCTCGGCCTTCGTCTTCCCGATGTGCCACAGGTTGTCCTCGAGGACGCGCTGCTTCATCGCGACCTGGGCCGACGGCTCCAGGTGCTGCATCGAGCAGCCGCCGCAATGCCAGAAGTGCGGGCACTTGGGCTCCACGCGCATCGACGACGCTTTCTGCAGCGTGACCATGCGGCCCGATTCCCAGTTCTTCTTCTTGCGCAGGGTCTCGAAGCTGACGCGCTCGCCCGGCAGCGCGCCTTCGACGAAGATCACCTTGCCCGGCGAGCCGTCCTCGTTCTCCAGGTGGCCGACGCCGCGCGCGTCCATGTCGAGGGATTTGATGTTGATGAAGGTTTCTTGCATGGTTGAAGACGATGAGAACTAGGACAGGTAGCAAGCACGTCGTCCCCGCGGAGGCGGGGACCCAGGTTCGGTGCGTAGCCGAAACATGCGTCAGTATTGGTCAACGAAATTAGGTTCCCGCCCGCGCGGGAACGACGGTGTGCATGCGTCACGTACACCAAGGAAAAACTGGCCCTTCCGGCCAGCCGGGCATCATAGCAAGGAATCGCGGACGACGCCACGGGCGGCCATCGCCCGTTTCAGTTTGACGAGGGCTTCCTGCTGGATCTGGCGCACGCGCTCGCGCGTCACGCCCATCTCCTCGGCCAGCGTTTCCAGCGTGGCCGGGTCGTCGTTGTCGAGGCCGAAGCGGCGCATCACGACGAGGCGCTGCTTGTCCGGCAGCTTCTGCAGCCAGTCGCGCACGAGCACCGTCATCTCGTGCTGTTCCGCGTGGGCGTCCGGGCTGACGTCGCCTTCGTCCGGCAGCATGTCCATCAGGCTGCTTTGCGGATCGTTGTCGAGCGGCGCGTCGAGCGACGTGGCGTGTTCGGACAGCGCGAGGATGTCCTGCACTTCCTCCACGGGCCGGCCGACGAGGCTGGCGATGTCTTCCGCGCTGGCTTCCTTGCCGTCGTGGTGCTGGGCTTCCAGGTGATACTTCGCGCGCAGCACCTGGTTCAGCTCGCGCACCATGTGCACGGGCAGGCGCACGGTGCGGGCCTGGTTCATGATCGCGCGCTCGATGCTCTGGCGGATCCACCACGTGGCGTACGTCGAAAAGCGGAAGCCGCGCTCCGGCTCGAACTTGTCGATCGCGCGCATCAGCCCGATATTGCCCTCTTCGATGAGGTCGAGCAGCACGACGCCGCGGTTGATGTAGTGCTTGGCGATGGAGACGACGAGCCGCAGGTTATGCTCGATCATCTTCTGGCGCGCATTGAAGTCGCCGGCCTTGGCCAGCGTGGCGTACTGCACTTCCTGCTCGGCGCTGAGCAACGGCTTGGCGCCGATCCGGTTCAGGTAGTGCTGGGTGGTGTCGGTCGAGAGCTCGGCCTGCAGCACGCTCTTGAGCTCGTCGACGGTATCGACCGCCGCCACGGCCGCTTCCGGCAGCAGCTCGGCACGATCGGCGCCGTCCGCCCCGAACTCGCCGTCGTCCAGCGGCTCATCCGGATTATCGTCCGGTGCGTCGTGGTCCAGCGGATCGGTCGGCAGCGTCATCGGCTCTCTCTAGCGACTGGGCAGGAACTTGGCCGGATCGACCGGCTTGCCCTGCTGGCGTATCTCGAAATGCAGTTTGACCGCGTCGGAATCGGAATCGCCCATTTCCGCGATCGGCTGGCCCTTGGTCACGTTCTGACCTTCCTTGACCAGGATGGTGCGGTTATGCGCGTAGGCCGACAGCAGGCTGTTGCTGTGCTTAACAATCACGAGATTACCATATCCGCGAATGCCGCTGCCCGCATACATCACCTTCCCGGAACCGGCCGCCATCACCTGCTGGCCCATCTTGCCGGCGATGTCGATGCCCTTGTTCTTGCCTTCGTCGAACGTGGCGATGATCTTGCCGTCGGACGGCCACATCCAGCTCAGTTTCTCGTCGTCGCTGGCGGTGACGGTGCTGCCCGCCGTGACGCCGGACGAGATCACCTTTTCCGCCTTGGGATTCTCTTCCTTGGCCAGGTTCGATTCGCTGTACGGCTTCTTGGCGCCGTTCGGCTCCGTCTTCCTGGGCACCGGGGCCGGCTTTTCCGCGCCCGGCATGGCAATGGGCGACGTCACGACGGCACCGGCGCTGCGTTCGGGCTGCGCCACCTTCAGTACCTGTCCGACCTTGATGTCGTCCGGATCGGCGAGGTTGTTCCAGGCGACGAGGTCACGGTAATTCTGGCCGTGGTCGAGGGCGATGCGCAGCAGGGTGTCGCCGCGGCGCACGGTATAGGTGCCGCGCGCGTCCGGTTTATTGTCCTCGGCGGCCGGCGTCGGCGCCGGTTGCGGGCGCGGACGGAAGCTGGAAGCGGTCGGGGTCGGACGGTCGATCACGGGGGCTACGCGGGTCTCGGTGCTGCAGGCGGACAGGATGCCGAGACTGAGGGTCAACAGGGCTAAGCGGGGTGTGGGTTTCATTCTCTCTTTAATTCTTTTACAACATTCTGGCATTCAAGCGATGCCTGGCCTCAGCGGCACGAAATGGCAGGCTTCCAGCGTTTCGCTGGTCCATTCCGCCTTGCCGGTACGAGTAATGCGCTGCAGGTGCTGGACCTGAGCACCGACGGGCGCCACCAGTCGGGCGCCGATGGCCAGCTGTTCGAGCAGTGCGCGCGGCACCTCGAGACCGGCCGCCGCCAGGATGATGCCGTCGAACGGGGCCACCTGCGGGAGCCCTAGCATACCATCTCCGTACTGCAAGCGCAGATTGGCGATGCGCAACGGGCGCAGATTGGCCTTCGCCAGCTCGTGCAACGGCTTGATGCGCTCGATCGAATACACCTCCTGCGCCACGAACGACAGCACGGCGGCCTGGTAGCCGCAGCCCGTGCCGATCTCGAGCACGCGGCGCAGCGGGCCGCTTCCCTTGAGCAGCTCGATCATGCGCGCCACGATATAGGGTTGCGAAATCGTCTGGTTATGGCCGATCGGCAGCGAGATGTCGACGTACGCCTGCGCCAGCATGCCCGGTTCGACGAACATATGGCGCGGCACGATTTCCAGCGCCGCCAGCACCTGAGCATCCTTGACGCCCTGGCGCGCGGTCCGGGCCGCCATCGCGCGGCGCGGCGCTTCCGTGGCGGCCAGGTCCGACCGCACCACCGTCTGCTGCGGCTGCACCGAGGCCGGCTTGGCCGTGCCCGGGACGCCGGGCGCGGCGCCGGCGCGGTGCTGGTTGTTTTCGCGCGCGTTCTGGGTCGCCGTCTGCGGCGTGGCGACCGGCGCCGGCGCAGCGGGCTTTCGCGTGCTCCCGCCCGTCACGGACGAGAGCGGCAGAGGAAACTGGCTGCGCTTTTCGCTCATCCGAGCCCTCGCCGCAGCAAATCGAGCTGGTCGCGGTGCGTGAGGTCGACCTGGAGCGGGGTCACCGACACGCAACCCTGGCTCGTCGCATGAAAATCCGTGCCCTCGCCCGCGTCGCGGCAGGCGCCGGGCGCCCCGATCCAGAAGATCTCGCGCCCGCGCGGGTCCTGGCCGCGGATGACGGGCTCGGACTGGTGACGCCGGCCGAGGCGGGTCGGCGTGAGCGGCCCCATCTGGTCGTACGGCACGTTCGGGATATTCACGTTCAGCAGGAACGGCGACTCGAGCAGCTCGAAACGGCGCAGCACGATGTCGCGCGCCACCCGCGCGGCCGATTCGACCTCGGCCCAGCCCCCGTGCACCTGGGAAAAGGCGATGGCCGGGATGCCAAACAGATACGCTTCCGTCGCCGCCGCCACCGTACCCGAGTACAAGGTGTCGTCGCCCATGTTCTGGCCATTGTTGATGCCGGAAACCACCAGGTCGGGGCGTGTGTCCAGCATCCCCGTCAATGCGATGTGTACGCAGTCGGTCGGGGTGCCGTTGACAAAATAGAAACCGTTGGCAGCCTTAGCCACCGACAGCGGGCGGTCCAGCGACAACGAGTTGGACGCGCCCGAGCGATTGCTGTCGGGCGCGACCACCACGATGTCGGCGACCTGTGCCAACGCATCGGCCAGGGCGTTGATGCCGGGAGCGAGATAACCGTCGTCGTTACTGATAAGGATACGCATGCACCGATTTTACCTGAAGCAACGGCAAGATCGACCTATCGGGTGGCACATTTATTGGCCTCCCGAGCGACGCCGGCGCCGCCTCAGCCCGCCACGAGCGGACGCCCTCCCGCCGCCTGGATCAGGGCGCCTTCGAGCGACGACACCTCGTCCAGCGTGAAGGCCAGCAGCGCGTCCTTGTCGCCTTCCTGCAGGTAGACCTGCTTGATCATCGCGGCCCCGCGCCGTCGTAGCGGATGCGCCACACTCGGCCGCAGGATCGTCGAGCGCAGGCTGTCCGCCAGCGCGCGCGCCTCGTGCGGGCTCCGGGCGTCGATCAATTCCTGCAGGCGCGACAGCTTGTCGTCCAGCGCATCGGGCGGCGGTTCGCCGGGGCGGCGCGACGCCGCGTGGCCGCGCTTGCCCTCCTCCATCGCGTGCAGGCCCTGCTCCAGCGCGACCACGTGCTGCTCGATGCGGCGCGCCGCTTCCAGTTCGCTCTGTTGCCCCAAATACAATTGGGCCAGGCGGGCCAGTTCACGCACGAGCGCGGGCGCCTGCGGATCGGCCGCGCGTTCGCCCAGGGCCTCAACGGCCTGCACGAGCCGCACCTCGGGCAGCGGACGCCACGGGAAATGGCCGGGTGCCAGCCATTCGAGCAGGGTGTCGACGGCGCGTTGCGGCCCGCACCGGTCGCGCTCGCCGGCATGGATCCGGCCGCCCGCCGGCGGCATGCCGACGATGGCGGCCTGCGGCAGTTGCACTTCGTCGAGGTAGCTGTCGAGCGCGACGCTGGACAGGCCATAGCACTCGGCCAGCATCCGCTCCAGCCTGGCCTGGTAACCCGGCTGGCCGCGCTGGGCGTCGCCGAAGCGCCAGCGCAGCCGCGCATCCGCCGCGCCGTCGACGGGGCAAGGCAGCGGATAGACGAGCAGCGGACGCTGCTCGTCCTCGTGGCTGCAGCGGTAGTCGAGGGCGCGCGCGACGACGCCCTGCAGGCCGTCCAGGCTGCGCGCGTCGGGCGTGAACAGGCCGACGATCTTGTCCGGCAACAGCGCCGTGCAGACGCTGGCCGCCGCCGAGCGGCCGCTGCGGCAATCGATCAGGACGTGGGCGAAGCGCCGCGCCACATGGGCCGCGAACGTGCGGAACAGGGCCGGGCAGGCGCAGAACAGCGCGTCCCAGTCGAGGCGGTCGACGCGCTCGCCGTAACTGTCGTCGAAGCGGCCGGCGCGCATCAGGTACAGCGGACGGCTGTCGTCGACGCGCACGATGTAGTCGTCCCAGTCGAGCGTGTCGAGCACGCGCCCGGCCAGGGCGTCGGCGTCGTCGCTCGATGTGTTGCCGTGCAATTGTTCGCCGCAAGCTTCAAACAGTTCGAGCAGACCGCCGCCGCCCTGGCCCTCGTCCGCGCAGGGAAAATAGTGGTGGAGGCCTGGCGCTTCCAGGTCCCAGTCGATCATCAGCACCGGTGTCTTCGCATGCGCGCGCCCGGCGAGCAGCCAGGCGGCATGGGCCAGCGCGAGGCTGCGCACGGGTGCGCTGTCGTAGGAGTAGAACGTCGTCACCTCGCCGGCCTGCCCGGCCGGTACTGCGGTGATGCGGTTGGTTTCCATAAGGCTCCTCATTTTTTGGGGAAGGTTGGATCCGGTAACTCACGCCATGCGGGTGGGACAGCGGGAAGTACGAATTGGTTGCAGTCATGCGCCGGCGGCGTGGTCTTTTTCTGGTACTGGTAATGGGTAACGATGCGCCGGACCATCTTGTCGATGTCCGGCAGGAAATCTGGATTCGATTTGAGATCGGCCGTGGCCATCGTGAAGCGCGAGAAATCGACGTAGAACGTGGATTCGCTGATCTGCGGCGGCAGCCGGTCGGGGTGCTGGGTCATGATGACGGGAATGATCAGCTGGCTCGGCAGCGTGTACCACGTGCTGCGCTCGGCCTCGATCAGGCGCATCGCGGCGTACTCGCGGCGCGTGTAGGCGTGGGCTTCGTATTTGGGCGTGTAGATCAGCACCATGCACGCGCTTTCGCACAGCGCGCGGGCGATCTTGCGATCGAGGTCGTCGCCACCGCCCAGTTGTTCGGTGTCGACGAACAGTTCGTCTTCGTTGTCGAAATACGGTTCGAGGTAACAGCGCAGTGCATCGGCCAGCGTGGCCTTGAAGCGCTGCATCAGCTCATGCCGCCCATGGGCATAGCTGAAAAAGCAGCCGTAACGAATCGCCATTGCTCCCCCTTGTAGGTCTGCCACCGGCCGGGCCTACGAGACTCTAAACAAGTCACCCATCCTGCATGTTGTGGGAGCACAAGCGGAGGGCGCGGAGACGCGCAGCGTCTCGCGGGGCGAGCCAAAAGGTAGCGTGTAACGACGCCGAGAAGCGGAGGGGTCAGAGCCCGGTGTTGCTTTAAAAAGGGCTCTGACCCCGGTTCTCAGAGGCAGCGTCCGCGTGGGCTCGGGGAGCCCACCCTACGGCCCGGTTCTCGGAGGTAGGGTGGGCACCCCGTGCCCACGCGCATCAACCGGATTGGCAGCGTGAGCACCCGTGCCCACGCGCATCATTCCGGTTCCGGTTTCGGTTGCTTGAAGAAGTCGATGACGTCCGCCTGCACCCGCGTGCGGCGGAATGGCGGCAGGCTTTGCCAGATGCGGCGGCCGTAGGGCTTGCTGATCACGCGCGGGTCGCACAGCATCAGCACGCCGCGGTCATCGACGTCGCGGATCAGGCGGCCGGCGCCCTGCTTGAGGTTGATGATGGCTTCCGGCAGGGTGTGGTGCACGAAGCCGTTCATGCCCTTCTTTTCCATCACTTCGATGCGGGCGGCCAGCACCGGATCGTCGGGCGGGGCGAACGGCAGCTTGTCGATGATGACGAGCGACAGCGCCTCGCCGCGCACGTCGACGCCTTCCCAGAAACTCTGGCTGCCCACGAGCACGGCATTGCCGGCGTTGCGGAACGAGTCCAGCAGTTCCGTGCGGCCCCGTTCGCCCTGCACGAACAGGGGGAAGTCGAGGCCGCGCGCGGCAAAATCGGCGCGCAGGCGCTCGGCGACGCGGTTGACGGCGCGCAGCGTCGTGCACAGGAAGAAGCAGCGGCCGCCGGCGGCCTCGATCACGGGCAGCGCCATGTCGACGACGGCGTCCGTGTAGCCGAAGGTGTTCGGTTCCGGCAGCCCGGTCGGCACGTACAGGATGCCCTGTTCCTGGTAGTTGAACGGGCTGGGCCAGCTCTGCGCCGGCTCGCCCGTCATGCCGAGCTGTGCCGAGAAATGCTTGAAGTCGTTTTTTACCGCCAGGGTCGCGGAGGTGAAAATCCAGCTGCGCGGCGTGCTGGCGCGCTGGCCGGCGAAGATCGGCGCGATCGACAGCGGCGTCTTGTGCAGTTGCAGCGCCGACGAGAACGCCTCGACCCACAGCACGGCCTCGTCGCCCTCCACTTCCTTGCCCTTCTTCGGATCGGACTTCCACGCCTTGTACTGCTCGAGGATCTCGACCGCGCGCACGCGGCATTGTTCGATCGTCTCGGCGCGCTCGGCCTGGGCTTCGAGCACGTCGATCATGCCTTCCAGTTCTTCCTTCAGTTTTTCGAGTGCCGGGAAGAATTCCGAGCTCGGCGGAATCTGCGGCAGCGACAGGCGCGTGCTGCCCTCCGGGAACGTGAGGCGCAGGTCGCGCGCGGCCTTTTCGACGACGGTCACGACCTTGGCCCAGTCGACCCCGCCGCGCGCATGCGCGAGGCCTTCGGCCAGCACGTCGCGGCACAGTTCGAGCACCTGGCCCGTGGAAATGGTCGTGCCGAAGAACAGGGTCGCGACTTCCGGCAGCTGGTGCGCCTCGTCGAAGATGATGGTGTTGGCCGAGGGCAGCAGCTCGGCCATGCCGCCTTCCTTCAGCGCCACGTCGGCGAAGAACAGGTGGTGGTTGACGACGACGACGTCGGCCTGCTGCGCTTCGCGGCGCGCCTTCATCACGAAGCAGTCCTGGTAGTACTGGCACTCCTGGCCCACGCAGTTCTCGCGCGTGGACGTGACGAGGTTCCACACGGACGCCGTTTCCGGGACCTTGGTCAACTCGGCCTTGTCGCCCGACTGGCTCATCTTGATGAAGCGCGAGATTTCGCGCAGGTGGCCGACGTCGTCGCGCGACGTCAGGCGCCCGTTCGAGAGCGTGCGTTCCAGGTGGTAATGGCAGATGTAGTTCGAGCGGCCTTTCAGCAGCGCCACCGAGACCGGGGCGCGCAGCGCGGCGCGCACGGTCGGGATATCGCGCGAAAACAACTGGTCCTGCAGGTTCTTGGTGCCGGTCGAGACGATCGTCTTGCCGCCCCACAGCAGCGCGGGGACGAGGTAGGCGAACGTCTTGCCCGTGCCCGTGCCGGCCTCGGCGATGAGCGTGCCCTGCGCACTGATCGCGTGCGCGATCGCCTTCGCCATCTCGGTCTGCGACTGGCGCGGCTTGAACGTGCCGACGGCGGGCGCGAGCGGGCCGCCCGCACCGAAGATGCGGTCGACTTCGGCGTCGTACTTACCGGTGGGTTCGGGGGTCGCCGGCGCAGCGTCGGGGTCGGGGCCGGCGTCGGCGCCAGGCAGGGGAAGATGATCGGTCAAGGTGGACGGCTTCAAACGGAATACTTACGCCGGAGTCAGGCAGGAACATCGGGCACCAACTGCATCTTCAGCAGTGTGATGTGATCCTTCAACTGCAGCTTGCGCTTCTTCAGACGACGCAGCTGCAACTGATCGGAGTGGCCATCGCGGGTCAGCATTTCTATGACGGCGTCGAGGTCGCGATGTTCCACGTCGAGTTCGATGATACGGCGGTGGATCTCCTGGACGTCGATCATGTTAGGCATTTCCGAACTTTAAGCGTAAAGGGGTGGGAAGGCGCATGCCCGCTGGCTCGGGGCGGCGCTATTCGTCGTTACGGCTTGCAACTCCAGTGCAAACCGGTGCATAGTTTAAACTACACCGCCGTTGCCGCCAACAAAGTCCGGCATCACGGCATCGGAAAGCCACGTTTATGACCTCATACAAGTTAGAAGCGGGAACCGCGCAGCACATCGGTAACCGCCCGCAGCAGAACGACCGGGTCGCGCTCATGACCGGCGCCCGCGCGCCCGGCTACGTGCTGGCGGTGCTGTCCGACGGCGTCGCCGGCGCGGCCGGCGCGGACCAGGTCATGCACACCGCCAAGCAGGTATTCGACGAATTCAAGCCGGGCGACCGGCCCACCGTGGAGCGCCTGCAGCAACTGCTGCGCGACATCGTGCAGGAAACCCACCTCGTCATCAACATGAACGCGGTGACGACCCAGGTCCAGGCCCCCGCCAGCTTCGTCGGCCTCGTGCTCACGCCGCACGGGGATGCCGTCTGGACGCATGTGGGCGATTCGCGCCTGTATTACTTTCACGAAGGCAAGTGCTTGGCGCGAACGAACGATGCGGCGTACATCGAGCACCTCGTGTCGACCGACCGCGTCCCGCCCGAGGCGGCGAAGAACCACCGCAAGTCCAAGCTGCTGCTGAATTTGCTGGGCAATAATCGCAAGGAGCCGTTCATGGCGTTCGGCGAACGCAGCGGCCTGGCGGCAGGCGATACCTTCCTGCTCTGCTCGGATGGCCTGTGGCATTTCTTCACGGACGCCGAACTGGGCGGCGCGCTGGCCAAGGCCAGTCCGCGCCAGGCGTCCGAGATGCTGATCAGCAAGGCCGGCGAGCGTTCCCACGGCAAGGGCGGGAATTGCAGCATGGCGATCGTCAAGCTCGTCAAACCGGTGCTGGAGCGGCCGTAATCGGCGGATCGACCGGCACGTATCGCCGCGTGGGCGGGGCCGGCGGTATCGGATCGGCCGTAGGGTGGGCGGCCTCCGCCCACGCGTGACGCCAACGAACCGCATACGTCACGCGTGACGCCAACCAGCCGCATACGTCACACGTGGCGCCAACGACCCGCATACGTCACGCGTGGGCACGGTGTGCCCACCCTACTTCGCTTCCTTGGCTTCCTTCGCGGCCTTCTCTGCCTTGCGCTCGGCGACCTTGCGCTGGCGTTCCGCCGATTCGGCCTTGCGCGCTTCGAATTCGCGCACGTTCTGCGCGCGCTTGCCGGCATCGGCCGCTTCGGCCTGGCGCGCAGCGCGCAGGTGGGCGTCGCGCTCGGCCACGCGGCCCGGCACCGTCGGCTTGCGCGGCGGCGGCACCGGCGCCGCTGCCGGCGTGGGCGCCGCGGGTTCGGCGGCCAGGCGCGCTTCCTGTTCCTGGAAGCGGCGCTCCGCTTCGGCCAGGTTGCGGTCGCGCTCGACGACGACGGCCTCGCGCTTGAAGCGGTCGGCCTGCACTTCGATCGCGCGCTGGGCCGCGAGGGCGCTGCGGCGGCGTTCCTTGGCCTCGTCGAGGCAGCTGTTCACGAAAAACCTGTCGTAGCAGACGCGTTCGCGCTCGGCGAAACGGGCCTCGATCGCGGCACGCTCGCGCGCCACCGCGGCCAGTTGCTGGTCGGCCTGGGCAACGGAGGTCACGGGCGGCGGCGGCACCTCGCGCGGCACCACGTCCGGGCTCGCGCACGCCGCCAGCAATACGGCGGACAGCGCGGCGGACAGCGCGGCGGCGAGCGCGCGCGGGCTGCGGGTGTCTGTTACGAAATCAGCTTTCATTCGGTTCCTTTGATCGTGTCAGGCCAGCGCATCCGCCGCGCCACGGCGCTCGGCCAGCATGTATTCGCGCGACTGCATCTCAATGATACGCGACACGGTGCGGTGGAACTCGTTCGACATCGCGCCCTCCGTGTACAGCTGCTCGGGCTCGACCTCGGCCGACATGATCAGCTTGATCTTGTGGTCGTAGAACACGTCGATCAGCCACGTGAAGCGGCGCGCCTCGGACGACATCGCGGCCGACATGCGCGGCACGCCGGACAGGATCACGGTGTGGAACTGGCTCGATAATTCGAGGTAGTCGTTCTGCGAGCGCGGGCCGCCGCACAGGGTCGCGAAGTCGAACCAGATCACGCCGCCCGCGCGCCGCAGCGCCCGTATTTCGCGCTGCTCGATGTGCACGCGCGGGTCTTCGTCGGCGGTGTCGGCGACCTTCGCATAGGTCTCGCGCAACGCGTGGTCGGCGCTCGCGCCCAGCGGCGTGTAATAGGCCTGCACCTGTTCCAGCGCGCGGTGGCGGTAGTCGATGCCGGCGTCGACGTTCATCACGTCCAGCTTGTCCTTGAGGAGCGCGATCGTCGGCAGCATGCGGTCGCGGTGCAGGCCATCCGGGTACAGCCTGTCCGGATCGTAGTTCGACGTCATCACGAACGACACGCCGTGGGAGAACAGCGCGGACAGCAGGTTGTACATGATCATCGCGTCGGCGACGTCGCTGACGTGGAATTCGTCGAAGCAGATCAGGCGGTATTTCTTGGCGATGCGGCGCGCGACCTCGAGCAGCGGGTCTTCCATGCCCCTGAGCTCATCGAGCTGGCGGTGCACGGCGCGCATGAATTCGTGGAAGTGCAGGCGCGTCTTGCGTACGACCGGCACGACCGAGTAGAAGCTGTCCATGAGGAAGGACTTGCCGCGCCCCACCCCGCCCCACATGTAGACGCCTTGCGGGACGTCGGGACGGTTGATCAGGCGCTTGAACGCGGACGAGCGCTGCGACTTGTATCCGACCCAGTCGTCGTAGGCCGCCTGCAGGCGGTCGACGGCGCGCTGCTGCGCGGGATCGGACTTGAATCCGCGCTCGGTCAGCGCGTGCTGGTAATACTCTTGGACGTTCATGGAAAGCTTGCCGTGAAAACGTAGGGTGGGCACACCGTGCCCACGCGGATGCCGGCATGACGCGCACATCCGCGTGGGCACAGGGTGCCCACCCTACCGGGCCGCAGCCCGTCATACAGGTTTTAGAAGTTCAGCGAACGCTTGTCGACGGCGAGCGCGGCTTCCTTGGTCGCTTCGGACAGCGACGGGTGGGCGTGGCAGATGCGGGCGATGTCTTCCGACGAGGCGCGGAATTCCATCGCGACGACGGCTTCCGAGATCAGCTCCGACGCGACCGGGCCCACGATGTGGACGCCCAGGATTTCGTCGGTCGTCGCGTCGGCCAGGAATTTCACCATGCCCGACGTGTCGCCCAGCGCGCGCGCACGGCCGTTGGCCATGAACGGGAACGTGCCGGCTTTATAGGCGACGCCTTCCTTCTTGAGCTGCTGCTCGGTCTTGCCGACCCACGCGATTTCCGGCGAGGTGTAGATGACCCACGGGATCGTGTTGAAGTTGACGTGGCCGTGCTGGCCGGCGATGCGCTCGGCGACCGCGACGCCCTCTTCTTCCGCCTTGTGCGCCAGCATCGGGCCGCGCACGACGTCGCCCACGGCCCAGATGCCCGGGACGTTGGTGCGGCATTCGTCGTCGACGGCGACGAAGCCGCGCTCGTCCAGCTGCACGCCGACGGTCTCGATGCCGAGGCCGTTGGTGTTCGGCACGCGGCCGATCGAGACGATCAGGCGGTCGAACGTTTCGCTCTTCGCCGCGCCCGACGCATCGGCATATTCCACGGTGACGTTATTGGCGCCCTTGGTGACGCTGTTGATCTTCACGCCCAGCTGGATGTCCAGGCCCTGCTTGGTGAACAGCTTGTGCGCTTCCTTGGCGATCTGCTCGTCGACCGCGCCCAGGAACGTCGGCAGGCCTTCCAGCACGGTGACCTTGGCGCCCAGGCGGCGCCACACGGAGCCCATCTCCAGGCCGATCACGCCGGCGCCGATCACGCCCAGCTTGGCCGGGACGGCATCGACGGTCAGCGCGCCGGTGTTCGACAGGACGATTTTCTCGTCGAAGGCGGCGCCCGGCAGTTCGCGGGCGTTGGAGCCGGTGGCGATGATGACGTTCTTCGCGCTGAGCGAATCGGTCGTGGTGCCCGACACGTTGACCGTGTAGCCGTCGCCGGCCTTGCCGGCGAGCGTGCCGCGGCCGTGGAAGAAGGTGACCTTGTTTTTCTTGAACAGGTACACGATGCCGTCGTTGTTGGCCTTGACGACGCCATCCTTACGCTTGAGCATCTGGCCCAGGTTCAGCGAGAGGCCGGCGACGTCGATGCCGTGCTCGGCGAACGCGTGGCCGGCGTGCTCGAAGTGTTCCGACGATTGCAGCAGCGCCTTCGACGGGATGCAGCCGACGTTGGTGCAGGTGCCGCCCAGTGCCGGGCCGCCCTTGGCGTTCTGCCATTCGTCGATGCAGGCGGTCTTGAAGCCCAGCTGCGCAGCGCGGATCGCGGCCACATAGCCGCCAGGGCCGCCGCCGATCACGACGACGTCGAATTGTTTTTCAGTGCTCATCTAACGTTTTCCTTTTTGTTCCCGAGGTGCCGGACAACACCGGTTGCCAGGCACTCGACCTCCGTCGTCCCCGCGCAGGCGGGGACCCAATGTATGCCGAACGAAGCCGCAACTGTTTGCGGTTCCGATCACTGAACCTGGGTTCCCGCCTGCGCGGGAACGACGTTGATCCGGGTTTCGTATTCGTTCTTCGCCCGAAGACTCACTCTTCGGGTACGAAAATCCACAACAACAGGTAAATCACGAACCCGAACCCGAACGTGATGGTGAACAGCGTGAACACGAGCCGCCACACCCACGCGTCCACGCCCGACACGCGGGCGAGGCCGCCGCACACACCGCCCAGCCAGCGGTCGGTGCGCGAGCGGCGCAAGGTGTTCAGCTCGGCCGCGAAGGTGCCGTCGGCACTCGTGGTCTTGTTCAGGTTCACCGTCGACGACGACGACAACACCTTCGCCTTCGCCTGTTCGAATTCGGCGTCGCTGAGGGCGCCGGCCTGGTGCAACTCGTGCAGACGCTTGATTTCATCGGAGATCATGATCGTTCCCTTCCATCAGACTACGCACGAGCGCACCGGCCGGCGCGCCCATCCCTCGGCAAATTCGCGTGATTACAGGTCGAGCAGCAGGCGGGCCGGATCTTCCAGCGCATCCTTCATCGCGACCAGGCCCAGGACGGCTTCGCGGCCGTCGATGATGCGGTGGTCGTACGACATGGCCAGGTAGTTCATCGGACGGATGACGATCTGACCGTTCTCGACGACGGCGCGGTCCTTGGTCGCGTGCACGCCCAGGATCGCCGACTGCGGCGGGTTGATGATCGGGGTCGACAGCATCGAGCCGAACGTGCCGCCGTTCGAGATCGAGAACGTACCGCCGGTCAGGTCTTCCAGGGTCAGCTTGCCGTCCTTGGCTTTCTGGCCGAATTCGCCGATCTTCTTCTCGATGTCGGCGATCGACATCTGGTCGGCGTTGCGCAGGATCGGCACCACCAGGCCGCGCGGCGAACCGACGGCGATGCCGATGTCGAAGTAGCCGTGATAGATGATGTCGTTACCGTCGACCGATGCGTTCAGGATCGGGTACTTCTTCAGCGCGGCGACGGCGGCCTTGACGAAGAACGACATGAAGCCCAGCTTGACGCCGTGTTCCTTCTCGAACTTGTCCTTGTACTTCGCGCGCATGTCCATGACCGGGGCCATGTTGACTTCGTTGAACGTCGTCAGGATGGCGTTGGTCGACTGCGATTGCAGCAGGCGCTCGGCGATACGGGCGCGCAGGCGGCTCATCGGCACGCGCTCTTCCGGACGGTCGCCCAGGTTGACGCTCGGCGCCGCCACTTGCGGCAGGGCTGCCTTCGGTGCTTGCGCTGCCAGCGGTGCCGGCGCAGCGACTGCCGGTTTGTTGGCGACGGCGGCCAGGGCGTCGCCCTTGGTCACGCGGCCGTCACGGCCGGTGCCCGTCGCGTCGGCAGCGGTCAGGTTGTTGTCGGCCAGGATCTTGGCGGCGGCCGGCATGGCGACGTCGCCTTTCGAGCCGGATGCGGCGGCGGCCGGTGCTGCCGGGGCGGCTTCCGCGGCCGGTGCCGGGGCTGCGCTCACCTGGCCGGTGCTGGCGCCTGCCGATGCTTCGGTATCGATGATGGCGATGACTTCACCCGCGACGACGGTGCTGCCGTCGTTCTTGATGATTTGCACGATCACGCCGGCAGCCGGTGCCGGCAGTTCCAGGACCACCTTGTCGGTCTCGATGTCGATCATGTTTTCGTCGCGCGAGACGGCTTCGCCGACTTTCTTGTGCCACGACAGCAGGGTCGCCTCGGCGACCGATTCCGACAATTGGGGGACCTTGACTTCGATTTGTGCCATTTAAAAAACTCCGTTTTTGTATTCTGTGCAAAGACCCCGCGCCGCGGGCGCGGGGTCGTCTGAGCGCTGTCGTCTGAGCGCTGCTTACTTGGTGAGGACGAACCCTTTCAACTTCGAGAACGCGGTGTCCAGCAGTTCCTTCTGCTGCGCCACGTGCTTGTCGGTGTAGCCGACGGCCGGGGACGCGGAAGCCGGACGGCCGGCGTACGCCAGGCGCTGGCCGGTTTCCATGCTTTCGAACACGTTGTGCTGGATCTGGAACCACGGACCCTGGTTCTGCGGTTCGTCCTGTGCCCACACCACTTCGGTGACGTTCGGGAACTTCTTCAGCTCGGCGCTGAATGCCTTGTGCGGGAACGGGTACAGCTGCTCGATGCGGACGATGGCGGTGTCCGTCGTGCCGCGGGTCTTGCGTGCATTGACCAGGTCATAGTACACCTTGCCCGAGCACGCGATCACGCGCTTGACCTTGTTGGCGTCGATCTTGTCGTCCTGTTCGCCGATGACGGTCTGGAAGCCGCCCTTGGCCAGGTCGGTCAGCGGCGAGCCGGCGTCCTTGTTACGCAGCAGCGACTTCGGCGTGAAGATGACGAGCGGCTTGCGGAACTGGCGCACCATCTGGCGGCGCAGCAGGTGGAAGATCTGCGCGGCCGTGGTCGGCTGCACGACCTGCATGTTGTGGTCGGCGGACAGCTGCAGGAAGCGCTCGATGCGGGCCGACGAGTGCTCCGGACCCTGGCCTTCGTAGCCGTGCGGCAGCATCATGACGAGGCCCGAGGCGCGGCCCCACTTCACTTCGCCCGAGGCGATGAACTGGTCGATGACGACCTGCGCACCGTTCACGAAGTCGCCGAACTGGCCTTCCCAGATCGTCAGCGTGTTCGGCTCGGCGGTCGAATAGCCGTATTCGAAGCCCAGCACCGCTTCTTCCGACAGCACGGAGTCGATGACGGTGAAGTTGGCCTGGTTTTCCGACACGTTGGCCAGCGGCAGGTAGATGCCCTGGTCCCAGCGCTCGCGGTTCTGGTCGTGCAGCACGGCGTGGCGGTGCACGAAGGTGCCGCGGCCGGCATCCTGGCCCGACAGGCGCACGGCGTAGCCCGAGGCCAGCAGCGACGCGTAGGCCAGATGTTCGCCCATGCCCCAGTCCAGGTTCACTTCGCCCTTGCCCATGTTGGCGCGGTCGCCCAGGACTTTCTCGACGAGCGAGTGCAGCTTGAAGTTTTCCGGCACGGTCGTGATGCGCTGGGCCAGGCGTTTCAGCTCGGTCAGCGGCACGGCGGTGTCGGCGGCGTCGGTCCACTTCTTGTTCAGGAACGGGGCCCAGTCGACGGCGTACTTGTTCTTGAAGTCGGTCAGGACCGGATCGACGGTGTGCTTGCCGGCGTCCATCGCGTTGCGATAGTCGGCGACCAGCTGGTCGCCACCCTCGGCGGCGATGGTGCCCTGCGCGGAAAGCTTGTCCGCGTACATCTTGCGGGTGCCCGGGTGCTTGGCGATCTTCTTGTACATCAGCGGCTGGGTCAGGGCCGGGGTGTCCTGCTCGTTGTGGCCCAGCTTGCGGTAGCAGATGATGTCGACGACGACGTCCTTGTGGAACTCGGTGCGGTAGTCCATCGCGATCTGCGAGGCCAGCACGACGGCTTCCGGATCGTCCGCGTTCACGTGCAGGACCGGCGCCTCGATCATCTTGACGACGTCGGTGCAGTACAGCGTCGAGCGCGCGTCGCGCGGGTCGGACGTGGTGAAGCCGATCTGGTTGTTGATGACGAGGTGGACCGTGCCGCCCGTGCCGTAGCCGCGGGTCTGCGCCAGGTTCAGCGTCTCCATGACGACGCCCTGGCCGGCGAAGGCCGCGTCGCCGTGCACGAGGATCGGCAGGACTTCCTTGCCGAGGCGGTCGCCGCGGCGCTCCATGCGCGCCTTGACCGAACCCTCGACGACCGGGTTGACGATTTCCAGGTGCGACGGGTTGAACGCCAGCGACAGGTGGACCGGGCCGCCCGGGGTCGAGATGTCGCTCGAGAAGCCCTGGTGGTATTTCACGTCGCCCGACGGCAGGTCGTCGGCGTGCTTGCCTTCGAACTCCTCGAACAGCTCGGACGGTGCCTTGCCCAGCGTGTTGACCAGGACGTTCAGGCGGCCGCGGTGGGCCATGCCGATGACGATTTCCTGCACGCCGTGCTCGCCGGCGCGGCGGATCACTTCGTCCATCGAGGCGATGAACGATTCGCCGCCTTCCAGCGAGAAGCGCTTGGCGCCGACGTACTTGGTGTGGAGGTAGCGCTCCAGGCCTTCGGCCGCGGTCAGGCGCTCGAGGATGTGCTTTTTCTTTTCAGCGGTGAAGGTCGGGGTCGAACGGATCGACTCGAGCTTCTCCTGCAGCCAGCGCTTCTCGGTCGGATCGCTGACGTACATGAATTCCGCGCCGATGGAACGGCAGTAGGTGTCGCGCAACATGTTCAGCAGGTCGCGCAGCGAGGCGGTTTCCTGGCCGAAGTAGGTGTTGCTGATGTTGAACTTGGTGTCCAGGTCGGCTTCGGTGAAACCGTAGAACGACGGTTCCAGTTCCGGGATCGGCGGACGTTCCTGGCGCTGCAGCGGGTCCAGGTTGGCCCAGCGCGAGCCGAGGTAGCGGTAGGCGGCGATCAGCTGGGTCACGGCGACGCGCTTGCGGCCGAGCTCCGCGTCCGGCGAGGCGGTCACGGTGCGGATCGGGCCCTGCTTGGCGCGTTCGGCGAACGAAGCGATCACGGACGAGTGATCCACGTCCGGCTTGGCGGTACCGTCGACGGCGGGCATGTGCTGCATCGCGTCGAAATAAGCGCGCCAGTTGTCGGGCACAGAGCCCGGATTGTTCAGGTACGCTTCGTACAACTCTTCCACGTACGGCGCATTACCGCCGAACAGGTACGAGTTGGCGTTATATTGTTGCATCATTCTTGCTCACCTTTCTTCGCGCTTCGCGATTTTAGGGCGGGTTAATCTAACCTTCCGCGACACGGCCTGACCGGTTAGCGGATCGCACTTACTACATCAAGTTGTGGGGGAAGGACTCTTCAGGCAAATCAAAAACTGGCCGACCTGCCCATTTTGCGCACAGTATTGTAACGCAAGGACAGGCGTGCCGCCGACCTCGCAACGACATTTTATTCATTTCAAAATACTTTTTTTCAGCTTGTCAACAAGTTCATGAACTGCCGGGTTGACCATCTAAATGATAATCGTTATCATTTATGGATGCACCCGACCGGCTCCACCTCCCCACCGCAGACGACCGCCCGCCGCGCCCTCTTCCTGCGCCAGTTGCATCAATGGCACTGGATCAGTTCCGCGCTGTGCCTGATGGCCATGCTGCTGTTCGCCGTCACCGGCTTCACGCTGAACCACGCGTCGCAGATCGAAGCGAAACCCGTCGTCACGCGCCAGAAAGCGGTCCTGCCGCCGCCGCTGCGCGCGCAGATCGGCGAATTCGCCGCCGGCCACGCGGACGCCAGCGTGCCGCTGCCGGCGCCGCTGGCCGACTGGGCCGAGCAGACCTTCCCCGTGCAGGTCCGCGGCGTGCGCGCCGAATGGAGCGAGGAAGACGCCTACGTCGCCCTGCCCCGCCCCGGCGGCGACGCCTGGCTGCGCATCGGCGTCGACGGCAATGCCGAATACGAAAAGACGGACCGCGGCTGGATCTCGTGGCTGAACGACATGCACAAGGGCCGCAACGCCGGCGCCGCGTGGGGCTGGTTCATCGACATCTTCGCGCTCGCCTGCGTCGTCTTCTGCGTCACCGGTTTCCTGATCCTGAAATACCACGCGGCCAACCGGCCGTCGACGTGGCCCGTGATCGGCCTCGGCATCGTGCTGCCGATCGTCCTGGCCCTGCTGTTCGTCCACTAATCCATACACCGAAAACCGCCATGAAACTGTCCCACTCCCTCGCCCTGACCCTGCCGCTCGCATCCAGCTGGGCGATGGGCGCCGACCTCACCGTCAAGTTCGAACTGCCGCAACTGAACGTGGCCGAATACCACAAGCCGTATGTCGCGGTCTGGATCGAGCGCCCGGACCAGAGCGTCGCCACCACGCTGGCCGTGCTGTACGACGTCAGGAAGCGCGACAACGGCGGCACCAAGTGGGTCAAGGACCTGCGCACGTGGTGGAGAAAGGCCGGCCGCGACGTCACGCTGCCGCTGGACGGCGTGAGCGGCGCGACCCGCGCGGCCGGCGTGCAGACGCTGACCTTCCCGGCCGCGCGCGCCGGCCTGGACAAGCTCCCCGCCGGCGACTACAAGCTCGTGATCGAAGCGGCGCGCGAAGCGGGCGGCCGCGAACTCGTGCGCGTGCCGTTCCACTGGGCGCCGAAATCGAACGTGGCCGCCGCCTTCGCGGGCAAGGAAGAACTGGGCGCCGTGTCGCTCGCCATCCAGTAAGGAGACCCGCATGCACATCAAGCAAATCGCCATCGCCCTGGCCCTCGCCGGCGCCGCCTGCGCCGCGCAGGCCCACCGTCCGTGGCTGATCCCGAATACGGGTCTCATCGAATCCGACCGCGGCGAGGCGTGGGCGACCATCGACGCCGCCATCTCGGAAGGCCTGTTCGAGACCGACTTCATGCCGCAGAAGCTGGACGGCCTCACCGTCACCGACCCGGACGGCGCCACCGCCCCCGCCCCGGCGGCCACCGTCGGCAAGCACCGCGCCACGGTCGACATCCGCCTGCCGAAGGACGGCACCTACCGCATGACGCTGGCCGCCGTGAACGTCATGGGATCGTACAAGCTGAATGGCGAAATGAAGCGCTTCCGCGCCGCCGGGCAGGCCGTCGGCAACGAGATCCCGGCCGGCGCCACCGACGTGCGCCGCATGACGATGGTGCAGCGCCAGGACACGTTCGTCACGCTGAACAAGCCGACGCCGGGCGCGCTCAAGGCCACGGGAGCGGGCCTGGAAATGGTCGCGCTGACGAATCCGACGGAATTGCGCGCCGGCGAAAAGGCGACGTTCCGCTTCCAGCTGGACGGCAAGCCGCTCGCCAACTTCCCGTTCAGCCTGATCCCGGGCGGCGTGAAATACCGCGGCACCCTGAATGAGGTGCGCTTGAGCACCGGCGCCAACGGCGAAGCGAGCTTCACGCTGCCGGCGCCGAACATGTACTGGCTCAGCGCGTCGTATCCCGCCAACGCGCCGCGCGGCATGGATGGCCCGGCGAAGCGCTACAGCTACTCGGCCACGTTCGAGATCCTGCCGGAGTAAGCACGCTTGCCTGACCGCGCCGTCCTCATCCCCCTCGACCTGGAACCGGCCGCGCCGCCGCCGGGCAGCGCCGTGCACACCTTCGGCGGCGCGACCATGGGCACGACCTGGTCGGCGCGCGTCGCTGCGAACACTGTCTCCGACCCGCAGCCCGCGCTGCAGGCCGAACTGGATGCGATCGTCGCGCAGATGAGCCACTGGGACCACGACTCGCTGCTGTCCCGCTACAACCGCGCGCCGGCCGGCACGTGGGTCGACCTGCCCGCGCAGTTCTTCGACGTGATGGATTACGCGCTGTGGGCGATGGCGGCGACCGGCGGCGCCTGCGATCCGGCCCTGGGCGCCCTCGTCGGCCTGTGGGGCTTCGGCCCCGCGCGGCGCTACGACCACGCCGGCTTCTACGCGCCGGATGCGCAGGCCATCGCGCGCACGCAGGCGCAGCGCGCGGCCGCGCGCGTGGAACTCGACCGCATGCGCCGGCGCCTGTTGCAGCCGGGCGGCGCGGTGCTCGACCTGTCGTGCGTCGCCAAGGGATACGCCGTCGATCGTCTCGCGCGGTGCCTGGAAAGCCGCGGCCTGCATCACTACGTCGTCGAGGTGGGCGGCGAATTGCGCGGCGCGGGCGTCAAGCCGGACGGGCAGCCGTGGTGGGTGGAGATCGAGGCGGTTCCGGACGGCGCCGCGCCGCAGGCCGTCGTCGCGCTGCATGGATTATCGGTCGCCACGTCGGGCGACTACCGCCAGTATTTCACGCAGGGCCCGCGGCGCGTCTCGCACACGCTGGACCCGCGCACGGGCTGGCCCATCGCCAACGGCGTCGCGGCGGTGACGGTGCTGGCGCCCACCTGCATGGCGGCCGATGCGCTGTCGACGGCCCTCACCGTGCTCGGCCCCGTCGACGGCGTCGCGTTCGCCGCGCGGCACGCGCTGGCCGCGCGCTTCCTCGTCCGGCGCGTCGGCGCGCTGGACGAGATCCATACGCCGGCCTGGAAGGCGCTGCTGCAATGACGGCGCTGCTGACGACGGAACCGCTGCGCCTGGGCGGCGCGCTGCTGCTGTCCGGCGGCTGGCTCGCGCTGACCTTCAACATGTGGCGCGCGCACCGCAACGGCGCTGCCGTCGATACGCGGGACGCCGACTGGCTCGTCGTCCACGCCAGCCAGACCGGCAGTGCCGAGCATCTCGCGCGGCGCAGCGCCGAGCTGCTGGCGACGGGCGGACTCGCGGCGCGCGCCGTCTGCATCTCCGCGCTCGACCGCGCGCGGCTGGCGGCGGCCACCCGCATCCTGTTCGTCGCCAGCACCTACGGCGAAGGCGACGCGCCCGACACGGCCGCGCGCTTCGCCGGCCTGCTGGCGACGTCCGGCGTCGACCTCGCCCACCTGCACTACGCCGTGCTCGCGCTGGGCGACAAGAACTACGCCAATTACTGCGGCTTCGGCCGCGCGCTGGACGCGTGGCTCGCGCAGCAGGGCGCGACGCGGCTGTTCGGGCGCATCGACGTCGACCGCGGCGACGCGCACGCGCTGGCCGAATGGCAGCACCACGTGGGGCGCCTGGCCGGCACGATCGACGCGCCCGACTGGGACGCGCCGGCCTATGGCGACTGGCGCATCGTGGCGCGCACGCTGGAGAATCCCGGCAGCGCCGGCGCGCCGTTGTACCGGATCGCGCTGCGTCCTGCCGAGGGCCCGCTGCCCGCCTGGGAAGCGGGCGATCTCGCCCAGGTCGGCCCGCCGGACGATCCCGGCCACCCGCGCGAATACTCGATCGCATCCGTGCCGGACGAAGGCCGGCTGGAGCTGCTCGTGCGCCTGCAGCGACGCGAGGACGGCAGCCTGGGGTCGGCGTCCGGCTGGCTGTGCGCACGGGCCGGCGACACGGACCTCGTGCACCTGCGCCTGCGCGCGCACGAGCGCTTCCGCCTCGGCGCCAATGCCGGACGGCCCTTGATCGCCATCGGCAACGGCAGCGGCCTCGCCGGCCTGCGCGGCCTGCTCAAGGCGCGCATTTGCGCGGGCCGGCACGACAACTGGCTGCTGTTCGGCGAGCGCAACCAGATCCACGATTTCCTGCTGCGCGACGAATTGCAGGACTGGCGCGACAGCGGCCGGCTGGCGCACCTGGACCTCGCCTTCTCGCGCGACCAGGCCGCGCGCCGCTACGTACAGGACGTGCTGCGCGACGAAGCGGCGCGCCTGCGCGAGTGGGTGGAGCGCGGCGCCGCCATCTACGTGTGCGGCAGCCTGCAGGGCATGGCCGGCGGCGTGCACGAGGCGCTGCAGGCGATCCTCGGCGCACCGCTGCTCGACGCATTGGCGAGCGAAGGCCGCTACCGGCGCGACGTCTACTAGGCCCGCCGCGTGGGCACAGGGGTGCCCACCCTACGTATCCGACCAACGAAAGGCCAGCGGCATCAATTCTTACGTCGTTCCCGCGGAGGCGGGAACCCAAGTTTGAGAGGCCGCCCGCGCAAGTTGGGGCCCCGCCAGCAGGCAGGGTGGGCACCCCGTGCCCACGCGCGACGTGCGCGATGCGCGGGCCTCAGTGCCCGGCCGCCACCGTCGTGGCGTCGATCTCCGGCCCCCACGGATCGCGCAGCGCGACCGGCTTGCCGTCCGTCGCGAACTCCATGATGACGTCCTTGTCGCCCGCATAGCGCGGCCACGCCGGCAGCCTGCGGCCGTTCGGATCGCCCTTCTTCGCGAAGTTCACGAGGTAGGCGCTCATCGCGCGGCCCATCGCGACGTCCTTCTTCGTCGCCTGGTCGCCGTACTTGACGTCCACCGTCGCGAAGAAATACGGGATGTCGCTCGCGTGCTGCGCGCCGGGCTTGCCGATGCTGTCGGCCACGTACGAAAAGCGGTAGGCGTAGACGGGCACGCCCTGCGCGGCGAGACGCCCCGCCAGGCTGCGCGCGCCGGCCACCATGAAGCCGGTCCTGCCGCCGATGTCGGCACTGGTCGCGCCGATCATCACCGGCACCTTCGCGAAGCGGCCGGACGCGAACGCGGCGAGCGAATCGACGGCCACCTTGCCGTCCACGAACGGACCGACATACGTGGACGGATTCTGCGGCGCGCGGTTGGCCAGGTTCATGCCGTCGACGACCTGCCCGGCCGGCAGCGCGCGCAGTTTGTCGAGGGCGTGCGGATCGTCGGCCGCGATGCCCTTCGCCGCCGCGAAGTTCACGCCCGCCTGTTCGACGGCCGCGAGCCCCGGATCGGCCGACTTGCCGTCGCCGCCGGACAGCACCACGGCCTTCGCGAACAGGCCCTGCGCCAGCGGCGACGTCAGCAACGCATTGACGGACATGCCGCCGGCCGATTCGCCGATGATCGTCACGTTGGCCGCATCGCCGCCGAACGCCGCCACGTTGCGCTTGACCCACTGCAGCGCCGCCAGCTGGTCCATGTAGCCGTAATTGCCGAGCGGTTCGCCATGGTCCTGCTGCGTCAGCTGCGGATGGGCGAAGAAGCCGAAGCGGCCCAGCCGGTAATTGAAGCTGACCAGCACCACGCCCTGCTTCGCCAGCGCCGCGCCGGCATACGTCGGCGGCGACGAACCGCCGTTGACGAAGCCGCCGCCGTAGATCCACACGATCACGGGCAGTTTTTTGGCCGCCCGCGCCGCCGCGGGACGCCACACGTTCACGTACAGGCAGTCCTCGGCGGGCGGCGTGCCGAGCGGCGCGGCGTCGCTGGGGAAAGGCAGTTGCATGCAGTCGTTGCCGTATTCGGTGGCCGCGCGCACCCCGGACCACGCGGCGGCCGGCTGCGGCGCGCGCCAGCGCAGGTCGCCGACGGGCGGTGCGGCGAACGGGATGCCCTTCCAGCTGGCCACGCCGTTTGCGACGGCCCCTTGCACCTTGCCCGTGTCGGTGGCGACGACCGGACCGCCGTGCGCGCCGGCCGGCGCCATGGCGCACATCGAAGTTACCGCTAACATCAAAAGGGAAAGCGCGCTTGGACGGTGCATGGAACTGTCTCCTTGGTCTGGGTATGGAATGCGCTCCGGGGCGGGCGCGCTCCGATCCTAATGAGGGGATGATGGTTCGTCAATGAGCACATGCAATAGTTATCGTGAGGGAAACAGAACGCGAGCATCCATGCCCATCGTTCCACCGCCCCGACCATGCCCAACCGCGTATTGACTGTCCTGCTGCTCGCTGCCACGCTCACCGCGGCCGCGGCCGATTCGGACGGGCCCGCCCTAGATTTGCGCCTGCTGAATCGTTAAAAAACGACGACGTGTCTTTCACACAACACAAATAGAACGGTCGTGCGAAATAGTGTATGCTTCGGCACCCGCCGACCTCGGCCTTTCCGGTCCGAGGGGCGGGCTACGAATCAATACTTGGAGTGAGACCGATGAACCAGAAACACCTGACCCTGCTCGTCGCCCTGGCCCTGGGCACGTCGCTCGACGCGACCGCTTCCGGCTACCGCTTCGGCTCGCAGAGCGTGTCCGCCCAGGGCACGGCGGACGCCAACGGCGCCGAAGCGGCCGACGCTTCGACCATCTTCGCCAACCCGGCCGGCCTGTCGCGCCTGGAAGGCCGCCAGATCGTGGGCGGCATCACGGCCGTCGTGCCGCATTCGACCTTCCAGGACGCCGGTTCGACCCGCTTCACGCACACGTCCACGGGCGGCCCGACGTCGCAGGACGATTACGCGCCGAGCGTCGTCGCCGGCCCGTCGCTGTACTACAGCCAGAAGATCGACGGCCAGTGGACGGCCGGCCTGGGCGTGTTCGTCCCGTACGGCACCAAGCTGGATTACGACAACAACTGGTCGGGGCGCTACTCGCTCACCAACATCAAGCTGGAATCCGTGAACATCAACCCGTCGGTGGCGTTCAAGCTGTCGGAGCAGCACAGCTTCGGATTCGGCATCGATATCGAATACATGAAGGCGCGCCTGGGCCAGGCCGTCGACGTGCCGGGTTCCATCGCCGCGGCGCAGGCCGCGGGCAGCGGCGCCGCGCTGGTGCGCCAGATCGTCACCCTGGGCGGCAACCCGGCCGCGCTGGCGACCGCGGGCGACGCGCACGCGGGCGTCGAGGGCAAGGACTGGGGCTATGGCTTCAACCTGGGCTACCTGTATTCGCCGACCCCGGACACGCGCTTCGGCATCGCCTACCGCTCGTCGATCAAGCATGAACTGAAGGGCGGCGCGGTGTGGGACTTCTCGACCGTCACGAGCGACGCCGTCGTCAACAAGGTACTGCAGGGCGCGTCGCACCACGTCAATTCGGCGTCGCGCGTGGACGTGACCACGCCGGAGACGCTGTCGCTGAACGCCTTCCACCAGTTCGATCCGAAATGGGCCGGCATGGCCGACGTGACCTGGACGCGCCACTCGCGCATGGACGACATCAACATCCAGTTCGTCGGCGCCGGCGTGGGCGACCTGGTGATCCGCCAGCAGTGGAAGAACACCGTGCGCGTGGCCTTCGGCGCGAATTACCAGCTGAACGACGCGACGGTCCTGCGCGCGGGCATCGCGCACGACGACTCGCCGGTGCAAGGCGACACGCTGCGCCACGCCGCCCTGCCGGACGCCGACCGCCTGCAACTGTCGTTCGGCGCGAACTGGAAGCTGACCCCGGCCTCGTCGCTGGACCTGGCCTACAGCTGGCTGCATTTCAGTGACGCGAGCGGCAACTACACGAACAACTGCAACCCGGTGATGGCGACCTGCACCGGCAACGGCGAGACGACCCGCGGGACGTGGAAGACCCGCATGCAGTTGATTGGCCTGGCGTACAACTACAAGTTCTGATGTGCATGGTGGGCTCGGGGAGCCCACCCTACGGCAACCGGATCCTTCCGCTGGCCCGCGCATCAACCGAATCGGCAGGGTGGACACCCCGTGCCCACGCGCGCAACGTCACAACTTCGCGGAATCGAACCCCACCCGCACCGCGCCCCAGTGCCGGCCGCCGATGTCGAGCGGCATCGACAGGTCGTTGATCACCTCCCCCGTATCGCGCAGATAGGTCTGGAACAGGAACGGCTTGCGATTGGCCGCCAGCTTCGCCCCGACCGGGTCGTCGAAGATGCGCTTGTTGCGGCAGTAGACGAGGTCATGCTCGCGGCGCCCCGTCGGCGCCTGCGAGAACTTGCCGTTGTGGGCCGGCGCATAGCCGCGCGTGTCGACCGCCAGCGCGTACGCGCAGCCCGGCAGGCCGGCCAGCACGCGGTCGTACAGCGCCTGCAGGTCGGCTTCCACGGTACGGTCGTACCCTGTCGTGAAGCGCGGCGGGTCGGAACCTTCGATCGGCCGGTACGCCTGGTCGAAGATGTCGACGCCGCGCGCCAGATGGCCCGCGAGGCAGCGGCCGACGGCGTCGCGCAGCTGCGTCGTGGCCTCGACGAGGCCGTCGAACGGCGTGCCGCCCGTGCGGAACTCGGCCAGCGCGCCCTGCATCTCCTCGGTGGTCGCGCGCACCTCGTCGACGCGGCGCGACGCGTCGGCCATCGCCTTGCCCGTCTCGGACGCATTCGTCGCCATGTCGCCCACCTGGCGGCCGATCGACTGGCTCACGCTGTCCAGCGACTGCATCGCCACGGCCATCTCGTTGACGGTGCCCGTCATGCGCTCAAAGTCGGCGACAAAGGTCTTGAAGTGGCCGGCCGCCAGCCCGACCTCGCGTGCGGACACGTTCACGCCGTCCAGGATGTCCTGCGTGGCGCCGGTGGTCGATTCGACCAGCGTGCGCATCTCGCTGTTGACGCCCGCGATCTTGGACGTCTCCTCGTTGACCAGCTGCGACAGGCGCCGCACCTCGGCCGCCACGACGGCGAAGCCGCGGCCGGCCTCCCCCGCGCGCGCCGCCTCGATCGCGGCGTTGATGGCCAGCAGGTTGGTCTGGTTGGCGATGCGCTGGATGATGCCGCCGAATTCGCTGATCGAGCGCGCGTGGCGATCGAGCTCGCCGACCGTGCGCGCGAAGCCGTCCACCTTGTCCTCGATGGCGCGCATGCGCGCCTCCAGGTGCATCAGTTCATCCATCGACGCGCGCGCCACGGCCAGGTTGCGGTCCGCGGTGCCGGCGATGTCGTCGGTGCCGGCCTTGACGCTGGCCGACAGCGCCGTCACGTCGCGCGCCGACGCCGCCAGCGCGCGCGCGGCCGCGTACTGCTGGCGCGCCTTGTCGAGCGACTGGTCGACCTCCTTGCGCAGGCGCGCCGCGTTGATCGCGGTGCGGATGCTGCCGTCGCGCGCATTCAGCACGAGGCTGCGCACGCGCGCCGTCATGCCGGACCGTCCGGCCGGCGCGAACGCCGACGCGGACGGCACCAGCGTCGTCTTCAACCAATTCAACATACCTGTCTCCCGGTGGTCGGCTCATTAGTTCGGCGGCCGATTTTATTTGAGGAAAATATAACTGCATTCTGGATACATGTCATCATTCGGCAAAAATCAATACCCTGTCTAGCCAAATCGGGTAGGCACCGGCAACACGTCGTATTTACCACACGAATTATCCTAGAATGGCCCGTCGCCACTTTCCACGTGCTCCCGCCTTGAAGTTCTCGATCGGCCACCGCCTGTTCGTATCCGTCCTGCTGGCGATCCTCGCCGTGGCGGCTGCCGCCGTGTTCCTGTTGCGCCAGAACGTACTGGCCGGCTTCGGCGACTACGCCGTCGGCATCGAACTGGACCGCCTGGAAGAACTGTCGACCGCGCTCACGCGCCAGTACCGGGCCGGCGGCGGCTGGGATTTCATTCCCGCCGAGGCCCGCCAGGACTGGATCGCGCAGGAGCTCGCGCGCCTGCAGCGCGCGCGCGAGGTTGGCGCGCCGGCCATGCCGGCGGAGCCCGCGGCACCCGTTGCGGCGGAGGCGCCCGTGCCGCCCGTGCCGCCCGTGCCGCCTATGCCGCCGGCACCGCCGCTGCCGCCGCTGCCCGGCCCGGATGTGCCGGACGGTCCCGCCGCGCCCGCAGCGCCGGCAGGGCCAGTGCCCGACCCAAACCCCGGCCCGCTGCCGCTGGCACGCCGCATCACCCTGCTCGACGCGCACGGCGCCTGGCTCGCGGGCCGCCGCCCGGGTGCCGCGACCGCGCTGGCCCGGCGCGCGCTCGAGGTCGACGGCCGCACGGTCGGCTACCTGGCCGTCGCCCGCGGCGCCCGGCCTAGCGACGCGCTGGCCTACGCCTTCCTGCAGCAGCTCACCAGCAGCCTGTGGCAGATCGTGGCGCTCGCCGTCCTGCTGAGCGCCGTCGCGGCCGTGCTGCTGGCGCGCCACTTCCGCCGCCCGATCCGGCAACTGGCCGCGGGCAGCCGGGCGCTGTCCGACGGCCATTTCGACCTGCGCCTGGACGCGCGCCGCAGCGACGAACTGGGCGACCTGGCGCGCCATTTCAACGCGCTCGCGGCCCGGCTGGCCGGCGCGGAAGCCGCGCGCCGCCAATGGGTCGCGGACACGTCGCACGAACTGCGCACGCCGCTGGCCGTGCTGCGCGCCCAGCTCGAAGCGCTGCAGGACGGCGTGCGCAGCGCCACGCCGGACACGTGGGACGCCATGCTGCGCCAGGTTCTCGCGCTGAATAAGCTGATCGACGAGTTGTACGCGTTGGCGCGCGCCGACGTCGGCGCGCTCGATTGCAAGCCGGTAGCGCTCGACCTGTGGGCGCTCGCCCGCGACCAGGCGCGCGGCTTCGAGACGCGGCTCGCGCTGGCCGGTCTCGCGCTGGAACTGGGCCCCGAGCCGGCGACGGCAACCGTGTGCGCGGACCCAGACCGCATGCGCCAGGTGCTCGACAACCTGTTCGAGAACAGCCTGCGCTACACGGCGCCGGGCGGCCGCGTCCATCTGCACGCGCACGCGGACGGCGGCCGCATCCGCCTGCACCTGGACGACAGCGCGCCGGGCGTGCCGGACGACGCGCTCGCGCGCCTGTCCGAACGTTTTTATCGCGTCGACGCGTCGCGCAGCCGCGCCCACGGCGGCGCCGGCATCGGGCTCGCGCTGTGCCGGCGCCTGGTCGACGCCCAGGGCGGCACGCTCGCCTTCGCGCATGCGCCGCTCGGCGGCCTGCGCGCCACCATCACCTTGCCGCTCGCGGGAGACGCCGCATGACCGCACGCATCGCCATCGTCGAGGACGAGCCGGAACTGGCGGCACTGGTCGCCGACTACGCGCGCGCGGCCGGCTACACGGCCGCCGTATTCGCCGACGGCGCCGTCGCGCTGGACGCCATCCGGGACGATCCGCCCGCACTGCTCGTGCTCGACCTGATGCTGCCCGGCCTCGACGGCCTGTCCCTGTGCCGCGCGCTGCGCGCCGACGCGGACCCGGTGCTGGCCGCGCTGCCCGTCGTGATGGTGACGGCGCGCGTGGAAGAAATCGACCGCCTGCTGGGCCTCGACGCCGGCGCCGACGACTACCTGTGCAAGCCCTTCAGCCCGCGCGAACTCGTCGCGCGCATCAAGGCGATCCTGCGCCGCGCGGGACAACCGATCCCCGTCATCGCGATCGACACGGCCGCGCGCCGCATCGCCGTCCACGGCAAGACGCTCGACCTGACGCCGACCGAATACGGCATCCTGGCCGCGCTGGCGCGCCGTCCCGGCCAGGTGTTTTCGCGCGCCCAGCTGCTCGATGTGGCGCGCGAAGGCAACGCGAGCCTCGACGTGACGGACCGCGCCATCGACAGCCACGTCAAGAATCTCAGGAAAAAACTGGACGCCGTGCTGCCCGGCGTGGACGCCATCCATTCGATCTACGGGCTCGGTTACCGTTTCGATCCCTGATCCGCAATCTTCATTTTTTCTCCACAATCCGGATGCACGATGCACACATGGCCCGCCGCGCCGCGCGGGCCGCGACAAGGAGAACATGATGAACGCTGCCACCCTCGCCCTCCCCCTCCTGCTGGGCGCCGCCACGCTGCCCGCGCCGGCGCAGACGACGACGGACGAGCATGACCAGGATGCCCATGTGTACGTGAGCATCCACTGCAAGACCGACACCGGCAAGTGCAAGGCGCCGCCCGCACCCCCTGCTCCGCCGGTCCCGCCCGCGCCGCCGGCGCCTCCCGTGCCGCCTTCGCCCGACGCGCCCGCGGCCGGCGCCCCGCCCGCCCTGCCCGCCATCCCGGCCGTGCCCGCGGTGCCGCCCGTCCCGGCGCCGCCGCCGCCGCCCAGGCTACCGCCGGTCCCGGCCGGGGCCCACGCGGCCTGCGCGGCCAGGCCCACCGGCAGCACGCTCACGTGGGACCTGGGCGGCGGCGAAATCATGCAGGGCGTCTGCGCCAGGCGGCACGGCAAGATGGTGTTCGTGCTGCGCAGTTACGAGCTGAACGGCTGACGCCGGGGCGGCCGCGCCTCGACTTTCGCGGCACGATTGGGTATGCTGCGCCGCATGTCCCTCTCGTGCCACCCAGGCCCACTGCCGCGCGAGAAAATCCTGGCCATCATCGACACCGACAACACACCGTGAGCATCCCCGATCCCGACCCGCGCCCGCAGCCGCCCATCGAACCCGCGCTGGAGGATTGCTGCGGCTCGGGCTGTCCGAACTGTATCTTCGACGTGTACCAGATGCTGCTCGCGAACTACAAGGAGGCGCTGGCGGCATGGGAGGTGCGGCATCCGGAGGCGGTGGAGAAGCCGGGACAGGAATGACGGGCGCCTCGTTGGCGCCCATTCGACCGTTGACTCCTGCCAAATCGCCATAAACCGGGCTCTGTCAACATGCCTCGTTAGTCAACGACGGCGGCATCATGGCAATCGACGCATACCTGCAAATCGACGGCGTCAAGGGCGAGTCCACTGACGACAAACACAAGGGCTCGCCTGCCAGTTCTTTGTCGATGTCCACACTTCAATAAGCGCTGGCGCGGTGCCGGGCGCCTTCTTCAGCGCTCCGTGTTTGACAGCCGGCGTTCAGCAAAGCGGCCAGCGATGAAGTCCACCAGCGCGCGAACGCGATTGGGGACGAAGCGTCCGCTAGGCAGGATTGCGTGCAAGGGATACGGATCTGTCCCCCATTCGGCCAGCAGCCGCACCAGGGCGCCGCTTTGCAGATCACGCCGCTGTTCGATCTCGGTCATGAAGATGATTCCGGCTCCCGCAACGGCCCATTGGCGTGCCATCGAGGCGTCATCCACGACCCGGTCGCCGCTGACCCTGACCGTGGTCCACTGGTCGTTCTGACCGAAGCGCCATGAGTTGAACGTGCGCCCGGCGCGCATGAATGCGATGCAGTTGTGGTCCACCAGGTCTGTAGGTGTAAGTGGCGTGCCGTGACGACGCAAGTAGTCGGGGGAAGCGCTGAGAACGGGGTGCGCCAGCGACAATTGACGGGCCACGAGGCGAGAGTCGCTCAACTCCCCGTACCGAATCGCGAAGTCTATCTCGTCTCGCAGCACGTCGAGCAAGCGGTCGCCAACATTGAGCGTCAGCTTCACCCCGGGGTGAAGGTGCAGGAATTCATCAAACATCGGCATCAGTACGGTCCGGGCGAGGTCCGACGGTGCCGAAACACGTACCGTGCCCACCAGCGCGCCGCGTTCGGCATCGAGCTGGGACTCCCCCTCCGCCAACAGCTCGAACGCGCGCTGGGCATACTCCAGCAGGATTTGACCTGGCGGCGTGAGCCGCATTGCACGCGTCGAGCGCTCGAAGAGCCGCGTCCCCAACTGAGTCTCAAGTCGCTTCAGCGTTGCGCTGGCCGCCGCCGGCGTGATGCCGAGTGCCCGCGCAGCCGCGGTCAACGACCCGCCGCTGACCGTGTACAGCAACACCTGGAGGTCGCCTATATTTTCAATCCTGGTTTGAAAGTGATGCATTAGAAGGGCCTCTTATCAAGCGCAGCTATTTTACCTATATTACCTTCCATCGACATCACTTAAGCCAGGAAAGGAAAGTGCCATGAAAGCTGTTGCTTATCAAAAGAACTTGCCCATCAATGCGCCGAAGGCGCTCGAGGACGTGGAACTGCCCGCTCCGGTGCCCGGTGCGCGTGACCTGCTGGTGCGCGTGCACGCGGTCTCGGTCAATCCGGTCGACACCAAGGTGCGCGCCGCCAGCGCGCCGGCCGCCGGCGAACGCAAGGTGCTCGGCTGGGACGCCGTCGGCGTCGTCGAGGCCGTCGGCGCGCAGGCCACCGGCTTCGCGGTCGGTGACCGCGTCTGGTACGCCGGTTCGATCAGGCGCCCGGGCGCCAACAGCGAGCGGCATGCGGTGGACGCGCGCATCGTCTCCAGGGCGCCCAAGTCGCTTTCGGATGCGCAAGCCGCGGCGTTGCCGCTGACGGCCATCACCGCGTGGGAGCTGCTGTTCGACCGGCTGCGCATTGCCCAGGGCGGTGGCGAAGGCCAGACGCTGCTGGTCGTGGGCGGCGCCGGCGGCGTGGGCTCGATCCTGATCCAGCTGGCCCGGCAGCTGACCAAGCTGCGCGTGATTGCCACGGCGTCGCGTCCGGAGTCGCGTGAATGGTGCCTGGAGCTGGGTGCGCACGCGGTCATCGATCACGCCACGCCGCTGTCGCAGGCGCTGCGCTCGGCCGGCATCGAGCAAGTGGACTACGTGGCCTCGCTCACGCAGACCTGCACGCACTACCAGGAGATCATCCAGAGCCTGAAGCCGCAAGGCGCGCTGGCCGTCATCGATGACATGGAAGGGTTGGACCCGATCGCGCTCAAGAACAAGTCGTTGTCGCTGCACTGGGAGCTGATGTTCACGCGCTCGATGTTCGAGACGCCTGACATGCACGAGCAAGGCATTCTGCTGGGGCGCGTGGCTGAGCTCGTCGACGCCGGCCGCGTCAGGACGACCGCCAACGCCGTCTTCGGCCGCATCAACGCCGAAAACCTGACCCGTGCCCATGCGCTGATCGAAAGCGGCAAGGCCGTGGGCAAGATCGTGCTTGAAGGCTTTTGATTTCGGACGCACCGCATACCAGCACTCAAACGCATAACTTCATTTCAAAGGAACTCATCATGTCTCAACACCACGCTCCCCAAGTCCAGACCAAGGCTTCCATCACGCGCGACAGCGCGCTGGCGCTGGCCGTCGCCGCGCGCGACGCGGCCACCAAGACCGGCCTGAATCTGGCCATTGCGATCACCGACGAAGGCGGCCACCTGATCGCCTTCGAGCGTGCCGACGCGACGCCGTTCCTGGCCGCCGAAGTGGCCGTCAACAAGGCTTGGACTGCCGCCTCCTTCGGTCTGGACACAATGATCTGGAACCAGGTCGTCGCTCAGCCGGCCACGGCGCCGCTGGCCAACCATCCGCGTGTCATGCCGGTGGGCGGCGGCGTTCCCATCGTGGTGGGCGGTCGTGTGGTCGGTGGCATCGGCATCTCTGGCGGCAATGCCCAGCAAGACCACGACGTGGCTGTCGCTGCGCTCACGGCCGCTGGCTTCGAGGTGGCCAAATGAGCGCAACCATCGCGCGGCGCGCCGCCGGCGTCGTGCTGACCGCGGCGGCACTGGCGGCCTCGACGGCGGGCAGGGCGGCCACTCATCTCGATGTTGCTTCCGCCACCGTCGACTTATATGCGCGCATGACTGCGCGGGACCTGGCTGGCGTCCTGCGCTACATCCCTGCGGCCGGATTCACCGAGATCGACCCGTCGGCACCTTCGGTTCACGTCCTGAAGCCCGCGGCGTTCGAGGCGCTGTTCAATTCGGATGCGGTCATCAAGCTACGCGCCGAAGACGTGAACGTGCAACGCTTCGGAAGCACTGCGGTCGTAACGGGCGTACGTCTTGGCTCGGTAGGCCCGAAGGACAAGCCGTCCAATGAGCTGCGGGCGCCGTTCACGATGGTTTGGACCAGCGACAACGGTAGCTGGCACCTGCGACACATCCAGCTGTCTTACTGAGACCGTGGGCGAGGTGGCAACACAGTGCCAAGCAGTCGCCCAATTTTTGCCGTCAAAGGTGAATTGACCATATGGCAGGGGTTGGGCGATGAAGCGCTTGGAACGGCAGATGAGGTCGAGGTGCATTTGAACGATGTCGCGCAGTGGAGGCAACGCTGGAACAGGCCTGGCCTGGCCGGAATCAAGACACACCGCGATCTTGACAGTCGCCCAACTTCGCCCCACCATCGTCGACGCCACCTCTTCGCCGACTCCCATGCCGACCACCCACATCCGCCCCGCCACGCCCCTTGATGCCGCACGCATCTGCGCCATCTACAACCACTACGTCACGACGACGACCATCAGCTTCGAGGAAGAGCCGGTCGCCGAACCGGACATGGCGCAGCGCATCGCCGATGTCGGCGCCGCCGGCCTGCCGTGGCTCGTGCTGGAAGTCGACGGCGCGCTGGCCGGCTATGCCTATGCCACCAAATGGCGCGTGCGGCCCGCGTACCGGCACGCCGTCGAGAGCACGGTCTATCTCGACGGCGCCTGGGCCGGGCGCGGTTTCGGGCGCATGCTGTACGGCGCCCTGCTCGATGCCTTGCGCACACGCGACCTGCACGTCGTCATCGGCGGCATCGCGCTGCCCAACGATGCCAGCGCCGGGCTGCACGAGGCGCTCGGCTTTCGCAAGGTCGCGCACTTCTCGGAAGTCGGCAAGAAGTTCGGGAGATGGGTCGACGTGGGTTACTGGGAACGCAAGCTCGCCTGACAGTCCTTCGAACCAGAACTGTCGGATGACGCAGTAAGTGAAAAGTCGGGTACTAATTGCAAAGGCCTTTTTCACTATCTCTGTCATCTCGGGCATAGCGAGGTGACGAACAAATTGAAAATTTCCGGCTGATGCGCGTTAAATACTGAAAAATTCCGATGGCCTGGCGGGACGTATCGACAGGCTTCCAACGACCGGACGTAGCCGTTGTCGTCAAACGGTTTTGACTTCAAAAACCCGCACACGCAATCGGCGGCGTATCAACGCGATCCAGCGTCATCGGCGCTTGTGATGGCGTCAGATTTACTCGTTCAATGCATGTGTACGGCAACAAGTTTTGCCGTGTTTTTACGCATGTGATGGCCGGAGCTGAGCTGTGTGGATCACATGCGAAGCCATTGCTTTCAAGTTTTCCGATCGCTAACGACATCTCCATGCGAGGTTGTACGAGGGCGCGCACATCGTTTGAAAATCGCTCGTTGTTGACGGTATAGCAGCCGGAGAGAAACAGTAGGGATCCACCTATTAAAGCTAGTCTCTTCATATTTTCCCAGTCATAGATCGCTCAGGCCAAAGGCCGGTTGTGACCGAACTCGGCCGTTCAGCTCAGCATAGCAGGTTGCTGAAGCGAAAAAGTCACGAACGGTCACGACCGGCCGGAACCGACCCAAAGCGGACTCTTCGAGCCGCTTACTTGGTGAAAGACATTTGCCAAGTAGGCTCGCTGCAGGAAACAACATCAACGATGTGATTGAGACAAAACACGCCCCAATGGGTCATTGGGCCGGGATAGCTGTCACTCGCAAACGTTGCTTGCTCGACGAAATCCAAGTAACGCGATTTCGTGTACTTAACGAAATTTCTTCCCTCAAAAACCTCATACTCATCTGTAGTCACGTAGCTTTCGTTTCGTATCGAATAGGCTACATAATCCGGCCACTCCACAGTGAAAATCCTGCAGCCGGCAACGTGCCTAATCGGGCTCCCCAAAGGCAGACCGCGCTCTAGGGATTCCTTGAGTGGACGTGCTTCGGCCTCAGGATCATGCAGCGTTGCCGCTTCCAATATTTCGAGACGCAACGAATTTTCTTCAGGTTCGCCGATGCTGTTTAGAAAAAGCCATTTACAGGAACTGATTTCGCTTACGAAATTCGACATAGTGGTCAGTAGAGGAGCTTTCATTGATAGTGGAAATGGCTAATGTCTGCTTGTGGCCGAAATCAGTCCATCACTGACCGGCAGGAATCGACCCGAAGCGGACTGTCGCAATGTTGAGATGCAGAACCTACGAGACCCACTCCAGCTGCTCTGCCGGAGCTTTTGCGCCATCAGCAAAGTGTCTTGCAAGTTTCTTACTAAGACAAATACAGGCGGTCTCTTCCTCCCAATTCAGCAGCTCGGGGTTCGGAACAGATTCTAAAATTCTGTGCTCGAAAGATTGAAGATCAAATTCAACAGTCCCCCACTGGGATTTAGCAATCGAGTCAGTGGTGAACCGATAGCGGGCACTTGTTGAGGACGATTCGATAAGTCGAGCGTAAAAATGACGGACACTCAATTAATTTCCTTTAGCTATCTGTGAGAACTAACCTGCAGCGCCGCCTCTATCCGTCTGCTTCTGGCCCAGGCTGAGCAAAAACGCAAACTGAAAGGTGCGCCGCGAAGACCCGACTCTGAAAACGCGCGCTACGGCGTCTTCTCGAGGTCGGGAATGGTAACGAGACCCCTGAAAACATGCCGATTCCACGTTTTTACACAGCCTCGGCCGGAAGCGGCCTTTCGTCGAGTGTACGCAGGCATTGCACTTGTCGCAACAAAACCTCTCACCAAGCCGATTTTTCACTAACTTCGTCAGCAGTTTTTCACTAACTTGGCACATTTTTCACTTTTCGTGTCACCCGACAGAACACGCTTGTTTGCGCACCAACATTTCGACTATACTGGAAATATGGAAAACAAAGATGCCATCACGGCGCTCGCTGCGCTCGCCCAGGAATCTCGGCTGGCCACCTACCGCCTGCTCGTGCAGGCCGGCCCGGACGGACTCGCCGCAAGCAGGATCGCGGAAGCGCTCGGCCTGCCCGCCTCCTCGCTGTCGTTCCACCTCAAGGAGCTGACGCACGCGAACCTCGTCGTGCCGCGCCAGGAAGGCCGCTTCGTCATCTACGCCGCGCGTTTCGACACGATGAACGACCTGGTCGGTTTCCTCACCGAGAACTGCTGCGGCGGCCAACCCTGCGGCTCCGCGTGCGGCGCCTGAACCATTCTTTCACCCCACTCATGAACGTACTCTTTCTCTGCACCGGCAACTCCTGCCGCTCCCTGATCAGCGAAGCCGTCTTCAACCACCTGGCGCCCGCCGGCTGGCATGCCATCAGCGCCGGCAGCCAGCCCACCGGCAAGCTGAACGAACGTGCGCTCGCGCTGCTGGCCGCCAAGGGCGTGCCGACCGGTGGCTATTTCAGCAAGTCCTGGGATGGCCTGCCCGTCACGCCCGACGTCGTCGTCACCGTATGCGCCAGCGCCGCCGGCGAGACGTGCCCGGCCTACCTCGGCCCCGTGCTGCGCACGCACTGGGGCGTCGACGATCCGAGCCACGTGACCGGCACCGAACAAGAAATCGACGCCGCGTTCGAGCGGGCCTACGCGATCCTGCGCGCGCGCATCGACGCCTTCCTGGCGCTGCCGCTCGACCGCCTCGCAGCGGACCGCGCCGCGTTCAAGGCGGCGCTCGACCGCATCGGCGGCATCGACGCGTGATGCTGGCGGCCCTCCTCATCTTCCTCGGCACGCTGGTCCTCGTGATCTGGCAGCCGCGCGGCCTCGGCATCGGCTGGAGCGCCGCGGCCGGCGCCGCCGTCGCCCTGCTCGCGGGCGTGATCCATGCCACCGACATTCCCGTCGTCTGGCACATCGTCTGGAACGCCACCGGCGCGTTCGTCGCCATCATCGTCATCAGCCTGCTGCTCGACCGCGCCGGCTTCTTCGAGTGGGCCGCGCTGCACGTCGCGCGCTGGGGCGGCGGCAACGGCCGGCGCCTGTTCGTGCTGCTGGTGCTGCTCGGCGCGGCCGTCGCGGCGCTGTTCGCGAACGACGGCGCGGCCCTGATCCTGACGCCGATCGTGATCGCGATGCTGGCCGCGCTGCGCTTCCCGCCGCGCGCCACGCTCGCCTGCGTGATGGCGGCCGGCTTCATCGCCGACACGTCCAGCCTGCCGCTGGTGGTGTCGAACCTCGTCAACATCGTGTCCGCCGATTATTTCGGCATCGGCTTCGCGCGCTATGCGGCCGTGATGGTGCCGGTGGACCTCGTCGCGGTGGCGGCGACGCTCGCCGCGCTCGTCGCGTTCTACGGCCGCGACCTGCCGGCGACCTACGATCTCGCCCAGCTCAAACGCCCGCGGGACGCCATCCGCGACCGCGCGACGTTCATCGCCGGCTGGTACGTGCTGGCGCTGCTGCTGGCCGGTTTCTTCTGGCTCGAACGCGCGGGCGTGCCGATCAGCGCGGTCGCCGCGATGGGCGCCGTCGTGCTGCTGGCCGTCGCGGCGCGCGGCCACGTCATTTCCACGCGCGCCGTGCTGAAGGGCGCGCCGTGGCAGGTCGTCGTGTTCTCGCTCGGGATGTACCTCGTGGTCTACGGCTTGCGCAACGCCGGCCTCACCGACTACCTGACGGCGCTGCTGGCGCGCAGCGCGGCGCACGGCACCTGGGGCGCGGCGCTGGGCACGGGGTTCACGACCGCGCTGCTGTCGTCGGTCATGAACAACATGCCGACGGTGCTGGTCGGCGCGCTCGCGATCGACGCCGTCCCGGCCAGCGGCGCCGTGCACGAGGCGATGGTGTACGCCAACGTGATCGGCTGCGACCTCGGTCCCAAGATCACGCCGATCGGCAGCCTCGCTACCCTTCTGTGGCTGCACGTGCTGGCGGACAAGGGCATCCGCATCTCCTGGGGCCAGTACTTCCGCACCGGCGTCGTGCTGACCCTGCCGATCCTGTTCCTGACCCTGGCCGCGCTGGCGCTGCGGCTGGCCTGACGCATTCAACGAGACGACCATGAACAAGCTCCCCGACCTGCCCAACATCGATCCCGAACGCCTCGACCTACCGACCGCCGCCAAGCTGGAACCGGTCGGCGACCTCGATCATCCGCCGCGCATCCTGATGCTGTACGGCTCGCTGCGCGAACGCTCGTTCAGCCGCTTCCTGACCTTCGAGGCGGCGCGCATCCTCGAACACTTCGGCGCCGAGGTGAAGATCTTCGATCCGGCCGAACTGCCGATGGCCGGCAGCGTGCCCGAGACGCATCCGAAAGTGGTCGAGCTGCGCGCGCTGTCCCTGTGGTCCGAGGGCCAGGTGTGGTGCAGTCCGGAGCGCCACGGCGCGGTCACGGCCGTCATGAAGAACCAGATCGACTGGATCCCGCTGGACCAGGGCGGCGTGCGCCCCAGCCAGGGCCGCACGCTCGCGGTGATGCAGGTCTGCGGCGGCTCGCAGTCGTTCAACGTGGTCAACACGCTGCGCCTGCTGGGGCGCTGGATGCGCATGTTCACGATCCCGAACCAGTCGTCGGTGCCGATGGCGTACAAGGAATTCGACGACGCCGGCCGCATGCGCCCGTCCGCGTACTACGACCGCGTCGTCGACGTGATGGAAGAATTATTCAAGTTCACGCTGCTCACGCGCGGCCGCACGGATTACCTGATCGACCGTTACAGCGAACGCAGCGAACGCGCGCGCAAGGCGATCGACCGGCAGATCGTCAAGCTGTAGCGCGCGCCGCTCAGAACACGACGCCGGCGCCGAGCAGGAACACGTCCGAGTCGCGGTGGTAGTCGGTGATCACCCGGTTCCACGTCAGTTGCGCGCGCCAGGTGTCGCTGATGCGGTAGCGCATGCCGATCGACGCCAGCCCGGTCAGGCGCGTGACGCGCTCGGCTTCGGCGTCGGTGCGGTCGAGCTGGTCGCGCACGCCGTAGGCGCCGAAGCCCATCTCCAGCACGGTGCGTTCCGTGAACGGGCGCAGCAGCCAGATCTGGCTCGAGACCCCGATGCGCTCGGCCACGCCCACCTTGCCCTCGTCCATCAGGATGACGCTCCATTCGACGTTCGGGTTGACCGTGCGGCGGTACTCGACGGCGGCCGCCGTCGCCTTTTCCGATTTAAAGCTGTTCACGATGGAGCGGCCGCCCAGCAGCATGATCGTCTCGTCGCCCTTGTCGGCGTTTTCCTTGCGCTCCCAGTTCGGCACGGTGCCCAGCTCGTAGCCCATGCCGACCATCAGCTGGGTGGTGTCGCGGTCGGGGATGCCGTGGGTATGCGACAGCCGCGCCTCCACGTACGCATGCGAATGCAGGTGGTAGATCGCATCCACGCTCATCAGCTCACCCCAGCCGTGCTCGTTGCGGTAATCGCTCAGCGAGCCGTTGCCCGTCGTCGTGTCGAAATAATAGTAGGGGCCGAAGCCGGCGCCGAACGACCAGCCGCGCTGCGGCACGCGGGTGTGCAGCCACGCCTGGGCGCCGAGGCCGTCGCGGTGGTGCAGCCTGGGATGGCCTTCGTTCAGGTAGTCGGCGCTCAGCGCAAAGTATGGCGTCAGGCGCTGGGTGTAGCCGACGTTGACGGCGAACGAGGCGTCGCCGTGGTCCTTGTCGACACGCATCGCGCCGGCCAGCAAGGAGGCGTCCTGCGCCTGGGACGCGCCGGCGGCGGCCAGCAGCAAGGCGGAACAGAGGAGTCGCTTGGGGAGTCGCATGGTCGTGTCGGGTTGTTTTTTTGCGATTGTGCCAAGGTTTCCGATTTTCAGTCGCTCGAAAGCACTATCTCAGCCGTACCGTGTGCGAAGACGCAAGCCAGCGGTGCTAGGTTTTGGACAGCACCCCAGGACGGGGTGCGCCGCAGGACCCTTGTTCAACAGGAGGTAATCCATGAAACGTGTTCTGTCCGTCCTCGCACTGGCGGCGGCATCGGCCGCCATCGCCCTGCCCGCCGGCGCCGCGCCGAACGACCCGACCTACCGGGCCGTCGCCAGCGGGGCGCTGGAAAGTCCGCCCAACGCCTCGCCCGGCTCCAGCCTCGTGACGATCGACCTGAACGGCAAGCAAATGCTCGTCGACATGCCGTTCCGCGACCTGGACGGCACCACCACCGCGGCGCACGTCCATTGCTGCACCAGCTCGGCCTTCACGGGCACGGCGCCGGTGGCGGTGCCGTTCCAGGACTTTCCCCTGGGCGTCACCGCAGGCACCTACAGCAATGCCATCGCGCTCGGTGACGAAGCGTTCTACGATCCCGCCTTCGTGAAGGCGCACGGAGGCACGGTCCAGGGCGCCGCATCGGCCCTCGTCGACGGCATCGACGCCAACGAAGCCTACGTCAACATCCACACGAGCGCGTATCCGAACGGGGAGATCCGCGGCTGGCTGGTGGCCGCGCCCGTGCCGGAGACGGCCGAGTGGGCGATGCTGGCGGTGGGCCTGGCCGGGTTGATGTGGATGAGCCGGAGGCGGCCGGCGGTGTGACCGGCCGCCCGCGTTTTCGTAGGGTGGGCGGTCCTCCGCCCACGCGGTGATACCTGACGGTTTCGTGTTCGTGCACGGACCGGCTGGCGCCAGCTAGCGCCGCGTGGGCACGTTTCATTTGAGGCCCCCGGCCTCAAATGCCCACCCTACAAATTCAATGCGGCCCAGGCCGGAACGGCGATTCGCCAGAATGCCGCCAACGATTCCACGTTCCCCACATCCAGCCCGAGAAACCCCGCCGCCTGCCGCAGCGCCGCCACCGCGGCACCTTCATCGCCCGGCCGCACGGCCAGCGCGCCCGTCTGCTTGGACAGCTTGTCGCCATCGGCATTGCGCACGACCGGCACGTGCAGATAGCGCGGCGTGGGCACGTTCAACAGCCGCTGCAAGAAGATCTGGCGCGGCGTGGAATCGAGCAGGTCGGCGCCGCGCACGACGTCCGTCACGCCCTGCTCGGCATCGTCGACGACGACGGCCAGCTGGTACGCCCAGTAACCGTCGGCCCGCTTCAGCACGAAATCGCCCGACTCGCTGGCCAGATGCTGGCTGACGACGCCCGCGAGGCGGTCCTGGAAGGTGATGACGTCCGCGCCCGCCTCCGGCACGCGCAGGCGCAGGCTGCGCGGGCTGCGTCCCGGCGCGAGGCCGTGGCGGCACGTGCCCGGGTAGAGGGCGGCGCCGTCGGGCGCGAAGCCGAGGCGCGAATCGGCGATCTCGCGCCGGTTGCAGCCGCACGGGTAGACGTGGCCGGCGAGGCGGTCGTAGGCGGCCTGGTACAGGTGCTTGCGGCGGCTCTGCCACACGACCTCGCGGTCGGATTCCATGCCCAGGCGCCGCAGCAGGCCGAGGATCTCCTCGGCGGCGCCGGGCACGCTGCGGCCTTCGTCGATGTCTTCGATGCGGATGAGCCACGTGCCGCGATGGGCGCGCGCGTCGAGATAACTGGCCAGCGCGGCGACCAGCGAGCCCGCGTGCAGCGGCCCCGTGGGCGATGGGGCGAAGCGGCCGACGTAGGCGTCGGTGGGTGTCGTTGCGTTCATGGAGGCGCAACCTTAGCACATCGCGGCGGCCCCCTGTGCGGCCAATACCCGCGCGGCATCGTCCGGCGCGAGCGGACGGTGGTAGTAATAGCCCTGCACGAGATCGCTCCCCATCTCGCGCAGCAGCGTCAGCTCGGCCTCGGTCTCGACGCCTTCCGCCACCACGTCCAGGCCCAGCGCGCGCGCCAGCATCAGCACCACCTCGACGATCTGGCGCTTGTCGTCAAAACAGTCGAGCTTGCTGACGAAGGAGCGGTCGATCTTCAACGTGTCGATCGGCAGCCGGCGCAGATAGCTGAGCGAGGAATAGCCGGTGCCGAAATCGTCCAGGCTCACGAGCACGCCCAACACCTTCAACCGGGCGAACACGGCGATCGCATGCTCGGCGTCGGCCATGACGGCGCTTTCGGTCAGCTCGAGCTTCAGGCTGGCGGGCGCGATCCCGGTCTCGGCCAGCGCGCGCGCCACGACCTCGACCAGGTCGCCGCCCGTGAACTGCACGGCCGACACGTTCACGCTCATCGAGAGCCGGGGGTCATGGTCGCGCTGCCAGTCGCGCAACTGGCGGCAGGCTTCGCCCAGGACCCAGGCGCCGATCGGCTCGATCAGGCCGATTTCCTCGAGGACGGAGATGAATTCGCCCGGCGGCACGAGGCCGCGTACCGGGTGGCGCCAGCGCAGCAGGGCCTCGAAGCCGCGCACGCGGCCGCCGCGCGGGTCGACGATCGGCTGGAAGTGCAGGAAGAACTGCTGCTGCGCCATCGCGTCGCGCAGGTCCGCTTCCAGCTGCAGGCGGCGCACGGCGGCCAGCTGCATGGTCTGGTCGAACATCACCCAGCGCGCCCGCCCGCCCTGCTTGGCGTGGTACATCGCGATGTCGGCGTCGCGCAGGATGTCTTCCACGTCGGCGTAGCCGCTGGCGCTGAGGGCGATGCCCACGCTGGCCGTCACGAACACGCGCTGGCCGGCCACCTCGAACGGCTCGGCCAACACGCCCATGATGCGTTCGGCGACCACGATCGCGCTTTCGGCACTGGCCACCTGGTCGAGCAGGATCACGAATTCGTCGCCGCCGAAGCGCGCGAGCAGGGGCTCGTGCGCGAACGCGCGGTCGCGCGCCACCAGGTCGGTCTGGCGCAGGCAGAGCGACAGGCGCTTGGCCGTCGCGACGATCAGCTGGTCGCCGGACTGGTGCCCGAGCCCGTCGTTGACGGATTTGAAACGGTCCAGGTCCACGAACAGCACCGCGAAATGATTGTCCGGCTTGCGCTGCGCGCGCTGCAGCAAATGTTCGAGCCGGTCCGCGAACAGCTTGCGGTTGCCTAACCGGGTCAGCGGATCGTGCAGGGCGTCGTGTATCAATTTGTCGTGGGCGCGGCGGCGCTCGAACACGCGGCCGAGCTGGGTGCCGATCTGGGCCAGCAGCCGCAGCAGCGATTCCTCCGGCGCCTGGCGTACGCGGCTGAAAAACTCCAGCACCGCGACCACCTCGCTGGCGATCATCACCGGGAAGGCAAACATCGAGGCGAAGCCGGCGTCCACGATCAGCGACAGGCGGGGGGTTTCCGCGCTGCCGGCCGCATCGGTATCGATCCACGCGGGCTGTCCGCTGCGCGCGACCTGGCCCGGCAGGCCGACGCCGGCCGCGAACACGCTGGCTTCGGTGTAGGCGCGCAGTGCCCGGACCGGACCGCCGCCGTCGCGCGCGGCCTCGTCGTACCAGATGCTGGTCGGGTCGAGCCGTTCCCCGCCCGCATGTCCGGACACCAGCCACAGGTGGCCGAGTGGCCAGCTCCCATAACGGCACATGGCGTGCAGTGCGCGTTCCATCGCGTCGTTGACGCCCTCCGCCTCGTTGGCGGCCACCGCCATGCTCTCGAGCAGGGCGATTTCCTGCTGGCGCTGGAACAAGGCACGCAGGCCCCGCTCGGCAATCGCTTCGGCTTCCAGACGAGCCGCCACTTCGCGCCGCACGCGCCGCTCGAGACGGGCGATCTCGGCTTCCGGAGCCACGTTGTCGCCCCCGTTCATTGCTGGTCGAAACGGACGTGGAAGACACACCTGGCATCGCCGCGGTGCATGCACTCGTCCTGCTCGAACTCGATCCGCTCGCCGAAATGCGTGGCGGCACCGTGCATGAACCCATCGGCCAGCGCACACAGGCGGCGTGGCGAGTTGTAACCGATCTTGAGCACGCCGGCGACGCTCGTGTCGAAATCGAAGACGGGCGGGTGCGCGCCCGGATACAACTTGCGCACTTCGGGGTGGATGATGCTGTTCAGGCTCAGCAGGAAGCTGCGCACGTTCGCATGGCTGTCGAAGAACGCCGGATAGCGCCGCGCCAGCAGCGGCATGGCCCGGCGGCCGAACCAGCGCAGCACGGTGTCTTCCGGTATCTCCAGAGCCTGCGACGCCGTGCGCACCAGGGTGGCGATCTCGGCGTCGTCATAACTTCCCAGCGATGTATAGGCACCTTGCAGTCCGGCCACATCGAGTAATCGGTCCCAGGCGGCCTCGCCGTACGCGTTGCTGACGGCTTCTTCCAACAAATTAAAAACAATACCTTTCACTGCGGACACCCTTCACGTTTCATCAAATCGGCATCCGCGCGACCCGTCGATACGGGCATCACGCTGGATGGGTTATGAGTATTGCATTAAGACAATAATTTAATCAAATTAATTTGAACTCAGGTCCGCATGTTTGAGACAGCACAAGGAAAAAACCGCCGTATTTTATTATTGAGAATGGTATTGAGAATGATTCGCGTTTACGTTATCCTGCGCTTCCGTTATTGAGAAGGCAAGCCATGAACGCGATACCGACCCCGCTCAAACCCACCGATCACCTGCTCGACGCCGTCGCCACGGAACTGGCCTGGTCCGAGGCGCGCAAGCGCAGCCTGCAGCGGACGTTGCAAGCGCTGTTCCGCGAACACCTCCTGAACCGGGACCAATTGATCACGGAAGGTGCCGGGTCCTGGCTCCCCCTCTGGTCGCAGCAAGGCGTCTTGCGATTCGAGGGCCTGAGCCTCGGCCGCATCGGCGACTGCCGGCTGACGGGAAGCGTGTCGTACTACCCCACGGGCGAGCGGCCGCAGCCGGTGACGCATGCGGCCGCCTTGCTGGCCTGCGTGGCACCGTCGCTGCCGGGCCGGGGCGAGGACCTGCAGCGGCTCGTTCACGAACTCGACAACAGCCTCGCCAACGACGTCCTGTGCCTCGCTTACCGCCGGACGTGGGCCCAGTCGCTGCGCGCCGAACTGGGTGGCGCGGACGCGTACTTCATCGCCGCGCTGCGGCGCGCCGGGCACGCCAATCCCGCGCTGCTGCTGGAACAATGGGGCACGCTGGGCCACCCGTGGCATCCGACCTTCAAGACCAAGCTCGGCCTGTCCGCGGACGAGGTGCTGGCCCTGTCGCCGGAATTCCAGCCGACCTTGCGGGTGCCGCTGGCCGCGATCCGCGCGGACAAGGCCCGGACCACGTTCGCGGCCGGCGACGGCGACTACGCCGCCTGGTTCGCGCATCACTTCCCGGCGAGCGCGCAACGCTGGGAAGCCGCTTTGGCAAGGCTGGGCGAGCGCGCCGCCGACTGGCTGCCCCTGCCCCTCCATCCATTCCAGGCCCGCAAGGTGATCCCGCGGAAGTTCGCGGCCGAGATCGCGCACGGCGACCTGCTGCTGCTCGACGGCGTGGGCCTCGACGCGACGCCGACCATGTCGTTCCGCACCGTCGTCCCGGCCGGCTCGCCGGCGCTGCCGCACCTGAAGCTGCCCGTGTCGCTGCGCCTGACCAGCGTCCAGCGCACGGTCTCGCCCAAGTCCACCGTGATGGGACCGCGCATCACGCGCCTGCTCGCGGCGATCCTCGAACGCGAACACGGTTTTGGCGGCACGCTCGACATCGTGCGCGAAGACGTGGGCCTGCACTACATCGACCCGCAGGACGACGATGACCGCGCGCGCCACCTGGCGATCCTGTACCGCGCCAATCCGATGGCCAAGGCCGACCGCGGGCGCTTCCCGGTCCCGGTCGGCGCCCTGTTCGCGGAGTCGCCGTTCAGCGGCCGTCCGCTCGCGACGGAGCTCGTGGCGCTGGCCCACGGCGACCATGCCGCGGGCGCCGTCGCCTACTTCGGGCGCCACGCGCGCACCGTGCTGACGGCGCTGCTGTCCGCTTACCTCGTGTACGGCATCGCGTTCGAAGCGCACCAGCAGAACAGCTTCATCATGCTCGACGACGGGTACGCTCCCGTCCAGCTGCTCGCGCGCGACTTCGGCGACCTGCGCATCCACGGCCCCACGCTGCGCCGTGCCGGCCTGGCGCTCGACGCCTATCGCGCCGGCTTCACGGTGTACGACGACGACGAACCGGTGCGCGACAAGCTGCTGCACGCCGTCCTGCTGTGCCACCTGTCCGAACTGGCGCTGCTGCTGGCGCACGCCTACGGCCATCCCGAGCACCACTTCTGGGACGTCCTGCGGCGCACGATGGACGACGTGTTCGCGGACCTGCGCGCGCGCGTCCACGAGCGCCGCTGGCAGGCCGAACGCGAGGCGCTGCTGGCCCATGACTGGCCGGCCAAATCGTTCCTGCGCATGCGCCTGCTCGACACGTCGGACGACGTGCACGGCACGATGCCCAATCCGCTCGCATGACCACCGCGCGCTGGCTGTTCGCGCTGCAGCTCGTGGCGATGGGCGCCATGGAGATGAGCGGCCCGTTCTGGCCCCTGCACCTGCGCCGCCTGGGCGGCCTGGCGCCCGCGGCGCTGGCCTGGGTCAGCGCGGCCGCCTATGCCGGCCCGATGGCCATGGCGATGTGCACGACGCCGTGGTGGGGGCGCCTCGGCGACCGGGTCGGCCACAAGCCGATGCTGCTGCGCGCGCTGCTCGCGCTGGCGGCCACGCAGTGGTGGATCGCCGCGACCGACAGCGTGGCCGTCATCCTCGCCGTGCGCCTGCTGCAAGGCGCCCTTGCCGGCTACATCGCGGCGGCGCAGGCCTACGGTGCGCGGCTCGTGACGCGCGACGCGCGCGGCGCGCTGATGGCGCAGCTGCAGGCGGCGACGGCGATCGGCTCCGTGGCCGGCCCCGTCCTCGGCGGCTGGCTGTTCGATGCATGGGGCTTCCGCAGCGTGAACGTATGGGCCGGCGCCGCGTGCCTGCTGTGCGCGGCGGTGGCCGCCGCCGTCCTGCCGCCCACGGCCCCGCTGCCGGCCGCGCCGGCGTCCGGCGCGCGCCCGCGGCCGGCCGGACTGCGGCAAACGATGTACGGCCTGCTGCTCGGCATCGTGCTGGTGCAGGCCGGGAAGATGATGCCGCAGACTTTCTTCGGCCTGTACGCAAGCGAGGTGCTGCACGTGTCCAGCCGCGTGACGGGACTGTGCTACGCGGGCACGGCCCTCGGCCTGTGCGCGGCCGCGCCGTTCTGGGCGCGGCGCTTCGCGCGCATGGCGCATGCGCAGGTGCTCGCCCAGGTCGAATGGATTCTGTGGGCCTGCGTGGCCATCGTCGCGGTGCAGGCGGCGGCGTCGGACATCGGCCTGTTCCTGCTGGCGCGCGTGCTGTGGGGCGCGTGTCTCGCCGCCCTGCTGCCCGTGTTCTACGGCCTGCTCGCCCGCGCCGCCGCGGACGACGAACAGGGCCGCGTGCTCGGCGCCGGCAACGGTGCCGCCAAGGCCGGCGCCCTGCTGGGTGCCGGCGCGGGCGGCCTGGCCCTGGCCTGGGTGCCGCTGTCCGCCATGTTCTGGACCGTCGCGCTGCTGTATGCCGTCGCCGCCGCCGGCATGCGCGCCATCCGGCTCCAATCCAACCATTTCCAACACCTTCACACACCAACAGGGATTTCATGAATCACGCACTTCGTCCTTTACCGTACCTCGTCGCCATCGCGTGCAGCCTGTGCGCGCAAGCCCATGCCGAAGAACCCGCGATGCCGGAGGTGATCGTCAAGGACAGGAAAATCGATGCCGGCTCGTACGACACCCCCGACGCGACGACGGCGACGAAGATCAGCGTGCCGCTGCGCGACGTTCCGCAGACCGTCAACGTGGTGCCGGCCGTCGTGCTGCACGACCAGAACGCCTTGTCCCTGCAGGACGCGCTGCAGAACGTGCCGGGCCTGTCCTTTTCGGTCGGCGACGGCCAGCGCGACCAGGTGACGATCCGCGGCTTCTCCGCCATCAGCGACCAGTTCGTGGACGGCGTGCGCGACGATGCCTTGTACTTCCGCGACCTGTCGAACATCGAGCGCGTGGAGGTGCTCAAGGGACCGGCCTCCGTGCTGTACGGGCGCGGGTCGGCCGGTGGCCTCGTCAACCGCGTGACGAAGAAGCCGCTCGCCGATCCGCAGGCCGAGGCGGGCGTCATGCTCGGTTCGCGCGGGCAGCGCCGCGGCGAGTTCGACGTCGGCGCGGCGGGCGCCGGCAAGGACGCCCTGTTCCGCCTGACGGGCGCCGTCGAGGATTCGACCGGCTTCCGCGACCGCTACTTCCTGCGCCGCCAGGCGCTCGCGCCGTCGGCCACGTTCAGGCTCCAGCCAGGGACCACGCTGACCCTGCAGGCCGACTACCTGCACGACAAGCGCCTGGCCGACCAGGGCGTGCCGAGCTACCACGGCCGCCCCGTCGACGTGCCGGTCGAGACCTATTTCGGCGCCGCCAACGGCACCGCGCGCGCCTTCGTGCAGAGCGACGTCAAGAGCGCGACCGCGACGCTCGACCACGTGTTCGCGCCCGGCCTCGAGCTGCACACGGTGCTGCGCGCCTACGACTACGCCCTCGACCGCAATTACACGTCGATCGGCGCCATCGAGGACGGCGCCGCACCGACCGTCGCCATCGGCCAGAGCCACCGCCTGCGCGACGAGGACGGGCGCTACCTGCAGAACGAACTGTCGCAACAACTGGACTGGGGCGCGACGAACCACCAGCTGCTGTACGGCGTGGAGGTCGGCCGCCAGAACAAGGCCGAGGTGCTGCGCTCGCGCGGCAACGTCGCGACCTACAGCCTGTTCCACCCCGTGCTCGTGGACCTGCCGGTGCTGCCGGACACCGTCGCAGCCAGCGCCGACAACCGCAACCGCGTCGACATCGCCGGCCTGTATGTGCAGGACCTCGTGGCGCTGTCGCCGGCGTGGAAAATCCTGGCGGGCGTCCGCTACGATCGTCTGAAGCAGGACCGCGACGACCGCACGGTCAAAAACCTCGACCTGCACCGCGTCGACGACACCTTCTCGCCGCGCCTCGGCGCGGTCTACCAGCCCACCAGCCGGGTCGCGCTGTACGCGTCGTGGAACCGCTCGTTCCAGCCGATCTCCGATTCGTTCTCGTTCCGCGCCAACAGCGACACCTTGAAGCCGACGCAGACCGTCAACAAGGAAGCGGGCGTGAAGCTCGACGTGTCGGCGCGTTCGAGCCTGACGGCCGCGCTGTTCGACATGACGCAGACGAATATCCAGGTGGCCGATCCGGCCAACACGAATTTTTCGCTGCCCGTGGGCCGCCAGCGCACGCGCGGACTCGAACTGAGTTTCAGCGGCGAGCTGGCGCCCGGCTGGGATGCGATCGCCGGCTATGCGAACATGCGCGGCACGATCGAGGACTCGACGGAACTCACGACGGCACGCACGCCATTCGAAGGCAACACGGCGGCACTCACGCCGCGCCACACGTTCAATGCCTGGATCAAGCACCGCCTGGACGACCGGTTCTGGGTCGCCGCCGGCGGCCGCGCCGAATCCGCGCGCTACGCCTCGCCCGACGACCTGACGACCCTGCCCGGCTACGGCGTCCTGCAGCTGGGCGCCGGCTACGACGGCAGGAAGGTCGACGTGACGGTCACCGTGAAGAACCTCGCGAACCGACGCTATTTCGTGTCGGCGCACAGCGGCGCGAACGACTACAACATGCCGGGCGAGCCGCGCTCGGTGCTGGTCAGCGCGCGCTACCGCTTCTGACATGACGACAGGACGACATGATGCGCGCCACACTCCGTACCTGGTTCCGGCGCCTGCACCTGGCCGTGGCGCTCGTCTTCGGCTGCGTGTTCGGGCTGTCCGGGCTCACCGGCTGCGCCCTCGCGTGGATGCATGAACTCGACGCCATGCTCAATCCGGCGCTGTTCCATGCGGCGCCGGCGCCCGGGCCGCTCGCACCCGCGGCCGTCAAGCGCATCGTCGACCGGCTGGCGGCCGACCCGGCGTACGGCCGCCCCAGCCAGCTGATGCTGCCGGCGCGCGGCGGCGAGGTGGCGGTCGCGTGGTATCGCCTGCCGCCGGCCGCTGGACGCGGTCCGTTCACGCTGGACCGGTCGCGCCAGGTGATGGTCGACCCGGCCAGCCTGGCCGTCACGGGCGAACGCGTGTGGGGCCAGGCCGGCCTGTCGCGGCCCCTGCTGATGCCGACCTTGTTCCACCTGCACCGCTACCTGCTGGCCGGCGACGCCGGCAAGACAGTCGTCGCCGTCTCCGGCCTCGCGCTGCTGTTCACGTCCGTGGCCGGTTTCGTGCTGTGGTGGCCCAGGGCGCGCCTGGCGGCGTGGCGCAAGGCGTTCAGCGTCGCGTACCGGGGCTCGTGGCCGCGCCTGAATTACAGCTTCCACCGCGCGGCCGGCGCGGTCGTCGCGCCGGTGCTGGCGATGCTCGGCTTTTCCGGCTGCCTGTTCAACCAGCCGCAGTGGATCACGCCCGTGGTGGCCAGCGTGGCGGCCGTGTCGGCGCAGGACAAGCCGAAGCGCGGCGCGGCGGGCGACGTCGGCGTAGCGCGGGCGGCGCAAGCGGCCAGCGCTCTGTTCCCGGCCGCGCGCGTGGCGCGCATCGGACTGCCCGCGACGCCGGGCCTGCCGTACGAGATCCGCCTGCGCCAGCCCGGCGAGGTCCGCCGGGGCGACGGCAACACGCGCGTCACGGTCGATGCGGCGACGGGGCGCGTGCTGCGCGTGCGCGATCCGCTGCACGCGCCCGCGGGCGATGCCTTCATCGACTGGCAGTTCCCGCTGCATACGGGCGAAGCGTTCGGCACGTTCGGACGGGTTGTCATCAGCATCGCCGGGCTGGCGCCGCTCGCGTTCCTGGTGACGGGCCTGGCGATCTGGCGGCAGCGGCGCAAGGCGCGCGCGGCGGCGTGGTGACGGGCGCGTTTTTGTGTCAAACTTGGCGCCATGTGCGTCAACTACCGCCCTCCGCTGCCCGAACAACTCGACATGGTGCTCGGCACCCTGGTCGACCTGTACCGCGACTGGGACTGGCCCAGCGAGACCTGGAAGGATGAGGTCTGGAAAGACTACATCGCCCCGATCGTGCGCGCGGGCGCCGGCGGCGAACGCAAGCTGCAGCTGGCAAGCTACGGCATGGTGCCGCGCCGGCACATCCCGCCGGGCGTCAAACCGTTCGACACGATGAACGCGCGCGCCGAATCGCTGGGCGAAAAGCGCTCGTTCGCCCCCGCCTGGCGCCGCGCCCAGCTGTGCGCCGTGCCGATGACCTGCTTTTATGAACCGTGCTACGAAAGCGGCCGCGCCGAGCGCTTCGGCATCGGCATGGCCGACGACAGCGTGTTCTTCGTCGCGGGCCTGTGGCGCGAGTGGTCCGAGGCCGACGGATCGATCGCGGCGGCGTTCACGCAGATCACGATCAACGCCGACGACCACCCGCTGATGCGGCGCTTCCACAAGCCGGACGACGAAAAGCGCGCGCTCGTCGTGCTGCCGCCGAACGACGTCGACGCCTGGCTGCACTGCCGCGACCCGGAACTGGCGCGCAGCTTCCTGCGGGCGTATCCGGCGCAGGCGATGAAGGCATGGGTCGCGCCCAGGGCGCCCGCCGCGAAGGCTGCCGTGCAGACGCCGCCGGGACAGCAGAACCTCGAATTATTTTGACGCGGGCGCCGCCTCGGCCGCCTTCACGACCTCGATCACCTGCTTCGCCACCCCGTTCGGCACCGCCAGCGACAGCTGGTAATGCACGATCTCGAATCCCGCTTGCGTCCTGCGAATGACGCCGCTGGCCATGCAATGTCCCATGTTTTCCGTGTCGAGCAGCTCGTCGAACCAGATCAGCCCACCGTCCGGTGTCGCATACACGTTGCGCCGCGTGGGGTGGAACACCCAGGCGGCCTGCTTGCCCTCGAAATACTTGCGCCCCCATTCGCGGAAGGCGTCGCGCTGCCACAGCTCGCCGCGGTCGGTGCCGATGTAGACGCCGTCCGGCGCCATCTTGTCGAAGTAGCGCATGCGCGCGTGGGCGGCGTCGTCATGCCAGCCGTCGACGAAGGCATTCACCTGCTGCGCGAGGGCCGGGTCGATGCCGGCGGCATGGGCGAGCGACGCGACGAACAGGCAGCATGCGAGGATCAGCGATTTCATGGTCGGGGTCCTTTCCAGGGCGAGAAAGGGATTGTGTAACGAAATGTGCCGGTTCAACAACTCCGCTCGGACGGGTGTACATTTATTAACATGAGAACCTTCGTCCTCGCCGCCCTGCTGGCGGCCATTTCCTCCGCTGCCTGCGCCTCGGACCAGGCGCAGCCGCCGGCGTCCATCCACCTGCGCCTGGACGAGGATGCCATCCGCAAGGCCGTGCGCGAGACGCTCGCGGAGATGCCGGCGCCGGCGCGGGACCGCGGCCCCGTGCTGAGCGGCGATCCGGCCCACGAGAAGTTCAAGCGCCAGTTCGACGACGCCCGCGTGCCGGGATGCTGGGGCCCCGACGCGCTGAAGCACCAGCCGGCGCAGATCGGGCCGATCGGCCTGGGCGGCATCCTGGCGCTGCCGTTCTGGGGCGCGGCCATCGCCGCCGGCAAGTGCCGGTAGGCGCAGCGTCGTCAGGCCGGCAGCGCGGCCAGCAACTGGTCCGTGCTGCGCACCCGGCCCATCGTCGGGAACATCTGCTCGAACGCGAAACGGTGCATGTCGGCGGTGAGCGTCGACGTGGCGTCTTCGGCGAACACGATGTCGTAGCCGAGGTCGTGCGCCGCGCGCGCCGTCGTTTCGACGCCGATATTGGTCGCCACGCCGCCCAGGATGATCGTGCGGATGCCGCGCCGGCGCAGGATCTGGTCCAGTTCCGTCGCATGGAACGCCCCCCACTGGCGCTTGGTGACGAGGAAATCGCCCTCGCGCATGCCGGCCTCGGGAAGGATGTCGCAGGCGTTGGCCGGGAAGCTGTCGGGACGGGCGCGCGGCCGGTCGACCACGTGCGTATGGATGTCGCCCAGCGCGACGCGCACGTACACGACGGTGGCGCCGGCCGCGCGCCAGGCGGCGGTCAGGCGGGCGGCGTTGGCGACGACGTGCGCGGCCGGATGCGGCGCCAGTTCGCGCGCCAGGATGCCGTGCTGGAGGTCGATGAGGACGACGGCCGTGGATCGGGGTTGGAGATCGGTCATGGGAATCCAAAAAGTGAGTTATGCGAGGACATCCTCGCAAAATATAGTAGAGGATGCCCTCGCATAAGTCAAACGTGAGGCCGTGTCATGACGTCGCTATAATGCAAGCCTCATCCAGGACGACCTATCCATGACAGCATCGCCACCCGAGGCGGCCCGCGGCGCCGCGCCCAAGCGCCAGCGCGGCCACGAGCGCGTCGCCGCCATCCTCGAGGCCGCCGGCAGCCTCTTCCTCGACAAGGGCTACGACGCGGTCACGATGACCGAGATCGCCGCCAGTTCCGGCACCGCGATCGGTTCGCTGTACCGCTTCTTCCCGTCCAAGGACGCCGTGGCCGACGCGCTGCTGGGCACCTATGTCGAACAGCTCGGCGCGGGCTTGGCCGCGCTGCGCGCGCGCGCGGACGCGCTCTCGCCCGCCGACCTGGCGGATGCCCTCGTGGATGTCATGCAGGAGTTGCGCGCCCGGCGCGGGGTGGCGCTGGCGCTGGTCGACGCGCGCGGCCTGGAAGCGAGCCGGCATCAGGTGCGCGAGACGATGCTGGCCAGTCTGCGCGGCCTGATGGACGCGGTGCTGCCCGCCTTGCCGCCCGGGCGTGCCGACCCGATGGCGCTGGCACTGCTGCACGTCCTGAAGGGCGTGGGCCAGGTACCGCAAGGGGAGCCGCACGAACGGGCGCTGCTCGACGAATACCGGCGCCTGTTGCGTGCGTATCTGCTGATGGGCTGATCAGGCGCGCCGCGACGTGGGCGGCGGACGCACGTCTGGCACCGCCGCGTCCCGGCGCGGCAGGCCCAGCGACACGGCGAACGGGATCAGGAAGGGATACAGGGCCCATACGATGCGCCCTTCGACGCGCACGCTCAGCGCCGCGTACAGCGGTGGCAAGGCCATCAGCACGAGCAGGCCGCGCAAGGGCGCGATGCGCGGCGGCGCGCGCCAGATGCCGACGATGGCGAGCGGCAGGACGAGGCCCGCGCAACCGGCGAGCGACAACAGGCCGCGCGTGTCGTCCAGCAGCGCGCGCACGGTGCCGAGGTTGGGCACCCAGGCGTAATGCGGCAGGCCCGGAATCAGCCACCAGCGCACCGCGACGAGCCACCCGGCCGCGGCGGCCAGCGCCGCGAGCCCTTGCGGCACGGCCACCTGGCGCATCACGAGCAGCCAGCCGAGCAGCAGGATGTTTTCTTCGCGGATCGCGGTCGCCGCGAGGCCGGCCGCCAGCGCGAGGCGCGGCTGCCCCGTCAGCACGGCGAATACGAACAGCATGCGCATGCACACGGAACCCGGATCGACGAGCAGGTAAGGCGCATACCAGAACGTCGGCAGCGACAGCACGACGAGCAGCCCCGCCGCCAGCGCCCGCAGGGTGCCGAAGCCCATGCGCCGCACGGTCGCCGTCGCCAGGCAGGCCGTCGCGGTGACGAAGATCCAGTTCAGCGCGGCGAACGTGTTGTGCAGGTCGCCGGGCAGGAAGGCCGCGAGGGCCGGGACGGCCAGGCGGTACGGAAACGGCGCACGCAACGCCTGCAGCGGAATTTCGCCGCGCACCCAGCGGGCGGTGTCGAAATAGGCCAGCGAGTCCTCGACCGTGCCGCCCCAGCGCCACAACATGATCGCGAGGGAAAGAAAAGCGAAACCGCCGATCACGAACGGCCAATTGAAACGTCGGGGGGTCCGGTAGACGTCGCCTGAATTTTGTGCCATGGTGCTGACTGTCGGGTTAACAATCTTGCGAGCATAGCGAAATGTCGCCGACGCGTCTACATCAAGTGTTCAATAAGGCAATGATTCCGGTGATGCGACGCTCGCGCGCGCGCCGGGAATCGTGGATAATTCCGGCCATGAACGACACTACCCAACTCCCACCCCTGCCCGACCGCCTGTCCATCGACCCGAAGAGCCCGCACCACAATGCGGAAGTCTTCAAGCACCCGGTCGGCATCCGATTCAACGGCAAGGAACGCACCGACGTCGAGGAATACTGCCTGAGCGAAGGCTGGATCAAGGTCGCCGCCGGCAAGACCCTGGACCGCAAGGGCCGTCCGATGCTGATCAAGCTGAAAGGCGAGGTCGAGGCGTATTACGCTGTCTGACCTTGAATCGATAACGCGTTGATGCGACGGCCGCCGGAGTGATCCGGCGGCCTTTTTATTAGCTGTTTCCCGGCAGCGAAGCGGGTACTACAGCAGGTCCGTGGTACCGCAGAGAAGAGAATTCAGCATGTACCAACCTCTGATTCCCTACTCGAATACGTAAAGATCGGTATAGCAGCCCGAAAAACGGCCTGTCTCAGAAAAATCTCCCCTGCATTTCTTTACGAAAATATACTTTATTGCTAGAGTCTTGCATAAATATCACTAACGGGAGGCAGGATGCTTGCAAGCCGTATCTGGAAAAGGCTATCCGATCCATATACCTTGGCGAAAGGCATCTTGATTTCGGCTGCGGCATATCTGACGTTCGTGATCATCCTGCCAAGTACGTTGTCGACCTGGCGAGATGTGCACACGGTGAGCACGCTAAACGTCACGCCGACAACGCGCGCCCAACTGGTCGACACGCTGGCCGACAAGGTCGCCCGGCGCTACCTCGACGAAAAAAAAGGCGCGCAGGTCGCGGCCGCGTTGCGCCAGGCCGAACGTCATGGCGAATACGATGGCATCAGCTCTCCCGGTCAGTTTGCGCGCCTGATGACATCGGAATTGGTCCGGTTCAGCGATGACCAGCACATGGCGGTCGGGTTCGTGCCCGGCGACGTACCGGTTTCCCCGGAGCGCAACTTTCCCCGTCCACCCAACGATGACCTGTCCCTGCCCGCATGGCTCGTAGACCGTCTCGGCCGCTACATGGCACGTTTCGGTGTCGAAGAGGTGACGCAATCGGATGCCGGCATCGGTTACCTGCGGCTCGACTGCTTTTTCCGCCCTTATCTGTCAGCCGAAAAATTTGCCGCGGCAATGGATCGCCTTGCCGGCTCCAGGGCATTGATCATCGATTTGCGCAACAACGGCGGTGGCAACAGGGACAGCGTCGCACTGCTGGCCAGCTATTTTTTCGACCGGCCGACCCACCTCAGCGATGTCGTCGCGCCGCGTACCGGAGAGCGCTTGTCCATGTGGACGAGCGGGAACGTCGAGGGTCGCCACTACGGCGTCTCCCGGCCCGTCTACATCCTGACCAGCCGGGCCACGTTTTCGGCCGCGGAGGATTTTGCTTATGCCATGCAAACGCGGAAGCGGGCCACCATCGTCGGCGAAGTCACCCGGGGCGGTGCCCATCCCGTCGCACCGTTTCGCCTGAGCTCGCACTTCATCGTAGTTCTGCCTGTCGCGGAGAGCATCAGTCCCGTCACGCACACGAACTGGGAAGGCGTCGGCGTGCGGCCGGATGTCGCCGTGCCTGCCGAACAAGCACTTGGCGTTGCGACGTCCCTTGCGACCGGGACGGGCGCCGTGCGCCACAACGGGATCCGGTAATCCGGCGGCTCCGATCTATGCCCTGAAAAAGGGCGCCAGCAAGCAGTCCAGCGCCGCGCGATACGCGGTCCGCAACACCTCCACGCGCGCCGCGTCGCCGCGGGCCGCGACGAGCGCGAGCCCGCTGCCGTGCGCGTGGTCGACGAGGATGTCGCGCCACATCAGGTGCGCCGGCGTGAGCGCCGCGAGCAGTGCTTCCAGGCGGTCCGTGATCTCCCGGCTCGCACCGGCAAAGGCCGCCGGCTCGGCAAAGATCGCGAGCGTCAGTTGCGGGTGAGCAACGACGGCGTCGTGATAGCGCGTCAACAGCATCCGGATCCCATCGGCGGGCCCGCCGAGCGCGTCGTCGCCTTGCAGCACGGTGCCGTACAACCGGTCCGACAAGGCCTGCAGCAGGCCGGCGCGGTCGGTCACGTGGTGGTACAGGCTCATCGGCGTCACGCCCAGCCGCGCCGCAAGGACCCGCATCGTCAACCCGGCGTCGCCGTCCTCGTCCAGCAAGGCCAGGGCCGCATCCAGGATCGCGTCGCGCGTGACGCCCTGCCCGCGCGCGGGGCGGCCGCGGGGGCGCGTCACGACGGCAGCCGGTACGTGGATTGCACGAGGCCGGACGGGAAGCTGCGGCTGGCGACGAGGGCCAGGTCGCAGTCGGCGCGGAGGTCCCCGAACAGGGGACGGCCGGCGGCGATCAGCACAGGCACCGTCGTGACGACCATGTCCGCGATCAGGCCCGCGCGCAAAAATGCCTGCACGACCTGGCCGCCGTCCACGTAGACGCGGCGGGCGCCATCCAGCTCGAGCTCGCGCATGACGACGGCCGGCGCGAGGTCGGCGAAACGCACTTTGCCGCGCAGCCGGTCGGGAACGGGCGTTCCCGCGAGCCGGCGCGAGAGCACCACCACCGGGAGGGAGTACGGCCACGGCTCGAACGTCGCGATCTTTTCGTAGCTGCCGCGGCCCATCACGATGGCGTCCTTGTCGGCGATGAAGGCGTCGTAGCCGTGATCTTCGCGCGGGTCGTCGCGGGCGAGCAGCCAATCGATGTCGCCGTCGGGGCGCGCGATGTAGCCGTCGAGGCTGGTTGCGATGAATACGTGTCCGGTAATCATAAGTCCCCTTATTTATACGCTGTATATTTTATGCGGAGACGGAAAAAAAAGCGAGCCCGCAGGCTCGCTTTCCGATGACGACAGGCGCGGATTAGCGGATTAACGCTTGTCCATCGCCGGCACGTCGCGGCGCTGCGAACCGACGAACAGCTGGCGCGGACGGCCGATCTTCTGTTCCGGGTCGGCGATCATCTCGTTCCACTGGGCGATCCAGCCGATGGTACGGGCCATCGCGAAGATACCGGTGAACAGCGAGACCGGGATGCCCAGGGCCGACTGCACGATGCCCGAGTAGAAGTCGACGTTCGGGTACAGCTTGCGCGACACGAAGTAGTCGTCGTTCAGGGCGATCTTTTCCAGTTCCATCGCCAGCTTGAACAGCTGGTCGTCCTGCAGGCCCAGTTCGTTCAGCACCTCATAGCAGGTTTCGCGCATCAGCTTGGCGCGCGGGTCGAAGTTCTTGTACACGCGGTGACCGAAGCCCATCAGCTTCACACCCGAGTTCTTGTCCTTGACCTTCTCGATGAAGGCCGGGATGTTCTCGACGCTGCCGATTTCCTTCAGCATGTTCAGTGCGGCTTCGTTCGCGCCGCCGTGGGCCGGGCCCCACAGGCAGGCGATACCGGCTGCGATACAGGCGAACGGGTTGGCGCCCGACGAACCGGCCAGACGGACGGTCGAGGTCGATGCGTTCTGCTCGTGATCGGCGTGCAGGATCAGGATGCGGTCCAGGGCGCGGACGAGGACGTCGTTGACCTTGTACTCTTCGCACGGGTTGCCGAACATCATGCGCATGAAGTTCGCGCTGTACGACAGGTCGTTGCGCGGGTACACGAACGGCTGGCCGACCGAGTATTTATAAGCCATCGCGACCAGGGTCGGCAGCTTGGCGATCAGGCGGATGGCCGAGATTTCGCGCTGGTTCGCGTCGTTGATGTCCAGCGAGTCGTGGTAGAACGACGCCAGCGCGCCGACCGTACCCACCAGCACCGACATCGGGTGCGCGTCGCGGCGGAAGCCGCGGAAGAAGAATTGCATCTGCTCGTGGACCATCGTGTGCTTGGTCACGGTGGTGACGAACTTTTCCTTCTGCGCGGCGTTCGGAAGTTCGCCGTTCAGCAGCAGGTAGCAGCTCTCCAGGAAGTCGCAATTGACGGCCAGCTGTTCGATCGGGTAGCCGCGGTACAGCAGCTCGCCCTTGTCGCCATCGATGTACGTGATGGCCGACTGGCAGGCGGCCGTCGACATGAAGCCAGGGTCATAGGTGAACTTGCCGGTCTGGCCGTACAGCTTGCGGATGTCGATGACGTCCGGGCCGATCGTGCCCTTGTAGATCGGCATGTCTACCGATGGGCTGCCGTCCGAGAACGACAGAGTGGCTTTGGTATCAGAGATGTTCATGGCACTTCCTTCTTTGGGAGGTGGGTACAAGATAAAAACGAAATCTTCCGGTTTCGTTACCGGCGTCCGTGACAGCGTGGACGCCTCAGGCTTGCCGCAGGCGCGCCACCAGGGCACGCACGTGCGGCAGGTCGACCTCGCCTTCGGGCTCGGCGCGGCCCAGCAGCAGGTCCATCAGCGGGTTGTCCGCCAGGTCCAGCAAACGGGTCAGCGCATCGACTTCCTCGTCCGTCAGTTCTTCTTCATGCGCGTCGAGGAAGCGCGTGAGGATCAGGTCGTTCTCGAGCAGGCCGCGACGGGCACGCCAGCGCAGGCGGGCACGGTTGGCGGGATCGGATTGATGCGTTTTCACACTAGAGTCCGTTGTTGGGTCAACACTATACTCCGGCTGCAGGCAGTCGACAGTACGGTAGTTTTACTATATTTAAGCAATATTAATTGCGTTACGCCGGCATTTGGTGGGCACGGGGTGCCCACCCTACGTTTGGTACGCATGCATCACCAAACCGTAGGGTGGGCGGCCTCCGCCCACCAAACGCATGCATCACCAAACG
>NZ_LMCY01000019.1:0-130 GCF_001425685.1 Massilia sp. Root335 | reverse complement strand
GCGGACGTCATGCATCGCCGATTCGTAGGGTGGGCACACCGTGCCCACGCGGACGTCATGCATGGACGACCGGCTCAGATCGCCCGGCGCACCAGCAATTCCTTGATCTTGCCGATGGCCTTGTTCGGAT
>NZ_LMCY01000018.1:124527-153124 GCF_001425685.1 Massilia sp. Root335 | reverse complement strand
AGGCAGGCCATATGACCCGAATTACGCCATGTGAAGCTTGACGCACAAGACGGTATCTACGGCATCGTGACAATCGTAGGTTGGGCACCCCGTGCCCACGCTCACGCGCGGATTTCTTCCACCAGCTGCTGCGCGTGCCGCGGCAGCTCGTCGAAGCTGCGCATGCACAGCGACAACTGCCGCAACGCCCACGCGTCGGCCAGTTCGAGCACCGCGATGTCCATCGTGCGCGCGCAGCGCCGCGCGGCCGGTTCGGACACGATGCCGACCCCGACCCCGCTCTCCACCATGCGGCACACCGCGTCGAAGCTGCGCAGGCGTACGCGCGCGCGCAGCGTGCGGCCGGCGCGCTCGGCCTGCTGGCTCAGGTAGCGGAACAGGGCGCTGTCGCCGGTCAGGGCGACGTGGTCGAAATCCACGAGGCGCGCGAACGCCACGGCCTGGCCCTCCTGCGTGACGAGCGTGCGCGCCAGCGCCGGCTGCGCCACGGCCACGAGGCGGTCGGTGCAGAACGGGAAGGTCTCGAGGCCGGACAGATCGACCGTGTCGGCCACGATGCCGAGATCCGCGCCGCCTTCGCGCACCGCGCGCGCGATGTCGCTGGACGTACGCTCTTCCAGGTCGATGTCGACGTCCGGATGACGCGCCATGAAGCCGGCCAGCACTTCCGGCAGGTATTCGCTCAGTGCCGCCGTATTGCATAGCAGCCGCACCTGGCCCTTGAGGCCGGCCGCGTGCTCGCCCAGTTCCGCACGCATGCGCGCCAGCTGCTGGAACACGAGGCGGGCGTGGCGCTGCAGGGCGAGGCCCGCGGCCGTCGGCTGCACGCCGCGCCGGCCGCGCACGAGCAGCGGCACGCCCAGCGCCGCTTCCATGTTCTGGATGCGTTCACTGGCCGATGCCAGCGCCAGGTGCGCACGCTGGCTGCCTGCCGTGATGCTGCCGGCATCCACCACGTGCAGGAACAATTGCAGGTCCACCAGATCGAATCGCATCGTTGCTCCTGTAGGGTGGGCGGCCTCCGCCCACGCGTGATGCCGGCAAACTGCATACGTCACGCGTGGGCTCGGAGAGCCCACTACGTGCGGCGCAGCACATAGCAAAAAGCCCCGGCTCGCCGGGGCTTTTTGTATCGGGGCCAGTGGGACAGCCAGCCAGGTCTTCTTATTTGAGGTGATCCGAGATCAGCTTGGTCATTTCGAACATCGACACCTGCGCCTTGCCACCGAAGACGGCTTTCAGCTTGTCGTCGGCGTTGATCATGCGGCGGTTGGCCGCGTCCTGCAGGTTTTGCGCCTTGATGTAGTCCCAGACCTTCTTGGTCACTTCGGTGCGCGGCAGCGGTTTCGCGCCGACGACGGCAGCCAGCGGCGCCGACGGGGTCATCTCTTTCATGAAAGCGGCGTTGGGCTTGCGTGCCGCCGCCGGCTTCTTTGCTGCTGCGGTTGCTTTCGGTGCTGCTGCTTTGGCAGGAGCCGCTGCCTTTTTCGCTGCCGGCTTCGCCGCCGCAGCAGGCTTGGCAGCGGCTTTCTTGGCGGGTGCTGCAGTGGTTTTTTTGGCTGTTGCCATCTTCGAGCCTCCTAAACGGAACACATGGAAATTTGCGCGTGAGCGCACCCGGCTTATATTGGTAGGGTTTTAGTGTTCGTGCAAGTCTTTTTCGAAATTTTTTCACTCTTACAAGCCCTAAATCTGCCGGTTGTGTTACCCGGGCCTCTCTAGAGTGAAAAAACAGGCGTCCCACGCGTAAAAAAGCCGTGCGGGACGGTGGTCGCGCACGGCTTTTGCGAAGCGTCGAAGGTCAGCGCATGCCGGGCATCATGCCCTTCATCCCGCGCATCATCTTCATCAGGCCGCCGCCCTTGAGCTTCTTCATCATCGTGTTCATCTGGTCGTACTGCGTCAGCATGCGGTTGACTTCCTGCACCTGCACGCCGGCGCCGGCCGCGATGCGGCGCTTGCGGTTGGCCTTGATCAGTTCCGGCTTGGCGCGCTCGAGCGGCGTCATCGAGTCGATGATGCCGCACATCCGGCGCACCTGCTTTTCGGCCTGATCCATATTGGCGCCGCTGGCCGCCTGCTGGAACTGGGCGGGGAGCTTGTCGAGGAGGCCGGCCATGCCGCCCATCTTCTTCATCTGCGCGAGCTGGGCGCGGAAGTCGTTCATGTCGAACTTGCCGCCCGACTTGATCTTGTTGGCCATGTCGGTCGCGGCCTTCATGTCCACGCCCTTGCGCGCTTCCTCGACCAGCGCGAGGATGTCGCCCATGCCCAGCACACGGTTGGCCATCCGGGCCGGATCGAACGCTTCCAGGCCGTCCAGCTTTTCCGACACACCGGCGAACTTGATCGGCTTGCCCGTCACGTGGCGCACGGACAGCGCCGCGCCGCCGCGCGAATCGCCGTCGAGCTTCGTCAGGATCACGCCGGTCAGCGGCAGCGCATCGTTGAAGGCTTTCGCCGTGTTGATCGCGTCCTGGCCGACCATGGCGTCGACGACGAACAGCGTTTCGATCGGATTCACGGCCGCGTGCACGGCGGCGATTTCCTGCATCATCGCCTCGTCGATGGCCAGGCGGCCGGCCGTGTCGATGATGACGACGTCGTGGTAGTGGCGGCGCGCCCAGTCGAGCGCGTTCTTCGCGATGTCGACCGGCTTGTCGCTGGCGGTGGACGGGAAGAAGTCGGCGCCGACCTGCCTCGTCACCGATTCCAGCTGCGCGATCGCGGCGGGGCGGTAGACGTCGGCGGAGACGGTCAGGACCTTTTTCTTCTTCTCTTCCTTGAGGTATTTGGCGAGCTTGCCGGTGGTGGTCGTTTTACCGACACCCTGCAGGCCGGCCATCAGGATCACGGCCGGCGGCTGCTGTGCGAACGACAGCTGCGACGCTTCCGGCCCGAGGTCGGCGCCCATCAGCGCGGCCAGTTCCTTCTGCACGACGCCGACGAGGGCCTGGCCGGGGGACAGCGAGCCGATGACTTCCTCGCCCAGCGCCTTCTCCTTCACTTTGGCGATGAATTCGCGCACGGCCGGCAGCGCCACGTCGGCTTCGAGCAGGGCCAGGCGCACTTCGCGCAGCATCTCGGCGGTGTTCGCCTCGGTGAGGCGGGCCTCGCCGCGCATCGTCTTGACGACCTTGGCAAGGCGTTGGGTCAGGTTATCCAGCATGTTCTACCTTTTGTACTGATATATATAAGCGGGCGGCGTGCAGCCCGCCATTTTACCCCATGTCGGGGCGCGTTTTCCCCGGACAAGACCTGTATTCAGCCATTCGCAAGCTGCGCAGTCAACCGGCATGGTTGATTCTTGGTAAAAGCTGCTTGGGCAGTTTGACAATGTGTTGCTTCGAGTTTATTTTCCAGAGCTGCATCACGTAGTTCATTCCAATAAAAGTTCGACCCCGATCGGAGAGACAGAATGAAAGCAACCGTGTTTCGCAAGACCCTCGTCGTCGCCGCGCTGCTGGCCGCGGGCGGCGCCCAGGCCCAGGACGTGGTCCGCCTCGGCAACCTCAAGTTCGCGCACTACGGCGCGGTCTCGTATATCAAGGAAATCGCGCCCAAGTGCGGCATCAAGGTCGAGGAACGCGTGTTCGCGAAAGGCCTGGACGTGATGCAGGCCATCATCGCGGGCGAGCTCGACGTCGGCGCGACGGCGTCCGAAGCCGCCATCTCGGGCCGCGCCAGCGGTGCGCCGATCTATGTCGTGGCCGGCTTCGCCAAAGGGGGCGTGCGCCTCGTCGCGCGGCCGGACGCCAACGTCAAGGGCGTGAAGGACCTCAAGGGCAAGAAGGTGGGCGTGACGCGCGGCGGCATCCAGGAAGTCCTGCTGATGGCCGAGCTGCAGAAGGCGGGCCTGTCCGCCGACACCGCGCCCGGCAAGGACGTGCAGATCATCTACCTGGCTTATGCCGACCTCAACCAGGCCCTGCTGGGCAAGAACATCGATGTCATGATGCAGTCCGAACCGCAGTCGTCGCAGGCGATCAACAAGGGCTACGGCGTCGAGGTCATGAAGCCGTACGACACCCCGATCGGCGAGCCGATACGGACGATGGTCATGACGGAGAAGTTCCACGACACGAAGCATGCGGTGGCCGAGAAATTCATGCGCTGCTTCGTGATGGCCACGAGCGCCTTCATCCGGGACCGCGCGCTGGCCGAGAAATACGTGCGCGAAGTCGTGTTCAAGGGCCAGATCACCAAGGACGATTTCGACGACGCGATCAGCAATTCGCCGTACACCTACGACATCACGCCGGAGCACATCCAGACCACGACCGACATCATGGTCAAGACGGGCGTCGGGCGGATGTCCAAGCCGCCCGTGGCGAAGCAGTGGGTCAAGACGGATCTGCTGGATGAGGCCAAGAAAAGCCTGAACATCAAGTGAACGTTTGGTGGGCGGAGGCCGCCCACCATTTGCGTACGGGGGATCAAATGACGAAACGCAGGTGGCAGGACATCGCAATCGGCCTGGTCGTGCCGGTCGTCGCGATCGGGATCTGGCAGTTGGTGGTCAGCAGGGGATGGGTCAACGAGCACGTCCTGCCGTCGCCGCTGCAGGTGTGGCGCAAGTGGGTCGCCTACCTGCTGCCGCTGCAGGACTTCGCGGCCTGGCACGAGGCCAACGGCGGGGGACGTCTCGCGTGGATGGTCTCCGGCGAATTGCTCACCGACGCCATGGGCAGCCTGTACCGCGTGTTCGTCGGCTTCCTCGTCGGCGCCGCGCTGGCGCTGCCGGTCGGCCTTGCCATGGGCGCGAGCCGCATCGCGCATGCCTGGCTGAATCCCTTGTTCCAGTTGCTGCGGCCCATTCCGCCCATCGCCTACATCCCGATGTCGATGCTGTGGTTCGGCCTCGGCAACCCGCCGGCCATCTTCCTCATCGCGCTGGGCGCTTTTTTTCCCGTGCTGATGAACACGATCGCGGGCGTGCGCCAGGTCGACGGCATCTACCTGCGCGCGGCGCGCAACCTGGGCGCCAGCGGGACGACGATGTTCCTGCGCGTGATCCTGCCGGCGGCCGTGCCGTACATCCTGACCGGCATGCGGATCGGCATCGGCACGGCGTTCATCGTCGTGATCGTGGCCGAGATGATCGCCGTGAACAACGGCCTCGGTTTTCGCATCTCGGAGGCGCGCGAGTACTTCTTGTCGGACAAGATCATCGCCGGCATGATCACGATCGGCATCCTCGGGCTGGCCATCGACGTCGGCATGAATAAACTGAACAACTACCTGCTGCGCTGGCACCGTGGCCTGGAGCACTGACATGACCGTCCCTGACGCAAAAGCCCACCTCGTCATCGCCAACGTCAGCAAAGTGTTCGACGGCGACGGCCGCCGCATGGTTGCGCTGCAGGACATCAGCCTCGAGATCCCGCACGGCCAGTTCGTCTGCCTGCTGGGGCCTTCGGGCTGCGGCAAGTCGACGCTGCTGAACGCCATCGCCGGCTTCGCGCCGCCCACGTCGGGCAGGGTGCTGGCCGACGGCGTGCCGGTCGCCGGACCCGGGCCGGAACGGGGCATGGTGTTCCAGGAATACGCGCTGTTCCCGTGGATGACGGTGGAGCAGAACGTGGGCTTCGGCCTGGAGATCAAGGGCATGGCGCGCGCGCAGATCGCGGCGCGCGTGGCCGACCTGCTGAAACTCCTGTCGCTGGAAGACTTCGCGAAACGCTATCCGAAAGACCTGTCCGGCGGCATGCGCCAGCGCGTGGCGATCGCGCGCGTGCTGGCGCTGGATTCGCCGATCATGCTGATGGACGAGCCGTTCGGCGCGCTCGACGCCCTCACGCGGCGCAACCTGCAGGACGAGCTGCTGCGCCTGTGGGCGGAATTCAGGAAGACCGTCATCTTCGTCACGCACAGCATCGAGGAAGCGATCTACCTCGCCGACCGCATCGTCGTGATGACGTACCGGCCCGGCACCATCAAGCGCGACATGCTCGTCGAGCTGCCGCGCCTGCGCGATCCGGCGGCGCCCGAATTCAATGCGCTCAAGCGCGAACTGGGGCTGATGGTGATGGAAGAACAGCAGCGCCACCACGACGCGGAAATCAAGGCCGCGGCCGTCGATTGAGGCCACGTCATTTGAAACGTCGTCCTCGCGCAGGCGTGGACCCAAGTTCGTTGCGGACCACGGGCAATACCGTCTCCGTTCACGCAAAATTGGGTTCCCGCCTTCGCGGGAACGACGGCATCTGGTGACCCGATTATCCCTTTGACAACCCAACCCTCCCCATCGGGATGGTGTAGACTCGCGCGTATGCAACTCACCCTATTTATCGCCGCGGCCATCCTGTACGCGGTATGCGCCCTGCTGCCGTCGCGGCAGGGCTCGGCCATTTCGGCCGTGACCTTTGTCGCCTGGGCCGTGCATGGCACGGCGCTGTGGCCGGACATCGTGACGAACGGCACGCTGCGCGTCGGCTTCGCCTTCATGCTGTCGACCGCGCTGTGGATTTCCGTCGCCGCCTACTGGATCGAAAACCGCAACTTCGCGCTGGACGGCATGCGCCGCATGGTCATGCCGTTCGCGGCCGTCGCGGCGATCCTGCCGCCGCTGTTCCCCGGCAACCTGATGCCCGTGCAGGACCAGTCGCCCGCGTTCGGCTGGCACGTGGCCGTGGCCGTGTCGGCGTACAGCACGCTCACGATCGCCGCCTTCCACGCCGTGCTGATGGCGCTGCAGGAGGCGCGCCTGCACGCGAAGAACGCGAAGAAGGGCTGGCTGGGAGGCGCGATCGACCAGCTGCCCGCGCTGCTGACCATGGAGCGCCTGCTGTTCCGCATGATCGGTATCGGTTTCGTCCTGCTCAGTCTCACCGTCCTGTCGGGCATCGTGTTCTCCGAACAGCTGTTCGGCCGCGCGCTGCGCTGGGACCATAAAAACGTGTTCGCGCTGCTGTCGTGGGTCCTGTTCGCCGCGCTGCTGGCCGGACGCCGCTGGCGCGGCTGGCGCGGCAAGACCGCGCTGCGCTTCACGCTGGCGGGATTCGCCACCCTGGCGCTGGCGTATGTCGGCAGCCGTTTCGTTTTTGAAGTCGTTCTGCACCGGGGGTTCGTATGACGCGACTGCTTTTCTGGATTGCGCTCGTCATCCTCGTGGTGATGGCGGTGCGCAGCAAAGTGCGCGCGGCGATGACGCGCGCGCAAGGCCCGGCCGCCGGGCCGGCACCCGGCGCCGCCGGCGGCGAGGCGAAAGCCTGGACCCGCGTCGCGGACAAGCCGGAGGCGATGGCCTGCTGCGCCCATTGCGGCATCTATTTCCCATCGTCGGAGGCCGTGCGGGCCGATGGCCGCGACTACTGCGGCACGGCGCACGCGCGCGAGGCGCACCAGCAGGCCAGGTAAGCCGCCGCATGGCGCCCTGGCTGCCCCTTTCCGCCGAGTCGCGCTCGACGTTCTGGCGCTCGCTGCAGACGCTCACGGTCACGCGCATCGTGATCGCGCTCGTGCTGCTGCTCTACCTGTCCGTGGACGTGCGCCGCGGCCGCGTGGACGGCACCGTCTATGCCGAGACGTGCATCGCCTACGTGCTGGTGGCCCTGCTGTTCGCCTTCGTCGCCCAGCGCTGGCGCCGGCGCTTCCTGTGGCAGCTGTCGGTCCAGGTGTCCGTCGACATCGTCGCGATCTCGCTGTTGTACCTGGCCGCCGGCGGCATGCGCAGCGGCCTCGCGCTGCTGTATCTGTTCCCGCTCGCCGGCGCCGCGATCCTCGCGCCGTTGCTGATGGCCCTGTTCTCGGCCGCGCTGGCGACGCTGTTCGTGCTGGCCGAAAGCACCTGGCAAATCTTCATGCGCGAGAACGACCTGCCGCTGACCCAGGCGGGACTCACCGGCGCCGCGTTCTTCGCGGTGGTGCTGGTGGTGAACCGCCTGGCCGCGCGGCTCATCAAGCAGGAAGAACTGGCCGTGCGCCGCGGCGCCGACCTGCGCATCCAGCAGGCGATCTACCGCATCGTCGTGGACGATGTCGCCGACGGCATCCTCGTGCTCGGACGCGACGGCAGCGTCTTCGGCGGCAACCCGGCGGCGCGGCGCATGCTCGGGCTGGAGACGCAGCCGGGCGAGGACGGCAGCGCCTTCCTGCTGACCGACCTGCCGGCGCTCGAACCGGTGGCGCAGCGTTTCGCGGCCTGGGCCGGCGGCCGCGCGGACGCGCCGGCCGCGGCCAAGGGCGGCTACGTCACGATCAAGCGCTGGCACGAGACCGAGGGGCAGGTCCGCGGCCGCCTCGACCAGCCGGTGCATCTCAAGCTGCGCTTCGCGCGGGTCGACACGCCGGAGGGCGCGGACGAGCGCAGCCTCGTGTTCCTGCAGGACGTGAGCGCCATCGAAAACCAGGCGCAGCAACTCAAGCTTGCGTCGATGGGGCGGCTGACGGCGAGCATCGCGCACGAGGTGAGGAATCCGCTGTCGGCGATCGGCCATGCGACGTCGCTGCTCGCGGAAGACCTGCACGGGCCGGCCGAGGTGCGCCTGCTGCGCATCGTGAACGACAACGTGGCGCGCGTGAACCGCATGGTCGAGGACATCCTGAAACTGTCGCGCAAGGTGCAGCCGAACGGCACGCCCCTGGCGCTCGACGACTTCCTGCCGGAGCTGCGCGCCGAGTTCACGGAAATGCACGGCATGGCCGGTGATATAGTGTGGGTGGGGAGTGCGCACGGCCGCAGCGTGCGTTTCGACGGCCTGCACCTGCGCGAGGTGCTCGTGAATTTGCTCGGCAACGCGATCCGTTACGCGAGCGGCAAGCCGGCCAGCATCCGCGTGGCTCCGGTGCTCGACGCCACGGGCCGCATGGAGTTGCACGTGCAGGACGACGGTCCCGGCATCACGCCGGAAGTGCGCGCCCACCTGTTCGAGCCGTTCTACACGACGTCGAGCAAGGGCACCGGCCTGGGCCTGTACCTGGCGCGCGAGCTGTGCCTGAACAACGGGGCGATGCTCGACTACGAATACCGCACCGAGGACGTGGGACCCGATCCGTCCGGCGGCACGGGCGAGGCCAGCGGACGCTTCGTGATCACGTTCGCGGCATCCATCTAACGTCACGGAAAGAAAGCATGAGCTCACCCCGCATCCTGGTGGTCGACGACGAACCCGACTTGCGCGAGCTGCTCGAGATCACCCTGCTCAAGATGGGGCTCGACGTGGACAGCGCCGCGACCGTGCGCGAAGCGCGCGCGCTGCTCGGCCAGAAAACGTATGCGCTGGTGCTGACCGACATGCGCCTGCCCGACGGCCTGGGCCTGGAACTGGTGCGCGAGGTGGCCGCCAATCACAAAAGTACGCCCATCGCCGTGATCACCGCGTACGGCAGCGCCGAGAATGCCGTCGTGGCGCTCAAGGCCGGCGCGTTCGATTACGTGTCGAAGCCGGTCGTGCTGGACGACTTGCGCGCGATGGTGCGCTCGGCGTTGAAGCTGTCCGACCCGGCGGCCGCGCCGGCGGTCAGCCAGGGTGGCGGGACGTCGCGCCTGATCGGGGCGTCGCTCGCGATGCAATCGCTGCGCGCGCAGATCGCACGGCTGGCGCGCTCGCAGGCGCCGATCGCCATCAACGGCGAATCGGGCAGCGGCAAGGAACTGGCCGCGCGCGAGATTCACGCCCAGAGCGCGCGCGCGGGCAAACCGTTCGTCGCCGTGAACTGCGGCGCGATTCCCGAGGCGCTGATGGAGGCGGAGTTCTTCGGCCATCGCAAGGGCGCCTTCACGGGCGCGAACGATGAGCGCGACGGCTTCTTCCAGGCCGCCAACGGGGGCACGCTGATGCTCGACGAGGTGGCCGACCTGCCGCTCGCGATGCAGGTGAAACTGCTGCGCGCGATCCAGGAGCGGCGCGTGCGCAAGATCGGCGCCACGGTCGAGGAACCGGTGGACGTGCGCATCGTCAGCGCCACGCACAAGGACCTTGCGAAGTGCGTCGAGGCGGGCGCGTTCCGCCAGGACCTGTTCTACCGCCTGAACGTCATCGAACTGACCCTGCCGCCGCTGCGCGAACGCCTGGACGACCTGCCGCTGCTCGTCGACGCCATCCTCGCGCGCCTGGCCGGCCCGGACGGGGCGCGCCTCGGTCCCGGCGTGCTCGACGCGCTGCGCGGCTATGCCTTTCCGGGCAATGTGCGCGAGCTGGAAAACGTGCTGGAACGCGCGCTCGCCTTCGCCGACGACGGCGTGATCGAGGCCGGCGACCTGCTGCTGAAAGGGGCGAAGCTGGGCGATGCGGCCGTGCCGGCCGCCGACGCGCGGACGCCGCCCGCGGCATCCGAAGCGGCAAGTGACGTGACGCCGGCACCTGCCGCGCCGCCGCCGCCGGCATCGCCATTGGCCGCCGACGCGCTGCCGAGCAACCTGCCGGACTACCTGAACCAGGTCGAGCGCGACATCATCCTGCGGGCGCTGAACCAGACCCAGTTCAATCGCACGCAGGCCGCCAGCCTGCTCGGCATCAGCGTCCGCCAGCTCCGTTATCAGATGCAAAAACTGGACATCCAGGCGCCCGAACCCTGACCCGGCCGTGGTCTTTTCGCCAACGCAGCAAAGCCAAACGGCCGGATTTTGCACGAATAGTAAGCAGCGCAAAACGCGCCACAAAATCAATGTTAGCGCTTACTTCGCCGTGGAGGCTTCAAGTATCGGACCTGATCGATGTCAAGAAAAAAATCTTAGTAGCAGAGCTCTTAAAACGCGCGTACATCGACTACAATTAGGTCTGTAAGGCCGTTGTCTACTACATCTAGTGGTCAACGGCCTTAATGCCGAACAGGCAGAGTAGGGGCGCAACTGCGTTTTCTCAACATTGTTGCTCCTATTTTTTTATCGGCGAAAAGTTACCTAGTTGCCAATTTTTATCTATTGGCAGCTGTCCCTGGATTCTCTCCGAGGGGTCCATATCTACCAAATTCGAGAAGGCGCTGGCAGTTCGTAACGCCATGCTGGGAGGCTCAATGCAAACATCTTCGGACATTTCCATCAATCCACACGTCGCAGCGGAAACGGCGGCCGGCAAGAGCGCGGCCGAGCTGGTCGCGAACAGCGACTACCGCATCATCCGCCGCAACGGCGCCGTGGTGCCGTTCGCGCCGAACAAGATCGCCGTCGCGGTGACCAAGGCCTTCCTCGCCGTGAACGGCGAACAGGGCCGCGAGTCCGCGCGCATCCGCGAACTGGTCGAGCAGCTGACGAACAACGTGGTCGCGGCGCTGGTGCGCCGCCAGCCGAACGGCGGTACCTTCCACATCGAGGATGTGCAGGACCAGGTGGAATTGTCCCTGATGCGTTCGGGCGAGCATGACGTCGCGCGCGAATACGTGCTGTACCGCGCCAAGCGCATGGAAGAGCGCCGCGCCGCCAAGGAAGCGGCGGGCACCACGCAGATCGCCACCCCGCAGTTCACCGTCGTCGACGGCGGCGTGCGCCGTCCGCTGGACATGAACGAAGTCGCGGCGCTGATCAATGCCGCCTGCGCCGGCCTGGAAAAGCACGTCGACGCCGACGCCATCCTGGCCGAGACGGTCAAGAACCTGTACGACGGCGTGCCGGTCGAGGAACTGCACAAGTCCGCGATCCTGGCCGCGCGCGCGCTGATGGAAAAAGACCCGGCCTACAGCCAGGTCACCGCGCGCATCCTGCTGCACACGATCCGCAAGGAAGTCTTCGGCAAGGAAGTGCCGCAGGCCGGCGCCGCCGCGGAATACATCACCTATTTCCCGCAATACGTCGCCAAGGGCATCGACGCCGAGCTGCTGGACGAGGAACTGGGCAAGTTCGACCTGCAGAAGCTGGCGAAGGCGATCGTCGCCGACCGCGACCTGCAATTCGGCTACATCGGCCTGCAGACCCTGTACGACCGCTACTTCCTGCACATCCGCGACACCCGCATCGAGATGCCGCAGGCGTTCTACATGCGCGTCGCGATGGGCCTGGCCCTGCGCGAAGAAAACCGCGAAGCGCGCGCGATCGAGTTCTACAACCTGCTGTCGACGTTCGACTTCATGAGCTCGACCCCGACCCTGTTCAACTCGGGCACGCGCCGCTCGCAGCTGTCGTCGTGCTACCTGACCACCGTCGCCGACGACCTGGAAGGCATCTACGACGCCATCAAGGAAAACGCGCTGCTGTCGAAATTCGCCGGCGGCCTGGGTAACGACTGGACCCCGGTGCGCGCGCTGGGCTCGCGCATCAAGGGCACGAACGGCAAGTCGCAGGGCGTCGTGCCGTTCCTGAAGGTCGCGAACGACACCGCCGTCGCCGTCAACCAGGGCGGCAAGCGCAAGGGCGCCGTCTGCGCCTACCTGGAAACGTGGCACCTGGACATCGAGGAATTCCTCGACCTGCGCAAGAACACGGGCGACGACCGCCGCCGCACGCACGACATGAATACCGCGAACTGGATTCCCGACCTGTTCATGAAGCGCGTGATGGAAAAGGGCGAATGGACCCTGCTGTCGCCGTCGGAAGCGCCGGACCTGCACGACAAGGTCGGCCGCGCGTTCGAAGAGGCTTACCTGAAGTACGAAGAAAAGGCCGCCCGCGGCGAGCTGACCGTGCACAAGAAGGTGCAGGCGCTCGACCTGTGGCGCAAGATGCTGTCGATGCTGTTCGAAACGGGCCACCCGTGGATCACGTTCAAGGATCCGTGCAACATCCGCTCGCCGCAGCAGCACGTGGGCGTCGTGCACTCGTCGAACCTGTGCACCGAGATCACGCTGAACACGAACGCCGACGAAATCGCCGTCTGCAACCTGGGCTCCGTGAACCTGCCGGCGCACATGAAGGGCGACGGCCTGGACGTGGTCAAGCTGCAGAAGACGATCCGCACGGCGATGCGCATGCTCGACAACGTCATCGACATCAACTACTACGCCGTCGACAAGGCGCGCAATTCGAACCTGCGCCACCGTCCGGTCGGCCTGGGCATCATGGGTTACCAGGACTGCCTGCACATGATGCGCGTGCCGTTCGCGTCGGAGAAGGCCGTCCAGTTCGCCGACAGCTCGATGGAAGCCGTCTGCTACTACGCCTACCTGGCGTCGACCGAGCTGGCCGAGGAACGCGGCCGCTACCAGTCGTACGAAGGTTCGCTGTGGGACCGCGGCATCCTGCCGCAGGATTCGATCAAGCTGCTGGCCGAGGAACGCGGCGGCTACCTCGAGCAGGATACCTCGGTGTCGATGGACTGGAACCTGGTGCGCAGCCGCATCAAGCAGTTCGGCATGCGCAACTCGAACTGCGTGGCGATCGCCCCGACCGCGACCATCTCGAACATCATCGGTGTCTCGGCCTGCATCGAGCCGACGTTCCAGAACCTGTACGTGAAGTCGAACCTGTCGGGTGAATTCACCGAGATCAACGGCTACCTGGTGCGCGACCTGAAGGCGCGCGGCCTGTGGGACGAGGTCATGATCAACGACCTGAAATACTTCGACGGCTCGCTGTCGCGCATCGACCGCGTGCCGCAGGACCTGCGCGACATCTACGCCACCGCGTTCGAAGTCGAACCGAAGTGGCTGGTGGAAGCCGCGTCGCGCCGCCAGAAGTGGATCGACCAGGCCCAGTCGCTGAACATCTACATGGGCGGCGCCTCGGGCAAGAAGCTGGACGAGACCTATAAACTGGCCTGGCTGCGCGGCCTGAAGACGACCTATTACCTGCGCACGATCGCCGCGACGCACATGGAGAAGTCGACCACCCGTACCGGCGCGCTGAACGCCGTGGCGGTCGATGGCGGGTTGTCGGCAGCGGCTGCCGCACCGGCACCGGCACCGGCGGCCGCGCCGGCCGCGAGCGCACCGGACGTCGTGGACGGCGCCGCCTGCTACCTGCGGCCGGGCGATGCTGGTTTTGACGAGTGCGAAGCCTGCCAGTAATTTTGACCCGTCGTTCCCGCCCTCGCCGGGCGCCTTGGCGGGAATCCAGGCTGGTGTGCAGTACGCTGGCGTAAATTGGGTCCCCGCCTGCGCGGGGACGACGTTTTTGAGTAAACGATAAGAAGGAAACACCATGGCTCTCTCCTGGGACGATGAACCGGCCGCCGCGCCGGCCCCGGCCACCGCCACCAACCCCGAAGCCAGCGCGGCCGACGTCGCCAAGCGCGTGAACGCGGACGACAAGCGCATCATCAACGCCAAGACCGACGTCAACCAGCTGGTGCCGTTCAAGTACAAGTGGGCGTGGGACAAATACCTGGCCGGCTGCGCCAACCACTGGATGCCGCAGGAAGTGAACATGCAGCGCGACATCGAGCTGTGGAAGAACCCGAACGGCCTGACCGAAGACGAGCGCCGCATCGTCAAGCGCAACCTGGGCTTTTTCGTCACCGCCGACTCGCTGGCCGCGAACAACATCGTGCTGGGCACCTACCGCCACATCACGGCGCCGGAATGCCGCCAGTACCTGCTGCGCCAGGCGTTCGAGGAGGCGATCCACACCCACGCCTACCAGTACATCGTGGAATCGCTGGGCCTGGACGAGAAGGAAATCTTCAACGCCTACAACGAGATCCCGTCGATCCGCGACAAGGACCAGTTCCTGATCCCGTTCATCGAGGTCATCAACGATCCGACGTTCCACACCGGCACGCTGGAAAACGACCAGAAGCTGCTGCGTTCGATCATCGTGTTCGCCTGCCTGATGGAAGGCCTGTTCTTCTACGTCGGCTTCACGCAGATCCTGGCGCTGGGCCGCCAGAACAAGATGACGGGCGCCGCCGAGCAGTACCAGTACATCCTGCGCGACGAGTCGATGCACTGCAACTTCGGCATCGACCTGATCAACACGATCAAGATGGAAAACCCGCAGCTGTGGACCCAAGAATTCCGCGAAGAGATCAAGCAGCTGTTCCTGCAGGCCGTCGACCTGGAATACCGCTACGCCGAAGACACGATGCCACGCGGCGTGCTGGGCCTGAACGCAGCCATGTTCAAGGGCTACCTGCGCTTCATCGCCAACCGCCGCGCCGTGCAGATCGGCCTCGACGCGCTGTTCCCGAACGAGGAAAACCCGTTCCCGTGGATGAGCGAGATGATCGACCTGAAGAAGGAGCGTAACTTCTTCGAGACGCGCGTGACCGAGTATCAGACCGGCGGTGCGTTGAACTGGGACTGATCCCGGATCGCTCCGGCTGTCCGCCCGCGCATGACGAAGCCCGCCACTTGGCGGGCTTTTTTATTTTCCTGATAACGCCGATAGCCGAATCGGATTACGGCGAATCGATTTGAATCGTGCGGTGAGAATATTCACGCATTCCGGCTTTTTTTATTTTTCGAATAATCGCGAATTGTTTCATTTTATCGGCAGGGTTCATTATCCATTGTCGTGAAAGTAAATGTATGTGCATTAATGCAATAGGAGTTGCGATCTAAATTTCGGCAGGAAAATCAAGGGCTTGGCCGGTGTGGTAAATATCTTAAAAATGTCAATCGTGCGCATGGACAGCATTTGACATTTAGAAATAATATATCGGGTTGTATTAGTTGAACGATTAGATACCCCCACCAAATCGATTGCGCCCGGCAAGGAAGTTTGAATGAACCTCAAGGATCTGACAGAAGCATTCGCTGGCTTGTCCGAAGCGAAGCGCCCCATCCGTTTGCGGCTGTCACAAGAGCAGCGCGTACTCGACGATGTGTTGCTGGTCAAACGCGTGACCGGCAGCGAGACGTTGTGCGGCGGACTGGAATACCGGTTGTTGTGCGTCTCGACGCAGGCCCATTTCCCGCTGAAGGAATTCATCACGCTGCCGGTCGAGCTCCAGTTCGTGACGGATCGCGGCGACCTGCGCGCCGTCTGCGGCATCGTGGCGCAGGCGGCGGCCGGCCAGAGCGACGGCGGCCTGGCGACGTACGAACTCGTGGTGCGCGATGCCCTCGCATTGATGGAACACCGGACCAATACCCGCATCTTCCGCAACAAGAACGAACTCGACATCACCGAAGTCATCCTGGACGAATGGCGCCAGACTAATCCGGTGCTGGCCAAAGCGTTCGATGTGGACTGGTCGCATGTCACCGGCACGTATCCGGCCCGCGAATTCACGATGCAGCACAACGAGTCCGACGCCGATTTTTTGCGGCGCCTGTGGAAACGGCGCGGCATCGCCTGGTTCATCCGTCCCGGCCGGGCGAGCCAGGCGCGCGATCAGGATACGCCGGCCCATGCCCTCGTGCTGTCCGACGACGCCTTCACGCTGCCACGAAATGCCGCCGGCACGGTGCGTTATCACCGCGACGACGGCACCGAGCAAAGCGATACGGTCATCACCTGGAGTGCCGTACGCACGCTCAGGCCAGGCAACGTTTCACGCCAGAGTTGGGATTATCTGCAGTCCCGTCCGATGACGAGCAATACGTCGTCCCGCATCGACCAGGGGACGACGGGGAACCAGTTCGCGGCCAGCCTCGACGACTACCTGATCGACATGCCGCATGCGGGCGAGGACGGCGACGATTACCGCAAGCTCGGCGAATTGCGCATGAAGCGCCACGAATACGAATCCAAGTGTTTTTATGGCGAAGGCAGCGTGCGCGCGCTGTGCGTTGGCGAATGGGTCGCCTTGACCGGGCATCCCGACATCGACACGCATCCCGAGAACGAACGGGAATTCGTCGTCACCCGGCTCGACGTCGATGCGGAAAACAATCTGCCCAAGACCGTCGACGACCAGGCGCAACGCCTGTTTGCGCTGAACCGCTGGGATGACGCTTTATTCGATAACGCGCTGCGTCAAGCCAGCGGGGAACGGGGCGTGCGTTATACGAATCGTTTTTCGTGCGTGCGGCGCGGCATTCCCATCGTGCCCGCTTTCGATCCGCGCACCGACTTGCCGCGCCCGCGGCTGCAAAGCGCGCGCGTGGTCGGGCCGGCGGGCGAGGAAGTGCATTGCGACGAACATGGCCGGGTCAAGGTGCGCTTTCCCGGCACCCGACCGGACGACCACGGCCATGCGCAGGACGCCGGCGCCAGCGACAGCGAGCGTGACTCCGCCTGGGTCCGCGTCGCCAGCACATGGGCCAGCAATCAATGGGGCACCATCACGCTGCCCCGCGTGGGCGACGAAGTCATCGTCGATTTCCTGGGCGGCGATCCGGATAAACCCATCATCGTGGCGCAGGTGTATGGCGGCACGGCGCCGCCGCCGTCGTTCACCCACACCGGCACACTGCCCGGTAATAAATACCTCGCCGGCATCAAGAGCAAGGAAGTGCAGGGCACCCGCTACAACCAGCTACGGCTGGACGACACGCCGGGCGAAATCAATGTGCAATTGTCCTCGGAACATGGCCATAGCGAATTGAACCTGGGTTGGCTCACGCATCCCCGCAGCGACGGCAAGGGTGAGGCGCGCGGTGAAGGGGCCGAATTGCGCAGCGACCATGCCGTCGCCGTGCGCGGCGCGAAGGGCGTCCTGATCAGTGCCGACGCACGTACGCAAGCCGGCGGCAAGCAGCTGGATCGCGCCGAACTGACCGGCCTGATGGAGGTGTTGCAAGGTGTCCAGCGGCAGTTGTCCGAATTGTCGACGACGCACCACGCGGACGATACCGACGACCAGGAACTGAAGCAATTGCTTGACCACTTGAAGCAGTGGGAGGCCGGCAGCAATACGGCCGGCGGCGGTGCGAGCGGGGGCGGCCAACCCGTCGTCGCGCTCTCCGCGCCGGCCGGGATGGCGCTGGCGAGCCAGAACAATATCGCGCTCGGCGCGCAGACGCACGTCGACGTGGTCAGCGTCGGCAATACCCAGTTCTCCGTCGGAAAACGGCTGCTCGCGCGCGTCTCGGAAAGCATCAGCCTGTTCGCGCACCGCCTCGGCATCAAGCTGATCGCCGCCAGCGGCAAGCTCGAATTGCAGACGCATGGTGACGACATCGAAGTAACGTCGGCCAAGCGCATCGTGCTGACGGCCGCCGACGAGATCGTGCTGCAGGCACCGAAGGTGCGCTTCGTGGCACAGGGTGCGCAGGTGGATATCGGGGGCGGCGCCATCACGCAGCAGAGCAGCGGGGCGCATACGATCAAGTCGTCGACGTTTGCGCACGTGGGGCCGGGTGGCGGGACGCCGCCGGGTGTGGAGCTTCCCACCAGCACGTTGAAAACGGACGAGAAATTCGTGCTCGCCCGCCGCGGCAGCGGCCGTCCGCACGCCAACCAGCGTTACCGGATCGAGCTGGACGACGGCCGCACCATCGAAGGTGTGACCAACCATCAAGGTCATACCGAACTGACGCAAGACATGGCGCTCAAGATCGCGCGCCTGACCCTTTTGAAAGCGTAACGAAAGCGTAAAGCATGAGCGATTCCGATACCGATACCGCCACCCGCCTGGTCGGCACTGGCTGGGATGAACATGGCAACGATACGGCGCAGTCCGTCCTGACCGGTACCAATTTGAAAGTCCGGGCGTTGTGCCTGACGACGCCTGATCTTGTCGTGCCGGTGCTGTTCGTGCCAGGCATCATGGGCACGCGGCTCAAAGTCAAAAAAAGGGATGCCTCGGCTTGGTATCCGCCGGAAAATACGTGGGAAGGCATTGTTACGATCCTCAAGCATCTCAACAAGTCTGCCGCCGACCGGCAAAAAATGCTTGATCCGAACAATACCGAAGTTGACGAAAACGGTCCCGCCCATCCCGATGAGTCCAGCAAGGCTCTGCTGGCAATCGCGCCGGGTGCCACTGACGCCGAGCGCGCCAAATGGCGGGGTTGGGGACAGCTATATGGTGCCAGTTATGCCGAGATTCTTTCCTTGCTCGAGAAGAGTCTGGCGCTTATCTTCGACCCGGCCAGCCAGGGGAAAAAACTCACCACGACCTGGAAAACATTGGTCATGGACCAGCAGGATGCCGTCAAGCTCGGCGCGCAGAAACCGTTCGCGCCATTGGAGGAAGCCCATCTGCGCGATGCTGCCGACGTGCTTTATCCGGTGCACGGCGTCGGGTACAACTGGCTGCGCAGTAACAAGGAATCCGGGGAGAGGCTGGCTCAGGAAATCGAGCGCATTACTGCTCATTACCGCAGCAAGGGAAAAACTTGCGAAAAAGTCGTTATCGTCACGCACAGCATGGGCGGCCTCGTCGCGCGGGCTTGTACGCAAGTGCCAGGCGCGACGGATCGCATTCTCGGCATCGTGCACGGTGTCATGCCGGCGATCGGCGCCCCCGCGACCTATAAACGTATCAGGGCTGGCTTCGAAAAGATCGAACAGATCCTCTTGGGACGGAACGCAGCGGAATGTACGGCGGTCATGGCCAATGCGCCGGGGCCATTGGAGTTGTTACCCACTTCTCAGTATAAAGCGCAATCCGATAAAGGAGCGCGGCACTGGCTGCGTGCAAGCTATACAAGCGTAAATATGCAAGGAATGGAGGAAGAAGTCGACGCCCTACTTGGCGACGGCGATCCTTATGCAGATGTTTATCTGAATAATAGTGAAAGCTGGTGGAGATTGGTGAAGGAAGACCTGATCGATCCGGCCGGTAAAGAGGAGCGAGAAAAATCTAGACAGCAAGGAAGGAAGGTCGTCGGCGAAAATTCTGATAAACCTGACTTTCTAAGATTCCAGCGTAATATGGATGCTGCGTTTAAGCTCCACAATCTAATTGAAGATAAATATCATCCGAATACTTACGCATATTACGGTGCTGATCCTGCACAATTGGCATGGAACGAAGTTCATTGGAAGGGCGGTAAAATGATTGATGGCGATCTCAAGCTCGGACTGCTGACAGAAGATGATTTAAACGGAATGGTGCAACTATCCTTTGGGAGAAGTAAAAACAGTTTTGAAATCCAGAAGCCGAAAGGCCCGGGCGACGGTACTGTGCCTGCGGAGTCCGGTGCTGCTCCTACTCCGCATGTAGTGCAGATCTTTCGACACGAGGGCAAAAGTAAAGGCCATGAGAGCTACGATCATCAAAGCTCTTACAAAGCGAAGATAGCGCAAGCGGTGACACTGTATTCTATCGTCAAGATTGTGGCTGACTCCACTTGGCTGAAAGAAAATTTGCCTAAATTATGAAAATTTGCTCATACTTAATTGTTTTCATTGCGTTTTTTTACGCGACGGCCAATATTTGCTCGGCTGCATCCAATCAATCTGAGTCATCGATCATGGCAAATAATAGTTCAAACACGAAATCTTCCTTAACTACATCTACGTTTTGTATGGGACGCTTCCTGATCGACGTGCCTGTAGGTTCTAAAGTTACAGGGGGAAATTACAAATACGATTTCATTGATATTGAATCGATAAAAGTAATGAGTCTTGAGGATTTTGATAAAGAAATAGCGGAGCGTGAAACTGCCCTCAAATCAGCCACAAATGAACGCACTAAACAAAGCATGTTGCTCCAGTCTGCCCAGTCAGAGAGAAATATGAAGATATTGGCTTCGTGGAAAGACGACTTCAGTACGGCGCTTATCAATATCGATGGTTATCGTTGGATCGACGGCAGCCAATTTCTATTTCGAGTGGATGTTGGTAATGGCAAACAAGCGTCTGGAATGAATCGGATGCGGGAGGCGCTCTCCTATCTGCGCACTCGCACTGGGACTGAAATTCCGGCTGGGCCAGGTTATTGCTTCGCGGGAGGTTTTATCGCGAACCCAGAATGGGAAAATGAAGAAGCCGGGGTGGATTTTCGTATTGCAGACCATCCTGACACAATCGTGTCCGTCTGGTTTTATCCTCTTTCCATCTACAAGCACGACAAGCCATTGCTTGAACGTATGGGAGGCATGACACAACTCCTCGGAAATTTAGCCACCTCCGTGCACGTGCTCCGCAAAGGCGATCGGAAGGTCGGGCCGTATAAGGGACAGGAGCATTTGGCGTCTGCTCCCAGTAGTGGCGGCATGCGCGGACATGCATTTGTCTGGGAAACGCAGGGCGATGGTACCCTGGATACCCCTGCCATTAAGATCGAATTATCGACGGGCAATCAGGATCTCAAGGGTAACCCACAAAAAACCAGTCTCACGGATGAGCAGGCAATGAAACTGTGGGACGACATCCTCAACAGCTTCCGCTTGCGTCCTACCGGAACCCCGGTAAAGACGAGTGACGTCGGCCCTGAACCACACGTCCCACTTGGCGAACTCGCCGCAACCGGGCGCGCATGTCCGCAGGCGGGCTGGTGGCAAGCCAGCGAAGCCGGCGAGATCGAAGGCGGCGCGCGTCAGTATTTCAAGGAAGGCGAAACGATGCCGCAGGTGACGACGCTTGGCGAATCGTCCTTGTGGCAAAAGTTCAAGGGCGCGCGACCGTCTTATCGTACGGCGACGGTGTGGAAACTGGTCGATTACGATGCGGCACCCGCTCACGCGGCCGAGGAGAACCACACGCAGACGATCGCAAAAGCTGCACCCGACGACGCATCGTCGAGCCACGACAAAGGCTGAACGATGCGCAACGTGATTCGTCTTGGAGACCCGACGTCACACGGTGGCAAGGTCGTGAGCGTAAGCGCCCAACAATTTACGGTCGACGGCATCCCCGTCGCCCGCGTTGGGGATGTGTGCAGCTGTCCCATCTCGGGTCACACCGTCTGCACGATTGCCGAAGGCGATCCGCACCATGTGATCGACGGCGTCGCGGTCGCCTACGAAGGGCATAAAACGACGTGTGGCGCGTCGCTGATTGCTACGACAGGTAATTTCAGCGGGCAATAACCAATCTCGTTTCATCCGATTACCTCACCACCGGCATCATGACGTTTTATAGATCGCTCTCTTCAGCCCTCATGGCAGCCGTCTGCGCGGGGCTCGGTGCCTGCACGGCGTTACCCAACAATGCTTCGCGTAACGCCAATGGCGCGCCTTCCTCGACCATATCCACCTTTTGCATGGGACGCTTCCTGATCGACGTGCCTGCCGGGTCCAGACTCACTGGAGGAAACTACAAGTACGACTTCATCGACATCGAGCCGGTCAAAGCGATGACCCATGACGAGTTTGCATTGGATGTGGACGATTTTGAGTCGAATCTCAGAGCAGCCAATAACGAGAAAACACAGAAAAGTATGTTGCTGCGGTCTGCCCGTCCCGACGAATCCACGAGGATTTTGATCGCTTGGAAGTCAGACTTCAGTACAGCTCTGGCTAGTATTTCTGGTTATCGCTGGATCGACGGCAGACGATTCCTGTTTCAAGATGAGGTCGACGATGACAAACAAGAAGTTGGCATGAGCCGCATGAGAGAGGTGCTCTCTGGTTTGCGTACTCGTACCGACACTGACATTCCCACAGACCCCGGCTACTGCTTCGCCGGCGGCTTTATCGCCAATCCAGAGTGGAACAATGAAGAAGCCGGCGTGGATTTCCGCATCGCCGGTCACCCCGACACGCTCTTGTCCGTCTGGTTTTATCCACTCTCCCGCTACAAGCACGACAGACCTCTATTAGAACGGATGGGCGGCATGGTGTAGTTCCTCGGCAATCTCGCCACCTCGGTCCGCGTGCTGCGCAAGGGTGACCGGCAGGTCGGACCATACCCGGGTCAGGAACACCTGGCCTCGGCACCCGGCAGCAACGGCATGCGCGGCCACGCGTTCGTGTGGGAGACGCAGGGCGACGGTACGCTGGACACGCCCGCCATCAAGATCGAACTGACGACCGGCTACCGCGACGGCAAGGGCAATCAACAGAAAACGAGCCTCACTGATAAAGAGGCGATGAAGCTGTGGGACGACGTCCTCGACAGCTTCCGCTTGCGCCCCGTGCGCGATCCTGCCGGGGGCGGTCCTCTCAGCCCGCCGCCATCCGCAGCCGGAAGAACGCATTCACCGTCAGGCGCCCCGTGAGCGGGTCGTTCACCATCAGGTCGGGGGCGTCAATGTGCCCCGAGTGGAACACTTCGCCGCTGTAGAAGATCGCCCGGTTGTAGCGCGGCGCGATCGTCAGCACCTTGTCGAAGTGCTGGCTCGATGCGATCGCGAAGGTCGGCGGCACATCCGGCGGCGCGGCTTCGCCGGCCTGCTCGCGACGCTGCAGATCGTCCAGCAGGGCCTTGATCTCGTGCTCCGGCACCGTCGGCTTGAAGAAGCTGGTGCCGCCGAAGCGCTCGTCCCTGAACAGATACAGCACCATGGCGCCCGCCCCCTGGCCTTGGGGGAGGCCGGTGAAGTCGCGGTGCGGCAGGCGCTGGCCCGGCAGCAGTTCCTCGGGGCGGCGGGTCACCAGCGACAGGCGGCTCTTCACGTCGAGTATCCGGCGCGCCTTCAGCGGCGCGCGCGCGTGCTGCAGGAAGCTGTCGTGGACGCGCGCCGCAAAGGTGCCGGAGATCGTCAGCTCGGGGCCCGGATAGTAGTTGCCTGGCACATCCTGAAAATGCGCGTGGTTGCGCGCCGCGTAGTCGACCAGCGCTTCCGGCTCCAGCATGAAGTCGTCGATGACGACGCATTGGTGCCCGTCGAAGATCGGCACCACGTCGACGTGCGGACGCGGATTGAGCAGCGGAAGCGTGGCAGCGGCGTCGCTGTGCGGCATGATGGCTCCAGACGTGGCAGGGTGCCCATGGTACAACGCCATGCTATGCTGCCGCCACTTCATCAACTCGATCCCCGCAGTCCGCCATGCTCACCAGCCCGCTCCTCGACCACCCGACCATCGTGCACGGCTTCGGCACGCGGCACGACGACATGGCCGCGCTGCTGCCCGACTACTGGCCGCGCCGCCCCGTCCAGCACGAGCGCCACGGCACGCGCATCGCGGTCGTCACGCAAGCGCACGAGGATTGCGGCGAGGCCGACGGCATGCTCACGGACCGCCCCGGACTGCTGCTCGCGATCGCCACCGCCGACTGCGTGCCGGTGCTGCTCGCGCGCCGGGACGGGCGCGAAGTGGCCGCGCTGCACGTCGGCTGGCGCGGTGCGCTGGGCGGCATCGTCGATGCGTTCGCGGCGCTCGTGCGTGCGCGCGGCGGCGATCCGGCCGAGTGGATCGCGGCCGCCGGACCGGCGGCGCACGCCTGCTGCTACGAAGTGGGACAGGAGGTGATCGACGGTTTCGTCGCGCGCTGGAACCTCGCGCCCGGCTTCGTCGCACCGCGGCCGCGCCGGCTCGACCTGCCCGCGATCGTGCGCCACCAGCTGGAACGGGCTGGCCTGGGAAGCGTGGCGGCACGCGCCGAATGCACGATGTGCCACACGCGCGCCGATGGACGCTGGACCTTCCACAGCTACTGCCGCGACCGCGAGACGCGCACGCCCGTGGTCGACGTGCACTGGTCCGCGATCGCCATCGCGCACCGCTAAGACCGCGCGCGCGGACCTGCGTCCGTGCCTTCGACGACACGCAGGATGCCGTCTTGCGTGGCGCAACGCACGCATTCGTCACGATTTTGCGTGTGCGTCGCGCCACTCGGTGAAGTCTGAGGCTATCATGCGTTCAATTCCAACTTGTCGTTGTCGCCACGCGAACCAAACGTCATGATCCGAGTTCTCTTCATCCACCAGAATCTGCCGGGCCAGTTCCGCCGGCTGATGCGGTATCTGCAGACGCGGCCCGACTACGAAGTCGTCGCGATCGGCGAAGAGACTGCGGTGCGGCGCGAGCCGGCAGGGCCCAAGCTGCGCGTGATCGGCTACGCGAAGCCGGACGGTCCGGGCGACAAGACCCATCACTACCTGCGCCATTTCGAGGCCTGCGTGCGCCGCGGCCAGGCCGTCGCGCGCGTCTGCGTGGGGTTGAAGCAGGAGGGTTTCGTGCCCGACGTCGTCGTGTGCCACCCGGGCTGGGGCGAGGCGCTGTTCGTCAAGGACGTGTTTCCGCGCGCGCGCCTGGTCGTGTTCTGCGAGTTCTGGTGGGCCGCGGATGGGCTGGACGTCGGCTTCGATCCCGAGTATCCGGTGAGCTTCGACGACCGCCTGCGCATCCGCATCAAGAACTCCGTGCTGATGCAGTCGCTGCTGGCGGCCGACGACGGCGTGGCGCCCACGCGCTGGCAGCGCGGCGTGCATCCGGCCGAATTGCGCGGCAAGATCCGCGAGGTTCACGAAGGCATCGACACGCAGCAGCTCGCCCCCGATCCGCACGCGCGGTTCGTCCTGCCCGGCGGCGCCGTGCTCACGCGCGCGCAGCCGGTGCTGACCTTCGTCGCGCGCAACCTCGAGCCTTACCGCGGCTTCCACGTCTTCATGCGCAGCCTGCCGCGCCTGCTGGCCGGCAATCCGGAGCTGCAGATCGTCGTCATCGGCGGCGACGGCGTCAGCTACGGCCGCCGTCCGCCGCAAGGTCACGCGAGCTACCGCGCGGCGCTCAAGGCCGAGCTGGACGAACGCTTTGATGCCGTCGACTGGTCGCGCGTGCACTTCCTCGGCAAGGTGCCGTATGCGGCCTACCGCAGCGCGCTGCAGGTGGCGAGCCTCCATCTCTATTTGACCTATCCGTTCGTGCTGTCCTGGTCGATGCTGGAGGCGATGGCCGTCGGCGTGCCGGTGCTGGGTTCGGATACCGCGCCGGTGCGGGAAGTGATCCGCGACGGCGAGAACGGCTTCCTCACGCCGTTCTTCGACGTGGCGCTGCTCGCCGACCGCGCGCTCGACCTCATCGCGCGCCGCCACGAGATCGCGCAGGTCGGCCTGGCCGGCCGCGCGACGGTTCTGTCCCGCTACGATTTCGAAACGGTCGGCCTGCCGGTCTACCTCGACCTGCTCAAGCCCCTGGACGACCGCGTGGACGAACGCGCGGGCGCGGACGCGCAGGAGGTCGCATGACGGACCGCTTCGCCATTCACTACGCGCCGGACGGCTACTCGACCGCGGGTCCGCGCCTGATGGGGCGGCAAGCCGCCGGCGCCGGTCTGCTGCGCGCCATCGCGGGCGCGCCCGGCCTGGACACGGTCGGCTGCTTCGCCGGCGGCCAGGCCCACGCGGCCGAGGGCGAGCGTCTGCTGCGCGAATACGGTTATGGCGGCAAGGTCGAATGGATTGCCCAGGGCCGCCCGCAGGACCTGGAGCGCTACGGCACGCTGTACCATCCCGCGCCCGGCATCGAGCGCCTGGCGTGGCGCCGCCTGGGCATCGGCGTGCGCCGCTACAGCCTGTGCGGCATCACGCACTCGACGGCCAGCCACGCCGTGATGTCCAGCCTCGCGAACCTGCTCGTGGCACCCGTGCGCAGCTGGGACGCCGTGATCTGCACGTCGCGCGTCGTGCGCGACAGCGTGCGCCGCGTGCTGGAGCGCCAGGCCGAGTATCTCGGCGCGCGTCTCGGCGCACAGCGCTTCGAACTGCCGCAGCTGCCCCTGATCCCGCTCGGCGTGCACGCTGCCGACTTCGACCTCGATGCCGCTCATCGCGCCACCGTGCGCCGGCGCCTGGGCATCGATGGCGACGACGTTGCCTTCCTGTTCTTTGGCCGCCTGTCGTTCCACGCGAAGGCCCATCCCCAGCAGATGTTCCTGGCGCTCGAACGGGCGGCGCAAACGGGCCGGCGCGTGCACCTCGTGCTGTGCGGCTGGCTCGCCAACGCGGCCATCGACCAGGCTTTCCACGAGGCCGCCGCGCAGCTGTGCCCATCCGTGCACCTTGCCGTGCTGGATGGCCGCGTGGCGGCGAACCAGCTCGACGCCTGGGCCGCCGCCGACGTCTTCATCTCGCTTGCGGACAACGTGCACGAGACCTTCGGCCTGACGCCGCTGGAAGCGATGGCGGCCGGATTGCCGTGCATCGTCAGCGACTGGAACGGCTACCGCGACACGGTGCGCGACGGCGTGGATGGCTACCGCATCCCGACCGTGATGCCCGGCGCGGGCGCCGGACTTGATCTCGCGCAGCGTTACGACGATGGCGTGGACAGCTACGACGCGTATTGCGGTCATACGAGTCAGGCGGTGGCCGTGGACGGCGCGGCGCTCGCGCAGGCGTGCATGCGCCTTGCCGGCGATGCGGCGATGCGGCGCCGGCTGGGCGAGAATGCGCGCCAACGGGTGCGCGAGGAATTCGATTGGGCCGTCGTGTTCGGGCGTTACCGCGCGTTGTGGCGCGAGCTCGACGAGCGGCGCCGCGCCGATGCGCTACTCGGTCCGGCGCTGCCGGCGGTGGTGCCGGACCGGCTCGATCCGTTCGAACTGTTCGCGACGTATCCGAGCATGCAGATCACGCCGGCGGCGATGGTCGAACTCGCGCCCGACGCATCGCTCGCGCTGTTGCGCCAGTATCGCGAGCTCGCGATCAACCGCTTCGCGCACGCGTCGCTGCCGACGCTGGAAGAGTTCGGACAGATCTTCGGATCGATCGAATCGCGTCCGATGCAGGTCGACGAGCTGCTCGACGCGCTCGGACCGTGCGACCGGCCGACTTTGCTGCGCGGACTCGCGTGGCTGTGCAAGATGGACTTGCTGCGCATCGGCGCGGTGGAGGATTGAATTCGGCATAAAGCCTTTATATAAAGGCGCTATGCGAAATGGTAGTAAGGTAATGCGCATCGATTTGCGCGCTTGTTTTTGGAGACCGAGCAGAACGAGGAAGGAATCAAGTGTTATCGCAGCGATCGTTTCGGTTGATGCAATCGCTGGTTCGCCCTGTGAAAGACATGAAAAATACTGTGTGCGGGTTGCGCACTGACAAGGTTTTCGTGTACTTTACGTGATTGAATTTGTCAAAACGTGAAGACGTCAATTTTTGGAGCGTCGAACGTGAAACAAACCGATCAAAAAAGGGACGCTGATTCATTCAGTATGCACGTAAGCTTAGCGAAAAGAACAAGCCGCATTGCCTGATAAATGTCGGGCATGGCGGCTTTTTCTTTTCGCGGCAACACGGGCTGCGATGTGGACAGCGCAGTGAACCATCGGACTTTAGTCGTTTCGGTCGTCGGCGACGACGATAGCCGGAGTGTCGCGGAGGTCGACAGCCTCGATTGAATCTACTGTATGAAAATACAGTATAGCGTAAATCGGGGATGAATGCCCGGAAGTTTTTTGCGGGTTTTATCGAATTGCCGCAGCAGTTCGGCTGTGCCGGATTCATTGACGCAAACACAGCGTTTGCGCCGATGAATAATTCGCCCGACCAAGCAGACCGGGTTGGACGGGTTCAAACCATGTAGCGTAATTTCTCATCGCAGAGAAGGAGAATAGAAAATGGCAACCGCCGCGAAAAAACCAGCAGCAAAGCCGGCTGCAAAAGCCGCCACCAAACCGGCCGCTAAGGCAGCTGCAGAAAAACCTGCAAGCAAAACCGTAGCCGCTAAAGCCGCCGCCAAACCGGCAGCGAAAAAGGCCGCTGCAACCAAAACCGCCGCCAAACCGGCAGCTACCAAGACCGCCGCCAAGCCGGCAGCCAAAAAGGCAGCAGCAACCAAGACCGCTGCCAAGCCGGCAGCCAAAAAGGCCGCTGCAACCAAGACCGCCGCCAAGCCGGCTGCTAAAAAGGCCGCTGCAACCAAGACCGCAGCAACCAAGTCGACCGCGACCAAATCGGCCGCGACCAAGACTGCAGCAACCAGGACCGCCGCCAAGTCGACCGCCACCAAAGGCTCGTCTGCGAAGACGAGCGGCAAGACCGCTGCCAAGAAGACCGCGACCAAAGCAGCAGGCAAGACCTCCGCCAAGTCGACCGCCACCAAAGGCTCGTCTGCGAAGACGAGC
>NZ_LMCY01000018.1:124376-124485 GCF_001425685.1 Massilia sp. Root335 | reverse complement strand
CGCCGCCAAGAAGACCGCGACCAAAGCAGCAGGCAAGACCGCCGCCAAGTCGACCGCCACCAAGGCAGCAGGCAAGACCGCCGCCAAGTCGACCGCCACCAAAGCAGCA
>NZ_LMCY01000018.1:110831-124341 GCF_001425685.1 Massilia sp. Root335 | reverse complement strand
CGCCGCCAAGAAGACCGCGACCAAAGCAGCAGGCAAGACCGCCGCCAAGTCGACCGCCACCAAAGCAGCAGGCAAGACCGCTGCCAAGAAGCCTGCGACCAAAGGCTCGTCTGTGAAGACGGCCGCCAAGTCGACCGCCAAGTCGACCGCGACCAAAGCTGCAGGCAAGACCGCTGCAACCAAATCGACCGCGACCAAAGCTGCCGGCAAGACTGCTGCAACCAAGTCGACCGCGACCAAAGCAGCAGGCAAGACCGCCGCCAAGTCGACCGCCACCAAAGCTGCAGGCAAGACCGCTGCAACCAAATCGACCGCGACCAAAGCTGCAGGCAAGACTGCTGCAACCAAGTCGACCGCCACCAAAGCAGCGGGCAAGACCGCCGCCAAGCCGGCCGCCACCAAGTCGACCGCGGCCAAGGGCGCGGCTTCGACGGCGAAGGCGAGCGCCACCAAGACCGCTGCCACCAAGACCGCCGCGACCAAGGCAGCCCCGGCCGCCAAAAGCGCCGAGTCCAAGCCGGCAGTGAAGAAAGCCGCCGCAAAGCCTGCCGCCAAGGCCGAAGCGAAGCCAGAAGCTGCCGCAACGGCAGCGAAGAAGCCGGCCGCCAGGAAAGCCGCTGCGAAGCCCGCAGCCAAGGCCGAAGCCAAGCCGGAAGCGAAGCCGGAAGCCAAGACCGAAGCGAAAGCGGACACGAAGACCGAAGCCAAGACCGACGGCAAGGACAGCACTGCCCAGGCAGCAAGCCCGGCGCCGGCCGCCAAATCCGTGATCGCACCGGCAGCATGGCCGTTCCCGACGAGCAGCCGTCCGTAAGGCATTCCTGCCTGGTTCAGGCAAAATACCGCTGTGTGAGCTTTCACACAGCGGTTTTTTTTTCAAGGAGTCGTCGTGCTGCCCATTCTTAAATTGATCGTCGATACCGTGGCCGGTGTGCTGGGCGGGGTGTTGTTGCTGCGTTTCTGGATGCAGGTGACCCGCGTGCGTCCACCGGCTTCCGTCGCGCAATTTACGTTCACGTTGTCCGACTGGCTGGTGCGTCCGCTGCGCCGCATCGTGCCGGGCATGGGCGGTTACGACTGGGCCAGCCTGCTCGGCGCCTTCCTCGTCGTGCTGGCGGCATCGTCGATCCTGCTGCTGGCCGGGACGAGCGGGCAGGCCGTCGTGCTGATCGCGTTCTTCCGCCTCCTCGACTGGATACTGTACGGCTTCATGGGCCTGTTGATCATCGAGGTGATCTTCAGCTGGATCAACCCGCACGCGCCGCTCGCGCCGTTCGTCCACGCCCTCAACGACCCGCTGCTGCGGCCACTGCGCCGCGTGATTCCGCCCGTCGGCGGACTCGACCTCACGGTGCTCGTCGCGTTGATCCTGATCCAGATCCTGCAGTACCTGCTGCGCCAGGTGTTCTACATCTGACGGCAACCGCAATAAAAAAGCGCGCCGGTCCCGCGAGGGACGGCGCGCTTTTCGTTTGCCCGGGCGTCAGTAGCGGTAGCCGAATGCCGCTTCGAACCGGTCCGCGATCTCTTGCTGCGTGAAGCTGTGGTTCTGGCCGCCCTGGTGGGCAATCTTGATGGAACCCAGCAGGCTGGCCAGGCGGCCCGTCGTCGGCCAGTCGAGGTCGCTGGCGATGCCGTGCAACAGGCCGGCGCGGTAGGCGTCGCCGCAACCCGTCGGATCGACCACGCTGGCCGCCGGCACGGCCGGGATCTTGTGGTGCTCGCCGCCGGCGTAGATGTCGGAACCATGCTCGCCGCGGGTCACGACCAGCGCGTCCAGGCGCGCCGCGATGTCCTGCAGGGGCAGGCCGGTGCGGTCCATCACCATCTCGAATTCGTAGTCGTTGCAGGCCAGGTAGCTGGCCTGGTCGATGAAGGTCAGCAGTTCGTCGCCGCTGAACATCGGCAGTTGCTGGCCCGGATCGAAGATGAACGGCACGCCGCGTTCCGCGCAGTCGCGCGCATGCTTGATCATGCCGTCGCGGCCGTCCGGCGCGATGATCGCGACGCGCAGCGGCAGGTAGTCGGCCAGGCTGTTCTCGTGCGAGAACTGCATCGCGCCCGGGTGGAAGGCATTGATCTGGTTGTTGTCCAGGTCGGCCGTGACGAAGCACTGGGCCGTGTACGCGTGGCCGATGGTGCGGATCGCGTTGGTGGCCAGGCCCTGCTGCTCCATGCGGTCGATGTACTCGCCGCCGTCCTGGCCGATGGTGCCCATGATGAGCGGTTCGCCGCCCAGCAGTTTGAGGTTGTAGGCGATGTTGACGGCGCAGCCGCCGTATTCCGTGCGCAGCGTCGGCACGAGGAACGAGACGTTCACGCGGTGCAGCTGGTCGGCCAGCAGGGTTTCGCCGAAACGGCCGTGGTATTGCATGATCTTGTCGAAGGCGATCGAGCCGCAGATCAGCGAGGTCTTGGTCATTGGAAGCCTCAAGGATAGAAAACGAAAGTGTGATAGCCGGACGGCTGCAGGCCGGCCAGCGTGAAATGCAGCGCCACCGGCTGCTCCGTATGCGGGCCGAAACCGCTCGCCGCCGGCGTACCGTGCGGCAGATAGTCGGCGGGCGCCAGGACCCGGCGCAGCACCGGCTTGTCGTTGGCGTCGGTCAGTTCGAGCTCGATGCTGGGCCACGCCAGCACGAGGTTACCCTGGTTGCGCAACAGCGTATTGAGCGCGTAAGTGCCCGGCCCCAGCGTGGTCAGCTCGCCCGTCTCGATGACGAGGTTCTCGGCCAGGGCCGGCAATTCGACGCGGCAGCCCAGCACGGCGCAGGCGGCCGCCAGGGCCGGCTTCATGGCTGGATGCTGCGCCGCCAGCACGTTGCGGAAACCCAGCACCGTCTGGGCCGCGAGCGCGACCAGCAACACGACGGCGCCCAGGGCCATCAGCATGCGCCGCGTGCGGCCCATGCGTTCCTGGCGGCGGCTGCGCTTGACGAATTCCGGCTCGTCGGCGTCGGCGTCGGGCGCCAGGCGCAGCTTCGGCGGTTCGATCTTCGTCGGCGTCAGCTTGGAGCGGCGCGCGCGCGCCTCGGACGCGCGGGCGGCCTTGCTGCGCACAGGCTGAACGGGCGGGATCATGGCCGGCGCCGGCGTGGACGGTTCGCTCCCGGCCGACGCGCGCAAGGGTAGAAAGGCGGGCGGGATGTCGTCGGCGGAGGGCGCGGGGGACGTCGGCACGGGCGCCTCGGCAGGCGCCGGCGTCGGCTCGGGCTGCGGCGCTGGTTCCGGTTCCGGTTCCGGCTCCGGCTCGGGCTCGGGCTCGGGCTCGTAGTCAGGCAGCGGCTGGGCGACGATCTCCTCGTCGACCGGTAGCCCGAAGCTCGGTTCGGCGCGGCCGGCGGGCGCGTAGGCGCTGGCCGGCACCGGTTCCGCATCCGCATCCGCATCCGTGCGCGGCGCCATGGCGGCGTCCGCGGGCGGTTCGGCGGCGGGGGGCATATCGGGCGCCTCACGGAAGACCGGTTCCAGGCGCGGTTCGACGCGTCCGGCGGGGGCATACGCGGCGGCGGGTGGTGGTGGCGCGGCGGGTTCCTGGGCCGCTGCCAGGGCCTCAGCCGCCGCGGCATCGGCTGCCGCAGCATCTGCCGCAGCATCGGCTGCCGCAGCATCGGCTGCCGCAACATCGGCTGCCGCAACGTCCAGGTGCGCAGCGGGCGTCTCGTTTGCCGGCTCCGCTTGCGCTTCCTCGGCCTCGCGTGCGGGCGCGGACGCGCCGCCCGTGCGCCACACGTGCGCGCGCGGCGCGGCGCCGGCGGGAGCGGGCGGATGCGCCTCGTCCGGCGCCTCCCCCTTGGGCAGGATGCCGAGCGGATCGAAGGTGTGGCCGAAGTCGAGGGTGTAGACCGGCAGCGCGTCGTAATCGGCGTCCGGTGGTGTGGACGGGGTGTCGGCGGCCGCGGGGGCTGCCGGCTTGTCCAGGTCGATCAGGTGGGCGTTGCCGTCAAAGATGCGCTGGCAGGCACCGCAGCGGACGATGCCGCCGCGGAGCTTGAGCTGGTCCGCGGCGACGCGGAACGTGGTGTGGCAATGCGGGCACTGGGTGGCGAGCGCCATGCCTTATTTGCTGTCGCCGATGGCAGCGCGGGGCTCCGGTGCTTTCGCCGCGCCGAGCTGCCCGTGAAGGGCGACCCAGCCGTCCAACTCGGCCCAGACGCCCAGCTTGATGAAAGGTGCGTACGCGGCGGCCACTTCATCGGCCTGGCGCGCGAGCACGCCCGACAGGATCAGCGAACCGCCGTCGGCCACGCGGCCCGAGAGCATCGGCGCCATCAGTTTCAATGGGCTCGACAGGATGTTCGCGACGACGATGTCGAAACGTTCGTCGCCGTGCTTCGACGCGACGAAGTCGTCCGGCACGTGGAAGTCGATCTCGCAGCGGTTGCGTTCGGCGTTCAGCCGGGCCGATTCGATGGCCTGCTCGTCGATGTCGACGCCGGTGACGTCCTGTGCGCCGAGCTTTTTGGCGACCATCGCCAGGATGCCGGAGCCGCAGCCGTAGTCCAGCACCGATTTGCCGGGTGCCGGATGCGCTTCCAGCCATTCCATGCACAGGCGCGTGGTCGGATGGCTGCCCGTGCCGAACGCGAGGCCGGGATCGACTTCCAGGATCAGCGCGTCCGGGTCCGGCGCTTCATGCCAGCTCGGCACGACCCAGATGTTCTTGCCGATGTGGATAGGCTCGAACTGCGATTGCGTGAGGCGCACCCAGTCGGCATCCGCGACCTTGCGGGTCGTGAACGTGGGCGCGTTTTGCAGGCCGATGGCGGTGGCGGCTTCGAGCACGATCGCGGCCTGGTCGGCATCCTCGTCCGTCAGCGCGACGACGCGGCTGTGGTCCCAGGCGGCCTGCTCGGGCACCATGCCCGGCTCGCCGAACAGGGGCTTTTCGTCTGCCGTGCCTTCGTCCGCATCTTCCACCGAGACCGACAGCGCGCCCGCTTCCATCAGGGCATCGGACAGCCCTTCGGCGTGCTCGCGTGCGATCTCGATGATGACTTCGGTCCAACTCATTGTTCGGCCTTCGGATCAGCGGCTTCGGACTTGGCGCCGATCGCGCCATCCTTCGGCAGGTCCGGCTTGTGGGCCAGCTTCTGCTCCAGGTAGTGGATGTTGGTGCCGCCTTCGATGAAGCGGGCGTCGACCATCAGTTCGCGATGCAGCGGGATGTTGGTCAGGATACCCTCGACCACCATTTCCGACAACGCGATCTGCATGCGGCGGATCGCCTGGTCGCGGGTGGCGCCGTAGGCAATCACCTTACCGACCATCGAATCGTAGTTCGGCGGGACGTAGTAGCCGGCGTACGCGTGCGAATCGACGCGGATGCCGGGGCCGCCCGGCGGATGCCAGCCCGTGATGCGGCCCGGCGACGGCGTGAACTTGAACGGGTCTTCCGCGTTGATGCGGCACTCGATCGCGTGGCCCGACAGCATGATGTCGCGCTGGCGGAAGCGCAGCTTTTCGCCGCAGGCGATGCGGATCTGTTCCTGGACGATGTCGATGCCGGTGATCATTTCGGTGACCGGGTGTTCGACCTGCACGCGGGTGTTCATCTCGATGAAGTAGAACTCGCCGTTTTCGTACAGGAATTCGAACGTGCCGGCGCCGCGGTAGCCGATCTTGCGGCAGGCTTCGGCGCAGCGGTCGCCGATCTTCTCGATCAGCTTGCGCGGGATGCCCGGCGCCGGCGCTTCCTCGATCACCTTCTGGTGGCGGCGCTGCATCGAGCAGTCGCGCTCGCCCAGCCAGACGGCTTGCTTGTGCTCGTCGGCGAGAATCTGGATTTCCACGTGGCGCGGATTCTCCAGGTATTTCTCCATATAGACTTCCGGATTGCCGAACGCGCTGCCGGCCTCGGCCTTGGTCATCGCGACGGCGTTCAGCAGCGCGGCTTCCGTGTGCACGACGCGCATGCCGCGACCGCCGCCGCCGCCGGCGGCCTTGATGATGACCGGGTAGCCGACGCGGCGCGCGGTCTGGATGATCTCTTTGGGATCGTCGGGCAGCGCGCCATCCGAACCGGGCACGCAGGGCACGCCGGCGCGGATCATGGCCTGCTTGGCCGCGACCTTGTCACCCATGATGCGGATCGATTCCGGACGCGGGCCGATGAACACGAAGCCCGATTTCTCGACGCGTTCCGCGAAATCGGCGTTCTCGGACAGGAAGCCGTAGCCCGGGTGGATCGCCTCGGCGTCCGTGACTTCGGCCGCGCTGATGATCGCCGGCATGCTCAGGTAGCTCTGCGCCGACGGCGCCGGGCCGATACAAACGGACTCGTCGGCCAGCTTCACGTACTTGGCGTCCTTGTCCGCCTCGGAGTGCACGACGACCGTTTTGATGCCCATTTCGCGGCAGGCGCGCTGGATACGCAACGCGATTTCACCACGGTTGGCGATAAGAATTTTTTCAAACATGGTAAGTTCGGTGTTTCTTTGAGTGCCGGCGGCATGCCGGGAGGGCGCGGTCGAACGACCGCGCCGGGAGACATCAGCCGATCACGAACAGCGGCTGGCCGAATTCGACGGGCTGACCGTTTTCCACCAGGATCTTGGTGATGGTGCCGGAGGCGTCGGCATCGATTTCATTCAGGAGCTTCATCGCTTCGATGATGCACAGGGTTTCGCCTTCCTTCACGGTCGAACCGACTTCGACGAACGCCGGGGCGCCCGGCGCCGAGGAACGATAGAAGGTGCCGACCATCGGCGACTTGACGACGTGGCCGGTCGGTTCGGCAGGTGCGGCCGGTGCCGCGGCGGGCGCGGCGGCCGGTGCCTGCATGGCCGGCGTCGAGTATTGCTGGACGCCCTGCTGCGGCATCATGACCATCTGATTCTGCGGGATTGCCGAGGACTTGACGATGCGGACCTTGCTTTCACCTTCGGTCACTTCGAGTTCGGCGATATCCGACTCGGCGACGAGGTCGATCAGTGTCTTGAGTTTTCTTAGATCCATGTGAAACCCCTTGGAATTATTTGTTTAAGAGCATACGGCGCGTCGGGTGGTACGCACTTACGCGCGGAATGCGTGAAGTTGACGTAGATTAACGCTGTTTCAGCGCGAAGTCGATGGCAAAGCGATATCCATCAGTTCCCAGTCCGCAGATCGTGCCGAGCGCGATCGCCGACAAAAACGAGTGGTGCCGGAATTCCTCGCGCTTGTAAATATTAGAGATGTGCACTTCAACGAACGGAATATCGACCCCCGCCAGCGCATCGCGCAGTGCGACGCTGGTATGGGTCAGTCCGCCCGGGTTGATGACGATCGCATCGACGCCTTCCTGACGGGCAGCGTGGATACGGTCGATCAGCGCGCCTTCATGGTTGCTCTGGAAGCAGGCGATCTCCGCCCCGGCCGCTTCGGCCTGGGCGGTGGCGGCCTGCTCGATGTCGGCCAGCGTCGCCGCGCCGTACACCGCAGGCTCACGTGTCCCCAGCAAATTCAGGTTGGGGCCATTGAGCAGCAGTAGCTTTTTCGCCATGTTGAACCGTCTGTTTGCCCGAAAGACAGGCATTTTGCCGCCAACGTTACGTATTGGCAAGCGATAAAAAGAAGTCGGAAAATAAGTGCACGACCGTTCACAGGGCGCCGGCCGCGGCCTACAGCTTGGCGAGGTCGGCGCGCACCTGATCGAACTTGAGGCGGCCCAGGTAAGTCTTGCGGACCTGCCCATCTGCGCCGATCAGCACGGTAAATGGCAGTCCGCCGTTGGCGTTGCCGAGATCGCGCGCGAGGTCGGTGCCGCCCATGCCGCCTACGTACAATGGGTAGGCAATCTTGATTTTACGGGCAAACTCGGCGAGGTTCGTGGGCGAATCGATGCCGATGCCGATGACATTGAAATGCTTGCCGCCGTCCTTGGCCGCCAGTGCGGACAGTTCCGGCATCTCCGACACGCATGGCGCGCACCACGATGCCCAGAAGTTGACGAGCAGCGGCTTGCCCTTCCACTGGCCGAGCGGCTGCGGCTTGCCGGCGAGGTCGTTCAGCGACGATGCATACAAATTCGTCACGGCCGTGTGCGGGCGGCCGTCCGTCGGCGCATACGTCGTCGTCAGCGGGCCCTTGGCGTCCTGCTTGACGCCGGCGATGGCGCCCAGCACGGTGAAGGCGGTGGCCAGGATCACATAGCCGGCCAGGTGTTTTTTATTCATCTTGTTCGAGGGAGTCGTTGGTCATCAGGGCGCGCACGGTGGCGGCATCGGCGCGCTGCAGGCGGCCGTCGGCGCGGGGCTTCAATGCGCCCCGCAGGTCGTTCATCTCATATAACTCGGCGTGCACCATCTCTGTTTGCCACGTAAAACTGACCGTTTCCACCGGGTCGTGGCGGCCGCCCTTGAAGTGGGGCGTTTCCGAGATCTCGATATTGACGTTGCGGTTCAGGAGCCAGATTTCGACTTCCTTGGCGCTGTCGGCAAATAATTGCAGGTGGATGACGTCATGTTCGCCCGCCGTCCCGTTCAGCACGGCACCCGTGAGATAGGGGCGGAACTCGGCCAGCTGTTCCATCACTTCGAGGGCCGCGCTGCGCATATGCCTGACGCGCGCGGCCTGGGCGGGGCCATGGAACAGGGTCTGGTAGCGGCGTACCTCGTCCTCGACCTGTATATTGTCCGGCAAATAATTCGGAGAAGGCCGATCCACGCCGAGCACCTGGCGTGCCGCCTTCGTCTTTGCCGTGGAGTAGTCCGCCCCGTCCTGGGCGATCAAGCGGGCGGCCGTCGCGGCGATGCGTGCACGCACCTGTTGGAGGTCGTCATTTGAATTGGGCATCATGTTCGAGATCATACTCTTGAAAGGAAAATGGCATCGCGTCGGGTAGAATCGCGTATTCGCCATTAACCGATCTCTCATTCGGCACGTCATGCACATCCATATCCTCGGCATCTGCGGCACCTTCATGGGCGGCCTCGCGGTGCTGGCCAAAGAAGCCGGCCACCGCGTCACCGGGTGCGACGCCAACGTCTATCCTCCGATGAGCACCCAGCTCGAAGCCCAGGGCATCGAACTGATCCAGGGTTACGGGCCCGAGCAGGTGAACCTGAACCCGGACCTGTACGTCGTCGGCAACGTGATGACGCGCGGGAATCCGCTCGTCGAGGAAATCCTGAACCGCGGCTTGCCGTACGTGTCTGGCCCGCAATGGATCGGCGACCATATTCTTCGTAATAAATGGGTGCTCGCCGTCGCGGGGACGCACGGCAAGACGACGACGTCGTCGATGCTGGCGTGGATCCTGGAAGATGCCGGGTATTCGCCGGGCTTCCTGATCGGCGGCGTGCCGCTGAACTTCGGCGTGTCGGCGCGCCTGTCCGGCGAGACGGATTCGGATTTCTTCGTCATCGAGGCGGACGAGTACGACACCGCCTTCTTCGACAAGCGCTCGAAATTCGTGCACTACCACGCGAAGACGGCCGTGCTGAACAACCTGGAATACGATCACGCCGACATCTTCCCCGATATCGGCGCCATCGAGACGCAATTCCACCACCTCGTGCGCACGGTGCCCGGCGTCGGCCGCATCGTCGTCAACGGCGACGAAGCGTCGCTGGCGCGCGTCCTGAAGCGCGGCTGCTGGAGCGAGAAGGAAAGCTTCGGCAGCTCCGGGGGCGTCGACTGGAGCCTCGTCGAGCATCCGGGCGGCTCCAGCTTCGACGTCCTGTTCGGCGGACAGCACCAGGGCACCGTCCACTGGGACCTGACCGGCCACCACAACCGCAGCAACGCGCTGGCCGCCATCGCTGCCGCGCGCCACGTCGGCGTCCCGCCCGCGCAGGCGATCGATTCGCTGGCGCGCTTCCAGAGCGTCAAGCGGCGCATGGAAGTCCGCGGCAAGGTCAAGGGCGTGACCGTGTACGACGACTTCGCGCACCATCCGACGGCCATCGCGACGACTATTGGCGGCCTGCGCCAGAAGATCGGCGCAGGGGATAAAAGCGGCGCCCGCATCCTCGCCGTGCTGGAACCGCGTTCGAACACGATGAAACTGGGGGCCATGAAAGATGCGCTGCCGGGCAGCCTCAAGGATGCCGACCTCGTGTTCGGCTTCGGCAGCCAGCAGGCGTTGGGCTGGTCGCTGGCCGACGCGTTGAAACCGCTGGGCGCCAACGCGCACAGCTTCGACCAGCTCGACTACCTGGTGCAGGCGGTCGTCCAGGCCGCGCAGCCGGGCGACCACATCCTGGTGATGAGCAATGGCGGCTTCGGCGGCGTCCACCAGAAGCTGCTGGAGGCGCTGGCAGCATGAGCGGCATCACACCGCATCTTCTTTACCTGCACGGCTTCCGTTCGTCGCCGCGCTCGTTCAAGGCGCGCGTCGTGCAGCAGCGGATGGAAGCGGCCGGCCGCGCGGGCGACCTGATCTGCCCGCAACTGCCGCCGTCGCCCAGGGCCGCGATGGACCTCGTGCTCACGCTGGTCGAGCGTTACGCGGCAAAAGGGGACAATGCGCTGGCGATCATCGGTTCCTCGCTGGGCGGCTTTTACGCCACCTGGCTGGCCGAACGCTTCGGCTGCCGCGCCGCGCTGATCAATCCAGCCGTCGACCCGTTGAAGGACCTCGACAAGCACGTCGGCATCACGACCGAATGGCACACCGGCGAGCCGTTCGAGTTCAAGCGGGACTATATCGACGAGCTGGCCGCATTGAAGGTCGGCACCATCACGAGGCCGGAGCGCTATTTCCTGCTGGCCGCGACCGGCGACGAGGTGTTGGACTACCGCGACATGGTTGCGCATTACGCGGGTGCGCACCAGCACGTCATCGAGGGCAGCGACCACGCGGTGCCGGAATTCGAGCAGTATGTCGACGAGGTGCTGGCGTTCTGCCTGACGGATAATCTGCAAGGCGGCGCCGGATCGGACCCGGCAAGGTGAGGCCGGGATCGCGGCGCCAGGCCCGCTGGCTGGCGCATCCGGACGGCGTGCACGCGCCGGCCGCCATGCGCGACTGGCTGACGACGCCGGGCTCGCTGACGGCGCGCCTGATCGCGCACAGCCAACATTTTCGCGTACAGAAACTGCGCCAGGCGGGCAACGTCTGCCTGGCGGACGAGGCCGGCGCCATCGGCCTGGCGCGGCCCCAGCGCGTGTGGGAGCGCGAAGTGCTGCTGCGCTGCGACGGCCGGCCGGTCGTGTACGGCCACACCGTCGTGCCGATGAGCGCCAGCGCGAGCGACTGGCCATTGTTTTCGGCGCTGGGCGAGCGTTCGCTCGGCACCACGCTGTTCTACGATCCGAGGGTAACGCGCGGCGCGCTCGAATTCGCGCGGCTGCGTCCTGGCCATCCGCTGCTGGCCCGCGTGCGTGACGCGCTCGGCCACGATGGCCCGGCGCGCGAGACTTCGGTTGGTCCGACGGACATGACTTTTTTTGCGCGGCGTTGCGTATATCGCCGCCGCCAGGGCCTGCTGCTGGTCACCGAGGTGTTCCTGCCCTCGGTGCTGGATCTTGTAGCGACCGCAACCAATATGAATACGAAATAAACATGAACTTATTTTTCGAAGAATCCGGCGATTTCAAGGTCGGCACCGTGCTGTCGCAGGCGGGCGAGGCTTACCAGGTCGAAATGCCGAGCGGGAAGCGTACCAAGGTCAAGGCGCGCGACGTGCTGCTGCAGTTCGACAAGCCCGATCCCGCCACCCTGCTGGAACAGGCGAAGGCCGTCGCGGCGGACGTCGACCTGGAATTCCTGTGGGAAGTCGCGGGCCAGGAAGAGTTCGGGTTCGCGGAACTGGGCGCGGAATACTTCGGTCATTCTCCGGTGCCGTTCGAAGCGGCCGGCCTCGTGCTGGCCCTGCACGGCTCGCCCATCTATTTCTACAAGAAGGGCCGCGGCCGCTACAAGGCGGCGCCGGAACAATCGCTGCGCGCCGCACTGGCCGGCATCGAAAAGAAGAAACAGCAGGCCATCGTCCAGGCCGCGTATGTCGAGGAACTCAAGGCCGGCACGCTGCCGGAGGCGATGCAGCCGCTCGTCCAGCAACTGCTGTTCAAGCCGGACAAGAACAGCATCGAATACAAGGCCCTCGAGACGGCCGCCGACGAATTGCAGACGACGGCGCCGCGCCTGATGCTGTCCACGGGCGGCATCGCGTCGGCGAAAGAGCTGCATATGGGGCGCTTCCTGTTCGAACACTTCCCGCGCGGCGCCGGCTTCCCGCCCGTGGCCGTGCCGGCGCCGACCGGCGACCTGCCGCTCGCGAACGTGGCCGCGTTCTCCATCGACGACGTGACGACGACCGAGATCGACGACGCGTTCTCCGTCGAGACGCTGGCCGACGGCACGGTCCGCGTCGGCATCCACATCGCCGCGCCGGGCCTGGGCATCCGTCCGGACGACGCCATCGACAAGATCGCCCGCGCACGCATGTCGACCGTGTATATGCCGGGCGACAAGATCACGATGTTGCCGGACGAGGTCGTCGAGGCCTACACGCTGGCCGAGGGCACCGACTGCCCGGCGCTGTCGCTGTACGCCGTGCTGGACCCGGCCACGTGGTCCGTGATCTCGACGACGACGCGCGCCGAGCGCGTGCCCATCAAGAACAACCTGCGCCACAACGACCTCGATGACGTCGTCAACGAGGACACGCTGAACAGCGGCGAGGGCGACTACCCGCACAAGACCGAACTGGGCCTGCTGTGGCAATGGGCGCTGCAGCTGGAAGCGGGCCGCATGAAGAAGCGCGAGGATTTCGGCCTGAAGCCGGAGCAGGCCAACCGCGTCGACTTCAATTTCTATGTCGAGGACGACGTCGTGACGATCGTGCGCCGCAAGCGCGGCGCACCGCTGGACAAGATCGTGGCCGAGCTGATGATCTTCGCCAACAGCACGTGGGGCAAGCTGCTGCACGACTGCGGCGTGCCGGGCATCTACCGCTCGCAGGGGCCGGGCGCCGGCGGCTGGGCCGCCAAGATGCAGGTGCGCATGGTCACGCACGCGGCGCCGCACCAGGGCCTCGGCGTCGATCAGTATGCGTGGTCGACGTCGCCGCTGCGCCGCTACACCGACCTCGTGAACCAGTGGCAGATCCTCGCCTGCGCCAGCAACGGCGTGACGGCGCCGCTCGTCGCCCCGTTCAAGCACCGCGACGCGACCCTGTTCTCGATCGTCTCCGCCTTCGACGCCGCGTACTCGGCCTACAACGACTTCCAGCAGAACATGGAGCGTTACTGGTGCCTGCGCTGGCTGGCGCAGGAAAACGCCAGGCAGGTCGATGCCGTCGTCTTGAAGGACGAGGTGCTGCGCCTGGTCGAGATCCCGCTCGTGATCCGCCTGCCGGGCATGCCGCAGGCCGCGCGCGGCGCCCAGGTCCGCCTGGACATCGTGCGCTGGGACGAGGTCGACCTGGCGCTGGAGGCGCGCCTGCTCGAGGTGGCCGCCGTGGCGCCCGAAGCGGCCGCGGAGCTGGGGCTGGACGAGGAAGAGGACACGGGCGAAGCCGCGGCCGCGGCGGCGGAAGCGGCCGAGGCCGAAGGCGCCGTGGCCGTCACCGATCCGGAGACG
>NZ_LMCY01000018.1:46199-110812 GCF_001425685.1 Massilia sp. Root335 | reverse complement strand
CGGGCGAGCAGGCATGATGCCATTTGGTGGGCACAGGGTGCCCACCCGACGTTAAAGGCTCGCACACGCCTGGCCTGCACGGTAGAATGGGCAGTTCCGTGATCCCAACCGTCCCACCCTGCAGCGCGTGAAGACCCTCCGACACAACCGTCCCCTGATGATCGCCATCGCCTGTTCGGTGCTGGCGCACGCCGCCCTGCTGGCGATCCGCTTCGCCGCGCCGGATGCGTTCCGGCTGCGGCCGGCCGATCCGGGCCTGGAGGTCATCCTGGTCAACGCCAAGCATGCGCGCGCGCCCGTCAAGGCCGACGCGCTGGCGCAGGCCAACCTGGACGGCGGCGGCAATGCCGATGCCGGCCGCGCCCAGTCGCCCCTGCCGGACCTGCGCAAGATCGAGAACGGCGACAGCATCAAGGCGCTGCAGCGCCGCATCGCCGACCTGGAACTGCAGCAGAAAAGCGTCCTGACGAAGATGCGCCAGTCGCAGTTCAACCGCGCGCCCCTGGCCGAACAGGACAAACCGGACCCCAGCCGCACGGGCGCCGACACCCTCGATTCCACCCGGGCCATCGCGCGCATGACGGCCGAGATCACCCAGCGCATCGCCGACGAGAACAAGCGCCCCAAGAAGACGTTCATCAGCCCCAGCACGCGCGAAGTCGGCTACGCCATGTATTACAAGGCGATGCAGAAGCGCGTGGAGGAGGTCGGCACGCTGAACTTCCCGCAGCAGGACGGGAAGAAGCTGTACGGCGAACTGGTCGTCTACATCCCGATCTTCCAGGACGGTACCCTCTACGAAAAGGAAGGCGGACCGCGCATCGAACGCAGTTCCGGCAACCCGGCGCTGGACAAGGCCGCGCTGTCCATCGTGCGCCGGGCGGCGCCGTTCGGCAAATTCCCGGCCAATATGCGCTCGACCGACAAGGACGATTTGTGGATCGTCGTCACCCGCTTCAAATTCACGCGCGAGGAAAAACTGCAGGCGGAATTGCGCGGGGGCGGCTGATGGCTGACGGCAGACTGAATGCAGGAGATTGAATGAGCGATAAATATTGCGTGATCGGTAACCCGATCGCCCACAGCAAGTCGCCGGACATCCACGCCGCCTTCGCGGCCGCGACCGGCCACGACATCTCGTACGGGCGCTGCCTGGCGCCGCTCGACGGCTTTGCCGATACGGTCCGCGACCTCGTCGCGCAAGGGTATCGCGGTGCCAACGTGACGGTCCCGTTCAAGCTGGAAGCGGCCGCGCTGGCCACCCGGCTGGAAGAGCGGGCGCGCCTGGCCGGCGCCGTCAACACGCTGCGCTTCGACAACGGCGAGATCGTCGGCGACAACACGGACGGTCCGGGCCTCGTGGCCGACATCGTGCAGAACGCCGGCGTGCCCCTGGGCGGCAAGCGCATCCTGCTGCTGGGCGCGGGCGGGGCGGCGCGCGGCGTGATCCTGCCGTTCCTGCGCGAGCAGCCGGAAGCGATCGTCATTGCCAACCGCACGCGCGCGACGGCCGATGCGCTCGTCGATCATTTTTCGCGCCAGGTCGAGCGGCGCGGCCAGTTGCGCGCACGTGGGTTCGATGACATCGAGGAGCCGTTCGACGTCGTCGTCAACGCCACGTCGTCGAGCCTGTCCGCCACCATGCCGCCGGTGCCGGCGAGGGCCTTCCAGCCCGGAACGCTGGCGCTGGACATGATGTATGGGAAGACGCCGAGCCCGTTCATGGCGTTTGCCTCGAAGCATGGCGCTATTCCGCGCGACGGCCTCGGTATGTTGGTCGAACAAGCCGCCGAAGCTTTCAGGATCTGGCGCAACGTTCGGCCGTCGACGAAGGCTGTGCTGGCCCGCATGCGCGAGCGGCTATGAGCGGCATCGGCACGCTCAAGGCGGCCGCGCTCGTGCGCACGAAGGCCGGCGGCCGGCGCTGGCTGAAATGGATCATCCTCGGTCCGCTGCTGTTCGTCGTCCTGCTGCAGCTGTATTTCTTTGCGATGGTGTGCTGGTGGACGCAGTTCAACCCGTCGTCCACGAGCATGATGCGCCAGCAGCTGGCGGCGCTGCGCGAGCAGAACCCGAACGCGAAGCTGGAACGGGTGTGGGTGCCTTACGCGCGCATCTCGAACAACCTCAAACGCGCCGTGATCGCCTCCGAGGACGCCAATTTCATCGACCACGACGGCGTCGACTGGGACGCGCTGGAACGGGCGTACGAGCGCAACAACAAGAAGCACAAGGTCGTGGGCGGCGGCTCGACGATCACCCAGCAGCTGGCCAAGAACCTGTTCCTGTCCGGCTCGCGCAACTACCTGCGCAAGGGCCAGGAACTCGTCATCGCCTACATGCTGGAAGCGGTGATGGACAAGGAACGCATCCTGGAAATCTACCTGAACGTGGTCGAATTCGGCCGCGGCGTGTTCGGCGCCGAAGCCGCGGCGCGCCACTACTTCCACACGTCGGCCGCGAACCTGAACCCGGCCCAGGGCGCGCGCCTGGCCGTGATGCTGCCGAACCCGCGCTTCTACGACCGCCACCGCGACACCAACTACCTGGCGCGCCGCACCGCCGTCATCCAGCGCCGCATGAACGCCGCCGAGCTCCCCTGAACCGGGGCACGAACCGGGGTCAGCACGAACCGGGGTCAGAGCCCGATTTTTGGCAAGATACCAAGTGCAACCTCGTGAGGCCAAGTGCAAGCTGATGAGGCGCGGCGGCGTTGGCCCGGCCTCAATTCGATGTTCTCAACGGCTATTTCCTAAAACCGGGCTCTGACCCCGGTGTTTGGGCTGGCCGGCCTCAGGGCTTGCAGGTACACTTGCGCTGTTTCCGAATCCGGCCGAGAAAGCAGCGCATGATCAACGTATTTGTCCTACAAAATGGCCGACTGAACCAGGTGCCCGTCGCGTCGCGGGCCGATCTGGAGAACGCGCCTGCCGTCTGGGTCGACCTGACCGACCCCACGGACGAGGAACGCGCGCTGGTCAAGGCGACCTATGACGTGATCCTGCCCGGCGAGGACGAAGTCCAGGACATCGAGGCCTCGGCCCGCTACTACGAGGCGGAAAACGGCGACCTGCACCTGCGCACCGATTTCCTGCGCGAGGAAGAGGACGGCCCGTCGCGCATCGTGACGGTCGCGTTCATCCTCGCCAAGAAAATCCTGTTCTCGGTCCACACGGACGACCTGCCCGTGTTCCGCCTCGTGCGCCTGCGCGCGCGCTCGCGTCCCGGCTCGATCGAGGATTACATGGACGTGCTGCTGGACCTGTACGCGACCGACGCCGAGTACTCTGCCGACGCGCTGGAAGGCATCTACGAAAGCCTGGAAAACGTCAGCCAGCGCGTGCTGCAGAAGGAATTCACCGACCAGGACGCGGCCTCCGCGCTGAATGCGATCGCCCACGAGGAAGACTTGAACGGCCGCATCCGCCGCAACATGATGGACACGCGCCGCGCGGTCAGCTTCCTGATGCGCGGCCGCCTGCTGAATACGGACCAGTTCGAAGAGGCGCGCCAGATCCTGCGCGACATCGAATCGCTGGACGGCCACACCTCATTCCTTTTCGACAAGATCAACTTCCTGATGGACGCCACCGTCGGCTTCATCAACATCAACCAGAACAAGATCATCAAGATCTTCTCGGTGGCCTCGGTCGCCTTCCTGCCGCCGACGCTGATCGCCAGCATCTACGGCATGAATTTCGAATTCCTGCCGGAGCTGCACTGGCACTTCGGCTATGGCTGGTCGCTGGGCCTGATGGTCGTCAGCGCGATCGCGCCTTTCCTCTACTTCCGCCACCGCGGCTGGCTCAAATAATCAGAGCGGCACGTCGTCCGCCTTCAGATACCACTTGAGCGCGCGCACGACCATCGCGTGGTCGTCCACGCCCGCAAGGCCGGACACGGTGATCGTGCCGATCTGCCCCGTGCCCTTGACGACGATCGGGAACGAGCCGCCGTGGGCCGCGTAGTCCTTGCTGTCGAACGTCGGCAGGTTGTCGAAGTCCTGGCCGCGCTCGACGGCTCGCGTGTGCACCCAGAACGAAGCGTGGCCCGTGCGGTTCACGAGGTTGCTCTTGCGGCGGATCCAGTCGGCGTTGTTCGGGCTCGTGCCCGCCATCGCGTGGAAAAACAGCGGATTGCGGTTGACGCTGACGTCGATCGTGACGGCGACCTTGTCCGCCTTGGCCATCTCGACGATTTTATTGCCGATCGCGAGCGCCGCGTCGTTGTCGAAGGACGTGAATTGCAGCGCCTGCTCCTGGCGCGTGATGGTGTCGAGCGGGACGGTTTTCTTTTCCATGCTGGTTCCTGGCGGGTTGACCGATGCGGCGCGGTCCGGCGCCCCGGTCGAAGGCGACGCGACGGCGAACAGACCCGCCGCGGCCAGCGCGGCACAGGACAATCGAGCGGGATGAACAGCCATGCGTCGTGCCTCTTCCGGTTTTATTATCCGGGCAAGTATAACCGCAGAGGGCAGCCTCACTGCTTCAGGTTCAGGAACAGATTCGCCGCGAACGCGACGATGGCCAGCGCGGCGATGATTTCCGAGACCGCGAGCAGCGGGGCGATGCCGACGTGGCCGAACAGCAGCATGGAGAGCGCGCCCATCATGACGGGCAGCGCCAGGTTCAGCAGCCAGAAATGCAGCCGCGCCAGGCGGCTCTCGCCGGCCTTGGGAAACACGCTGTAGATCAGGCCGGCCAGCGCCATCGTCGTCCAGCCCAGCAGGTTGATGTGGGCGTGGACGGGACGCAGCGTGAAATTCTGGCTGGCGCCCATCGCGATGCCGAGCGAAATGCCGACGATGAGGTAGACGACGGCCAGCTTGAGCCAGATGATGCCGGCGCGCGAGAACTGCGGTTGCGGGAGGGAAGAAACGGTCGTGGTTTGCATGATGCGGCTCCTGAACGGTGTGTGCATTGAGGAGCGCATCGTATGCCGCGGGGCCGCGCAGGTGCAGCCCCACGCGTGGGGGATCACAGCGTCGCGAACATCGCGACCACCGCCACCAGCATGATCGCCACGCCGGCCCAGCCGATGACGGTGTGGCGCGTCGACAGGGTGTAGCTGCCCATGATCTTGCGGTTATGCGCAAGCAGCATCATGACGGCCATGATCGGCACGGCGATGACGCCGTTGATCTGCGCCGACAGCACGAGCGCCTCGATCGGGTGGATCGGGGCAAAGTCGAGCAGCACGCCGCCCAGGGTCGCGAGGGCGATGAGGCCGTAGAACTCGCGCGCCTCCACGACTTTCAGATCCATGCCGTTGCGCCAGCGGAAGCTCTCGGTGACGGCGTAGGCGGCCGAGCCGGCCAGTACGGGCACGGCGAGCATGCCCGTGCCGATGATGCCCAGCGCAAATGCGAAGAACGCGAATTCGCCCGCCACCGGACGCAGCGCCTCGGCCGCCTGGCTCGAGGACTCGATGTCCGTGATGCCGTGCGCGCCGAGCGTGACGGCCGTCGTCAGCATGATGAAGAAGGCGACGATGTTGGAAAAGCCCATGCCGATCAGCGTGTCGGCCTTGATGCGCCGGAGCTGGGCGGCGGCGTCGCGCGGGCGCGTGCGCAGGGCGCGCGTGTGGTGGTCGTTGCGGATTTCCTCGACTTCCTGCGACGCTTGCCAGAAGAACAGGTAGGGACTGATCGTCGTGCCGAACACGGCGACGATGAGCGCGACGGAATCCTTCGTGAACGTGAAATGCGGCCAGACGGTGCGCGCGAACACTTCCGTCCAGGGCATGTGCACGGCGAACGCCGTCGCGACATAGGCCAGCAGGCCCAGCGTCAGCCATTTCAGATAGCGCACGTACGTGGCGTACGGCATGAATACCTGCAGCACGAGGCACAGCACGCCGAAGCCGAGGGCGTACGGCTGGCCGGACGCCGCGCCGGTCACGAGGCGCAGCGCCTCGCCCATCGCGGCGATGTCGGCCGCGATGTTGATCACGTTGGCGACGAGCAGCAGGGCGACGATCACATACAGCAGCCAGGGCGAATACGCGCGCCGGATGTTGGCCGCCAGCCCGCGCCCCGTCACGCGGCCGATGCGGGCCGACACGAGCTGGATACCGACCATGAACGGGTAGGTCAGCACGAGCGTCCACAGCGTGTTGAAGCCGAATTGGGCGCCGGCCTGCGAATAGGTGGCGATGCCGGATGGATCGTCGTCCGCGGCGCCGGTGATCAGGCCGGGGCCGAGCGATTTCAGGGTGGCGTTGTCGGTGAGGCGGCGGAAAAGCTTGAACGGCATGTGGGCCTGGCGCGATGAAAACGGGCGCGCGGCCGGAAGGGCCGCGCCGGATGTAGGGTGGGCACACTGTGCCCACGCGGACGTGTGCGTCGTGGCGGCAACGCCGGGTGCGCTACATTGAGCGTAACGCCGACTTGACGCCAGCCTGACGCCAACTTGACGCCAACGTCACGCGTGGGCACGGGGTGCCCACCCTACGCGATGCGGGCAAACACGCGGCGGGCCGCGTCGACGGTTTCGTTGATCACGCCGTCGTCGTGCGCCGCCGACACGAAGCCGGCCTCGAACATGGCCGGGGCGAAGTACACGCCCTCGTCCAGCATGCCGTGGAAGAAACGGTTGAAGCGCTCCTTGTCGCCGGCCATCATCTGGCCGTAGGTGGACGGGATTGCGTCCGCGAAATACATGCCGAACATGCCGCCGACGGCATCCGCGCAGAACGCGATGCCCGCTTCCCGCGCGGCGGCGGACAGGCCGTCGACCAGCTTCGCCGTCTGCGCAGTGAGGTGTTCGTAGAAGCCCGGTTCCTGGATCAGTTGCAAGGTCGTCATGCCGGCGGCGACGGCGACCGGGTTGCCGGACAGCGTGCCGGCCTGGTAGACGGGGCCGATCGGCGCCATCTTCTGCATCAGGTCGGCGCGGCCGCCGAAGGCAGCGACCGGCATGCCGCCGCCGATGACCTTGCCCAGCGCCGTCAGGTCCGGCGTGATGCCGTACAGTCCCTGCGCGCCCCCGAGGCCGACGCGGAAGCCCGACATCACCTCGTCGAAGATCAGGACCGTGCCGTATTCGGTGCACAGTTCGCGCATGCGGTGCAGGAATTCCGGCGTCGCGCGGATCAGGTTCATGTTGCCGGCCACGGCTTCCACGATCACGCAGGCGATGGTGTCGCCCATCGACTGGAACGCGTCTTCCAGCTGCGGGACGTTGTTGTAGTCGAGGACGAGCGTGTGCTTGACGAAGTCTTCCGGCACGCCGGCCGACGTCGGATTGCCGAACGTGAGCAGGCCCGAGCCGGCCTTGACGAGCAGGGAATCGGCGTGGCCGTGGTAGCAGCCTTCGAACTTGACGATCTTGTCGCGACCGGTGGCGCCGCGCGCCAGGCGCAGCGCGCTCATCGTCGCTTCCGTGCCGGACGAAACGAGGCGCACCTGCTCGATCGACGGCACGAGGCGGCAGATTTCCTCGGCGATCTCGATTTCGCCCTCGGTCGGCGCGCCGAACGACAGGCCGCGCGCGGCCGCGTCCTGCACGGCTTTCACGACCTTCGGATGGGTGTGGCCGACGATGGCCGGGCCCCAGGAGCCGATGTAGTCGATGTAGCGCTTGCCGTCCGCATCCCAGAAATACGGCCCTTCGGCGCGGGTGATGAAGCGCGGCGTGCCGCCGACGGAGCGGAAGGCGCGCACGGGCGAGTTCACGCCGCCCGGCGTGGTCTGCTGGGCGCGGGCGAACAGGATGTCGTTCCGGGAGGTGGTGTTCGGGGTTGCGGTCATAGTGTTCTTGGATTTAGCAGGCCGCGCCGGGGGCGCGGAAGATATTGTTCGGAATCAGCCGGCCCATGCCGAAGCGGCAGGCGTTGACGAGGGCGCCGGTGACGTAGTCCTGGGCGCCCGCCAGGGCCTCCTGGGCGCCGGCGCCGCGCGCCATGCGTGCCGCCAGCGCGGCCGACAGCGTGTTGCCGGCGCCGACGAACGGGCCGGGCAGCAGTTGCGCCCAGGGCAGGGCGATGGCCAGGCCGTCCGGGTCGTACAGCTCGTTGCAGCGGGTGCCGTCGCCGCCGCCGGTGCCCGTCACGAGCACGTGGCCGCAGCCGATGCCGGTCAGGTCCGCCGCGTCCTCGGCGACGGTGGCCAGGCTGGCCGGGTCGCGCCAGCAGTCGGCGAAGCGCGCCAGTTCCGGTTGCGACAGCATGAGCACGCTGGCCTGCGGCACGAGCAGTTGATGGATGAGCGTCATCATGTCGTCGTCGCGCGTGCCGCAATCGGGCAGCGAGGACGTGAACGGATCGAGCACGAGCGGCACGTCGGCGTAGTCGGACACGATCTCCGCGATCGCGGCGATCTGTTCCAGGCTGGCCATCGTCCCGATCTTGATGGCGGACACCGGCATGTCCTCGAGGAGCATGCGCGCCTGTTCGACGACGAATGAATGGTCGGTGGGCTGGATGTCGTCGACGCGCGCGGAATCGGCCACGAGCAGGCCGGTCACGACCGACAGGGCGTGGCAGCCATGCATGGCGAAGACGGTCACGTCGGACTGGATGCCCAGCGCCCCGACAGGATCGGAGGGGCCGAACGTGAGGATGAGTGGAGACTGTTGGTTTTGCACAGCGTGTTAGATTAAGATACCTCGCCCCCCATTTTATCTGATGGGGACCGATAGGCTAACACTGAACTGAAAAGAGGAATCGAACGTGAGTACTGAAACACAGGTGTATCAGACCTGGATGTGCCTGATCTGCGGCTGGGTCTACGACGAAGCCGCCGGCGCCCCCGACGACGGCATTGCACCCGGCACCCGCTGGGCCGACGTGCCCATGAACTGGACGTGCCCGGAATGCGGCGCGCGCAAGGACGATTTCGAGATGACCGCGATCTGAGCGCGATCCGGCCCGATTCGTTTGCTCTTTGATTAACTAGCGGTGACGTCTCGCCAATCTTTCATGTCATCCATTCAATGAAGCGCGTGTCGGTGAGTTGACGCATTGCAACACTTCATGCACAAGGCCCAGACCCTATGCTATCTTGCGGGTTCATGCTGAAGTGAAACGAATATGACGACGCAACCGACAGGCTTGACGATCATGGTGATCGACGACAGCAACACGATCCGTCGGTCCGCCGAGATTTTCCTGACACAGGCCGGCTACCGGGTGGTGCTGGCCGAGGACGGCTTCGACGCGCTGGCCAAGATCAACGACCACCAGCCCGCGCTGGTGTTCTGCGACATCCTGATGCCGCGCCTCGACGGCTACCAGACCTGCGCGCTGATCAAGAAGAGCGCGAAATTCCATGCCACGCCGGTCGTCATGCTGTCGTCCAAGGACGGCCTGTTCGACCGCGCGCGCGGCGCGATGGTGGGCTCGAGCGCCTACCTGACCAAACCTTTTTCCAAAGACAGCCTGCTGGCGGCCGTGCGCGACCATGCGCAAGGCGGCGCCGGCAGCGCCTGAACCCAACGATGCGGAGCCCACCGTGGCCATACAAAAAATCCTGATCGTCGACGATTCGCCGACCGAACGCTATTACCTGACCGACATCCTCGTGCGCAACGGCTTCACCGTGACGACCGCCGACAACGGCGAGGAGGCGCTGGCCAAGATCCGCGCCGACCGTCCGGAGCTGATCCTGATGGACGTCGTGATGCCCGGCGCGAACGGCTTCCAGGTGACGCGCTCGATCGCGCGCGATCCGGAACTGGCGTCCGTCCCCGTCATCATCTGCAGCAGCAAGAACCAGGAAACGGACCGCATCTGGGGCATGCGCCAGGGCGCGAAGGATTATTTCGTCAAGCCGGTCGACCCGGTCCGGCTGCTGGCCACGATCGCAGCGCTCGGCGCCTGACATGGACGCCAGCGACGCCGGCGCACAGAAAGGCGCGGCACGGCGCGCCCGCCTGCGCCAGTACCAGGAGCAGCTGCTCGAGCGCATGCAGGCCGCGCGCACGAGCAGCGGCGCGCGCGCGCACCAGCTGGGCGTGGAGATCGGCGGCGTGCGCTACCTGCTGGACCTCGTCGAAGCCGGCGAGATCGTGCCGCTGCCGCCGCTGGCCGCCGTGCCGCTCACGCAGCCGTGGTATCTCGGCCTCGCGAACGTCCGCGGCAGCCTGCTGGGCGTCGTCGACCTGGCGCGCTACCTCGAGCCGGATGGCGCGCCGAACGCGCTGCCGGGCGCCGGCGCGCGCCTCGTGACGTTCGCGCCGAGCCTCGGATTCCCGTGCGCCCTGCTGGTCGGGCGCGTGGTGGGCCTGCGCCACGCGGCCGACATGGCGCCCGCCGACGGCGGCCTGCGCGATGCCGAAGGCCAGGAATGGACGCCGCTGTCGCTGGCCGCCCTCGCGCGCGAGGAACGCTTCCTGCAGGTCGCACGCTAAACAATCACAACAGGTTTTGCACTGGAGCTGGAATGGGATTCGCATCCAAACTGTCGATGAATTTCTTCCCCAAGAACGGGGGCGGCGACGCGCAGGCGCGCACGGAGGAAACCGGCACCGTGCTGGCGTCGCCGGACACGCAGTTCGGCGTCGGCACGCTGCCGGCGGTCCCGCCTGCGATTCCGGCGGGCCCCGCCGGCGGCACCGCGGCGACGGGTTCCGCGGACGACGCGGCGCTGCGCCTGGGCCTGCCCGTCCGGCGCAAGCCGCGCGGCGCGGCCGATGCGGCCGCTGCCGCGGCGGACGACGATGACCTCAGCCTGCCGCTGATCGGCCACCTGTCGCTGCCGCGCCAGTTGCGCATCCTGCTCGTCGCCATCGCCATCGGCATCCTCCTCACCCTGCTGGCGCTGTGGCGCAATGCCGGCAGCGGCGCGATCGCCAGCAGCCAGACCCAGATCGCCAGCGAAGCGCTGATGCACTCGCAGCGCGTCGGCAAGGCCGCGCCGAACGCGATGCAGGGCGTGCCGGACGCGTTCACGCAGCTGCAGGACAGCCGCATCGCCCTGTCGCACGACCTCGACCTGCTGGCCCGCGGCGGCGATTTCAACGGCAATCCGATCCCCGCATCGACGGGCGACCTGGCATCGCAGCTGGCCACGGTGCGCAAGAAGTGGCACGTGTCCGACGCGGCGGCAACCAGCATCCTCAAGATGAAGCCGGAGCTCGTCGCCTTCGACAAGAACCTCAAGCAGCTCGACATCCTGGCGCCGGACATGCTGGCGCTGACGGAATCCGTCCTCACCGAGCGCACGGCGCGCGGCGGCAGCGCGCGCGAACTGGCCGCGCTGGGCCGCATGATGATGCTGACGCAGCGCCTGTCGCGCAGCGCCAGCGAATTCCTGACGTCGGGCGGCATCCGCCCCGAGACCGCGTTCCAGATGGGCCACGACACGACGACCTTCCGCGCCACCGTCGACGGCCTCCTGAACGGCAGCGCCGCGCTGGGCCTGGCGCCGCTGCGCGACCCGGACCTGCGGAGCAAGCTGGAAGAAGTGCAATCGAAATTCGACATCTGCCAGAAGCTGATCTCGACCTTCCTCGACAAACTGTCCGACATGACGGCCGCCAAGGCCGCCGAGCAGGCCATCTACCGCGACAACGAGGCGCTGCGCCGCCAGCTGACCGACCTGCAGGCGTCGTACCGCATGGGCGAAGGCAGCGCGGGCGGCTGGTTCTGGCTGCTCGTGGCGGCGTCGATCTTCACCCTCGTCACGGCGGGCAGCATCTCGCGCGTGATGCTGCAGGATTCGCGCAACCGCACCCGCGGCGCCGACGCGCGCCGCCAGGAAGCGGACGCGATGCGCCTGCTGGCCCAGGCCAAGGAAGAGGAAGCCAAGGCGACCAACGACCAGAACCAGGCCGCGATCCTGCGCCTGATGAACGAATTGCAGGAAGTGGCGGACGGCGACCTCACCGTGTACGCCACCGTGTCGGAAGACATCACGGGCGCCATCGCCGACTCGGTCAACTACACGGTCGAGGAATTGCGCGGCCTCGTCGTGCGCGTGATCGCCACGGCGGAAAAGGTGACGCAGGCCTCGAACGACGCGCAACTGGTGTCGAGCCGGCTGCTCGTCGCCGCGGGCCAGCAGGCGCGCGAAATCCAGGACACGTCGTCCACGATGCTGCGCATGGCGGGCGAGATCACCGACGTGTCCAGCTCCGCGAAGGAATCGGCCGAGGTGGCGCGCCAGTCGGTGGCGGCGGCGGAGCAGGGCGCGACCGCGGTGCAGAACGCCATCCGCGGCATGGGCGAGATCCGCGAGCAGATCCAGGAAACCTCCAAGCGCATCAAGCGCCTGGGCGAATCGTCGCAGGAGATCGGCGAGATCACCGAGCTCATTTCCGACATCACGGAACAGACCAACGTGCTGGCGCTGAACGCCGCGATCCAGGCCGCATCCGCCGGCGAGGCGGGACGCGGCTTTTCGGTCGTGGCGGAAGAGGTGCAGCGGCTGGCGGAACGGTCGGCCGAAGCGGCCAAGCAGATCGGCGCGCTGGTGCGCACCATCCAGACCGACACGCACGACGCCGTGGCGGCGATGGAAAAGTCGACGCAGGGCGTCGTCGAGGGCGCGCGCGTGACCGACGCGGCCGGCGCGGCGCTGGCGGACATCTCGCGCGTGTCGAACCGGCTGGCGGAGCTGATCCAGGGAATGGCGGTCGCGGCGGGCCTGCAGGCGACGTCCGCGAACGGTGTGGCGCATAATATGCAGCACATCCTCGCGATCACCGAACAGGCACAGGGCGGCACGCAGCAGACGGCGCAGTCGATCCGGCAGCTGGCGGAACTCGCGCAGGAACTGAAGAATTCGGTGTCGCGCTTCCGCGTCGCCGCCTGAGCCCCGAACCTTTTGCCTACATGACCCAGCTTTCGCACGCGTCCGCCGCACCGCCTTTCGACACCGGCCCTCTCTCCTGGGTCATCGGGGAAATCCGCGATGCACTCGGGCGCTCCGCCAAGGCGCTGCAGGACGCGTCCGGCCGCAGTCCGGAAGCGCAGCCGACCCTTCTGCTGCATGCCAAGTCGCACCTGCACCAGGCCCACGGCGCCCTGCAGATGGTCGACGTCGCCGGCGCCCTGCGCCTGAGCGAAGCGGCCGAGCAGGTCATCGACCGCTTCAAGGACGGCGCGCTGGCGCTCGACGACGGCCGGACCGCCGTCGTCGGCGAGGCCTACCGGGCGCTCGTCGAATACCTCGAAGAATTGCTGGACGGCGCCGCGCCGCAGCCCGTGCGGCTGTTCCCGTACTATCGCGCGCTGCAGGAAATGCTGGGCGTGGAGCGCGTGCATCCGGGCCAGATGCTCGTGACGGACCTCGCACCGGCCCTGCTGCCGGGCGGCGGTGCCGGCCCGCTGCCGGACTACGCCGCGACCCGCGCGCAATTCGAAAAGGCGCTGCTGCTGTTCCTGCGCAGCCCCGACGACGATGCCCGGCGCGCCCAGGCGGCGGCCATGCGCGACGCGCTGGCGGGCGTCGTCGATGGCCAGCCGCAGGCGCAAGCGCATGCGTTCTGGCTGGCGCTGCAGGCCGTCGCGGACCTCGTCGCTACCGGCCAGGTGGCGCCCGACCTGTACGTGAAGCAGCTGTTCGGCCAGGTCAACCTGCAATTGCGGCGCCAGGCGCAGGGCCATGCCGAGCTGCCTGACGCGCTGCTGCTCGATGCGCTGTTCTTCATCGCCGCCGCGCCCGAACCGACGCCGGACGCGCGCCGGCTGCGCGATGCGTACCACGTCGGCGGCCAGGTGCCGCCGGACTATCTGGAGCGCCGCTACGGCCGCGTCGATCCGGAGGTGCTGAAGGATGCCAAGGAAGCGCTGATCGAGACCAAGCAGGGCTGGGACCGCGTCGCCACCGAAGGCGGCGAGGTCGAGGGCGGCAGCTTCAACGACGCCCTGTCGAAACTGGCCGGCGCCAGCGAGAAGCTGGGGGCGCCGGCATTGGCGAACCTGCTGCGCGAACTGGGCCAGGCCGCCAGCGAATCGATAACGGGCGGCCGCAGCGACCAGTTCAGCCTCGAAATGGCGGAGGCCATGCTGTTCGTGGAGCATGGCCTGGACCAGGTGCGCCAGCTGCCCGACGACTTCGGGCAGCATGCGGAGGCCGTCGGCCAGCGCCTGCTCGCGCTGGCGCACGGCGAGACCCCGCCGGACGCCCCGGCCTGGCACGGCGAGATGGCGCGCGAACTGCAGCAGGGCCAGACCGTGGCCGTGCTGGCGGGCGAGATCCGCACGGGCCTGCGCCAGGTCGAGAAGCATATCGACGAATACTACGAAGACCCGGCGCGCGTCGCGTCCCTCCAGCAGGTCGACCCGCTGCTGCACCAGTTGCAGGGCGCGCTGGCGATCCTCGACCAGGACCAGGCCACGCAGGCCGTCGACCACGTGCGCGCCCGGGTGCGCATGCTCGTCGACGCACAGCCGGATGCCGCCACGCGCGGCGCCGTGCTGGACAACCTGGCCCGGAATATCGGCGCGCTCGGCTTCTTCACGGACGCGCTGGCGCAGAACGTGGACGGGGCGCGCAAGCGCTTCCGCTTCGATGCCGCTGCGGGCCTGTTCGGCGAACTGCAATATCAGGGAGCGGCCGCGGCCCCCGAGCCCGCCGCGGCGCCGCTGCCCGCTGAACCGGCGCCGCAGCCGCAGCAGGATGCGGTCGAAGCGGAACTGCTGGAGATCTTCATCGGCGAAGCGCGCGACGTGCTGGACGTCGTCGGCGCCGCACTGCCGGCCGCGCAAGCCAATCCGGCCGACCAGGACACGTTGACGCGCCTGCGCCGCGGCTTCCACACGCTCAAGGGCAGCAGCCGCATGGTCGGCCTCGAACGGTTCGCGGCCGCTGCCGCCGCCATCGAAAAGGTCATGAACCTGTGGCTGGCCGAAGCGCGCGCCGCGACGCCCGATCTGCTGGCGCTGCTCGCGCACGCGCATGCCGAGCTGGCGGCGTGGGTCGACGAGCTGGCGGCGGGCGGGTCGCCGCGCGACGGCGAGGCGCTCGTGCGCGCTGCCGCGCGCGTGCAGGACGGCGGGCCGCTCGCGCCAACCGACGCGCCGGCGCCGCTCGTGTCGGCGCCCTACGTACCGGCGGCCGATGCGCCGGCGGAACTGGTGCCGGAGACGGTGGGCGCGCTCGACGCGGTTGCCGCGGCCGGGCTGGTGGACGACGATGCGGCGCTTTTGAGCGCGGCGCCGGAACCGATCGAGCCCGCCGCCGGCTTCGACGTCGCGCCGGACGAGGCGCCCGCGCCGCTGCCGGCCCTGTCGTCGGCCGAGTTGCCGGGCAACGTGCTGGCATTTCCCGTGTCCGAAGCGAACGTGCGGCATGTGGGCGATCTGGAAATCCCGCTGCCGCTGTATAACATCTACCTCGGCGAGACCGAGGAGCTGGTGCGCACGCTGGCCGACGATTTCGCCAACTGGCGCGCGGAACCGCTGCGCGCCGTGACGCCGCAGGCCGTGACGGCTGCGCACACGTTGGGCGGCACGTCCGCCACCGTCGGCTTCAACGCGCTGCGCGAACTGGCCGTGGCGCTGGAAGAAGCGCTGCAGGTGGCCGTGCCGCCTTTGGCCGGTACGCAGTTCGACCTGCTGGACGAGACGGTGGAGCGCGTGCGCGTGATGCTGCAGGTGTTCGCGCTCGGTGAGCTGGCGCCCGCGCAGCCGGAACTGCTGGCGCGCCTGGAAGCGCTGCGCGACGAGCTGGGGAAAGCCCGCGCCGATGCCGTGTTCGACGGCGCCGACCCGGAGCTGGCGCAGCGCCTGGACGCGCTGTTCGCCGCCACCTATGCCAGCATCGTGGCCGATCCGCCGCTGGCGGGCGGCCCGCTGGCGCTGCCGGCCAGCACGGAGCTGGCGCCGCGCCCACCGGCACCGCGCCAGGAGGACCCGGCCGTGAGCGCCGTCGACGACCTGTTCGATTCGTATTTCGACGAACCGTTCGCGGCGCCCGCGCTCGAATCCGTCCCCGCGCCGGCGCAGCCGGACGCTGGCGACGTCATCGACATGGACGCGTTGTTCGACGTGCCGGAACCCGAGCCGCAGCCCGAACCCGAACCCGAGCCGGAACCGCAGCCCGAACCCCTGTCCGCGACCGAATCCGACAACGTCCTGGCCGCCGAACCGGTCTTCGTCGACGAGCTCGACCCGGATCTGCTGCCCGTCTTCATGGAAGAAGCGGCGGACCTGCTGCCGCAGATCGGCAACGGGCTGCGCCAGTGGCAGCAGAACCCGGCCGACGCGGCCGTCGCGCAAGGCCTGCTGCGCGCCCTGCACACGGTCAAGGGCAGCGCGCGCATGGCCGGCGCGATGCGTCTCGGCCAGCACACGCACGCGCTGGAAACGCAGATCGAGAACATGCTGCACGCCGGGACGACGAATCCGGCCGCCTTCGACGAACTGCTCGCCAACTACGACCAGGCGCAGCTGCTGTTCGAGCAATTGCAGCAGCCGGCGGCGGCGCCGCTCGATGCGGCGGCCGCGCCCACACCCGCACCCGTGCCCGCGCCGTCCGCGGAGGAGCAGGCCGCACGCGCGCCGCTCGTGCGCGTGCGCGCCGACATCCTCGACCGCCTCGTCAACCAGGCCGGCGAGGTGTCGATCACGCGCTCGAAACTGGAAACCCAGGTCGGCGCGCTCAAGGACATGCTGTCCGACTTCGCCGACAACCTCGTCAACCTGCGCCGCCAGTTGCGCGAGGTGGAGGTGCAGGCCGAGTCGCAGATCGCGTCGCGGCTGTCGATTTCCGGCGAGCGCGAATTCGATCCGCTCGAATTCGACCGCTTCACGCGCCTGCAGGAATTGACGCGCATGATGGCCGAGAGCGTGAACGACGTCGGCTCGTTCCACGACGGCCTCGCGCGCACGGTGGAAGCGGCGGCCGACGACCTCACCGCGCAATCGCGCCTCACGCGCGAGCTGCAGCGCGACCTGATGCGGGTGCGCATGGTGCCGTTCGCCAGCCTGTCCGAACGCCTGTTCCGCGTGGCGCGCCAGACGGCCAAGGAAACCGACAAGCGCGTCAACCTCGACATCCGCGGCGGCGGCGTCGAGATCGACCGCAGCGTGCTGGAACGCATGGCCGCGCCGTTCGAACACCTGCTGCGCAACGCCATCGTGCACGGCATCGAGCCGCGCGACGTGCGTGTCGCCGCCGGCAAGCCGGAGACGGGCGAGCTGCTCGTGCAGGTGAGCCAGCAGGGCAACGAGGTCGAGATCCGCTTCGCCGACGACGGCGCCGGCCTCGACCTGGCCCGGATCCGCGCCAAGGCGGCGGCCACCGGCCTGCTGGCCGACGGCGAAGAAGTGGCCGACCAGGACGCCGCCGAGCTGGTGTTCGAGCCGGGCTTTTCGACGGCGGACACGCTGACGGAACTGGCCGGCCGCGGCGTCGGCATGGACGTCGTGCGCTCGGAAGCGCGGGCGCTGGGCGGCCGCGTCGACGTCGAGACGACGCAAGGGCGCGGTGCCGCCTTCGCCATCCATTTACCGCTCACGCTGGCCGTCACGCAGGTCGTGCTCGTGGCCAGCGGCACGCGCACGCATGCGCTGCCGGCCGTGCTGGTCGAGCAGGTGCTGCAGGTGCGCGAGGCCGACCTGCAAGCGGCCGAAGACACCGGGACGATCGGCGTGCATGGCGAGAGCATCCCGCTGCACTACCTGCCGGCGCTGCTGCACGAGCCGGGCGAAGCGTGGGAACAGCGCGGCGGCCAGCGCTCGTCGCCGGTGCTGGTCCTCAGGCGCGGCAACACGCGCATCGCGCTGCGGGTGGACGAGGTGCTGGGCAATCGCGAAGTCGTCATCAAGAACATCGGACCGCAACTGGCGCGCATGCCGGGCATCGCCGGCGCCACCGTGCTCGGTTCGGGCGAGATCGTGCTGATCCTCGATCCCGTGCAGCTGGCCGCCCAGGGCGTTCGTCCCGGCCGCGTGAGCGCCGCCGCGGCGGAACCCGTGCCGGCGCCGGCGCGCATCGCGACGATCATGGTCGTGGACGATTCGCTCACCGTGCGCAAGGTCACCCAGCGCCTGCTGGAGCGCGAAGGCTATCGCGTGCTGCTGGCCAAGGACGGCGTCGACGCGCTCGAACAGATGCAGGAGACGCGGCCCGACCTGATGCTGGTCGATATCGAGATGCCGCGCATGGACGGCTTCGACCTCACCCGCCACGTGCGCGGCAACGAGGCCACGGCGTCGCTGCCGATCATCATGATCACGTCGCGCACGGCGGACAAGCACCGCAACGTCGCGCTGGGCCTCGGCGTCGACGCCTATTTCGGCAAGCCGTTCCAGGAGGATGCGTTGCTGGCGGCGATCACGGGGTTATTGGAAGCGCGGGCAAACTGATTGGACGCGCGGGCAAACTGACGTCGCCCCCGCGCAGGCGGGGGCCCAATTTGTTTGCGGTGCCTGCAGCGCGTACTTGGGTTCCCGCCTGCGCGGGAACGACGTTTTACGGTCGCGTTCCAATCTCACGCGTCGCGTACCGCCTTGAAGCGGGCCAGCGTCCTGGCCCGCGCCTGCTCGTGGTCCACCACCGGCAACGGATAATCCTCCCCCAGCACGACACCGGCCTTCTCCAGCGCGTCCGGTTTCGCCAGCCACGGCGCGTGGATCGCCGCGCCCGTCAATCCGGCTAGTTGCGGCAAGTACCGCCGAATGAAATCCCCGTCCGGATCGAAGCGGCGCGACTGCGTCACGGGATTGAAGATGCGGAACCAGGGCTGCGCATCGCAACCGGTCGACGCCGCCCACTGCCAGCCGCCGTTGTTCGACGCCAGTTCGTAATCGTTCAGTTTCAGTGCGAACCAGCGCTCGCCGCGCCGCCAGTCGATCCCGAGGTCCTTGGTCAGAAAACTGGCCGTCACCATGCGCAGGCGGTTGTGCATGAAGCCTGTCCGTTCGAGCTGCAGCATCGCGGCGTCGACGAGCGGATAGCCCGTGCGTCCCGCGCACCAGGCGGCGAACAGGGCGTCCGCCGCGGGGCCGGCGTCCCACGCGACGGCATTGAACGCCTGCTTGAACGCGTGCGTGACGACGCGCGGATGGCGCGCCACGATCATCATGTAGAACTCGCGCCAGATGAGTTGCGACAGCCACACGGGCGCGCCGGCGCCGCCGCTGCCGTCCGCGATGCGCGCCTGCAGCATGGCGACGAGGCGGCGCACGCTCAGCGTGCCGAAGCGCAGGTGGATCGACAGGTGCGACGTGGCGTCCAGCGCCGGGTAATCGCGGTCGTGGTCGTAGCGCGCGAGGCACCGTTCGAATTGCGCCAGCAGCCGTGCCGCGCCCGCCGTGCCGGGATGGCCGATGGGCGTGGCGCCCGCCACGAAGCCGAGATCGGCGAGCGTGGGCAGGGCGTGATCCGCGGGCGGTGGCGCGAGCGCGGCCGCGTGGGGTGCGGTCTCGAACGGCCGCAGCGCCTCGGGCTCGCGCGCCAGGCGTTTCAGCCACGCATTCTTGTAAGGTGTAAAGACGGAATACGGGCCGCCGGCCAGGGTCAGCACGTCATCCTGTTCGACGATGACCTGGTCCTTGAACGTCTGCAGGCTGCGGCCGGCCGCGCGCAGGGCGTCCTGCACCGCACGGTCGCGCGCGAGCGCCTGCGGCTCGTAATCGCGGTTGGCGAAGACCGATTCCGCATCGAGCCCGGCAGCCAGTTCGGGGATCACCTGCGCGGCGCGCCCGTGGCGCACGATGAGGTAACCTCCCATGTCACGGAGGCGCGCATCCAGCTCGCGCACGCTGTCCAGCAGGAACTGGACGCGCCGGTCGTCGGACGGCAGGCCGGCCAGGATGTCGGTATCGAACACGAACACGCCGAACACGCGCCGTGACGAGAGCAGGGCGTGATGCAGCGCAGCATGGTCGTCCACGCGTAAATCGCGCCGGAACCAGACCAAGGAGTTTCTTAAAGTCATCTTCTGTGTGCGGAGTCAATGCAGATCAGAATTTTACTGTCTACCATCTCTCAGGTTTGCCCCGGCCGAGCGGCTTCCGTGGCTGGTCGGGCAATTCGGTGTAAACTAGCGAAAAGTCCAGCTTTTCAGCTTAGAAATGCCGCGGTAACCCCAGAGAGTGAGCCAACAGAGAGTATGAGCATGAAAAAAAGTAAGGTCGGCAAGCCTCTAACCATGCCCGGGATGCACCAGGAGGAATCGCTCAGCCTGGGCGCGGTCGGCGCATCTGCCTCGCAGCTGAACCTGGCGAATCATTTCCTGATTGCTATGCCGTCGATGAATGATCCGATCTTCGGCGGCGCCGTCGTGTATATCTGCGAACACAACGACAAAGGCGTGCTCGGCGTCGTCATCAACAAGCCGACGGACATGACCATGGACGTGCTGTTCGACCGCATCGACCTGAAAGTGGCCGAAGGCCTGCGCCCCAGCGTCGAGGACGCGCCGATCATGTTCGGCGGCCCCGTCCAGGACGACCGCGGCTTCGTGCTGCATTCGCCGGGCGGCCGCTATTCCTCGTCGCTGAGCGTCACCGACGACGTCGCGTTCACCACGTCGATCGACGTGCTGGAAGCCGTCGCCAACGGTTCCGGTCCGCGCCGCATGCTCGTCTCCATCGGCTATGCCGGCTGGAGCCCGGGCCAGCTGGAAGAAGAAATCGCCCGCAACGGCTGGCTCACGGTGGGCGCCGACGCGCGCGTGCTGTTCGACCTGCCGATCGAGGAACGCTACAACGCCGCCATCAAGCTACTGGGTATCGATCCGCTCATGCTCGCCACCGAGGCCGGCCATGCGTGACGTGTGCATCACGACACCGGTAGGGTGGGCACCCTGTGCCCACGCGGGCGGCGGAATGACGCAGACGTCACGCGTGGGCACAGGGGTGCCCACCCTACAGTGCCATCAGCCAAAACGATAAGTAGTGTGATGGTTGATATTGTTCTAGGCTTCGACTTCGGCATCAAGCGCATCGGCATCGCCATGGGGAATACGCTGACGGGACAGGCGCAACCGCTATCCGTCATCAAGGCGGTCGACAACGCGACCCGCTTCCAGGTCATCGGCGACCTGATCGAACAATGGCGCCCCGCGCGCCTCGTCGTCGGCGAGCCGCGCCATCCGGACGGCGCGGAGCACGACATGACCCTGCGCGCGCGCCGCTTCGCCAACCAGCTCCACGGCCGCTTCGACCTGCCCGTCGAACTCGTCGACGAACGCTATTCGTCGGCCGTCGTCCCCGCCAGGCGCGGCGAGATCATCGACGCCAGGGCCGCCGCCATCATTTTGCAACAATACTTTGACGATCATGCCAACTCTTATTAACGACGCGGACAGGGCAGGCAACACCAGCGATGCCGAAGCCCTGTACCGCGACCTGCTCGCACAGGTGCGCGCCGGTTTGTCGGGTGTGCCGGACGCCGCCATCGTCGGCATCCATTCCGGCGGCGCCTGGCTGGCCGAGCGCCTCGCGAGCGACCTCGGTCTGCAGGCGCGCCTCGGCTTCATCGACGTGTCGTTCTACCGCGACGACTATGCCCGCAAGGGCCTGCACCCGGACGTGAAGCCGACCCGGATCGAATTCAACGTCGACGGCGCGACCATCGTGCTCGTTGACGACGTGCTGTACACCGGCCGCACGGTGCGCGCGGCGATCAACGTGCTGTTCGACTTCGGCCGGCCGCAGCGTATCATGCTGGCCGCGCTGGCGGATCGCGGCGGCCGCGAACTGCCGGTCGCGGCCGATTTCGTCGGCGCGCACGCACAGCTGCAAACCGGCCGCTCGCTCGCGCTGTCGCGCACGGCGGACGGCCAACTTTCGCTCAAGATCGAAGACGACAATGCATAACCCGCAACTGAACAAGAACGGCGAGCTGCAGCACCTCCTCACCATCGAGGGACTGCCGAAGGCCATCATCAACCACATCCTCGACACCGCCTCGAGCTTCGTGAGCATCTCCGACCGCGAGGTCAAGAAGGTGCCGCTGATGCGCGGGAAAAGCGTCTTCAACCTGTTCTTCGAAAACTCGACGCGCACGCGCACGACCTTCGAGATCGCGTCGAAGCGCCTGTCGGCCGACGTCATCAACCTGAACATCGCCGCGTCGTCGACGAGCAAGGGCGAATCGCTGCTGGACACGATCGACAACCTGTCGGCCATGCATGCCGACATGTTCGTCGTGCGCCACGCGCAGTCGGGCGCGCCGTACCTGATCGCCAAGCACCTGAACGACACGAAGCAGAACCACGTGCACGTGGTGAACGCGGGCGACGGCCGCCATGCGCATCCGACGCAGGGCCTGCTCGACATGTACACGATCCGCCACTACAAGAAGGATTTCACGAACCTGCGCGTGGCGATCGTCGGCGACATCCTGCACAGCCGCGTGGCGCGCTCGGACATCCACGCGCTGACGACCCTCGGCGTGCCGGAAGTGCGCGCCATCGGCCCGCACACGCTGCTGCCGGGCGGCCTGGAACAGATGGGCGTGCGCGTCTTCACCAACATGGACGAGGGCCTGAAGGACGTCGACGTGATCATCATGCTGCGCCTGCAGAACGAGCGCATGTCGGGCGCGCTGCTGCCGTCGGCGGGCGAGTATTTCAAGAGCTACGGCCTGACGCCGGAGCGCCTGGCGCTCGCGAAACCCGACGCCATCGTGATGCACCCGGGCCCGATGAACCGCGGCGTGGAGATCGATTCGGCCGTGGCGGACGGCGCCCAGGCCGTGATCCTGCCGCAGGTCACCTTCGGTATCGCGGTCCGCATGGCGGTTATGAGTATTTTGGCCGGTAGTCACACTTAAATTCGCACGTATGAATAACTTGCACATCAAGAACGGGCGCGTGGTCGACCCGGCGGGCGGCATCGACGCCGTCCAGGACCTCTTCATCGCCGGCGGCAAGGTCGCCGGCATCGGCAGCGCCCCGCAAGGCTTCACGGCCGCGCGCACCATCGACGCCACCGGCCTCGTGGTCGCGCCGGGCCTCGTCGACCTGTCCGCCCGCCTGCGCGAGCCGGGCTACGAATACAAGGCCACGCTGGAATCGGAAATGCAGGCGGCCATGCAGGGCGGCGTGACGACGCTCGTGTGCCCGCCCGACACTGACCCCGTGCTGGACGAACCGGGCCTCGTCGAGATGCTCAAGCACCGCGCGCGCCTGCTGAACCAGGCCAACGTGCATCCGCTCGGCGCGCTGACCGTCGGCCTCAAGGGCCGTGCACTGACCGAGATGGCCGAGCTCACGGAAGCCGGCTGCATCGGCTTCGCGCAGGCCGAGGAGCCGATCGAGGACACGACCGTGCTGCTGCGCGCCATGCAGTACGCGAAGACGTTCGGCTACACCGTCTGGCTGCGCCCGCAGGACCCGCACATCGGCCGCGGCGGCATCGCCCACAGCGGCCCGCTGGCGTCGCGCCTGGGCTTGTCCGGCGTGCCCGTGATGTCGGAAACCATCGCGCTGCACACGATCTTCGAACTGATGCGCGCATCGGGCGCGCGCGTGCACCTGTGCCGCATCTCGTCCGCCGCCGCGCTGGACCTGATCCGCGCCGCCAAGAAGGAAGGCTTGCCGGTCACGTGCGACGTCGGCGTGCACCACCTGCACATGACGGACGCCGACATCGGCTTCTTCGATTCCAACGCGCGCCTGACGCCGCCGCTGCGCAGCCAGCGCGACCGCGACGCGATCCGCGCCGCCGTCCTCGACGGCACGGTGGATGCCGTCTGCTCGGACCACACCCCGGTCGACGACGACGAGAAGCTGCTGCCGTTCGCCGAGGCGTCGCCCGGCGCCACCGGCCTGGAACTGCTGCTGTCGTTGATGCTCAAGTGGGCGGGGGAGCAAGGTAACGACAAGGCGCTGTCGACGGCGCTGGCCCGGATCACGAGCGACCCGGCGCGCACGGCGGGCCTCGCCGCCGGCACGCTGGCGCTGGGCGCGAGCGCGGACGTGGTGCTGTTCGATCCGGACACGCGCTGGACCGTCAACGCTGCCGCGCTGGCCAGCCAGGGCAAGCACACGCCGTTCCTCGGCTACGAACTGGCGGGCCAGGTAAAGGCGACGATCGTCGCCGGCCACGTCGCGTTCGAACGCTGATCCACGGCCCGGCCGTGGCGGTACAATCGCTGCGGCCGCGGCCCGCGCGGCGTTTCGTGTCGAGTTTCCATTGAAGATCAAGCTTGCGTGGCGCCTCGCGCGCCTCGTCCTCCATCTCGTCCAGGGCCTGGCCACCTGCGCCCTCGTGTTTCCCTGGGCGCGCGACGCCCTGCGCGAGCGCCTGGTCCGGCGCTGGTCGGCGCGCCTGCTGGGCATCTGCCGCGTGCGTCTCGAGCGCGTGGCCGGCGCGGAATCGCTCGCGCACGCGCTCATCGTCGCGAACCACATTTCGTGGCTCGACATCTTCGTCATCAATGCCGTGCACCCGTGCCGCTTCGTGGCCAAGGCCGAGATCCGCGCCTGGCCCGTCGTCGGCTGGCTCGTCGCGCAGGCGGGTACGGTGTTCATCGCGCGCGGCAACCGGCGCGACCTGCGCCACATTTTCAAGGGCATCGTCGAAGCGCTGGACCAGCGCCGCCGCGTGGCCTTCTTCCCGGAAGGGACGACGGCCAGCCAGGGCACGCTGCTGCCGTTTCACGCCAACCTGTTCGAAGCCGCCATCGACGCCGCCGTGCCGGTACAACCCGTCGCGCTGGCCTATGTCGACGCCGGCGGCGGCTGGCACCCGGCCGTCGACTACACGGGCGAGACGACGTTCGTCGACAGCATCGTGCGCATCATGAAAGGCGAACCGATCGTCGCGCGGCTGGCCTGCCTGCACCCGATCCCGGCGACGGGTGCGCACCGGCGCGAACTGGCGCAGGCGGCGCACGATGCGATCGCGGGGGCGCTGGAGTCGACAAGCCGTCGTCCCCGCGCAGGCGGGGACCCAATGCTTTCAGCGCATCGATAACGCCGCCAACCTTGAGCCCCGCCTGCGCGGGGGCGACGGTTCTTGCCGCGGCGGTCTCACTTCTTGCCGCCGTGTTCCCGGTACTCGGGACAATCCACCTGCAGCAGCGAGCGGTCGTCGAGGCATACGGCCGTCAGCTTGCCGCCCCATACGCAGCCGCTGTCCAGGCCCACGAGGTTCGGCCGCAGCACGAGGCCCAGCGCCGACCAGTGCCCGAACACGACGGTGACATCAAGCGTGCGGCGGCCGGGCAAATCGAACCACGGCTGCAGATCGGAGCCCTCCGGCCCCTTGTCGCTTTCCTTGTGGGCGAAATCCATGCGCCCGTCCGGCCAGCACAGGCGCATCCGCGTGAGCGCGTTGACGATGCAGCGCAGGCGGGCGATGCCCGTCAGGCCGTCGTCCCAGCGGTCAGGCTCGTTGCCGTACATCTGGCCGAGGAATTCGATCCAGCGGTCGCCGCGCAGCACCGTCTCGACTTCGGCCGCGAGCGCCATCGTCTGCGCCGCCGTCCATTGCGGCGGCACGCCGGCGTGAACTAGCAAGTGCGCGTCGACGAACATCGCGAGCGGCCGCCGGCGCAGCCAGTCGACCAGCGCGTCGCGGTCGGGTGCTGCCAGGATGTCGTCGAGCGTATCCGAACGGCTCATCTTCTGGACGCCGGCGGCCACGGCCAGCAGGTGCAGGTCGTGATTGCCGAGCAGTGCGTCGACGCGGCCGTCGCTCGCATCCGATAATGCCTTCATGCGGCGCAGCGCGCCCAGCGAATCCGGGCCGCGGTTGATCAGATCGCCGACGAACAGGATGCGTGCACCGGGCTCGATTTGTTCCAGCAGCAGGCGGGCTTCGTTGGCGCACCCCTGCAGGTCGCCGATGACATAGGTTTTCATTTCGGATTCCGTTTTTTCTGTATCGATACTAATGGATTTATCCGGCTTTCGCGCAGGAGGCTGTCCGTTCATGCATTACCGATTGTAAATTGTCTTGTCGCTTAGTCAAAGTTTCGGTATTTCGTATTTCCTCAATCGGAACGGGGCGCGCACGCGTACACTTCAGGCACGGATTGCCGAGGGCCAATCCGGTACAATGGCCCGTCTTCACCAGGACGGATGCCGCCAATCGAATCGCGCATGACCGTGCCATTTCTCCGCGCCGATGCCTGCCATCCGCCGGGTTGCATCTGAAAAATAATAAAATGTTTTCTTTCTTCGTAAGTTTTGTCGTGTCCGCGCTGCTGACGCTCCTGATCGTCAAGCATTCGAAATTGCATGGCGCGGCGCTCGACGATAATTTCAACGGCGTACAGAAGGTCCATCAGCATGCGGTGGCGCGGATTGGCGGATTGCCGATCTTCCTGGCCGTTGCCCTGAGCGCCGGCATTTCCGTATGGCGGGTACCCACCCTCGGTTCCGGGCTGGTGGCGCTGCTGGGCTGTTCGGCGATCGCATTCATCGGCGGTATCGTCGAAGACTATACGGGTACGGTGCGTCCCTCGCGCCGCCTGATATTGACGATGGCCGCCGCGCTGCTCGGCTATCTGGTGCTGGGCGCGAAAATCGCGCGCCTGGATATGCCCTTCGTCAGCTGGAGCCTGGATTCGCTGTGGCTCGTATTGCCGCTGACGGTACTGGCCGTGGCCGGTATTGCGAATGCGGTGAATATCATCGACGGCTTCAATGGCCTGGCCAGCGTCGTGACGATCTTCATGCTGTTATCGCTCGCGTACGTGGGCTGGCAGGTGGAAGACATGTTCGTGCTGGTCTCCGCACTGACGGTGGCCGGTGCGACGGCCGGCTTCCTGGTCTGGAATTACCCCGTCGGCCTCATCTTCCTCGGCGACGGCGGCGCCTATTTCATCGGATTCATGCTGGGCGAACTGGCTTTGCTGCTCGTGATGCGCAATCCCCAGGTATCGACGTGGTACGCGGCATTGCTGCTGATTTATCCAACATTCGAAACCGTTTTTTCCGTTTATCGCCGAATGTTCGTGCGTGGGAAATCTCCTACAATGCCGGACGGAATCCACCTGCACAGCCTGATTTTCCGGCGCATCGTGCAATGGACCGTCGGCCGCAAAGAGGCCCGGGCACTGATGAAAAGGAATGCGCGGACCTCGCCTTACCTGTGGCTGTTTTCCCTCACTGCCGTTATCCCGGCAACCGTGTTCTGGCGGAATACGGGAATTTTGATATTCTTCTGCTTGTTGTTCATTATCAGCTACGTCTGGCTGTACGCGCGTATCGTCAGATTCAAGTCCCCACGTTGGCTGATTTGGCACAAAAAACACTAAAGAAATTCCAGTTGTAGTATATTGCGAGAATTGGTGAATATTCGATAAAATCCCTTACACCTACTCTACTTATAAGGAATCAAGATGGATCTGTCTAATTTGTCCTTGGGTGATTTGCGCAACCTGCAAGAGCAGATCAAGCAGGAAATGAAGAAACGTGAGGTTCAGGAAGTGCAAAAGGCACGTGAACAGATCATGGCCATCGCCCAGAGCGTCGGCATGCCTTTGAAAGACCTGATCAGCGCCAGCGGCCGTGGCGGCAAATCGGCAGGCGCGAATGTCGGCACCGTCGCCGTGCGTTATCGCAATCCGGACAATGCATCGCAACAGTGGACCGGCCGCGGCCGTCAGCCGAAATGGGTCAAGGAATGGGTCGAGGGCGGTAAATCGCTGGACAAACTGCGCGTCTGATTCCGCGTATTTGTCGCATCGTCTTTTACGGGCGGCATTCGCGTCCGCGGAGCTCCCCGTAAAAGATCCCGTCGCGCCGGAACGTCATCCGGCGAGCCAGCACATTCCGGGCGCGCATTCTTTGCGCTCGCGCCAGGCATCACGCAAACGCAGGCAATCCGACCCAATCGGACCCCACTCGTCCTGCTTGCCGTTACAATATCCCTTTTTCCGTCATCCGATCCAATCGGCGATCGCAATGCCCGTGCGCGCGCATTCCGACGCCAGTCCCACAAGGTAGATAATTCATGGTCCCTCTCTCGAAAACGATCTTCAAGGCTTATGACATCCGCGGCGTGATCGGCAGCACGCTCGACGCGGGCATCGCGCGGCGCATCGGCCAGGCCTTCGGCGTGGCCGCGCTGGCCAAGGGAGAGCGTACCGTGATCATCGGCCGCGACGGCCGCCTGTCCGGCCCGGAGCTGGCCGCGGCGCTGGCCGAAGGCCTGCAGGCCGCCGGCGTGGACGTCGTCGACCTGGGCATGGTCGCGACGCCGATGGTCTATTTCGCCACCAACGTGCTGGGCGCGCGTTCGGGCATCATGGTCACCGGCAGCCACAATCCGCCGGACTACAACGGCTTCAAGATGGTGCTGGCGGGCGAGGCGATCTACGGCGACGCCATCCAGGGCCTGTACCAGGCCATCGAACGCGACGACTTCCAGCCCGCGCAGGCACCGGGCGGTTATTCGACCCATGACATCAAGGCCGCCTACGTCGAACGCATCGTCGGCGACGTCAGGATCGCGCGTCCGATCAAGATCGCGGTCGACTGCGGCAACGGCGTGGCCGGCATGGTCGCGGGCGATCTGTTCCGCGCGATGGGCTGCGACGTGATCGAATTGTTCTGCGAGGTGGACGGCCACTTCCCGAACCACCATCCGGACCCGGCGCACCCGGAAAACCTGCAGGACCTGATCGCATGCCTGCAAACGTCGGATGCCGAGATCGGCCTGGCATTCGACGGCGACGGCGACCGCCTGGGCGTCGTCACGAAGGATGGCCAGATCATCTTCCCGGACCGCCAGATGATGCTGTTCTCGAAAGATGTCCTGTCGCGCAACCCGGGCGCCGAAATCCTGTACGACGTCAAATGCACGCGCCACCTGGGCCCGTGGATCGAACAGCACGGCGGCCGTCCGCTGATGTGGAAGACGGGCCACTCGCTGGTCAAGGCCAAGCTGAAGGAAACGGGCGCGCCGCTGGGCGGCGAGATGAGCGGCCATATCTTCTGGAAGGACCGCTGGTTCGGCTTCGACGACGGCCTGTACACGGGCGCGCGCCTGCTCGAGATCCTCACGCGCGAAGCCGACCCGTCGGCGCTGCTGAACGGCTTGCCGATCGCGTCCAGCACGCCCGAGCTGCACCTGCACCTGAAGGAAGGCGAGAACTTCGCGCTGATCGAGAAGCTGCGCGCCGAGGCGCAATTCCCCGGTGCCGACCGCGTCAATGACATCGACGGCCTGCGCGTGGAATACCCGGACGGCTTCGGCCTGGCGCGCGGTTCGAACACGACGCCAGTCGTGGTGCTGCGCTTCGAAGGCGAGAATCCGCAAGCGCTCGAGCGCATCCAGAAAGAATTCGCGCGGGTGATCCTGGCCGCCAAGCCCGACGCAAAGCTGCCGTTCTGAGAGTGACGCCTTGAACATCCTGCTGGTGCGGGTATCGTCGCTGGGCGACGTCTTGCACAACCTGCCGATCGTGGCGGACATCCACCGCCATTATCCGGACGCCCGGGTCGACTGGGTGGTGGAAGAGAGCTACGTCAGCCTCGTGAAGCTCAACCCGCACGTGCGCAAGGTGATTCCGTTCGCGCTGCGGCGCTGGCGCAAGGGGCTCGGCAATGCGGCCGTGCGCGCGGAATTGCGCGGCTTCTTCCGCGACCTGCGCGCCGAGCAGTACGACTATGTGTTCGACACGCAGGGCCTGATCAAGACGGGCATCGTCATGGCCTGCGCGCGCACGCGCCCGGGCGGCCAGAAGGTCGGCATGGCCAACGGCACCGAGGACTCGGGCTACGAAGGCGTCTCGCGCATCTTCCACAGCCGCAGCATCGCCGTCGAGCCGCGCACGCACGCGGTGGCGCGCGGGCGCCAGGTCGTGGCCGCGGCGCTCGGCTACGCTGTCGACACGCCGCCCGATTTCGGCCTGCCCGCGCCGGAAGGCAGCCCGCGGCCGGACTGGATGCCGGCCGACGATTACGCCGTGTTCTTCCACGGGACGGCGCGCGACGCGAAAAAATGGCCGGCGCCGCACTGGATCGCGCTCGGCCAGGCGCTGGCCCCCATGACGATCCTGCTGCCGTGGGGCTCGCCGCGCGAGAAGGAGGAGGCCGAGCGCCTCGGCGCCGCGCTGCCGAACGCGCGCGTGCTGCCGAAACTGTCGATGATGGACGCGGTGGAACTCGCGCGCCACGCGGCGCTCGCGGTCGGCGTCGACACGGGCCTGACGCACATCGCCGCCGCCTTCGTGCGGCCGACGGTCGAGATCTATGCCGATTCGCCGCGCTGGAAGACCGAGGGCAACTGGTCGCCGCGCATCGTCAACCTGGGCGACACGGGCGCGGCGCCGGCGGTCGCCGACGTCGTGGCGGCCGCGCGGCGCCTGCTGGAGAGCCGTTGATGCGCGTGCTGTATTCGCTGCTGTGGTGGCTGGCGCTGCCGCTCGTGCTGGGCCGCTTGTGGTGGCGCGGGCGGCGCGAACCCGGCTATCGCACGCACCTGGGCGAGCGCCTCGGCTTCTACGGCCGCAGGCTCGAAACGCGTCCGACCATCATGGTGCACGCGGTGTCGGTCGGCGAGACCCGCGCCGCCGAGCCGCTGATCGAAGCCCTGCTGGCCGCACGGCCGGACGCGCGCATCCTGCTCACGCACATGACGCCGACCGGCCGCGCCACCGGGCGCGCGCTGTTCGGCAAGCATGGCGACCGCGTGGTGCAATCCTTCCTGCCTTACGATACCGGCTTCATGGTCGGCCGCTTCCTGCGCCATTTCGAGCCCGCCATCTGCATCCTGATGGAGACCGAGGTGTGGCCGAACCTGATCCACGGCTGCGCCGCGCACGGGGTGCCGGTGGCGCTCGTGAATGCGCGCCTGTCCGAGCGTTCGCTGCGGCGCGGCCAAAAGTTCGGCGGCCTGATGATGGATGCCGCCCGCGCGATCACGCTGGTGGCCGCGCAGACGGATGCGGATGCCGCGCGCATCGCGTCGCTGGGCGCGCCCAACGTCGCCGTCACGGGCAGCATCAAGTTCGACGTCGTACCGCCGGCGGCCGCGCTGGACACGGGTGCCATGCTGCGCGCGCGCTGTGCCGGCCGCCCCGTGCTGCTGTGCGCTTCCACGCGCGAAGGCGAGGAGGCATTGATCCTCGACGCGTACAAGGCCCTGGACGCGCGTCCGGCCGGCATGCTGCTCGTGCTGGTGCCCCGCCATCCGCAGCGCTTCGACGAAGTCGCGGACATGGCCCGCGCGCGCGGCCTCACGCTGGCGCGCCGGTCGGCGCTGCCGGAGCGCGTGGACACCGACGTATTGCTGGGCGATTCGATGGGCGAGATGTTCGCCTACTATGCGGCCTGCGATTGCGCCTTCATCGGCGGCAGCCTGCTGCCGCTGGGCGGCCAGAACCTGATCGAGGCGTGCGCGCTGGCCAGGCCGGTGCTGGTGGGCGAGCACACCTTCAACTTCCTGCAGGCGACCGAGGAAGCCGTCGCGGCGGGCGCCGCGCTGCGCGTACCCGATGCGCCGGCCCTGCTGCGCGCGGCCGCCGACCTGCTCGACGATGACGGCCGACGCGCCGCGATGGGCGCGCAAGCCCTGGCCTTCGCCGCACGCCATCGCGGCGCAACAGTGCGCACTGTTGAACTCTTGCAACAAATTATTGCCTAGCTTTTGCTACCATTCTCTTTAATTAGAAAACGAAAGGGGATGCACATGTTGTGGTCAAATCGCTCGCGAGCGGCCGGCAACGTGGACGGCGGGGCCGCGCTTCTGGACCAGCCTGACACCGAGATTCTCGGCGCCGACGCGATGCCCGCGGCCACGATCCCGGTCGTGCATCCGCCGGCCGCACGATACAGCCTGCATTTCTGGGTACGCTACTCGTTCGTCGAATACATCCGCTTCATGTGGGAGCATGGCGGCTACCTGATCCGCCGCCGGCATATCCGCTGGCCGATGGGGATGTATCTGCGCCTGAAAAGCACGCTGTCGGCGGCCGCGCACTTCGTGCTGCTGCAGCGCGGGAAGCGCATGTACGAATTCCAGATCGACCAGCACGGCATCGTGCGCACCAGCGACACGGGCGTGAGCCTGATCGGCTGGGACGACGTGCAGCGCATCCGCACCTATTCGAGCGGCTTCATGATGATCCTCAAGCGCGGCACCTTGCCGATTCCGTTCCGGTGCCTGAACAAGGACGAAGTGAGCGCAATGCAGGGCATCGTCGAGGCGCGCGCGGCGGGCGAACTGCAGTTCCGCGCATCGTGAACGCGTGTTCCGTGGGCTCGGGGAGCCCACCCTACGGCGTTCGCAAAACCCCGTGCTACCACGTGCATTGTGGTAAATCGTCGGGCGGGACCCCGTGCCCACATGTGCATCGTGACGAATCGTAGGGTGGGCACCCCGTGCCCACGATGTGATCCTTGATCACTCGTCCGGGAACAGCACCGGCATCTCCACCGACCGCTTCTTGAGCGCCACCTTGGCGCCATCGTAATCCGGAAAGACCTCGCCGACGACGGCCCAGAATGCCGGGCTGTGGTTCATCTCGCGCAGGTGCGCCAGTTCGTGCACCACCACGTAGTCCAGCAGCGCGAGCGGATAGTGCACCAGCTTCCAGTTCAGGCGGATGTTCCCGGCCACCGTGCACGAGCCCCAGCGCGTGCCGGCCGACGAGATCGCGAACGAGCGATACGTGACGCCCACGCGCGGCGCGTACAGGTCCAGGCGCTCGCGGAACATGCGCTTCGCCTCGTCCTGGAACCACAGCTTCACGCGCTCGCGGATCTGCCAGGTCTCCAGGCCTGGCGTCACGCCCAGGTGCAGCGTGCGTGATTCGGCATCGTGGACGCAGTGGCTGCGCGCGGCCGGCTCGAGGCGCAGGGTGATGTCGTTGCCCAGGTAGGGCAGTTGCGCGCCGTCGATCCATTCCACCGGCACGCGTTCGGCGCGCTGGGCGCGGCGCTCGCCGCGTTCGAACAGCTTCGTGAGGATCCAGCGCTGCTTGGCGCGGATGGCGCGTTCGATGTCGTCCAGCGGCGCGCGATTCGGCGACGTCACGAACAGGCCGTCGTCGCAGACCATGAAGCCGTGCGAGCGGCGCGCCGAGCGGCGCAGGGCGTAGTGCACGGTATGCGATCCGAGCTGGATGCGCCGCAGCGGTGGGTCGTTCGGGCCGACGGGCGGAATGGGCAAGGTGCGGGTCGGCACCGGCGGTGCCTTGAACAGCGGGACCGGCGGCACGGCTTTCGCCGCCGGCGTGGGCGTGGGCGCAGGCGCGGGCGCTGGCTTGAGCGCCGCGCCGAGTTCCTGAGCGAACAGCTCCAGCTGGTTCGCGTCGGTCTTGGGGGAGGTCATGGTGGGCGGCTTCGATGGTGCTTTGGTCTGCGCGCCCAGTTCATTCAAATACCTGAATAGGCGTGGGGCGAAATGACGCGCATTTCCGATTCTATCCAATTTTCGACCTCTTGCATCAGACTGTCGGGAGTGTGGTTTTCCGGCGCAATCGGCTTGCCGATCGAGACGGTGATGAGGCCGGGCCGCTTGATGAACGAATTCTTGGGCCAGCACTCACCTGAATTATGCGCGATCGGCACGACGGTGGCATCCGCCGCGATCGCCAGTCGCGTACCGCCGCTCTTGTACTGTCCCTTCTGGCCCACGGGGATACGCGTCCCTTCCGGGAACATGATGATCGACTGGCCGTCCGCGAGGCGCGCCTTGCCGATCTTGACGACGTGGGCGAAGGCGCGCTTGCCCTTGCTGCGGTCGATCGGGATCATGCGCAGCAGCGCCATGCCCCAGCCGAAGAAGGGAATGTACAGGATCTCCTTCTTGAAGACGTAGACGAGCGGCCGCTTCATATTCGGCAGCATGAAGATGGTCTCCCATGCCGACTGGTGCTTCGACAGCAGGATCACGGGACGGTCCGGCAGGTTCTCGTAACCCTTCACCTGGTAGCGGATGCCGCAGATGACGCGGGCGCACCAGATGATGAAGACGTTCCAGCGCGACGTGACCCAGAAGCGCGTGTTGTACGGGAACGGCGCCGCCAGGAAGCACACGCAGGCCCAGACGACGGTGGCGACGGCCATGACGACCGTGAACAACAGGGAACGCAGGAACAGGGCGGCGGTACGCAAAGGCGTGGTCTCCAGGGCTGGGGTGGCGGTAGTGGCGGTCATGCGGCGGCGGGCGTCGGCGTGGACGCGGTCTTGAGGAAGGCGTCGACCATGGAAGCGAGGTCGGGGAATACCTGGGTGCCGGGCGGCAGGCCGCCCGTCTCGTAGGTCTTCTCGCCCTTGCCGGTCAGGACCAGGTAGGGCACGCAACCGCAGATGAAGCCGGCCTGCAGGTCGCGCAGCGAATCGCCCACCGTGGGCACGCCCTTGAGGCTGATCTTGAAGCGCTTGCTGATCTCCTCGAACATCCCGGCCTTGGGCTTGCGGCAGTCGCAGTTGTCGATCGCCGCGTGCGGGCAAAAGAAGATCGCGTCGATGTCCGCGCCGACCAGCTGGGCGCTCGCGTGCAGCTTCTGGTGGATCGCGTTCAGCGTCGCGATGTCGAACAGTTCGCGCGCGATGCCCGACTGGTTCGACGCGATGACGACGCGGTAGCCCGCCTGGTTCAGGCGCGCGATGGCCTCGAGCGAACCGGGAATCGGAATCCACTCGGCGGGCGACTTGATGAATGCGGGCGAGTCATGGTTGATGACGCCGTCCCGGTCGAGGATGATCAGCTTCATGGCTTCGTTTCGCTTATGCCGCCAGCTTCGAGATGTCGGCCACGCGGTTCATCATGCGGTGCAGGATGGACAGCAGGGCCAGGCGGTTGTTGCGCAAGGCGACGTCGTCGGCCATCACCATCACGTCGTTGAAGAACGCGTCGACGTCGTCGCGCAACTGGGCCAGCGTCTTGAGCGTGCCCGCGAAGTCGCCGCGCTCGAAGGCCGCGTCGACGTCCGGCTGCACGCGCTGCACGCTCGCGTACAGCTTTTTCTCCGCCTCGTCCTGCAGCAGCGCCGCATCGACGGCGCCGGCCTGCGCGAGCGCTTCCTCGTTCTTCTTGAGGATGTTGGTGATGCGCTTGTTGGCGGCGGCCAGCGAGGCGCTTTCCGGCAGCGCGGCGAACGCCTGCACGGCCTCCAGGCGCTGCACGACGTCGTCCACGCGGTCCGGGTTCTGCGCCAGCACGGCTTCCACTTCGTTCGGCGCGAAGCCGCGGTCGCGCAGCAGGCCGCGCAGGCGGTCCAGCATGAAGGCCGTCACGTCGAGCGTCGGGTCCTTGAACGTCGGCATGTAGTCGAACACGCCGGCGGCGTCCTGCAACAGGTCGGACAGCGCGAGCGGCAGGCGTTTCTCGACCAGCATGCGCATCACGCCCAGCGCGTGGCGGCGCAGCGCGAACGGGTCTTTTTCGCCGGTCGGCTGCAGGCCGATCGACCAGATGCCGACCAGCGTTTCCAGTTTGTCGGCCAGCGCCACCGTCAGGCCCGTATTCGTCGACGGCAGGGCGTCGCCCGAGAAGCGCGGCTGGTAGTGTTCGGAGGCGGCCAGCGCCACTTCCTCGTGCTCGTTGTCGTTGCGGGCGTAATACGTGCCCATGATGCCTTGCAGCTCGGGGAATTCGCCGACCATGTCGGTCAGGAGGTCGGCCTTCGCGAGCTGCGCGCCGCGTTCGGCCAGCAGTACGTCGTAGCCGAGGCGGCGGGCGATGGCGCCGGCCAGGCGCGTGACGCGCTGGGTGCGATCAAGCTGCGTGCCCAGCTTGTTGTGATAGACGACGTTCGCCAGCAGCGGCAGGCGCGATTCCAGCGACTTCTTCTTGTCCTGCTCGAAGAAGAACTTGGCGTCCGACAGGCGCGGGCGCACGACGCGCTCGTTGCCGCCGACGATGGCCGACGGATCGTCGGTCGCGAGGTTCGAGACGATCAGGAAGCGCGAGCGCAGCTTGCCCGCGGCATCCGTCAGCGCGAAGTACTTCTGGTTCGTCTGCATTGTCAGGATCAGGCATTCCTGCGGCACGGCCAGGAACGCTTCCTCGAAATGGCATTCGTAGACGACGGGCCATTCGACGAGCGCGGCCACTTCGTCCAGCAGCGATTCCGGCATCAAGACCTGGTCGGCGCCGGCCTTGGCCAGCAGCTGGGTGCGGATCGATTCCTTGCGTTCCCCGGCATTGGCGACGACCTTGCCGAAGACCTTGAGCAGTTCATTGTAGGCGTCGGCATGGACGATATCGAACGGCTGGCCGTTCGACAGGAAGCGGTGGCCGAGCGTCGCGCGGCCGGCGTCGAGGCCGAGCAGGGACAGCGGCACGACGTTCTCGCCGTGCAGCGCCAGCAGCGAGTGCACCGGGCGCACGAACTGCACGGTCGCGCCGTCCGGACGCTGGTAGCTCATCACCTTGGGGATCGGCAGCTTGGCGACCGTCTCTTCCAGCACCGGCTGCAGGCCCGCGGCGAGCGCGCTGCCCGGCGCCGTGTAGGTGTAGAAGAAGCTGTCGGCCTTGCCGTCCTGCGCGCGTTCGAGGTCGCTGACCTTCAGGTCGGGGAAGCCGAGGGCGGCCAGCTTCTTGGCCAGCGGCGCGGTCGGGTTGCCGTCCTTGTCGAGGGCGACGGCCACCGGCAGGATTTTTTCGCGGATGGTCTTGTCCGGCGACGTGCTGCGCACGTTCGTGATCGAGACGGCCAGGCGGCGCGGGGTGGCGTAGGTGGTGACGACGCTGTCGGCGTTCGTGAAATCGCGGGCCTTCAGGCCGTTCGCGATGCCGCTGGCGAAAGCGGCGCCCAGTTTCACGAGTGCCTTCGGCGGCAGTTCTTCGGTCTGCAGTTCGACGAGTAGTGTCTGATTCATGGTGTTGTCTTGTTCTGTTCTCAGGCGGCCGCTTTCGGCAGCATCGGGAAGCCCAGCTTCTCGCGCGAATCGTAATAGGCCTGGGCGACGAGGCGCGACAGGGTGCGCACGCGGCCGATGTAGGCGGCGCGCTCGGTGACGGAGATGGCGCCGCGCGCATCCAGCATGTTGAAGCTGTGCGAGGCCTTCATGATCTGTTCGTACGCCGGCAGCGTGAGCGCCAGTTCGATCAGGCGCTTGGCTTCGCTCTCGTGATTATTGAAGGCCTGGAACAGCAGGTCGGTGTTCGAATGTTCGAAGTTGTAGGTCGACTGTTCGACTTCGTTCTGGTGGAACACGTCGCCGTAGCTCAGCGACTTCTTTTCCCCGTTCTCTTCCCACTCGGTCCACACGAGGTCGTAGACGTTCTCGACGCCCTGCAGGTACATGGCCAGGCGCTCGATGCCGTACGTGATCTCGCCAAGCACGGGCTTGCAATCGAGGCCGCCGACCTGCTGGAAGTAGGTGAACTGCGTGACTTCCATGCCGTTCAGCCAGACTTCCCAGCCGAGGCCCCAGGCGCCGAGGGTCGGGCTTTCCCAGTCGTCCTCGACGAAGCGCACGTCGTTCTTTTTCAGGTCCAGGCCCAGCGCTTCCAGCGAACCGAGGTACAGGTCGAGGATGTTTTCCGGCGCCGGTTTCAGGACGACCTGGTACTGGTAATAGTGCTGCAGGCGGTTCGGGTTATCGCCGTAGCGGCCATCCTTGGGGCGGCGCGACGGTTGCACGTAGGCGGCGCGCCAGGGTTCCGGTCCGATCGCGCGCAGGAAGGTGCCGGTGTGGAAGGTGCCCGCGCCGACTTCCATGTCGTACGGCTGGAGCAGGGCGCAACCCTGTTTGTCCCAGTAGGTTTGCAACGTCAGGATGATTTGTTGGAATGTAAGCATATTATTGACTTGGAGCCTGCGACTGCCTGAGGCGTCGCGCGCACGGCGCGCGTACACGGCGGGTTTGCTAAAACACCAATTCTAGCGGGTTTTACTGATTGGCTTGAAGTGAATCGCTTATTTTATCCGGTCGTCTGCCGGCGCCGTCCCGCGAACCAGGCGCCACCCAGCAGCAACGCGCCCAGGGCCAGGAACAGCAGGTTGCCGAAGCGGATGTACGGCGTGCTGCCGGCCATGCCCTGCACCGTGGCCGCCAGCGTGCCCTGGCGATAGAACGGCAGCAGCGCCTGCACGTTCCCGCGGCCGTCGATGACGGCGGTGGCGCCGTTGTTCGTGGCGCGCAGCATCGGGCGGCCCGTCTCGAGCGTGCGCATGCGCGAGATCTGCAGGTGCTGCGGGATCGCCACCGATTCGCCGTACCACGCGAGGTTCGACACGTTCAGCAGCACCGTCGCCGGTTGCGCTTCCGCGCGCAGGTTGTGCGCGATCTCTTCGCCGAATACGTCTTCGTAGCAGACGTTCGGCAGCACCCGCTGGTCCTTCACGGCGAACGGCGCCTGCACGGCCGGGCCGCGCGTGAAATCGCCCAGCGGGATCTGCATCAGGTCCGTGAACCAGCGGAAGCCCGTCGGGATGAATTCGCCGAACGGCACCAGGTGCTGCTTGTCGTAGCGGTAGGACTGTCCCTGCGGACCGATGCCGGCCACGCTGTTCGCGTACACCGTCATGCTTGTGGCGAGAGGAATCCCGAACAGGTAGGCGCTGCCGGTGCGCGCCGCGTAGTCGCGGAACGTCTGCAGATAGTCGGGCGGGAGCTGGTTCGGGAACACGGGGATCGCCGTTTCCGGCGCCGCGATCAGGTCGGCCGGCGCGGCCGTCATCATGTCGCGGTAGCGCACGAGGATCTCGCCCAGGTGCTCGGCGCTGAATTTCTCGTCCTGGCGGATGTTCCCCTGCAGCAGGCGCACGGTGAGCGGTTTGCCGGCAGGTTCGGTCCAGGCGACGTGCTTCAGGCCCCAGCCGGCCAGCAGCAGCGCGGCGAACAGGCCGATCGCCGGCAGCTTGCGGCGCTGGGTCAGCATCGCGATGCAGCCCGCGCACATGGCGACCAGCACGCCGATGCCGTACACGCCGAGGACCGGCGCGAAGCCGCCGAGGGGCGCCGCCACATGCGCATAGCCGGATGCCGCCCAGGGAAAACCGGTGAACACCCAGCCGCGCATCCATTCCGACACGCCCCAGCAAACGGGGAAGACGAGCAGCAGGAACGCTGCTACCTGCAGCGCCCAGCGTTTGCGCAGCCAGGACGCGGCGCCGGCCGCGAACGCGCCGAACAGTCCCATGTACAGGCCCAGCAAAGCGATGGCGATCGCGGACAGCACGGCCGGCAGGCCGCCGAAGCGGTTCAGCGCAATATACAGCCAGTGCATGCCGGCCACCGACCAGCCGAAGCCGAACGCCCAGCCGAGGAACACGGCGCGGCGGGTCGAGCTGCCCATGCCGACCTGGTAGAACAGGTAGGCGAGCGCGATGAACTGGAGCGGCCACCAGCCGAAGGGTTCGAACGAGAACAGGCTCGAGGCGCCGGCGAGGGCCGCCACGATGAGGCCCGCGGCGCTCGGCCGCGTGCCGCGCAGCGCGGGATCGGGCGCCACGGCGGGCTTGCGGCGGCGCCGCGGGTTCAGACTGGATGCCAACACTGCAGGTCCCGCGTCAATCGTGATCGTCGTCGGCGGCCGGGAGTTTTTCGACCAGCAGCACGTGGATCTGGCGCGCGTCGGCGCGCAGCACTTCGAAGCGCAGGTTTTCGAGGTCGAAGACTTCGCCCTTGTGCGGCATGCGGCCCAGGTGGCTCGCGACGAGGCCGCCGATGGTGTCGACGTCGTCCTCGGGCAGGTCGACGCCGATTTCTTCGTTGAACTGCTCGATCTCCGTCAGCGCCTTCACGCGCCAGCGCGGGCCGTGCTGGCCTTCCTTGATGGAGAGGATGTTGTCCTCTTCCTCGTCGAAGTCGTACTCGTCCTCGATGTCGCCGACGATCTGTTCCAGCACGTCTTCGATGGTGATCAGGCCGGCCACGCCGCTGTACTCGTCGACGACGATGGCCATGTGGTTGTGGTTCGCGCGGAAGTCGCGCAGCAGGACGTTCAGGCGCTTCGATTCCGGGATGAAGATCGCCGGGCGCAGCATGTCGCGCACGTCGAACGATTCTTCCGCGTAGTAGCGCAGCAGGTCCTTGGCGAGCAGGATGCCGACCACTTTGTCGCGCTCGCCCTCGATGGCTGGGAAGCGCGAGTGCGCCGTTTCCAGCACGATCGGCAGCCATTCCTCGATCGGCTTGGTGATGTCGATCACGTCCATCTGGGAGCGCGGGATCATGATGTCGCGCACCGACAGGTCGGACACCTGGAACACGCCTTCGATCATGGAGAGGGCGTCGGCGTCGATGAGATTGCGTTCGTGCGCGTCGTGCAGCACTTCGAGCAGCTCGGCGCGGTTTTCGGGTTCCGGGGAAATCAGTGCGGTCAACCGTTCGAACAGCGATCGGTGGGTTTTGGCGTCCGTGCGGACGTCAGCAGGGTGCTCGGGCATAGTTGGCGTGAAGCCGTTGTTGCGATGGGCCATAGGATACACCAAAAGCCGTCGTGCCTGATTTTTATGCAGCACCGGGCCCGGGCGGACTCTTGCTATTCGCGCTATCCTGCGAGTTGGCAGTATGGCCATGACTCGTGCGCCATTGCCTTCAGTGTTCGTCCTATAGTTGGCAATCTGCTACGGAAAGGAACCCCCATGCCCGCCTTGAACGTCAACGGCACCACCACCGACCTCGATATCCCCGACGACATGCCCCTGTTGTGGGCGATCCGCGACGTGCTGGGCCTCACCGGCACCAAGTTCGGCTGCGGCGCCGCCCTGTGCGGCGCCTGCACCGTGCACCTGGACGGCCAGGCGATCCGCTCGTGCGTGACGCCCGTGTCGGCCGCGGCCGGCAAGAAGATCACGACCATCGAGGCGATCGCCAACGACCCCGTCGGGGCCAGGGTGCAGGACGCGTGGCGCAAGATCGACGTCGTCCAGTGCGGCTATTGCCAGTCGGGCCAGATCATGTCGGCCACCGCGCTGCTGCACGCGACCCCGAAACCGGGCGACGCCGACATCGACAACGCCATGGCCGGCAATATCTGCCGCTGTGGGACCTATAACCGCATCCGCAAGGCGATCAAGATCGCTTCCGGCCAGGCATGAGAGAGGGCGACCACATGGACCAGATCACCGGGGATAAAGCGGCCGCCGTCTCGAACAGGCGCCGCCAGTTGCTGAAAGCCGGTGCCGTCGGCGGCGGCAGCCTGCTGTTCGGCTTCTCGCTGTTCGGTTGCCACAAGCAGGGGCCCGGCGAGGCGCCGTCCGGCGACCGCAAGGAACCGCCGTCCGAGAAGGCCGTCGGCCAGGCCTCGACCGCCATGACCAACGAGCCGCCGGGCCTTGCGCACGACGCCTTCATCCGCATCGACCGCGACGGCATCGTCACCCTCATCATCCACAAGGTCGAGATGGGGCAGGGCACGTTCACGTCGCTGCCGATGCTGCTGGCCGAGGAGCTCGGTGCCGATCTCTCGAAAGTGAAACTGGAGCAGGCGCCCGCGAACAATTCGCTGTACGCCGACGCGCTGCTGGGCGGCCAGGTGACGGGCGGCTCGACGTCGATCCGGTCCACGTATAAACCGCTGCGCGAGGCCGGCGCCAAGGTCCGCACGGTGCTCGTGCAGGCGGCGGCCAAGAACTGGAACGTGGAGCCGGGCGACCTGAAAGTCGTGGCCGGGACGATCCGCCACGAGGCGTCGAACCGGTCCGTCCATTTCGGCGAGGTCGTGGACGCGGCGTCGCAACTGAAGTTTCCGGCCGAGGTCAAGCTCAAGGACGCGTCCACGTTCGCGCTGGTCGGCAAGCCCGTGAAGCGTCTCGACTCGCCGGCGAAGGTCAACGGGTCCGCGCAGTTCGGCATCGACGCGCGCCTGCCGAACATGGGAATCGCGGCGGTAGCGGCGTCGCCCGTCCTGGGGGGCAAGGTGACGGCCGTCGACGAGCAGAAGGCGATGGCGGTGAAGGGCGTGCGCCAGGTGCTGCGCATCGAAGGCGCCGTGGCCGTCGTGGCGGACCACTTCTGGGCCGCGAAACAGGGCCTGGCGGCCGCCGCGCCGCGCTTCGACGACGGCGCCAACGCCAACGTCAGCCTGGCCGGCATCGTCGCCGACATGATGAAGGTATCGCAGAACACGGGCGCCGTCGCCACGGACAAGGGCGGCGCGTTGAAGGCGCTGGACGCTGGTCCGGGGCGCCGCATCGACGTCGTCTACGAAGTCCCGTTCCTCGCGCACGCGACGATGGAGCCGATGAACTGCACGGTCGACCTGAAGCCGGACGGCTGCGACATCTGGGTCGGCACGCAGGTGCCCGCGCTGGCGCAGGGCGCCGCGGCGAAGCTCACCGGGCTGCCGGTCGACAAGGTCCGCGTGCACAACCACTACATCGGGGGCGGCTTCGGGCGCCGGCTCGAAGTCGACAACGTGATCCAGGCCGTGGCATTCGCCAAGCTGGCCAAGGGGCCGCTGAAGATCATCTGGAGCCGCGAGGAAGACATCCAGCACGACATGTACCGCCCGTACTACGTGGACCGCATGTCGGCGCGCATCGACGACAAGGGCATGCCCGTGGCCTGGTTCCACCGTGTGACGGGATCGTCGATCATGGCGCGCTTCGCCCCGCCGATGGTCAAGAACGGCGTCGACCCGGATGCGGTGGAAGCGGCGGCCGACCTGCAGTATTCGATTCCGGCCATCCGCGTGGAGTACGTGCGCCACGAACCGCCCGGCCTCGCGACGGCGTTCTGGCGCGGCGTCGGCCCCACGCACAACGTGTTCGTCGTCGAGAGCTTCATCGACGAGCTGGCGTATGCGAGCAAGACGGACCCCGTCGCGTTCCGCCGCGCGCTGCTGCAGAAATCGCCGCGCACCCTGGCGGTGCTGAACCTGGCGGCCGAGAAGGCGGGATGGGGCAAGCCGTTGAAGCCCGTCGCGGGGCGCAAGCTGGGGCGGGGCGTCTCCACGCAGTTCGCGTTCGGCAGCTATCTGGCGCAGGTGGCGGAAGTGTCGGTGGGGCCGGACGGTGACGTGCGCGTGCACCGCGTCGTGTGCGCGGTGGACTGCGGCCAGAACGTCAACCCGGACACCATCGTCGCGCAGATGGAGGGCGGCATCGTGTTCGGCGCCAGCGCGGCGCTGTGGGACGAGGTGACGGTCGAGAAGGGGCGGGTGCAGCAGACGAACTTCTCCGACTACCGCGTCATGCGCATGCCGGAGGCGCCGATCGTGGAAGTCTATATCGTGAACAGCCACGACGACCCGGGCGGCATCGGCGAGCCGGGGACGGCGGGCATCGCGCCGGCGCTGGCGAATGCGGTGTTCGCGGCGACCGGTAAGCGGGTGCGCAAGCTGCCGATCGGGGAGCAGCTCAAGAAGGCCTGAAACCGTCGTCCCCGCGCAGGCGGGGATCCAGGTTTTCCGGCAGGTCGCGCACATTGGGTTCCCGCCTGCGCGGGAACGACGTGCTTCTACCGGCGCGCTTCTGTCGCCGTACCTCTACCGCCGAGCTTTGTCGCCGCGCGCATGCGAACCGGTTATTCGTTCTCCGCGTACGGATCCGGATACCCGAGCACTTCCATGATGTCGCGCTCGAGCTGTTCCATCTCTTCCGCTTCCTCGTCCGTCTCGTGGTCGAAGCCCTGCGCGTGCAGCACGCCGTGCACGACGAGGTGGGCCGCGTGTTCCTCGACCGTCTTCTTCTGCTCATCCGCTTCGCGCTGCAGCACGTCCGTGCACAGGACGATGTCGGCCTGCGTCGGTTCGTCGTCGGCGAGTTCGGCGCCCTCGTTGTAGGCGAAGGTGAGGACGTTGGTGGCGTAGTCCTTGCCGCGGTAGTCGCGGTTCAGGGTCTGGCCTTCTTGCGCGTCGACGAAGCGGATCGCCAGTTCGGCCGGGCCGAGGAGGGACTCCTGCACCCAGCGTTCGACCATCGCGGGCGTGATGTCCGCTTCCAGGCGGGTGTCGGGGTACTGGACGTCCAGTTCGAGGTTATGCTTTTTTGCGGACATGGCGGGTGGCTGGTTTATTCAAGGGGGCACCCGACAGGGTGCCCGGGAGTGCGCCGAGTTCCTGCATCGACGCGGACTTTTCGTAGGCGTCGACGATGCGGGCCACCATCGGGTGGCGCACGACGTCGGCACTGGAGAACCGGGTGAAGGCGATGCCGCGCACGTCCTTCAGTACGTGCATGGCGTCGACGAGGCCGCTGCGCTGCGTTTTGTGCAGGTCGACCTGGGTGACGTCGCCCGTGACGACGGCCTTGCTGCCGAAGCCGATCCGCGTCAGGAACATCTTCATCTGTTCGGCCGTCGTGTTCTGGGCTTCGTCCAGGATCACGAACGCGTGGTTCAGGGTGCGTCCGCGCATGAACGCGAGCGGGGCGATCTCGATCACCTGCTTCTCGAACAGCTTCTGCGTGCGGTCGAAGCCGAGCAGGTCGTACAGCGCGTCGTACAGCGGACGCAGGTAAGGGTCGACCTTTTGCGCGAAGTCGCCGGGGAGGAAGCCCAGGCGCTCGCCCGCTTCCACGGCCGGACGCGTCAGGATGATGCGCTTGACAGCGTCGCGTTCGAGGGCGTCGACGGCACAGGCGACGGCGAGATAGGTCTTGCCGGTGCCGGCCGGGCCGATGCCGAAGCTGATGTCGTGTTCGAGCACGGCTTTCAGGTACTGGATCTGGTGCGGCGTGCGGCCGCGCAGGTCGTGGCGCCGCGTCTTGAGCATCGGGCTGACCAGGTCCTCGTCGTCGGCCGCGCCATCGCCCTTGTCGGCTTCCTCGGTGACTGCGGCGCCGGGTTCCTTCGGCGGCGGCGCGTCGGCGTCCGCGGCCTTGGGTTTCAGGCCGGCGCGCTGTTCGACGAGCGCCAGCTGCACCTCCTCGATCGGCACGACCTTGTCGGCCACGGCGTAGAAGCGCTCGAGCAGTTCGACGGCACGCTGTGCGTTGGTGCCGCTGACGATGAAGCGTTCGCCGCGCCGGAAGACGGTCACGTCGAGGGCGGCCGAGATCTGGCGCAGGTTCTCGTCGAGCGGTCCGCAGAGGTGGGCGAGCCGCGTGTTATCGAGCGGCTCGGGGGTGAAGTACGAAGGCTGGGTGGGCGTTTTCAACTGGCTTTGGCAATCGTATCAATGCTGGCGACCAGGTCGCCGCGCAGGGTGTAATCGAGGCTCTCGGTGATGCGCACGTCGACCAGCTGGCCGACGAGCGTGTCGCTGCCGGCGGCGCCCGGGAAGAAGTTGACGACGCGGTTGTTCTCGGTGCGTCCCTGGAGTTCGCCGCCGCCTTTCTTGGACGGACCTTCGACCAGGATGCGCTGCACGCTGCCGACCATGCTTGCGCTGGTCTTGCGCGTATTGGCGTCGATCTGCGCCTGCAGGCGCTGCAGGCGCGCCAGCTTGACCTCGTGCGGGGTATCGTCTTCCAGGTTGGCGGCCGGCGTGCCGGGGCGCTTGCTGAAGATGAAACTGAAGCTGTTGTCGAAGCCGACGTCTTCCACGAGCTTCATCATCGCCTCGAAATCGGCGTCCGTCTCGCCCGGGAAGCCGACGATGAAGTCGGACGAGATCGAGATGTCCGGCCGCACCGCCTTGATGCGGCGGATGATCGATTTGTATTCCAGGCCCGTGTAGCCGCGCTTCATCGCCTGCAGGATGCGGTCGGAACCGTGCTGCACGGGCAGGTACAGGTGGTTGACCAGCTGCGGGATCTTCGCGTACGCGTCGATCAGGCGCTGGGTGAATTCCTTGGGGTGGCTGGTGACGAAGCGCAGGCGCTCGATGCCGGGGATCTCGGCCACGTATTCCAGCAAGAGGGCGAAGTCGGCGATTTCACCCGACTCCATCGCGCCACGGTAGGCGTTCACGTTCTGCCCCAGCAGCATGATCTCCTTGACGCCCTGCGCGGCCAGGCCGGCGACTTCCGTCAGCACGTCCTCGAAGCGGCGCGAGACTTCCTCGCCGCGCGTGTAGGGCACGACGCAGTAGCTGCAATATTTGCTGCAGCCTTCCATGATCGACACGTAGGCGATGGGGCCGTCGACCTTGGCCGGGGGCAGGTGGTCGAACTTCTCGATTTCCGGGAAGCTGATGTCGACCTGCGCCGCGCCCGTGTGGCGGCGCAGCTGGATCATCTGCGGCAGGCGGTGCAGCGTCTGCGGGCCGAACACCATGTCCACGTGCGGCGCGCGCTTGACGATGGCCTCGCCCTCCTGCGACGCGACGCAGCCGCCCACGCCGATGATCAGGTCGGGCTTGCTGCGCTTGAGTTCCTTGAGGCGGCCCAGGTCCGAAAACACTTTTTCCTGCGCCTTTTCGCGCACGGAGCAGGTGTTGAACAGGATCACGTCGGCGTCATCCGGCGTGTCGGTGCGTACGAGCCCATCGGACGCGCCCAGCACGTCCGCCATCTTGTCCGAGTCGTACTCGTTCATTTGGCAACCGAAGGTCTTGATGAATACTTTTTTCTGCATGGAATGCTTTTAGGGGCTGTTTGGGGACCTCGAACACCGCCGCGAGCGCAACGCGCAACGCGCAACCGGTTTTTCGACGTTCCCTGATGCTTTGACAAGTGGAAGTTCAGTTTACCGTAAATCGGAATACGGGCCGGAAAAGCGGGTGCGTGCGACCGTGCGCGCCGGCGTTATGTACTCCGCGGAATTAGAACTTTCCGCATATAAAGTTCTGTACAGTCGGTTACATTGTTAAATCTTGTATTTTCCTTGCCAGCTGTTATCTTTAAAGTTGCCAACGCGACTCGAAGAAGTTTCTCGTTGTAAATCAAGTAGTTCGTGTAGCTCGGCAATTGCAAAATTAGTCCAAAAAAACACTTGCGTGCGCCACAATTCGTCACCATGTGCTGAAATGACTATGTGACAAGCTTTCCACCGGTTAGCTTGATTTCGGCCAATGAATTTTGTGCTCAGGTCGAGTGTGAACCCGGCATATGAGTTTGATAATTTGTCCGAAAAACAAGTGCATGTGGGAAGCGGGGAGTGCAAAAAACCGCAGCGGCGACCGCAGTTCCGGTCGCGGCCCCCGGACAGGGTTCCGACGCTGCATTGGTTTTCGCGCTTCCCGCCAAGGGAGCGCACGCGGTCCGGTAGCGTTGCCGGCATGTCAGGCAGAGGCCTGGTCAGTCGATAACGCGATCCGGGAACTTATGTTGACGAAACTTAGTCATTACACACGGTTCGTAAAAGAACTATTTTAACCATTCACGAGGTCATCATGGCACATCATGCTTTGTCATCCCAGGAAAGCTACAACCCCAACCACTTGCTGGACATTCTGCTCGGCAAAATGCAGTTGAAGAACGATGCAGCGCTGTCGCGCATGCTGGAAGTCGCTCCTCCGGTGATCAGCAAGATCCGTCACCACCGCCTGCCGGTCGGCGCATCGCTGCTGATCCGCATGCACGAAGTGACTGGCATGAGCATCCGCGATCTGCGTGACCTGATGGGCGACCGTCGCACCAAATATCGTCTGTCGGACGCTCAAGGCCGCCCGAAGCCTGAGGAAAAAGCTGCACAGCAAGCTGCTCAGCAGGCCGCACAACAGCAACAAGGTCAGCCGCAAGCGCAATCGGCTCAATCGCAATCGAACGACGCTTCGCCATCGTCCAAGCCGTCGGGCAACTATGCGCACTGAGGCTGCGGGCATGACAGCCGGTCCTGTCATGCCTGCGGCCAGACCCGGCCGCGAAGCTTGCCTTCGCTGCCGTCACCACCGCCGGCCATCCTGGGCTTGAACAGCGTGTTTCAAGCCATCAGGATGGTCGACATCTCGCCGAACTGCAATTCCGTTTCCCGGAAGAGGTGCAAATAGGCTTCCTCATTCAATCCCATCGCATCCCAGGCTACGTTGGACACGCGCGGCACCAGTTCGTCGTCTTCGCCGGCGAGATCGAGTGCGTGCACGATGGCATTGGCCACGTGCACGATTGCCGCCAGGAATCCCGCACCGTGGGTTTCGGGGGTATGGTGACAGGCGATAACCTGGCGTATGGTGCTCGAGAAATTCCAGTGATCGGCCAGCGCCACCCCCGCGTCGACGTGGTCGATGCCGAGTACGGCCCGTTCCGCGTCCTGCCAGTCGCCGCCATGCTGCGCGTGCCAGGCCACGACCTGGTCATATGCCTCCGGATGGCCCGTCACCAGCACGAGCCGGCCGATGTCGTGCAGTAAGCCAGCCGTAAAAGCAATGTCTTGATTGAAGCGCATCCGGCGCGCCAGCGCGCGTGCGCACGCGGCCGTGGCGATCGAATGGCGCCAGAACGACTTGTCATGAAATCCGGCGCACCGTCCGCTCGGAAAGCAACCGGTGATGGCGGCCGCCGTGATCAGGTTGCGCGTCGTCTGGAAGCCGAGAAAGGTAATGGCTTGCTGGATCGTCGTGACCTTGACCTGCAGGCCGTAGGACGACGAATTGGCCAGGCGCAAGGTCTTGGCCGTCAATGCCTGGTCATACGACACCTTTTTCGCCAGTACCGAAATGTCGATGTCTTCCTGCTCTATGCTGCTGAGCAACTCCATGACGACGGCGGGCAGCGACGGCAGGTCTTGCACGCCGGCCGCCAGTTGTTCGGGCGTCAGCCGGTTCATGCGGCCACCTCGCGCTGCAGTCGGTAATCTTCGACGTAGCGGCGCAGGATGCCGGTGGCCCAGTCGCCGAGGTCGTCGCGGTCGTGTTGGCGGAACACGTGATCGAGCCGTGCCTGGACCGCTTCCGGATCGATGGGCGGCGGTGCCGGGACGGCCTGCAGGATCGGCAACATGTCGATGCCGTGCCGCCCCAGCGAGCCAAGCATGGATTCCGTCAGGACGACGCCCTGCGCCAGCAATACATTTCCCTTGCCGTCGCGTACGACGTCGGACAACACCATGCCCGGACGGGTCTCGGCCAGCGGCGTGAGCTGGAAAGGACCGCTCATGCTTCCCTCTTTCGTTTTTTGCAATGTATTGATATTACCATCGGGTAAGGCGGGCGTGAGCGCCCGGAAGGCCGGGTGTTGTAAGGCTGTCGCGCGCCGCCTTTAATGCTGTCTTAATCCGGGCGGGGTAGGATGCCCGGATGACCAGAAAACGCTACATTGCTCTTTTGAGAGGCGTGAATGTCGGGCGGGCGAAACGTATCGCCATGGCCGACCTGCGCAAACTGATCGCGGACCTCGGCTACGACGACGTGCGCAGCCTGCTGAACAGCGGGAACGTCGTGTTCACCGGTCCGGCCAGGGCGCACGAGGCGGTGGCGGCCGGGATCGAGGATGCGCTCGTGCTCAAGCTCGGCGTGGCCTCGCGCACCCTCGTACTCGATTGCGACGAACTGGACGGGATCATGTCGTCGAATCCCTTGCTGGACCTGGCGACCGACCATTCACGCCTGCTGACCTTCATCCTCGCGGCACCCCATCCGCGCGACGCCATCGAAGCCCTGTGCGGCCAGGACTGGCATCCGGGCGCGGTGGCGCTGGGCGAGCGGGCCGCTTATGTATGGTGCCCCGGTGGCATCCTCGACAGTACGGCCGCCGCCGCGCTGGGCAAGCAGTTGGGAGATGCGACGACGGCGCGCAATTGGGCGACGTTGAGTAAATTGCACGCGTTGTGCCAGGAATTGCCGGCCTAAATCAAGGCCTTGAAATCTGCCGATCCGTTCCTATCTATTTTTCTTGATGCCGTCGAGGCCAGCCTTTCCCAAAGGCATACACATAAAAGAAAACGGCGCCTTGCGGCGCCGCACTTTCCGCGTCTTGCGGAACAGTTCAGGATTCGATCCTTATTTAAATTTCTCACTGCTGTCGCGGCTGGCCCGATAACCGATCAGGATCAGGCCGACCAGCATCATGGCAAACACTTCCGGTTCCGGAAGTTCGGACATCGAAGGGGACGGTGGTACCACCACTTCGTTGCGACTTACCGTCGACAGGTCGGCCACGCCGCGCATGCGGGCGACGGCGTGATTGTTGTCGAGGTCAATGGCGGCGGCCTGGACGGTGCCGCCCATCAAGAGACTGAGCGTTGCGGCGAGTGCGTATCGTTTCACGGTCATTCCTTATCAATGCATTGTCTGACAATGGCTGACGTCAACCGCGCGACCGTTGGCGGCGTCATGCGGATGGTCCCAGCATAGCAAAAATGCGCCGTGCATTGCGTCCGTTACGTACGGTTAAAGCATGATAATCAGATGGCAAAGTTAATCATTTTTAAATAAAGCAAATGCAATCAATTAATCGATTGGCTATTGAGAAAAAGCCAAGTATGAATCGGCTTATTGCGATTTATTTATTGAATGTGTGGGATGGACAATGAAATGCGATGTCAACTTGATCACCCGTGTTGCGATTCAAAATTTTTTCGGCGCACGGTATACACGTCGCTTTTCTTTGCGAGTATAGTCTCCATATCCCCATTGCCTTCGGGCATCAAAACAATATCAAACGCACACGTTTGAATACCCCGCGGTCCCCGCACCGCCGCCTTTCGCGTCCACTCGGCACTTCGGAAGGCACGCAATATCCGCAGTATCACGCACCTTCGACCTTGTAAGAGTACCGATATGCCCAATTTTGCCCGAATTCAAATTGCCTTTAAGAATGTTTATGTCCGGATCTTGACTGCCGTAATGCTCGGCGTGCTGACGGGCTGGGCAATCTACAAGGCCGATATCCCGCAGGATCCGTCGCCGGTCGTCTACTCGCAGAATATTTCCGAAATCACCCAGCTGGTCGCCGAAAAGGACCGTCTCGACTACCTGCTGGTCGCGAAGCCGCTGTCCGATTCGCCTCGCTATATCTTCAAGTTCAAGGGCGCACCGCAACTGCACGTGGTGAAGGTGCCGAGCACGTCGCACCTGTCGCTGGAGCGCGAAGTGCTGCTCAAGAACGCGATCCCGTATTCCATCGCCAAGGACGAATACCTGGCGTCGCACAAGGCCGTCCTGCAGGACGAGGGCGAAGGCTTCGGCGCCGACGTGCTCGACTTCCTGAAGCGCCATGCGCTCGACATCACCGTGCTGGCCGTGATCCTGTACGCGATGAAATTCGGCATCCCGGGCACGGGCATGAGCAGCCAGCTGATCACGCCGGACAAGCTCAAGGGCAGCCTGGACGACCTGATCGGCATGGAAGACATCAAGCAGGAAGTGCTGCACCTGGAAGACATGATCCGCAACCGCGAGCTCTATAAAGAGCACAACATCGACAAGCCGTTCAACGTCATGCTGACGGGGCCGGCCGGCACGGGCAAGACGAAGCTGGTGGGCTACCTGGCCAAGCGCCTCGACATCCCGCTGATCCAGGCATCCGGTTCGGCGCTGGAGTCGGGCTATGTCGGCGGCGGTTCGAAGGCGTTGAATGCCCTGTACCGCAAGGCATCGGGCAAGGGCCGCTGCATCATCTTCCTGGATGAAGCGCAAAGCCTGTTCATGCCGCGCGGCCGCAGCGAAAAGAAATGGGAAGACGACACGGCCAATACCCTGCTGGGCCTGCTGGACGGCGTCAAGAGCGACAAGGGCGCGGGCGTGATCTGGGTCGTCGCCTCGAACTTCGACGATGCGTCGACGGAGATGGACGAAGCGATGCTGCGCCGCTTCTCCGTGAAGATCAATTTCCGCCTGCCGAACAAGGCCGAGCGCCGCGAATTGCTGAAGAGCTTCCTGTCGCGCAAGAAAGAAGGTCTGGTGGATTGGAACGACGTCGACCTGGACCAGGTCGCGGAAATGACCCAGAACCTGAGCCCGGCGCTGCTGGAAACCGTGGTCGAGCGCGCGTCGATGATCTCGATCCAGGAAAAGGCGATCATCAACACCGACCTGCTGTTCCGCGCCTACGAGCGCGCCACGATCGGCCTGACCGACCGCGCCACGACGGCCGAGAAGCACAAGCAGCGCGAGCGCATCGCCGTGCACGAACTGGGTCACTTCTTCATGCAGATCGATCCGTTCCTGCGCGCCGGCATGAGCCTGGCCGAGGTCAAGGAAAAGTCGCATCTGCTGAAGATCAGCACGGAAGCGGTGTCCAAGATCGGTGCGCTGGGCTATGTGCTGCAATCCGGTGACGACATGTCGCTGCGCACGCTGGAAGAGCTGGAGCGCGACGTGATCGGCCTGTACGGCGGCGTGGCGGCGGAAGAACTGTTTTATGGTGCACGCGGCATCTCGGTGGGCAGCCAGAACGACATCGAAAAGATCACGAAGATGCTGAACCTGATGGTCGGCCGCCTGTCGATGTATTCGCGCGCCAAGATCGACTACAGCCAGCTTGCCAACGACGCATCCGGCGAGCACACGCTGCGCCAAGTCGAGGAAAAGTCCGACGAGCTGTACAACTACACGCTGAATTCGATCCGCGACTACGAGGACGTGATCGTGTCGATCAAGGACACGCTGCTGGACCAGTACGTGTTGTCGAAGGACGCCGTGTTCGACCTGCTGGCACAGCATCAGGACGCGTTGCTGGCCGGCCTGAACGCGCCGCGCCACGCCAGCCTCAAGCTGTGCGCCGAGGAGGCGGTGGCCTGAAGGCTGCCGGCAAAGTAAAGATTGGTGGTTGTTTGATGGTCTTGAGTTGAACTCAAGTTAATGCGGCGGACAGCGATGTCCGCCGTTTTTTTTATTTGGGGCGTTGCACGGCGCGGATCTTGCCGCTGCCGCCGCCACCGCAGAAGAAGCGGTCCACGCCGTCGGACTCGAGGCCGGACACCATCGCGCCGGCCGGCATCTCGACGCTTTGCAGCACGGCGCCCGTGCGCGGATCGACCTGGCGCAGATCGCTCCGGTCGTTTTCCCAGGTGGCATGCCACAGCTCGCCGTTCAACCACGTCACGCCGGTGACGAAGCGCTTCGATTCGATCGTGTTCAGGATCGCCCCGGTCTCCGGATCGAGACGGTGGATCTTGCGCGCGCGGTGCTGGCCGATCCACAGCGAGCCCTCGGCCCAGGTGAGACCGGCACCGCCGTCTTCCGGCGTCGGGATGGTCGACAGGACCGCGCCCGTGTCCGGATCGATCTTCTGGATGCGGTTGTCCGCGATCTGGTACAGGTAGCGGCCGTCGAAGGCCGTGCCCGCGTGGGCCTGGACCTCGAGGGCGCGCTGCAGCCGGCCGCTGTCGGGGTCGACCGCGTTCAGGTGGTCGCCGGATGCGAACCAGAGCTGCCTGCCGTCGAAGGAGACGCCGTGCACGCCGGGCTTGTCGTCGAAGGGTCCGTATTCGCGGACGATGTGGGCGGGTGTCGTTTTCATACGTTCATTCTAGGGAGCGCCCAGCGCGGTCGGGAGTAACAAGTTTGTCGCGAAACCGGGCAGGGGCAGCATCGCCCAGCGGCGCGCGCGGCCCTGTCCGAACGCCTGGATCTTGCCGGCGGCCGCCAGCGTTTCCAGCGATCGCTGAACGGTGCGCTGGCTGGTGCCCAGTGCCAGCGCGAGCGCGGAGCTGGACCACGCCTCGCCATCCGCCAGCAATGCCAGCACGGGTGCGTGGTCGTCGTCGACGGGGCGCACGAGCACGGCGACGTCGTGGCCGTCGCGCGGCACCAGCTGGAAGCCGCGCGGCGTCGCGCGCACGCCCGCGGCGCCGCGCAGCACGGTGCGCAGGCGGCCCATCTCGACGCGCAGGCGGGCGCGGTCCGTCTCGTCGGGATGGCGGATGCGGAAGGCGGCCAGGATCAGCGCCTCGCGCGGCGCGTCCCGCGGCCAGGCCTCGGCCAGCGTGCGCACCAGCGCGAACAGGACCGGGCGCCGCGCCAACGGGATCTCCGTGGCGAGGTGGTGCACGGCATGCAGGCAGCCGTCGACCACCAGCGCGGTGGACGACATCAGCCGTTCCACGTCGTCGAGCAGCACGTCGCGCCGGCCGTCCGGCGTGATGAGCCTCGCCGCCGGCGCATCGAGCAGGCGCGCGGCCCAGCCGATCTCGGCATCCAGCGCGGCGATGCCGGCGGCGCGCGTGTGGGCGGCCGCGCGGACGAGCGCCGCGCGCGCCGCGTGCGCGCGCATGCGGCGCATCGCGATGCCGGCCGCGGTCAGCTCGTGCGCGGCACGCAGGGCGTGCGGCATGTGGGCCGGGTCCAGCGCGTCCAGGCGCAGTTCGGCCTCGTCGAGGCGCCCCAGCAGCAGCAGGCGGCGGATCTCCAGGTAGCGGGCGTGCGCCGCGTTGGCGTGGTCGCCGTGCGCTTCCAGCGTGCGGCCCGCGTCGCCGAGCAGCGTCGCACAGGCGCCCAGATCGCGCACGGCGAGCGCGATCTCGGCCTCGGCGAGCCGGCAGCGCGCGCGCGCGACGGCTTCCTTCGCGCCAAACGCGCGGGCGGCGCGGCGCACCAGCAGGCGGGCGCGCGCGAGATCGCCCAGCTGCGCCATCGCGATGCCGCGCAATGCCAGCGCGGATGCATCGTCACGCAAGGCGACGCGGTCCAGCGCGCCGAGCGCGTCGCCGCGCGCCAGCGCCAGGGCGGCCGCCGTGATCATCGAGTCCATCGGAATCGCGCCAAACTTGTCACTCCCGTCGTGTGCCGTGTCGTCCCTAATATAGCACCGCACCTTCAACCAACAGGAGAAAGACGATGACCACGCACCAGACGGGAACCCGGGACGAATGGCTGGCCGCGCGGCTGCGGCTGTGGGAAGCGGAGCGCGAGCTCACGCACCGCGGCGACGAGCTGGCGCGCCAGCGGCAGGCCTTGCCCTGGGTCCGCATCGACAAGGACTACCGGTTCGACACCGAGGCCGGCAGCGCATCGCTGGCCGACCTGTTCCAGGGCCGCTCGCAACTGCTTGTCTACCACTTCATGTTCGGCGTCGACTACACGGCCGGCTGTCCGTCCTGCTCGGCGATCGCCGATGGCTTCGAAGGCATCGCCACGCACCTCGCCAACCACGACGTGATGCTGACGGCCGTGTCGCGCGCACCGCAGGCCAGATTGCGCGCGTACAAGGCGCGCATGGGATGGACGTTCCCGTGGGCGACGGCGCACCAGGACGCCGGCGCGGATTTCAACGCCGACTTCAACGTCTGGTTCGACGAGACGCAGCAGCGCGAAGGCGGCATCGAGTACAACTACCGCCGCGAGCCGCCGATGCGCACCCCGTCCAGGACCGACTGGACGATGCAGGACAGCGCCAGTCCCGCGCAGCTCCAGGCCGCGTCGACCGGCACCGACCTCGCCACCTACACGCGCGACCGGCCTGGCCTGAGCGCATTCGTGCTGGAGGACGGCGTCGTGTATCACACGTATTCGGCGTATTCGCGCGGCCTCGACGGGCTGTGGGGCATGTACCAATGGCTGGACCGCGCACCCAGGGGCCGCAACGAGGACGGCGTCTGGTGGCGGCGGCACGACGAATATCCCGCGCGATGACAGGGGAGATACCGATGCCCGGCGGGTGGGCCATGTCGACGATATGGCTGCCGATGTGCGGACAGTCGTGGTTCGATGCCGCGGCCGGTTTCACCCGGATGTGGGCATCGATGATGGTGCCGATGATGCTGCCGCTCGCCGTGCCGGCCTTGCGGCGCTATCGGACCACGCTGGACGGGACGGGCCGGTGGCGGCCGTTGCTGCTCACGCTGACGGCCGGATTGGCGTGGGCCGTGGCCTGGACGGCCTCGGGCCTGCCGCTGTATGTGATCGGCACGGCCGTGGCGCGGGCGCTGCCGGGCATGCCCCCGGTGGCGCGGATGGTGCCGGTGCTGGCGGCGGCGGCCGGCGTGGCGGGCGCCGGCTGGCATGTGGCGTCATGGCGCCGGCGTCGGTTGCTTCCGCCCGCTGCGGTGCCCGCGCCGCCCGTCTTCGCCGCCGCGCTGCGGCAGGGCGCGCGCCTGGGCGGCCATTGCGTACGGCGCTGCGCGGGCCTGAGCGTCGCGCTGCTGGCCGCCGGCATCATGGAGCGAAGCACGATGGTCTGCGCGATCGCCGTCGTGGCTGCGGAATCAGTGCGCCTGCGCGAGCGCTAACCCGTCCAGCACGTGGTGCGTCATGCTGCGCGCCAGTTCGTGTTCGCCGACGAGCACCGTGCCGCCCGTCTCTTCGCGCAGCAGGCGCGCCTCTTCCTCGTTGTGCGTGCGCACGACGCAGCGGATGGCGGGGTTCAGGGCCTTGGCCGTGTCGACCATGGCGCGTACGTGGAAGGTGTCCGGCGTCGCGATCACGAGCATGGCGGCGCGCGCGATGTGGGCCTGGATCAGCACGGCCGCGTCGGCCGCGTTGCCCGCGACGGCCGGCTGGTCGCGCCGGCGCAGGTCTTCGACGATGTCGCGGTTCTGTTCGGCCACGACGTAGTGCACGCCCTGGCGATCCAGTTCCTGCGCGATGCGCTTGCCCACGCGGCCGTAGCCGACCAGCACGACCTGGCCCGTCAGGCGCTCGTGCGCGACCGTCGTCGGCAGCTCGGCCAGCGGATCGGGCGAGCGCTCCATCCTGCGCGCGCGTTCGGCGTCCGGGCGCAGCCAGTTCTGCAAGGGGCCGACCAGCTTGAACATCAGCGGATTCACGGCGATCGAGATGATGGCGCCGGCGAGGATCAGGTTCTGGCCCATCTGCGGCAGCAGGCCGAGCGAGATGCCGAGGGCGGCCAGGATGAACGAGAATTCGCCGATCTGCGCGAGACTCGCCGACACCGTGATCGCCGTATTGAGCGGGTAGCGCAGCGCCAGCACGAGGACGAACGCGGCCAGCGATTTGCCGACGAGGATGATGGCGACGACGCCCAGCACTTCCAGCGGACGCTCGACCAGCACGCGCGGGTCGAACAGCATGCCGACCGAGACGAAGAACAGCACCGAGAACGCGTCGCGCAGCGGCAGCGTCTCTTCGGCCGCGCGGTGGCTCAGCTCCGACTCGCGCAGCACCATGCCGGCGAAGAAGGCGCCGAGCGCGAACGACACGCCGAACAGGTGCGACGAACCGTAGGCGATGCCGACGGCGGCCGCGATCACGGCCAGCGTGAACAGCTCGCGCGAGCCGGTCCTGGCCACGCGCCACAGGAACCACGGGAAGAGCTTGCGGCCCACCAGCAGCATGAAGGCGATGAAGGCGCCGACCTGCAGCAGCGTCGTCCCGAGCGACAGCCACAGCGAAGCGCCGCTGTCGCCCTTGCCGCCCAGCGGTCCGGCGAGGGCCGGCAGCAGCACGAGCACGAGCACCGTCACGAGGTCTTCCACGACGAGCCAGCCGACGGCGATGCGGCCGTTGAAGGAATCGAGCTGGCCTTGGTCCTCCAGCGCGCGCAGCAGCACCACCGTGCTCGCCACGGACAGGGCGAGGCCGAACACGAGACCGGCGCCGAGATCCCAGCCCCACAGGTGCGTGAGGCCGATGCCGAGCAGGGTCGCCACCGCGATCTGCAGCACGGCGCCGGGCAGGGCGATGCCTTTCACTTCGAGCAGGTCGTCCAGCGAGAAATGCAGCCCGACGCCGAACATCAGCAGCATCACGCCGATCTCGGCCAACTGCGACGCCAGGTGCACGTCGGCGACGAAGCCGGGTGTGGCGGGGCCGATGATGACGCCGGCGGCCAGATAGCCGACCAGGGCCGGCAGGCGCAGGCGCACGGCGAGCATGCCGAACAGCAGGCCGAAGCCGAGGGCGGCGGCGATGGTGGTGATCAGGCTGATGTCGTGCTGCATCCGGACTCCTTTGTCGTCAACCGGCGTAGGTGGGCGGCCCTCCGCCCACCAAACACATGCGGGACGCAAACGTTTGGTGGGCACGGGGTGCCTGGGCGATGGCGGTAGGGTGGGCACCCCGTGCCAACGCGGACGTCGGCATTACGCAAGCGTTCGCGTGGGCGGAGGGCCGCCCACCCTACCTAAGCCGGTCCAGTATAAGCGACGAGACGATTACGGCACGGTCGCCAGATTCAGCAGTGCCTTGCGCACCGCCGCCCGCACGGCCAGGAACTGCTCGCGGCGCGATTCGCGGTCCAGGCGGAACAGCATCAGCCCTTCGATCTGCGCCACCATCAGGATCGCCCGCTGCATGTATTCCTCGTCCGGGATGGCCGGATTCAGCCCGCGGATCAGGTTGTAGACGGTCTTGCGCTCGCGCCCCAGCATGCGGTCCATCAGGTTGGAGGCGAACGCGTTGCGCGACGCCAGCGCCCAGATCTCGAAGAACAGCGCATGCGTGACCGGGTCCGTGATCTCTTCCAGGAACATGTCCGTGGTCGACAGGAACCGGTCGAGGCGCGGGCGGTCGCCCATCTCGGCCGAGATGCGGTCCATCTTGGCCTGGAACTCGTCCATCGTGGACAGCAGGACGGCCTCCAGCAGCACTTCCTTGCTACCGTAATAGTGCTGGACGTTCGACAGGGTCATGCCCGCCTCGCCCGCCACCCGCCGCATCGACAGCCCGGCATAGCCGTCCGCGGCCAGCAGCCGGCGCGCGGCCTGCAGGATCGCGTGCACGCGTTCCCAACCTTTCTCGGTCGTGACGGAGGATTTGTTGCGCAGGGTCTGGTCGAGCGTCTGGTTCATGGCCGGGATTATCGCACGGCATGCTTTCAAAACCTGTACGGCTGACCTATAATCTTCCGGGCAGGTCATCCGACCTGGTTTGCATACCATCACAGAGCACAGCTCGAGGAGACGACGATGAGCCGCAAAGTCCATGTCACTGGCGTCGGGATGATCCCGTTCGCCAAGCCGGGGGCGAGCGCCCCGTACCACGAGATGGGCGCCCAGGCCGCGCGCGCCGCGCTGGAAGACGCGGGCATCGCCTGGGCGGACGTCGAGCAGGCCTATGCCGGCTACGTCTACGGCGATTCCACGTGCGGCCAGAAGGCGCTGTACGGCGTCGGCATGACCGGCATCCCCATCGTCAACGTCAACAACAACTGCTCCACGGGCTCCACGGCGCTCTATCTTGCACGCCAGGCGGTGCAGGGCGGCGCGGCCGACTGCGTGCTCGTGCTGGGTTTCGAGCAGATGAGCCCCGGCGCGCTGGCGTCCGTGTTCACCGATCGTCCCGCGCCGTTCGACGACTTCGACGCCGTCACCGACCGCCTCGTCGGCAAGCCGGAGATCCCGCTGGCGCTGCGCTACTTCGGCGGCGCCGGCCTCGCGCACATGGAAAAATACGGCACACCGCTCGAGGCGTTTGCGCGCATCCGCGCCAAGGCCAGCCGCCATGCCGTCAACAATCCGCTGGCGCTGTTCCGCAAGGAAGTCAGCGTGCAGGACGTGCTCGACGCCCCCGCGATCTGGCCCGGCGTGATGACCCGCCTGATGGCGTGCCCGCCCACGTGCGGTGCCGCCGCGGCCGTGCTGATGTCCGAGGACTTCGCGAAAAAACGCGGCCTGCGCGCCGACGTCCACATCGCCGCGCAGGCGATGACGACGGACCGTCCCGGCACGTTCGATTCGAACGACATGATGCGCCTCGTCGGCTACGACATGAGCCGGGAAGCGGCACGCAAGGTTTACGAACAGGCGGGCATCGGGCCGGACGACCTGGACGTCGTCGAGCTGCACGATTGCTTCGCGCACAACGAATTGATCACCTACGAGGCACTGGGCCTGTGCCCGGAAGGCGGGGCCGACCAGTTCATCCGCGCCGGCGACAACACGTACGGCGGCAAGGTCGTCACGAATCCGTCCGGCGGGCTGCTGTCGAAGGGCCATCCGCTCGGCGCGACGGGGCTGGCCCAATGCTTCGAACTGACGCACCAGCTGCGCGGCAGCGCCGGCGCGCGCCAGGTCGAGGGCGCGCGCACGGCGGTGCAGCACAACCTGGGGCTGGGCGGCGCCTGCGTCGTCACGCTGTATCAGGTGTGAGGAGACGGCCATGACATCATCCTGGATGACGCCCGAACTGGAAACCTTCCGCGATGCCGTGCGCCGCTTCGTGGCGGCGGAGGTCACGCCGCACCAGCAGCGCTGGCGCGAGCAGCAGCACGTCGACCGCGCGCTGTGGAAAAAGGCCGGCGAACTCGGTCTGCTGCTGGCCGACGTCCCCGACGATTTCGGCGGCTCGGGCGGCACGTTCGCCCACCAGGCCGTCGTGTTCGAGGAGCTGGCGCTGGCCGGCGACACCGCGTTCGGCCTGCACGTGCACGCGATCGTCGCGCATTACCTGCTCAATCACGGCACGGAAGAGCAGAAGTACAAATACCTGCCGCGCCTCGCGAGCGGCGAGATCGTCGCGGCCATCGCGATGTCCGAACCGGGGGCGGGCTCCGACCTCAAGGGCATCCGCACGACGGCCGTCCGCACGGACCTGGGCTACCGCCTGAACGGTTCCAAGACCTTCATCTCGAACGGCTACCTGGCCGACCTGATCGTCGTCGTCGCCAGGACCGATCCGGCCGCGGGCGCGAAAGGCGTCTCGCTGATGCTGCTCGAGACGGCCGACAATCCGGGCTTTCGCGTCGGCCGCATCCTCGACAAGATGGGGCAGAAGGGGCAAGACACCTGCGAGCTGTTCTTCGACGACGCCTTCGTCCCGCTGCAGAACGTTCTGGGCGGCGAGGATGGCCGCGGCTTTGCCCAGCTGATGACGGAGCTGCCGTACGAGCGCACGATCGTCGGCGTGGCGGGCGTCGCCTGCATCGAGCGCGCGCTGGCGCTCACGGTCACGCACGCGCGCGAGCGCCGCGCCTTCGGCCAGGCCCTCATCGACATGCAGAACACGCGTTTCGTGCTGGCCGAGTGCAAGACCGAGGCGACGGTGGCGCGCGTCTTCATCGACCGCTGCATCGAGGACCTCGTCGCCGGCCGCATGGACACTGTGCAAGCGTCGATGGCCAAGTACTGGATCACGGACCTGCAATGCAAGATCGTCGACCGCTGCCTGCAGCTGTTCGGCGGCTACGGCTACATGCTCGAGTACCCCATCACGCAGATGTACCTGGACGCGCGCGTGCAGCGCATCTACGGCGGGGCGAACGAGATCATGAAAGAAATCATCGCCCGCTCGCTGTGATGACGAACCAGGGCCCCCTTTCCGGACTGCGCGTCGTCGAGATGGTCGGCATCGGCCCGTGTCCGTTCGCCGCGATGATGCTGGCCGATATGGGCGCGGACGTGATCCGCATCGATCGCAAGCCCGATGTGAACCCCGCCTCGGCCGCGCCGAATCCGTACCCGATGCTGGGCACGAAACACGACGTGATGGCGCGCGGCCGCCGTTCGCTGGCGCTGGACCTGAAGCATCCGCGCGCGCGCCAGCTGCTGCTCGACCTCGTGGCAAAGGCCGATGCGCTCGTCGAAGGCTTCCGCCCCGGCGTGATGGAGAGATTGGGCCTGGGACCGGAGGTGTGCCACGACCGTAATCCGAAGCTCGTGTACGGCCGCGTCACCGGCTGGGGCCAGCACGGCCCGCTCGCGCAGGCGGCCGGGCACGACCTGAACTACGTGGCGCTGTCCGGCATGCTGCAGGCGATGGGCGATGCGGACCGTCCGCCGTCGCCGCCGCTGAACCTCGTCGGCGACTTCGGCGGCGGCGGCATGATGCTGGCGTTCGGCGTCGTCTGCGCCATGCTGGAAGCGCGCACGTCCGGCCGCGGCCAGGTCGTCGACGCGGCCATGACGGACGGCGCCGCGCTGCTGGGCGCCATGATGTACGGGCTGCGCGCGCACGGTTCGTGGTCGGCCGCGCGCGGCGCGAACCTGCTGGACGGCGGCGCGCCGTTCTACGCCACGTATGCGTGCGCGGACGGCAGGTTCATCGCCGTGGGCGCCATCGAGCCGCAGTTCTACGCGCGGCTGCTGGCGCTGGCGGGCGCCGACGATCCCGCGTTCGCGCGCCAGTGGCGCCAGGACGACTGGCCGGCGCTGAAAGACAGATTCGCGGCGCTGTTCGCCACGCGCACGCGCGACGACTGGTGCGCGCTGCTGGAGGGGACGGACGCCTGCTTCGCGCCCGTGCTCGACATGGACGAGGCGCCGCGCCACCCGCACAACGCGGCGCGCCAGACCTTCGTCGACGTCGACGGCGTGACCCAGCCGGCGCCGGCGCCGCGTTTCTCGCGCACGGCGGGGCAGGCCGGGCCGGTCGCCGCGCCGGACGGGGCGGCCATCCTGGCCGACTGGGGCTGGGCGCCGGACGCCATCGCCGCGCTGCGGCGCGACAATATCGTCTAGGCTGGGCTACGATGGCGGCATGGAGACCATGCCGCACAAGGAGCGCGAGCTGCGCCAGTCCAAGCGACTGGCGCTGGGCTTTTTCGTCGGTGCCGCCTTGCTGTTCGTCCTGTCGCTGGGCTTGACCGCCCACTGGCCGGGCAATGTGTGGATCGGCCTGCTGAAGGCATTTTCCGAAGCCGCGATGGTCGGCGCGCTGGCCGACTGGTTCGCCGTCGTGGCGCTGTTCAGGCGCATTCCGATCCCGTTCGTGTCGCGCCACACGGAGATCATCCCCGCCAACAAGGAACGCATCGCGGACAACCTCGCCGCGTTCGTGCGCGAAAAATTCCTCGACACGGATTCCATCGTGCGCCTGATCCAGCGCCACGACCCGGCGCAGAGAGTCGCGGACTGGCTCACGAAGCCGGAGAATACGGCGCGCCTGGGCGACACCCTCGTGCGCATCGCCGGCTTCGCGCTCGATGTCGTGGAGGACGCGGCCGTGCAGAACTTCGTGCGGCGCGCGGTGCACGGCATGGTCAAGAGCGTCGACCTGTCGCAGACGGCGGGCACGATCCTGGAAAGCCTGACGCGCGACGGCCGCCACCAGGCGATCCTCGACGAGGGGATCGACCAGCTCGCGCACCTGCTGGCGAACGAGGAGACGCAGGCCTTCGTCGCGCAGGGCATCGTCGACTGGCTGCGCGACGAATACGCGTTCATGGAAAAGATGCTGCCGTCGGAACTCATCGGCCGCAAGGGGGCGGACATCGCCGTGCGGCTCGCGGCCGGCATCCTCAGGCGCGTGAGCGAAGACCCGGATCATCCGCTGCGCCGGCGCTTCGACGTGTTCACGCACGACTTCATCGAGCGCCTGAAAAGCGATCCGGCCTTCATCGAGAAGGGTGAGGACATCAAGCGCCACCTGATCGGCGACGCCTCCGTGAACGGCTACATCGGTTCGCTGTGGGGCGACCTGAAAGGCTGGATCAAGGCCGACCTGCACCAGGCCGACTCCGTGCTGCGCAGCCGCATCGTCGCCACCGGCGCCTGGATCGGGCGGACGCTGGCCGAGGACGACGTGCTGCGCACCGCGCTGAACGAGAACCTGGAACTGGCCGCGCGCGGCGCGGCGCCCGAATTCGCGGGCTTCCTGACGCGCCACATCGCCGACACGGTGAAGCACTGGGACAGCGGCGAGATGTCGCATCAGGTCGAGATCAACATCGGCAAGGACCTGCAATACATCCGCATCAACGGCACCATCGTGGGCGGCTCGATCGGCGTCGTGCTGTACCTGCTGTCCGCGCTGCCGGGCTGGCTCGCCCACGCGGACCGGCTGGGGTAAGATGACGGCACGGCCGCACTCTCACATCGGAGGATCGTCATGCAGGCACCGAGCGATACCATGAACGCCACGCTGGCGGGCGTGCCCGAACTGGCGCGCCTGCCGGGCCGCGACCTGGTCGAGGTCGCGCGCTACCTGATCCCGCTGGAAGCGAACCTCGTGCAGGGCTGCCTCGTCGCCTCCGGCATCCCGGCCGTGCTGGCCGACGCCCACCTCGTGCAGACCGACCTGCTGCTGGCGCCGGCCCTCGGCGGCGTGCGCATCCTCGTCCCGCAAGACCATCTGCAGCAGGCACAGGCCGTGCTGGAGGCGTTCGCGCGCGGCGAGTTCGCGCTGGGGGAAGATGCGGACGTCGGCGCGGCGCCGTGAAAAGAAAAAGCCACCGGCTCTTGCGAGGCGGTGGCCGTTCGGCGTTCCGACTATGAGGATCAGGCCGGCGCCAGCGCGTCGATCGGCAGATCCATCAGCAGCGCCAGCACTTGGGCAATTTCTTGCCGCATGTTGCGACGGTCGACAATCATGTCCACCACGCCGCGTTCCTTCAGGAACTCGGCACGCTGATAGCCTTCCGGCAGCGTTTCGCCAACCGTATTCTTGATGACCCGGGCGCCGGCGAACGCGATCAGCGCTTTCGGCTCGGCAATCACGACATCGCCCATGAAGCAGAACGATGCCGATACGCCGCCGGTCGTCGGGTTGGTCAGTACCGAGATGAAAGGCAGTTTCTTTTCCGCCAGCTTGGTCAGCATGGCGGTGGTCTTGGTCATCTGCAGCAGCGACAGCAGGCCTTCCTGCATGCGCGCGCCGCCGGTGGCGGTGATGCAGATGAACGGCACTTTCTGCTCCAGCGCCGCTTGCGCGCCGCGCACGAAGCGTTCGCCGACGACCGAACCCATCGAGCCGCCCATGAACTCGAATTCGAAACACGACACGACGACGGGCATGCTCATGATGGCACCGCCCAGCACGACCAGCGCATCGGTCTCGCCGGTGGCTTCCATCGCATCCTTCAGGCGGTCCGGATATTTTTTGCTGTCCTTGAACTTGAGGCTGTCCACCGGCAACACTTCCTGGCCGATTTCATAGCGGCCTTCGGCGTCGAGCAGCGCGTCAAGTCGCTCGCGTGCCCGGATGCGCATGTGGTAGCTGCATTTCGGGCAGACGTGAAGGTTGGCTTCCAGATCGTTTCGATACAGCACCGCTTCGCAAGACGGGCATTTGATCCATAAGCCTTCCGGTATCGACCGGCGGGCGTCCTTATCCGAGCGTTGGATGCGCGGAGGAAGAAGTCTTTCCAACCAACTCATTCAGAATCCTCATTGAACGTTGTAATGCCAACTCATAACGCGAGTATTGCATTATGATCAACTGTTTCGAGCGCCTCGCGACTTATTCTCGCGGGTATTCTAACACCAAAAACGACCACCACCGCCCGTTCTGGCAGGCACGGAGGCCATGGCCGGGCAGGGTGTAAAACGCAAACGGCCCGGCTCGATGCGAGCCGGGCCGTTGCGCGGACCATT
>NZ_LMCY01000018.1:3548-46151 GCF_001425685.1 Massilia sp. Root335 | reverse complement strand
GGACTTGAACCACCGACCCTAGCATTATGAATGCTATGCTCTAACCAACTGAGCTATATCACCGGAACGGGGTGCATTATGCCGATCGGCCCCGGAAGTGTCAAGGCTACCCGCTCCGGATCACCCTGTCCAGACCCGTTCGAATCGTCTCAAGCCCGCAACGTGGCAAGATGATCGAGCATCTTGCGCGCCGGATCCGTGCCCAGGCAATCGATCACGATCCGCTCCGGCATCGAACGCAGCCAGGTCAGCTGGCGCTTGGCCAGCTGGCGCGTGGCGACGATGCCCGTTTCGCGCAGCTGTGCGCGGTCGATGCTGCCGTCGAGGTATTCCCAGGCCTGGCGGTAGCCGACGCAGCGCATCGACGGCAGGTTCGGATGCAGGTCGCCGCGCGCGCGCAGGCCCGCGACCTCGGCCACGATGCCGGTGTCGTCGCGCTTGCCCAGCATCTGGTCGAAACGCAGCGCGATGCGCGCGTGCAGCACGGCGCGGTCGGACGGCTCCAGCGCGAACGGCACCAGCTCGAACGGCAGCTCGGTTTTTTCGCGCCGCGCGAGCAGCGCGGACATCGGCTTGCCCGACAGTGCATGAATCTCCAGCGCGCGGTTGATGCGCTGGGCGTCGTTCGGCGCCAGGCGGTCGGCCGTGACGGGGTCGACGTCGCGCAGCTTCGCATGCATGCCGGGCCAGCCGATGCGCGCCGCTTCGGCGTCGATGCGGGCGCGTACGGCGGCATCGGCCGTGGGCAGGTCGTCCAGGCCGTCGTTCAGGCCCTTGAAGTACATCATCGTGCCGCCGACGAGCAGCGGCAGCCGGCCGCGCGCCTGGATCTCGGCCACGAGGCGGATCGCGTCGTCGCGGAACTGGGCGACGGAATAGGCGTCGAGCGGGTCGATGATGTCGATGAGGTGGTGCGGCGCGCTCGCCAGTTCCGCAGGCGAAGGCTTGGCCGTGCCGATGTCCATGCCGCGGTAGACGAGGGCGGAATCGACCGAGATGATCTCGACGGGAAGTTCACGTGCGATGGCGAGTGCGGCCGCCGTCTTGCCGGACGCGGTCGGGCCCATGATGGCCACGGCCAGCGGTTTTCGATGCGAAGTCATTCGTTTCTTTACTGGCCGCGCAGGAACAGCTTGTCGAGGGCGGCGATTTCCAGCTGCACCCAGGTCGGGCGGCCGTGGTTGCACTGGTCGGCGCGTTCCGTCGCTTCCATCTGGCGCAGCAGGGCGTTCATTTCGGGCTGCGTGAGGATGCGGTTCGCGCGCACGGCCGTGTGGCAGGCGAGGGTGCCGAGCAGTTCGTTGCGGCGCTCGATCAGCACGCGCGAGCCGCCGAATTCGCGCACGTCGCGCAGCACGTCGCGCGCGAGCGTCTGGGCGTCGGCGTTCTTCAGCAGCGTGGGCACGGCGCGCACGGCGAGCGTCGTCGGCGACACGGCCGCGATGTCGAAGCCGAGGGCCTTGAGCGTCTCCTGTTCTTCCTGCGCGGTGCCCACTTCGATGGCGTCGGCGAAGAAGGTCACGGGGATCAGCATCTGCTGCACCTGCATCTGCTCGCCGCCGGCCTGGGCGTCGAGCGCGTTCTTCAGTTGCTCGTACAGGATGCGTTCGTGCGCGGCGTGCATGTCGACGAGGACGAGGCCCTTGCGGTTTTGCGCCAGCACGTAGATGCCGTGCAGCTGGGCCAGTGCGAAGCCGAGCGGGAAGTCGTCGTCGGAGGCGGGCTTGCCCGGTTCCGGCAGCGGCGCTTCCTCCACGCCCGGCGGCGTGGTCTTCGCTGCGCCGGTGAACAGCGCGCCATAGCTGTCGGTGCGCTGCGGGATGCCGGCGCCCGCCGGCGCGTCCCAGCGGCTGCCGGGCGCGAACGGGGACGGCGAGAACGTCGACGAGGCGCGCGCGCCGCCGCCACCGCCGGTGCCGGACGACGACGACCCGCCGGACGCCCACGCGGGCGACGCCAGCTGCGATCCGAACGACGTCTGCTCGTGCGGGCGGCGCCAGGCCGCCCCGTCGCCCAGCGACGTGGACGACGGCGTGATCTCGGCCGCGCTCACGGGTGCGGGCGCGTTGCCGTGCGCCGTCGCCGACGTCTGCGCGAGCGCGCGCTGCACCGCGTGGAATACGAACTGGTGCACGGCGCGGCTGTCGCGGAAGCGCACTTCGACCTTCGACGGATGCACGTTCACGTCGACCATCGCCGGATCGAGTTCGAGCGCCAGCACGTACGACGGGAAGCGGTCGCCGTGCAGCACGTCCTCGTACGCGGCCTTCACCGCGTGGACGAGCAGCTTGTCGCGCACGAAGCGGCCGTTGACATAGAAATACTGGCTGTCGGCGCGCGCCTTCGATGCCGTCGGCAGGCCGACGTAGCCGTGCAGGCGCAGCGGGCCGGCGCTTTCATCCAGGTGCAGGCGCGCTTCGGCGAAGTCGCCGCCGAGGATCTGCGCGCTGCGCTTGGCGGCCTCGCTCGTGTTCCAGTGGTCGATCGTGCGGCCGTTGTGCGTCAGGCTGAACGACACGTCCGGCCGCGCCAGCGCGATGCGGCGCACGACCTCGGCGCAGTGGCCGTATTCCGTCTGCTCGGATTTCAGGAACTTGCGGCGCGCGGGCGTATTGAAATACAGGTCCTGCACGTCGATCGTCGTGCCGAACTGCCCGGACGACGGCGCCACCGTGCCCTGGTGCGAGCCGACGATCTCCCACGCGTGCGGCGCGCCCGGCGTGCGCGACGTGATGCACACGGCCGCGACGGACGCGATCGACGCCAGCGCCTCGCCGCGGAAGCCGAGCGTGTTCACGTTCTCGAGGTCGGTCAGCGACGCGATCTTCGACGTCGCGTGGCGCGCCAGCGCGAGCGGCAATTCCTCGGGCGGGATGCCGCGGCCGTTGTCGGTGATGGCGATGCGCTTGACGCCGCCTTCCTCGAGCCGGACCGTGATCTGCGTGGCGCCGGCGTCGAGCGCGTTTTCCAGCAATTCCTTCACCACGGCCGACGGCCGCTCGACGACTTCGCCGGCGGCGATCTGCGAGATGAGCTGGTCGGGAAGCTGCTGGATGGGGCGGTGGGTAGGGGCCGGGGCGTTCATCCGGTGATTATAGCTCGCGACCGGCCGCGGGAACGCCGGTGTTTGATTTTTGCCAAACCGGGGTCAGAGCCCGGTTTGAGGCAATTTCTTGACAAAAGTGGCTCGAAGGTTTTTGCCAAAACAAGGGCTCTGACCCCGGTGTTATTGTTCCCGCACCGGGATCGGTGCCGCGCACAGGTCGAGGTGGCCGGCCGCGACCTTGGTCCACGGGCCGCCGCGGTTGCGCTGGGCGTCGAGGACGGCCTGGTACGTGGCGCTGTCGGTGCGCATCACTTCGAAGCGGCTGCGCTGGTCTGGCGGGACGTCGGCCGCCACCTTGACGGCGCTGATCGGCACGTTCATTTCCTGCTTGTCATAGAAACCCATCGGTGCCGGGCCGCGCGGCAGGGCCGCGAGTTGCGGCATGCCGGAGATCACGCGGCCGACCACCGTGATGTTGCGGTCGAGGTGGCGCGCCGGGCCGATCACGGCGTACAGCGACGTGCCGCCGCCGCTGTCGGCATCGTTGTCGCGGCCGACGCCGACCATGCCGTAGCAGTGCGCCAGCCAGGTCTCGCCCGTCTTCGGATCGCGGCCGACGGGAAAGCCGTTCGAGTGGCCGACCTGGGGCGCGTAGCCGTCGGCGTCCGGCAGGCGGGTGAAATGCGTGTCGTTCTTGATGGGCACGGTGAACTCGGCCTTCAACGTCTTCTGCGCGCCCGTGACGGCGCGGGCCTTGTCGTTGTCCTCGTTCGGGTCGCCCCATTGCACGACCCAGTTGTCCTGCACCCGGACGATGGCCAGGCCGTCGAAATAATGCGCCCGCACGAGGGCCTTGATGTTCTTGACGTGGTTCGGCGCGAAGGCCTGCGCCAGTTCGATGACGACGCGGCCGAACGGCAGTTCCATGTACAGCGTGTTGTCCGGATCGAGTGCGCGCCAGTCGGACGGTTTCGACGCCTTGACGATATCGGCGACGCTGGGCTTGGGCGGAAGTTCTTTCGCGGCGGCGGCACTTGCCGCGAGCAGGGCGCAGGCGGCGGCGAGGATCGCGTGCCGGAGGATTGGATAAGCCTTCAAGTCGTCTCCTTGGCCCGCTTGTGGCGTGCCTGGTCGTTGGGGGTGTGATGACGATTGTAATATGGAAAATGACGGAAATGAAACCATTTGCCGACGAAGAAAATTCGCGGTCAGGATGAGCCGGGAGCCATTTCCGGTGCCGGACTGATGGTATGATTCGGCGCTACCATTTAGGAAAATTATGGATCTGATGCAATTCGTCGACATGATCCTCCATGTCGACAGAACCCTGGACACGCTGCTGGCGCAATACGGGGTGTATGTGTATGCCGTGCTGTTCGCCATCGTGTTTTGCGAAACCGGCCTCGTGGTTCTGTTCTTCTTCCCGGGCGATACCTTGCTGTTCATCGCCGGCGCCGCCTGCGCCAGCGGCCAGATGAGCTATCCGTTGCTGATGACCCTGCTGGTGCTGGCCGCGGTGACGGGCAATACCCTCAACTATTACATTGGCGGCGCGCTCGGCCATCGCGTCTTCACGCACGACTACCGCTGGCTGAACAAGGATGCCCTGCGGCGCACCCACGATTTCTTCGAACACCACGGCGGCAAGACCATCATCCTCGCCCGCTTCGTGCCCGTCGTGCGGACGTTCGCGCCGTTCGTGGCGGGTGTCTCCGACATGACCCATGCCCGCTTCCAGATGTACAACGTCACCGGCGCCGTGCTGTGGGTCGCCAGCCTGGTGACCGGCGGTTACTTCTTCGGCAATATCCCCGTGATCCGCGATCACCTGACGGTCATCGTACTGGTCGGCGTCGGCGCGGCGGTCGTGCCGCTGGCGCTGGGCGGCCTGTACAAGGTGGGCCGGCGCATGATGAGCCGTTAAACGCATCTTCTGCAACACATATGGCGCGCCGCTGGACGGCGCGCCGTGCGTTTACGGGTATCTTGACGGACGGAATTGTTCCCGAGGCTCAAGTTTACTGTTGGTGGCGCCGATAAGGCAGGGGAGAGCAACACTACTGGATTCCCATGCGTAACCTGATCGCCTTGTTCGCTTGCAGCTGCGTCGTCCTGAGCGCAAGCGCCGCGAACGATCCCGCAGCCGCCGCGGCAGCCAAGCTGGCGGCTTCCGTTTCCAAACCGGCATCGGCCATGGTGCCGCCGCCCACGGTGGCGAAGAAGGCCGAGCCGGTGGTCAAGAAAGCCGAACCGGCCGCCAGCGTCCCGGCGCCCAGCGAGGAAGATGCCGAGGTCGAACTGTCGGCCAAGATCGCCCAGCGCCTGGCCGCCCTGCGCGAGCGCCAGCAGGCCCGCGCCGCGGCCGCCGCGCACGCGAAAAAACTTGCCGACGCGAAGCGCCGGCAGGAAGAGCAGGCCGCGCTTGCCGCCGCTGCTGTCGCGGCCGCACCCAAGCACGGCACCGTGTGGTCGTATGAAGGCGAGTCGGGCCCGGCCAACTGGTCGAAGATCAATGTCGACTGGGCCAAATGCGGCACCGGCAAGCGCCAGTCGCCCATCGACTTGCGCGACGGCATCAAGGTCAACCTGGAGCAGATCAGCTTCGACTATCACCCGTCGTCGTTCAGCGAAGTCAACAACGGCCACACGATCCAGGTGATGGTGGGTGGCGGCAATTTCATCACGATCGGCAACACGGTCTACGAGTTGCAGGAATTCCACTTCCACCGTCCGTCCGAGGAAAAGATCAATGGCAAGGGCACGGAAATGGTGATCCACCTCGTGCACCGGAGCGCCGAAGGCAAGATCGCGATCATCGCCGTGCTGCTGGAGCGCGGCCAGCCGCACCGCCTGATGCAAACCATCTGGGATAACTTGCCGCTGGAAAAGCAGGACGTCGTGTCGCCGTCCATCGTGATCGATCCCACCGACGCGCTGCCGGAACGCCGCGACTATTTCACCTACATGGGGTCGCTGACCGAACCGCCCTGCACGGAAGGCGTGTTGTGGATGGTGTTCAAGCAGCCGATGCAGGCGTCGCCGGCGCAGATGGCGCTGTTCTCGCGCCTGTATCCGCTGAATGCGCGGCCGGTGCAGTCGACCGCGGGCCGCATGATCAAGGAATCGAACTGAGGTTCAACGCCAGCCGCGGTGGCCCCGTCCGCGTCCATGCCCGCCGCGATAACCGTAGTCGTGGTAGCTGAAGTCGAGCGAGACGGGCGGCCCGACATAGGCCGGGCCATAGCCGTAATAAGGCGAGTAGGGCGCGTCGTAGCCCGCGTAAGGCGGCGCATAGACGGCGCAGCCCGACAAGGCGCCGCCTGCCGCCAGTACCGCCGCCAGGCGTTTCATCCAGCCGGATTTGTGGGTATTCATCGCGTCACCTCGTGAGCTTTCCTGTCTGTAGTCTAGGTCGCCCGGCGAGGTTTGCCGTTCTTTTTTGCTACAAAATGAAACGCCGGCAAGCGCCGGCGTCGATCTTTATCCCGCCTGTACCGTCGCCCGGTACGTCCCGTGCCAGACCCCGCCCGGCTCCAGTTGTTGCGGCCCCAGCAGGGCCGGTTCGATGCAGACGAAGCGGCGGTATTCCTCGTCTTCCATGTCGGACAGCGCCGCCGCGTCGGCCGCGCCCGGGTTCCACACGACGGCATCCGTAAAACCCGTCTGTTCCAGCGTCACCTTGTCGGCGCCCGAGTCGAACGTGATCGCGCCGGGGATGCCTTCGAATACCTGGTCGAGCTTGTCGGTGAGCGCGAGCGTGTCGGTCTGGATACCGTCGATCCGGACGGCGTCCACGTCGTCGACGAGGTGATAGGTGTGCAGCGCGGCGGCGAACGGGAAGGCTTGCGTGCCGGTGTTGCGCACGTCGAGCGACAGGTCGAGCTGGGCGCCGTGCACGGCCACGCGCAGCAGCAGTTCGAAGGCGTACGGCCAGGCCGCGGCCATTGGCTGCGGCAGGTCCGCCTGGTTCAGCGCCAGGACCGCGAACGCGGTGCCGTCCTGCTCGCCCTGCTCGACGACGCGCCAGGTCGCGACGCGCGCGAAGCCGTGGCGCATGCCGGTGCCGCGTTCGGCGAACTGGGGAAAGATGACGGGGACGCCGCCGCGGATCGCCTTCCGGCCGTCCAGCGCCGACAGGCTGCTGACGAACAGGCGTTCCTGGCCCGGCGCGCCGGCCGTGGTGACGGCCTTCCACGACACGAGGTGGGCGCCGTACAACGTGATGGTGGCCTCGGCACCGTCCGGCGCGCGAAGTTGCAGAGCGGGCAATTGCCCGAATTGAATGTTCGTTGCGCTCACGAGAATCTCCTTAGGGGACGCCCGTGGGCGCCCGTCAAGTCATGCGGCTCTTCGCCAGCGGCGGATTGTACGCGAAGTAGCGCTTGATGCCTTTCGTGATCGCGTCGGCCAGCTGATTCTGGTAGCCGTCGTCCTTCAGCCGCGCTTCCTCGTCCGGGTTGGAGATGAACGCGGTCTCGACGAGGATCGAGGGAATGTCCGGCGCCTTCAGCACGGCAAAGCCGGCCTGTTCGACGACGCCGCGGTGCAGGCGGTTGATGCCGCCGATCTCCGTCAGCACGGCCTTGCCGAGCTTCATGCTGTCGTTGATCTGGGCCGTCTGCGACAGGTCGATCAGCACGCTCGCCAGTTCGCGGTCGTGGCTGCCGAGATTGACACCGCCGATCATGTCGGCCTTGTTCTGGTCGGCCGCCAGCCAGCGCGCTGCGCTCGAGCTGGCGCCTTTTTCCGACAGCACGAATACGGACGAGCCGCGCGCGGTCCGCTCCACGAAGGCATCCGCGTGGATCGACACGAACAGGTCGGCCTGCACCTTGCGCGCTTTTTCCACGCGCTGGCCGAGCGGCACGAAGAAGTCGGCGTCGCGCGTCAGCATCACGCGCGTGTTCGGCAATTCTTCCAGCTTGGCCTTCAGGCGTTTCGCCACCGACAGTACGATGTCCTTCTCGTGCACGCCCGTGGTGCCGGTCGCGCCCGGGTCCTCGCCGCCGTGGCCGGGGTCGAGGGCGATGGTCACCATGCGCACGACCTTCTGGCCCGGCGCCGCCTTCGCGGGCGCCGGCTGCGGCGTCGTCGGCTGCGGCTGCGCGGGCGTCGATCCGGCGCGGGCCGCATCGGCTTCCAGCTTGGCGATGGCATCCGGGCCGGCCTGGCCGACCGTCGGCTCGCCCGGCTGCACGGCCGGGGTCGGCGTGGCGGGGGGCGCTTCCGTGGTCCAGTTTTCCTTGGCGATCATGCTCGCGAGGGGATCGACGGGCTTCACGGGATACAGGTCGAAGATCAGGCGGTGATGGTAGCCGGCGACGGGCTCCAGGTTGAACACCTGCGGCTTGACCTCTTCCTTGAGGTCGAACACGAGGCGCACGACGTTCGGCCGGTTCTGGCCCACGCGCACCTGCTTGATGTACGGGTCGTTCGACTCGATCTTGGCGACGAGGCTTTTCAGCGTATCGTTCAGCGCGAGGCCGTCGATGTCGACGACGAGCCGCGGCGGGTCCGGCACCATGAAGTGCGTCGTCTTGAGCTCGCCGTCGTTTTCCAGCGTGACGCGGGTGTAGTCGTCGGCCGGCCAGACGCGCACGGCCATGATCTGGGCGGCGGATGCGGACAGCGGCGCGATGACGGACAGCAGCAGCGTGCCGCCGGCCTTCAGGATCGTACGTCGCGTCAGGGAACCTGGGATCAGGGAGTCGGGGGGTAGTGCAGGCGTTCGAGGCATAGCAGGCCCAAGTCGGACAACGCCTTCAATTCTACCTCACGGCCAAGACCGCTGACCTTAAGCAACACTTTAACGTCGGGTGGCGGCAACACCGGCTCGCCTTTTTCCGGCCATTCGACGATGCAAATGTTGTTGCCGTCGAAATCTTCGCGGAAGCCCGCGTCGAGGAATTCCTCCGGGCTGGACATGCGGTACAGGTCGTAGTGGATCAGGTTGATCGTTTGACCATCCAGTTCGATGCGGTACGGTTCCGACAGCGTGTAGGTCGGACTCTTGACGGCGCCCTTGTGCCCGGCCGCGTGCAGCAGCGCGCGCGTGAGCGCCGTCTTGCCGGCGCCGAGGTCGCCGTGGAGATAGATGACGAGGCCCGGGCGCAGCGCGCGCGCGAGGGCCGCGCCCAGTGCCTGCGTGGCCGCTTCGTCTGGAAGATAAGCGCTCAGTTGTTGCATCGGTTGTTGCATCGGTTGTTGCTTCACGTGCTGCCGCATCGAATAGAATATGAGTTTGTATGCCCGCCATGTCCGCCCAGCCCCCCGTCCAGCCCGATCTTCCCGCACTCGCCCAGGCCATCAAGGCGTGGGGCGCGGAACTCGGCTTTGCCGACGTGCGCATCGCCGACATCGATCTCGCCGACCAGGAAGCGGGCCTGCAGGCCTGGCTGGACGCCGGCCATCACGGCGACATGGATTATATGGCAAGCCACGGCATGAAGCGCGCCCGTCCGGCCGAGCTGGTGCCCGGCACGGTGCGCGTGATCAGCGCGCGCATGGACTACCTGCCGATGGAGACGAAGGCCGACTGGCGCGCGCGCGAACGCCTGCGCCAGGACGATCCGCAGGCGGCCGTCGTGTCGATCTATGCGCGCGGCCGCGATTACCACAAGGTGTTGCGCAACCGGCTGCAGCAGCTCGCGGAGCGCATCCGGGGCGCCGTCGGCGACTACGGCTACCGCGTGTTCACGGATTCCGCGCCCGTGATGGAACTGCCGCTGGCGCAGAAGGCCGGCCTCGGCTGGCGCGGCAAGCACACGTTGCTGCTCAGCCGCGAGGCGGGTTCGACATTCTTCATCGGCGAGATCCTCGTCGACCTGCCGCTGCCCGTCGACGAGGCGACCGGCGCCCACTGCGGCCAGTGCAGCGCCTGCATCGACGTGTGCCCGACGGGCGCCATCCTCGGTCCGGGCCGGCTGGACGCGCGGCGCTGCATATCGTATCTGACGATCGAACTGAAGGGTGCCATCCCCGAGGAGTTGCGTGCCATGATCGGCAACCGCATCTACGGCTGCGACGATTGCCAGCTGGCCTGCCCGTGGAACAAGTTCGCCCAGCGCTCGACCGTGCCGGATTTCGATGAACGCAATGGCCTGGGCGCGGCGGGACTGGTCGAGCTGTTCGGCTGGAGCGAAGACGAATTCAACCGTCGCCTGGAGGGCAGCCCGATCCGCCGCATCGGGCACGAGCGCTGGCTGCGCAACCTGGCCGTGGGCCTCGGCAATGCGCGGTCAGGGGATGCCGGGATCGTCGCCGCGCTGCGCGCCCGCGCGGACCACCCGTCGGCGCTCGTGCGCGAGCATGTCGCGTGGGCGCTGGCGCGCCACGGCGCGGCGGCCTGAATCTTACGGTTCGATGCGCTTCATGCGCAGGCACGACCAGTCGCCGTCGATCGAGATCATGGCGACACCCGTGATGCCGTTTTCCTTGGCATAGGCATTGATCGAATCGCGGTTGATGTCGGTGGCCTTGGAGGCGGTCTGCTTGAGGTAGGCGACCCACAGCGAGCCCTTGTCGCCAAGGCGCTCCTTGGCGATGGGGAAGAATTGTTCGAGTTCCTTGCGGTTCATCGCGAACAGCAACACGACGTCCACCTTGTCCTGATCGTTCCTGATCAGGTCGGGCGGCATCTGCGACACCATGCCGGGGTGGACGTTCCCGTTCAGGATCAGCATCGATTTCGCTGTCCTCAAGAACATTTTGTCGGCTATCGTCTTCTCGCTCATCTGCGTTCCCTAAAGAATTTTTCGACGTGGTGAGTTCGACCACTCCATGTTCAGGTTGATTTTACAAGCGAACCCCGCGCAGCACAGGACGCGCGGGCAGTCGTGCGCGGGTGTTACTTCAACAATCCGGCCAGCTCCACCGCAGTCTTGACCTGCATCTTGTCGAAGATGTGCGCGCGGTGGACCTCGACCGTGCGCATGCTGATGCCGAGCTTGTCGGCGACGACCTTGTTCATGTTGCCGGCCAGGATGAGGTCGAGCACCTCGCGTTCGCGCGCCGACAGCGTGGCCAGGCGCGCGCGGATGGCGTCGCTCGATGCGGCCTTGCGCGACGCGGCCAGCGCTTCCTCCACGCGGTCCATCAGCTGGTTGTCGTTGAACGGTTTTTCGAAGAAATCGAAGGCGCCGCGCTTGAGGGAATCGACGGCCATCGGCACGTCGCCGTGGCCGGTCAGGAAGATCACGGGCAGGCGCGCCAGCAGGCCGCGCGCCACCAGCTGGTCGAACACGGCGACGCCGTTCATGCCCGGCATGCGCACGTCGAGCAGCACGCAGTCCCCGTGGACGGCATCGGCCGCGAACCGGTCGCCCACGGCGTCGAGGAAAGCCTGGCCGCCCGCGTAGCCGCGCGCGGGCAGCCCGCGCGATTGCGCCAGCCATTCGAGGGCGTCGCGGATGACGTCTTCGTCGTCGACGATGTGCAGCATACAGGTCTCCTTTTTCGGCGTATTGTAAATCACCGCTCAGGTGACGGCCGCTTCCTGCGCCTGCTGCAGCATGAAGGTAAAGACGGTGCCGCCGCCCGGATTGGCCGCGTGGGCGAGCGTGCCGCCGTGGAATTCGATGGCCGTGCGGCAGATCGACAGGCCCATGCCCATGCCTTCCGCCTTCGTCGAAAAGAACGGCGAGAACAGGCGCTCGGCCACTTCCGGTGCGATGCCGTGGCCGTTGTCGATCACGGACACCGCCACTTGTCCCTGCGAACCGGATTGCGCCGCACGGTACGCCGCAATGCGCAGCACGCGCCGCTCCGGGTCGATGGCCTGCATCGCCTCGATCGCATTGCGCGTCAGGTTCAGCAGCACCTGCTCGATCAGCACGCGGTCGGCCAGCACCGGCGGCAGTTCGGGCGGGACGTCGACCTGCAGGCTGACGTAGCTCTGGCGCGCCTGCAGTTCGACGAGGGCGCGGATGCCGTCGACGACGTGCTGGATGGCGACGGTCTCGCGGCGCGGCTCGCGCTTCTTGACGAATTCGTGCACGCTGCGGATGATCTGGCCGGCCCGGCGCGCCTGCGTGTTCGCCTGTTCCAGCGCGCGCTTGAGCGTGCCGACGTCGAGCGGCGCGCCGTTGCCGTCGGCGTCGCCGGCGCGCGTGAGCACGTTGAGCGCGCCCGCCGTGTAGCTGGAAATGGCGGCCAGCGGCTGGTTCAGTTCATGCGCCAGCATCGACGAGATCTCGCCCATCGTGGCCAGGCGCGCGCTCGTTTCCAGCTTTTCCTGCTGCTGGCGGTTGAGTTCTTCGGCGCGCTTGCGGTCCGTGATGTCGAGGATGGAACTCATCCAGCCGGTGTGCCGGCCGTTGGCGTCGACGAGGGGCGCCTCGAACACGAGCACGGGCACGCGCACGCCGTCCGAGCGCTGGAACACGGTCTCGAACTGCGGCGTGACCTGGCCGGACAGCACCTTGCGGAAGCGCGTTTCGTACTCGGACATCGCTTCCGGCGCCCAGTAGGGCATCGGCGGCATCTTGCCCAGCAGGTCTTCGGGCGGCAGGCCGACGATGCGGCAGAACGCGGGGTTGACGTACGTGACGCGGCCTTCGAGGTCGCGCGCGCGCAGGCCCGTGAGCAGCGAATCCTCCATCGCCGTGCGGAAGGCCATCTGCTGGCGCAGCGCGTTCTCCGCCGCGATCGTGCGCGCGATGTGGCGCCACAGCGCGACGAGCGAGATCACGAGGCCCAGCGCCAGCACGACGACGGAACCCACCAGCAGGTTCGGCAGCAGCTTGGGCGCGCCCTTGACGCTGTCGGTGGCGAGCACGATCTGCGCGCCGGGCAGGTCCAGCGCGCGCTTGTGCGTGTAGACGCCGCGTCCCGGGCCGCCGGCGGCGCGCTGCGCCACGACGTGGTCGTCGCGGTCGAGCAGCGACAGGGCGTTGTCCTGGGCGAACCACCACGGCACGTTCTCGTCCAGCAGCGTCTGCAGGTTGTACGTGGCGACGAGGCTGCCCATGTATTTGCCCGCGTGGTACAGCGGCAGGTGGAAGTCGATCAGGCCGTGCACGAGGCCCTGCGCGCCGTACGGGTCGCTGTAGCGGCCGATGCGGGTGCTGCGCGCCATCGTGGCGGCGTCGCGCGACGATTGCGTGAGGCCCTGCTGCGGCGGCTCCAGCCCGCGGCTGGCCTTGACGTCGCCGTGCGCGTCGTACCAGATGAGGCGCTGGAGTTCGTGGCCGTTCTTGAACATCTGCGCCAGGCGCGCCTGCAGGGCGGCCGGCGGCGGCGTCTCGATGGCCAGGTCGGCGCCCAGCGCGGCCAGCGCTTCCTCGCTGCGGGCCAGTTCGAAGCGCAGGGTCTGCTCGACCCACAGCGTGTCGGCGATCAGCTGTTCCTGGCGCTCGTTGCTCTCCATCTGGCGTGCCTGCCAGGGCAGCCACAGCAGGACGAGCAGGAACAGCAGCACGAGCAGCACCGGCACCAGCCAGCGCCACGGGCCTTCCGGAACCGGCCGGGGCAAGGTAAAAGAAGTTTTCATGTGATAACGTTTCATCTTTTGCCAGCCCCCGTACAGTCGTGGTTTTCCACGATAGCGGCGCCGTGCCGTACGCGGCACACTGGCAGTCGGTATCGAATATACACCGCGGGAAGAGGAAATTTATGCGCATCAAAGCCATGCTGGCCGCGCTCGCCGTCCTGATGGGACCCGGCGCCGCCGGCGGCGTCCGGGCCCAGGCGCCCATCGTCATCAAATTCAGTCACGTCGTGGCGCCGGACGCGCCCAAGGGCCAGGCGGCGGAACGCTTTCGCGTGCTGGCGGAACAGCTGACGCACGGCCGGGTCCGGGTCGAAGTCTATCCCAACAGCCAGCTGTACAAGGACAAGGAAGAGCTGGAAGCCCTGCAACTGGGCGCCGTGCAGATGCTGGCGCCGTCGCTGGCCAAGTTCGGCCCGCTCGGCGTGAAGGAATTCGAAGCCTTCGACCTGCCGTATATCTTCCCGACCAAGGCGGCGCTGTATGCCGTGACGGAAGGCCCGATCGGCAGGAACCTGCTGCAGAAACTGGAATCCAAGGGCATCACGGGCCTGGCCTACTGGGACAACGGTTTCAAGGTGATGTCGGCCAACCGTCCCCTGCACACCCCGGCGGATTTCCACGGCCTCCGGATGCGCATCCAGGGCTCCAAGGTGCTCGACGTGCAGATGCGCGCGCTCGGCGCGATTCCCCAGGTGCTGGCATTTTCCGAAGTCTATCCCGCGTTGCGGGCGCACGTCGTGGACGGGACCGAGAACCCGCCGTCGAACATGCTCACGCAAAGGATGAACGAGGTGCAGAAGTACGTGACGGTGTCGAATCACGGCTATCTCGGCTACGCCGTCATCGTCAACAAGAAGTTCTGGGACGGCCTGCCGCGCGACATCCGCGAGGAGCTGGAGCAGGCGATGCGCGAAGCCACCGCCTTCGAGAAGACCATCGCCCAGCGCGACAACGACGCGGCGCTGGAGGCGATCCGCAAGACGGGCAAGACGAAAGTCTATACGCTGACGCCGCAGGAACAGGCCGAGTGGCGCCAGGCCCTGCTGCCCGTGCAGAAACAGGTGGAAGGGCGGATCGGCAAGGATCTCATCGATGCGATCAATCAGACGACGTCCCGGACCGCCACGCCGATGACGGCCAAGGCGTGGTGAGCCCCATGCCAACGTTAGTTGTCTGGAATCAATGAGACATCGCCGTAGCCTGTTTTATGACATGTCTTGTGGGCTTATGACCGAAATAAATTTCGTGAATGTATATAAAAAACTACACTTTTCTTATGCGGTAGCGTTATGATGGTGCACCTTTTGGCACCAACGTGGTGCGAAAAAGCGACCGAATACGATTTGGGAGAGGGAAAAGAAAGCGGTAACACAAATTACCGGAAAACAGTTAGGAGGAGACACACGTTTTATATGATGCAGCCGGCATTGACCAGGCAGCCGAAAACGTGACCAAATTGAAAACGCACCCACGGGTGCGTTTTTTTTTGCCCGGCGCGGGACTTGCGATCGCGCCTGCAGGGTCTTACACTGCATCGATGAACATACAACAAGGCAGCGAGATCTTCAGCGCCATCATCGCGGCGCCGTTTGGAGCGATGGGCATCCGCACCGAGGACGGCCGGCTGCGCGAACTGGTCTACCTGCCGCCGCATTACCAGGAAAAATCGGCGCAGGACGCCGTCGCCGAGCAGGCCGCCATCCAGGTGGCGCGCTATTTCGACGATCCCGATTTCCATTTCGACCTGCCCCTCAAGGAGGCCGGCAGCGCCTTCCAGCGCCGCGTCTGGGACACGATTTGCGCGATCCCGCGCGGCAACGTGCGCACGTACGGCCAGATCGCCAAGCTGCTCGAGTCCGCGCCCCGCGCCGTCGGCCAGGCGTGCGGCGCCAACTGGTTTCCCCTCGTGATTCCGTGCCACCGGGTGACGGCATCCGGCGGCCTGGGCGGTTTTTCCAGCAGCGACGACGAACACGGATTCCAGCTCGGGATCAAGCGCTGGCTGCTGCGCCACGAAGGCGCGCTGGCGCTCGAGATGCCATGGCAGCAGCAGTCAATCTTTCCCTGATCGACGCGTTCTGCGACACGCTCTGGCTCGAGCACGGCCTGGCGAAGAATTCCCTCGACGCCTACCGGCGCGACCTGCGCCTGTTCGCGCGCTGGCTCGACGTCAAGCGGCCCGAGCGGCGCGACCTGTACGCCGTCGAAGGGCAGGATATCGCCGCGTATTTCGCCGAGCGCCATGAAGACACGAAGCCCAGTTCGGCCAACCGCCGGCTCTCCGTGCTGAAACGCTTTTATCAGCTGGCGTTGCGGGAGCGCCGCATCGACGCCGATCCGTGCCTGAACATGCCGTCGGCGAAGCAGCCGCAGCGCTTCGTGCACACGCTGACGGAGGCCCAGGTCGACGCGCTCCTGGGCGCGCCGGACGTGGCGACCCCGCTCGGCCTGCGCGAGCGCACGATGCTCGAACTGATGTATGCCAGTGGCCTGCGCGTGTCGGAACTGGTCGCCTTGAAGCTGGTCGAACTGAGCCTGAATGATGGCGTGCTGCGCATCACGGGCAAGGGCAGCAAGACGCGCCTCGTGCCCTTCGGCGAACAGGCGCGCTACTGGCTGGAACGTTACCTGAAGGAGGCGCGCGGCATCATCCTCGACGGCCAGGTCGACGACGCCCTGTTCGTGACGCACCGCGGCGGCCCGATGACGCGCCAGATGTTCTGGGTCGTCATCAAGAAGCACGCGGCCAGGGCCGGCATCACGGCGCCGCTGTCGCCGCACACCCTGCGCCACGCCTTCGCCACGCACCTGCTGAACCACGGTGCCGACCTCCGCGTGGTGCAGTTGCTTCTCGGCCATTCGGACATTTCCACGACTCAAATCTACACCCACGTCGCGCGCGAGCGCCTGAAGGGCCTGCACGCACAGCACCACCCGCGTGGTTAATTCTCAAGACTATGTGGGATGACTGGTCCATAATGGGCCGTACGTTCCTTATACCGATAGCACGAGGTGAGCATGGCCAAGACGAATTTCCAGTACGAAAAGCGGCAACGGGAGTTGGAAAAGAAGCGCAAGGCGGACGAAAAAGCGCGCAAGAAGCAGGAATCCAAGCAGCACAAGGGCGACGGCGGGGAGGAGTCGCCGGCGCTGGACGAGGACTCCGGGCCGTCGGCGCAGCAGGAGCACGATCCGGCTTGAGGGCTCGAGCGCCTGAGCGTCGTCCCCGCGGAGGCGGGGATCCAATTTCCGGCGCATGACCGATGCGTTCGCGCGCGGGCACATCACCTGGATTCCCGCCTGCGCGGGAACGACGACGTAGCTGTTACGCGCTAACGGACGCGATTCGCCGAAGTGCGCGTGAGCATTTGACCGGGCTTTTGTAGGGTGGGCGGTCCTCCGCCCACGCGCAACGCCAACAAACCGCACACGTCACGCGTGGGCACGGTGCGCCCACCCTACGGCGTCGCGACCGCTTCTTCCTCGTGCCCTTTCTTGAACCACGCGGCCACCCGCTTGCCCAGGCTGTCGAGATAGGTATAAGCCACCGGCACCACGACGAGCGTGAGCAGGGTCGACGTGATCACGCCGCCGATCACGGCGCGGCCCATCGGCGCCTGCGTTTCGCCGCCTTCGCCCATGCCGATCGCCATCGGCAGCATGCCGAAGATCATCGCGAGCGTCGTCATCAGGATCGGGCGCAGGCGCACCTGGCCCGCTTCCATCAGCGCGTCGAACTGGTTGCGGCCGGCGCGCTGGCCGTGGTTGGCGAAGTCCACCAGCAGGATCGCGTTCTTCGTCACGAGCCCCATCAGCATCACGACGCCGATGACGGAAAAGATGTTCAGCGTCGTCTTCGTGACGAGCAGCGCGACGAGCACGCCGATCAGCGACAGCGGCAGCGACACCATGATCGCGATCGGCTGCAGGAAGCTGCCGAACTGCGATGCCAGCACGAGGTAGATGAAGATCACGGCGATGCCCAGCGCCACGCCGAAGCCTGCCATCGTCTCGTCCATCTGCTGGGCGTCGCCGCCGACGTCGAAGCGCACGCCGTCCGGCAGCTGCATGGCCTTCATCGCCTTGTTCACTTCGCCCATCACGTCGCCGAGCGGACGGCCGTTGAGGCCCGCGTAGACGGCCACGCGGCGCTGCAGGGCCTGGCGCTTGAGCATCTGCGGGCTCGTCGACGGGATGAATTGCACGACCTGGCGCAGCGGCACCATGATCGGATTGCCCATCGCATCCAGCTTGGAGGACGCCACCGACAGGTCGGCCAGGTCGGCCACCTTCTCGCGGCCCGACTTCGGCAGCTGCACGTTGACTTCGTAGTTCTGGCCGTCCGGCGCGAGCCAGCGGTTGGTCTGGTCGCCGGCGACGAACGGCCGCAGCGCCGTGCCGATCTGCTGCACGGTGAGGCCCAGGTCGGACGCCAGCTCGTGGTTGATTTTCACGATGGTGGCCGGGTTCGCGCCTTCCTGGCTGTACTCGATGTCGGCCACGCCGCGGATCTTGCGCATCTTGTCCATCAGCGTGTGCGCGACCGCGTCCAGCTTGGCCTCGTCGGTGCCGAGGATGGCGATGAAGATGGGACGCTGGCCGACCGTCAGCGACACGCCGGCGATTTTTTCCAGGCGCTCGCGGATGACTTTTTCCATGTCCTGCTGCGAGCGGCGGTGCGTCTTGTGCACGTCCGTCAGCTTGACGTTCACCTGCGAGTAGTTGCGGCCTTCCCACGAGCCGATGATCGTCGAGACGCTGTCGATTTCCTTGAACTCGGCCAGCGCGGCCTCGGCCTGGCGCAGCTTGGCGTCCGAGTATTCCAGGCTGGAGCCGATCGGCGTCTTCAGGCGCAGCTGGATGAAGCCGTCGTCGACCTGCGGCACGAATTCGCCGCCGATCCTCGGCACCAGCATCAGGCTGCCCGCGAACAGCGCGACGGCCAGCAGCAGGGTCGATTTGCGCCACGAGAGCGCGAGCGCCAGCACCTTCGCGTACACGCCGTGCAGCCACTCGATGCCGAGCTCGATGCGCGCCATCAGGCGGCCCAGCCACGGCACGTACTTGAAGCGGTCCTTGACCGGATCGGGCCACACGGACGACAGCATCGGGTCGAGCGTGAAGCTGACGAACAGCGACACCAGCACGGCCACGGCGACGGTGATCCCGAACTGCAGGAAGAAGCGGCCGATGATGCCCTGCATGAACGCGATCGGCACGAACACGGCGACGATGGCGAACGTCGTCGCCATCACGGCCAGGCCGATCTCGTTGGTGCCGTCTTCCGCGGCGCGCACGTGGTTCTTGCCCATGCCGAGGTGGCGCACGATGTTTTCGCGCACGACGATGGCGTCGTCGATCAGCAGGCCGATGCACAGCGACAGCGCCATCAGCGTGAGGAAGTTCAGCGTGAAGCCGAAGTACTTCATGGCGATGAAGCTGGCCAGCACCGAGATCGGCAGCGTCAGGCCGGTGATGATGGTGCTGCGCCACGAGTGCAGGAACAGGAACACGATCACCATCGTCAGCATCGCGCCTTCGGCGATGGTTTCCTTGACGTTGTCGAGCTGGCCCTGTACGTTCTTCGCCTTGTCGTCCAGGATGCGGAACTGGATGTCCTTCGGCAGGCTGTCCTTCATCGCGGCGATGGCGGCCTTCACGCCCGTGCCCACCTGGACCGTGTTGGCGTCCTGGATCTTCGCGATCTCCAGCGTGACGGCACGCTCGCCGTTCACGCGCGAGATCGACTGTTCCTCGGCGGCGCCGTCCGAAATGTCGGCCACCTGGCCCAGGTAGATCGGGCCGCCCGTGCGGTTGGCGACGACGATGCGCTTGAAGTCGGCCGCTTCCTTCATCTTGCCTTCGATGCGCACCAGGTTCTCGCGCGCGCCGCGGCTGATGCGGCCGGCGGGCAGGTTGGCATTGGTCGCCGTGATGGCGGTCATCACCTCGTCGATGCCGACGTTCAGGCTGCGCAGCTGGTCCGGGCGGATGTCGACCAGCACCTGGCGGTCCTGCTTGCCGTTGACGCGGACCTGGCCCACGCCGGCGACGGCCTGGATGCGCTTGACGATCACCTGGTCGGTCAGCATCGACAGGTCGCGCAGGCTGCGCTCCTTCGACGTCAGCGACAGCAGGATCACGGGCTGCGTGTTCTCGCCTTCCTCGCGGAACACGACCGGTTCCTTCACTTCGCGCGGGAACCCGCCGCGCACGGTGCCGATGCGGTCGCGCAGGTCCTGCACCGCGCGGTTCATGTCGACGGTCAGCTGGAATTCGATGCCGACGCCGGACCGGCCTTCCCACGACGTGCTGCGGATGGTCTTGATGCCGCCGACGGTGTTCGCCGCTTCCTCGATCGGACGCGTGACGTCATTCTCGACCTGCTCCGGCGAGGCGCCCGGATACTGCGTCTCGATGAAGACGGCCGGGATCTCGATGTTCGGCATGCTCTCGACGCCCAGGCCGCGATACGCGAACAGGCCGAGCACCATCAGGCCGACCATCACCATCGTGGCGAAGACCGGGTATTTGATACTGGTACGGGTGATCCACATGGCTTCAGCCTTTCCGTGCCGGGGCGGTCGAGTCGGTGGTTGCGGTCGCGGCATCGGGCAGCTTGACCCTGTTGCCCGGCTTGACGCCATCGAGCGGCACGGCCAGCACCGTCATGCCGGCCGCGGCGCCGTCGAGCGCTTCGACGAGGCCCGCGTCCTGGTTGCGCAGGCCGAGTTTCACGGGCTGCACGACGACCTTGCCGTCGTCGATGCGGTAGACGACGTCGCGGCCGTTGTCCTGGCGGATGGCGCCGATCGGCAGCAACGGATGCGGGGCCGACTTCTCGGTGACGATGGTGCCCTTGGCGAACATGCCGGCGCGCAGCAGGCCGTCCGGATTCGCCACGTCCACGTACACGATCATGGCGCGCGAGCCCGTTTCCGTGGCCGGGTTGATGCGCGCGACCTTCCCCGCGAAGTTGCGGCCGTCGAAGCCGTCGACGCTGAACTGCACGTCCTGGCCCACGTGGATGCGCGGGATGTCGGAGGCCGGCACCTGGGCGTCGAGCGTCAGGTGTTTCAGGTCGACGATCGCGAACACGGGGCTGTCCGGCGCCAGCTTTTCGCCGGCCTGCGCGAGCCGCCTGCTGACGACGCCCGACAGCGGTGCGTGGATCGTGGTGTCGGCCAGCGCGATGCGTGCGAGGTCCAGCTGGGCGCGCGCGGAATCGACGGCGGCCTGCGCCAGGTCGACGGCGTTCGCGGACGTGTCGTACGCGTTCTGCGCGATGAAATTCTGCTTGAGCAGCGACGCGCTGTTGCTCATGTTTTTCTTCGCCAGCGCCAGGCGCGCCTGCGCCTCGGCCAGCACGGCCTGCTGCTGGGCCACGCGGGCGCGCGCCTCGGCGGGATCGAGTTGCGCGATCACCTGGCCGGCCTTGACCTCCATGCCTTCCTGCACCGCGGTCGACAGCACGATGCCCGACACCTTCGACTTGACGGTGGCCTGCGACAGCGGCGTCAACGAGCCCGTGACCGGCAGCGTGACGGCCAGCGAGCGCGCCTCGACGCGCGCGATGTCGCGCGCCGACAGCTCTTGCACCGGCGCCGGGGCTGCCTTTGACGCCGGCGCGGCCGCCTGCGCGGGCGGCGCGGCGCGATGCGTCAGCGCGTAGGCGCCGGCGCCTGCCAGCGCGACGGCGAGCAGCGTGAGCGCGATGACCTTGGTGCGACGGCGCGGCGCGACATGCGGGGTGGGCTGTTCGGCAGACAGGGGCAGGGACTCGATCTTCATGGTTATTCTTCGTGTGGTGGTGAGCGCGAGCGGAAAGGAGAGCGCAAGTGCTCCGTCCTGCGGGGCAGGATGGAGCTCCCGGCGCATGAAAGCATGGTAGGTTTGGCGATGACGAATCGCTATCGGAATGCGACGAGCGGTGCAAAAGGGACGCTGAACTGCGCAAAATCCGGGACGGACGCGCGGATGGCTGCGCATGGTGGGCACGGGGTGCCCACCCTACGATGTCCCTACGGCTGTAGGGTGGGCTCCCCGAGCCCACGAACATTCAACCGTCGCCGGTCGGCGTTCCCGGCTGCTCGAACAGGCGCAGCCGCGCCAGCACCTGCCCATGATCCGACGCCTCCGGCAAGCCGAGGTCGAGATGGTCGTTCAGGTAGACGACATCGACGACCTCGCCCAGCGCGCCCGGCAAGGCGCGATTGAATTCCGCCGACACGAGAATATGGTCGATGGTCGTGTGGTAGCCATCATGCACATTGGAAAAGCCGACGTGGCGCAGCAGGTCCTGGCGGCCCTGCAACTGGCACGCGTCATATAAACGGTCGCCGCTGGGCGCGCCGATGCCCAGCACGATGCCGGTCGTGACCGCGTCGGCCACGTCGTTGAAGTCGCCCAGCACGATGCGCGGCCGGTGGTGCTCGTGCGCGAGCTGAGTCAGCAGCACGCGCAGCGCGGCGGCCTCCGTGCCGCGCCGGATCAGCGAGCGCAGCGACGCCAGCGCGTACAGTTGCGGGTCGTCGCCCGTGTCGCCCGCGCGGTAGTCGGGACGGCGCGACTTGAGGTGCACGACCACCACGTCGGCGACGAGATCGGGCGCCAGCTGGATCGCCGTGTGCAGCGGGGCGCGCGTGAAGCGTTCGGGATCGCGATTGCCGGGCGGCATCGCAATCCCGGGCGGGAAATAAGGCATCTGCCGGGGCGCGTCCGCCAGCGGCAGGCGCGAGGCGAGGGCGACGCTGGGCGTCAGCTTGTCGGCGTCCGGATCGGGATCGAACCCGACGTGCAGGGCATCGCGGAAGCGCCGCGTGCGCGACAGCGCCTCGGCCAGCGCGGCCTGGGAGAACACTTCCTGGAAACCGATGACATCGGCGCCGAGCATGTCGATCTGGTGCGCGGTCCAGGCGATCTTCGCTTCGTACTCCTCGGAGGTGCTCGGTTCCAGGTTGTCGTACAGCCTGGCGCCCGGCGGAGCGAGGTTACACACGTTGAAGGTGGCAAAGCGAATCTCTTGCTGCATAATAAGCAACTCCTCCGTTTGCATTTAGCGTAACACGCATGGCCAAGAAAGAGCATATCTCCGAAACCCCGGCGACCCAGTTCCTGCGCAAGCACGGCGTTGCGTTCTCGGAGCACCCTTACGAGTATGAGGAACACGGCGGCACGGCGGTGTCGTCGCGCGAGCTGGGCGTCGTCGAACACGCCGTCGTCAAGACCCTCGTGATGCAGGACGAGGCGGCGCGGCCCCTCATCGTGCTCATGCATGGCGACTGTAAAGTCTCGACGAAGAACCTGGCGCGCGCCATCCCGTGCAAGTCCGTCGAACCGTGCAAGCCGGACGTCGCCCAGCGCCATTCCGGCTATCTGGTCGGCGGCACGTCGCCGTTCGGCGTGCGCAAGGCGATGCCGGTGTATGTCGAGGACAGCATCCTGCAGCTGGACAAGATCTATATCAATGGAGGACGGCGCGGCTTCCTCGTCGGAATCGATCCGGCCGTGCTCGTCGACGTCCTGAAAGCCCGGCCCGTGCATTGCGCACTGGCGGATTGACGGCGCGCGCCGGGGCGTTGCCCGACTATCGCCGGGTTCGGTCGATGGTGTATATTCACGCGCGCCAGGTGCCTGGCCTGGGATAAGAAAGAGACTCATGTACACAATTCTGTTCACCGTCGCAGCCTACCTGATCGGCTCGATTTCCTTCGCCGTCGTGGCGAGCCGCCTGTTCGGCCTGGCCGACCCGCGTACCTACGGCTCGAAGAACCCGGGCGCCACCAACGTCCTGCGTTCGGGCAGCAAGAAGGCGGCCATCGCGACCCTCGCCGGCGATTGCGCCAAGGGCTGGCTGGCCGTGTGGCTTGCGATCCATTTCGGCGACCGGTTCGGCGTCGAGGATGGCGGCGTCGCCCTGGTGGCCATCGCGGTCTTCCTCGGCCACCTGTGGCCCGTGTTCTTCCGCTTCGTCGGCGGCAAGGGCGTGGCGACGGCGCTGGGCGTGCTGCTGGGCCTGAACGTCTGGCTCGGCCTGGCAACGCTGGTGACGTGGCTCGTCGTCGCCTACGCGTTCCGCTACTCGTCGCTGGCCGCGCTGGTGGCGGCGATCTTCGCGCCGTTCTACTACGGCCTCCTGTTCGGCGCCGACGAAAAACTGTTCGCCGTCGTCGCGATGAGCTTGCTGCTGCTGTACCGTCACGGCAGCAACATCGGCAATCTGCTGGCCGGCAAGGAATCGCGCATCGGCAGCAAGTCCAAGGCCGCCGCCGCGGCCAAGGCAACTCCCCGAAAGAAATAGCCCAAAACCGGGCTCTGACCCCGGATTGTCGATTTAACGAATTTGTTTGACGCGCTGCTCCCTTTCGTTCGATGTGTCACCATATGCCATCCGCTGCAATCATGATGTGGCGTCAGTGAAAACAAAACAGGAAGGCGGTGAAACGTGAGCAAGCAGATGAGAATCGATTTCGTGTCGGATGTGTCGTGCCCGTGGTGCGTGATCGGGCTGAAATCGCTCGAGCAGGCACTGGAGCGGGTGTCCGATGCGATTACGGCCGACATGCACTTCCAGCCCTTCGAGCTCAATCCCGGCATGGGGCCCGACGGCCAGGACATCTTCGAACACATCGCCGAAAAATACGGTTCCACGCCCGCCCAGCAGGAACAGTCGCGCGAGATGATCCGCCAGCGCGGCGAGGCCGTCGGCTTCACCTTCGACATGAGCCGCCGCGGCCGCATCTACAACACCTTCGACGCGCACCGGCTGCTGCACTGGGCGGAAGGCCAGGGCCGCCAGCAGGCGCTCAAGGAAAAGCTGTTCGAGGCGTATTTCACGCAAGGCGAGAACCCGGGCGCGCACGACGTGCTGCTGCGCGCGGCGGGCGAGGTCGGCCTCGACGTGGAGGCCGCGCGCCAGGTGCTGGAATCGAACGCGTATGCCGACGAGGTGCGCCAGCTCGAATACTACTGGCAGCGCGCCGGCATCCGCTCGGTGCCCGCCATCGTGATCAACCAGCGCCACCTGATTTCCGGCGGCCAGCCGCCCGAGGTGTTCGAGCAGGCGCTGCGCCAGATCGCGCAGCAGGACGAGGAGCTCGAGCAGGACGAGGAACCGGCCGCGTAAGCGCCCGCCCGGCTCAGCTCAGTTCAGCTCAGATCCAGCACGATGGGCTGGTGGTCCGAGGCCGACGTCTCGGACTGCACGCTCATGTCGGCGACGCGTCCCGCCAGGTCTTCGGTGACGAAAAAATAGTCGTAGCAGCCGGGCTTTTCGGGCCATTTGAAGCCGTGCAGGCCGGCCGTCGGCGCGCGCGCCATGTCGCCGTGGCGCACCCGCCACGCGTCGACCAGGCCGAGCGCGCCGGCCGGCGCGGGCGCCAGCAGGGCGCGATAGTCTTCCGAGTCGGGCCCGAAGTTGAAATCGCCGCAGTAGATGGCCGTGCCGGGCCGGAAACCGAGCTGGAACGGCGGCTCGAGATCGGGCTCGGGTTGGTAGACGGCAGCCCGGGCGCACGTTTCCTCGTGCAGTTCGCGGATGCGCCGCACCTGCGCCCGGCGCTGCATGGGCGAACAGTACTCGAGGTGGGTCGTCAGCAGGCGCAGCTTGCCGCCGGGCGCTTCCAGCACGGTTTCGATCATCCCGCGCGGCATGCCGGACGGGTGTTCCGGATCGACGGGCCACGGCAGCACGTGGCGCTGCGCCTGGGTGATGCGGAATTTGGACAACAGGATATTGCCGAATTGGCGAGGCAGATTGTTGCGATAGATTTCGCTCGGCGCCTGCTCGATCATGTGATACCCGCCGAACGCGCCGGCGAGCTGCTTGAACTGGCTGGCGCTGGCACTGCCTTCCAGTTCCGGATGGTTGGAAGCCACTTCCTGCAGGCAGATCACATCGGGATTCAGCTTGCGCAGCACATCAATGATTGCGTGGATGCGGATGCGTCCGTCCCTCCCACAGCCCCAGTGAATATTCCAGCTAACCACACGCATTCGATACCTCCGTAACACTCAACTGCCAGAGTTTGCCATTCTTTGGAGAATGACGGTCACACGGTAGGATCGATGTCAAGCTAACAAGTTCACCGGAACAGTGTCCGGAACGGCCGCCTGGCAGAAGCGGCGCGCGTCGCCGCGCCGGCGTCCGGCCGCCTCTTTCCGTATCAGGCGGGTTCGATCTCGTCCAGCGGCCAGCGCGGCCGCACATTGAATGCGTAATCGCGCTGCGCCGCCTCGGGATTGCGCTCCAGCCGCAGCGCGCCCGCGAACGCGATCATCGCGCCGTTGTCGGTGCAGAATTCCAGCTCCGGGTAATACACCTTGAACCGTTTCTTGGCCGCCGCCGCATCCAGCGACGCGCGCAGCTGGCGGTTGGCGCCCACGCCGCCGGCGATCACGAGGCGCTTCAGGCCCGTGTGCTTGAGCGCGGACACGCACTTCGCCGTCAGCACGTCGACGATGGCATCGACGAAGCCGCGCGCGATGTTGGCCTTGTCCTGCTCGCACACGTTGGTGATGTCGGTAGCACTGTTCTTCACGACCGTGAGCACGGCCGTTTTCAGGCCCGAGAAGCTGAAATTGAAGTCCTTCGAGTGCAGCATCGGGCGCGGCAGTTTATATGCTTCCGGATCGCCGAATTCCGCCAGCCGCGAGATCGCCGGACCGCCCGGATAGCCGAGCCCCAGCAGCTTGGCCGATTTGTCGAAGGCCTCGCCGGCCGCGTCGTCCAGCGTCTCGCCCAGCAGCGTGTAGCGGCCGACGCCGTCCACGCGCATCAGCTGCGTGTGGCCGCCCGAGACGAGCAGGGCGACGAACGGGAATTCCGGCCGCTCGCTGGCCAGGAGCGGCGACAGCAGATGGCCTTCGAGGTGGTGCACGCCCAGCACCGGCTTGTCCAGCGCGAGCGCGAGGCTGCACGCGACGGACGACCCGACCAGCAGCGCGCCGGCCAGGCCCGGGCCCTGCGTGTAGGCGATGGCGTCGATGCGCTCCAGCGGCAGGTCGGCCTGCGCGAGCACCTGTTCCAGCAGCGGCAAGGCGCGCCGGATGTGGTCGCGCGACGCCAGTTCCGGCACGACGCCGCCGTACTCCTCATGCATCGCGACCTGCGAGTGCAGTGCGTGGGCCAGCAGGCCGTGCTCCGTGTCGTACAGAGCCAGGCCGGTTTCATCGCAGGAGGATTCGACGCCGAGGACAATCATGGGCAAGCAGGAACAGTATGAGGAAGACAAGATGGCCGCTGCCTTCGCGGCGCGCAATCCGCCATTGTACCTCGCATCGGCTAAAATCGAGCACCGCCAAGCACAGCCCTCCGCATGACGCCCGCCGAATCCCTGTTCCACGCGGCCCGCGCGCACCTCGACGCGGGCGACCATGCCGCCGCCCGGGATGCCCTGCGCGCCGCGCTGGCGCTCGATCCGGATGCGGCGGCCGTCCACGCCAACCTCGCCTTCGCGCTCGCCGCCGGCGGCGACGTCGACGCCGCCGAGACCCACTACCGCCGTGCCATCGCGCTCGCGCCGCACGCGTTGCAGACGTACCTGAACCTCGGCGCCATGCTCACGGCGCGGCACCGCGCCGACGCCGCGCTGGCCGTCTACGATGCCGTGCCGGCGTTCCTCCCGGTGTCGCCCGCGCTGCTGTCGAACCGCGGCATGGCGCTCGCCGCCGCCGGCCGCGAGGATGACGCGGAAGCCTGCTACCGCCGCGCGCTGGCGCTCGATCCGGATTACCGCAAGGCCGCGTTCAACCTGGCCTACGTCCTGCTGCGCCAGGGCCGCTGGGACGAAGGCTGGATGCGCCTGGAAGCGCGCGACTGGCTGGCGCCGATGCAGGATTACCTGCGCCTGCCGCGCTTGGACGGCGGGCCGCCGGCGGGACGGCGCATCCTCGTCGGCGTGGAAGCAGGCCATGGCGACATGATCCAGTTCTGCCGCTACTGCGACCAACTGAAGGCCGCCGGCGCCGCGCGCGTGGGCGTGCTGTGCCACCCGGGGCTGGTCGCCCTGTTCGGCAGCCTGCGCGGCGCGGACGAGATCATTCCGCTCGACCGGTCGTTCGAGCGCGCCGATTGGGACGTATGGGCCGCGCCGCTCAGCCTCCCGCTGCATTTCCGCACGACGGTCGATACGGTGCCGGCCGCGCTGCCGTACCTCGCGCCGGACCGCGCACGCAGCGCGCGCCTTGCGCCGCTGCTGGCGGCCGCGCCGGACGAGATGAAGATAGGCCTCGTGTGGAAGGGCAATCCGCGCTTCGAGAACGATGCCGCGCGTTCGCTGCCCGGTCTCGCGACGCTGGCGCCGCTGCTGCGGGTGCGCGGCGTACGCTGGTTCAGCCTGCAGAAAGGGCCGGGCGAGGACGAGGCAAAGGAAGGTGTGGTCGACCTGGCGCCGGCGATCGAGGACTTCGCCGACACGGCCGCGCTGATCGCCGGCCTGGATCTCGTGATCACGGTCGATACGGCCTGCGCCCACCTGGCCGGGGCGCTCGGCAAACCGTGCTGGGTACTGCTGCCGGCGTGGCAGACGGACTGGCGCTGGCTCGCGGACCGCGCGGACACGCCCTGGTATCCGCACGTGATGCGCCTGTTCCGCCAGCGCCGCGACGGCGCGTGGGGTGAGGTGATCCAGGACGTGGCCGGCGCGCTCGCGGACCTGGCTCCGATGCGGCCGATGTAAATGCCGGCAGCGTTAACGTCGTCCCCGCGCAGGCGGGGACCCAAGTTCTGCGGCCATAAGTCAAAAATTGGGTTCCTGCCTGCGCAGGAACGACGAATTACGTCGCTCACTTGTAGAGCGACGAATTTACATCATGCAGTTGTAGAACGACGAATTACCTCATGCATTTGTAGAAACCCGTCGTCCCCGCGCAGGCGGGGACCCAAGTTGCGCGCGCGATCGCGGCGCATCCCGAACTTGGGCGCAAGGCCCCAGGGCATCACGCCCGCTGCAGCAATTCCTGGTGCGCGCTGCGCAGCATGGCCTCCGTGTCGTCCCAGGCGATGCAGCCGTCCGTGACCGAGCAGCCGTACTTCAGCTGCGTCAGGTCGCCCGGGATCGGCTGGCTGCCGCCGACGATGTTCGACTCGATCATCACGCCGACGAGCGACTGGTTGCCGTGCTTGATCTGCTGGATGACGTCCGACATGACGAGCGGCTGCAGTTCCGGCTTTTTATAGCTGTTGGCGTGCGAGCAGTCGACGACGAGGTTCGCGGGCAGGCCGGCCTTCTTGAGCGCCTGTTCGGCAATCGCGACGGATACCGAGTCGTAGTTCGGGCGCCCGCCGCCGCCGCGCAGCACGACGTGGCCATAGGCATTGCCGCTGGTGCGCACGATCGACACGCTGCCCTGGTCGTTGATGCCCAGGAAGGAGTGCGGGCTGGACGAGGACAACACGGCGTTGACGGCGATGCTGACGTCGCCGTCGGTGCCGTTCTTGAAGCCGACGGGCGTCGACAGGCCGGACGACATCTCGCGGTGCGTCTGCGATTCCGTCGTGCGCGCGCCGATCGCGGTCCAGGCGATCAGGTCGCCCAGGTATTGCGGAGAAATCGGGTCGAGCGCCTCGGTGGCGGTCGGCAGGCCCAGCTCGCACACGTCGAGCAGGAACTGGCGCGCGCGCTCCATGCCGACGTCGACGCGGAACGAGTCGTCCATGAACGGGTCGTTGATATAACCCTTCCAGCCGGTCGTCGTGCGCGGCTTTTCGAAATACACGCGCATCACGAGCACCATCGTATCCTGCACCTCGGCCTGCAGCGCCTTGAGGCGGCGCGCATAGTCGAGGCCCGCGACCGGGTCGTGGATCGAGCAGGGACCGACGACGACGAACAGGCGCTTGTCCTTGCGGTCGAGGATGTTGCGCAGGGTCTCGCGGCCCTTCATCACGGTGGTGAAGGCCTTGTCCGTCAGCGGCAGTTTCTTGTGCAGCGCGCTGGGCGTCGGCATGGTCGCGAACGAGGTGACGTTGGTATTTTCGATATCGGGCGTGATCAGCATGGCAAGTCTTGTTTGTTCCTGAGGGATCAATGAGTCTAGCCTGAATTCGGCCATCCTGCACCCTCTTGCCCAAAAAACTCGCATCGGTGAGGGCCGGCGCGGGATGGTATGCTGTCATCCATGGATACGACCACCACACCCGGGAACCCGGAATCGTTTGCCGCCGCCCGCTTCATCAAGGAGATCGGCCGCGGCGTGAAGGGCGCGCGCAGCATGACGCGCGAGGACGCGAAGCTGCTCTACGGCGCGATACTCGACGGGCGGGTGTCCGACCTGGAACTGGGCGGCATCCTGCTCGCGATGCGCATCAAGGGCGAATCGGTGGAAGAAATCGCCGGCTTCATGGACGCGGCGGAAGCCTCGTTCGCGCCGTTGCCCGCGCCGCCCGGCGCCTTCGCGCCCGTGCTGATCCCCAGCTACAACGGCGCGCGCAAGCTGGCCAACCTGACGCCGCTGCTGGCCCTGCTGCTGGCGCGCGAGGGCGTGCCGGTGCTCGTGCATGGCGTCCAGGAAGATCCGGGGCGGGTGACGACGGCCGAGATCTTCGCCGAAATGGGCATCGGCCCCGTCGGTTCCACGGCCGACATGCTCGACGCCTTCGCGGACAAGAAACCGTGCTTCATGCCGATCGAACGGCTGGCACCGGAACTGGCGCACCAGCTGTCGCTGCGCCGCATCCTCGGCGTGCGCAATTCCACGCACACCCTCGTCAAGATCCTGCAACCGTTCGAGCGCCCGGCGCTGCGGCTCGTGTCGTACACGCATCCGGAATACCTGGCGATGCTGACCGACTATTTTCAGGCCGCCGCCCCGCACCCGCGCGGCGACGCCTTCCTCATGCGCGGCACTGAAGGCGAGACGGTGGCGAACGCCAACCGCGCCCAGGAAATCAACTGGTTCCACGCCGGCCAAAAGACGTTGCTGGTCGAGCGCGACGCCCCGACCGACGAGCTGGCGCCGGCCCCGGAAGGCCGCGACGCGGCCGCCACCGCCGACTGGATCGCTCGCGCGCTGCGGGGCGAACAGCCCGTGCCGCCGCCGATCGCGGCGCAGGTGGCGCAATGCGTGAAAGTCGCCAGCGGGTTGCGCGGGTAGGTAAACGGCTCTGCCGTCCACGCGCCGAACGCACCGTCTAATTCGTCGAAAACGCCGTAGGGTGGGCACCCTGTGCCCACCAAGCACATCGGTGACGCGAACGTGCCCACGACTGCCCCGGATAGGCGATGAACCTATGCACGGTTTTCCATGCCGGTGACGTACAATCACGCCTTTTGCGCGCAGCATTTACGGAAGAGGCATGGCAAAACACTACGACGTGGCGATCATCGGCGCCGGCGCCGCCGGCATGATGTGCGCCGCCACCGCGGCCCGGCGCGGCAAGCGCGTCCTGCTGGTCGACCACGCCGGCAAGCTCGCCGAAAAAATCCGCATCTCGGGCGGCGGCCGCTGCAACTTCACCAACATCAACGCCGGCCCGCAGAATTTCCTGTCCGAGAATCCGCATTTCTGCCGCAGCGCGCTGTCGCGCTACACGCCCCACGATTTCCTCGCGCTCGTCAAGAAGCACCGCATCGCGTACCACGAGAAGCACCGCGGCCAGCTGTTCTGCGACGACTCGTCCGAACAGATCATCGCGATGCTCAAGGCCGAATGCGACGCGGGCGGCGTCCACTGGCGCATGCCGTGCAAGGTGGCCGGCGTCACGCGGAGCGCTGACGGCTTCCGCATCGACACGGATGGCGAACCCATCCTCGCCAGCAATGTCGTGGTCGCAACGGGCGGCCTGTCGATCCCGAAGATCGGCGCCACCGACCTGGGCTACCGCATCGCGAAGCACTTCGACCTGAAGATCGTCGAGACGCGCCCCGGCCTCGTGCCGCTGACGTTCGACGGCCCCAGCTGGCAACCGTTCGTGCCGCTGGCCGGCATCGCGCTGGAAGTCGACGTCGTCACCGGTTCGAAAAAAGGGAAAAATTCGAAGTACGGCTATTTCCGCGAAGATTTATTGTTCACGCACCGCGGCCTGTCCGGCCCGGCCATCCTGCAAATCTCCAGCTACTGGCAGCCGGGCACGCCCATCGTGCTGAACCTGCTGCCGGAAATGGATGTGGCGGAAGAACTGATCGGCATGAAGACGACAGTGAAAAAGCAGCTGGGTAACGTCTTGTCGCAATGGCTGCCCACCCGCCTGGCGGAGGGACTGGTGCTCGGCAACGGTTTCGCGCTGGATGCGCGCCTGCCCGACATGGCAGATGCGAAATTGCGCAAGCTGGGCGATGCGATCAACCGCTGGGCCATCGTGCCGACCGGATCGGAAGGTTATAAGAAGGCCGAGGTGACGCTGGGCGGCGTCGACACGCGCGAATTGTCACAGCAGACCATGATGGCGAACAATATTCCGGGCCTGTATTTCATCGGCGAGACGGTCGACGTCACGGGCTGGCTCGGCGGATATAATTTCCAGTGGGCATGGGCTTCCGGCGTCGCGGCGGGTGGGGCGATCGAGTGAAACTGCTGCGATGTGGCAACAAACACACTGATGAAAAACTTCGCACAGATCTTGAAAAGCTGTTAGAATTTCGTTCTTCCCTAAATCCAACGGTTTCATTTTTACATGACCACTATCCGCCTTAAAGAAAACGAGCCGTTCGAAGTCGCTATGCGTCGCTTCAAGCGCACTATCGAAAAAACCGGTCTGCTGACGGAACTGCGCGCTCGCGAGTTCTACGAGAAGCCGACTGCAGAGCGCAAGCGCAAGCTGGCAGCTGCCGTGAAGCGTCACTACAAGCGCATCCGCAGCCAGCAACTGCCGAAGAAGCTGTACTGATTTACGTTCACGCCTGACCCGGTGACGGCCGATTGCCAGTCCCGGCTTTGCAAGGCCTGAATTCGACGAAGCCCGCTCCGGTTGTGCCGCAGCGGGTTTTGCCTTTTGCCCCTATCGAATGGAGTTTCCATGAGCCTGAAAGACCAAATCACCGACGACATGAAAGCCGCGATGCGCGCCAAGGACAGCGAGCGCCTTTCCACCGTCCGTCTCTTGATCGCCGAGATCAAGCGCAAGGAAGTGGACGAGCGCATCGAGCTGGATGACGCGCAGGTGGTGGCCATCGTCGAGAAGATGATCAAGCAGCGCAAGGATTCGATCAGCCAGTTCGAAGGTGGTGGTCGCCAGGATCTGGCCGACAAGGAAAAGTCCGAACTGACCGTGCTGGCGGCGTATATGCCGGCCGGCCTGTCGGATGAAGAAGTCGCCGCCGAAGTGGCTGCAGCGGTCGCCGTATCGGGCGCCGCCGGTCCGCAGGACATGGGCAAGGTGATGGGCATCCTGAAACCGAAACTGGCCGGCCGTGCCGACATGACGGCCGTCTCGGCCCAGGTCAAGAAAGCCCTCGCTGGCGCTTGATGCCTGCGCAGGTTGATGCTTGTACAAGGCTGCGGCATCGTTGCCACGGCCGTGTCTGTTTTTGATGCACCGGAGCGGCAACGCCATGTTGCATTGTTGCAAATCAACTTGTAACGAGCCCTGCGGTATAGTCTGACCTGAGACAAATACTGTTAGATCAAGTGATTCCGCAATCATTCATTACCGACTTGCTCAATCGCGTTGACATCGTCGACGTGGTGGGGCGTTACGTGCAGTTGAAAAAGGGCGGCGCCAATTACATGGGGCTCTGTCCGTTTCACAACGAAAAATCCCCCAGTTTTACGGTCAGCCCGACCAAGCAGTTTTATCACTGTTTCGGCTGCGGCGCCCATGGCACCGCCATCGGCTTCATGATCGAATATTCGGGCATGGGTTTCGTCGACGCCGTCAAGGACCTGGCGCAAAGCGTCGGCATGGTGGTACCCCAGGCCGACGACAAGATCCCGCCGGCCCAGCGCGCCGCCCAGCAGGCGCAGACGCTGGCCCTGTCGGACGCGTTGAACCAGGCCTGCGACTTCTACCGCGCCCAGTTGCGCGCCGCGCCGAACGCCATTGCCTATCTAAAAGGCCGCGGCCTGACGGGCGAAGTGGCCGCCCGCTTCGGCCTCGGCTATGCGCCCGGCGGCTGGGACAACCTGCGCTCGGTCTTCCGCGATTACGACGCGCTGGCGCTCGTCGAATCCGGACTCGTCATCGATAAAGTCGACGAGGATGGCAGCAATAAGAAGCGGTACGACCGTTTCCGCGAACGGATCATGTTCCCGATCCGAAACACGAAAGGGCAGGTGATCGGCTTCGGCGGCCGGGTGCTCGACGGCGGCGAACCGAAGTACCTGAACTCCCCGGAAACGCCGCTGTTCCAGAAAGGTCACGAGTTATACGGCCTGTTCGAGGCGCGCCAGGCGATCCGCGACGCCGGCTATGTGCTGGTGACGGAAGGTTATATGGACGTCGTCGCCCTGGCCCAGCTCGGCTTCCCGCAAGCCGTGGCAACGCTCGGCACGGCTTGTACCAGTACCCACGTGCAAAAGCTGCTGCGCCAGACGGACAATGTCATCTTCAGTTTCGACGGCGACAAGGCCGGCCGCCGCGCCGCCCGCCGTGCGCTGGAGGCCTGTTTGCCCCAGGTAACGGACAACAAGACGATCAGGTTCCTGTTCTTGCCGCAAGAACACGATCCGGACAGCTATGTGCGCGAATTCGGCGCGGACGCGTTCGCCCAGGAAATCAACGAAGCGATGCCGCTGTCGCAATTCCTGCTGCGCGAGGTGACGACGGAACACGATCTCGATACGCCGGAAGGCCGGGCGCGCGTCCAGTTCGATGCGAAGCCGCTGTTGCAGTCGATGACGCCGACGGCGCTGCGCCTGCAGATCGTGCGCGGCCTGGCGAACCTCACCGAGTCAACGCCGGCGGAGATCGAAGCGTTGTTCGAGTTGTCCAAGCCGGTTGCGGTTGCGCGCAAGGCACCGCCGCGCCAGGGACGGCCGGAACCGGTTGGCCTGGAATTGCAGATGTCGCGCATCCTCGTCGCGCATCCGGCGCTGGCATTGGGGCTGGATGAATCGGCGCTACGCGCGTTTGATCATTTCGGCGTCGAGCAGGCCGAGCGCTTGCGCCAGCTCGTGGCGATGGCGCAGGAATTGGGAGCGAACGGTACGTTCGCCGCGTTGTCCGAGCAGTTGAAGGAAACGAGCAGCGAGTACGACAACCTGATTGCGTCGATCGCGGTGGAACCCGAATCGGATATCGACAGCGACCGCGTATGGCTGACAAGTGCTGTGAGGCAAGTCAAGATGGACGTGTTGAAACAGGAGTTGAACCAGTTGTTTTCTTCTGGATTGACCCCAGATCAGGTGAGTGCCCGCTATCGCGAAATCACAGCTCAGCAGGACCTCTTGGCCCGGGACGCAGCAAACGACACCCCTGCGAAATTCGCCTGACGGACGACGGTCGCCATGCCGGCGTTCTCGACTGGAAAGTATAGGGGCGCGTGCTATAATAAAACGCTAACTATTGCAAGCATTGAAACGATTTTTCGTATCAATCCGTGCGGGGTGTTTCAGTTAGCTGGGCAACAGATTTGTGCCTGCAGCGTGATGTAAGGTAACAAAACTTTATCTTTAACCATAGTAAAGTGGTCGTTGTGACTTCGAAAGCGCCTGTGCCAACCAAGAAACCCGAACCCAAAGTGGCTACCAAATCCACCAGGATGTCCGCTAAAGTGGACAATTCTCAAGACAAGGCGGAAGCTCGCGTTGCGGGTGTCGCCCCAGTCAACCAGACGACCGACGCGGAAGCCCTCGCCGCGATCGACACGTCGGGCTACGTGCTGCCGGCCGTCAAGGTGCCAGGCCGGCGTGGCCGCAAGCCCAAGGAATTCACCCCCGAGAATGACGAAGTTGCCGCCCTGAACGCGGTCGAGCGCGCCGAGCTGAAAGCCGTCGACAAGGCCAAGGCCAAGGACCGCAAGGCCAAGGAAAAGGCGCTGCTGAAAGATGCGTTCTCGTCGGACACGGAAGCGAGCGAAGAGGAACTGGAAATCCGCCGCCAGAAGCTCAAGGCCCTGATCAAATCGGGCAAGGAGCGCGGCTTCCTCACGTATTCCGAGATCAACGACCATCTGCCGGACAACATCGTCGATCCGGAAGCAATCGAAGGCATCATCGGCACGTTCAACGACATGGGCATTGCCGTCTACGAGCACGCCCCCGATGCCGAAACGCTGCTGCTGTCCGATAATGTCGCCACCGTCACGAGCGACGACGAAGCCGAGGCTGCCGCCGAAGCGGCGCTGTCGACCGTCGATTCCGATTTCGGCCGCACCACCGACCCCGTCCGCATGTACATGCGCGAGATGGGCTCCGTCGAGCTGCTGACCCGCGAAGGCGAGATCGAGATTGCCAAACGCATCGAGGACGGCCTGCGCGACATGATCCAGGCGATCTCCGCATGCCCGGTGACGATCGCCGAAATCATCGATGCGGCGCGCCGCATCGAGCAGGACGAGATCAAGATCGACGAAATCGTCGACGGCATGGTCGACCCGGACGAAGACGAAGCGACGTCGCCGAGCGCCGTCGCCCCGGCCGCGACCGACGCCGACGACGACGAGGAAGACGACGGCGAAGAGGAAGAAGAGGAAGAGGAAGAAGAGGCGAACGCCAATTCCGGCGCCGCCGGTTATTCCGCCGAACAGCTCGAGCAGCTGAAGAACTCGGCCCTCGAAAAATTCAGCATCATCGAACAGCAGTTCGACAAGATGCGCAAGGCCTACGAAAAGCAGGGCTACAACTCCGATGGCTATATCAAGGCCCAGGAATCGATCTCGAACGAACTGCTCGGCATCCGCTTCACCGCCAAGGTCGTCGAAAAGCTGTGCGATACCCTGCGCGGCCAGGTCGACGAAGTGCGTCACATCGAGAAGCAGATCCTGGACGTGGCCGTGAACCGCTGCGGCATGCCGCGCGCCCACTTCATCAAGGTCTTCCCGGGCAACGAGACGAACCTCGAATGGGTCGACGGCGAAGTGAACGCCGGCCACGCCTACAGCGCCATCCTCGGCCGCAATATCCCGACGATCAAGGAACTGCAGCAACGCCTGATCGACCTGCAAGCCCGCGTCGTCCTGCCGCTGCCGGACCTGCGCAACATCAACCGCCAGATGGCGGCCGGTGAAATGAAGGCGCGCAAGGCCAAGCGCGAAATGACGGAAGCAAACTTGCGTCTGGTCATTTCGATCGCGAAAAAGTACACGAACCGCGGCCTGCAATTCCTCGACCTGATCCAGGAAGGCAATATCGGCCTGATGAAGGCAGTGGACAAGTTCGAATACCGCCGCGGTTATAAATTCTCGACGTACGCCACGTGGTGGATCCGTCAGGCCATTACCCGTTCGATCGCGGACCAGGCGCGCACGATCCGTATTCCGGTGCACATGATCGAAACGATCAACAAGATGAACCGGATCTCGCGCCAGATCCTCCAAGAAACGGGCGCCGAGCCGGACCCGGCCACCCTCGCGATCAAGATGGAAATGCCGGAAGACAAGATCCGGAAGATCATGAAGATCGCGAAAGAGCCGATTTCGATGGAAACGCCGATCGGTGACGACGACGATTCGCATCTGGGCGACTTTATCGAGGACAACAACACGCTGGCGCCTTCTGACGCCGCGCTGCATGCCTCGATGCGCGGTGTGGTGAAGGACGTGCTCGACTCGCTGACGCCGCGTGAAGCGAAGGTGCTGCGCATGCGCTTCGGCATCGAAATGTCGACCGACCACACGCTGGAGGAGGTCGGCAAGCAATTCGACGTCACCCGCGAGCGCATCCGCCAGATCGAAGCGAAGGCGCTGCGCAAGCTGCGCCACCCGTCGCGTTCCGACAAGCTGAAGAGCTTCCTCGAGAACAACAGCGGCTGAGGCTTGACGGACCCACGCTAAAACAATATCCTCTCGCCACTTTGGACAATCCGGCACGCAGGTGCCGTCCGCGAGTGGCGAGTTTTTAGCGTCTTCGGATGTACCAGTTTCGGGCCTCTAGCTCATGCCTGGTTAGAGCAGCGGACTCATAATCCGTTGGTGCCCGGTTCGACTCCGGGGAGGCCTACCAATACAGTTTTTAGTTTTGAAATCAAGCTCTTACGAGAAATCGTGAGGGCTTTTTTTCTATGCAGCGCTAGCGCAAAGGAGCTCAAAAACTGGCCTTTGCCGGAAAACTGCCGGAATGGAATGATTCGAGTCAAGCGTCCTTTTGACGATTGGAGAATCACTAATGGCATACATCAAAAAACGCGGCGCGTACTGGCGCGCCGAGGTCCGGCGCAAAGGTCACAAGCCCACTTACCGCACTTTCGATACGCAGTTAGAAGCACAGAAGTGGGCTCGCCGGGTTGAGGCAGAAATCGACACTGGTTTTTACGTCGACAACTCCGCCGCTGAAAAAATGACACTTGGCGAGGCACTAAAGCAGTATCGGCGCGACGTTGCGGCGAAAAAGCGACATCCTGCCCAAGAGTATGGCCGTATTGACCGCTGGCACCGAAATGACCTGTGCTTTCGTACACTGGCCAACCTGAAGGGGGCAGATTTCGCACGATACCGAGATCAGCGTCGAGCCCAAGGGAAGGCGGAAAACACGGTTCGGCTCGAGTTGCAACTAGTGAGCCATCTGTATGAGATCGCGCGCAAGGAGTGGGGGATGGAGGGGCTGATGAACCCGCTCAAGAACATCAGGAAACCTAGCGTAAGTAACGCGCGCGACCGAAGGCTTGAGCCGGGCGAATACGAGAAGATCAAAGCTGTGCTCGTTGAGAGTGGAAATCCATATGCTGCGCCGGCATTTGACCTTGCGATCGAGACCAGCCTTAGGCAGGGCACCTTGTTCGGACTTCGATGGGAATGGGTCAACCTGGACAAGCGATTAGTCCGGATCCCCCTTTCCGCCCGCGGAGCCGAGAACAAGGGGGTCCCGGCCGCGCTTCCACTCTCGAGCAAGGCGCATTCGGTGTTGCTGTCGCTGCATCCTGTTGATGAGGTCGGAGCTCTGCAGGCGGAGCCTTCAGGGCCGATCCTGAACACTACCCAAAACGCCGTCCGGTGCATCTGGAAGCGAGTTCTGCCCCTGCTGGGTATCGAAAATCTACGCTGGCACGATCTCCGCCATGAGGCAGCATCGCGCCTCTTTGAGAAGGGACTGCATCCGTTCGAAGTCGCCAGTATTACAGGGCATAAAAGCATGCAGATGTTGAAGCGGTATACGCATCTTAAGCCCGAAAACCTTGTCGCTAAGCTGGGGTAACGAGATGAATAAGACCTCGCTTTTCCGCGCTTACTGTGACTGGCCGTATGGAGCAGTCGTGTTTGTCGAGGCCAACGATCAGCAAAGTGCCTCAGTCAAGGTTTCCGGGTTGATTGGAGCGCTATACGGCTGCCCACCAGACGATGTGTCCTTCTACAACCTCGATTCATATACCGAGCTAATGGACGAAAAGGGCGTCGGCGACGACTTGGACTTCAGGCTATTTGAATCAGGATTGGATGCTGACGGCGTAACGTCTTGGGTCGAAAATCCGCTATTTCTAGCGCCCCTAAACCAGGCGTATTTACTTGCTACATGGGGTCGACTGCAGCGTCATTTGGAAGACTTGAGCTTCGACGAGCGGCACCAGGTACGTTGCGGCATGTGAGTGGCCCGCATCGTCGCTGGCCGGGACGACCGGCCAAAGCGCTCCTACATGCGCCCACGAGACGTGGGGGTGGCCCTAACCGGGCCATCCTCGCTCCCTCGCCTTCGGCATCGGTCCTCGGACTCAAATCGCCCCCACATGCGACTCGGATGTCCTAGAGCTAGCAACAGCACAGTGTGACGATGCGCTTGATATTGGATATGTGCGTAACGTTGCTCTTCGGTTAAAATCAGCGCAACATTGGAGAAGTATATGCGTATTGAAGCAGTTGACCTATTTTGCGGCGTGGGAGGCCTCAGCTATGGTCTCAAGGCAGCGGGAATCAAGGTTAAGGCAGGGTATGACATTGATGCTAACTGTGAATTCCCCTATGAAGCCAATGTTCAGGCCAAGTTTCATAAGAAAAACGTGGAGCTTGTCAATGGCAAAGTGATATCAAAGCACTACTCAAAGGCAAAGGGTACAGTGCGCCTATTGGCGGGCTGCGCACCTTGCCAACCGTTCTCCACGCTCGCCTTGGGCCGTGACAGTTCTGAAGATGCGAAATGGTCATTACTAGAGCATTTCGCACGCTTAATCGAAGAGACTCAGCCAGAGCTGGTTTCCATGGAAAATGTCCCGCGCGTGACGAATCATGCGCCGTTTGACAATTTCATAGCTACTTTGCGTCGCAACAATTATTATTTTGATTGGAAACGCGTTCGGTGTGCCGACTATGGCATTCCTCAAGAGAGGCGCCGCTTCGTTTTAGTCGCGTCCAAGCTGGGCGAAATCAAGATTCCAAGCCCAACTACAAAAAAACCGATCACTGTTGCCGAGGCAATCGGACATCTGCCGAAACTAGGCGCTGGAGAAACGTGCACTTCCGATCCATTGCATAAAGCACGATCGTTGACCCCAATCAATCTGAAGCGTATTCAAGCCTCTAAGCCTGGCGGCACTTGGCTCGACTGGCCAGAGGAATTGCTGTCGGAATGCCACAAAGCAGATTCTGGAAAGTCATTCAAGAGTGTATATGCCCGCATGAAATGGAGTCTGCCGTCACCAACCATCACGACGCAATGTTACAACTTTGGTACAGGAAGGTTTGGTCATCCCGAACAGGATCGTGCGATAACCTTGCGCGAAGCAGCAATCCTGCAGTCTTTTCCTGACGACTACAAATTTGTCAGCCCTGACGTGCCGGTGACGTTTGCGGCCGTTGGCCGCATGATCGGTAATGCGGTTCCCCCAGCGTTAGGCAAGCTTGTCGGTGACATTTTTAAAGCCCACCTCAAACAACTAGAAAAGAAATCCTGATGACCGACCTTAAGTTTCGCATCGAACTGAACGTTCTAAATCACTTAGGTATTGGTTTATACAGCTCGACCCCTGCTGTGGTCAGCGAGGTCATTTCTAACGCCTGGGACGCTGATGCGTCCGAGGTGAAAATCCAGCTGAGTCCAGACGACGACGAAATCGTCGTGGACGACGATGGCCATGGAATGACTGAAGACGCTGTACTCAATAAGTTCTTAAAGGTCGGATATACGAGGCGTTTACGGGAAGCGAATAAATCGTTTAGCCAGAGCGGTAAGCGTCGCGTCATGGGTAGGAAGGGGATTGGTAAGCTCGCCATGTTTTCGCTGGCCAATTCGATCGAAGTCGTCACTAAGGCCGAGGGCGCAGACACGGTCGCCTTCAAGATTGACGTTCAGAAGCTGAAGGCGATGACCAGCAGTAAGGAAGATGCGGTTGACTATCCGGTCGAGCGAATAGATGTCCCCACCGACTTCACAAAGCCGAACGGAACTCGCATTCGCTTGACCGATCTGAACTCGAAAATTAACAAAACAGAGGATTACCTCCGTCCACGCCTAGCGCGACGATTTGGTGTTTTTACTGACACCTTCAAAGTAGAATTGAACGGTAAGGCGCTTACCCGCGGCGAAGCGTCGCTCTATAAAGATCTGCAGTTCCTGTGGTTCTTCGATAAGGCTGCGCGAGACGAAATTCTAAAGATTGCGCCGGCGATCGCGACGAAGACTGACGTTGATGGTAACGTCGAGCACTTTGTAGCGAGTCTTCCTGCTATTTTGAAGGTTGGTGGCGTTGACGTGGAAGTGAAGGGCTTTATTGGCACCGTTGACACTCCGTCTAAACTGGGGCGCGGTGATGAGAGTCTCAATAAGGTTTCGATCTTCGCCAACGGTCGTCTTTTCCAAGAGGACATCCTGTCTGAACTAGGCGATGCCCGCTATTTCAACAACTACATCTTCGGCGAGATTCAAGCGGATTTTTTGGATTCGGACGACACGGATCGTGCCACAGCCAGCCGCGAAGCTATTAAGCATGACGATGCTCACTTCCAGGCGTTGCGCGCGCACCTAGTTACCGTGATGCGTCAGATCCGAGACGAATGGGACGAATGGCGTCGAGAGCTTGGCTACACAAAAACCGCTACGCCCAATCCACACATCGTTGAGTGGCTCGATAGCTTTAAAGATTCGCGCGACCGCAAGGCTGCGGATCGAATTATGACGTCAATCGGTAACGTCTCGATCTCCAACGATCCAATCATGAATGACGAAGCGCAACGCTTGCTGTATCGCAGTGCGATCGTAGGCTTCGAGAAACTGCGGGCGCGAAGCCGTCTTGCAGAGCTGGACAAAATAACTGACGTCCTGAGCCCAGAGTTTCAGGCGATCTTTTCGACGCTCGACGATATCGAAGAAAGTTACTATCTCGACATTACAAAGCAGCGACTGGAGATCATTCGAAAGTTCGACGAGGAGATCGTCGACGCGAAGAAGCTGGAGAAGGTAGCTCAAAAGTACTTGTTCGATCACTTGTGGCTGCTCGACCCATCGTGGGACCGCGTCAAAGGCACCGAGGCAATGGAGGTGACAATGACCGCTGAGCTAAAGCGCGCCTGCCCGGAGGCTGAAGTAGGCGCTCGCCTGGATATCGCCTATCGCACGACCGCCGGTGCGCACATCATCATCGAGCTCAAGCGCCCTGGACTGACGGTAAAGATGACTGACCTCGAGCTTCAAGCGAGAAAGTACGTTGAGGCGGTGGAGCAGTACTATCGCGAGCATCCAGATTACCTGACAAAGCTGGGCGGCCGAGTTCCAGGGATTCAGGTCTTCCTGTTGATTTCCACTGCCCCTTCTATCTCGGAAAAGCAGCAGGAGGCCCTAAATGCGTACAATATTAAGGTCCTGACGTACAAGGGCTTGATTGAATCGGCTAAGGCTGCCTATCAAAATTACTTCAATATCAAGACTACGGTTGGCAAGCTCGAAGAGATACTGAGAAAGCTCTAACATTCAATGGCCTGCGTTTCGCGCCCAGTGGGCGCACACGCTCACGCGTAGCAGCCCCAGTTGCGCTGGTTGTTCGTTAGCCGAACCAGCCAATCAGCAATGATGGCGTTTTCCGCGTCCAGCTTTGCCTTGTAGCGGTAGCAGC
>NZ_LMCY01000018.1:251-3522 GCF_001425685.1 Massilia sp. Root335 | reverse complement strand
GATCTCGGCCTTCAGACGTTCTTCGGCATACATTTTCTTCAGTCGCCGATTTTCGTCCTCGAGGTCCTTCATGCGCGCCATGAGCGACGCGTCCATCCCGCCGTACTTGGCGCGCCATTTGTAGAACGTGGCGTTGCTGATGCCGTGCTCGCGGCACAGCTCCGGTACAGGGCTGTCGGCTCCGGCTTGCTTGAGGATGGCGATGATCTGGCTTTCGGTAAATCGGGATGTCTTCATGTAGAGCTTTATGTCTTAGGTAGAAAATTCTACTTCCAAACGCGCTCTTTTTGCGGGGGATTACCTTTCATTGTTGGCCCGATTTGTTCGTGAGTAGAAATCGCGGTTCGCGGGCACTGGTTTATGGCGTCAGTATCGATTGCCCGGCGATATGAAGTATACGCAATTAGGCACTCCAGGATTAAAGCAGGTAGCGGAGCGCCAATAGGAGAATTGATGCGTGTTTGGCCTTTTCGACGAACGAAGGAGGTTACAAGTCATTTTGGGCCGGAATGATCTCTTGCCGGCACTAAACTGACTTGGAACCGCCGGCCACGGATGACTAGATTCCTCTCTTGGCTGGCCCCGTCTTCGAGGAGACGATAGCTAAATGAACCGTCGTTATTAGGAATTAAACCATTTCCGGCGTCGTCCAAGTCATCACCATGGTCGATGAGCATGCTGATGCTCTTTAGGCAACTCTGCAATAGAAGTTGGTCACGGAGCTCGATTTTTGCACGGGAAATTTCAATCAGTAGTAGATATTCCTCATAACCTGCACCACAATAACCTCGTCCCGTAGAATTTGGTCGCGACGGCTCACGGCTAAGCACAATAAATAGTGGGCCGTTCTGATCGCTGTTATCAGAAATCATACGAGCATCGTACGCTCGCATCAAGTGATTAGATGTCGCGTTGGAAACCTGATAATTTAAGTTTTTCCCGGTTTCTTTGGCGACTAAGCGGTGATTCTGCATTTTTACAGAAACCCGACTGTCGTGCGAGGACAGCAGCAAAACCTCGTCGGTAGCATTCGTTGGGATAGCGACAAAAATGTTAATGAGAATAAAAAAGAATCTAATTTTGCTTGACATGGTCCGCATAGACTACCCCTGAGTAACGCCACAGACTCTTTTTGGTCGGTGGCTTGGCGTATTCGTCCTTATCACGTTTATGTAGTTCTTGTTCTGATTTGCCTTTGTTTTCCTCCTTTGTCATATCCCATCCGATATTTGCCGTTTCATTGTCTGAGAGAATTGCTGGGTTTCGGATCCATTTTTTGTTTTCTTTATCCCATTCGTGATAATGTCCCGAGTTCCAGCGACACCACGTTTCTAGCTGTAATTGCTCCTCGGTAAAAGTGCGTTTTTCGCCTCCTTTTAGGTAAATTTCTGCTTCTTTTCTTTTTGTGCGATAAAGCGTGACACCGGCGCGAATATTTGCTTTCCAATCCCAAGCCTCATTATATTTTGGTTTCGGGTCGGTTAATTGTGTTAGGCCGTATCCGCCATCAAAGGCGACAATGGGTTCGTGATCCGCACTGATAAATTGTTTAAATTTGCTTTCTTGATCTACAAGGCGGTCGAACCCTGGAATGTTGTCAAAGGTTGCAATATACTCCCTGATCTTGTCTTCGGTTGGATTTGTTCCTAGAATTTGAACTGATCTTCGTAAGGTCGTGGTGCCAGATTTTACGACTACAGTTAAGGTGCCACCTAAGCATAGGCCATTTAGATCGGCCGTCCATGAAGTGATGCCTTCAAATTCTTTCCCAGTTTGGTTCCAGTTTTTGATAGTGCGCCCTCGTTTTTTTGATTCACGAAGGCCGCTAGTGGCCGCCGCCCACTTAATTTCCCATTTCCAAATACATTTCTGACTCTCGTCTACTTCTGGTTGGAAAAAGATTCGTGGAAACACTCCGTTTTCGTCGATATAAAATTTCTCGCCTTCGGCTGGGCTTTTCCACGATCCGCTGCTATTTTTCACAACCACTTTAACTAGGGAGCCCTTGGTCTCGTTCGCCTTGGCGCCAGTGGCGACTTGCTTAAATTCGTTGTCGCTCATAAACGATGACTCCTGATCTAGAGAATTTCAACAGATAGTTCTTGCGGCGACGAGGTGTAAATCCGGTCAGTTAGTCCTTGTGCATTCGTTACGCCTTCCCAGCATTGCCCATCCGCCGCGTGGATTCGATACTGGCGATGTGCCAGTGGCGTTTCTCCGTCCTCAGCAACAAAGTGAAAACGCTCATCAAATTTCCCGCGTTCCGGTATCGGTATAAAATTTTTAGTGCTTTTCGTGTAGTTGGGATGAGGACGATTTTGAGGGCCAAGTGTTTCTAAGTTTCCGTGAATGAGCACAGGCGTGGAGGTGTAGATCTGCACCCGGTCGCTGACTTCTACCATGCTCCCGGCACCGTGCAGTCGCACCCCTTTTTTGCCCTTCAAGTCCACCCAGTCGGATTGACTGATCAGTGTGAGCACCTTACGCGCAATGACGTCGACGTCGTCGTCCTGGGCATGAACCGTCACTTTGCCGGCCGCCGCGATTAACTTCATACCGGCCGTTTGAATGAATAGCCGAAAGGTTTGCTTGATGCTAGCGAATAAGCTATCCCCGGTCGCGATTGATAAACTGCGGCCAGTTGTTAGCGACGTGTGTTCGCTGCTCGCGATGTGAGTCGACTTCGCGGTGGTGGTTTCGATGCCAGTTGGACTGGCCAACACGAGGTGAGGCTCCGTCAATTCGGGAAATTTGTCGCCGTTTCCTCGAATGGAGTCGTTCTGCGCCTCTAAAGCATCGGCCACATCGTGCTGCTGCCCGCTTTCCTGGGCTTCGCACTTCAGTGCAGCGACGGCGAGAGCGGCATGCAACTCATGTGCAGTTTCGAGTCGTTGGATGGTTTCGCCCATATCTTTCATGGATGATTGTGCGCGCTGGCGACTCTCGGTCGTGACCAGCAAGCCCGCAGCCGCGCGCGCCACCCCATGTCCGTCCGTGCGTAGCTCAAAGCCTTCGCCGCGGACATCCTTGCGACCGCTGGTATCGTCGATGCGGCTGATATGGCCCAGCGACAGCTGGCTACACTGATGATCGCTTTTCAACTGCGCCTGGATCTTCCCGGCCGTGTCGTCAAGGATCAGGTGATTGCCACGCCTGCCACTGGCGCCTCCATGCAATTCCCGACTCCGCAGCCCGGACAAGGCCTGCTGTCCCGGCAACTTCCACGGCGGCATATGTGTGTAGTTATAAAGCGCCCCGAGAATGACGGGAT
>NZ_LMCY01000018.1:0-185 GCF_001425685.1 Massilia sp. Root335 | reverse complement strand
TGACGCGCAGCCACGGAGAGCTGTTCTCGTCGTAATTGCCCAGCCTGTCCCAGTGGAACTGGACCCTGACGCGTCCGTAGCCATCGGTGTGGATCTCGGCCCCGTCAGGCCCGACCACGATGGCCGTCTGGATGCCGGGATAGGTGCAGGGCTGGCTGTTGTAGTGGCGTCCCGGGCGCCACTGA
>NZ_LMCY01000017.1:13464-15184 GCF_001425685.1 Massilia sp. Root335 | reverse complement strand
TTCTCCTAGTGGCGGCAGTGTCCTGCCAAATGACCGTTTACACAATATTATTTACACCCTCTGGAATCGAGGCCTAGAGGGTCGCAGAGCTAACCGATGCGGCTCACTCGGCAAATCCTGTAGCGCTCCACGCGGTTCTATTTTGTGCCCCTGGAGTCTTCGCGGCGCGCCTCGTCGAAGTATTGATCTGCTCACGTCGTTCATCCACATCGGCGACGCGAAAGCTGCAGCCCTGGCCCAGAAGATCGAGGGGATCGAGTCCGCAGACCAAGCGTTCTGCCTTCGCCGCTTCGGTGATGACGCTCGGGCGCGCGGCGGTCCGGACTGGCGTTTCACGGACACGGAGGCAGCCGCGTTCTTCGAGCAGGACGTGGCATCTGCTAGGGATGCTGGCGTTGCCGCGCATGGCGGGTCCAATGGTTAGTTCCCGTGGTGCTAGAAATCACGGGTCAATCCGACGGTTTCACTGGGCCGTAGCCGTATAACGTGAACGTAATCGCTAGCATTGAGAGTCTGTGTTGGGGCTATAAGCAGCCGGTGACTGAGGACAGAGCACCAACTTTTTGGTTAATAGCGTGGATTAACGTCGAAGCGCTAAATTTGTTGGGTTTGGCGCTATCTGGTCATCAACGTTAAGATTCAACGAAAACACCAGCTAGCGCTGGTGTTTTATATTCTCTTGCATTACTTTTTCTTTGGGTTATGCACTGGAAGTGTAGGATGCTTTGGTTTAGTCGGTGGATTCACATGATGGCGACGGTCATCTTGACCATCCTCTCGCTTTGGCTTCGGGCCTGGATTAATGTAGGTTGACATAACGTTCCAATCAAATATAGGTTGAGGAGCTTCTGAACCAAGTACACGGCGCAAGATTCATCGTCGCCGCACGTCCCAAGATATGGATGAGCTACGGTAGTTCAATATGTCTCGCTAAAAATATTTTGCGCTCCGAAGCAACACCCGATGTGCATAGATCGGGGTCGCCCAACAACAGTTCTGGCCTTTTGCGAAGGGCTGTTTTGGGTCGATTTCAGCCGTACGCAGCCTGGCCCTGGCCTTAACATCGACGACCTGTTTTTTGCCGGACTGATGCATGGCTAAAGCACTCATTCCCGACGAACCCTGGTCCCTTATTGCAGCTCATCTCCCGGTGCACCCGCCGTCTCCGAAAGGTGGTCGACCACGGATCTGTGAACGGGCGACACTGACCGGGATTCTGTTCGTCCTTAGGACTGGAATACCATGGGAGTACCTGCCGCGTGAGCTTGCGTACGGTAGTGGAATAACGTGCTGGCGACACCTGCACGAATGGACGCAGGCCGGTGTCTGGCAGAGTATCCATGAGGCCGTACTGCGCCGGTTCCGCGAATACGACCAGATCTGGTGGGTTCGAGCGAGATTTGATGCCGCCAGCGTGCGGTCGCCGCGTGGCGGCAAGCACACCGGGCCAAGCCCATCTGATCGGGGCAAGCTTGACTGCAAACACCATATCCTTGTGGACCAGCGTGGTTTGCCGCTGTAGCCCAAATCTCGGGTGCGGAAGTTCACGATTGCCGGCTCCATGTACCGATCGTCGAGGCAATCCCGGCCGTCAAAGGATTGTCAGGCCGGTCTCGTAAGCGTCCAGGGAAACTGCACGCGGACCGTGCTTATGTGTCCAGTCCCGTTTGATCGTAAACGCGTTTGACGAATAGTTCTGGCCGCTTCTGCTGCCATTCCT
>NZ_LMCY01000017.1:515-13397 GCF_001425685.1 Massilia sp. Root335 | reverse complement strand
CAGTCGATGCTCGGCAGGCAGGGCTGCGCAAGCGACGTCGAAGGCGTGCTTGCCGCTGGGCTTTTTGTCTTTGGTGGCGAAACGGTCGGTAAATTGCGAGCCGGCGCATCAATCCCGCCAGACCGACCGTCACGTGAGCCTATCCCGACAGGCTCCGGGCCGCTGCGTGACCTGCATCGACAATTCTGCAGCGGCACCTACCTGTTGCCGGATCAGGAATTGATCCGAAATTTAACCATTCTGCAATAAGTCGCACTGCTCTGGGGCCAGATGCCGTCCGGTGACAAAGTGATAGATTCCTCATGGAATCAACCGTTACAATGACGGAACGGTAATGGTGGGTATTTACGTGTAGCGAAACCGAACCGGTTCTTCACCGTCATGGCCCGCGACTCATTGAGTTGAGCGATCAGGTGCTCGACGGCGAGTCCCGTGTGTGCACTTCAGCCGTTCTTCCGCTCCACCGAAGCGCGACATGTAATGATGGAATTGCCGACGCAGGCATACACATCCGCTATTCGGAAAATGGTTTTTGGCTCAATGCTAGAACGGCACCGGTTCAACAACAATCGCTGGTCTTGTGTTGTATAAATGAAATGGCGAGGCCAGGCTGTATCATTGGTTGATCTGATAAATTCTAACTGGTTAAATTGGCGGCTATCGCAATGGCTTTGAACGAATCAAAACATATTCTTGTGCTAGATGACGATGAACTGGAGGAATTTGTCAAAAAATGGTTGGCTCACGAAAAAGACAGTTACCATGGCTTTGAGCGGAACTCTGGTTCCGGAGATCGGGGCCTAGACGCTGTAGGTTTTTGCACTGCGAACAGATACGAAGGTCCATGGCACAATTACCAGTGCAAACAATTGAGCCGCCCACTAGGTGAGGCTGAATTTTTTGCCGAATTGGGTAAGGTATTTTTTTATTCAACGAGCGGCGAATTTAGTTTGCCCGAAAAATATATCTTCGTTGCGCCAAACAATGTCGTTCGAAAAGTCCGTAATTATGTCGGCATGCCTAGTAAGTTGAAGGCCGAATTGTTGAATAATTGGAACGTTCGTTGCAGTGCTGCAATTATCGAAAACGTTTGTGTTTTACTGGATGATAAATTAAGACAGGCTATACAGGGATATGACTTCTCCTCTGTTGAGGTTTGGAATGTTCACAAGCTGATTGAGCAACCCAATGTCCGTAAAGTTCTCAGCGAGCATGTTGATATGGACCCTGGCTCGGCCCCTGCAGGGGTTGTGCCGACTGATGTGAGTAGCAGTGAACGGACTTACATAGCGCAACTTATTGACACGTACGGCTCGCATTGCGGAACTCCTTTCGCCAACGATACTGAAGTTCTTTCTCATCCAGATTATGGACCTGACTTGTGTGATCAACGTCGTCGCTATCATGACGCCGAGGCGTTTCATCGACATTTTCGGGATAGTTTGAGTCCAGAGATATTGGAACAGTTTGATCAGGATATTTACGATGGCGTGGTGGACGAATACCGGGCGACCAAGGGCTATCCGCGCCTTTTGGCTGTTATGAGGGCTGCCGCCCAGACCAAGGTCTCAGGTGTATTTGAAAAACATAGCAGGGCTCCAAATAGTGTTAAACAGGGTGTTTGTCATCGCCATGTTAATAAAGGAAAATTGAAATGGTCATGATTGCTCGGCAGGACTTTGGCCGTATAACCCCCTTTAATAGTTCCCTTGAGGTGGGTATTAGAGTTGCAATCATACTCAATTCTTTTCATCCGCGAAGGCTGAGTTTGTTGGAACTTGCTCTGTATGATTATTTTGTGATTCATACGGCAGATGCTGATGGGCCGCCTAGCATTCACCCATCGATCCCTTCCAGACATGGAGAGTATTTTGTTAGGCGCGGACGGATTGAAGCTGGCTTGGCATTGATGAGAAATGCCCACATGGTGCACTATCACAGCGAGCCCAATGGCGTCGCTTATGAAGCGTCGGAAAAGGCAGGTGCTTTGATTGATACCTTGATGAGCCCATATAATCGGAAGTTGAAAGAATGTGCCGATTGGTTGGCGCGGGAGGCGTTTCAAAGCGATCTCTTTCAGGCCCGCTTAACGGAATTAATCGGCGGCTGGAGCGTGCAGTTGGGAAAGGACTTGAACTAGAATGGTCAAGAATATGAAGCCCGGGATAAGGGTCAAAAAACTTTTGTTTGCAGGGGCGGGTTGTGAGGATGCATGGGTGGATTTTTCTGCTGGCTTGAGCATTATTTATGGCGGTTCGAATGCTGGTAAGTCTTTCATATTAAAGTCGCTCGATTTTATGTTTGGCGCCGAAAAGCTTCGGTTGCCTAAGCAAGGGGCTGACTACGAACGACTCTTGCTTTGGGTCGAGTTACCCAGTGAGCGCTCGATAACGTTGGAGCGGAGTACCAGAGGTGGAAGCGTAAAGCTTTATAATGGATTCCTGACGCCCCAGGAAACTGATTTGGCAGATTCGACTATTCTTGCCCCGAATCAGAAAGGACGAAAATCCAAGAAGCCTACCCAATCTCTTTCTGAGTTCTTGTTGAGTGAAATTGGCGCAAAGCCAGCACAGCTCGCAAGAAACGAAGCAGGCGAAAAGGCTAGCTTTTCCCTGCGGTTGCTCTCACACTATATTTTCGTCGGCGAGGATGAAATGATTAGTGAGCGTAGCCCGATTCAGATCCCTGATCAACGGATGTCGAGCCTCGATAAGAGTCTTTTTCGCTTCCTTTTAAGTGGCGTTGATGACTCGGCTGTCACCGAGGTACCGAAAGCAGAGCATTTGTCAGCGGCAAGAAACGGAAAGATTGAGCTGCTTCAAGAGTTTGTGAATGCGATTGAAAGCCAAGGCTCAACAGGACTCGATGAGGTGCAGGCCGAATTGCACCAAGCTTCTGAATTGGTGGATAAGATTGCGGAGTCCGTCCGGTATTACCAGACCCGCATTGATGTTCTGACCCTGCAGCGGCGAACTCATTTGAACGCGAGGGACTCGAGTGCGTCGAAAACTGCTGAACTTCGGCTTATGAAGTTGCGGTTTCTCGAGCTGGAAGCTCTTCACAAATCTGACCTTGAGAGACTGGAAGGACTCGATGAAGCCGCCGTATTGGTTTCGTTAATGGGTGATACCGAATGCTTGGTCTGTGGAGCTCTCCCTGTTCATCAGCAAAAGAGTAAAATTACAGAAGAGTCCGTCGAGCAGCATCGACTTGCGGCTGAAGCAGAGGCTTCCCGGATCAAACGCGATCTCGAAACCCTTCAGGCGACCATCGGCGGGTTGGCAAGTGAGATTGTCAAACTCGAAGAAGAAACGTCCCGTTTTGCGGCTGACGTAACGAGGGTTGAGCTAGAAATCGCCGACTTGCGACCGCACGAGTATGCTTTGCGAAAGTCGTTCGAGGAAGTCGTAAGAAAAAAAAATGACCTCGTACTGCGAGCTAATTCGCAAAAGCAGTTGCAGGAATACAAGAGTAAGATTAGGGAGCTTCAATTATTGAAAATTGGACGACAGCGGGCTGATGGTCTTTCGGTTAGTATTGATAATGCCGCGTCAATCGAGTTTTCGAGAATAGTCAAGAAAGTGCTTCACGCTTGGCAATATCCGGATATGGGCGAAGTCTATTTTGACGGTAAGGATCAGGATATAGTTGTGAACGGCCGTGAGCGCAACGATAATGGGAAGGGGGTGCGGGCTATTCTACATTCCGCATTTAAGGTTGCCGTCCTGATCTATTGTCGTTTGAAACAGCTTCCGCACCCGGGGTTACTCGTTCTGGATTCTCCACTACTGACGTATCGGGGGCCTATGCAGACACATAAGTTCGGTGAATTAGGGGAGGATGAAAAGCGTTTTCAGCAAACAGCTTTGAATGAGCATTTTTATGCCCACCTTGCAAGTTTGTCCTCGTTAGGGCAATTTATTGTTTTGGAGAACCAGGATCCGCCCGCTAGTATTCATGATCGGGCTCATATTATTCGGTTTAGTGGCGAAAAAGGTGATGGAAGGCAGGGGCTCTTTCCGCCGCTATCCGCTTAAGGAATACTAGTGGCGTTGTTCGCTCCTAATGACCATTGGTTGTGCTACGAAAGTTGTTTCGAAAAAACTACGTCGGGACATCCCGACGTGCTCGCAAAAAAGCGAAAAAGCTGGGCTGGGCAGGGTGTGCTCTGAGCCTCACCGCAGGATGCACAACGTTGCGGCGATGAGTACTATGTAGCCATGCCCAACATCAGCTCCTCCAATTCCATGCCCGGTCATCCGGCTCCAGCTGAGACAGCCGACGGGACGGCGGCCGTGCATACGCACAAAGTCCGCCGCGTCGACGAGGTACCAGCGATCGCTAGTCCAGCGGCTGCCGGCCCCGCCGGCTCCTTGCTGGAGGGGCACGTTGGCGCACAGTACCTGTTGCCGCTGTTATCGGGCGGCGAAGCGCGTGGACTACCCGGTGTGGTGGTGACGCATGTGGAGTTCCAGCGGGCCGGTTTCGATCATCAGATGGACGACGTCGTCGTCACCGGCTATGACCCCAAGGGCGAGATCGCCACCCTCGAGTTGCAGGCCAAACGCACGATCACCTTTACGGCAAGCGACAAGGTGTTCGCGGATGTCGTGGCACTTGCCTGCCGGGTGGCGGCCAAGCCCGAGTTCGAGTCGACCCGCTATTTGGTCGCGGTGGCGATCAGTCGCACGTCGACCAAGGTTGAGCACTATATCCAGGATGTGCTGAAATGGGCACGCGACTATCAGAGCCATGAAGAATTTTTCCGCAGACTGAACCAGTCTGGCGCGGCGCATCAATCGATGCGCGACTTCGTGGAGGCGTTCCGCAGCCATATGCGAACCGCAGGCGCCACACACGACGACTTAGCCGTGTGGCGACTGTTGTCTCGCTTCCTGGTGTTGCCATTCGACTTCGAGCAGCCAGGCTCGGTTTGCGCACAATTGGCACGAGAGCGGTGCGCCTTGCTGCTCCCTGCACATGACACCGGACGAGCAGGCGAGCTATGGGATACGCTTCAACAGGTCGCCTTGCAGGTCGACGCGGCAGGGGGGGATCTCGATGCGCCAGCGCTACGTGAGCGGCTCACGAGCGAACGTGGCTATCGGCTTGCCGCTGATCGACGCCTGCAGGGCGCGCGCGGGCGACTGGCCGAGGCTTCCGAGCATGCCCTGGATGACATCGACTCCCGTATCAACGGTGTAACGATCGATCGCAGTGGCCGGGTCGCCGAAGCGCTGTCCGCACTCGATCATGGCAGATATCTCGAAATCCTGGGCGCAGGCGGTGTCGGCAAATCGGGAATATTGAAGGATCTTGCACAGCGCGTCGGACTCGAGTCGCGCGTGATTGTCGTTGCACCGAATCGCATTCCTGGCGGCGGATGGGCCGCTTTGCAGGCACAGCTCGGTTGTGATGCGAGTGCACAAGAATTTCTGCTCGACCTGGCAGGCGATGGCGGCGGAACGTTGTTCGTGGATGGTCTGGACCGGTTCGACGACGACGCGCAGATGGCAACCGTCACCGACCTGATCCGGGCTGCGGCAAAGGTGCGAGATTTTCGCGTGGTCGTAACGGCGCGACTCGACTTCGATACCGACGCGCGGGCATGGTTGCCGTCGAAGGCGCTGCTGGAGCTGGGGAGGGCGCCTTCCTTGATTATCGGCGAACTGGAGGACGACGAGATCGCCCAGCTCCGGGATGCCGACCCGGCGCTTGCCGCGTTGTTGGTGCCGGGACATCCGGCGCAGAGGCTGGTGCATAACTTGTATCGCCTGAACCGGCTAGCGAGCGGTACGCCTCCCGAAGCGGAAGTAACCTTCAGCGAAGCACAGATGGCATGGCAGTGGTGGACGACTGGCGATGGCGCAAAACGCGGCGCCCGCCTGGAACGCCGCCGCCTGTTACGTTCCATCGCGATGCATTCCCTGGAATCATCGGCACCGTTGGATGCCGGTCACTTGTCGCCGGATGCGATTACTGGATTGATCGAGAGCGGTTCGCTTCGCGCGCTGGATGCCGTCCGTGTCGAGCTCGCGCACGACGTGCTTCGGGACTGGGCGATCGGGTGCATTCTGTACGAAGAACGGGAGCTGGTCCAAGCATTGTCGCTTCAAGTCCCGGCACCTGTACGCACTGTGCGTGGCGTGGAGTTGGCGGCGCGGCTGCATGCCGAGATCGAACTTGACGCGGCAGGGTGGCAGGATTTGCTCGAGAAAGTCAGTGTGACCGGTACGCACGGTTCCTGGAAACGCGCTGTCTTGCTTGCGCTTGCTCGCTCGGAGCGCGCAAGCGAGATTCTCGACCGCTGCTTACCGGTCCTGTCGACGAATGACGCTGCGCCGTTGTGTGAGCTCGTCCGCGCCGCTGTTGCTGTCGATTCCCAACCTGCTGCGCCAATCTGGGCTGCGCTTGGCGCCGATACGAGCGAGCTCACGGACAATATCGTCTTGCCGCGCGGTCCCACGTGGTTCAACCTGACGCTGTGGTCCCTCGCGGTCGGGGAGCGGCTGCCGTCCCCGTCAGTCCCTCATTTCGTCGACCTGTATTTCCGGGTATGTAACGCCCTGGTCGGGAAGGGGAAATTGCCGCCATTGCTGGTCGCCCGTCTTTATGCCTGGCTGATCGAGGTTGAGTCGGAAAAATACCCGAGGGCTTTCAAGCATAGTGCGATAAGAGCGGTGGAACACGGCCGTGGTTTATCGATGACGACCGCGCAGGAGAACCAGCTGCGGACGGCATTTCTTTTATGGTGCAAGCTTCGTCCTCTCGATACACAGGCCTACCTGGAGCGTATTGCCACTCACCCGCATCGGGAGACACTGTTTCGGCAGTTGGTCTCGTTCATCGGTTCAGCGGCCTACGGGGCGCCGCAGGCCACGGCTGATCTTTTCCTGAAAATACTGCCTGAAGGGGACGACGAAGACGACGGCTATCAGTCGTCGGCTCTCGACATGTTCTCGAATTGGGACTCCCAGTACTTCCCCGCATCCCCGGCCCGCCCGCCGTTCCTTGATCTATTGCAGGCGAATAAGGAGCAAGGGTTGCGTCTGGTGCGAGGTGTCGTCGCACATGCCATACGTCGGTGCTCGCGCGGCCGCGAACCCGGTGATGATCACGTCGAGATTCCGTTCCCCGATGGCGCGCGGTCTTTCCCGTGGCGGATAACCTACATGTGGTCGCGATCGCAGGACAGCGACATCGTCGCGTCGGCGCTGATGGCCTTGGAGGGATGGGCGCACATTCGCGTTGAAGCGGGAGAACCCGTGGAGGCCGTGATCGGTGATGTTCTCGGACCAGACGGCTCTCCGGCAGCTTTCCTTCTGGTCGCGGTCGATGTCCTGCTGTCGCATTGGCCAAAGACGCGCGTATCGGTCCCTCCGTTTGCCGCATCCGCTCAGCTGCTTGCCATGGATCGTCAGCGATGGGCTTTTGACGCTATTCAGCCGGATGCGGACTCTGACGACTGGGTCCACCCGGAGCCATTCGGTGCGATCAAACTGGATGACCTGCGGCGCCGGCCGTCGCGTGGGAATCCGCTCGATGCGCTACTTTTCGAGTTTGGGGCTTATGGGCCGGACGACGTGCGTGCGGACATGCAGCGCACGCTTGCTCGCGAAGCAGAGCGACTTGGAATGCTGGATGAACAAAGTCATGGCTTGACCGATCCAAAGTTCGCCGCAGTCAGCGCGTTGCACCAGCTCGATCCTGCGAATTACAAGCATCGTGTGGATCCGGCCGGCCGGCGTGTTGTCGAGTACCAGCCTCCCGTCGACGAAACCAAACTACTTGCCGCGCTCCAGCAGCAGGCGCAGCGCGGCAGCGCCGAGATTGAAATCCGGGTGCAACTCGCACACGCGCTTACCGAGCAGCGATGCCCGGTCTCATTGATCGAGCAGGGCTTGAAATGGGCCACGGTGACCGATCCGACTTTGCGGCTTGATCTGGACAAGGATGAGCTGGAGTGGATAGGGCGTACACAGTTGATTGTTGCGGCGTTGGTGCTGCGCGATGGTTCGGCTGAGCTGAAGGCCAGGTGGAGTCACTGGGCCCAGGCGAAATTAATGGAAGCGGCAGTACAGGCGCCGGAGAACATCGGAGCGCCAGGACATTTGCCATACAATTCGCTCGCAATCGCCGCGGTCGGATTCCTTGCGGCCTGCCGCGACGAAGCTGACGCACCGGACCTGCGGCCATTATTGCGCCTGTCAGCAGAAAGCAATACCAACATGGCGTCCGTGCTTCGCACAGAACTGAACGCACAGCGCTACGTGGCCCCGACGCTGGCCCGCTCCCTCGTACGTCTCGGCTTTGCGGCTGCGATCTACGCCATACCGCGACGCGGCGACGACTTCTCGGATATCGACCAATATCAAGCGAGTCGGCTAGTACAGGACAAGCAGCGAAAAGAGGACGAACAATCGAGGCTTCGCGACGCGGTGGAGGCAGAGCTGCGATGGCTCGCCGGAGATGGAGATGAGCCCGTGTGGCCCGAGCTGCCACCCGCGTCCCCGCCGAGACAACGAAATACATTGTCGTGGCGCGAACGGCCTCCACAACGTGCTGTCCCGCAACGTGCTTTCGCGTTGAATGCGGCTGAGGCAGCCCAATGGTTGTCTCTCGCTGAGAACTTGTGGGGTGTCGAGCGCCCCGAGCTTTTGCGTTCGCTCGTCCGGCACTGTTGGCTTTGGACCGCCACAGCAAACGGCGTCGGTTGCGCGCCCGACGAACAGCCTGGTGAGCTGTCTTACAAATGGAATGACGCCTACTTCTCGGCTGCACTCGCAGCGGGAGTCTCGATCGGAAACGCGGGAATTAGAGAATACGTGCTCGGGCCACTTACTCAACTGCCTGAAGAACGGTTTCTCGATGCTGCGGAGGCTGTACTGCATGCATTAGACCGCCATTGGTTCAATGGGAATGACGTGCTCGACGATCTCGCAATCTCGACGCGTGAAGCCCTGCTGGAACAACTCAGGGTGACTTCGTCATGGAAGCGGCTGGCATCCGAGCGCACGGCGACCATCGAAATTCGTCTTGCCGGCGCGGTCGCAGCAATGTTCATGGGGCAATATCACAGGGGAAGTGGTCCTCGCTGTTATGTCCCGGCGCGAGGCGCGACTCGTGCCGATGCGGTGCTGCCGATGCTTATGTCGTTAGTCGGAGAGGCGGCCGGGTCGACGTTCGTTGCTGTTGCGTTCGTCGAGGTGCTTGAGATTGCGCCGCATGTTGGCCGGTTGAGTTTCCTTGTCCGTGCGATCTCCGCGTGGTGGACGGCGCAGGGACCGAATTCGGAATTCTGGACCGACCATGGCATCGGGCGACGTATTTGTGCCTGGATCGAGAGTGCAGTGTTCGGTGCGGCAGTCTCACCGGCCGAGCACGAAAGTGTTGAATTGATCGCCGTCGTCGACATACTTGTCCAGTGCGGGATTCCGTCGGCCAGGGGGCTTGAGGAGCGTTTGTTTAGGCATTGAACGTTCTACCTTGAGGAAATCCCGCGCCTACTGGTTCGAGGTGCGCTGAAGCTCGCTGGCGCGCCCGATTTTCGGTTCTGCTCCGTTGACGATCGTCTGGAATATGCGATGTCTGCAAGCACCAGCCAGGAGCCTAACGCCGCTGTATTCAACCAGAGGTCTGTCTTCCTGTTGTAATAGCGTTCGAGACGATAGATATAGCTATCTTGTGGTAACGATTCTTGCGATTTGAACGACATCGTTATCAGTGAGTCGGCGACGAACTTTAGTTGTTTCTGCCACCAAGAACGCCGGGATGCGGCTTTAAGTTGTTGACCTTGGGCTAAAAGGTCGATTGCATTCGTGCTGATGACAAGGTTGGACAATTTGCGGTGATGGGCCAACTGAAATTGATCAACTCGAAGGCCCTAAAGGGCCAAGAGGAAACGAGGTGTCGACAATTCACGATGGACCCGAAAAGCCGGCGTATCGATTACGATTCGCAATTCGGCCGCCTGGCGACGGATCACGCCGGCCAGGTGTGGGTGGCTACGCTTTCCGGCATGCTGATGCGCAAGCAGCGACCCAACGGGCGTTTCGAAGCCGTTGCCCGGTTATCGAAGATACTTGACCTGTTCGTGGACGGGAGTGGTCGCTTGTGGATCTGTACCAACAAAGGCCTGTACCTGATCGCTTCACCCGCCACTGATGCGCGACCGCAAAAATTGTCGCTCGATGGGCTTCAGTCACCGGGTGACGTGGTCGAGGTGACCGGTGCCTGTCAAACGGTGCGCGGCACCCTGTGGTTTCTCGTCAACGGCCGCCTGTTTCGCATGCACGAAGGACGCTGGGCCCATCCCGAACTTGGCACATCCCAGGATACGACATTGGGCGAACTGGCCTGCGACCGGGATAGTCTTTGGCTGACCGGGCAAAGCGATACCGCGGTGTGGAAGGTCGCGGCAGACGCACGGAGCAAGCGTCTCATGCCTCATTCGCTGGAACTCGAGCGCAGCCCCTTGAGGGGGCGCCGAGTGCAATCGACGTTTGTCGACCAGCGTCATTGCCATGTCGAGGGACGCGGCGGGCCGTCAGGACGCTGCTCAGCCGGTGATAACGCGGTGCCCCGTTTATGATTTATTGTTCAACTCTTTTGTAATTGCAAGGTATCTGATGAGCGTTAGCGGAAATTTTAACAGACGCAGTTCCCGTCGAACCAGCGGGAGGAACGGCGTTAGCGGTCCCGAGCGGAGTCTGGGCGCAATGTCCAAGAATGTCAAGGAATTGACGGAGTTGCTGTCCAGTGTTACGACTTTCGGCTACCGGACCGCGGCAGGCATAGGCGGCCTAGCGACGTTCGCCTACCTGCGGTTGATTAATTTTTTCCCATCCGGGATGACGCCTGGCGAAGTCCTCTTCTTCCTATTCATCGCATTTGCGTTCGCCATCACCTATCTATTAGTGATTGGCTACGGCGCGTTTTCCACGCTGTGGCTGGTAAAGGCATGTACATCGTTCCGCAATGTCGTCAGCTTCGACGATGCGGCTCTTGTGTCCAGGTTATTCAGCGATCAGGGCGCGCCCGAGACGTGGCGTTCGGTGTTTCGCGACCGCTGGCATGGGGTACGGATACGGGCCACCCGTGCCAGAATCGACAATCTCTATGCGGTACCGGTTTCCGCGCAGGGCTGGTTTCTGGGACTGTGCTCGCTATTCGTGTTCGTGTACTTCGTTCTCTCGGTCATCGAGTTTGATTCCGTCCCGTTCACCCAGCTTATGTTCGCGATGACGTTTGCCGGTTTCGTGGCGCTGTTCTTCGCATCCGTGCGGCCCGAGTCGGGGTCACGCGCGTCCCATCGCGCGAGGTTCATTGGACTCGCGTTAGCGCCGATTATCGTCCTTTTATTTTATGCTGGGCCGCGGCCGCTGTTGAACATGGTCTTCGGCGGCCTTGGAATTTATGTGCCCAACGTTTCACTTGAGTTGCCGGCATCCGAACTTGATGTCATCGAGCGAATTTCCGAGCATATCGATCGGCCCCTGGTCGATTGCCACCGCCCCAGCCCGGCCATGATTCTCGTTCATGGGGCGGATATTTTGTGGACAGGTGTCGGAGACCAGACGGTCATTCGCTTCAGCGCGATTGACACCACGAAGAGAACCATATTTTCGTCCGCACCTGAATTGCGGCAAGTTCAGCTCAAATTCGATACCAAGTCCTTGCGAATTATCAAAACCGCACCCAGGATCGATCCCTGTTTCAATTTGTCGAGTGATCCATTGTTCAAGAATAGCGACGCGGTGCTGACAGCGGAAGGAATTCGTCGCCTCCGCAGTTTGGTCGACACAGTGAAGAAGTTTGGCAAACCGGTAAAAATTGCCGTTCGCGCGCATAGCGATGCACGATCCGAGATAGCCGCGTCCAGCAAGGCTCCGATAAGTGATCAAATGCTTTCTCAGCAACGTGCATTGGCAGTCGCAAAAAGTTTGGGATCCCTTCTCAACGATAAAGCTGTCGACATCGTCTCGGAGGGAGTCGGAAGCCGTGAGATGCGAAACAAATGTGAACCCGATGCCAAACTGTCTCCTTACGAACTGAATGTGTGCAACAAGGCCAACCGTCGTGTCGAAGTCAATGTGGAATATCGAAAATGAAGTGCCTGGGATAATCTGAGGTGGCGTGCAAACCTATGTGTTTCATAATGGCCTCCACCCTTAACGGTAATCATGGCGACTCTTACGGGATAGGGCGGAGGCAGACTATCTGTCCAGTCCCGTTTGATCATAAACGCGTTTGACGAATAATTCAGGTCGCTTCTGCTGCCACTCCTTAAGGTCACCTCGAATAACCCGATTTTCGGCATGAGCAAGGCAATCTCAGGCTTGATCCAGCGTCGCCATGCCGGCGCATCGTCGGGATGTCGATAGCTATGTGAACTTGGATGAGGTCAGTTTGGCAGCCGCAGGCTGCCAAACTGCTGGTTCAGAACGGTGCTACGCCGTGTTCCTTCAAAAAGACGAGGCGCTTGAGGTTATAACTGGCGACCTTCAGCTGCAGGACGAATGTGGTGCGTACGATCCCCAGACAACGTACCAGTTTGCCGCCCATTTGGGCCAAGGCGCCAAACACATGCTCGACGCGAGCACGCGGCGTAGCGATACCGCGGTTACGCTGTTTCTGTGTCTCGGAAATCCCTTTGGTCGCGTGACCTCGTCGCTGGATGTGCACGCGCCAGCCGGCTTGCTTCAACCTCGTTTCCCTTTCAATGTTGGGGTAGCCACGATCGGCATAGATGTCGCGGCTGGTATTGCTCGGATCCAGCAATTCTTCGAAGACGTTGGTATCGGCCACGGCAGCATGCGTGATGGCGATCTTGCGGATCAGCTTGCAGCGCTTGTCGACGCTAGCGTGCAGCTTGTAGCCGAA
>NZ_LMCY01000017.1:316-483 GCF_001425685.1 Massilia sp. Root335 | reverse complement strand
ACTAGGAGAAACAATGACCGTTGTAAAGCGTAACAAGCGTGCCAAGCCCGATCCGGAACTGCTGAAACTGGCCGACAGCCTGCTGGCGAACTATCAGAAGCCGGAGGACCTGATTGGCGAAAATGGCCTGCTCAAGCAGCTCACCAAGATGCTGGTCGAGCGCGCGT
>NZ_LMCY01000017.1:0-172 GCF_001425685.1 Massilia sp. Root335 | reverse complement strand
CCGCCCGCTCGATGCCGTGTACCCGATCCTGTATCTCGACTGCATTCACGTCAAGGTGCGCGACAACGGCGCGGTGCGCACCAAGGCGGTCTACCTGGCCATCGGCGTCAACATGGATGGCCACAAGGAGGTGTTGGGCCTGTGGATCTCCCAAACCGAAGGCGCGAAGTTC
>NZ_LMCY01000016.1:56351-115041 GCF_001425685.1 Massilia sp. Root335 | reverse complement strand
TTTCTCCTAGTGGCGGCAGTGTCCTGCCAAATGACCGTTTACACAATATTATTTACACCCTCCAGTTCTCGAAGTGCACTCAACCCTTGAAGCATCGGGCGAGTATTTCGATAGCTGCTCCGCCCTGCGCTTCAAACACCTCGATAGCGGCGACAGGCAATTCTGCAATCGCAATCCCTGTGGACGATGCGCTACTCGAAGTGGCCACAAAGCCTGTGCTGCGGCCTGACTGCCAGACGACCACGTAGAGCGGATCACCATGCCGCTCATAATCGATGCGAACCTTCCGCGCAAAAAGCCCTGCCGCACCATCCTTGCCGTAAATGGCATTTTCGATGGACTTGTGTCCGCGCGCGATACGCCAGGTTGTCCTAGTGTGCACCGCGCGGTAATTCACGGGCAAGGCGACTTGTTCTTCTTCTGATGGGGTGGGCGCACCGGTGACGAAAGCAGCAGGTCGCATACTTCCAGGTTGAGGGGCTGCAGAGACAGAGCGATTCTCGACGATAGCCAAACTGTCTCGACCAACGTTCGGCCGTCGTAACGACGCGAGCAGACCCTCGTATTCTGCCTCGTGCGTTCCACCATGGTTGCTCATGCCTTGCCTGGTCAGGTACCCCTTGGGTTTCGCGTAACTGTCGATCTGTCGGAGCGGCTTTTCGTGCCAGCCGATGTTGAATGCGCCCATCTTCGCAAAGAAGCACAGAGAGCTGTAGGGCAGATGGTCATGGATCCACCAAGCCATTGCGGTCCAGCTTCCACCCGACTCGATATAGTCCACCAGCGCGGGGACCACTATGCATGCAGTGGCGGCGTGCATGCCTTCGGCGTCCGGGTAATCCCAGATATGGCTGGCGTAGTTCTTTTCGTTGGTCGCGCAGTTCAGCTCTTTCTCGTTTCCAAAGCGATTCACAGTGGGCGAGCGATAGCCCGACCGTATGTGGATCCTGCCGAATCTGGCTTGAAGCGGCTCCAGCAATTCCTGGCACAGCTTCCTGCCGACGTCGAGCGCTATTTCGGGATGATCCGGAATGTTCTGCAACCCATGCCAGGCGGCGATTTCGCTGTGCAGGAATTCCCGCATGAAGAAATTGGGCGAAAGGCGTTCACGGCCAAAAGCGTCCAGCTGGGCATAGTTCGAGATCGCGGCCACTCTATCACTTTCGAAACAAGGGAGACTAATCTTAAGCCGAAAGTTTTCCTTTTGCCAACTAATATCAGAGAGTGGCGCTGGTTGTCTGCGCCGCTGCCGGGGCAGGACAGATAATCGCTTGTCCTGTTGCCCGGCGGTGAGCGCTGTCAGTGTGCTTTCGAATGGTCGAGAATCGCCCAGAGAGTCTCGGTATGTGCCTGCGCATTGGGAAGTCGCGGCTTTGCCCAGTCTGCACGTTCGCCAGGGGCGAGAAGAGAAGGGAAGTCCAGGACCGCGTCCGCAGCCACACCCGTCCTTTCGAGCGGGGCGGACAGAATCAGCACCCGCAGCGAAGCCGCGGCATCCTGGGTGGAAGCGCCTCCGGTCAGCGTGCGCTCCACAGTCTCGGGCGACACCTTCCAGAGCCGCTCTGCCGCAGCCATGCCCAGGGACTCCGACCCGAGAAGCCGCGTGAGCGCATCGACATGCTCCGCACCAAGAACGCGAATCGCGCCAATGCGCGCGGGCAGTCTCGACTCCTCTACGGGGCTGGAATCCGCAAGCATGCCAAGCAGGAGCCGGGGCGGAAGCGAGTGGGGAACCTGCCATAAGGCCTCGAGCTGTACCTCGTCGAGGCAGGCGGACACGTCTTCGTACGACACGTGCTCCAATACCCATGTACGTATGCGCGAACGGTAGAAAAGTACCTGTCTCATCCCGTCGGTCCGCCCCGAAAAGAGGAACTCCATGAGGAAGGGGAGCAGTTTCGGGGCTGCTGTGGAGCCGATCCTGTTCAGCTCCCGGAGGAGCAGGTTCTCTGCTGCATTGCGCCGCTCCCGGTCCGTCTCGCTCATGATGGCCTCGAGCCACTTGAAGTCCACGGGCCATCGGCCTCTGATGCCTTCGGCCAGAAGTATCGGCGCGAGAAATTCCGGCGGATACTCGGGAGGGCGCGTGAATTTCTGGACCAGCTGGCCGGCAACCGCCATCATGCGCTTCCACTTGTACGAGAGGGCCGGCCGATCAGGCAGGAGTGTCGGCCAGAACCAGGGGGTCATGCCGACCGCGAGGTCCGGAGCCCAGCCTGGAAAGTGCCAGGTCCAGCTTTCCGGCAGATGCATCGGAGGCCTGTCGCACCAGATGCTCCACGCCCAGCATATGGTGTTCCATTCCAGTGATTCGTCTTCGTTGTCGGCAGGGCGCGTCCATGGAGCAGGTGTCAGATCGGTCTCGGCAAGACGGGGCAGAACCATCCCGGCGAGGCACGCGAACGCCTCGGGCACCGTCCGCATGTCACTGAGCCGTTTGCCGATTTCCCAGAACAGTGCTTCCCCAGCGCCGATCCGGGCTAGCGCGTCCGCAGGCATTTCCTTGATGCGATCGAGTACTGGCAAGAGTTCGCCGATCGACATGCTGCCGAGCGCTGCATCGATCAGGACACGGCGATCCTTGTCATGGCAGTACATCGCCCAGTGGTCGACCGGCTGCTCACGGATGATCTGCATGAGCAGGTCGCGTGCGACCAGGTCGACCAGAAACTGAGGGGCCAGTACCAGCATGCCGTCACGGGTTTCAACCAGAAACCGCGCTTCGATGAGCGGAGCGATTCCCGTCTCCTGGATATATTCGGCGACGGCCATGGCGCGCTTTCGTCGCTCTGCCTGATTCGCGCCGTTGGCGATGGAAAGAAGGGTCGTCTCGTCGAGGGCGACGGATGCTGCAGGGGCGAAGGCTGCCCATTGCGCTGCGGTCAGCGGATCGTTCCAGCTCAGCTGGCGCGCCGCGAGCCTGGCATCCACCAGCTCCTTGAAGCGTCTGGACAGTGCCTTGTCGGCGCGGGTGACCTGTTCGAGTAGCCGCTGTCCCGCATTGAGGTCCGACACGCGTGGCAGCTCGGTTTCCCTGGATAGATGGCAAAGGCGGCAGACGGCAAGGAGATCGGCTGGTCCCCTGACAAACTGCCACCCTTCGGGAAAGCTGGAGAGCCAGTTCGCGACGCCCTTGGCCGTGAACAGCGTATCGTCGGTAGTGCGGCTGATGCGCTTTTCCACCCAGTCCAGCAGGCGAGCCTGCCAGTCGTCGTGAATGCGCCATTCGTATCTGGCAATCGAGTTGAAGAAGTCCTGCGGGTTCCTGAGCGCAGCCATGCGTCCGTCGATCTGCCCTGTCAGAACCTCCCAGCTGGGTAGCCACGTCGACGGTGCGTCAGTATCGCCCTCCGGCGCACTGAAGGGCGCCACGATCAGCAGGTTGAGATCGCGATGCGCCTCCGCCAGGGCGATCAGGTCGGCATTGTCGCAGGGCTGTTCTACGAGAAGGATCAGATTGCCTGCCTGGCGAAGGCGTTCTCCGGCGTCACGGAGTCGTCTTTCCACCATGTGCTCGTGGCGTGTCCGCGCACGGAGTGCTGCCCAGAAGAAGCTGAGGCCGGTGCCGGGCAGGAACTCGAGCCAGGAGATCTCATTGTCGGGGCCGCGCCATGCATGGCGCGGAGGCGCCACGTCAAGCCAGAACGCCAATCTGTCTCCCTCCTTTCCGGCAGCCGCCGACACGGGGAAGCCGATCTCGCATGAGGTTTCGCGCGCCAGCGTGATCGGGGCCAGTTCCGGGAAGGTCGTGAACTGGAAGGCGTCCCCTGCAGGGGCATCGTGCAGACCCAGGTCGACTAGCGGCGCCTCCAGCAGGGTCGCGAGAGCGCTAGCGTGCGAAGGGCGTCTTGTCCACCACACCTTGTCTCCACGATCGATGTCGCCCAGCTTTACCGCCAGCGCACGAGGTGCAGGCCAATCCAGATCGGTGAACTCGCTCACCAAGCGCTTTGCCAGCTCGTCGAAGGATCGAAATTTTCCGCTCGAGCGAGCGGTACTGATTGGTTTGAACATTGGGCCTCCATTTTCTCGGAAGCATACTTTTCTCGAACAACAATTGCAATGTCGAATGCAACGCTGCGCAGCATTGCAGGAGTCGTTGCGCATCGGGCGCAAGGTAACTAATCTTCCTCTGTGGCAAATATTTTTTTACAGGAGGTCATCCAAATGAAGATTCGTTTTATCGGTCCGCTCGGAAAAGTCACTGGTTCGTGCACCTGGATGCACGATGAGGCAAACGACTGGAATTTTCTCGTCGATTGCGGGATGCAGCAGGGGGAACGTACGGCTGCGGAGTGGAACGCCTGCGACTGGCCCTTCGACCCGGCAGAGATCAAGTTCGTGATCCTCACGCACGCACACATTGACCACAGTGGTCTGCTTCCCATGCTGTACAGGAAGGGATTCCGAGGTCTGGTGTATTGCTCGAGGGAGACTGCCGAGATCGCGAAGATCCTCTTGCGGGATGCGGCCGAGCTGTCGGACATCGGTTTCACCGCAAAGGACGTGAACGCAATCCGCTGGCATGAACCGCGCCGGAGTCCATTTTTCGGCCAGTTTCATTCGGTCGACAGGAATCTCTTTGTGCGCTTCTTCCGTTCGGGGCATGTCATCGGTGCGCTCTCCGTCGCAGTTCACTGGGGCGCACCAGGTCCGGGGCAGCGCAGCATCGCCTTTTCAGGCGATCTCGGGCCCAACGTGGAGGATGAGGAAAGCCTGCCGTTCCTCCGGCACAGAATGTACGCCGGTTCGAATGACTTCGCGGTCATCGAGTCAACTTACGGCGAGATGGTACGGACTGCGGAGCAGAACGATCCTGCGCATCGCAGGGCTCAGCTGCGCAGTCTCCTCGATCGGACGATTTCACGTGCCGGCAGTCTCATCATCCCGGCGTTCGCCCTCGGACGTGTTCAGGACGTCCTTTTCGATCTGCACTGGATCGTGGCCGAGAATCCGGAGCGATACGAGGGCGTCGGGTTCCACATTGATGCACCAAGTGCACGAAAGATGAACGCGGCCGTGCTCGAGGCTCTCCGGAGAACCGAGAACAACGGCAAGAACGGAAAGGTACGCCCCCTCTGGCTGGGTAAGCAGATGTTCCGCTGGTTCGGCCTGGACGACAAGGATCCGACGCATGTGCGCACGGTTCTCGATATCTGCCACATGACACTGGGGGCCGAGGCTGGAGATGACGTGCAGCTCCCCGCTTGCGGAAATGCCGTCGCGCGCGCCTGGCGGCCGTTGTTCCGCGCCATGACCAATCGTCGCCAGCATGTGCCGGAAGAGGACTCCCGTGCATCGGTGTATGTGGTCAGTTCAGGCACTTGCGATGGTGGGCCTGCGGCCTGGTGGCTGCCGAAATTGATCCCGTCCACCAGCAACACCGTTGCGCTCGCGGGCTTTTGTTCGGCCGGCACGGTCGGCGGACAGCTGCTTTCACTCGCGAAGGCCGGTCTGGAGGAGCGCCGGCGGCTGACGGGCAGTCTCGACTGGCCGGGTGGGATGACGATGCCGCTGGCGGAGATTGGCGCCGACGTCGTTGCGCTCACGGGCTACTCGGCTCACGCGGATCAGACTGGTTTGCTCGACTGGATCCTGAATCATCACAAGGACGAGTTGAGGCTGGTGGGCAAGGCAGTCTTCATTCAGCACGGTGGGGACATGCAGCGGGAGGCCCTTGCGGAGGCGATGAAGGCGAGGGCGGAGATGGAGGGCACGCTTGTTCAAGCGATGATGCCCGCAGATCCGGATTTGTGGTTCGACCTTGACAAGGACGCTTCCGAGATTTCGGATGAGGCGTGTCTTCGCGAGATGGAGGATGAGATTGCGCGCCTGAGCCGAGAGATTGCTCGGCGCCGCGGAATACCGGGAGGCAAGGGAAGCTCGATGCCAGGGCGAGGGCAGCAACGGGGAAGATGAGCGACGGCCGGCGTCGCAGGGCGCTGGTCGGACTTTTTTGATGCTTGAGAACATATTGATGAAGTTTCAAAACCGTATCAAAAACACACATCAGAAACTAAATTTGCTGAACAGACATTTTGGTTATTGCATAAATGTAACTGTCGAACGATAATCATCTGATAATGAACGGAAACCTCCATTTAGTCGATGGAGGGATCGGTATCAGCCCAATTTTCGAGCTACCATGGACGTGCAGTCCAGCGGTACAGAAGGCAGGTGGCAATCACGTGGTCAAGTCAGGCGAATCGTGTGGTGCATTTCCCGAATTCCGGGAAGAGGGAGACGCGTGGCGACCGTTGCCAGCGTGGGCGCAGTTCTTCTTGTGTACCGGGTATCAGCTTCAGTCTACACTGGACAGTACTCGTCGCATCATCCTGCTGACCACGCCCTGTGAATCCGCTGGGGCTGCGCTCCTCACGCTTGGTGCCATGCGTTTCCGGCTGTCGCAGGAGGGGGCCGACGATCTGGCAGCCCATTTTTTCCGAATCAAGGCACTGGCAGGTACCCGACATGCGGATCGTCCTCTCTGCGACATTCGGAGCCACGGGCGACGAGCCGGTCCGTTCCTCGTCAGCGATGTCGAGCCTGATATCGGCGTCTGGGTGCGGCACACCGGCATGGAAAGCGACCGTCGGCTGATCACACCGGCAACTGCCATGAACTGGCGCTTTCACGACGAACCGCCCTTGCAGCTGCATGGCGGCCGAGTTCCCTATCGTGAGCTTTACGACGGGCTTTTCCCTGACGCAGGCGCTATCTGTGCAGGAAATCTTTCTCGCTCGGATTCTGCCATTTGCCTCATGACGCGACTGAGAGGCGAGGCAGCCACGCGTGCGGCAGCTGCCGAGATCCGGCTTTCTGTGGGTGGTTTGGAGGCCGGACTGGACGAACTGCTGACGGTCAGACACTGGGCCGCCGAGCGAATTTCGCGCGTCGTACTCTTCAACACGCGGAAGGGTGAATTTGATCGTCATACTCGGTCCCCGCAGCTGGTTGTTGCTGATGGCGATGAGGCCTTCCTGCGGGCGCTCGACAAGCCAGAAATGAAGCTGGCTGATGTGATTGGGGTTGTGCCTCGCACACTGGAGCGCGATCGCCTCGAGGCGCTGGGTCATCGACTGGCTCATCTCGAGCAGTGGTACCGGCGAGACGATCCGCTGTCTGACGGTATCGGAGAGCTCCCAGTAGGCGTCGCAGCCGCGCTGCTTGCACGGAGGGAAAACTGATGGTATCGGCTTCCCGAATCTTCGACAGTCTGGCCCTCAATGGAACGGTGCACGCCGAACGGCATGACGTGTTCAGTGGATGGTTCAGCAGTCTTCGCAGCAGCCTGCGCAGGATGGCCCATATCTGGCATGAAGCTGACGATCCGGACGCCCTCGAGACTGTGGGTTACATTCAGCGCATGCTTTCGGAATGGCTGACAGTCCCTATCGCATTCGATGAGGTTCTGACCGACAAACTCGAGCCATTGGGGACGCCGGCATTTCTGGAGCGTCGCTGGGGCGCGGACATGGGAAACCTGTGTCAGGCGGCCCTTGATGCGGCAGCGCAGTTGCGCGGCATGGCGAGCCCGCTGGCGGTACTGGTGGGTGAGAAGATCTGTCAGCTGCAGGCGAATCAGGTCGATTTCCGTGTGTTCTGTCATCGGTCCGCCGTCCCGGCCTTCAATCAGCTGATCGCTGCGGCAGGTGGTACTGCGCTTCCGCCCGAGGCATTTCTGCATTCGTGCCGTGATTACCGCGAGTGCGTGCCGTTCGAGACGCTTGTCAAGGTCGGCCCGCTGCGTGCCCGTGGCTGGGGCGCCGTACCCGATGCACTGATTACCGCTCCCCGGTTCACCCGGTTGTTGCAGTTTGTCTGGTCCGGGTGCTTCGATGAGCCGGAGTTCGGCTACGACCCGGTCAGTTCCTCTGCTGCATCCGGGGCACCGCTGCCGCAAACCGAGGCAATGCCGTCGTCGCCCATGGGCTCGGCTCTGCTCTGGTCGCGACAAGTCCACCAGGCCGATGACGCTGATGACACGACGTTCGCGACGCCGCCGCCTGACGACGATGAGTTCCGGATGTTTCGCGATTTCCGGGAAACTACTGCCCGGGAAAGCCGTCAGGCTGTCCTGGTTCAGGTTAATGACGAACATGGCATCCTGTACCCGCCGCTGGCCCGGGTGTTGTGCTTCGACCCGAGCCAGCATGACGTGCACTGTCTCGGGTACCGTGTCGTCGGCGATTCTCTGACCGAAACCTGTTTTGTCATCCGGCCATCGTTGCAGACCGAAGGAGCCGGGACGCTGCAGGCGCAACATGGCAGGTTCAGTCAGATATGGAAATCATGTCTGCGCAGGCGCCTCGAGGAAAATGCGGAAGCGTTGATTCACGACCTGGATGCGGCCGGTCTTGACCTGACGTGGTTGAGTCCCGCTCTTCATCACTGGGCAAAGCCACCGACAACCGTAATCCATGCGCCACAGCAGAAACGGCATTTCGAGATTCTGATGCGCGTACTGAAGGCCGATTTTACATCGGTCGCGCCGGCGCGTTTCCGGGACAAGCCATTGTGGCAGTTCGCCTGGCAGGAAGTCTGCCACAGCCGGGGGGAGGCAATTCATGCCGGTTTTGTGAATCACGCACAGGAGGACGAGAGCCTGCGCGAAGTACTCGTGTCCATGGTTGCCGAAATCCGCGATCTGGCTGCCGCAGGCTCCAGTTTCACGTTGGCGCTGCCGGGTGGTCGTGCGGTAGCCGGCACTGCATTCTTCGATCGCGTAGTGGTCATTGAGGACGGCTTCCGCGCCTCCGATCAGAACATGCGGGTCGCCCATCCTCTGAACGAGATTGAAAAATGGCGCGTCTGATTCCCGCATTTACCGACGAGCGTACGCCGCCGGGCGAGAAGGACGTCTTCCGCATGCTTGCCAGTGGACCGGATGACTGGGTCGCAATTCATTCGCTCGACCTCGCGCCCTGGAACCGCGGACACCGGACCGAAATCGATTTCGTCGTGATCGTGCCCGATACCGGCATCCTCTGCATCGAAGTGAAGTCGCACAGGACGATTCTGTTCGAGGGCGACCAGTGGATCCCGCATGACATCCGCCGCTCGCCGTTCAAACAGGCAGCGGATGGGCGCTACAGCTTTTACCGAAACCTCATCGGTCTATCGTCAGGCTATCACCGACTGCCGGTAGTCCATTGCTGCATCTTCCCAAATGCACCGTTCCCACTTCGCCCGAACCTGGCCGTGCAGCCGTGGGAGCTGATCGACGGGCTGCAGTTCCGTTCCTTCAGGACGGCGCAGGAGTTCTGCGCGCGTCTGGTCAGCTGCATGCGCAGCAGTATTGAAGCCGACGCCAGCCTGACACCCCTCGCTGCGCCGGTGCGCCCGGCAGATGTCGCCAGAATCGTCGAGTTCTGCGCGCCGGTGCACAAACGCCGTCCCGGTGCACGAGAAGACATCATGCAGAGGGAGAAGGAAGCGGAGCATGTGCTGCGCGAGCAGCAGCGACCAGTGCTGCGTCTCGCGGAGCTGAACCCTCGCATCGTCGTGGATGGCGCGGCCGGTACCGGGAAGACGCTGATCGCGATGGAACTCGCCGCAAGTCTGGTCCGGGACGGCAGACGTGTAGCCCTTGTATGTTTCAACCAGCTCGTCGGGGAATGGGTGAGACAGCGGGCTACCGACATGTCTGCCGCACTGCCGAACCTTGTCGCCGGCCGCGCGATTCGTTTGATGGCAGACATGGCCGGCATCGCCGTGCCGGAGCAGCCATCGGCATCGTTCTGGGACGAGGATTTGCCGGCACAAATCGAGGAGCGGTTGACCGATCCGGATTTTACCGCCACGGCGTCATTCGACTACCTGATTGTCGATGAGGCGCAGGATCTCCTGGCACGGCCACGCATCTGGCACTGCCTGACACAGTTCCTCGCCGGCGGGTTCCGCGACGGAAACTTTGCCCTGTTCGGCGACTTCAGTCACCAGGTACTTGGTGACAAATCGGCACTGGATGAACACCTCGCTGCGCTATTACGGGATGCCCGCCCCGCGCGCTGGCGCCTGGCGGAAAACTGCCGTAACTACCAGGTTATCGGAAACACCGCTGTCCGCCTCAGCGGCTTTGCTGCCCGGACCTACAGCGGCTACATGCGCGGCGGCGGGACGCTTTCCTGTTACGACATCGAGTTCTACCGCAGCCCGGACGAACAGGCGGCTTACGTGAGGAGCTGGTTTGCGGAGTTCCGGGCGAAAGGTTATCGGCCTGGCGAGATCGCGATTCTTTCGTTCTGCGCAGAACCCGACAGCATTGCCGCGCGACTGACAGCAGAAGGTCTGCCACTGCAGGCGGCGTGGAAGCAGGGCGACGGCACTGCTCACTCGACCATTCATGCATTCAAGGGACTGGAGCGCAAGGTCATTCTGTTGACAGATCTGGCGCCGCGACAGTCCGAATTTCACCGGCATCTGTTTTACACCGGCATGACGCGTGCCGTCGAAGAGGTTCGCATTCTCTGCCATGAGGGTGCAAAAGAGGTATTGGTCAAATGGCTCAAGGAAGGGGATGACGAATGAAGGAACGCTCGGAGCTGATCGGATGGGTGCGCAGTGAGGTCGTAGGGCCGTCGACGCCGCTGTCGACGCCACGGATCGTCGAATTCAATCAGCAGAAGGAATTTCATGATCCCGAACCGAACCGGCGCGGGCCGCTGGCCTGGCGTCCTGTACCTGAGGCGGTGCCTGAGGAAGTGCTGTATTACGACCGCGAGAATCCTTACCGGCGTTATGGGGCGGGCCTGCTGCACCCGGCCGGGAGTTTTCAACGCGATGCCCGTAGCCAGGGAACGGCTGCGGCACTCGCCACCGACACCCTCGGTACGGATGGTGACGGGCTGGACGAGGAAGGTCCTCCCTCCGACCTGCAAGGGAATGAAGCGCCCGAGGACGCAACGTTCGATGCGACGGCCACGCCGGACGCTGCGTCGGACGATTTCGAGGTGACCAGTCCTGACGTCCGCTTTCCCTCCACGCTGGGCGTGACCTTCTGTGCCCGGCTCGAGGGCGGTGGACAGATCGTGATCCGGCTGCCGCGTGAGCGTCGCTTCGTCTGGCAGGCCGATGATGCCGCGCCGTTCGCGCTGAACGGCAGATACGAGAAGGCGGCGCGGTGCTGGAGCGACGACAAGGGGCCGCGTACCGCTCCGGTATGGCGACGGTTGCCGGCACTGCCTGCAGATACGCGGATCCTGATCCCCCGGCAGGAGCTGGTCAATGGCAAGAAGGTATCCCGGGACCTGCCGGCAGTGCCCGGATCCCCGCTGGCGCTGCGGATCGAAGCCTTTCCGCGCAAGGTCCGCCACACCGCCGACAGGTGGTTGATCACCGTCGTATTGCGGAACGTGACCCCTGCGAGTCATGCCGGATCGAAGGAGGCGGTGCTCTACCAGAGCTACTTCGACGTCAGCGTCACCGGTGGCGCGCTTGAACGGTATCCGGAAAGCGAGCGGCCGTTCGAGAAGCTGGATGAGGAAGAACAGTCCCTGGCCCTGCTGTACCGTGAATCGGCCACCTGGGCGATCGGACACGGATGCGCTGCAGGCTGGGATGCCGCGCCTGGTGCTGCACCTGCCGAGATCTACGCGGATGTGATGCCTGCGGTCGAGCTCCCCAGCATGACGGCCGACGTGGTCGACAGGAAGGGGAATCCGATCGAGATGCCCATGAAGATGCTGGCAGCGCTGCAGGACGACGGCAAGGGCCAGGCCTGGACGGCGCTGACCACGCTTGCGGCGGAGTACGAGGCCTGGATTGCCGAGCGAAGCGCCGAAGCCACCGGTCTTCCAGAGAATCTGCAGGATGTCGCCCTGCGGAACCTGGACGCATGCCGCCGGTGTCTGGATCGCATGCAAGCGGGTATCGCGCTGCTCAAGGCAGAGCCGTCGGCGAGAAGAGCGTTCAGGCTGGCCAACCTTGCCATGCTCCTGCAGCAGATCGGCACGAAACAGCTTGACCGACGGCCGCTCGGTTGGAACGCCGGAGCCCGCATGGTGGTGCCGGCGGCAGGGACTGCCAATCCATGGAGTGTGTACAGCAGCGATGGCGTTCGTCCCGGACTCGGCACATGGCGAGCCTTCCAGATCGCCTTTCTGCTGATGTCGCTTTCGGGGGCAAGCGATGCGGAATCGTCCGACCGGGAGATCGTCGACCTGATCTGGTTCCCGACAGGTGGCGGCAAGACCGAGGCCTACCTTGGCGTGATGGCCTACTACATGTTCCATGAACGTCTGCAGATGGGCGAACAACCGGGGCTCAGGCGAGACGGCACCAATGTCCTCATGAGGTACACGCTGAGGATGCTCACCACGCAGCAGTTCCAGCGCGCGGCAGCGCTGATCTGCGCGATGGAGTACCTGCGCCGCCATCCCGACCGGCACGATAACGGAAAACTGGCCGGTGAGCGTTTCTCACTCGGTCTCTGGATCGGCGCCGATGGGGCGCCGAACAAAATCAAGGACGCTCAACAAAAGATGAAGGCCTTCGCCGGTGGCGAGGGCAAGGGTAATCCGCTGGTACTGACCGAATGCCCTTGGTGCAGATGCGGGATCGGCCGATACGACGGCGATCAGCCACCGGGAATGAGGCAGAAGGATTGGCACGCACGACGCGTGCGCGGTATCACGGACATCCGTGACGAAGGTCCGCTGCTTCATTGCTCCGACGGCCAGTGCGCGTTCGGCGGGGAGCATCCGGATACCTGGCTGCCGGTGGAGGTGATCGACGAACGCATCTATCGACGTCCACCCAGTCTCGTGATCGCGACTGCCGACAAGTTTGCCATGATTGCCTATCGTCCGCAGGCAGGTGCGCTGTTCGGCAGACAGCATGGCGAAGGAGACCCGGTGCAAGTCCGTATGCCGCCTGGCCTGATCATTCAGGATGAACTGCATCTGATCTCCGGACCGCTCGGCACCATGTGTGCGCTCTATGAAGGTATTTTCGAGGCGCTGTGTACTGTCGAGTACGAGGGAGTGCGAGTCAGCCCGAAGCTGATCGCCTCGACGGCCACCATCCGGGGCGCCGATGGCCAGGTGAAAACCCTGTATGACCGGGACCAGACCAGTCTGTTCCCCGCACCCGGCCTGACCATGGGGGATTCCTTTTTCGGGCAGTATGCCCGCGACGAGAACAGGAAGTTGCGGCCGGGGCGTCTGTACCTCGGAATCCATGCATCGGACTACGGCTCGATCCTGACCGCACAGGTTCGGACATTCTCGTCCGTGCTGTTCCGTCCGTTCTTCTTTGCGGCTGAGCGTCGTGATCCCTGGTGGACGCTGCTGGCGTTCTACAACAGTATTCGCGAGCTCAGTGGTGCGCGCACGCTGTTCGATTCGGATATTCGGTCGCGCCTGAAATTCATGTTCAACCGCGAGGGTGTCGATCCGCAGGCCCGCCGGAATCTTCGAGTCGTCGAGGAGCTGACGAGCCGGCTGTCGCAGTCGGAGATCGTCGGGATGATGGACAGGCTCTCGGTCGCCTGCACACCCGAAGGCAGCGACGTCATGGATGCCTGTCTGGCGTCCAACATCATCGAGGTCGGTGTCGACATCGACCGGCTCTCGCTGATGGGCGTGATTGGGCAGCCGAAGACCACAGCTCAATATATCCAGGTGACCGGTCGCGTGGGGCGCCGCTGGTGGGAGCGTCCAGGTCTGATTCTCACCTTGTACAGCCCGTCGAAGAGCCGGGACCGATCGCATTTCGAACAGTTCCACAGCTACCACCGGCGGCTGTACGAGCGTGTCGAGCCGACCTCCGCTACACCTTTTGCGATCTCTGCCATTCAGCGTGGCCTCGCTGGCGCCATGCTGACGTGGGTACGCCAGCGGAAAAAGGCGGATGTGCATGATTTTGCAGCACACGAGGCGGCACTCGAAGAAGCACTCGAGATTCTCTCCGACCGATCATATGCGGTACAGCAATCCGAGAGCGACGCTGAGCGATCGGCGAAGGAGCTCGTGCGCGTTTACGAGAGCTTGCGTGACAAGTGGAAAAGCAACCCACAGGAATGGGAGAACTTTCCCCCAAAAAAGGATGGGGAATACCTCATGCTCTGGCCTGGGCAGTTTGCAACTGATCTCCAGAAGCGCAGGGGCGAAGTCATCCCAAGCAGCATGCGCCAGGTCGATGGCAGCGCCGAACTGAATATCACCCCGGCCTATTCAACCCGGCCGGATGCAGGAGGTTGAGAATGGCTGACAAACCAATTCGCGTCGGGCAACTGATTGCGCCTTTCGGACCCGGTAGTCTGTACACCGACCGTCGCGGCATTCCGCATGTAGTCTGTGGTCTCGATTACTGGTACATGAAACATGAACCTGCACGCGGCCTGGTCCCGTGTTCGGATGTTGCAGAGTTCGAGATATTGGAATCCCGTCTGTCCGAACTGCTGCATGTCGACCGGTTCCGTGCACCGCCGGATTATCGTCGTGTGCGCAAGGGTGACGATCCGCCGCCGAACGCGGCGTTGACCATACCCGCGTTGCGCTTTCCGACCTGGTATCGGCATACGAGCACGGGTGAGATGCGCCGTTTCAACCCGGATAGCGCCAGGCTCCCACCGGCTGCCGGCGGGCGCTGGCAGCCCGTCCGGTTCATTTCTGTCTGCGCAGGTGGTCATCTCAATGAATTTCCTTGGCAGGAATGGATCGGCTGTACCTGTTCCGGACAGGGCGGTCTGCGCATCATCGACCGCGGCGGTGCCGATCTGGCGAGCATCCAAGTCCTGTGCAAGACCTGTCCGCCGGGTTCCGATGGCGCGCGGGGCAAGTCGCTGTCGGGGACCACGTCGCCACCGGACAAGCAAGGTGATGCGGACGGCGCAGGCCGTGGAAAAGGACGGAGCGCATTCGAAAAGGCGGGAATCGCCTGTCCCGGCGAGCGTCCATGGCTAGGGCCAGGCGCCGAGGAATGCAATTGCCCGCATCCGCTGGTCGGTGCCCTGATCAACCAGACCAATCTTTATTTCCCGCGCACGATGGCGGCCATCCTGCTGCCGGAAATGAACATCGATGACGAGGCAGCCCGTGCACGAGCAGAGCTCGCGAAAGAGCCGGCTTATTGTGTCCCGAAGCGAATGGAATGGAAGCTTGTCAGTGAAAGCGAACACTCCCGGATCGCCGAGGATGTACAACGGTACCTCGCCCGGCGAGGAAATGAGTTCGACGCCACGGCAGTGGAGGAGGCGCTGAGGAGTCTGTTCGAGCCGCGTTTCAATGCCGATGATGGTGCTGCTGTGCCCGCGGCGCCGGAATCGGAACTGCAGACGTTCCGGCGCCAGGAATTCAATGTCATCCGCCAGAAAATCGATGACCCGGACCGGATGCCCGATCTACGCGTGATCCCCTCTGAAGTACCGGACGACCTTTACGGAATCGTGACACGTGTGAATCTGGTGGAACGCCTGTGCGAGACACGGGCATTCTTCGGCTTCAGCCGGCTGGAACCACAGACTGTACCCCCGTCCGAGATGCCGGATGCAGCGATCCGACAGCTGTTCCGGTACCCGCCGGTTGACATTGCGGATCGCTGGTTACCCGCCGTTGCCGTGTTCGGTGAAGGAATCTATCTGGAGCTCAGCGAGGACCGCCTGCGCGAGTGGCAACAAAAGAACCATTCATGGCTCGCTGACAGGCTGAGCGACGACTTCATCCTCCGCCTGTCCGAGTTGCCCCAGGCCATGGCCCCGGAAGGTGTGGGAAGCCGGGAATGGGCGTCGCGCTTCCTGCTGGTGCACAGCCTGGCTCATGTGCTCATCAACCAGCTGGTCTTCGAGTGTGGGTATAGTACGGCGTCGCTGCGGGAGCGGCTCTACATCTCCGCGGATCCCGCTGCCCCCATGGCCGGAATCCTCATCTATACGTCAGCCGGCGATTCCGAGGGCACCATGGGTGGTCTCGTGCGGCTTGGGCAGCCGGAACGCTTCGGTGCAATCGTCCGCCGCGCGATCAGCCGGGCGTCGTGGTGTTCTGCAGATCCGGTCTGCTCGGAAAATCTTGGGGGGCAGGGCTCCCGTCAGGTCAACCTGGCGGCATGCCACTCTTGCGTGCTGCTGCCGGAAACGTCGTGCGAGACGATCAATCAGGGGCTTGATCGGGCGATGCTGGTTGGTACGCCGGAAGACCGGTCACCTGGATATCTGTCGGAACTGGTCGAGACGTACATGGTGGACTGAGCCAGAATGAGCTGAGCACCACAAACTGGGGCGCCTTGGATGGGCAGAGCAACAGATCTTCCTAGGGGGCGGAACAGGTTCAGCTCGATGTTCGATTAAAGCTAAAAATCACGTATCCGGCGGTCAGCGGTTATTGATATCGTTGTAATATTTCTGTTGTGCATTGTTCAAGGGAGACGTCATGGGCTGGTGGGACAACATCAAGGACGCAGCGGAGCGGACCGCCAATTTCGTAACGGGCGGGATGAATGACCGCAAGAAGAGCGAACGCATCACGCGCTCGGCAAAGGCGCAGGAGGAAGAAGCGGAACAACGCCTGAAGGACGCACAGCAGGCAACAGCCGAGAGCCTTGCCGAGTTGGGGCGGTTGCGCGTCAGGGTTTTCGAAACGACGGTCACGGAATTCGTTTCCCTGTACGAGATGATGAGCACCATCCAGGTAAGCGATCTGAGGGACACCAGCCAGACGTTCAATGTCGATCCTGACCTCCCCGAGGTGAAGGAGCTCAAGGCGACCTCCGAGCATGTCCAGCAGATGCTTCTTGGAGGCGGTGCTGGAGCCCTCGGCGGTGCATCGCTCGCGTTGGGAGCGTGGGGACTTGCAGGAGCCATTGGTACCGCGTCCACCGGCACCGCCATCGGTACCCTGTCCGGTGTCGCGGCAACGAATGCCACGCTGGCCTGGCTCGGAGGTGGAGCAGCGTCTGCGGGCGGCATGGGGGTGGCCGGCGGGATGGCCGTGCTCGGCGGGGTAGCTTTGATTCCGACAGCAATGGTCGCGATGTACTTCGGGCAGAACAACGCGAAACAGAAGCTGAACGATGCACGGAATTACAGGGACGAGGTCGACGCAAAGGAAGCACAGATCAACACCTACGTAGGCCAGCTGGAGCAGATCCTGAAGGGTTCCGATCTGATGAAGGAAACGATTGCCGGGCTCGAGTCGGTTGTCAAGATGCAGAATTCGCGGATGCGCTCGAAACTGATCGATGTCGCATTCGCCGGTCATTCATTGCATGAGCACTTGTCCACCCCGCTGCTCGCGGCCGACGGAAAAATTGATGAGATGACGGTCGCGCGTATCGAGCGTGACACTCTCGTGTTGATCGAAGAAGGAAGCCTGGCATGATGATGGACTATCTCAGCGCAGGAGCGCGGCTGCGGAGCACTGCAAGCGCCATGATGGAAGCGGCTCGACACCAGATGAGCGACGCGCGTAGCAGCTGCGAGACCACGAGGAATGGGACGCGAAAGTCGCTTTCCGTACTGGATGAGCAACGGCGGCTGGTTTCTGCGGAACTCGCGACGGTATCTCCTCTGTATCGGCTTGCAGGACTCGACAATCCTGGTCCGGTTGCCGGAGCCGAGACAGAACGTTTGCCGGCCATCCTCCTCGACGAAGGAGGACTTCCATCGGTTCCATCGGCGCCGCTGTGGCTCGCCATTGGAGCATTGGCGGGTGGTGCCATCGGTGCCGTTGCTGTCTTCGCAGCTGAAATCTCAGCCTCTTACGGCTGGATTGCCGCTGTTCCGGGAGGCGCGTTGGCAGCTGGCATGCTTGCCGGCATGATTCACGGAAGGAGAGCCGTTTATGTGGCGCGCGAACACGAGGCGCTGGGGCGGCAGTGGCATAAGGAAGCAGCATCCTTTGTCCAGAAGACCGATCGCGTACGCAGGTTTGCTGCAATGTCGACGCGACTGAACGCAAGCCTGGCGACAAGAATGCACGCGCGCGAGGCCGAACTCGAGGAAGTCGCTCGCGATACCGTCAATGCCGCGATCCTTTTGAAGGATGTACTCAATACGGCCTTGCTCAATGAGGAGGGCGCTTTCCTGGATGAGGTGATCGAACAGCTTCACGGACAGAAAGAGCGGATTGCCGGTTTTGCCGATCGAATCGCTGCTGCAGCCTGAGTGCCTGGAATGGAGCGAGTGATGATTGATCAGACGGGCGACGAGCAGAAGCAGCACGCAGAATTTTCGGCCGAAGTGAATTTCGCCGCAACGACGGCCGTTAAGCGTTACGCCGAAGCTACTGCGGAACACTGCAGATCGATTGCGGAGCTCGAGAAGATTGCGCGTTATCAGGTGAATCCCGAGTACCGCGAGAAGAATTTGCACCAGCAGGCCGGGAAAGCGGCCGAGGTGAAGCACGTCGCGCGGACCAATGCCGAAAACGCCATTGCGCGCGACCCTTCCAGAATCGCCCGCACCGACAACGTTGGTTACCCCAATCACCAGGAATTTGATTTTGTCGAGGTGGACCCTGCGAACGGTCCTGTATCGGTGGACGGCACACAACTGACGTCTGGAGGCCAGATGAAGGTTCACAAGGACATCGAGAAATACCGCGATCATTTCAAGGGCAACTTCGACAAGTACCGGCGTGCCGAACTGGTGGTTCCAGGTGACCAGTTCGACCTCGTCATGAAGGACTGGGCAGCCGAGCAGAACAGCCTGGTCGAACAGCGCGACAAACTCCGCAGTCTTGGTCAGGATGAGCTGGCGCGGCAGAAGCAGGAAGCGATCGACAGGATCGAGGATGCACGTTCCCGCCTGAAGCGGTCCGACGTCTCGTCGGTTGACGCGATGGAGGCGCGGACATCACCGACCTTCAGCGCGGTCAAGGATGTGCTCGACGTATCCCATCGTGCCGGAATCGAGGCGGCAAAATCCAGTGCGGCCATCGGTGGAGGGATGAGTGCAGTGCGTAATCTGGTGGCCGTTGTCAGATCAGGCAAGCCTCTCGACGAAGCTGCCCTGGATGTGTGCAAGGATGTTGGCGTATCTGCCGCAGGCGCCTACGTCAGCGCCGCTGCAAGCACCACGATCGGTGGTGCCCTGCAGGCCGCGAACAGTCAAGTCATGCAGAATCTGGGCCGGTCCAACGCGCCTGCAATGGCCGTGCAGGTCGCTGCGACGATGGGGAAGAGCATCATCGAACTGGCAAGTGGCAGGATGAGCAGCGAGGACTTCGTTCGGAACGTGACGAAGGATGGCAGCATGCTGGCAGTCTCGATGACCGGCTCCAATCTCGGCGCGATCGTCGGGACGGCGGTTCTGCCTGGGGTCGGCACGCTCGTTGGTGGACTGGTTGGCGGCATGGTGGCGTCCATGCTTGGAGGACAGCTGCATGCCGAGCTGATGCGGTCCGTGGCGAACCTTGATGCGTCGAGCGCATTGCGCCAGCGAACGCAGGCTCTATGCCTGAGGTTGAAAGCCCAGCACGAGGCCTACAAGGTCGAGATGCACGCCGCGTTCGACGTTTTCTTCAGAGAGAAGAGCCTGGCGCTCAAGCAAGGTTTCGACCTGATCTCGGCGGCGTCGGCTGAGGGCGCAAGCATTCATGATGGATTGTCCAGGATCGCAGTGGCCATGAACAAGGACCTGGCCTTTGGGACTCGGGAGGCATTTTCCTCTCAACTTCGTTCCGGCAGGGCTCTCGAGTTCTGACATGAAGAACGATTGACGTACAGAACCAGATATCCTCCGTCTTCATTTTGTGTCGTCTGTGCCAACGTGACCGCTGTCGGGAGGCGCTCCGGGATGCACTGGAACTGGTTCCAACGGCTTCTTGGAATCGGTAGCCGTGCACGTTACTCCCAGCGTGCCCAGGCTCGGCCTTCCAGCCAGGTTCTCAGCCTTCGTATATTCCGGGGTCGGCATTGCCTGCTGAACACGGGCGATTTTGGAGAGACCCGCCTTGCCCGAAGTGCTACCGGAAAATTTACATGCCTGCAGCGGTTGCTGCAGGCATGTGCGCGTCAGTCAACGGCCAGGGGCGCGACTTCCCCAGCCGTACGAAGACCCTCGACCAGATCCCTGAGCAGCCGTGCTCCCTTCAGTACGCGGTCTTCGCCATCGGCGACCCGGCCGTCCTCGTCTGACTGCGGTATCGCCAGCATCAGGTCCGGGCCAACCTCATGCTTGCGGCACACGTCGCTGAACACCGCCAGGGCGGTCGGGCCCTTCGGGGCGCACAGCTGAAAGCCGCCATCACGACAGCTGATCAGCTTGTCGTCACTGTCCTGGAGCTTGATCCACCGGTCCACAGCGTGATAGTCATCCCAGCCGTAGAAGCGGCAATCGGCGACGTTCTTTCCTTCGCGCACACCGCTTGCCACGATAACGGCCTGCAGATAGGGGTCGCGGTAGTAACTGTTCAGCTGGCTCGCGTTCAACATGCACAGGTCGAAACCCATTCGCTCGGTCGAAGATGCATAGATGCCGCTTTCGCCGGAACGCATCGCCGGGTACTTCACGAGGTAATAGCGCCAGTCCAGGTGCCGCGCCTGTTCCTGCTCCTCCAGCCAGGCATCGGCGATGGACTGCAGGCGCGCCTCGGGCAGATCGCCCTCGGTTTGTCCGTAGCGGTCGAGCAGAGTCTGCAGCGCGGCGTGGATACCCTTGACGCTGGCGCCGGTCAGCAGGTTGCGCCAGGCTTCGAGCTGGGTCGGCTTAGGGCTGCCGAACAGGAACCGCCCATTCTGCGTACGCTGCTGGTAGGGCCCGCAGGCCAGCAGCGCGGCACGGATCTGCGGCGCGGGGATGGCGGCGTCCTCCGGGAAGATCTCGTGGAACAGGCGTGCGCGCCGGACGAAGGCATCGGCGTCCGCGCCGAGATCGAAGGCGACAAGGCAGCCGCGCAGCAGGGAACGGTCTTCGAGGGTGTGCAGCGTCTCCTGCACGGCCGGATGGCCCTCGAAGCGTGCCAGGAAAGCAGCCTTGCTCTTCTCCTCCTCGATCTGGCGCGCGTTGTACCCCTTCAGGACGTCCAGGTCGCCGTCATGCATCCAGGCGGCGGTGGTCTCAAGCAGCGTCGCCATCTGGTTCGGGCGGATCTCGTTGCTCGAGGCGAAGATCAGATTACGTATCGTGCGCAAGCGCCGGGCGGCTTCGGCCGCGTCGGGACGAGGGGAGTGCCTCAGGTATTCGAGGAAAGCGAAAAGCAGCAGCGTGCGGGCCAGCGGGAAGCCGCGCCGCTGGCCGCTCGTGTCGCCATAGTTGGCGCAGCAGTCGCCGAACAGATCGACCTTGTCGTAGATCGCCACGCAGCCCTGCCGGTAACCCCTTTGGGTGAAGTGGGTACCGAACCATGCGGCGTAGCCGTCGGCGTCCTTGATATCGCGCTCCCTGATTTCCCTGACCAGTGCGCCCAAGGTGGCGAACATGTCGTCCTGTGCCTGCGCTGCCACGGGGCTGTCCACGCCGTAGATGCGCTTTGCCCACCGGCCGATGTCCTTGTCGAACGGCGCGTCATCGACCGACACGCCGCGGCGCAGGACTGTGATGTCGCCGACGAAGTGGAACAGGCGCAGGAACTCGTCGTCGATGATCGCCTCTTCGCCTTCCTTCTTCGTGCCGCTGTCGCGCAGGGGCCAGAGCAGGTCCGACCAGTCCTGGTCGATGTTGCGGGCAAAGTCGGCGCGTGCCTTGCTGGAAGTGGCGCCCAGGGTCTTCTCGAAATCGGCCTTGAAGTGCTCGAACGGCGTGAGCGGCTTGCCGCGAGAATTCATCTTGATGTACAGCTCGTCGGTCAGGCCCATGTCTTCCACCGACAGGAAGTCAAAGGTGATGACAGGCTGCTCCTCGTCCACCAGACGCTCCCATGCGGCCCGGCAGGTGGCCTGGTCATCGGCCGCGAACAGGGCGTGCAGGTCGTCCAGCGCCACCAGCATCGACTGTATGGTAGGGTCGTGCTTCCATGCACCGGCGTACCAGGGCTGGTCGGTCAGCCACGCCGACAGGGTCGCCGTCCCGGCCTTGCCGATGTGCGGCAAGGGGCAGCACGGACGTTCGATGACTAGCTTCTTGCAGAAATGCCTGGCGCTGAACCGGGTGCGGTAGGTGAATTCGGCCAGGAAGCGGCACTCCTCAGCAGGGATGCCATTGCGCGCAGCAAGGTACCAATGAAGCAGGAACAGCGTAGTCAGGCGCTGCTGGCCGTCGAGCGGCACCAGACGGCCGTCCTCGATCTCGCCATAGATGAAATCAAGGCCCACTGGCTGGTTCTCTACCAGCGCCTGGCGCAGCACGCCGAGGAAGGCTTCGCGGATGCGCGTCGTGTTGGCGTCCCGGCGGCCCTGGGCGTAATCGCGCTGGATCATCGGGATCTCGATATGTCTTACCGCACCGTCGCGGAAAACGTTTCTGAAAGATGTGCTCATGCCTGGGCTCCTGCTGCCGGTTTCTTCAAGTACTTCCAGACCACGCCCTCTTTCCCTTCGGGCGAAACGTGCGGGTCGGCGAACATGGCATCGAGATAGCAGGCGCGGTCCGCGCGGCTCCACAGATGCATCTGCTGAGTATCGGTCCTCGTGTAGTACTTCAGGAACACGCGCCGGGTGCAGACTGGAATGAACCTGCCGTCCTGGTCCATGTCGATGAGCTGCAGGCGCTTGACCTGAAAGGCGCCATTGCTCAACGCGCTGTTGACGGCGCCGGAGAGCAGCGCCAGGTTCGCGATCGAATGCTCGTCCTGGCTTGTCCCGTCCGGGTTGAGGAACTCGTCCAGTACCCGGCGCGACAGCGCAGCGAAAACCCCGCGACTGATGCCGCCCTTGTCAGAATCGAGTGTCAGGTCGATTGCACCCAGCAGACCGGCTTTCGCATCTTCCCTCTGCCGGTCTTCGAAGCGGGGCAGTGCGCACAGCGCACGACGGGCGTCGGCCAGCCAGCTGCGCCATTCACTGTCCGTCTTCAGCGGTTCTGCATTCTGCGCGTGGATGTGCTCAAGCGACCAGCGCTCCTTCTTGTGCGAGTCGAACGGGTAGCGCTCCGAGGAGTGATCCAGCAGGCGCACCGTTTCGACATTGAACAGGAGGAGCAGGCGCTCGCACTGCCGGCGATGCTTTTCGTAGTCCAGTTCGCGGGCTGCCGTGGCGTCGAGCCCGAGAAGCCCGGCGATGCGATCGTCGAGGAAGGTCGAGAATGCGGACTTCGTCACGGCTTCCTCTCCAGTCGCCTTCCCGACGAGATCGCCAAGCTTGTCGCCGGCGGCGACCAGGTAGCCGATCTTGTGATAAAGATCCCGGTCCTCGAACCATTCGCGGAGCAGATGGTAGAGCTCAAGTACAGGTGCCCATACCGCGATCTGGGGTGCGCTACCCTGGTTGGCCTCCGCCTTTTTTGCGCCCTTGTTCTGATGCTGCAGCTTGTCGAGTTGCTTCTTGAAGTACTCGAAGGTGAAGAAGCGGTCGCTCCTGGCCGTGTTTTTCTTTGCCAGGAGGTCGAAGATCAGTTCGATGCGGGCCGGGTAAGCCGAGGCAGGATGGTTGGTGAGGAAAGCCCAGAAGGCGTCGTCCTGCAGGGATTGCTCGATCATGTCCCATTGCGTGGCGATCTCGACCTGGCGGTAATGCGCGTTCAAGGTTCCGGCATCCTTGCCCGACAGGAGCAGCGCCTTCACCAGTTCTGCGTTGGTCAGAGCAATACGGCCGACGTTCAGGCGCGTGAAAAGCGTGATCGAATCCTGTTCGCCGGCGTCGTACCAGATCACGTGGACCTGTTCGCGCAAATGGCGGTACATGTCGTCGGCAACGCCCGCGATCTGGCCGTCGTCGGTCTGCTCGCCCCTCTTCTGAAACCAGCGCTCAATGCATTGGCAGGCCTGGTGCATATGGAAAAAGTCGATGTTCGCGTTGCGCTGCGCTTCGGTGGGATCGAGCAGGTAGGCGGCGCTGCCCGGCCGCGTTTCGTAGGCCAGGTTGAAACCCGGGACGATGCCCTTGACCTTCTTCAGGTACAGATAGAGCAGGTACAGCGTCGTCAACCTCTGCTGCCCGTCGATCAGCTCGTAGTAGACCGTGCCAGGCGGTGGCAGGCCTTCCCGTGCTTCGTCGGCAGATGCGCCGGAGATTCTCTCCTTGACGACGATCGGCTGCAGGCAGTACTTGACGCCCGGATCGAGATCGCGGCAGGCGTAGATGTCGTTCAGCAGCGCCTCGACCTCATGCTGTCCCCAGCGGTATCCACGCTGGTAGGAAGGAACGAAAAAATGCCCCTTCAGTTTGCTGACCTTCTCGGGCCGGGGATTTGCGAGGCTTTCTTCTGATTGTTTGTCCATTGCTGCTTCGGCTTGAGTGTTGATGGGATGAACTGCTTGTCAGGTTTACGCGAAGAAGTGCATGTGTTGATCAGACCGAGCACTTCCAGCGGTGTACATCGCCGAGTTAAAGGATTGCGCGGTCCTTTTCTGCATGGAACCTGGTGAGTTCAGACTTGAGGTGATCCCAGCGATAGCGTAACTGGTCCAACAACTCTTCTGGAGTCGTACCCCGATCAGCAATGCCATGATGGCGAAGGGCCGCCGCGAGCTTGTTGCGAACCTGGCGCGCCTGGAGCTTGGCCAGCAGATTCGCACAAAGCTCCAGCAGAAAGTCTTCGAACTCGTCGCCCAATGCGGGAACCGGTGGGAAAGCGAAGCCGGACGTGAAGCGGCGGCAGAAGTAGTCGTCCCTCGATTTCTCGCGGTCGCGCGCCAGCTTGGAATCGGCCAGCTGCCGGTACCGGTCTTCGTCGAGCTCGCCCCGTCGCTGGAGATGAAAATAGGTTTCGCGCTGTTTGCCCGTGAGTGTCCGCGAGACGTTGTGTATCGAGTCCGTGAATTCGCCGAGCCAGCGGCTGTAATGTTCCGGTCGGGGTTCGCGAATGGCGTCGAGCGCACGCCTGCGGCCGTCGGCCTGTGGAGCGACAAAACTGTCTTCGAGCGCGGAAAAGCATTCCGCACTTGTCCAGTGGCCGTACACCGTCTCGGTAAAGTATCGCTGCCGCCAAGTCTGGCGTTCGATTGCCGCATCGGGTTCGCCGCTCGTGTAGCGTACGTAGGGACGGGTGAACGCCTGCATTTCGCCAGTCTGACTGAAGCCGGCGTTGCCGAGGTTTGTACCAAGCAGGCCTTGTGGCATTGGCTCCTTCAGACGCAACACGAGGCGACCGAACGTCGGATCAGGCTGATAGCTGTGGCAGAGGCGGCCGCGGCGGATCCAGGCATCGAATCCGTTGGGCCAGTGTGTATGCACGATACGCAGCGGCGGCAGAGAGAGCCAGGACTTGTCATGGATGTAGAACCACGTGTGGGCGGTGTCGTGACCGCTTGCCAGATCGGTGAAGTATTGCAGTGCTGCCTTCTTGTTCCTGATGTCGATATCAGCGAGGTCCACATGGACGAATGATTCCGCATGCACGCCGAACCCGTAGGGACTGGCGTTGGCCGAACCTGCCAGCAGGGTATGGCGGCGCCGGTTGTTGGCGCCATTCACCCATTCGAAGCAGTAGAGTTTGGCGTGGACCAGGCCGCCGCCACCAAGTGGAGCAACACGGCGCAACACGAATCTCGCGCGGCCAGCGAGCGTCTGCTCAATCGCTTCGATGCGCTCCTGCGGCCAACCGTCGTCCACTGCTAGTACGACTTCGTCCGGCCCCAGTGAAAGCACTTGCTCGATGAACTCGTGAGTGGGGTAGGGGCCGACGATCGTGGCACGGCTCAGGCGAAAGCCGGTGCCCACGTGTATCCAGTTGTTCGCGTATTCGGTAAATTTCAAAGGTGTCTCCCAGGATGGAGTCGGTCAGCCTGCCGGAACCCCGAACGACTTGCCCGGCTTCCGGCAGTGTGAGTGTTAACCGTGCTCAGAACACGGTCGTCACGACATGAATCAGCAACCCGACAAGCCCGCCGACGAGCGTGCCGTTGATGCGAATGAACTGCAGGTCGCGGCCGATCGCCAGTTCGATGCGGTCACTCATTTCTTCTTTCGTCCACTTCGCCAGTTGCTCCTCGATGAAAGGCGTCACCTCGCCACGGTGGCGCTGCACGAGGTTGCGGCTGACGGATTCGACCGCGGAGTTCAGCCATTCACGCGCAGCAGGATCGCTGACCAGAACACGTCCTGTCCTTTCAACCAGGCTTTGCGTCGCGCTGGCCAGCGCCGGGCTTGTTCCCTGCAGATCTGCCAGCATCCTGTCGCGGAAGACATCCCAGAGCCCGTTCAGGGCATTCTGCACGCTGTCGCTGCGAACCGTCTGCCGCTGGTATCGGGCAATCGCGTCCTTCCATGCAGGGTCCGCCTTCAGATGCAGGGCACTGTCGGCAATCCAGATACCGACCTGAGCACGGAGCGGATGCTCGCCGCTCCGCTGCACTTCCGCGATCTGTTCCTGCAGCGACTCGATGGCCTTTGGCATGTAGCCCTGCACCAGATTCTTCACGAACCCATTCTCGACGTTCAGACTGCGAAGCAGGAAATCGCCGATGGTCTCGTGATTGTCCTCGTTCGCCAGCCAGCCTGCGAGCCTGCCGAGCAGCGCATCGAGCAGCTCCTGCTGCTTGCCTTCGGCCAGCAAGGCGTCCATGCCGCCGCCGGCCAGTGCCGACAAGTCGAGTTTGAGGAGTTCGTTGGTCGCGAGCTCACGGATCATGTTGCGGACCTGTTCGTCATCGAGCCCCTGCAGGACCTGCCTTACAAGCGAGGTGGCCGAGCAGCCGACCTGTTTTGCATTCACCGGATGGAGCAGCCATTCGCCCAGCCGCATGGCGACATTCGCCTGCCGTACGCGACCGACGATGCCGTCCTCGGTGATGAAATGGTTCTCCACGAAGCTGCCCAGACTCTTGCCGATGCTGTCCTTGCTGTTCGGGATGATCGCGGTGTGCCAGACGGGAATGCCGAGCGGATGGCGGAAGAGGGCGACCACGGCAAACCAGTCGGCAATGGCGCCGACCATTGCGGCCTCGGCGAAGGCTTCGAGGTAGCCCCAGGCCGGGTGCCGGCCGTGACGCGAACGAGCGAGCGCGAAAAGCACCATTGCCGCAAGTAGAAGCCCGAGAGCCACGCGCTGCATGGCACGCAGGCGGCTGCGGCGGAAGGTGTTTTCGGCAACGTCGAGCTGCTGGACGATATCGTTTTCTCGTTTCATTGCTTCCTCAATGGATCAGTTGCAGGCCGAGCAGGGCGGCAGTCGATGCGAGGCTCAGGGCGCACACCGCGACGAGCCATTTTGTCCGCACCTGGAACGGCGCAAGCTGAAGGGCAAGCTGCTCCTGGACAGCGGCTGCCACCAGTGCCTTCTGCGATTCGGAAAGCGCCTCGTAGCGGGCTGCGGTTTCTCTGGATGACTGCTCGACGGTGGCGGCCAGCGTGTCCAGACCGCCTTTCAGCCGGCTGGCGCTGGTTTGCTCCTGCTCACGCAGGGTGCCAAGCTCGGCGTCCAGTTTCGCGACCCCACGCACTGAAGCGGCAAGGCTCTCGTTTGCCGCTGCCGCCCTGGTGTCGAGCTGCTCGAGAACCGAGCTTGTCCTGCCGAGGCTGCCGTCGAAATGTGACTGTTGCTGCTCCAGGCGTTCACCCAGCCCGCCGAGCTCCCGGCTGAACCGCTCGACAGCCACCCGCTGCTGCTCGCGTATCGTGCCGAGCGCACCGTCGACCCTGGCAAGGTCGGCAGACGTTGCGACCAGAGCGCCGTTCACCGCATCGGTCTTGGCGTCGAGCTGCACGAGAACGTCGCGGGCGCGAGCCAGGCTGTCCTGGATGTGCTGCTCGCGCTCGACCTGCTCGTCGTGGCGCTTCTCGAGCGTCGATGCCAGGCCTGCAAGCTCTTCTTTCAGGCTGTCGACGCCATCGGCAACATCGTTGACATGGCGATTCAGACGTTTGCTCTGACCCTCCAGCACTTCGCCGAGACCCGCCTCGACGGATCGAGCGGCGTGAATGCTTGCCTGCTCGACGGCCGCGATATGGCTGCGCAGGTCCTCGATAGTCTTGTGCAATGGCGCAAGTGGACGTTCCATCACGCGCAGCAGCAGTTGCGACATGGCCTGCTCCTGCGCGTCGATATGGCGCTGCAGTTCTTCGTCTTTTGGATTCTCGTGGCGCTTCATGGTGGTTCCATTCAGGATAATTTGATCTTGCGGCGTTCTTCGCTCAGGTCGGCTACCGACAGCAGGGTGAGCAGGGCGTCGACAGGCTGTTTCGCCATCGCGACCCGCGCGTGTTTTTCCCGTAGCTCCGTCAGGTATTCTTCGTCGAGCATGTTACTGAACCTGGCTGCGCTGCCCTCATCGCTGTCGAGGCGTGCAAGAGCCCGAGTCATGTCGGCTTCCACCTCGCTCGATCGAGCGATGAGTTTTTCACGTGCCTTCTTCTGCTGTGCGGCGATCTGCTTCAGTCCCAGACCTTCGCTCTCGGCCGCGGCCGCCTCGACTTCTAGTTCGGCTGCGCGTTTGCCCGCGTGCTTGTGCCACACTGTCTGCAGGAGTTCGGCTGTTTTCACGCTTGCGTCCCGAATGTCGTCCTTGAGGCGCTTCTTGTCTTCGGAGAAGCAGTTCGACCATTTAGGGTAATACTCGTCCAGGGAATAGCCCTCCATGCGTGCAATGAGGGTGGCGAACTCGTCGTCGGTGATCCGCTTGACCTTGCCGATGTTTGCGGTCAGGTTCGGTCGGGAATTGCCGAAGAATTTTCTGGCTTCGCTGCCCGATGGCACGGTGTCGAGAAAGCGCTGGCGCAGCCATGAGGTGACATCGGTGATTCGTCCGAAGAGCGCGCTGGTGTTCGTCGTCAGGCCATCTACCTTCGTGATGTGATCTTCGGCGTCGAAAACGAGGTCCGTGCTCAGTTCCTGCTCTGCCGCCGCACGCCGGGACAGCAGCGCACGGGCAGCCTTCGCCTGACGGGCAATCCGACGTTCGCCGCACAGAGCCTGTTGCTCTGTCGCCTCGGCTTTCGCGATGCGTTCCGCCAGTTCGGCAAGTGCTGCCTTTCCTTGCTCGATGCGCGCTTTGCGCTTGTGCCGCGTGACGACCTGGACGTCGAGCGCATTGCGGAATCGGGCTGCTTCGGTGGCCGAGGCCTGAATGTCCGCGTGCAGCGCCGCTTTGAGTTCGTTCACGAGTGGTTCGACGCGCTTCGCGAACGCGGCGTCTTCCTGCAGCATGGTCTGCCACGACTGCCCGAACTCCAGGGGAAAGAAACGCGCCGTGCTTGCCGCTTCCGGCGACAAGGGCAGACCGAAGGTCTGGATCTGCTCCAGCAGACGCTCGCGGAAGTGTTCGGCCGTCAGTTTCCCCTTATGGTTGCGGGCGAACTGTTGTACGGTATGCGGCGTGAACGAGTAGGTGGTCACGATGCGGAATCGATTCGGCACGTACTGCCAGTCCTCGATACTCGGCAGCGTGAGCGCTTCGGGGTTCAGGAAAGACAGGTCGTCGCCGCGTCCGACCAGAAGGATCAGGTCCGCATGCGGCACGTAACGCTGCGCCATGCGCTCGACATGTTCTCGTTCGACCTCGTCCGCGGGGTTGTCCCCCGGCAGGTCCAGCATCCTTGTGCCGATACCGATGCCAGTTCCGGCGGTCTGCCCGAAACAGTCGTCCGGAATCCACACCACCACGGGCTTCTCCACCTTGAGACGGCGTTTGCTCATCCGTTGGCGCAGTTCCCCCAGCGCCTCGCACATGTCATCGTCGGCGGCGATCCGCCGCATGCCCGACCCATCATCGAGATGCCAGTCGCCGTCCGGTGAACGCCTGTATTCCATTGTGGTGGCGGTGGCCGACTTGCCGAAAGCGCGCCCGCCGCGCAGCACCCGGCTGACGCGCGCCTGTGCGTCGGCTCCCAGTCCCATCAGATCGAGGAGTAGGGTGGTCTTGCCCACCTGGGTTTTTCCGAACACGACAACGTAGGGCTCCTGGTCGCCGGCACCGTCCATCAGGTGCGCGCGCACGTCTTCGCTCAGACCCTCGACGAAGCGCCGGTACGCGCGGTATGCCCAGGCGAGCTTGTCATCACGAAGGGCGGCCCACCGCACCTCCGGCTTCTCGCCACGTGTCATCATGCCGCCGCCGTGTCGAACAGCGCCAGCGTCTGCCCGGAACTTGCCAGCTGCGACAGCAAGTCCCGCTGCAGGACTTTCACGTCCGCCAGGGCTTTCTGCAGGCGGTCCTGTTCCATGAGGCGCTGATCCAGGGCGTAACGGCGACGGAGGCCCTGCTTGAGGTGACTGCGCATGGTGCTCATCAGTTCGTCGTAGCGCGCAGCGAAGTGCACCTGATGATGGTCGCGGGTATGCTGCAACATGTTGTTGGCAAGCGCGCGCACCTGACCGTCGTAGCGCCTGACCTCCTGCAGTGCGCTGTGTGCCAGGTAGCCGATGGCGATTGCAGCGGCGACCGCGCCGCCGACCGTCATGCCGGCAGCGCCTGCGGCCGTGGTGGCGCCCCCACTCGCGGCGGCGCCGGTGCCGACGCCGATTGTCGACAGCAGTGCGTCGATGATGTCGGCGTGCCCGTCGGCCGCCACATCCACGGCCAGAACGGCTGCAATGCCCTTGAGGATGCCGCGCGAGGTCTCTGCAAACTCGGAGAACTGTTCCTTCACTCTGCCGGCCGACTCGGCCAGGTCGCCCTTCGGCATCTGCGCGAGTGTCGTTTCACTGACATGAACGAGTTGCGGCAGGGCTGATGCGATCCTCGTGTATTCGAGCACCATGACAGGCAGCAGCCGCGCGGTACGCTCCAGGTCACGGTTGGTAGCGCGTGCATCCACTTCGCCTGCGCGGCTGCGCATCAGCGCGTGCAGGTTGGACTGAATCTTTGGATCCGTGAATCTGGTCTTCACGGGTTCGTTCTTGCTGTCCACGTAGCCGAGGCGCTGCAGTGGCGATGCTGACGAGCCCAGCGCCAGCGATGACGATTCCGGCCCGGCATCCCCGGCAGTGAGCTTGCCCAGACCGGCTGTGTACTGGTCGAGCAGGGCGTCCTGCTTGTGCCAGGCATCGAGCACGTCGCTCTCCAGCTTTTTCTGGGTTTCGCTGACACTGTCGAAGGTCCTCGCGATCTTGTTCCGCAGGCCCTCGTGATCGCGAATGAGGACGCCTTCCATGGCGCGCCACGCCTTGCCGTAGTGTTCCCCCGTGATCTCCTTGACCATCTTCTGGTGCTGCTCCCGCAGGCTGGCGCACGCATCGTCGAAGGCATCCAGGCAGCTCTTGAGCGTTTCCTGCGCGCCTTCCTCGCCACCGGACTGACGAAAATACAGGGTCGCGTGTGTGCGCAGCTCGCGAAGTGCGTCCGCCAGGTCGACGGACAGGGTCTGCTCCAGCCTGGCCATCTGAACCTGACGTGAGGCAGTGCCGGCGAGGGACATGTCGCGCAGCGCTGCACCAATTACCTGGCGCGATCGATGAACATGGTCGGTGGCGGTTCCGGAGCCGCCAATCCCGGAACAGAATACGCGTGCGGCTGGGTCCTCACCCTTCAGTTCGAACGCGGCGACGGCGCTCTCGCGCAGCTCGTCCAGCTTCGCCTCATTGCCGCCGAACGCTTCAGTCTTCGCAATCACGATCAGGGGCCGCACGGTGCGCAGTTCGTTGGCGAGCATGTCCTTGACGATATCCTGCTGGCCCTGGTTCGCGAGGCGCGTGGAGTCGGTCACGATCACGCATCCTGCAGCTCCGACCAGCGCCTGGCGCATCAGGTCCTGCCACACGCCGTTGTCGGTCGTACGCTTTTCGTAGCCCGGCAGGAGCAGCAGCGCCTGACCGTTGTGCTCGAAATGACTGCGCGGCACGCGAAGCACCGGCAACAGTACTTCTGCCATCTGGCCGCGGCAGGCTCTCACGAACTCGGCTGCTTCAAGCGGTACTTCGGCCGTGACGAACTGGTTCGTGTCCTTGTCCGCAGCACGCAGCACCATGGCATAACCCTTGGGTGAGTCATGATCCGCGCTTTCCTGAATCAGAATCGGCAGGGTCTCGCCCCGACCCTCGTTCGCAGGCAGCCAGGGATCGTTGTCTGCCAGGTTGTACAGCGTGCGCACGAGTGTGGTCTTGCCTGCGCTCTGCGTCCCGCCGACCGCGATCAGCCAGCGGTTGTTCATGATTTCGGCCAGGGTCAGGCAGCGGATGACCGGCAGCAGCTGCGCATCGATCGCGTCGTTTTCCAATACCCTGGCTGCTCCGCGCAGCTCGCGCAAGGCCTGGTTGAGAGTCGAAAGCAGTAATTCAGGAGTTTGCATGATGGTCAGAGATGCTGGTAAGGGTTGGCAGGACGGTGGTCTGAAAGGCGATGACACGCGTGGATTCGGTTCAGGTGCGTCAGCGAGAGTCATGTCGAGCTGTCTTTCGTTCGCAGCGGGAGTGCGGATCCTGGGGGCCGTCGCGCGGCCTTCGTTTCGTTCTGGCAATTATAGTTTTTCATGACGACATGAATTCTCGCAAATTGTTGCACTCAGTGTGGATGTGCAATCCTGTCCGGACGCTCACATTGGTTCTAAGGTCTGTCAAGAATGCGGGCGTACCGGGTTCCATCGCCGCTGAGTCCGATCGTCCACTCGCCACGCCGCGCCAGGCTGTCCGCCAGTGCGCAGGTACGCTGGTAACCGATCCGGAACTCGCGCTGCAGGCGCGAAACCGGGTAGAACAGGTGAGTCTGGCCGCGCTGGCGCAACTGGTCGATCCATGCGGCGGCCTGTTCCAGGATCGGATCGACCGTGTCACAGGAAGTTGCGGTACTTTCTGGCGCTACCCTGTCCGCTGGGCCGGCAAACATCCGGACGAAAAACATGGGGCTCCGCGCTGCGTTTGCGCCTGGCAGAACGAGAAGCGTGACGACGGCCGCGGCAGACCGGCGCAGGAAGCTCCTGCGTCTGAACTGATGCATTCAACGATCCTTTCATGAAATGTGCTGCAAAAAAGTACTGATTTGATGAGCGCATGCGGCGACAGGTCATATCGCAGCGATCAGCCGGGCGCAGCGCGACACGGAAACACCGGACAGCTGGCACTACGGACAAACGTGGGTCCGCAGCTGGGGCTGCCTCGCTTGCCGTGGACGACATGGATCAGTCCAGTTGTCGTCATCTGTTCTGCGTCAGCGGCGCGAAACAAGCGAAGCGAGCTGGTTGCCATGGCCGACCATTCGATGTTGCGCGTCCCGTGTCGTATCTGGGCGCGGATCGTAACGGCCAAGCACGCGGTAGCGCGCGTCACGCGCGGTTTGCTTGCCGTCAGCGGCAGTGTCGATGAAGCCGATGGTGTGGTAGCGCGCGTCGGTCAGGGTTTGCCTGTTCATGGTGATGTCCTCATCCGTCCGTGGAGGGAATGACTGTAGACGCTGGTACGACAAGCGTTGTCGCAGACGGCATCCAGCTGACGTCTCATTGCGGCATACTCTGGCCCCACGTTGCGACACCGATTGTCGCGTCGCGGAGGCATCCTTCCGTTTCCGTTTCCGATTCCGTGGAGGTCCGGATGGCGCATTTCGTCCTGCTCGGGAACTCGATCTTCGATAACGCCCCCCGTGGTGTGCGGCGGCGTTCAGCCGTGATCGACAGGTTACTTATTGGAAATATTTTTGGTAACATGGCATTTTGAACCAGACGGCAGCCGGACCCATCGGCGTCGCGCAGTTGAACATGCCCGCACTGATCGAACACATCGACGCCATCGCACGCACGAAGCAGCTCGGATTGCTCTATCACGAATTTGATCCCCAGCCATTCAGCGAATGGCGCAAGCACGAGCCGGGCTTCCGGGAACGCTGGGCGGAGGACCTCTGATGGCGACCAATCAGCAATCCCTGGTGCGCCAATGGCACATGCTGCGCATGGTGCCGCGTGCGCCAGCGAGAATCTCGGTCAGGGAACTGTACGAACGGCTGCGCGCCGCCGACTTTCACGTGACCGAGCGTACCGTCCAACGGGATCTCCGGGAGCTGTCGAACGTCTTTCCGGTCGTGGTCGATGAACGCGACAAGCCGTTCGGCTGGAGCTGGCTGCGCGACGCGTCGAGCTTCGACCTGCCGGGATTGACCGTGCCGGAAGCGCTGACGCTGACGCTGGTCGAGCAGCACCTGCGGCACCACCTGCCGCCGATCACGGTCAAGGCCCTGCGTCCTCATTTCCGGTCAGCCGCCCGCACGCTGTCGACGGTGGACGATTCGGCTCCGTCGCGGGCCTGGCTGGACAAGGTGCGCAGCGTACCGCCCCAGCAGCCGTTGCTGCCGCCACGCATGGACGAAGAATGCCAGCGCAGCGTCTACCTGGCGCTGATGGAGGACCGGCAGCTGAAGCTGCACTATCGCAAGCGCGATGCCGGCGAGCCGACTGTTTATGACTCGGTGCATCCGCTGGCCGTGGTGCTGCGCGGCGGCCTCGTCTACCTGGTCTGCATGTTCGACCGCTACGAGGATGTCCGCACCATTGCACTGCACCGGATCCAGCAGGCCGAGGTGCTGTATGAATCGGCCCGCAAGAAGGCTGGGTTCGACGTCGACAGCTATATCGCCTCCGGCCAGTTCGGCGTCATCGCCGGCGACCCAATCAATGTGCGCGCGGTGTTCACACGCGCGGCCGGCGAGCACCTGTTCGAAACGCCGCTCAGTGCCGATCAAGTACTGACGGGCGACGCCGACGGCCGACTGCACCTTTCGGCCACGGTCCCGAACACCCGCTCGCTGGTCTGGTGGCTGCTCGGGTTCGGCGATGGCGTCGTAGTCCAGGAGCCCGCGGAACTGCGCGATGAACTCGCTGGCGTGGCAAAACGGATGGCAGCGGCATATGCCTGAAGTGATACCAACGCCGCTGCGTCCATTCATCTCACAATACTGACCAGGAAACGATCACGAATGACACGACAACACGCACGCAGGGCGATTATCGTCCTGGAGGCACCATGGGAGCTTGACGACAAGGATGCAAACCTTACCAGTGTGCTGCCCTTCATCGAAGGCGTAGCCAAGTTCGCGGGTGACACGGAAGTACTGCACGCGAATTTCTACGACAAGTCGAGCTTCGGGTATGCCTTGAAATGCCTGTGCAAGGTGCACTATCAGAATGCGATCGTTTATATCGCCGCCCATGGCTGGAAAGGACGGGTGGGGACGGTCCCGCTGCGCGACCTGTTGAAGGGCATTGCCGAGGTCTCGAAGGCCTGCAATATTACCGGCGTGCTGCTCGGATCATGTTTCGGCGGCGAATGTTCGCAAACGATGGAAGAGGGGCTCAAGGCGAGCAATCTACGCTGGTGTGCTGGTTATGCGTCGAGCTCCTGGTGGCTCGAAGGAACGCTGATCGATTGCTCGATACTGGCGAAGATGGCGTCGATTCGCAAATCGAGCTATCGCCGACAGGATAGAATGATCGGTCACTTTGCGGATGCCATCGCCCAGTTTGCGCCGACATACCCCATCGGCGAGGACCTGGACGACGAAGCGGTGACCATGCAGGATTCCCTGCAGTTCGTGGTCCAGACCGATGGCAAAGGACAGTTGCCGCAAAACGTCAGTGAGGAGGTGTTCGGCAGACGCCGTGAATTCCTTCTTGATGACGATGAGGATGACGATGACGAAGAGGACGACGATTGACGGGATCTCACCGCTTGTAATGCGCCTCGAGCCCTATGGAGACTGCCGTCCTGCTGTTGTTGCGTCCCGGCCGACCCGGGACGACGGCGCTCATGGTCAGATCCCGAAAGCCTTCAAACCTGCATCGAGCAGCACCTCCAACGGATTGTGCCCCGGCTGTCCGGGACGCGCATTGCGCGGGACTTCCTCGTAGAGGTAGCAGGCATCCTGCCCGGTGAACCTGTCCTGAAGGAGGGGCTGCCTGCCCATCAGATAAGGAATGAAGGGCTCTGTGCGAACGGTGGCATAAGTGGTGTTCCTGCTGAATCCGAGCGTTGCATGCTGACTGATCGTGCGGCCGGTCGAAGCGTTTTCCAATCGTACGCCCCGACATCCCTTGACGATCAGCGTGGCGGGTCCCTCGAAGCTCAGGTAGCGCAGTTGCAGCGTCAGCCACGCGTGCAGTGTTCCAAGGCGCCAGTGGCTGCGGATTCGCGGCCGCTCACCGGTGCGGTACACGATGTCCACCAACGCGCGTGGCTGCAGCACGAATGCATCTCCGGGGCCAATCTCCAGCAGGGCGACCTCATCGAGTGCGTCTGCCGTGGGCGACACCACGACGGCTGCGGTCTGCGTCGTGCGCAAGCGCTTCAGCATCCAGAGGTGCGCGGCGATGCTGGTCAGCCAGCGGTGCCAGTCGAAGAGCACTTTTGTGCTGACGATGGCGCCCAGGGGCTGGCTCTGGCAATACTCCGGGCGGATGAGCAGCTCCTGGCCGGGAGCCAGCATCGCCTTTTGCGATATTGCGGAGATGAGCGAACTGCCATTGCACGAAAGCTGCGCCAGTGAAGGGGAGGCTGGCGTCCTGCGATCGACGGGCCCGATCACGATCGGAGGCCTGCGTGCAGCCAGCGGCGCCAGCACGAAATAGAACAGGGTGCGGATGGCCGCCGGGACGAGCCACCATCCGACCAGTACCCCAAAGGCAATGGGCAGCAAAGGCCGCACCGCCTGCCAGGCTTGCCAGAGGTAGCTCTCCGCCGCAAGACGCCGGGCGTGCAGGAGACGTTCGCGCAGCGGCTCGGCCGCAGCGGTCAACCGCTGCACGTCCACCGCAAACGCGGGCAGGATCCCGGGAGCCGGCGCGCTGTTCAGAGCATCCCGTTGCTTCAGAAAGGCTCTGTACGCAGCGTCATTCGCGATCCAGAGATCCTTCACTTGCTTGTCGAGCGCCTGTAGCTGCCGGTATGTCGGGCCAACGTGAAAGCGCACGCCCAGTCCTCCATTCGCCTTGAAAGCATCCTTCCGCCTCAGCGCGCTCTGGTATTCGGCGTACACCTCCACGTGCGCCTGGCGCAGTTGCGCGAGTCTGTTCATTGCTTCCTTGCGGTGAGCCATTGCATGTACGCGTGCGCGCGAGGCGACCAGGTATGCTCGTTCCTGACGCAGCAGTTCGATTCTGATGTTCGTCGTGACCGCATGCGTCAGCGATTTCGCCATCGTATCGGGGCCATTGAGTGCGGTGAGCACGAGCGGTGGTGCCTTTTCCTGCTCCCGCTGCAGACGGTGCAGATCGTCGTCAACGGTACGAATGCGTGCATCGAGCTGCTGCACCATTGCGCCGGACAGGCGCCCGAGGCCTTCCACAGTCTCGCGGGTCAGCAGATCCTGATACCGGTTCACGTCCTGCTGCGCTCTTTCCAGCGATGGAAGTTCGCTGACGATGCCCTGAATATTTTTCCATTCGGTGCGTATCCATGTCCCGCAGGCGAGAATCACCACGATGGAGACGAACAGCAGCAGATTGCGCCGCAAAGTGATGAACAACCTGGAAAGAAGATGACCCATGCGGGAGCCCGAAAGAGGATGAGTTGTCAGGATTCGCGGTCGTCAGAGCGCCGCAGTCAGACAGCGCTCTGCCCGGGTCGACAGCACCAGTTCCGCCGCCATCTGCGCACGGGTGAGGGCGACGAACAGCTTGCGCCGCACGACATCGTCGAGCTCGGCAAAATCGAACTCGGCCACGACGACAGCGGGCGCGCTCTGACCCTTGTAGCGGTACACCGATTCGACCAGCAACTCGCCCCCGCTCCAGCGTGGCTCGCCGTTGCGGTCGTATTCCCCGGTAAACCTGCGGGTACGCCAGTCCCCGATCATTACCCGGTTCAGCAGTGCCGACCGTTCGCGTCCACGCCCGGAAACGATCACGATGTCGCCCAGTGCAAAGCCGCGAGCCAGCAGTGCGGACACGGCGGCCCCGGTCGCGGCCAGCAGTTCCTCGTCCGACCCGTAGGCGTGAATGCCGGGAACTTCACCCGACCAGGGGTTCAGACTGCGGATTGGCGGGCTGACGAGTGCAAGCGCGTTGATCACGTCGCAGATCACCCGCGGGCTCCGGAAATTGTCGCTGCAACGGATCGTGACAGCGTCGTCCAGTTCGAATTCCGGCTGCTGGTACAGGCGCTGGGCTTCGTCTTCGAGCACGTACAACCTGCCGCCTGGCTTGAGCCGCTGGCACAGGGTCTGCACCCAGCTGGCGTCGAAGTCCTGCGCTTCGTCCACGATCAGAAGATCCAGGCTCGGTGTGAAACCGACGCTGGCTTCGAAGTAGGCATTCGCCATCCGATGGTATGACTCGGGCGTGAAATCCGGATCGCCGTGGTGTCGCCGGTAGTGCTCGACGCAGAGTTCATGGTAATTCACTACCTGCACCTTTGGGGAGGCCAGACGCCGGACATGGTCGGCCAGACTACGGTTGAAGCAGACATAGCTGGCGTTGTTGCCCTCGGCAGCGGCGGTGTCGAGCAGTTGCAGCGCGAGCTGGGTCTTGCCCGAGCCGGCCGTGGCCTGGATCCGGAAGATCCCGGAGGGAGCATCGATGCGTGGCACCCATGTTGCCAGTCCATCGGACAGGCGCCGCACGGTGCCCTGCAACTGCTCGCGCATCGTTGCCAGATCGGGCGTGACGCGGAACTGGTTGAGCAGAAGCCGCCGTAATGCTTCGCGGTCCACCCTGCCGGGCACGCCCTGAAGCCACTGCTGGACAGTCGCAACCATGCTCTCATAGCCGGAAGCATCGATGATCCGATCGCGCGGGATCGAGACGACCTGGCTGTCGCCGAGCGTATAGTCGGGCAGCACCAGGCAGCTGAGCAACTCCGTTTTGAGGCCGGCGTCCTGCAGGCGATTCTGCATGGCTGCGCGCTGCAGCCGGCCCTGGCGTGCCACATCGCATTCACCGTCGCCGTAGAGCTTGAAAATTCCGCCTTCGCGCAGGACGACAGGGCCCGCCTTCACTTCGATCAACAGCAGGCAGCCAGCCGGCGATAGCACGGCGACATCGATTTCACCGTAGCAGTCACGGCCGCCACGGATTGTGTGAAGAGCGATGTTGTGGAAGACCTCGAATCCTGACGGCAGATGATCGCGCAGGCGCTCCAGTACCTCCAGCTCGCGATAGCGGCCGGCGTCCATGCGCAGCGAAGGAAGAAGACCTGGAGAAATGGATGCCATGACGAACGAGGATGAAAAGGTGAGGGGAGCGCCGCTCGATCAGGTGGAGGCGCGTTGCGTCTGGTAGCTCATCTTCGCGTCGTCGAGCCTGAATGCACCGTCGAGCGTGACGATATTGCTGACGACCTTCAGTGAGCCTTTGATGAATCCATGGTATTGAATCTTGAGTGACAGAGGTGACGTTGCCGATGAAGCTCGGCACCCGGGCCGTGGGCGTCCTGCAGTTCGGCCCGGCCGGCGCGCTGGAAAGGAAGATGACCTTGCACGAAGCAGTCAGCCATCATGACTCGTCCACGTTCAATATTAACAAACATAGTTTTCAAAATGAAACTTTTTTCAGGCTGTAACGGTAGCCGTTGCGGCTCAGGAGGAATTCATCCATGCGGCGATCAAAGTACCGCCCTTGTCCCCAGGCCGATATTGCTTGATGATCATGGTTTTTGTTCGAGCGCACCCGGGACACACGCAGTTGGTGGGTCAAGCGCCTCGCCGGAAGACGGTATCGGGGCTGTACATGGTTTGGGAAGCGAAGCAAATGGAACAGGAGCTGAACGTGGCGGAAAATCATGGCGGCGTCGTTGTCAGTGGCGGCGGACGCTTCTTGTTGAGGGAGCCGGCCGGCCATTTCGGTGGCCTTGGCATGGACGTTCGCGAAGACATCGACGCTGGCCGGCGAGTCTGCCGAGCGCACGGCCCCGCGTGCAGTTCGGGAGAAAACCGGATATGACGCATTCGTACGCGCACGTCTGTCGGGGCCATTCGACGGGGCGAGCGGCCCGGCGACTTATTTCCTGATGGAGGCGCGGCATCCTCCTGCGTTGCCGAACTGGCAGACGTCAGCCATTCGGTGGGCGCGATACGATGAAGCAATCGAAATGATCCGGATGTCGTCGAACGCCAGTGCGCGCCAGCGCGACCTGGCGCTTCTGGACGCAGCCAGAGCGTCGGTCGAGAATCTGTCCAGCGGTGAGCGGCTGATCGTGCATCCTGCTGACTGGTCCGATCTCCAGCCCATGCCGCGTGCCCGGGCAACTCTCCACCCGGACCTGGCGTTCGATGCCGCGGCGATGGAACGGATCGCGCGCGGCTTCGTGAAGCATGACATGGACGCGAAGTGGTTCATCTACCTTGATAGGGCGCGACTCAAATTGCACAGGAGCTGGACGGGCAACCTCGTGTTCGATGCAGGGTTCGCTTTCGATGCAGACGGAGGAGCGTCGGTCGCGGACCTGGTCGTGAATCGGGACTCGGCTCAATACAACAGTTCTGGCGACGCGGAGGATCTGGAGCTGTTCGCGAATGTCGTACGCTGGCACTTGCTGGAGGATCTGGAATGGTAATGATTCCGTTGCGCTGAGCGCGCTCGGTCTCTCGTTGGACCGCACGCACTCCGTGACCGGACTTTCCTCATGACTTCATCAGCAAAGAAGTCGACGGAGCAGGACGCGCGCGTTGACGGATGGGCACGTACCCTGGCGGGGGCGCCGGAGTCAGTCGCAAACGATTGCAGCTCCCGCGCTTTCGCCGGCGACGTTGCCGACGTGATCGTGTATGCGCGCCGGCCCGAGAACTTGTGATGATCGCTTCGGATCTCGGGATCAGCCAGTCGGGCTTGCTCGACATGCCGCGCTTGTCCAGGAGTACGGCCGAGGGGCGGTTCGGCAGCAAAGGCACCCCTATCATCCACTGAGCAGGATCGCCTCTACCGCACTTCGTGTGTTCTGCACGGGCGGTAAGAAAGGAGGTCCATACGCAAGTCCATGATTCTATCGATAGAATTGGCCTGGAAAGCCGTTTGACTTGAATTGGAGAGCTACGCTACCACCAGCACATCTCTTATCGAAGGACAGTTAGCTCCGCGAAGCGATGTTGCGGCTTGCGGCGCGCTCGCTAACCCAAGCCAAAATTTCACTGTATACCCACGCGGATGCTTTTTTCGAAAGCTTCACCTGAACAGGAAAGTCACCTTTTTGAATGCTTGCGTAGAGTGCACTGCGCGAAAGACCGCAAATGTGCAGCACTTCGTCTATCCTGATCAAACGGTCTGCAGTAGCTGTGTGGTGTTCCATGTCAACCTCATGCGATGAGCGGGGAGGGATAGGACAACGGTACTGAAGGTAGCGTAAGATTGTACGAAGTATGCGACGTTGATAAAGTTCCGAAGCGAGCTCAGCTGTTTTTGACCCATCTTGAATACATCACGGTTTGGCTCGTCAAAGACTTCGCCGCATTCCACTGCGGAGGTCGCAAATTTTAGGGTATGAGTCAGGGTATGGACTGTCTGGTAGTGCAGCAGGGCGTAGCATTCATGCGGCTTTCGCCGGCCAATACGAATCCCACCGCCTCCGCCAGAACACCGTTCCTGAACATTCAGAAACATCAAAAAACCCGCTGTTCTCATAGAGACGGCGGGTTTTTTGTTGCCTAATCCTGTCCAGCGATGTCTTCGAACGGCTTGCAGCTTTGGGGGCATTTTTCGGGGCATGCCGAGCCCCTCGGTGGACAGGATGCCCCCAAAATGCCCAAACAGGTACAGCCTCTCACCCAACTGCAGGTGTGCAACGCCAAGGCGAAAGGCAAACCCTGTAAGCTTGCCGATGGGGGCGGCTTGTACCTTGAGGTCATGCCAACGGGCGGCAAGCTCTGGCGTATGAAATTCAGGCAGCCGGACGGCAAAGAGAACAGATTGAGCTTCGGTGCCTTACAAGACGTCTCCCTCGCGGATGCCAGGGCCAAGCGCGATGAGGCGCGCCGGTTGCTGGCCGCAGGTGCTGACCCGGCGCAAGCCAAGGCCGAGCAGGCGCGCCAGGCCAGGCTGTCGGCACAGAACACGTTCGAACATGTCGCACGTGATTGGCATCGCACCATGATCAAGAAATGGCAACCTCGGACTGCAGAGGAAATCTTGCGGCGCTTCGAGGCGTACATTTTCCCGGCTTTCGGTCAGTCGCCGATCGCGGAGATACAGGCTCCGGATGTGCTCGATGACATCCGGGCCATCGAACGGCGCGGCGCGCTGGAGATCGCGAACCGGCAGACCGCGAACTGCTCGGGTGTGTTCAGGTACGCAATCCGTTGCGGGCTTGCCGAGCGCAACCCCGCGGAGTTCTTGCGCGAGGTCCTGGAGCCACGCGAGAAGGGACACTTCGCGGCGATCGGTGTCGACGAATTGCCCGAGTTCCTGCGCGCGCCGTACGCCAACGAAGCCTGTATGGGCGTGTCGACTCGCATCGCGATGAAACTGATGTTGCTGGTGTTCGTAAGGACTAGTGAACTCATCGAGACGCCGTCGGCCGAGGTCGACGTGGAGAAGGGAGAGTGGATCATCCCTTGGAAACGCATGAAGCGCGGGCAGCGCCGTATCAATCCCGACAAGACCGATCATCATGTATGCCTGTCGCGGCAGGCGCTGGCCCTGCTGTGTGACCTGCACCGGCATACGGGGGCGGCACCTGTCTGTTCCCGAACCCGCGCGATCCGAGGCGTCCACTGAGCAACAACACGCTGCTGAAAGCCCTCGAGCGCATGGGCTACAAGGGCGACATGACCGGGCACGGGTTCCGTGCGTTGGCGATGAGCACGTTGAAGGAAATCCTGGACTACCGACATGAGGTGGCCGACCGCTAGCGACAGGTCTGGATAGCGATGACAGACTGGTTAGACCGGGGCTCGCCATGAGCGCCAAACAAAAAAAACTTATTTCCACGGTTGCCGCTCACCTTCGGAGCGACGGCCGGGCGATCGCATTTGACGGTGCCACGACGACTTGCGGCATGCGACTGTTGGCAAGCGTTGGCAATTTTAAGATATCGTGACGCGCAGGCACCACGAACAGCCCAGTCCGGCCGCGCCCGCCTCGACTACGGGGGCTGATCGTGCACCGTCGCAAATCCGGTTCTTCAGGCTGTTTGCTCCGTCCGATGGAAGTTGCGAACCGTTTCGCCATGGCCTGGCAACGTCACGAGGCCGAGGTTAGGACTCGTGGATTATTTGCACTTTTGGTAATTACCCGCGCTAATTGCTTCGTGAACGCGCTGCGACAACGCTTGTCGCTGATCAGCGTACGATAGGAAACAAGTGATTCTTGTCGGACCGCGGCGCCAGCGCGACACGGCAGGACAGCGCCGAATTTCAAATTCGCAACGTGTTTGGCGCACAGCAGCGCCAGTACGCGGCCGAGCTGGAACTCGTTCAGGGCCGCGCCGACCAGGGTCTGTCTGACTTATCTCCTCAGCATCAAGACCGTCGTCCCTGCGAAGGCAGGGACTCAATTCCTTCGCGCAGCCACGTTGCCCGCAGTGGTCACAAGCGTGTGCGTGAGGCCAGACCTGGCATCAACGCCGATATCGGCCTTCATCCCGAAGAACCAGTTCTTGCCCTTCTTGGACTGGTGTATTTCCGGATCGCGCTTTTCGTCGTGGTTCTTGGTCGAGGGAGGCGCTGCAATCAGGGTGGCGTCGACGATGTTCCCCTCGCGCATCATCAGGCCTTTGCTGGCCAAGTGCCCGTTGATTTCATCGAAGATCCGGCGCGTCAGGTTGTGCTTCTCGAGCAGGCGGCGGAACTTGAGCAGCGTCGTCGCGTCCGGCGCCGGCTCGTGCGTCAGGTCGATGCCGACAAAACCGCGAATGGCCTGGCTGTCGTGGATCGCATCTTCGATCCCCTCGTCCGACAAGCCGAAGCACTGCTGCGCGATGTACATGCGCAGGATCCGCTCCAGCCCAACGGGCGGACGGCCTCGCCCTTCGCCCTTGGGGTAGTACGGCAGCAGCGCTGCCACCAGCGCTGGCCACGGGGTCACGGCCTCGATCTCGGCCAGGAACCGATCGCGTCGGGTCTGCTTCTTCTTGTGGGTGAACTCGGCGTCGGAGAACGTGGTTTGCGTCATGACTGTTCAGCAGGAATCGAAGTCGTTATTGTGCCATTTCGGCATGCCGACCATGACTGGTCGACATTAAATTAGCGTTTCCCTAATGTCCGATCAATCCAACGTGCGCTTCTTTCCAGCGCAGACGAAGACCGACCGCGTACGACCTACTTTCCGAAATCTTAGTAGGTCAAACGTTGGATTCCGGACCAGTCTATCCTTACGCCGTAGCTTTCCTCACCAGCCCGTGTAAATAACATATCTGGATTGTCTTTCCAAGGGATATGATTTTCGCGACACGCAGAATTGACCCATCGCATCGATTGGAAATTCATTAGATGCAAATAAAGATATTCGCGCCCAACATTTCTATTATTTGTGACAATTCCATTTTTCCAGAACCATATATCAGGATGATCAGCCATTCCATCATGCCAAGGCATGGTATGAAAGACTGTCGAATATTGCTCTTTACAATAGACGTCGCGACTGTAGATTGCATCGTACCCCCTCACCCGATGCCATCGAAAAAATAGATTAGAATAAATATCCTCATCAAACCTTGTTGGATTCGGATTCTCCAAATATTCCTTCCAATTTAGAATTTTAGTGTATGCCTTACGCATGCGCTCTGTATTCTTAAAAAGCGCAAGGTGCCCGGAAATCATACCCACATGGGTACTGATCACATCGAAAGACAAGACCTCATCGGTATAAAATTTTCGGATATCACCATAAATAACATCCAGGTCTCCGAAGCCATAATAGTCATAACTCGCTATATCGTCGACATACATATCGCCGTACATAGCCTTAAGGTCGCAAATTTTATAACTTCTAGCCGGTTTAAAGTTGATACCCAGACGTTGAGAAACAGCCGCCACGTAGTCGGTATACGAACTGAGAAAAAACTTTACGTTTTTCGGTGGATTTTCCGGAATTTTGCAGTCAGTCCTGATAATCCAATCAACTGTACTATTGGATGCGCAACTGGTCAAAAATACGGGAAACCATTTTGGCCAATTCCCAAAATAATCAATTAATATGACAATGCTTTTCATAAATTCCTTACTCTATTACTCGAGAATATGCTTCGGCTTGCGGCTTTTCGACGTCATATGGGTACGCCGTTCTCGCCGAGTCGTGTATCGGATAACCATCAGCGAGATGCAGGCACAAGATCGTTCCGAATGAAGCGCTTCCCGATCGACAAGCTGAAGAGCGACATCGCATTCGTGCGCGACATCACGACCAACCCCGACGATGCCGCGATCGCGCTGGCCATCCTCTGCATCGCGCACAGCCTGCACATGCAGGTGATCTCCGAAGGCGTGGAATCGCGCGCCCAGATGGCGCTGCTGCGCCGCCACCGCTGCGACGAGATCCGGGGTTCTCATTTTTCGCGCGCGCTCGCACCGGCCGACCTAGCGCGACTCGTGCTGGAAACCCGCGTCGCCAATCGAGGGCCTCAAGCTGCTCGCGCTGTACCGCGTGCAGGTGGTGTTATGCGACCAGCGCATGCGCGGGATGAGCGGCGCCGAATTCATCAGCAAGGTCAAGGAAATGTATCCAGACACGATGCGCATCATCCTGTCCGGATATACGGGCGCGGAGACGGTGCTCGATTCGATCAACCGCGGCACCATCTACCGCTTTTATAGGAAGCCGCGGAACGACACGGACCCGCGCGACAACGTGCGGCTCGCGTTCCGCCAGTATTGGCTCACGCACGGGCAGTATGATGACCGTAAGACGCCAAGGGAGGACGAGGAGGCCGCGTGACGCCAACCAACTGCGCCACGCCTGTGTCTCCCGGAAGTGCAGGATCGAGGTCGGCCAACACATGGCGGGCCTGGACCAGCGCGCGGTCGATGGCGGGGCCGATCGCTGCCGTATTACCGGCAATTTCCAACTGCCGGAACGGCTTCAGCAGATCGAGGCCCGCGCTCTTCTCCCGCTTCAAAGCGGGCAGGTCGGCGTTCTTCCGCAGGGCCTGGCGCGCAAGATAGGCATCCAGATTGCTGCTGCCCTCGGGCTCCACCAGGTTGCGCAGCCACCTGCGCACTTCGCTTGCCGCGTTGACGAATTCTCGGCGCAAAGTAGGGTCGCCCAACAGGGGAGCCAAGGCGCGATCCATGCTTTCGGCATCGCCGCATGGCCCCGCGGCAGCGAGTATCGCGTTGAGGTCGAAACGCCCGAGTTGGCGTGGTGGAGGTGCGGCCCTACCGTCGGCGAGACGGCCTGAATCCGTCACGAAACGTTCTTGGGCACCCCGGGTCCACGTGCTGCGCATGGCTTTCAGCCACGTGCGAAGCAGTTCGGCCGGGCAGGCCGATGCCATGTCCTCCGTAAGGCCGGCCATCTTGGCCATTTCGATTGCCAGCCGTTGCTGGAAATGTCGTCCGTACTCTTCAGTCAAGTCATCGCAGCTCACTATCGCGCCGCCGAGGATGAGCGGGCGATACTTGTCCAACTGCTGCCGCAAGGACAGCACTGTCCTGAGTGGCCACATCGCTTCCGTCCATGGTTCTTGCCCATGTGCCCAGCACAGCCGCCGGTACGACGGCAGGAAGTTGGATACGCCGAAATCGAGGTAGGCACCGTTCAATGCGATGTTCGAGCAACTCAGCGTGCCATGAGGAAGCCGCTTCGCAAAGCCGGCCGCGCATTGCCAGGCCAGACGGCGCGTCAGTTCGCGCAGGCCGGCGTCCAGCAACGCCATCTCGTCGTTTTCGCTGGCTGAAAGTGTCAGACTCGTCTTGAAGTTCGTCGCGAGGCACGCCATCGCTTGCTCGGTACGCCAGCAGTCGACCGTTATTCCATGTGCAGTAGGGCCCGCGGCGCGGTTCCCATCCGGGTACATGAAATTACGCATGAAGTGCGCCGGCCGGGGGACGAAGGGGCGAATCGCCAGGGATCGCACGCAACGCGCGTCCGCATCATCGCCCAGCGGCTGCGAGTAGCGGCCTCCCGTCAGGATCACGGCGTGCACCGGCACCGCGCCGAAAGGCAGGCTGGCCTGGTACACGCCGGCGAACAGTGCCTCGGTGGCGGCCTCGAACAACATCATGGTGCCCGAGGCGTGAAACGGGTCCGCGACGGGTGCGACCAGAGGCGTCACGCCGACCCCCTTGGTTTGCAGCCCGTTCAGTGCAGTGCAGCGTCCGCTGCCGCCGGCGGCACCTGTGCCGGTACCGCCATAGCGGTCTGCCCACTCGACGCGGGTCTCGGTTTCGTACAGGTCGTCAGCTTCATAGCGCTGGGGCCGGCAATATACCTGCGTCGGGTCGACCACATCGGTGCCGTCCTGCCAGACGATTTCGGCGCGTGCCAGTCGTCGGGTCTCGACCTCGATGAGCGACGATGGGGGCAACAAGGCGGGCCTCATGCGAGTACTCCTGTGCGACCGGCCGCCATGAACGTGGTGCGATCTAGTCGGCTGACGCGCTTGCACACCGTATGCCCATTCTTGACGCGAAAATACGTGAGTTGCTCGTGTTCGCGAAACACCACATCACGCAAGTCTTCCAGCACGTACGGCAGCGAGCCTGATGCCACCGCCATATCCACTATCCAGGGACTGGTGCCGTCGTTGAATTCCCACTCGGCCAGGGGGCGCGGCTTGTCAGAGATAAAGTCGTCTTCGACGTCGGGCGTAAGGAAGGCCCAGGCGACGTAACCAACGCACTCACCATAGGCGTTCACGTAGACCTTCAATTGATCGACTCGCCGTGCATTCAGCAACAGTGCCGTCATGCCACCCAGAGGTGTCTGCGCATGGCTCGGCAGGCGCGCAGCGAACTGGCATACCAGGCCCAGGTCCACGCTTTCCCCGGCAGCGGCCGAGCCCGGTTTGAGTTGGCCACCAATGGCGGCTGTCGAATGCATTCGGTTTGCTCCTTGTTCGTGTTGAATCGACTCATGCGAGGCCTACACCGCCCCGCCCAACGCTTTGTACAGGCTTAAAAGATTCAACCAGGCTTTCAGGCGCAGGTCGATGATGTCCATTTGCGCCTTGAGTACGCCCTCTCTGCTCTGCAAGACGTCGAGTTGGCCGAAGACGCCTACTTCCTGTCGCAGGCGGGCGATGGCATACACCTTTTCTTTTTCGGCCCGTTGGACCTGTGCCGCTTGCCACCCTCGCTGCCAGCGTTCGCGCTCCAGCAGGGCATTTTCCACATCGACCAGGGCCTGGCTCACGCTGGCGCGCAACGCCAGCGCCGCATTATCGAGCGTGTTGCGGGCCACGTCGCGCTGCGCATCCAGCCGGCGCCAGTCGACCATCGGCACTGCCAGGCTTTGCCCCAGCGTCGCCAGTGGCTGGCTGAACCAGTGGCTCCAGTTCGTGCCGTTGGTGGACAGGTTCAGGTTCAGGTTCAAGGCGGGATAGCGCGACGCCTCGGCCACGTGCAACCTGGCGAGCGCGACGTCCACCGCCAGCCGTGCCTGGCGTACGTCGGGCCGGCGCTCAAGCGTTTGCGCGGGCGTACCCAGGGCCGGCTCCATCGGCTCGTCGGGAGGCAGGACGGCTTCGCCCGGCACCAGGGCCGACGGCTCTCGGTCCAGCAGCAGGGCGAGTTCATTCAGCTTCAGGCGCCGGTCGGCTTGGGCATCCGCGAGACTCTTGCGTGCTTCGTTTTGCTTGCTCACGACAACGTCCACTTCATCGGCACGCAGCTTGCCTTCCTTGAAGCGCAAGTGGGAAATCCTCAGCGCCTCGTCGGCGGCTTGCGCGAGTTCGGCCAGCATCGGCAGCTTGGCGTCGATGGCGGCGATGGTCCAGTACGCCTCGGCCACCCTGGTGCTGACGAGCCAGCGCGCGCTGCGCCAGTCCTCGCGCCGGATGTCGACCTCGGCCTGAGCACCCTGCGTGGCCTTGGCGAATTTCGACCAGAGGTCCACTTCATAGCTGAGGCTGGTACTGCTGCCATAGTTGTGCGAGGTGCTCGCGGCCGCGGCTACCGGCACGCTCACGCCATCGATCACCACGGAGGGCGCTCCCGAGTGCAACGTGCGGTTGGTATTGGCGCTCAGGCTCAGGCCGGGGCGAGGTTGTTCGTCCAGGGCGGTCAGCCTGGCTTGGATGCGGGCGCTTTGCCAATCCAGGGCCTTGCGCAGTGTATCGATATTGGTTTGCAAAGCCTGGGCTTGCAGCGCGTCCAGTTCAGGATCATGCAACACCTGCCACCAGGGCATCTCGGGAGAACTGACGGGCGCGGCGGCTGCCGCGTCGGCTTCCTGCCAAGTTGCAGGTGGCGTGGGCGCCGCTGGACGCTGGGGCGGTTTGGGCCACGCGGCGCAGCCGCCCAGGGCCACCATCAGCGCAGCCTGCAGGATTCGTTGGGAAGAAATGGAGAATCGTGTCATGGTGTATCCGTCAATCGCGTGCAAGGGCAACCACTGGACTCAGCATCGCGGCATTGCGCGCCGGCAGGTTGCCGAACAACAGGCCGATGGCCGTGCACGTGCCCAGCGCCAGCGCCAGGGCATCCCAGGAAACGACGAGAGGCAGATCCGGAAACGCGAGCCTGATCACTTGTGTCGCCAGCCAGGGCAGCGATACCCCGGCCAGTCCACCCAGGCAGCAGAGCAATACTGATTCGATCAGGAACTGGCGCCGCACGTCGCGCTGGCGCGCGCCTACCGCCATGCGGATGCCGATCTCGCGGGTGCGCTCGGCGACCGACACCAGCATGATGTTCATCACGCCGACGCCGCCCACCAGCAACGAGATGGCGGCGATGGCCCGGAGGAGTCCGGTCAGTTGGGTAAGCAGGACCGTGAAGATGCCGGTCAACGCGTCGTTGGTCTCGAGGGTGAAATCCTCGGTGCCGCCATGCAGCGCCAACAGGCGCTGTCGTACCTGCGCGCGGAAGGTCTCGGTCGGGAATGGCGTAGCGAAATGCACGCTCAAGCGGTCGGTCTCCAGATGTGTGTCGAACTTGCTGGTGTAAGTGGACTGAGGCACGTAGACATTGCCCGGAACCCTGAAAGGCAGGGTGAAGGGGGAGTCTTGCGCGTGCAGGGGCTCGGCGAGTCCGATCACGGTGAGTGGTAGGGGCCCCACCATCACTGTCTGTCCGAGCACCGGTTCGCCAGGTGCAAATAGGACGTCTCGCGCCACACGATCCAGCACCGCCACCTGCGCGGCGTTTTGCTGGTCTTGTGCGCCGATATCGCGGCCCTGCGTGATGGTTTGGTTGCCGAGCCCGATGTCGCCAACCGCGATGCCGTTCACCGTGACGGAGTCGTCGCGCCGGCCGTGCCGGGCGGTGGCGCCCGACGCATAATGGGGCACGACCGCCGTAACGCCAGGCAGGGAGCGCAGCGCCATCACGTCGCGCAGGGTCAGCGGCTGGGTGACGGCCCCGGGCAGTAATTTGCGGTTGCCCTGGCTGATGTCCAATTTGCTCGCGGAGGCTTCCTGCGCGCTGTGTCGTACGCCGCTGCGCGCAGCCTCGCCAAGTGCGTTGATACTGATTACGGCGGCAATGCCGATGCTGATGCCCAGCATGCTCAGCGCGCTGCGCATGCGATTGCCGCTCAGCGCAGCCAGGCTCATGGCCAGGGCTTCGCGCCACGGCGCCAGCCAGTGTGCGGGGCCACGCGCTGTCGAAAGCCGGGCAGGTTCCTCGCCCGGCGTGGCCGCGCGCGGCGCCGTCGTCATGGCGGCATCGCGCACGACGCGACCGTCGCGCAATTCGATGATACGTCGCGCATGGGACGCCACCTCGGCATCGTGGGTTACGAGGATGACCGTGTGCCCCATCGCATTGAGTTCGCCCAGCAGCGCCAGCAGTTCGGCGCCGCTGGCGCTGTCGAGCGCGCCGGTGGGTTCATCGGCCAGGATGATGCGGCCGCCATTCATCAGGGCGCGGGCGATGCTGACCCGTTGTTGCTGTCCGCCGGAGAGCGCGGCAGGCTTGTGCGACAGGCGCTCGCCCAAGCCCAGACGCTGCAGCAGAGAAATGGCACGCCGGTGCCGCTCGCGGCCGTTGTAGCCGGCATAAATCGCAGGCAACTCCACGTTTCCTACGGCGTCGAGGTGCGGGAGCAGATGATAGCGCTGGAAGATGAAGCCAAAGGTTTCGCGGCGCAGGGTCGCCGTCTGGTCGGGCGAGAGCTCGGGGAGGTTGTGGCCGTCCACGCACAGCCGCCCACTGCTTGGCTTGTCCAGGCAACCCAGTAGATTCATCAGCGTCGACTTGCCCGAACCCGAAGCGCCCATGATGGCGACCATCTCGCCAGCCTCGATGCGCAAGCTCACATCGTCGAGCGCGCGCACCTGCGCGCCACCGGATGCGTAATGCCGCGAGACCCGTTCCAACTCGATCAGGGACATGTCGCCGCCCTCATGTGCAGATAAATCATGTGCGTTTTAATGAACGGTCGTGCTCGGGGTAGCCGCCGGTAACGTGAGCAGCACGCGTTCGCCCGGCTTCACGCCCTCAAGCACTTGGGCGTGGGCGTCGTCGCGAATGCCGATGCGTACCTGGCGCGGATTGATCTTGCCCGTGGCGTCCAGTACCTGCACCGTGTATCGGCCGTCGTTGCCGCGCTTGTCGAGCGCGAGGACGGGCAGGGTCGGTACCTGATCGGCCCGGGCCACGTCCAGTTCGACCTGCACCGTCATATCGCTGAGCAACTGGTGATCGGTATTGTCGATGTCGAAGAGCACGTTGTAGAACAACGCGTTGCCGATGCGCTCGGGGATGGGTTGCACGACCCGCACCTTGCCTTCGTAGCGCTGTCCGTTCGCGGCCAGCGTGGTGACGTGCGCCGTCTGTCCCACCCGCACCAGGCCGATCTCGGCCTCGGCGACGCGGGCCTTGACGGTCATCGTTCGCATCTGGGCCAACGTCAGCAGCGTCGGGGCCATCTGCAGCGCATTGACGGTCTGCCCTTCCTGCACGGCGACCGCCACGACTTCGCCATCGATGGGGGCCGACACGCGGGTAAAGGTCAGCTTCAATTGCTTATCGACGAGGTCGGCGCGCCGTTGTTGCAACATGGCCTCCTGGACTTGCAACTCGGCTTCGAGCTTGGACAGGTCGGTGTCGGCTTTTTCTTTGTCCAGAATTGTGGTGGCATCGCCTGCGAGCAATCTGCGCTGGCGCTCAGCTTCGCGGCGGACGGCTTCGAGGTCGATGCGTGTGCGTTTGACGGTGGCCGCCTGCTGGGCCATGGCGGCCTCGGCTTGCTGCACCGCGTTGCGGCCGCTGTCAGAGTCCAGGCTCACCAGCAGGGCGCCGGTCTTCACCGTCTGGCCCAACTGCACATGCAATTGCCGTACTTGGCCGCTGACCTGGGCGCCGATGTCCACCCTGAGCTTGGGCTGCAGCAAGCCGGAGGCCTGCACTATCTGGACGATGTCGGTCCGTTCGACCGTGACCGTTGATGGTGCCGATAGCGGTGTTGCCCGGACGCTGAAATACAGTACCAAGCCAAATACGACCGACGCAGCAATTACCGGCCCCAGGATGGCGCGCCAATGTTCACGGATCTGACGCCAATACTTGTTAGTTGAAGCAGAATTCATTTCACTGCGATTTCGTTCGATGACCAACGACTACTGATTAAACCATCGCTACCGGAATGACGCGGATGGAAGGATCGATGGGCTGTAGTGAGAGCGGCGCCACCAGCGTGCCGCCGCAAGCCTGCTCTGCCTGAGGAAGTGCTGATCAATTTAACTATTGATTACGGTTGGATCGAGTCAGCGGCTCCCTGATTTAAGGCTCAACAGGCCTAGTCTCGATGCTTCAGCACGCGACAGCTTGGCAAGCGTTCAGTGCCTGAATAGCGACCGCAGCCCCCACGGAACCAGCAACACCATTGATCGCATAGACACAAGCAGCCGAAGCAATCGGGCCGAGGCCGGCACACGCGACCGCAGCGGTCGCCATGATGTCGGCTGCAGCCATGTTCCCAGCTCCGGCTGCGACAACCGAGCAAACGGTGCTGCACGTATCAGCCTGGGCAACTATGGGAGCGGCAATCATTGCCGCCGCAGCCGTATGTGCCGCAAACGATTTGAGCCTCGTGTTGGACAAAATTTTCATAATATTATTCCTGTAAAAGATCAAATTGAGATTGGATTGAAGAATTTCGGTAAAGCGCAAATATTCGAATGATCCAGATATTTCGCACGCTACTGATAAGATTTAATCCGCAATGGCGCAAACATGTCCTATGCGGCCCTGTAACCTGGTAACGGACGAAGCATAAAAACCTGATTGCGGCATTTACTATAGATGTGAGATTTTATAAAAATCTCTCCGATTGTAATAAAGCAAGATATTTTCCGTTTTTTATTAAAAAACATAACTGCGGAATTTTTATTTCCCTCGTCTCAGGAAATCTTCATAATCAAGGATTAAAACACGACAAGATTCCGCGCATCCGAATTGCCTGAAGCGATGACCCAAGGGTTCTGCAACGGTCCCTGATTCATGAGCGTACCGCATCATCTTGGTTGAATGGGGCGAACCAGGTAACCAGAAATGATGGAATCGTGGCGAGCATTACGACAGTAAAATAGCTGACATAGCCGAGCATCTGTTGCAAGTGGCCGCTGATTACTCCGGTCACCATCATGCACAGGGCCATCAATGCCGTCCCAAATGCGTAATGGGAGGTCGGGTATTTTCCTGGTGCGAGTTGTTGCATCAGGTAAATCATGTAGCCGACCGAGCCGAATCCGAAAAAGAACTTCTCGATGGCGACGCTGGCGGTGATGATGATCAGGTTGTGCGGTTGTGAAATGCTCAGTAACAGGAATGCCACGCCCGGAATATTCACTGCGCATGAAAGAAGGAAAAGCAGGAAGGGCTGCAAACCGCGCCGAGTGACGAAAATTCCGCCCAGCAGTGAGCCAAACAGAAATGCACCAAGGCCGACGGTCCCATAGACGATTCCTAATAATTCGTTGGATAGTCCCAGTCCGCCTTTGGCGACAGGATCGACCATAAAGAATGGGCCAATCTTTTCAAGCAGCCCTACGCTGGAGCGGAACAGGAAGGCGAACGCTATCATGACCCAGGCACCGGGTTTTTGAAAAAACGTGACGAATGAATCCCACAGGACATGCCACGCGTCGCGCATCGATGTTCCCGTATTTCGGGAACGTGCGCCATCCGGCATTACGATCGAATGCCAGGCCGCCATCACCAACGTAATACCGCCGACGATCAGGAAGATAATGCGCCAGGATTCGATCCATTCCGGCCCGGCCACGGTGGCGTCGTGATGAAAGGAGTGCGTATGCAGCCATCCGCTCAGGTAGACCAGACCGCCCGAAGCGACGATCGGACCGATATTCCAACTCAGGCTTTGAACGCCACAATACAGCGATTGGACCTTGCTGCTCAGCGACGTAACGTAGACACCATCGAACGCAATGTCCTGGGTCGCCCCGAAAAAGGAGATGATCAGAAAAGCAATCATCAGGAACGTGATGTAATTCGGCAGGACCATGATCAGCGCGGCACCAGCAAAGCCCACGCCGACTGCCATCTGTGCCCATAGCGCGAAGAACTTCTTGGTACGGTACATTTCAACGATGGGCGCGAACAACGGTTTGATCGTATAGATGAAGAGCAGGCAGCTCGCATACTCGGCCGCCTGTGCATTGTCCATGCCCAGATTCTTGAACATGATCGCGACCACGCTTGTCAGCGTCATCGAAGTCAGTGCCATTGTGAAATAACCGGACGGCACCCAAAGCAAAGGGAATGTTTTCGACAGTGACGGGCGCATCATGATTTCTATTTTCCGTAACGTGATCAACCCGCAGCGCTACCTCCGCCCTGGTTGGGGTTGTGCCGCAATCACTCAACGCGACCGGACTGTCCTATCCCTCTCATCCGCGCGCCGCGCGCGCCCCAGCATCCAGATGGCGGAGGATCCCAGCGTGGCTGCCAGTAGACTCGACAGTGCAGAGGCTCGCGCTTCGGCCAGCCAGAATGCTGAAATCACCCAGGCGAGCGTGACAAAGGCGGCGATCGGCGTTACCGCGCCTCGACCGGGCTTACCGCGCGCCAGGTCCGCGCGTGTCGCCTGGATCGGATACCAGATATGGGTCGCCACTACTGAGACCGTGCCGCCCACGAGGCAGAGCAACAGTCCCGGTACTGACGGCAGATTGATCGTTGTGATAAACGCCACGGCCGGGAGCGCCAGCACCCAGGTGGGCAGCAACGCAGCCAGGGCCTTCATCCAGCGCAACCGGGACAAGGAAACCGGGGCCATGTGCAGTAATTCCGGTACGTCCTCAGCCGCGATCGTGATCCACGCGAGGCTGCCTGCCAGCGATGCGGCTAGGTATACCGTCAGCGGCCCTAGCAATGACATCAACGTGGCCGAGTCCGCATTCTGCTGCACGTTCGAGTACACGACCGGAACGACCACGAAGGTCAGTTGCATCAGCGTTTGCGAAATCAGTACAGGCTCCCTGCGGATCAGGCGCCATTCTTTCCTCAGTACGGCCTGCCACAGAGCGGATTTGAAGCATATCGTCTCCGACTGGGGCGTTGCCAGCGTGCGCACGGCGCTGCCGGTCACCGACTCCTGCGTGCCGGCCAGAAAGCGATGGTGGGTCAATCGCACGGTCAGCCAGAAGATGCCCGGTCCCGCGACGAACATGACCAACACGGGCAATGGCGCGCCGCCCATGGCCTGTGACGGAAGCCACAGGAGGCTGTCCGGCGCAAGCGGACCACCCGGCGCGGCCCAGCGGGTCAGCGCGGCAACCAGATGCTCCGTCGTTGTTGCATCGAATATTTGCCGCAACTGAAATAATAGAAATGTCGCGGTAGTGACCATGGTACCCAGGATCTTGCCCAGACTCCGGGTGCGGCGCGCACCCACCAGGCGCACCAGGACCAGGCACAGATTCATGCCCAGCGCCGTTACCGCCAGGGCCAGCGACGGCAGGGTCAGGTACACGGCTAGGAGGTTCCAATACCCGAACAGCACGCCTACGTTGACCACGGGTGACAACAGGAACAGGAGTGTCTTGCCGGCGTCCGCTGCGATACCCAGGCCGCGCGCCATGAACACAGTGCGCGCCGGCAGGGGGGACGACAGCAACATGTCGAGGTCGCCGCGATCGAATAATGCCGATACCGAGCCAGCTACTGCCCCGGAGAGCATCACGCCGATGACAAGCCAGGTGGCACCGCCCAGAATCTGTGCCGTCCATGCGGGCAGCGTGCCTGTGGCGCCTGACCATCGCCGGAACAGCACGTAGGCTCCGACATGCAAGGCCAACCACAGTGCGGCGAGGACCGCGCCGACCACCACTCGCCGGCGCTTATCCGAGCCACGCCAGGCCAGCCGAAGCTCATGCTGGATCAGCCAGCGCGTGCTGCCGGGGCGCGCTGCTGCCATCAACTTCATGTCTCACCCCCCGCAGTGAGTTGCAGGAACACCTCTTCGAGTGTGCTGTCTGGCTTGCCTTGAGCGGAAACGTCGGCGCGCAATTCATCCAACCCGCCCTGGGCGATGACCCGGCCTCGATGAACAATGCTGATGCGTTGCGCGAGGCGTTCGGCGATTTCCAAAATGTGCGTCGTGAGAATAACGGTGCCGCCACGGGCGACCATCTCGAGCAGCAGGTCCTTGACGAGCCGCGCGGCCGCAGCATCGAGCCCAGTCAGAGGCTCGTCCAGGATCAGCACCACGGGATCGTGAATCAGTGCGCCGGCGAGGGCCAGCTTCTGTTGCATGCCGCGCGAATAACCCTCGACAAGTTCGCCCGAGTGCTTCCACAAATCGAGAAGGCGCAGCAATTCTTCGGCCCGTCGCATCGCGATATCGGGTGTGATACCCCATAGGCCAGCGACAAATTCCAGATATTCCAATGCACGAAGCTTGCCGTAAAGCAGAGGGTCGTCGGGCAAGAATGCCAGGTTTGCCTTGGCTTGCCCAGGCTCACTCATCATGTCGTGGCCCATAACATGGATACGCCCGGAATCCGGATTCAGCAACCCCGCCACCATGCGCAAAGTCGTCGTCTTTCCGGCGCCGTTCGGACCCAGCAGAGCGTGGAATTCGCCTTGCGGGATCGTCAGGTCCAGACGATCCACTGCCGGAATGCCGCCGAAGCGCTTCGTGAGACCGGCGATCTCCAGTGCAGGGGGGCGAAAACTCATCATTTTGCTTCCGTCTCTCATGTGTGCCAGCCGCGATGATCCTTTTTACTGGCCTGGCGTTCAGTGCGAGCCGGCCGCCGAAAGACGATTGACCAGCCGTTCGACTTGCAGCGGGAGCATGTTTTTATCGGATGTAGTTTTCGTCGACAGGGCGAATGATACGAACTTATGGTTGACGGTTGCGTTGCAAATGCCGACGTCCACGCTTACTCCAGGAATGGATTGCCATTTGCAGGACGGCTTGACCGTCTTGGCACCCTGCGGAAGCGCAGCGCTCGTCACGATGAGAGACGGCAACGGTGCGTCCCGGGCGGTGATGGTACAGATGTTGATGCCCGGGTTTGCCGCGCCTTTCGTTTCCGGTACGTCCTTGTGCTCCGCTTTAGACGTGGAATTTTCCAGCTTGAACGCGACGAGTGCTTCGCGGTCCACCAGGTCGCAAGATGAGTCGGATGAGGCGGCGAAAGCCATCGTCGGTAAAATGGACGCAACCAGCAGGAACGCAAGAGTATGACGCATCATAGGCCTAAAAAATATTAATATAAAATTAACTAATCGAAAAGTATAAAAACTTGCTTTGATTTTACAAATCAGATTGCCGGGTGCAATGATGCCCGCCGAAACCACCGACGGCCCGAAGTAAGGAAGAGCAAATATAGGGCGGCAAAACTAAGTGCCGGTGGAGCACCCGCTGTAATGTATTCGAATCCTGTCAACCCAGGTGAAAATGCCCACTGGACACCGAGACTTGCCGCCGCAATCAAGAACTTGATAATGCGTGCCCAATTCTTTCGGCGCGCGATCTCGATATTCAGGTAAGCACCGAACGCAAACCCGCCGAATGGCAAAGCTAGGCTAAAGATGCCAGGACCATGTGCACCAGGACCGGTTGGTAGGATGCTGATTGCAACCGGCAGGAAAAATAAATATTGTACGACGCTAAGCGCAAGGGCCAGCCAGAGCAGCTTCAAGGCCCAGCGGACTTCAACTGGTGCCCGGGTTCTCGACTCGCTGATGGCCCCGAGGTTATCCGATGCAGGCAGATTGACATCGCTTTTTGGAATCATTTGTCGGTGCGGGAATAGTAGTGAATGGTCGTAAAAATCCGGATGCCAGACATTGCATCTTCAGCCAATCTTCCGTGCGCTGAATATATGGACTAGAAAAAAAGGGATATTTTCGTGAATTTTATTGTTGCCTGTCTTGGGCAGAGTTTTAACTTCATCACGTAGCGCGATTTCATGCGCCCGGACGATTCATGACAATTGAGGAAAAATAAACTTCTATCGTTCCCGTGCGATGTACCTCGTCAGCCCAGCGCTTCCTTGGAACCGAAAACTTGGCGCCAATATATATTTTAGAATTCTTTCAATTGTCATTAATTGTAACGAACTGAAAGTTGATCCTCCTGATAGCAAAATTCGTAATGAAAAATCCTTGCTTCCAACTTTTTAGGTTATCTTCTGCGGCCGGCACAGTGCGGTGAGCCGAAAAATCGCAATACGCCATAAGTGGACATATTCGAATTGTTCAGGTTGACGGCCGCCGCATTGCCAAGGGCTTCGGCCTGCTCGTCCTGTACCGCGTGCAGTCGTGTTATGCGATCAGCGAATGCACTCGATTAGGTGTTTAGG
>NZ_LMCY01000016.1:210-56345 GCF_001425685.1 Massilia sp. Root335 | reverse complement strand
TTTGTTTCGTGCGAAGGCTATGCTGGGCGACCTGATTGCTGGGTTCAGCAGTCCCGGCATTCACTCGCACCAGGAGCAGTTGGCAGCATGAGTTCACGCATTCACCCGCAGGCCCGTACCACACCGAAGATCCGCCAGGAGATCAAGGATTCCGGCCTGTATTCCAGAGAAGCCGCCAAGGTTTTCAACATCACGCGAGCCACTGCACAGAAGTGGCTGGGACGCGACGATGTACAGGATCGCTCGCACCGCGCTCACACGCTTCATGCGACCTTGAGCCATGCCCAGGAAGCCATTGTCCTGGCTCTGCGCCAGTCACTCTATCTCCCGCTCGACGACCTGCTCACTGGCGCGATTTCGCATGGGCGTACCCATACGGTACAATCGCCGGAGGCAACTTCCGTAATCGGTCAATCTGGACTCACAGGACGAGGACACGGCCTACCGCTTCACGCTACGCGGCAAGGCCGACAACTGGGTCTGTCTGTCTTGGCACGGCAGGCGATCTGCCCGGGACGGAAGGGCTGTAGGTGTTTTTTACACTACCTTTACGTGTCCGCGCGTAGACTGAATTGCAAGGAGGTGGAGGCATGGATGCCGAAGCTCCATGATTCCGCATTTGCATAGCTTCGTTCCAGATGAAAGACCGCAGAATACTCTTCGTTGGATATGGCACCGTCGCACAGGCACTGACGCCTGTCTTGTTCGCGCAGTATCCGGACCTCGATCCGCACAACGTCAGCGTCATCACGGCCGACGAACGAGGCGCCGGCGTCGCGCGCTCGTTCGGCATCGGCTTTTGTGTGACGCCGCTGACGAAGGACAACCTGTACGCGACGCTCGACGGACGCCTCGGACGCGACGATATCCTGCTGAATCTGTCAGTCGAAGTCGCGACGGTCTCGCTGATCGACTGGTGCCAGCAGCACGATGTGCTGTATCTCGATACCTGCGTCGAGCCCTGGGCCGGCGGCTACGATGCGGGACGTCACCCGATCGCTCACACCACCAATTACTGGCTGCGGCACGAAGCGCTGTCTAGGAGAGGCAAAGGGAAGCCGACCTGCGTGATCGCTCACGGCGCCAATCCCGGCCTGGTATCGCATTTCATCAAGCTCGCCTTGTGCGAATTGGCGATCCGTGAAGGACTGGCGCCCGACGCGGCGCCGTCGGCGCTGGCGCGCACGCTGGGCGTCAAAGCGGTCCAGATCGCCGAGCGCGACTCGCAAACGGATGGCATGCCGCTGCGCGCAGGAGAGTTCGCCAATACCTGGTCGGTCGACGGACTGATGGCGGAAGCGAGGCAGCATGCCGAACTTTCGTGGGGCACGCATGAAAGCCGCCTTCCGCCCGGCGCGGCGTACATCGACGATGCGCCAACCAGCGGCGTCATGCTAGACGCTGCCGGCGTGCGCACGCAGGTGAAGAGCTGGGTTCCGTCGGTTGGCGACCAGCGGGCCTGGCTGATCACGCACCATGAAGCCCACTCGATCGGAGACTTCTTGGCGACGTATTCTCCCGACGGCGCCATGGCCTATCGTCCCACCGTGTATTACGCCTACCGTCCGGCGCCGAAGACCTGCGAAAGCCTGGCGCGCTGGGGGAATGACGGCCTACGGCCTCCGGCGCTGAAGACGGTAATGGTCGACTCGCTCGTGTCCGGCGCCGACGAACTCGGCGTCCTATTGATCCGGGAGCAGGGCGCGTACTGGTTTGGTTCCGTGCTGTCGCTAGCGGAAGCGCGGCAGATCGCACTCCATAACAGCGCGACGACGATGCAAGTCGTCGGCGGCATCGTGGGCGCGCTTGCATGGATGCTAAGCCATCCGACGGCAGGCGTGGTCGAGGCCGAGGACATGGACGCGAGCTGCGTGATGCACGCAGCCCGCCCCTTCCTCGGCCAGCTCTTCGGCCTGGAGACCCGCTGGTCAGCCGGCGGCAGGCCGGATTTGCAGATTCAGGATTTTTGGGAGAGCGAATGAAGCATTCGAAGCAAGTGCCGCTCATCTTGCTGGGCGCATTCACGGCCCTGACAGGTTGTGGCAAGACCGATGATCTGCCCACGACGGCCAAACAGGACACGTACGCCAGCGTCGACGACTGCCGCAAGGACTGGGGAAGCGGCAACTGGTGCAACTCGACCTCCAGCGGCCATGGCGGCGGCGCCGTCTACGCGGGGCCGCGCTATTACTGGGACCGCGGCTTGGGCCAACCGATGATCATCGAGAACGGCGAAGCCCGCCCAGCCACGGACGGCGAAGCGAGCCGCGGCGGTCCCGCGCATGCGACGGGCAGCGAGTCGGTGGCCGTCGTGCGCGGCGGCTTCGGTGCAACCGCGCATGGCGGCGAGGGCGGTGGACACGGCGGTGGTGGCGGCGAATCGGGAGGAGGCTGAAATGAAGCGATTGACCATCAGTCCGCGACCAGACTACGCAGCCAAACTGGAAGCGATCGGCCTGTCCTTCCACGCCTGGGACGACTACTGGTGCGAGGACGTCTGCTATCGCTTCACCAGCGAGCAGATCGATTTGCTGGAAGCGCGCACGCTTGAGCTGCACCGCATGTGCATCCAGGCAGTCAAGCACGTCATCCTGGCGAAGCGCCTGGGCGAGTTAGGCATCCCGGCCACGTATTGGCAAGCAATCGAACGCTCGTTCGCGCGCAACGAATTCAGCCTGTACGGCCGCTTCGACCTGGCGTATGACGGCGTGAGCGAACCAAAACTGCTGGAATATAACGCCGACACGCCGACCTCGCTGCTCGAATCCGCAGTGGCGCAATGGCACTGGATGAAGGAAAAATTCCCGGACCACGACCAATTCAATTCGCTGCACGAGCGCCTCGTCCAACAGTGGAATGCGCTGCGCAGTCCGGACGGCCGGATCTATTTTGCGTCCGTCGCCGACAACGAAGAAGACTGGGTATGCGTGCATTACCTGATGGACACCGCGAAACAGGCCGGCTTCGACGTGCAGCACATCGCGATCGAGAAACTGGGCTGGAATGCCGGATTGAACACGTTCGTCGACGAAGACGACGCGCCGATCGCCACATTGTTCAAGTTATATCCGTGGGAATGGATGATGCGGGAGGACTTCGGACCGAAAACGATCTCTTGCGGGACGCGCTTCATCGAGCCGATGTGGAAATCCGTGCTGTCCTGTAAGGGCATCCTCCCCATCCTATGGGAGCTGTATCCCGGCCATCCCAATTTGCTGCCCGCGTATTTCGAGCCAGGACTTCTGAGCTCATATGCGAAAAAGCCGCTCTATTCCCGCGAGGGAGCGAACATCTTGCTAGTCGAAAACGGGAACGTGATCGCGCAAGACGACGGCCGGTATGGCCGCGAGGGCTATGTTTACCAGGCGTTACACAAACTACCCGATTTCGACGGCAATTATCCGGTCATCGGCTCGTGGATCGTCGGCGACGAGCCCGCCGGCATTTGCTTGCGCGAGGATACGTTGCTGGTGACCACCAACATGAGTAACTTCATTCCGCACGACTTTGTACGCACCGACGAGTCAACGTCGAAACACTGTATTCCGAGACAGTGGCCCGGCCTCAAGGGGGACGACTTCGAAAGGCTATATTCCGATTGAGCTGTCCAATTCAGAGTAACAAATGAACAAGCTAAGCGGCAGCACAGCAGCGCGTCAACCTACAACGTTGCACGACGTCCAAGATCAGCCAACGATTTTGGGGGCCGTTTTGGGTGCCTCCGTCGATGCCCCACGGACACGAGGCCGCTAAGCGCCGAAGCGTGTACCACCGCTGACCACCTCCAGGTCAGCATCTTTCCAGATGGGCGCGAGCGCTCAGTTTTTCAGGATGGCTGCGGTGAACAGGGACCCATCGTCCAGAAATTCGAAATACACCTCGTGCAAACTGTCCTTTGGCAGGACGCGACACAGGCGGCGTGTGCGGCGCAGCCGCAGCCTGTGCCGCTGTAGGTCGACCTCGACGAGCTCGATGCCCATGCGCTCGAAATAGCGCGCGTGCACCCCCGACTTTCTGGTCGCCCAGTCCCAGCGCACCGGCATGGGCCGCGCCGGTGTCGACCATGTTAATCAGGGGCAGCGGCACGTTGTTCACGATTTCGTCCAAGTGGATGTGTGCCACGTTGCACACGATGACGCCGAAGTCAGCGCCCAGCTGTTTCAGTTTGTGCAGCGATGTGATGCGCTGAGGCACGGGGCTTACGGTCTGCCTGGTGTGGCACTGTTTGAGTGAGTGCGCGGCATCTCGTCCGCCCCGTCCGGTTTCGCTCCGGTTCAGGGGCAGACGTCGAGCGCGTCGCAAATCAGATTGTCGAGTCCGTCGCGCAGCAGGGGAAAGCGGAACACCTGATGGGAACCGCCCGGCACTTCCTCGCCGACCGGCCGCGCCAGCGCCATGCCCAGGTCGTTGTTGGTGAACATCACGAAGCGGTCGCCCGACTCGGGCGACACCATCGCGAAGCCCCGGTAACCGGGGTTGTTGCCCCAATGCCAAAGAAACACGTCGCTCTGGCGGCGTTCGATCCCCCAGCTCAAGTCCAGTCTGGCGTCGACCGGCACGGGCGACGCCACGATCTGGTGCAGACTGCGTTCGTCCTTCAGCAATGCTGCAAGAAAGCGGCCGTAGTCGCGCGCGCTGGTGTAGGGCGTGAAGGCCGCGAACGGCTCGGGCAGGGCCGGAAGCGTCAGCGAGAGGCCATGCTCGTTCGTCGCGGGGACGATGTACTTCTCGAGCCTGGCCTCGCGCGTGTAGGCGCTGTGCGTCATGCCGAGCGGGCCGAACACCGTGTGCTGCATGAAGGCGCCGAAACTCTCCCCGGCGACCTGTTCGACCGCGCGTTGCAGCAAGGTACAGCCTTCACCCGAGTACTGCCATCGGGCCCCGGGTTTGCCGCCGAAGACCAGGGGCCGTTCGTCCAGCCGGGCAGCCCCGAGGTATGGTTCAGCGCCATGCGCACCGTCACCAACGCCAGCGCCGGATCGGACACCCGGTCGACCGGCGAATCGGCGAGCCATGGGGCGTACCGGCGCGCGTAGCCGCCGGGAAGGTAGTTGACGATCGGCGCATCCAGGTCCAGTTTCCCTTGCTGCACAAGCTTCAGCACGGCATAGGCAAACACGGGCTTGCCGAGCGAGGCTGCCTGGAACACGTTTTCCTGATTTGCCGAAGCGTAATCGGCGCAACCGTAGGCGGCGTCGACGAATTGCAGTTCGCGCTTGCGGCTCACCGCGACGTCGGCATCGCAGACACCGTAGCGGCTTGCGAGCAGCGTCAGGCGTTCGTGCCGCGCGGCCTGCGACGCAGCGGCAGAGCGCATCGGCGAGCCCTGCGGCGCATCGTGCGGGACAGGCGAACGCGCGCCGTGCTCCGGCACCGAGGCGCAGCCCGCGCCGAGCAGGGCGGCCAGCCACAGGCCGGCCCTGGCGCAGCGCGGCAGCAGGCGCCGCATGGCAGATCTTTCTCGGAACATCATCTGATTACTTTCTTGTCATGGTTGGGGAGGCGGGACAGCATCGTCCTGCCTGGGCGTCCGGCAGCGGGTTCCGTATTGCGAACCGGTAGCGCGCGGCGCGGCGGGCGTAACGGGTTCGAAGGCGGATTGTCTTGCCCTTGTTGATACCGTGTGAGTCGACATGCGACCGCTGGGCCTGCGCGGGGTTATGGCAGACACCGTTATCCAATTAGCGCATCGCCATTGGCGTATCAAGAACCGGAGACATCCGGTCGAATTGTATTGCGTGTACGTTTTTCGCCCCCGAGACCGACGGGGCGAGCACCCTCATCGGCAATCCATCTGCTGCACGATCCGTGCAAGTGCCTGGCGTGCGCGATCCGGTAATGCTGCGTTACGAAAAGGCGTTCGACACGCTCACGAGCATCACCAACGTCAGCGACGGCAAAATGAATATGCCGATACCCGATCTGGACGTCGCGTTGCAAGGGGACGTCAACCTGGAAAGTTGCCGGTTGCCCGGTACTGCCCGATCGCGACGGCCCCGCGCGGGCTCACGGCCGTTGCCGCTCCAGCATCCAGAACGCGCGGTAGACCAGGCGGAACCAGGCGGTCCGCTCGGACAGTCCGACGGCGCCGCCGTTGATCGCGCGGGTGACGCGGGCGATGTCGTTCATGTCGGCAAAGTGATTGCAGCCTTTGCTCTCCCACGTTGCCGCCGCGACCGCCAGCGCCCATGCGGACGCGAGGACCGAGTCCGGGTCCGCCACCAGGTCGGGCGCGCCGTCCTGGCCGTCGTGCAGCGCATGTGCCGCGAACTGGTAGTTGTCCTTGCCGGTCAGCTGCAACAGCCCACGTCCACGGTAGGCAAACCCATCCCCGGGTGCCGTGTTGCCCATGCGGCCGGCGTAGACCGTGTTCGCCAGCTTTTCCGGCGCCATGGCGTAGTCATCCGCATCGAGCGCGCCGCCCGGCCCGAAATAGCGCGGCCAGACGACGGGCAATCGTTGCGCGCGATAGTTCAGGTTTTCGGTCGTCAGGCGCAGGCCGCCCGTCTCGTGCAGGACCTGCGCGGTGAAATGCGCGAGCCGCAGAACGCTGTTCGTGACGCCGTAGCGATCGAGCACCGCCTGCGCGTGATCGAACGCGCCGGCGTAGGCAGGCGCGGGCCGGCGTGCGAAGGAAAGAAAATCCTGTGGATCGATGCGGATCGTCATGGTGCGTGTCGGGCAATCGCCGTGCGTTATACAGCGGTGAACCCCACCGTTGCCGGGGTCGTGTCGATCTCTCTGTCGAACTCGAATGCGATGCCCGAGAATTGGAAATCGCCGAGATTGGCCGTGCACTCGATGCCGTAATGGTAGGGATTGGATCCGGCGACGCGCCGCAACGCGACGGTGCCCTCCATGCCGTCGGTGTCGGTGCCGCGCATCGTCACCTTGTCCCTGTCGGGGACGGCATACCAGAAGCGGTTCAACTGGAACGTCGTGCTGACCATGCGGCACAGCAGGCGCTCGAATATGCCGGCGCCGTCATATAACAGCGCGAACTGAACCTGGATGTCCGGCCAGTTCCAGACCCATGTCCTGATCTGGCCCGGCACCACCGCCGGCTGCGGGACCGCGACCGGGTCGTAGGTCACGATCGCGCCGGCGACCGCGCCCGCATCGGCCGTATTCAACGCGGGACGGACGCCGCACCTGCCGGTCGCGGCGCCGACCGGGAACAGGCTCGCGATGGCCACCGGCGCGCCGCCGCCATCGGCGGGCAGGTCGCTCGCGTCGAGGGCGGTCACGGACGAGTGAATCGTGACGATCGCGTTGCCGGCGACCTGGTAGGCCGCGGCGCCTCGGCCCAGGCCGTCGCAGCCGAAGATCAGGCCGCTCGGCCCGATGACGAGGCTCGCGGCCCGGAGATCCATGCCGCACGACGGCACCAGCTGGACCTGTATCTGCGGCTCGCCGGGCAGTTGCGCGCCCGACAGCCGTCCCTCGAGATGGTCGAGGCAGACTTCCAGGCCGAAGGTCAGTCCGGAACTCGGGAAAATGCCGCCGCCGTCGTACGGATACTGCTGGGTATCGCTGCCGACCGCGCCGTTGAGCTTGTCATTTTCCGCATACCAGCTGGCCGCGGACGAGCTCATGTACTCGACCATATCGTCATACAACATGCCGGCGGGCGTGTTTGCCGGCAGGACAGCGGGACGGGTGATGAAGTCGATGGTCGACTTCCACTCTTTCAGGACGACCCTGGCGCCCTGTTCTCCTGCGTTCGCCTGGCCACCGGCCTGCACCAGCACCACGTTGTAGGCTTCCTGCTTGCCGTTCGGCGCATCCGGGGCCGATTTGCCGACGATACTGCCGAAGACGAACAGCCAGTCCGCCCATTGGGGATCGGACGCCAACTGCTGCAATGCACTGACCACGCTGACCGCGTCCGGTCCGGGATTGGCGTCGCCCACCGCATGCGACATCTCGTAGGCGCCGGTAACGCCGCGGAAAAAGAATTCGGGCGCCATGAACACCTTGAGGGTGTCCGGTCCGGCGTTGGTGCTTTGGCGGGCGGCTTCCATCGCGCGCTGCATCAGGGCGCAGCGGGCCTTGATGTCGGCGGCGGGGTCGTCCAGGCCCAGGTAGACCTGAGCGCCGTTGGCCGTGCCGAAACCCGTATTGAGCACATAGGCGAAGAATTGGATGTTTTTATAACTCATGTCAGGCTCCTGGGAAAATGGAATGCGGGTGGGCGTGCCGCGGCCGGTGAGGGCGCACGGTAAACTTGATCAGGTAATGCACCGAGATGTTCAGCGGCCGCGTCTCGCGGGCGCTGACGCCGTCGGGCGGCTTGATTGCGGACGGGCCCGCGGTCGCGATCTTGGTCTTGACCAGTGCCGGCGAGCCGGCAGTCGCGGCAGTGTCGGCGCCGGCCGGATCGATGCCGTGGGTGTGGTTGCGCAGCGCGTCCGCTTGCCGCGAGCCGACGTCGGCGGGCGTGGCGCCCGTGCCGGCCGCGATGCGGTCCGCGGCATCCGGATCGTTGCCCGCGCCGCCGTCGACACCGCGCAAAAAATAGCCGCGGTAGTCGGGAAGGTGGAACGTGCCGTCCTGGGCGCCCCGGTCGTAATGATGGCCGATGAAGGCGAACAATTCGGGATAGTCCCCGATCGCCAGTTGCCGGCCGTCGCACACCATCCAGCCCCAGGCCGCGAGCACGCTGTCGAGCCCGTCCTGTCCGCCGCCGGCCTTGCCCGCGAAGGCGACGACGGCGCCGACCGGGACGGCACCGAAACCGGTTTCGAACGGTTCGGCCGGATGATGGCCACGAGGGGGGCGGCTCACGTGTTTTCTCCGCTGGCGGGGGCGGCGATCCGGAACCCGGTATCGAGCGCTTGCATGGCAGTGGGCACCACCACTTCCCAGCACGGTGAGGCTGGCGCCGCGCCGGGCGGTTCGGGCTGTTTCAGCGCATGCGCGAGGCCGACGTGTTCGGCGTGGACCGGTGCCAGCGCGCTCGCCAGGCGCCAGCAGCGGCCCGAACCCAGCAGGTACAGCAGCGGCAGCACCGTGCGCGGGTCGGCCGGTACCATGACCCTGGCCAGCTCGGCGTCGAGGAAGGAATCCATGCTCCGTTCGCCGCCCTCGTCGAGTTCGCGCAGCGGCAGGTCTTCCGCGTTGCCCGCGTCGCCATGGTAGCGGACGTTCATCTCGTTCCACTCCAGGGCATCGCTCAGGAACTGCAGCGTGAACGGGGCCGGCAGTTGCGGGCTGTCCTGGGCAGTGGCGCCGCGGGCCAGTCCATCCTGCAGCAGGAGTTGGATGCAGCCGCGCCTGAGCTCGCGCTTTTCGATCCGGCGCGAACCCTGGCGCGACGCCTGCGGATGGACCGCACCGGCGGTGCTGGCGTGTTCACGGAAACTTTGCTCGACCTGACGCTGGTAACCCGCCAGGAGCGCCGCATACGTCCTGATGCGCCATTCGTCGAGTGCGGTGGCGCTCGGCGTGCACAGGATGTCGACATTGATCATCGAGACCGGCGCCGGCCAGGGACCGGGCGGTGGTGCGGGGACCGGCGCAGGCGGATCCTGGACCGCGGGCGCGGGCGCCGGCACCGGCGCCGGATTCGGCGCGGGCGCGGTGCCGGCGAGGGCTGCAATCGCGATCTCGGTTTGCTGGCCGAAGCTGCGTGCCTGTGCCGGCTGTCCAGGCTGGAATTTTTCGCATCCGATGAGGATCACCGGCTGTGGCTGGCCGACGTCGCCGATCCAGTTGACGACGGCGTCCGACACTTCGTAGCCGGGCGGGACCGGAATCACTTTTTCGTCACCCGGGATGATGGTGAGCGACAGGCGCCGCGCGGCGGGCGGCGGCGACAGGTCGGTGACGGCATAGGTGGCGGCCAGGCCCGCGTAATTGCCGGCGTCGACCGCGGCGAACGAGCTCACCCCGAGTTGCGCCGGTGCGACCGGCAGGGCCGCCGGGCCGCGTCCGCGGCGCTGGCGGATCCAGGCGCTGGCGGGGCTGGGCAGGATGAATTCCACCATCAGGCGCCTGCCGTAGCTGTCGACGCTCGCCTCGTACACCGTGTTCACCCAGCGCGTGGCGCACATCAGCAGGTCCTGGCCCTGGCTGTTGTCGATGACGCTGGTCACGCTTTCCTCGAGCTGGCCGAAGACGCTGCGCGAACGCGAGTGGGTCACGTCGCGTGCGATGTTGCTGACGCTGCGGGCCAGGACGTCGCGCGCGAACCTGCTGACGTCGTCCGAACCGGGCTTCTTGCCCTGCAGCGTCCATTCCGTCCAGACGCCCTTCAGGGTGGCTTCTGTCGGCGGCCCGTAACTGGTCTTGAAATCGTCGTACTGGTTCCGTACGGCCTGTTCGGCGGTCGCCTTCAGGGTCTGTTCGCGCAGATCGTGGCGGGTCGCGTGCGACTGCGCCAGGCGCGCCTCGTTCTCGCTGCTGTGGCCGAGCTCGGTGTCCACGTGCCCCTGCAGGCGCCGGCGCGCGATCTCCTTGCGCTCCCGCGGCATGACGTTTTCGATGTGCGCCACTTCACCCAGTTCGTGCCGCAGGAAACGGTGCCGGGTCATCTGCAGTTCGCCCACGCCGGCGGGCGCGGCGGATCCGTTCGTCGCGCCGCCCTTCACCGGGGGCGACGGAAAGATCGCCCCGGGGAGCACGATCGAGGCATCCAGCAGGTCGCGCAGCATCGGCTGGTCCACGCCGCCGCTGCCCGGCAATGGATTGAACAGGTAGTCCAGCAGATGCGCGGTCAGCAGCAGTTTGCCGAGGCCGGCCAGCAGCGCGTCGTCGAAGTCGTCGCTGAGCAGCAGCGCGAAATAGCTCTGCCAGATGCGCGCCATGTTGGCGACGTGATCGGGGGCGGCGAGGGACGCCTGCATCTGGGCGGGCGTGCGTCCGAAGTGCGTGCTGAGGATCTCGATCAGGCCATTGGGCGCATGCCCGTTCGCGTTCACCAGGGCGGGTACCGTCCGGAACAGCGCGATCGGGCCTTGCAGCTGGTCCGGGTCGGCAACGAACTGGCCGTCGAAGCTGTCCTTTCCCGAAATGAATTGAAGCGCGATTGATTTGATTTGTACCGCGCTGGTCGCGCCCGCCAGCTCGGCCAGGAACGGCAGCTCGGCGAACTTGTCGGGCATGTCGGCAAAGCCGCGCCTGCGCGCATCCGCGTCGGGCTCTTGGTGTTGTCGCAAATAAATATAGGGGAACAGCTCGACCAGGCCCGGCACCTGGCGCGGCGGACGGGCGGAGGCGGCGCCGGGCCGCGCGTCGGCGTCGGTGCACGCGTCGGCCGCATCCCGTGAATCCGGCGCATGCGGCGCAGCGGGCGTGTCCGGCGTGTCCGGCGCGGCCGCGGAGATCGGCTGGGCGGGCGGGACGGACGGGGTAGAAGCGGAGGGTGACCGATCCGGTGCGACCAGCAGGATGCCGTCGAACGACCATTTGGGCTGGGCCGCATGGTCGTGGAAGTTCAGGTAGCCATGGACCTCGATGCCCTGCGGCCGGGTCGGGGACTGGGCGCGCTTCAGGTTGAGGGAGCCGTTGATCCGGGCACCGTTGGCGAAATCCAGCTCGACGGCTTGCGGCTCGGTGCCCTCCAGGTTCACGGTCCGGACGTCGTCCTTCATCGCGTTCTGGTAAATCCGGACCGTGGCGCACAATGCCCGCACGTTGATGATGAAATCGAACATGAGCCTGCCGTTCATGGCGGGCCATGTTTCTTGATGGATTGACATCGACTTGGCCTTTCCTGATTCCTTGATACCGCCGGGCGGGCGCACAAGCCGGGCATCGGACGCCGGCCGGCGCCGATGCCCACCGTGGTTAGCCGCGCTTGATGTTCTCCAAGGCAAAACGGAAGGGGCGATTGCCGCCGCCGCTCAGGACGATGTCGGCGCTGGCGATGCCGAGCAGGGAGAGTTCCGTATTGTTCTGGGACATGACGGCCGAATCCATCACGTCGCCTTCTTCGACGTCCGAGACGACGCCGACCCAGATCGTCGGCAGGAACTGGAATATGGCTTTTTCGCCCGGCGAGATATTGCTTTTCAGGGCCAGCATGCGATCGTCCTTGTAGATGCCGACCTGGATGGCGCCGTAGTCGAGGTTATTGCGCACGTCGACCTGGCGCGAGTTGCCGCTGACGTCGTCCATGGGCTTGAGCTGGTTGCCGGAGTTGGAACCCGTCAGGCTGAAAACCTGGCCATTGGTCGCCGGAAGCTGCTGCGAGTAATTGCCGTCGCTGTCGATGGCGCCGACCGCCATCTCCATCGGATAGACGAACGGGTGGTACTCGCCGGTGCCGCAGTTCTTGATGACTTTCCAGGCCACCGCCAGTTCGTCGTAGTCGGTGTTGACCAGCTTCTGGAAAACCACGATGCTCGACTTGGCGAAGTCGTTCGAGTTGTTGCGATAAGTAAGCTTGATGTCCATCTTTTCTCCCTGAGTGGAAAGCCGGCGCACCATGCGCCGGCCGTGCTTGCACTACCTTGATAAAACGGTGCCTCCGGCGCCTGGCGCTAGGCCCTGACCACGTTTTCGACGATGAACCGGTAGGCCGGCCCGTCGCCGCCCCGTTCGTCGTCCAGTTCCAGTACGAGGTCGGCGCTCGCGATGCCGCGCAGCGGGACGTCGACGCATTCCGTCAGGACGGCATCGGGGGCGAACGTCCTCCCCTCGGCCTGGTGGTGAACCACGCCGATGCAGAGCGTCGAACCGAAGCGGAAGGTGGCCTGCCTGCCCGGCCCGACCTGACTCTTTCTTGCCAGCAGCAATCCGTTGCTGTACAGGTTGACGTCGACGCCACCGTGCGCGAGCCTGTTGCGTAAGACGATCTCGTCGCTCTTGCCTGGCATCCGGTCGCGCGCCAGGCGCCGCCCGCATACCAGCGGCGTCAGGTCGAATACCATCCCGTTCGCGGCCGCATGCCTGGGCAGGTGGTTGCCATACCGGTCGCTGACGTTGATTTCCGGTTCGGTCGAGAACACGAAGGGATGGTGCCAGCCGGGCGCGCAGTTGCGGATGACCTTCCAGGCCACGGCGAGCGCTTCCGGATCGTCGTCGTCCACCTGGAAAATGACGACTGTCGGCGCGTGCCGGGCGCGGCAGCGGTTGCGGAAGTCGAGTTTGATATCCATGTTTTCAGCCTGCTCAGTTTGCCGTGAATTCACTATATGGGAGGCGTCGGCCGGGCGTAAGTATCGTTACGGTAACTTCGTGCCGGCGTAACGGTAACCACGGCGGCCACTAGCCCTGCTCGAAGTACAGCTTGAGTGCGCTGCAGACGGCCACGGCGAGCTCTTCCTGCAAATCGATGGAAAAGGGAATGCGGCGGTCGAATTGCTCGGACCATGCGATGCAGCCGGCTGCAGCATCGACCAGGCGCACCGAGGTGCGGACCAGGTCGCCGTTGGCGCGTACGCTGCCCTCCAGTACATGGCTGACCGCGGTCCGGGCCGGCACCCGGGCCATCGGCGCGGCGTGCGGCGGGGCGAAGGTATGTGAAACGATCTTTTGTCCGAATGCCTTGAATAGCTGGTGCGACAGTTCTTCGTTTAATCCCTGGACAAAGGCAACCCCGCGGTCGTCCACGATGAAGTTCGTCAACGGCGCAACGCCCAGCAGGTGCGCGCGGGGATACTGGCTCTCGGCGCCGTCATGTCGGCTGATGATTGGCATGTAGCTTCCTATTGGGATGGAGAATCGGAGTTCCGCTTTCGCGCCGCTGGTCGCGTAGTACGCCTTGAGACGATCGCGCAGGCGGCCGACCTGGACCCGGACGATCGGATCTTCGGCGGTGCTGTAGGCGAGCGGGTCGCGGTCGAACACCTCCACGCCGATTGCATATTCCCCGGTCTCGTTCACTTCGCCCGCCAGCTCCTTCTCGATCAGGAACCTGATCAGCCGGCTCGTGCGCTGTGCCTTGCAGAATTCCTTGCTTGCGAGGAGTTGGGCGAGCGCCTGCCTGACGTCGGCCGGCGCAAAGCCATCCGCGCGGACGGACGCCGCCAGGCCGGAGGCCGTGTGCGCGGGGGAGGATAGGAGAGCAGGTGGCATCGGAACGTTTTGTTGATGATTAAACAAAGAATTGTTTTGCGTAAATTTGTTGCTACGAGATAAACTGTATGCGGATCCGGGTCGTTCTAACCTTCCGGAAACCTTCCGATTCATAAGTCATTGATTTTATGGAGTAATGTTGACTTGCCGCGTGGCGAGGTCGGCCGAGTGACCATGAATGCCAGCATGTTTTGGTTTGGATCGTGGCAGGTAAATCCTGCGAGCAATACCGTGCGGGACGGCGCGCTCTGCCGCCAGCTGGAGCCGCGCGCCATGGATGTGCTGGTTGCGCTTTGCAAGCGGGCGGGGAAGGTGGCCAGCGCGGAGGAGTTGCTGGAGCAATGCTGGGGGAGCACGATCTACGGCGACAATCCGGTCCACAAGACGATTACCCAGTTGCGCCGCGCGCTGGGCGACAGCGCCACCGAACCGCTGTTCATCGAGACGATCCGCAAGCGCGGCTACCGCGCCATTGCCGAGGTGAGTATCGCCAACGCGGCGGGCGCGCCGGCGCCGGGCAGCTGGGTGGCGGGGTCGCCGTTTTGCGGACTGCAAGCGTTCGACGCGGACCACGCGGCGGTGTTCTGCGGCCGCGCCGAGCTCACCACGGTGCTGGTCGAGTCGCTCGTGCGCCAGGTGCAGGTCGGTCGCGCGCTCCAGCTCGTCCTGGGACCGAGCGGTTCCGGCAAGACCTCGCTCATTTGCGCAGGCTTGCTGCCGGCGCTGGCGCGTGGGGAGGGTGGCCTGGACGTTCGCGACAGCGCGGTGATCGACCTGGGTGACCTGAGTGACGGGCAGTTGTTCACCGGACTCGGCGGCGCGATGCTGGACTGGCAGCTCGACGGCGCCGGCCTGTTCGACGGCTACAGTGCGCATCGGCTGGGCCAGCTGCTGGAGAGCGATCCCGCGGCCGTCGCCGGCCTGCTGGAGCAGGCCCTCGGACGCACGCCGGACCGGGCCCGGGTGGCGCTCGTGATCGATCGCTTCGAAGCGGTCTTCGCCCAGCCCCACATCACCGCGCACCAGCGCGACGCCCTGATGGCGGCGCTCGACAGGCTGGCGCGTAGCGGCCGCGTGCTGCTGGTGCTTGCTTGCCGCAACGATTTCTACCCGCGCATCGCGGAGACGCCGGTCTTATTGGAAGGCAAGGCGAACGGCGCCCACGTCGACTTGAGTCCGCCGAGCCGCGCCGAGATCGGGCAGATGATCCGGCTGCCGGCGCTGGCCGCGAACCTGTTTTTCGCAACCGACCCGGACTCCCGCGAGCGGCTCGACGACGTGTTGTGCGAGGCGGCCGCCGCCAGTCCGGACGCGCTGCCATTGCTCCAGTACACCCTGCAGGAACTGTACCGCCTGCGCGGTCCCGGGGGCGAGCTGGGCATCGACGCCTACCGCCGGCTGGGCGGCCTGGACGGGGTGCTGGGCGTGCGCGCGGAGGATGTCGTGGCCGGCCTCGGCGCGGCGCCGCGTGCGGCCCTCGGCCGGGTATTGTCCCTGTTGCTCACGGTGAGTGCGGACGACGACCGGGTCACCAGCCGGCGCGCGCCCTGGGCGGCGCTGAAGTCGCAGGCCGAGCGCGAGCTCGTCGGCGCGCTGGTGGAAGCGCGCCTGTTCGTCAGCGAGCTGGTCGGCGAGGAGGCCGGCTTCGGGATCGCCCACGAATCCTTGCTGCGGCGCTGGGAGCGGGTCGCGCAGTGGATCGCCGAGCACCGCGACAGCCTGCGCATCCGGGCCAGGGTGGCGCAGTCGACCGCGCGCTGGATCGGGCGCGGGCGCCCGGCCGACCTGCTGCTGCCGCCCGGCACCCAGCTCGACGAGGCGCGCGGCATGCTGGCCATGCCGGCCATGTCGCTGACGGCCCACGAGGTCGAGCTGATCCGGGCGTCCCGGCACAAGGCGCGCTTGCGCGAACGGATGCGCCTGTTCCTGTTCATCTTGATTTCCGCCCTGGCCGTCGTCGCCACCGTGGCGGGCGTCAGTGCGTCCCGTGCCAGGCAGGCCGCCGAGCGCCGGCGCATCGAAGCCGAGGACCTGATGGGCTTCATGCTGGGGGAATTTGCCGACAAGCTGCGGCCCTCGGGCAGGCTCGACCTGCTGGATGACATCAGCGCCAAGGCGATGGGATATCTCGCCGGCTCGGGCAGCGAGGCCCTGAACGCCGCGTCGCTGACCCATCGGGCCAAGGCCTTGCAGGTGATCAGCGAAGTCAATATCGCGCGCGGCAAGCCGAGCGCCGCCTACGAGGCCTTGCAGGCGGAGCGCGCGATTCTCGAACGTCAATTGCAGGCGTCGCCGCGCAGCGCGGGACTGCTCAAGCAAAGCGGTACGAACGCCTTCTGGCTGGGGAAGATCCGGCTCGACCAGGGCGAGTGGAAGGACGCGCGCAGGTACCTGGAGCAGTACCGCGACGACACCGACCGCGTCAGCGTCATGGCGCCGCAGGATGTCGACGCATGGATCGAACAATCGTATGCCCACAACAGCCTGGGCACGCTCGCCCTCAAGCGCGGCGATGCGCACGCCGCGGCGGCCGAATTCGGCCTGTCGATCGAGCTCAAGAACAAGGCGGCCGGCGCCCGGCCGCAGGACCATATGCTGGCCAAGGACCTCGCCGACAGCATGTCGTGGGCCGGCTCGGCCAACGAGGTGATGGGCCGGCTGGACAAGGCCCAGGCATTGTACGAACGCCAGGCGCAACTCGCGCAAGGCCTGCTCGGCGCGGCGCAGCGGGACGCGTTGTGGAGCAACAAGCTGGCCGAGGCATGCCAGCATCTTGCCAGGATCAGGCTGGTGCAAGGCGACGCGGACAGCGCCGCCGATTTCTACCGGCGTGCCGAAGCCTTGCTGCGGTCGAACGTCGCGGCCGCGCCGGACAACCGCGTGTGGCAGGAGAGCCTCGCGTTCGTACAACTGTCCAGGCTGCGGTTGACGGCCACGGCCGGGGGCGTCGAAGGCGAACTGGCGCAACTCGATGTGCTGCGCAAGAAGTTCGCCGAGCTGACGCAACTCGACCCGAAGAATACGACCTGGGCCAAGCACGAGGCGATGGCGCTGCAGCAGACCGCGGGCGCGCTGCTGGCCGAGGGCCGCGCCGCGGCGGCGGCGCAGGCGCTGGATACGGCGCAGGGCCGGCTCGAACGGATACACGCCCGCAACGATTCCGACATCCTGGCCAAGGTCATGCTGGCGAATACCTGGCTGACGCGCGCGGACATCGCGCGTGCCGCGGGCGACACGGCCCTGGCGCGCCAGGGATGCGAACGCGCGGGCCAGCTGCTCGCGGCACAGGCGGCGGACACCGAAGACTTCCGTATCCTCGACCCGTGGGTCAGGTCGCGGCTCTGCCTGTCGGGCAGGACCGCGGCAAGTGCAGCGCTCGGGCGATTGTCCCGGATCGGATATCGGGAGCCGCTCTACATGAAATACCTTTCCCTCCACAACTGAAAGACGACACCAGCATGAGCAAGAAAATCGATATCCCGCCGGCATTCATCAACGTGATCGTGATCGCCGTCCCGACCAGCGACGGCAGCGGCAATGCCGCCGATGGCCTGTACAACATCACCACGCTGCCGGATGCGGTGGCGGTGACCCGCCCCAATACGATCGTTAACTTCCAGCTGATTCCGCCGACGCCGGATGCATTCGTGTTCGCCGGCTTCGAAAGGAAACCGTCGGTTGGCGTGCGTCAGCTCAGCAATGCCTCCGTTTCGCTGGATGGCAAGATGTTGACGTTCAGCGACGAAAACTCCGACAAGGAGTTCGTGGGGGTCACCTTGCTGTTCTCGACCGGGCAAGGGAGCGTCATGCACGATCCGCAGATCCAGAACACGCCTGAAACCTGACGCACCCGGTTCCCGGCCGGCGCCGAGGCGCGGCCGGGAACGCCGCTCGGGTCTGTCTGAGTGATACGAGGTAAAAAGCGCGATGTCCGAGATCATTGGCACGTCGTCCCCGGGATGGGCGCCCCCTTGGCGGGGATCCAATTTTGCGCCCCCGCGGGAACGACGTAAAAATTGATGGCGCCGGCCTCTCGTTAGGCAGACAGACCCTGGCCGCTACACGACCAGAATGCCCTGCAGCGACGAAATACGCTGCGGCGCCGACCAGGCGCCGATCAGTTGGCGCCCGGCGTCGAACTCGAGCAGCTGTCGTCCCTTGTGGCCGTTGTCCGGCCCATGGCCCTGCCAGTTCGCGACCAGCAGGTGGCCATTCGGCAATTGCTCGAAGCTCGCATAGAAAAACGGATCGACTTCCGCCGGCACCTGGGCCGCATCGCCGAACCGATGCACGACGTTGCCCGCCCGGTCGAACGACACCATGAACGCCCCGTAACCCGCCGACACGAGCGTCGTGCCGTCGTCCAGCCGCTCGGCCTTCCACGCGTGCTCGAAGCCCGGCGCGGCAAAGCGGCGCCGTTCCGACAGGTCCGCCGCCGTCTCGAGGATGTGGTCGTTGGTGCACAGCAGGCAGGTGCCGTCCGGCGTCGTCCGCATCAGGCGCACGTAATCGCCGTCGCGGCGCGCCGTGGCCGCGAGGTGCAGGTCGCGGTCCAGCGTCAGCACGTTGACGCCGCCCGTGCCGTCCAGGTTCCAGCCCGTCACGAGCGTGCTGCCGTCGGGCCGGCGGCGGACGGCCGTGACGTCCGTCCAGCGGGCGCAGGTTGCCAGCACGCGGCCCGATTCGATGTCCAGCTCGAAGAAGCCGCGGTCGTAGCCGACCAGCACGCGGTGCGCGTCGAGCCGTTGCAGGTCGCGCGCGAGCGGGTAGGGGGACAGGTCGAGTGTCCAGTGAAAGGTGTCGGTGGCCGTGTCGATCAAGGACAGCTGTTGGCGTCCTTCGTCGATCGCGAGCATGCGGCAGGAAATTGGTTTGAGTATCATCGTGGGTCGTGGGTCGTGGGTGAATTAGTTATCGATAACTAATGGCGATTCTATGTCAACCCCGCAGTGCCGACAACGGTTTTTTGGTATCGATAACTCGGTATTGTCTTTCAGGCTCGCGCGGCTTCCGCGGCGTCGTCCGGCAGCGTGCCGCCGGCATCGCAATCGACCCTGCACACGACCGGGTTGGCGCCGTCGCGGCTCCATTCGCACCAGCCGCCGTCGTACACGGCGATACGTTCCCAATCCATCAGCCAGGCGTAGAAGAACGCCAGCGACGCGCGCCAGCCGGTGCCGCAATAAAACACCGTGGGCCGGCCGGCATGGATACCGGCGCTGCGCCACATGGCGCGGATGTCCTGTGCCGGCTTCATGCAGCCATCGGCCCGATGAAATGCGGCCATGCTGTTGACGTCGCCCTCGATGCCCGCGCGGCCCCACAGGGCGCCGGGGATGTCGCCGCGCGCGTCGATGTAGTGGTAGCCGGACGTCTTGCCGACGAATTCGTGCCACGTGCGGATGCTGACCAGCGTGGCGTCGCCGCGCGCCAGCAGGCTGCGCACCCGGACCATGTCGACCAGGTAGTCGGGACGCGCGGGCAACGCCGCGCCGAAATCGTCCGCTGCCGGCCAGCGGCGCGGCTGTCCCGGTTCGATGCGCAGTCCGGCCCGGTGCCACGCCGCCAGGCCGCCATCGAGCAGGCGGACATCGGCGACGCCGGCATACAGCAGCAGGTGCGCGACGCGCGCGGCCGCGAGGACGTTGCGCCCGTACAGGACGACGGTGACGTCGTGGCGGATGCCATGGACGAGCAGCAGCCGTTCCAGTTCGGCGTCGGGCACCTTGTTCCACAGCGGGCCGTGTTCGAACCATGCCGTGTCGAGGTAGCCGGCACCGGGGATATGGCCGGCGGCGAACGCCTCGCCAGCGCCGCATCCGGCTTCGAACAGGCGCCATTCGCCGGCGGGAGCCGCGGCGATGCGATCGCCGGCGACCAGCCCCGCCACCCAGGCGGGCGTGACGAGTTGCCGCGGGCGGTGCAGGTCGCGGCGGAAGCCGAAAGGAGGGGTGCTGTTCAAAGGAGAGACGACGTAAAAAGGGCCGGGCCCCGTATGGTACAGGACCCGGCCCCCGCACGCCCGAAGGCTCAGTCTCAGACGGTCACGGAATCCGCCACGTCGCGGAACTCGGCGATCTGGTCGAAGTTCATGTAGCGGTAGATCTGGTCGGCGTTCTGGGTGAGCACGCCGGTGTGCGCCATGTACTCTTCGCGCGTCGGGATCTTGCCCAGGGTCGAGCAGACCGCGGCCAGTTCGGCCGAACCCAGGTAGACGCGGGTGTCGATGCCGAGGCGGTTCGGGAAGTTGCGCGTCGACGTCGACATCACGGTCGCACCCTTGCGGATCTGCGCCTGGTTACCCATGCACAGCGAGCAGCCCGGCATTTCCATGCGCGCGCCGGTGCGGCCCAGCGTGCCGTAGTGGCCTTCGGCGGTCAGCACCTGCTGGTCCATCTTGGTCGGCGGCGCGACCCACAGGCGGACCGGGATGTCGGTCTTGCCTTCCAGGAGCTTCGAGGCGGCCCGGAAGTGGCCGATGTTGGTCATGCACGAGCCGACGAACACGTCGTCGATCTTGTCGCCGGCGACGTCGGACAGCGTCTTGACGTCGTCCGGATCGTTCGGGCAGGCGACGATCGGTTCATGGATGTCGGCCAGGTCGATCTCGATGACGGCGGCGTATTCGGCGTCCGCGTCCGGCGCCAGCAGGTCCGGCTTGGCCAGCCAGGCTTCCATCGCCTTGATGCGGCGTTCCAAGGTGCGGCGGTCCAGGTAGCCGCTGGCGATCATCCACTTCATCAAGGTGATGTTCGAGTTCATGTACTCGATGATCGGTGCCTTGTCCAGGTGGACCGTGCAGCCGGCGGCCGAGCGCTCGGCCGACGCGTCGGACAGTTCGAACGCCTGTTCGACCTTCAGGTTCGGCAGGCCTTCGATTTCCAGGATGCGGCCGGAGAAGATGTTCTTCTTGCCCTTCTTGTCGACGGTCAGCAGGCCTTGCTGGATCGCGTACAGCGGGATCGCGTTGACCAGGTCGCGCAGCGTGACGCCAGGCTGCATCTCGCCCTTGAAGCGGACCAGCACCGATTCCGGCATGTCCAGCGGCATCACGCCGGTGGCGGCGGCGAAGGCGACCAGGCCCGAGCCGGCCGGGAACGAAATGCCGATCGGGAAGCGGGTGTGCGAGTCGCCGCCGGTGCCGACGGTGTCCGGCAGCAGCAGGCGGTTCAGCCACGAGTGGATCACGCCGTCGCCCGGACGCAGCGCCACGCCGCCGCGGTTCTCGATGAACGCCGGCAGTTCCTTGTGCATCTTGACGTCCACCAGTTTCGGATAGGCGGCCGTGTGGCAGAACGATTGCATCACGAGGTCGGCGGAGAAGCCCAGGCAGGCCAGGTCCTTCAGCTCGTCGCGGGTCATCGGGCCGGTGGTGTCCTGGGAGCCGACGGTGGTCATGCGCGGTTCGCAGTACGTGCCCGGGCGGATGCCGTGGCCTTCCGGCAGGCCGCAGGCGCGGCCGACCATCTTCTGCGCCAGCGAGAAGCCGCGGCCGGAATCGGCCGGGTTTTGCGGCAGGCGGAACAGCGTCGACGGGGCCAGGCCCAGCGCTTCGCGCGCCTTGGCGGTGAGGCCGCGGCCGATGATCAGCGGAATGCGGCCGCCGGCGCGCACTTCGTCGAACAGCACGTCGGACTTGACCTTGAACTCGGCGATGACGTCGCCGTTCTTCAGGGCGCGGCCTTCGTACGGGCGCAGTTCGATCACGTCGCCCATCTCCATGTTCGACACGTCCAGTTCGATCGGCAGGGCGCCGGCGTCTTCCATCGTGTTGTAGAAGATCGGGGCGATCTTGGTGCCCAGGCACACGCCGCCGAAGCGCTTGTTGGGGATGAACGGGATGTCTTCGCCCGTGAACCACAGCACCGAGTTGGTGGCGGACTTACGGGACGAACCGGTGCCGACGACGTCGCCGACGTAGGCCACCAGGTGGCCCTTGGCCTTCAGCGCTTCGATCTGCGCGATCGGGCCGATCTTGCCCGGTTCCTGCGGTTCGATGCCGGGACGCGGGTTCTTCAGCATGGCCAGCGCGTGCAGCGGGATGTCCGGGCGGGTGGTGGCGTCCGGGGCAGGCGACAGGTCGTCGGTGTTGGTCTCGCCGGAGACCTTGAACACGGTCAGCGTCAGGCTGTCCGGCACGGCCGGGCGCGACGTGAACCATTCGGCATCGGCCCACGACTGCAGCACTTCCTTGGCGTTGGCGCTGCCCTTGTCGGCCAGTTCCTTGACATCATGGAAATAGTCGAACATCAGCAGGGTCTTCTTCAGGCCCGCGGCGGCCACGCTGCCCACGGCCGGATCGTCCAGCAGGTCGATCATCGGCTTGATGTTGAAGCCGCCGAGCATGGTGCCCAGCAGGCGCGTCGCCAGTTCGCGCGACACCAGCGGGCTGGTTTCCAGGCCCTTGGCGACCGCGTTCAGGAAAGCGGCCTTGACTTTGGCAGCGTCATCCACGCCCGCCGGCACGCGGTTCGTGATCAGGTCCACGAGGAAGGCTTCTTCGCCCGCCGGCGGATTCTTCAGGAGTTCGACCAGGTCGGTGGTCTGGGCCGCCGTCAGGGGCAGCGGGGGAATGCCGAGGGCGGCGCGTTCGGCGACGTGGGTGCGGTATGCAGCTAACATGAAAAGCTCTTTCAGTCGTTGTGAAAATCAGGAAAGCGGATGACTCGCCTGTGCTGAACGATATTGTACCTCGCTCTTATATAAGACATAAGACGTAATCGCCGAATGGGCGGGAAGACGTGCCGTCGCTTCATGAAATCGCGCCTGCGTCGAGCGTAGCGCACAGCGATCCGTCGTTAAAAGGCAACGTTGTATCCGCCCGGGCATCGTAAAAAAGCCGGAACGAATCCGGCTTCACGTGCGCATCCAGGTCCTGAAACGTGTCCTGAACGAGTTGGCGGCGATCTGCTGCCGATGCATGCCGAGCAGCGCTTCCTGCAGGTCCGGCGCGAGCAGGATATGGCGTTTGCGGGGATCCGGCGCCGCGCGCCGCCCGGCCGCGCCGACGCTGACCGCCACCGCCCCGTCGCGCACGCTGAACCGCAGCACCAGCGGCGGCGCCAGGCGCAACAGGCGGCGCCACAGACGCGGCCGCGCCAGGCTGAACACGGCTTCCCGGCGGCGCTCCCAGCCGAACTTGCGCACCAGGCAGTAGCCGTTCAGGGTCAGCTCCACCGTCGCCAGCGCCAGTGCATACGGCCGGTGGAAGTGCTCGGCGGGGACGGCCTGGCGGGGCTGGCCGCGCGCCGCCGCGAACACGAACGGCGGGCACGCCGCACACAGCGCCTCGGGACGGCGCCGGCGCGCCAGCTCGTCGAGGGCCCGGTTGCCGGCGCGGTGCGCCGCCTCCAGCAGCGCGCACAGCCCCTCGGCGCGGCATCCGGCGCCGGGCTTATCCATGATCGTCCAGCCACATCGGCTTGCGGTCGAAGCCGACGTGATACACGGCGTATTGCAGGACGATCTGGTGCTCGCCGATGTTGTACAGCCCAAAACTCTTTTCGATGTTCAGCAAATAGCCGCGCGGCGTCCCGGCGAGGCATTTATTCACCGTGTCCATCGATTCCTGGACCTCCGCCTCGGTTCTCATGTTCTGCGGATTGTCGTTGCCGACCACGATGCGTTTGATGAAACGCATATTCGATATCTGGAACTGGTTGGCTGCCATCGTCACTCTCCCTCGTTATCGTCGGCCGGGGCCGGGTCGGGCGCGGGGTCGGGCGCCGGGGGCGGTGCCTCGACCCGCGCGTCGCGCGCGGCCGGGGTGGACACGGCGACCGGCCCCTGCGTCACGACGACGTCGTTCAGCAGGCGCGCGAGCCCCTCGGATTTGTCGACGGCCACGAGCTTGAGCTTGATGTGCGCGGCGTTGCCCTGCTTGGCCGCGAGGCCGCCGGTGGACGGGTTGATCATCAGGCCCGCCTTCTGTTCCGCCGGCGCCGCCCGGCCGAGCTGGCCGATGATCCCCTCGTGCACGTTGGCGCGGTCCTGGTGTTCGAGCGGCCCCAGTTCGACGTCGAGGTCGATCTCGGCCTCGCCGATCACGAGCGAGCCGTGCGGCACGAGCGACAGCACCGGCACGCGGTACAGCTGGCTGGCCTCGGCCGGTGCCGTGCTGTGGATAGCCGGCAGTTCGACGTCGATCGTCGTCGGCCGGTGGGCATCGTCGAAAAAGGTGGCGATGTTCGCCAGCTGCGCCTTTTCCACCATGTGCTGCGCGTTCATGATCGAGCCAGCGACGGCCCTTACCATGTCTTCCAGACTCGTCAGGATTGCCATTGTGTTCCCCGGTGATTGGTTGGTTTGTGGATCAGGCGGCGGACTGCGCGATCAGCGCGTCGAGGGCGCGGTCGGCCAGTACGCCGGCGGCCGCGCCGGCGGACTGGAACAGCAGGGCCGCGTCGCCGGAGGCCTTGCGCATGCCGGTGTCGAGCTCGCGCAGGAAGCCCGCCATCACGAACGAGACGTCGTTCTGGTTCTGCGCCTGGCGCAGGTCGCCGATGCAGGCTTCGGTGCGCGTCACGGTCTCGTCCGCCAGCGTCTTCCATTGCCCGTACCACTGGCTCATGGTGTCGAAGTGCACGTCGAGCAGGCCCTGGGCGGCGCGCGCCGGCGACGCCGCGCCGAGCATGCCCAGCTGCGCCTGCAGCAGCGCGAGGCAGGTGGCGCCGTGCAGGTCGCCGAGGTCCTTGCCCAGTTCCAGCGTGGACTTCACGAATTGCGCGCACTGCGCCTGGGCCGCCGGCCAGTCGGCGCCGGCCTGTTGCAGGGCGGGCAGCGAGGCCCGCATGAATTTCAGCCATTGCGAGAGGGGATGGGATGTCATGTCAGCTCCTTGGGTGAGGTCAGGGATGGGCGGCGCGCGGCTCGCCCAGGCGGTCGATCATGGCCATGACGGCACGCATCTGCGGCGCATCGTGGGTGAAGAAGGTGTTGCGGTCGGAATAGCCCCAGAAGTCCCAGCAGCCGCGCGGATTCGGCGGCATGTCGGCGGCACGCACTTGCGGGTACAGCACGATGAGGCCGTTGGTGTCGGCGAATTCGTTGTAGCCGGTCCAGTCGTAGAACAGGTCGCCGATCTTCGAGCGGCCCTGCTGGCAGCCGTGGAAGGCGACGTGCACGGCGCAGCGGTTCTGTTCGCAGGACGCGGGAATGTAGACCCAGCCGCTGGCGTCCATGCTCGTGCGCGTGCCCTGCAGGAATTCGCGCTGGCCGAAACGCACCATGCGGCCGTGCAGCGTGCCCGTGGCGGGCGCCGCGGTCAGCCCCGGATAGATGTGGCGCAGCAGGACGTGCGACTGGTAGAAGCCGCAGTTGTTGATGTACGGCGGTTCCTCCGCGCTGCACGGCAGGTCGTCCGGATTGGCGGTGACGATCGAGTGGCCGGCGTCCGGGTTGCGGTCGTACCGGACCTGGGCCGGCGGGACGTCCGCCGCGCGGTAGAACGCGGCCGTCTCGTCCACGACCCGGGTCTTGACGGTCTTGTCGTTGGCGCCGCTGAAAATATAGATGCGCTGGCGTTTCAGGCCGGCCACCGGATCGATCCTGCCCTCGGCGGCAAATTGCTGCGCCAGGCGGAACGCCTCCTTGCCGCTCGCCGTCACCGCGCTCGATACCGGGGCCATGCAGAACGACAGGGCGTTCTTCTGGAAATCCGTCGAGCCCGTGCTGCCGGCGCAGTAGAACGGTCCGGCCGCGATGATGCCGGCGCCGATGATCCGGCTCGAATACGCGGTCGCGATCTGGGCGGCCATGAAGCCGCCCGACGAGATGCCGGACACCGACGTGCGCGACAGGTCGGCGTCCAGCCCCGGCAGGTGTTCGGCGGCAAGGGCGGAATGGGCGGCGCCGGACAGGCAGGCGCACAGGGACAACACGAATCGTAATCGTTTCATGGGATATCTCCGGATTGAAGGAAAAAAGCGCCGCGCCGCGGCGCGGAGGACGGTCAGGGATCGATGATCAGCAGGTCGCCGAACGAGTAGCCGCGCACCCGCTCGGTGTTCAGCGGCAGCTTCAGGCCGAGGTCGGATTCGGCCTTGCGGCGCAGGCGCCTGACCATGGTGTCGATGCGGTTCTGGTCGTAGCTGAGGTAGTCTTCGCCGAACGCCTGCACGATCTGCTTGCGCGAGATGGCTTCGCCCGTCTCGACCATGGCGAACATCTTGATGAAGTTGAATTCGAGGCTGGTCAGCGCCATCTCGGCGCCGTTCGGCGCTTCCAGGCGGCGGTAGCGCATGCTGAGGTGCCAGCCGGGATTGAGCTGCCGGGCCAGGCTCAGGATGTATTCGAGCAACTGCTCCGGCTGTCCGTCCGCGTCGAGCCGCAAGCCCTGCGCGTCCGGATTGAAAATGGTGATGCCCTTGGCATCCGCGCCGTCCCCGTCCGGCGCCGGCGGCGCGGGCGGGCGGCGCGGCAGGCCGGATTTCAAATGGCGGCAGCAAGAAACGACGTCTTTTACTTCAATGACCTGATATCCGGCGCTTTGAAACAGCGATGCCAGATCATGCGTGGCATGCCCGAGTAAAAGTAGATTCATGATGTTCGTCTCTATTCGATTAACTGACGAACAAATGGTAGGTCGGTGAATACCTAAAATTCTGACAATATCTGGCAAACAAATCGGATTCAAAACGGAATGCATGGCGGCGTTGTTTATATGTCCGATTCATCGCGTCGCTTGAATCGGCGGGCGATAAAGATTTCCGATTCCATTTAATCGTCCAGTTATTTTTTTTCAAAGTTTGATGCAGATCAATAGGCAAAACCACGAGACTACCGGGCGCGGTTCTGCAAATGATTAATCGTGCTTTGAAATTAATTGAATGACCTTTGCTTAATATCAAAGGTCGTGACGATCTGCACGTTTAATCCATGCAAGACGGTTTTCAATAAAAAGGCCCGCACAATAGCGGGCCTTTTTTCGGCGATGCGATTTCAAAGGATGGCGCGCGCCGGAATGATTTCGCCCGAATAAGCCGCCGATGATTCATCCATTGAATGCAACGCCGGTCGATTCATTGGAACAGACTTTTTCCCGGTAGCGCGGACACGCCGCCCGGAGCGGATTGAATTGCCGGTAACGGGACGCCGGCATCGGCTTTCAATCCCGGGAAGGACCATATTGGCGACGCGCCGGGCGCGCGCGCTGGCCGATTCTGGCGGACGTGGGCGCCATGGTCAGCTTGCGTCAGCGTCGGCGGCGCCGGCGGCCTCACGATAATGCTGGGTCCCGGCGCGCGGTGCGCCGGGCACTTCCCACGGAGGAAGGACATGAAGCATGTACTCTGCATACTGGCCTGCGCGCTGGCGATCGACGGTGCGCGGGCCGCGGACGGGAGCGCCGATGCCGCCTGCACGGCGCGCGCCGGCGTGCAGGCGCCGATCGCCGCCGCCATCGCCACGCTCGACAACGCCAAGGTGACGCTGCCGTCGCCGAGCCTGGCCAGCGGCACCGTGACGTACCTGGGCATCACGCCCAATTTCGCCGAACAGCTGGACAAGGTGTGCGTGCTCGGTTACTTCGAGCTGCGGCGCGGCCGCGAGGCGTGGACGGTGCCGCTCGTCGTCGAGAACGTCGACGTCGTCAAGGATAGCGATCCGCACGACGAGACCCGCACCCGGTCGAGCACCCGCGTGTACTTTCGTGTCCCGGGCATCGACGAGTTCGGAGGCGGGCAGGGCCGGCGGCCGTTCTGGAAGTTCTGGGAGCGGGAAGCATCGCTGCACCTGAAGATCGCGGCCTTCGCGTACGCCGACGGCGCGCGCGGACACGCCTATTTCGGCCGCGACCTGCCCGTCACGGTATCGAACAAGGGCGCCAGCATCGTCGCGGCCCTGTTGTTCGCGGCGTTCTTCTACCTGGTGGCGGGCGCCGCCATCGCGCCGGCCGCGCGCATGCCCGGCGCGGCGCGGCGGCGCTGGTGGGGCACCTGGCGCCGGCTGCTGCCGTGGAATATCACGGGCGCCAACGGCCAGGCCAGCCTGTCGCAGCTGCAGATGCTGGTGTTCACGCTGATCGTCGCCACGCTGCTGTTCTACCAGTGGCTCCGCACCGGCCTGCTGCAGGACCTGTCGACCGATCTGCTGTACCTGATCGGCATTTCGACGGCCGGCACGGCCGCCAGCCAGGCCGCGACGGCGATCCGCAAGAACCTGGAACCGGCGATCTACCAGTACGTGCAGCAGCTCGGCTGGTTCACCGCGCCCATCGCCGAGCCGCAGGGCAAGGGCCGGCCGAGCGGTCTCCTGCTGACCAACCGGCGCTTCGACATCTACAAGTTCCAGATGCTGGTGTTCACCTGCGTGATCGCGGCCTATGTGATCGCGAGCGGCGCGGACGAGCTCGGCAACATCCAGATCTCGGCGACGCTGCTGACGCTGATGGGCATGAGCCAGGGGGCCTATGTCGGCGGGCGCGCGGCGGCCGATCTGCTCACGCCCCTGCAGGACCAGTTGCGCGGCATGCAGACCCTGCAGCAGCGCTACGGCGCCGCGACCGATGCGCGTGTGGGCGAGGAGTTGCGCCGCCAGTTCCGGCTCGCGGCAACCGAGGCCGGCGCGATGTTCGAGACCATGTTCGGCCGCGTGCTGCAGCCCTGGATGCTCGACATGCCGGCCGATGCCGCCACCGCGCGGGCCGACGGCGTCGACGCGGCGGCGGGTCCGCCGGCCATCGGCGCCGGTTAAGGCAGATACTGGTTGCCGGTGCGCGCGGCCGCTTCGTACACGTGCGGGAGCACGAAGCGCCTGGCGCGCATCCTCGAGCCGCTCATGGTGACGGTGAACTGCTGCGGCGTCGTCACCGGCAGCGTGGCGGCGGGGCGCCGTCCCAGCGCGATCCGCAGCGCGAGCCTGCCCGCGACTTCCCCCTGCTCGTAGGGCGACGTGCCGATCGCGAGCATCCCGCCGTCTTCCGTGAAGAAGCCGTTGAACGAGATCACCGGCACCTTCGAATGGGCCTCCGTCCAGGCCACCACCTCGCGCGCGGGGACCAGGCCGGCGTCGGTGCCGGAGCGGCGCAGGCGCCGGTAGCCGCTCACCAGCAGCACGTCGTGGGAGGCGGCAAGCGCCAGCACGCCCGCCTGCCACGCGGGCCAGGTGTCGACCTGCAGCACGGTGCCGAGCTGCAGCGGCTTCCAGTCGTAGCGCCGCACCTGCCGGGCGTCGCCGTCGACGGATTCGGACTGGTCGCCGATGTAGGCGACGCGCAGCGCCCGGCCGGGCGGCGCGAGGCCGGCGGCGCTGCCCAGCGCCTCGCGCATGGCGTCGAGGGGGATGCGTTCGAGGATGCCGGTGACGTTGGCCGCGCGCGCGTAGCCATAGTCGGCGGCCGCGCGGTTCACGCCCGCGAACACGACCGCGACGTGCGGGTCGCCCACGAGAAAACGCGCCGCATACTGCTGGGCGTCGTCGTCGACCGCGATGACGACGTCGGGACGCATGGAGGCGATGACGTTGCGCGCGGCGATGCCGGCACTGGCCTTGAAGCCGGCCGACGGGTGGCGCTTGGTGTCCATGTAGTACCAGCGCACCCGGTAGAGGTAGGTCTTGTCGAGGACCCGGTTCAGGCCCACGTTGACGTCCCGGACCCAGGCGTAGTCCGGATCGTAGCTGTGCAGCACGAGGATGCTGGGCTTGCTGACGTTGTACCAGCCGAACAGCAGCAGCGCGCCGCCCATGAACAGGGCCAGCATGATTTTCTCGAGTGTGCGTGTCATCGTATCCCCAGCATGTCCCAGTACGGAAAGCTCGCGTAGACGGCCAGCAGCCTGGCCAGGTTCAGCAGCGCGTTGAGCCACAGGAAGCGCCTCTCGTCGTAGGGCGCCGCGCCGCCGCTCAGCTGTTGCATCTGCAGGTAGTAGCTGCACTGGTAGGGCAGCCACCACACTTCCGAAAACACGAGGATGATGAAGCCGACCAGCCATTCGTTGACGCCGTTCACCTGGGCCAGCGGCATCAGGATCGTGGCCAGGATCACGCTCGTCGCGTTGCTCGGCGCCGCCAGCCGGATCAGGTTGACGAGCGCATAGAGCAGCAGCACGAACAGGGCGAAATGGTCGCGCATGCTGGTGCCGAGCGCGGACAGGTGGGTGCCCAGCGCGTGGTCCAGGCCCAGGCGGTTGAACGCGGCGACGATGCCGGTGATGCCGCTCAGGTACAGCAGGAAGGTCCAGTCGACCTTTTCTTTCAGTTCCTTCTTGTCGAGCGTGCCCCACAACAACAGGCCGAACAGCATCGCGAAGCCCAGCCAGGGGGCTTGCACCTTGTGCAGCGAGCTGGTGACGATGCCCGTCACCATGAAGCCGATCCCGGCCAGCGCCGCCCATTCGCGGCCGGACAGCTCGCCCAGCAGGGCGCACTGCTGGTCGATCCGGGCCCGGGGCAGGTGCGGACGTTCGGCGTTGCGGCAGCCGAACCACGCGGCGCAGGCGTGTGCCGCGAGCAGGACGGCGGCGGTGACGAGGGCCGCCTGCAGCCACGCCGCGCCCTGGAAATGGTCCTGGCCCTGGGGCGACAGCAGCCCGAACACGGCGAAGTTGACCGATTTGCTGGTGATGAAGATGGCCGAGAACAGCGTGCCGCCGCTGAAGCAGCTCAGCGCCAGCCGGGTCGCGGCCCGGCCTTGGCGGGCCAGGTGCAGGTTGTCGACCATGTCGGCGTAGAACGGCGCCAGCAGCGCGATGCGGCCGTTGGCGGTGGGGATCAGCGGCGTCAGCAGCAGGCCCGTCGCGAACAGCCCCACGTTGTGCCAGCGCTGGCGGTTGGGCAGGCGGCGCAACAGCAGCAGCATGACGCGGTAGCCGAGGCCGGAACTGACGACGACGGTGCCCAGCGCCAGCGTGCTGAGCGCCATCAGGAAGCCGTCCGAGGCGAAGCCGGACAGGACGACGGGCACCGGCACGAGGCCGGTCAGCAGCGTCGCCAGCAGGGCGAACAGGGCGGGGATGTAGTCGTCGACGAGGTTGCAGATCCACATGGCGATCGTCGCCGCGAAGATGGCGAGGAAGATCACGCCGCCGTGGTCGATGCCGTGCCCGCCGCCGCAGGCCAGCGTCAGCAGCGCCGCCGCGCTGACGAGGAGCCAGCCGGGCGCGGCGTGGCGGCGGTAGCCCGTGCGCGGCGCGGGCGCCGGCGGCGCCGGGCGCGCCAGCGTTTCGCCGGCCAGGTTGCTCGTCAGCGAGAACAGCAGATCGGTCTGCAGCATCGGATTGGCGTCGAGCAGGGCCCGCACGGCGGCGCGCGGCAGGCACAGCACGGTGGCGTCCTCGACGGCGACGGCGCCGGTCAGGTAGGCATGCGCATCCGACGCCGCCTCCTCGCCGAAACGCCCCGCCCGGACGGCGCGGCGGACGCCCTGCGGCGACACGAGCGTGACGGCGCCTTCGACGAGCAGGTAGACGCAGTCGGCGCCCGCACCGGCGGCATAGATCGCGGTGCCGGCACCGAACTGCAGGCGGCCCGCCTGCGCCACCAGGCGCGCCAGGCTGGGCCGGCTGGCGCGTCCGATCACGGGGTCGGCCTGCAGGCGGGCGGCCGCGCTGGCGAGGGTATCCATCATTGCGCCTCCTGCGCGGGGTCCGGGCGCGGGCCGTCGGGCTCATCGGGCTCGCCGGGTTCGATGGGTTCGGCGCGCGGATCGGCGTCGGCCGCGGCCAGCGCGAGCGGCACCTGGCGGAACCACTTGAGCACGACCAGCAAGCCCGAATACACCGACACCACGAGGCCCATCGCCGCCTTGAGCTTGTCCAGCAGCTCGCGCGACAACAGCGGCTTGTCGCGCTCGATGAAGCGGCGCGTGCCCTCGGCGGGCGGATAGGCGCTGGCCGACAGGATCAGCGCCTCGTCCAGGTGCATCTTGAGGCGCGCCGCCAGCGCGGGGCCGTACAGGCTGTCGAGCACCTTGACGATGGCCCCGGCGTCGACCCCGCGGTTGGCGACCAGGGACAGCTTGACGCCGACCGTCTTGATCGCGTGCGGCGGCACCGGCGGCGCCGCGCTGTACATGAGGGCGCCGATCTCCGCCTCGGCCGCCCACTCGTGGCGCAGCGCGAACGACGACGCGAACGGCACGTCGAGCAGGCGGTAGCCGTGCTGCCGGACGAGGTAGTCGACGACGTCGGACGGCGCGAACGACGTGACCACGATGGCGTCGGGCAGGCGGTCGCCGCGCTGCGTGAGCAGGTCCTCGGTCGGGATGTTCGACTCCACGTAGTCGATGCCGTCGCGCAGGCCGGCGAAGGCGAGGATCTGGCGCGCGACGAGGCGCGTGCCGCCCTTGCGGCTGTTGAGGTTGACGCGATGCCCGCGCAGGCCGGCGATGTCGACGATGCCGGGACGGACCAGGAAGTGGAGCAGTTCCGACGTCACGGTCGCCACCTGCACCACGTTCGCGCTCGGCAGGTCGAGGCCGCCCTGGACGAAGGCGAGATCCAGCTTGCCGGCCGCGACGAGCGCCAGCGCTTCCTGCGAGCCGTCGGTGGGCCGCAGCGTGAGGGCGACGCCGTTGGCGGCCGCGGCCTCCTGCAGGGCCTTGGCGAAGAAGTGGCGGTTGCTGGTGATGTCGGTGCCGGAGATCGTCAGCGCGTAGCGGTGCGGGATCAGTTCGACCACCGACCATGCCGCGACGCCGGCCAGTACGAGCAGCAGGGTGGCGACGAGCAGGCGGGCGCTGCGGCCGTGCTGCTGCCAGCGGCGCATGAGCAGCGCCGGAATGGGAGGATTGGGCATGTCGTGGTCCTGGTCGGAAAACGGTCAGCAAACGGCGACGAGGCCGAGGCGTTCGACGATGGCCTGGCCGGCGGCGCTGCGCGCGAAGCGCACGAACGCACTGCGCGCGCCGCCGGGCTCGCCGTGCAGCAGCAGGTGAAAGCTGTGCGTATGGGGATAGCGGGCCGACAGCACGGTGGCGCGCGCCGGATGCACGCCGTCGACCGCGAGCACGGCGACCGCGCCCGCGGCGGCCCCGGCGCCGGCACGGGCATGGCCGTCGACGCAGGCGATGCCGGCCGGATCGCCCGCCACCGCCGCGACCAGGGCGGCGGCGTCGGCGCACTCGCGGGCATCGACGGCGAATTCGGCGCCGTCCAGCACCAGCCGTTCCGCCGACTGGCGCGCCGTGGCGCCGCGCGGGAGCGCGTACACGGCCACCGGCCGGTCCGGACCGCCGAGCACGCGCCAGTTCGCGACCTCGCCCGTGCACACGGCACGCACCTGGGCGCGCGTCAGGCCGCGCACCGGCAGGGCGGGGTGCGCGACGATGCCGATGTCGTCGCGGGCGATCAGGTAGTTGTGGGCGCCGGCGTCGTCCTCGCCATCCGACAGCGCGCGCGTCATGGCCGCGAGGTCGATCGCGCCGCGGCTGGCCGCGATGTAGGCCGGCAGCGAGCCGCCGCGCTCGACGAGGATGGCGGGCGCGCCCGGCTCGCGCACGAAGGCCTGGGCCAGCGCCCGCGTCAGCGGCAGCATCGCGGCGGCCGCCCCGATCAGCAGCGATTCGCGCGCGGCCCCGTCGTCCGCGCCGCCGCGCGTGCAGGCGCCGGTTGCCAGCGCGCCGGCGGCGCCGGCCAGCGCGATGCAGGCGTGCCGCCTACGCATGATGCGCATCCGCGGCGGCGGCGTAGGCGATGAACCGGTGCGCCGCCAGCGCCGGCGCGCCAAGCGTCACGAGCATCATCGGCGCGTGCAGGGGATAGGCCAGCGGCGCCAGGTCGGCCGCGATGCCGTCGACGCGCACGGCCTTCACGCGGCGCGTGGGGAGCGTCATTTGCGGCAGGTAGGTGACGGCGAATGGACGCGCCGCCATGCGGGCCAGCCGGTCGTTCGTGCCGAGCACCCGCGCCAGCGGCGTGAATGTGTCGTCGTCGCCGAGCAGCCGCCTGCGCCAGCTGCTCGATACGCCGCCCGTGGGCGGCCCCACCAGCACCTCGATGGGGGCGTCCTGGCCGCCGAGGGCGCGCCAGTTGGCGACGCGGCCGGTGAAGATGTTGCGCAGCTGGAGCAGGGTGAGCGTCGCGAGCGGATTGGCGGCGTGCACCAGCGCCAGGATGGCGTCCTGCGTGACGACCGTCGTGTGGAACGCGACGCCGCGCGCGGTGGCGGCGGCGGCCAGGTCGTCGGGGACGGTGCCGCTGGCCATGGCGATGTCGGTGGTGCCGTCGAGCAGCGCCTTGTAGCCGCGCGCCGTGCCGCAGCCGTCGTCGATGACGACGCGGACGGCGTGCGTCTCCATATAGGCTTCGGCGACGCGCTGCATCCGCGGCAGCAGCGTCGTCGAGCCGGTCAATTGCAGTGCGCGCGCACCGTCGGCGGGCGCGCGCAGCGGGAAGCGTTGGGCGTTCATGGCGGCCTCATTCCATTGCTGACCGATCAATGGTAGGGTGCCGCCGCCGTCGCCTCCTGATGGTATCTGACGCTGTCCGGCTAGCGCTCGTCCCGGCGCCCGGCCGCCTCGGCATCGTCCGCCGCGTGGCGCGCCGTGCGCGCCACGGGCAGGTGCCAGTCGAGCTGGATGGCCGCCAGCCGCAGCCCGAAACAGAGGGCCGCGCCGGCGCAGGCGCTCGCGGGGCCGGGCAGGCCCAGCGCGTCGCCCGTCACCATCACGGCCGCCCCGGCCAGCGCGGCGACGGCGTAGATGTCGGAGCGCAGCACGGCCGGGATCTCGGACAGCAGCACGTCGCGCGCGACGCCGCCGCCGACGCCCGTGAGCATGCCGAGCAGGGCGGCCATCACCGGGGACAGGCCGAACACGAGGGCTTTCTGCGCGCCCGCCACGCAGAACAACGCGAGGCCCGCGGCGTCGAACACCAGCACCGGGCTGCGCAGGCGCTTGATGCCCGGATACCAGAAGAAGATCAGCACGCCGGCCAGCAGCGACGCGGCGAGGTAGCGCCAGTCGCGGATCGCCGCCGGCGGCGCCGCGCCGATCAGGACGTCGCGCACGATGCCGCCCGAGTTGGCGGCGACGAACGATAGCACCAGCACGCCGAACAGGTCGAGCCGGCGGCGCACGCCGGCCACGGCGCCGGAGAGCGCGAACACGAAGGTGCCGAGCAGGTCGAGCGTGAGAAGGAGGGTCTTGATCGCGGCGCTGACGTCGAGGGAAACGGATGGGAACATGGCGACATTATGCCGCGCCTGCCGGCTGAAAGGTAATTGAAGGGTTGCGTCGCTATAGTGGGCTCCATTCACCAGGCTGATCAATCGTATCACCGCATTCCATATCTACCTGCCGGGAATGCCGGAGCCTGGGCCAAGAAGAGGAGCACACCATGAATACGACTACGACGACCTACACGCCGGCGCGCGACGACGCCAAGCCGGCCGCCACATCCTTCGCGGGCGCCTGCCGCCGCATCGCGCAGGCCCGCATCGGCATCGTGCCGCTGCCGGTGTATGTGCTGCTGCTGGCACTGATCGGCGGCTTCGTCGCGACCGGCAAGGTGCCGAACGATATCTGCGTGTCGATCGCGATCCTGACCGTCGGCGGCTTTTCCTGCGCCGAGCTGGGCAAGCGCCTGCCGTTCTTCCGCAACATCGGCGCCGCGGCGATTTTCGCCACCTTCATTCCGTCCTACCTGGCGTTCAGCAAGCTGCTGCCGCCGCCAGTCCTGAAGAACGTCGTCGACTTCACCAAATCGACCAATTTCCTGTACCTGTTCATCTCGTCGATCATCGTCGGCAGCATCCTGAGCATGGACCGGGCGGTGCTCATCAAGGGCTTCCTCAAGATCTTCGTGCCGCTGGCCATCGGCTCCGTCGTGGCGGGCGTCGTCGGCACCACCGTCGGCACCGTGCTGGGCCTCGGTCCGTACCACACGTTCTTCTACCTCGTCGCGCCGATCATGGCCGGCGGCGTCGGCGAAGGCGCGATTCCGCTGTCGATCGGTTATGCGGGCATCCTGGGACAGGAACAGGGCCATATTTTCGCCGAGGTCCTGCCGCCCGTGATGCTGGGCAGCCTGACCGCGATCCTGCTGTCCGGCATGCTGAATTCGCTCGGCAAGAAGCGTCCCCACCTGACCGGCAACGGCCGCCTGCAGCCGAACGACGACGGCGACCTGAAGCCGCAGGCCGAGGCCGTGTCCGGCAATTTCGACATCGGCAATATCGCCGCGGCCGGCATCACGTCCATTTCGCTGTACATGGTCGGCATGATGTGCTTCCGCCTGTTCGCCTTCCCGGCGCCGGTGGCGATGCTGTTCGTGGCCGTGATGTTCAAGCTGTCGCGCCTCGTGTCGCCGCAGCTGCAGCAAAGTTCGTACATCGTCTACAAGTTCTTTTCCACCGCGGTCACGTATCCGCTGCTGTTCGCGATCGGCGCGTCGATGACGCCGTGGGACAAACTCGTGTCGGCATTCAACGTCGTCAATCTCGTCATCATCGTCTCGACGGTGGCCAGCCTGATCGCGACCGGCTTCTTCGTCGGCCGCAAGATGAATATGTACCCGATCGAAGCGGCCATCATCAATGCCTGCCACAGCGGCCAGGGCGGTACGGGCGACGTGGCGATCCTGACCGCGGCCGAGCGCATGCAGCTGATGCCGTTCGCGCAGATCGCCACGCGGATCGGCGGCGCGATCACGGTCACGCTGACGCTGTTGCTGATGTCGCAGTTGCACTGACGAATCCGCGAACGACAGCGTGCCGGCGAGTATGATGGGACCCATGAACGCACACCGCATCTTCCTGCCGCTGCTCGCCGCGCTGCTGCTGGCAGCGCCGGCACTGGCGAAGCAACCGGCCCAGGCCGAATGCCTCGTCCCGTCGAAGCCGGGCGGCGCGATGGACCTCACCTGCAAGCTGGCCCAGAAGGCCTTGCAGGGCAAACCGGGCGCGCCCGGGTTGAAGCTGAGCTATATGCCGGGCGGCATCGGCGCGGTGGCGTGGCACACGATCGTGTCGCAGCGCCGCGGCGAGCCGGACACCCTCGTCGCGTTTTCCGGCGGTTCCTTGCTGAACCTGGCCCAGGGCAAATTCGGCAAGGCCACGCCCGACGACGTCCGCTGGGTCGCCGGACTCGGCATCGATTACGGCGTCATCGCCGTGCCCGCCGACTCGCCGTACCGCTCGCTGCACGACCTGATGGACGCGTTGCGGCGCGACCCCGAGAAGATCGTGATCGGCATGTCCGGCACCATCGGCAGCCAGGACTGGATGAAGATGGCGCTGCTGGCGCGCCAGGCCGGAATCGACCCGCGCCAGCTGCGCTTCGTCGCGCTCGAAGGCGGCGGCGAGGAATTCGTCGCGATGCAGGCTGGCTATGTCCAGGTGGTATCGAGCGACGTGTCCGAGTCGGGCCTGTACACCGCGTCCGGCAAGGCGCGCGTGCTGGCCGTGCTGTCCGACCGGCGCCTGCCGGGCGCGCTGGCCACCGTGCCGACGGCGCGCGAACAAGGTTTCGATGTGGTATGGCCGCTGATCCGCGGCATCTGGATGGGGCCGGACGTGCCGGAAGCGGACTATCGCCGCTGGGTCCAGGCCTTCGACCGCATCGAGTCCGCACCGGAATTCGCGCGGATGCGCGCGCAGATCGGGCTGTATCCGCTCGCGCTCACGGGCGACGCGCTGACCCGCTACATCCGGCAGGCCGTCGCCGCCTACAAGCAGCAGGCCAGGCAATTCAATCTCGTGCGGGAGCACTAGCCTCCGGCGGCGCGGCGGCGATCTCGTGCGGTTCGACGGGCGCGCCGGCGGCCGCGTGCTTGTGCCGGACGCGCTGGGCCGCCACGACGCCGACACCCAGCAGCGCCAGGCTGAGCATCGTCCCGAACGACGGCGCCGCGAGCCAGCGCAGCGACTGGTTCGGCTGTTCCAGCGGCTTGTCCTGCGCCGGGTCCGATTGCGCGTCGGGCATCGGCGCCGCCGCGGGCTCGCCCGCGAAGAACGGGACCAGGGCCTGCACGAACGCAGCCATGTCCTGCGTGCCGCGGCCCGACAACACATGGGCGTCGCGCACGACATCCTGGTTCAGCCAGGTTGCGCCCGCGTTCACGACGTCGTCGCGCACGCCGGGCCAGGACGTCAGGATACGGCGCGCCGCGAGTCCGGCCGAGACGAGGACCAGCGGCGCCTGGGACATCAGGGCAATCGGCTTGCCGGCCGCATCGCATTGCCGCACGAACGCACGCACCGGCGCCGACTGCCGCAGGATGTCGGGGCTGACGTAGCCGCCCGGGATGAAGAGGCCGTCGTAGTCGGACGCCTGGGCGTCGTCGATGGTCTTGTCGACGCGGACGAGCTCGCCGGGCTCGTGCATGTGCATCCCGCGTATCCGCCCGCGCCGCAGCGACACGAGCGTCACGTCGGCGCCCGCTTCGGTGAGGGCCGCCACCGGGGTCTTCAGTTCCGCCTGCTCGCATCCGTCGGCAGAGAGGATGGCGATTCGTTTTCCAGCCAGTATCTTGATGGTGTTCATGACCGCGTGTCCGCGCCAGGATCATGACTCACAGAGCGGATTGGGCGACCTTTAGTTCCGTCAGGTGCTCGCTGTTTTTGAAGCCGGTCGATGGACATCCCGGCCGAGCGCGCTGTCGATCGCGGCACCGCTGAGCGCCAGCTGCGCGGCATCCTGCTGCAGCAGGTGCAGCCGCCGTTGCAGCGGCGCCCAGCCGCGCCAGGCCGCGATCCGGACGGTGCGGCCGTCGTCCGGCACCGTGTCTTGCGCCGGCGCCGTGCCGAGGTTGCTTCTGACCTTGGCGAACGCGTCGGCGAGCGCGGCCTCGACCTCCGCGCGCGGCATGTTCTCCGGGTAGCGCAGCAACAGCAGGCGCAGAGCCGCCATATGGGCCATCAGCAGGTAATTCTGCACCGTAAAGCGGTTCAGCTCGGCGGGAGCGCGTTGCTGGGCCGCCGGTTCGTCGAGCATGCGGCCGAGCGCGGCGCTGAGATTCCCGAGACTGTCCATGAAGCGCTTGCGATTGATCCGGTAATGGAAATCGTCGATCGCGCGCCCCAGCAGCAGGTCGGCGGCGGCGTCGACGTATTTGCGGTTGGCGCTGGCCACCGCATCCACCAGGCACGGCAGGTTCTGGTATTCCCAGCTCGGCAGCACGTAGCTGAAGAAGGTGGCGATCAGCGTGCCGAGCACCGTGTCCAGCAGGCGCTCCTCGATGGCGCCGCCGCCGTGCGGCATCGTCAGCCCGATCAGCAGCAGGGATTGCATGCTGGCGGCGATGGCCGTGTAGCGGTATTTGATGGACAGGAACGTGGGGCCGGCCGCGGTCGCCACGAACAGGAAGCCGATCAGCACGGCCGGCGCATGGACGACATACAGGATCGCGGCCGTCAATATGCAGCCGATCAGCGTGCCGACCAGGCGGTCGGTGCGGCGCTGGCGGGTCATGCTGAAGTTCGGCTTGAGGATCACGGCGATGGTCAGTGCCGTCCAGTAGCCGTGCGACTTGTACGGGAGCCATCCGGCCGACAGCAGGCCCACCGAAATCGCCATCGCCACCCGCAGCGCGAAGCGGAACGTCGGCGATGTCCAGCGCAGGTGCGACAGCAAGATGCCGATGCTGTAGCGCTGCTGGGTGAGGAACGGCGTCAGGTCCGCGCCGGCCGCCATCGGCAGCGTGCCCCGCGGCGCCGCGCTGGCCCCGTGCAGCCGCGCGATCATCGCGATCATGTCGCGGATCTTGTTGAAGGTGGCGCGCAGGACCGCCCGCGCATTGGCGTCCTCGCTGTCGGCCGGCGGCAGGGCGCGCAGCGCCGCGTCGAGCGCGCGCAACTCGTCGCGGTAGTCGATGACGGGATGCGAGGGCCGGTTGCGCGTCATGGCATAGGCCACCGATTCGATGTCGCGCGCCGCCTTGCCGATCAGGTCGCCCAGCAGCGGCAGCACGGGGCCGCCGGCGAAATGCTGGCGCAGCAGGGCGTAGTCGGTGTGCGTCGACAGCACCAGCTCGTACAGGTCGAACATGGCGTAGTGGACCTGCACCAGGACGGCTTCGTCCGCCTTGGGCTTGCCGCGCAGGACCAGGTCGCGCGAGGCCTGCTGCCGCACGGCCAGCGCGCTTTGCTGGCGCACGAGCTTTTCCATCTGCGCGGGCAGAAAGTTGGCCATGTCGTAGCAGCCGGCCTTGATGCAGGTGTAGCTCGCCAGCTCGTACAGCGCTTCGGCCAGCACCTGCTGCTTGAGGCGCCGCCGCAGGAGCCACACGACGGCCATCGCATAGGTCATGTAGCCGGCGCCGCCGGCAAAAAACAGCGCGCCATGACGCAACGCCTGCAGCGGCGTGGCGGCCGCGCCGCTCGACAGCATCATCACGAACAAGGCGACGAACTGCAGCGGCATCGCCTTCCTGCCGTACACCGTCATCATGCTGGCCAGAAAAGACACGAGGACGATGACGGTGCGCAGCAGCCATTGCACGGGCGAACACAGGCCGACCAGCAGCGCCACCAGCGAGCACGTCAGCACGCCTGCCAGCATCTCGTTGAACTTGTGGCGCAGCGGGCTCGGCAGGTCCATCAGGCTGGTGCACAGCGCGCCGATCGCCACCGCCATTGCGGTCGGCAGGTCGGCGAAGTGGTACGTCAGGCCTGTCAGGCCGACGACGCCGGTGGCGATCCGCAGGCCGGTATAGAAATAGTGGCTGAAGAAGAGCGTGCGGGGCGCGAGGACGTAATGCATGTGTTCGGATCACGCGAGGCGGGACGGCCGGAAACGATGAGTCCATTATAGCGCCGCAGCAAGCGACTTCGCGGCACGCCACGGGGCACGTCTCAGGGCACGGCTCAGGGCACGCCTCAGCCACGGTTCGCGCCAGGGCGATCGGCCGGCGCCGCACCGCGCCGCAACCAGCTTTCGCGGCAATATAAAAATTCCGCGCGCGGACACATCGCCACATCGATGCCTTCGCACAGCAAACCGTCGAGGGCGACGGTATTGCCGAGCTTTACCATCATGCCCGTCTGCTCGAGGATGATTTGACGGACAGGGAAGGCGACGCGGTAGCTGTGTCCGATCGCATGATGCATGGTCGGGGGAAAGGTCAATCCGCAATTCCTCCCTTTCTCATCGAGGTTGTGCCGGAGTTCCTCGATCGGTTTGATGGCGACCCATTCGTCCTGCCGCAAGTCGAGGCTGCCTCTGCTCTTCGCTCCCGGGACGCCGATGAGCTGGTCCTGCTTTCCGCCGCCCGCCCGCCGCCACAAGGTGCGGAACAGAATGCGGACGAAGTCGGACAGCGCCAGTTCGCGCGCGACGATTTCGCGGAGCAGGGGACGGACGTCCCAGCGATGGAGGGCCGTCGTCGCCGATTCGAGCGCCGTCGACTGGCACACGTAGCGCTCGCCGTCACGCGTGGGCAGGCGCCGCAGCCGCGCCGCCGCCGCGGCATCGTGCGCCGACCATGCGGGCGCGGGCTGGGCGACGGGAATCGCCCCGGCCGGCGTCAGCCACTCCTGTTTCCAGAACAGCAGGCAGGCACGATGACACTGGTCGTGAAAACTGCCGTCGCAGCGGGCGTCCTGGAGAAAGACGGCGTCTTTCATTTCGCGAAAGCCATGGCCGACGACACACGTCCGGCGCGCGCTGCGATGCACGCGGATGCAGGACCCGCAATACGCCACCATTTCGGGCATGAACGGCAGGCCGTCGAGTTTTCCATCCTCATCCAATGTCTCGAGAATTTCACTCGGGCTTTTGACTCTCATGAGATGCGCTCGCGGCGGGCGCCCGGTTTCACGCTTCATGTCGACCTCTCGATCCGGGTCTCAGGCTTGACCCGTCCAATGTCAGGGTGGGGACGGCAGGGGGGCTCGATGAGCCTGGAATGGGCCGGCGGCGTATCACTGCCGCCAATGCGGGGGCATGCAAGATGCATCAAGTATCGGGAGGGATGGCCCGCAAAGGATTGCGGGAGCTCAATCGGAAACGGGGCGCCGGTTGCGCTGGGTCGCGGCGCCGCGTTTGCGTTCGTGATAGGGAGTAGGGCGGACGCCGATTAAAAAGCTCTGGGCGTAATTAGATGTTTAGCTAACAATCAATCATGACTTCGATTTTCAAAGCACTCGCCGATCCCACGCGCCGCCAGGTATTGCAAATGCTGCGGGCCGGGCCAATGGGCGCCGGCGCCCTGGCCGATGCCTTCGACGTGTCGAAGCCGACCATGTCGGCGCACTTCGCCGTGCTGGTGGCCGCAGACCTGATCGAGGCGGAAAAGAGCGGGCGCACGATCATGTATCGGCTGAAGATGTCGGTGCTCGAGGAGGCGCTCATGGGATTCGCGCAGGCGTTCGGTCTGCAGGTTACGCCCGAGACGCCGGCCACGACCGACCGCAGGCAAACCAAGGAGAATGAAATGGACGCCTCCCACCGCTGCCATTCAAGCAACGTGCGGCATGAAAACGGCGGATAGAAACAGGAACGTGTGACAGGAAGGCAGAAGGTGGACCCTCGCGGGCCAACGGCGTCAGAAGCGCCTAAAGTGAAAGTTTCAAGAGCTTTCAAGGCTGATCCGGAGGGTCCACATCGTGAATGCTACTCCCAAATCGGTGGTCGGTGTCGATACGGCCAAGAGCGTGTTTCAGTTGTACACCGTAGACAAGGAAACGGGCGAAGTGATCAACCAGCAGATCAGGCGTGCGCAGTTTCTGCAGTGGTTCGCCAACCGCGCACCTTGCCTGATCGGCATGGAAGCGTGCGGCGGTTCGCAGCACTGGGCGCGCAAGCTTCAGGCAATGGGGCATGAGGTCAAGCTGATGGGTGGGAAGATGGTCAAGGCATTCGTCTGCGGGAACAAGAACGATGCGGCCGATGCGCGCGCGATCTGCATGGCCGCGCAGCAGCCGGAAGTGAAGTGCGTGGCGATCAAGACCGAGGCGCAGCAGGCCGTGCTGGCGATGCACCGAATCCGACAGCAGCTGGTGAAGATGCGCACGGCGCAGATCAACAACCTACGCGGCCTGCTGGCGGAGTACGGCGAAGTGTTTGGTACGGGCAGGAAGGCCTTCGATGCCGGCATCAAGGCGGCGCTCGAGAGGTTGGCCGAGCGGTTGCCAATGCCGCTGATCGACACACTGCGCGACCAGTGGAACGAATTGGCGCGGCTGGATGAGCGCGTCGTTAATCGTCGCACGGGCTAACAAGATGGCGCGCACGATCTGGGCGGTATTGGCCCATGAGCGCGCGTATGACAGGGACCACGTCAGCTTGCGGCCGCATGCGGGAGCGGCGACGTGAAAAATCAACTTACAAAAGAAAGGATGGTACGTCACCAGTTGCGTTAGGTATTAACAGCGATGACGGACAGGTCAGACCGGGACTCACCAAACCTGAATGATTTCCGGGGCTAGTAGCCCGTTTGGAGAATGAGGCGTGGGTCAGCGGATTTCATCGGGGCCGGCAGCAATGCTGCACGCAAGGCCGGATATGGAACTGCGACTTTCCCCGTCTGAACAAAGCGGAAAAATACCTTGCAAAAGGGAGGCGTCCATATAGATATCATGATGCCGAACCACCCGATTCGCCGCTCGCTGTTGATCGCTGCGATCTATCTGTTGACGGCCGTGGTGCTCAATGCGCTCCGGCAGCGTCACGTCGTCGGCGCCGAGGCGACCGTGCGGCTGCTGGGCACGCTGATGGGCTCGGTGGTGATCGTCGTCGCCAACGCACTCCCGAAGAGATTGGTGGCACTGGGGCGCCTGTCCTGCGATCCGGCACGCGACCAGACCCTTCGCCGCTTCGGCGGCTGGACGCTGGTGCTGGGGGGCCTGGGCTACACGCTCGCCTACGCGTTGTCGCCGATCGCGATCGCCGCCAAACTCGCCGTCGGCCTGCTGGCGCCGGCTGTCGTCCTCGTCGCAGGTGCCATGGCCTACTGCGCCTGGACGCGCGGCAGCGGCACGCGGGGCGGCGCGTAGTCCGTGTGCGTACCTGTGCCGTAGCGAGGCCGGCATGGCATGTGCTGAATGGTAAGCGGCGCTTTGGAAGTTTAAGCCAGTAATAAGCAAGTGGATAGAAAAGGTGAGATTTGCCGACATCCAACTTGGTTATTGTGGCGTTGTCTGGACAAAGCATTGCTCGTCGCAATAAGCGCTTGTCAGGCACGACCTGCCGACACCACTGTTGGCACTTATTTCAATATGCGCAAGAGTGCGCCGCGTTTGGCCGCTCGATTTTCCCAGGACAGATACGATGCAAAAAATTTTCGCCGCTTTCATGCTGGTCGCGGCCACGTGCGCGAGTGGCCCGCTGTGGGCGGCTACCGATCCGGTGATCGTCCCGCTCATGGTCACGGTCCCGGGCGGCCAGTTCTCGATGGGCAGTACCGCCAACCCGACCGACGGCAATTATCCGGCGTCGGTGCCTGTGCACCAGGTCCAGGTCAGGACTTTCAAGCTGTCCAAGTATGAAACGACGGTCAAGCAGTTTCGCCAGTTCGTCGACGCCACCGGCTATCAGATGGGCACCGATTGCTGGAAACTGGCGGCCAACGACTGGGGCATGGAATACGGACAGCTCAGCTGGGACTCACCGGCCAACGCCGCCACCGAGTATCACCCGGTCATGTGCGTGAGCTGGAACGATGCCCACGCTTATCTCGAATGGCTCTCCAAGGAGACGGGCAAGCATTACCGTCTTCCCAGCGAGGCGGAGTGGGAATATGCAGCGCGCGCGCGCAGCAACACCCGCTACCCGTTCGGTGACAATCCTGCCGAATTATGCAGGTTCGCCAACACTTTCGAGAAATCCGGCAAGGCGGCGATTGCGCAGTTGACCGGAAAGACGAGAGAAGCCATCCCATGCGACGACCACGCGGAACTGACGACCGTGGTCGGCATGTTCAAGCCGAATGCCTTCGGCCTGTACGACATGCTTGGCAACGTCGGCGAATTCGTCGAGGACTGCCAGCATTTAACCTATGAAAACGCGCCGACGGATGGCCGTGCATGGACCGAAGCTTGCGCCAAATTTCATGGCGGGGCGATGGCAATTCATCGTGGCGGCAACTACAACAGCGGTGCGGCAGGCGCCAGTCCCACGATGCGCGGGCATGCCGGCCTCGACAACCGCAGCAGTGTCGGCGAAGGCTTCCGCATCGCCGAGGATATGGATGACGACACGAATCGAGCCGCCGGCGCCAGCCAATCGCTGACAGACCGCGAGTTTGAAGCCGGCCTGATCAAGGAACAAGCAGCTGAACGCGCCAAGCAGGCAAAGCGGGCAGCGCCGCCGCGATCGTAGCGGGCACCGTGATTTGTGCTGGACCCTGTGAACCTGCGCTTACGATCCGGTCCATGCACATGTCGGGCGGCCTTTGTAGAAAGTCAGAGATGCTAGGCCGCGGCCAGCACCGCGTACACCGCATCGTTGGCGCACGCGCGCGCACGTACGGCAAGCGGCTGCGCGTCGCCGAGCAAGGTCACCATCGCCGGCACGTCGCGGCCGTCCAGCGCGGCATGGAAGCGGCGGATGAGCTCGCGGCACAGCTTCTCGTCCGGCGGGGTCTCGTCCGCCTGCGCGCGCAGGCGCCGGCGCGCGCGCGACAGGTGCTGGCGCGCGTTCGCCGGGCTCAGTCCGAGTGCCGCCGCGATGTCGGCATGGCTGCAGTCCAGGACGTCATGCAGGACGAGCGCCAGCCGCTCGGCAGGCGAGAGGCAGGCCAGCAGGCGGGCGAGCGCCCCGGCCAGTGCCGCGCGCCGCAACAGGGTGTCTTCCGGCGGCACGGGCGCCGCGGCGGGCGCCAGTTCCAGCGCGGCGTGCGCCGCCGCCGCTTCGCGCACGCGCCGGCGCAGGCGGTCGATCGACTGGTGCCGGACGACGGTCGTCAGCCAGGCCGCCGGCGTCGCCAGCGCGTCGCTGTCGGTGCCATGCCATTTGAGAAAACAGTCCTGCACGACGTCCTCGGCGTCCGCCTCGCTGCCGACGATGCGCAGGCTGATCGCTTTCAGGCGCGGGCGCAGCCGTTCGAACAGGGCGCCGTCGGTATCGGTGACGTCGGTATCGGTGATACGTGGCATCGCGATTCTCCTCGTTGCGGTGGTGGTATCCCTTGACGCGCGGCGGCGGCCGGATGTGACACGCCGGCGATTTATTTTTTTGCCGTCACACGGCGGTGTGCCGCGAGCGTCATGCGGGCAGCGAATCCGTTTTGCGATTCGACTTGCCACGAAAGGACCGTCATGACATCGCATTTTCCTCGCGGCCTCGGCCTCGTCCCCACCGTCATCGAACAGACAGGACGGGGCGAGCGCGCCTTCGACATTTACTCGTGCCTGCTCAAGGAGCGGGTGATCTTCCTCGTCGGCGAGGTGACGGAGCAATCCGCCAACCTGATCGTCGCGCAGCTGCTGTTCCTCGAGTCGGACAATCCGGACAAGGACATCGCACTGTACATCAACTCGCCGGGCGGGTCCGTGTACGCGGGCATGGCGGTCTACGACACGATGCAGTTCGTCAAGCCCGACGTGTCCACGCTGTGCACGGGCTTCGCCGCCAGCATGGGTTCCTTCCTGCTGGCGGCCGGCGCGCCCGGCAAGCGCTACGCCTTGCCCAACGCCCGCATCATGATCCACCAGCCGCACGGCGGCTCACAGGGCGTGGCGGCCGACATCGACATCCAGGCGCGCGAGATGCTATACCAGCGGCATCGCCTGAATACCATCCTGGCCGAGCGCACGGGGCAGACGCTGGCGCGGATCGAGAAGGACACGGACCGCGACCGCTACATGTCCGCCGCCGAGGGCGCGGAATACGGCCTGATCGACCGCGTGCTGGAGGCGCGGGCCACGGCCACGCCTTTATGAAATTTGTCAGATGCCTGAACAATTTATGCCAGGCATCGTTACACCACCGTGTGCGCTCAAACTCGTCGGATATGTTTCGTGGATTCTTGCACTTCGGCTTGGTGGAGACGGGCCGACGCGGGAATCGACGCCTGCATGGAAACAGGCGTCGCCTTACTTCAGATGGATAACAATCTTGGGAGGCCTTACATGAAGTTGATCAATTCATTGCTCCAGAGAGCGACACCGTTCGCGGTGGCCGCGCTCGGCATGGCAGCGCTGGCCGTACAGCAGCCCGCAGCCGCCTATTCCTGGGGCAACGTCGCCATCGGCGGCGGCGGGTTCGTATCGGCCGTCATCCCCAGCAAGACGGAGGCCGGCGTCGTGTATGCGCGCACCGACGTCGGCGGCGCCTACCGGTGGGACAATGCCAACGGCCGCTGGGTGTCGCTGCTGGACTGGGTGGCGGAAGACCAGGTCGGCTATCTCGGCGTCGAGTCCCTCGCGGTCGATCCGAAGAACGCGGCCAACGTGTATATGTACGTCGGGATCGGTTACTTCAACGGCGGCAAATCGGCAATCCTGCGCTCGAGCGATTACGGCAGGACCTTTTCCACGACGGATGTCAGCGGCCAGTTCAAGGCGGACGGCAATGGCATGGGACGCCAGAACGGCGAGCGGCTCGTCGTCGATCCGGGTTCGAGCAATGTCCTGTACGTCGGCACCCGTGCGAACGGGCTGTTCAAGAGCACCAACTACGGCGCGAACTGGTCGCAGATGACGGCGCTGAACGTGACGACGACGGCCAACGGCAATGGCATCAGCCTCGTCCTGGCCGATCCGGCGAGCGTGTCGGGCGGCGTGGCGCAACGCCTGCTCGTCGGCGTGTCGCGCTACGGGTCGGCCGGGGCGAACCTGTACCGCAGCGATAATGCGGGCGCGTCGTTCAGCGCCGTGTCGGGCAGCCCCTCGGGCCTGATGCCGCAGCGCGCCGCCTTCGACGGCGCCGGCAACGTGTACATCACGTATGCCAACGGTGCCGGGCCGCACGGCAACAGTTCGGGCACGGAGGCCATGAACAGCGGCCAGATCTGGCGGTACACGCTGTCCAACGGCGCCTGGACCAACGTGACGCCGTCCGGCGTCAACGCGGCATTCAGCGGCATCAGCGTGGACCCGGTCAATGCACAGCGGCTGGTCGCGTCGACCATCAACCAGTACATGCAGCAGGGCGACAGCTGGGGCGACCATGTGTACATCTCCACGAACGGCGGCGCCAGCTGGACCGACGTGATCAACCGGGGCTTCGTGCGCGACAACGGCGGCGTTCCCTGGATCAATGGCAAGGCCATGCACTGGGCCGGTACGGCCGTGTTCGATCCGTTCAACAACAAGGCCGTCTGGCTGACGTCCGGCAACGGCATTTTCAAGACCGCCAACATCGATGCCGTGCCGACCACGTGGACGTTCACCGTCAAGGGCCTGGATGAAACGGTGCCGCTGAACCTCTACAGCATCCCCGGCGGGCCCGTGCTGTCCGCCATCGGCGACTACGACGGCTTCCAGCACTACAACATCGACACGTACACGAATCCGCAGTATTCCCCGACCATGGGAACGACGACCGGCCTGGCGGTCGCCGACAGCAATACCAGCCTGGCGGTGCGGGTCGGGAACAAGATGTACACGTCCGCCAACGGCGGCACGAACTGGAACCAGACCAACATGAACGGCACCTACGGCCAGGTGGCGCTGTCCGCCGGCGGCACGGTCCTGCTGCACAGCCCGTCCGGTTCCTCGACCACGTACCGGTCGACGAATATGGGGGCGAGCTGGTCGACGGTCGGCGGGCTCGGCGTCAGCAATGCGCGCCCGGTCGCCGATCCGGCCAATGCGAGCAAGTTTTACGTGTACAGCCCCTCGGACGGCAGTTTCATGATCAGTACGGACAGCGGCGCGTCGTTCTGGAAGTTCTCCACGCTGCCGACCTGGGGCAGCGATGCGATCCGCGCGGCGCCCGGCCGGGAAGGCGACATCTGGGTGGCGCTGTACGGCGGCGGCCTCGCGCGTACCACGAGCTCGGGCTGGCAATTCAGCAACCTGCCCAACATCACGTATTGCGGCGCGGTCGGCTTCGGCAAGGCGGCGGCGGGCGCATCCTATCCGACCGTCTACATCTGGGGCACGATCGGCGGCGTGACCGGCGTGTACCGGTCGACCGATACGGGGCAGACCTGGACGCGCATCAACGACAGCGCGCACCAGTACGGCGGTCCGGGCAACGGCCATTTCGTGGCGGGCGACATGAATACGTTCGGCGTGGTCTATATGAGCACGGCGGGACGCGGCATCGTCGTTGGCAGGCCGTAACGGGAAGCCGGTGACGCCCTGGCTGCCGCCGGCCGTGCACGGCGGCGGCAGCTGGGCGTTGCGTCTCGAATACGTTTCATCGCAGAATGAATAGTTTCCATATGGAACTGTGCTAACCTGCCAGGGTCGCTTCCACCCATCCCGCCCGTCGTCCCAGCCGTGCAACCATCACATGAAACACACCGACCGGGTGCCGGCCTCGACCTGAAAGACGCGCTGCTCGTCGGCGCGATCGTGATCGTCTGTTCGATCTTCGGCATCTACACGGCGCCCCCGGGTGTGCTGGCGGCGTTCTGGCCCACGAATGCCGTCCTCGTCGGGCTGCTGCTGCGGCGCGCCCATCCGCCCGGACCGGCCCACTGGCTGTGCGCCGTCGCCGGCTATATCGTGGCCGACCTGTACATGAACCACGGCTGGCCCAAGACGCTCATGCTCACGTCGACCAACATGATGGGCGTGTCGGTCTGCTATCTGCTGCTCGCGCGCATGAGCGACGACGTGCGCGGCCTGCGCCATCCGCGCTCGATGCTGCGCTTCGTGCCGGTGGCGATGTGCGCCGCGACGGCGGCCGGGGTGGGCGGCCTCTTCATCCATCCGGCGCTGTTCGGCGGCACGCGGGCCTACGGTTTCATGTTCTGGTTTTCGACGGAGCTCGTCAATTACATCGCCATCCTGCCGGTGCTGCTGACCATGCCGGACCTGCTGCGCCGCATGCTCGGGCCCAGGCGCCGCAGCGACTGGCGCAGCTGGCGCGCCGAACAGGTCGCGCCGCTGGCCGCCTTCGCGGGCAGCCTGTGGCTCGAGACCCAGCTGGGCGGACCGGGCGTGATCGCCTTTCCGATTCCCGCGATGCTGTGGTGCGCATTGACGTACAGCCTGTTCGCCACGGCCGGCATCACGCTGCTGTTTTCGATGTGGACGCTGCTCGCCATCGCCAGCGGCGCCCTCGTGATCGGCGCCCCGGTCGATACCCCGCAAGCGATCATGTCGCTGCGCGTCGGCGTGACCTTGACGGCGCTGGCGCCGCTGGCCGTGGCAAGCGTGATGGTCGCGCGCAACGAGCTGCTGGCGCGCCTGCAGCACGCCGCCTCGCACGATCCGCTGACGCAGGTGCTGAACCGCGGCGGCTTCATGGCGCGCGCGGACGGCGTGCTGGCCGCGCCGGCGCAGGCATGGCCGGCGGCCGTGCTGATGATGGATATCGATTTCTTCAAGAAGGTCAACGACACCCACGGCCACGCGGCGGGCGACGACGTGTTGACCGGTTTCGCGCACCTGGCGGCGGGATGTTTGCGCAGCGGCGACGTGCTGGGCCGCCTGGGCGGGGAAGAGTTCGCCGTGCTGCTGCCCGGCTGCGCCGCGGACGACGCCCGCGCCATCGCCCAGCGCATCTGCGACGCGTTTGCCGCGCACACGGTGGCGCTGGCCGACGGCACGCGCCTGCAGGCCACCGTCAGCATCGGCCTGGGCTGCTGGAGCGCCCCGGGGACGCCGGTCGGCACGATGCTGTCGGCGGCCGACGCGGCGCTCTATCGCGCCAAGCACGACGGGCGCAACCGCGTCGTGCTGGACGCGGCGTAGGGCAGGGGCCTGAACGCCCGGCATCGGCGGCGGGGACATTTGGTGGGCACGGGGTGCCCACCCTACGGCTACAGGCAGGCGCTTGAACGCCGGGCATCCGCGGCGGCGTAGGGTGGGCACCCCTGTGCCCACGCGAACGATTGCATCACGGCGGCATTGCGTGGGCACGTTTCATTTGAGGCCCCCGGCCCCAAATGCCCACCCCGCCGGACCGGCGCTTAAACGCCGACCATCGACACGGCCTTCGTGTTCAGGTACGACTCCAGCGCCTCCGGGCCGCCTTCCGAACCGTAGCCCGAATCCTTGATGCCGCCGAACGGCAGCTCGGCGCTCGGCGTGGCCGGCTGGTTAATCCACAGCATGCCGACTTCCACGCGGTTCATCAGGAGGTGCGCGTTCTTGATCGAGCGCGTGAAGGCATAGCCGGCCAGGCCGTACGGCAGGCGGTTCGCTTCCGCGATCGCGTCTTCCAGGCTGTCGAAGCCGCGGATGCCGGCCACGGGGCCGAACGGCTCGTCGTTGAAGATGGACGCGTCCAGCGGGACGTCGGCGAGGATCGTCGGCGCAAAGAAGTTGCCGGCGTCGCCCACGCGCTTGCCGCCCGTGGCGACGATCGCGCCGCGGGCCTGCGCATCCTCGACGACCTGCGTCATCGCCGTCACGCGGCGCGCGTTGGCGAGGGGGCCCAGCGTGGTGCCCTCGGCCAGGCCGTCGCCCAGTTTCAGGCCTTCGGCGTGCGCGACGAACGCGCGCGTGAACTCGTCCTTGACCGCGTTGTGCACGAGGAAGCGGGTCGGCGAAATGCAGACCTGGCCCGCATTGCGGAACTTGGCGGCGCCGGCGGCGCGCACGGCCAGCGCCACGTCCGCGTCTTCGGCGACGATCACCGGCGCATGGCCGCCCAGTTCCATCGTCACGCGCTTCATGTGCGCGCCGGCCAGCGCGGCCAGCTGCTTGCCGACCGGGGTCGAACCCGTGAACGTGACCTTGCGGATGACCGGGTGCGGGATCAGATAGCCCGAGATCTCGGCCGGATCGCCGAACACGAGGCCCACGACGCCGGCCGGCACGCCGGCATCGACGAAGCACTGGAACAGCGCGGCGGGCGAGGCCGGGGTCTCTTCCGGCGCCTTGCACAGGAACGAGCAGCCGGTGGCCAGCGCGGCGGCCAGCTTGCGCACAACCTGGTTGATCGGGAAGTTCCACGGCGTGAACGCGGCGACGGGGCCGACCGGCTCCTTCAGCACGAGCTGCTGCGCCTGCGGATTACGCGCCGGCACGATGCGGCCGTACACGCGCATGCCTTCGGCCGCGAACCAGTCGATGATCTCGGCGCCGGCCATGGCTTCCATCTTCGCCTCAAGCAGGGGCTTGCCTTGTTCAAGGGTCAGCAGGCGGGCGATGTCGCCGGCGCGTTCGCGCAGCAGGTTGGCCGCGCGGCGCATCGTGGCGGCGCGTTCGGCCGCGGGCACGAAGCGCCAGGCTTCGAAGCCTTTCTGGGCGGCGGCAAGGGCGCGGTCCAGGTCGGCGATGGCGGCATGGGCGACCGTGCCGATCGCCTGGCCGGTGGCCGGGTTCACGACCGGGATCGTCTTGCCGCCGGTGGCTTCGACCCATTCGTTGGCGATGAGGAGGCGGGTGTCGGGATAGCTGGAAGTCGTCATGGAAGCGTCGTTTCCTGTGTTCAGTGGTGGATATATGATCGGTCCGCGCTGCGCGGAAGCCGCTATGATCGCACCGCTGCGGATTGTTTGCTTAACACACGGCGAACCGGGCGCTCAGGGCGTCCACACGAGGCGCACGGCGAGGGCGCGTTCGTATTCGCTGCGCGTGGCCGGCGCGCCGAATTCCGCATGGCGCGGATCGAACAGGTTCTGTCCGATGACGGACAGTTCGAGGCCCGGCGCGACGCGCCAGCCGTAGCGTGCGTCGACCGCCGTGTACGCGGGTACGGCCGGCTGCGGCAGCGCCCCCACGTGGCGCAGCGTGACGTCGAATTCGTGCCCGCCGCCCAGGTCGTACGACGAACGCACGGACCAGTAATGGGTCGGGTCGGCCGTGGACAGGCCCGTCGTGCCCGAACGGTCGCGGCTGCCCGGCTGCAGCGACGTGCCGACGCGCTGCACCACGCCGCCGCCGGACAGGCGCCATGCGTCCGCCACCTGCCAGCTGGCCCACGCCTCGATGCCGCGCGTGAGGCCGTCCGCGAGGTTCTCGAACACGGAGCCCGGGCCGTGCGGGTTCGGTTCCAGCGTGCGCAGCCCGTCGTAGCGGCTGAAGAACAGCGTCGCGGAATACGAGAGCGCCGGGTGAGGCCGGGCGCGGTAGCCCAGTTCGAACACATTGGCCGTCTCGGAGGCGAAGTCGGGGCCGCCCGCCACGCCGTACTGCGGCACGCCGTTGACGACGGGCGGCGTCGTCGGGCTGTAGAAATCGCGGTCGATGCGCGATGGCGCCCGCACCGCGCGCGACAGCGAACTCCACACGAGCGCCGCCGGGCGCGGATTCCACGCGAGGCGCAAGGTCGGCAGCACCTCGACGCCGGTGTAATTGTTGTCCTCGAATTTCAGGCCTGCCGTCAGGCGCAGGTCGTCCTTGAGCGCGACCTCGTCCTGCGCGAACAGGTTGGCCCAGTGCAGGTTCAGCGTGCCGGGCAGGAAGCCGAACCTGGTGCCGTTCTCGACGCGGTCGTGGCCGAGGCGGTAGCCGCCGCCCCAGACGACGTGGTGATTCCCGGCCAGGTGCACGGCGTGCTGCAGTTGCAGGTCGAACGTGTCGAGGCGTTCGTGGAAGGCGAGCGGCTGGTCGCGCTCCGTATGGTCCCAGTACAGCTGGACGGTGCCCGACGAGCCGTCCGCGAACGTGCGGGACACGCGGCCCAGCAGGTTCGCGCCGCCCACCCGGATGTCCTGCGTGCCGGCCTGGCGCAGCCGCGCGTCGTAGACGTCGCCCTGGACGGTCAGGCCGCGCGCGGTGTCGCCCCAGTCGGTACGGAATCCGGCCTGGTCGCGGTGCCAGCCGGTCGGGACCGTGGCACCCGTGGCCGTGTGGGTATCGTCGTTCTCGGCATGCTTGGCGTACGCGCGGTAATGGCCGTCGGCGCCCAGGCTGCCGCCGTAGCGCACGGCGCCGTCGCGCGCGTCCTTGCCGAGCGTCGTGCCGAGCAGCACGCCCTGCGTCGCGCCGGCCGGTTTCGTGATGATGTTGATGACGCCGTTGACGGCGTTGGCGCCCCACAGCGTGGCGCCCGGACCGCTGATGACCTCGATGCGCTCGACGTCGTCCAGCACCACGTCCTGCACGTCCCAGAACACGCCGGAAAACAGCGGCGAATACACCGTGCGGCCGTCGATGAGGACGAGCAGCTTGTTTTCGAACGGGCTGGAAAAGCCGCGCGCCGTGACGGCATAGTTGCGGGCGTCGACGCGCGCGACCTGCAGGTTGGGCGCCAGCCGAAGCGCTTCCGGCAGCGACGCCGCGCCGGAGCGGCGGATGTCGTTGCCGGTGATGACGAAGATGGACGCGGCCGCGTCGGACAGCGATTCCGACCGCCGGGACACCGACGTGACCTGGATATTCGCCAGCTCTTCCAGGCTCAGTTCCGCCATGTCCCGCGATTGAAGCGGCTCGTCGGCCGCGGCGCCCTGCGCGGCCAGCAGCGCGGCGGCGCATCCGGCCAGGATGGTACGCAATGGAGACAGGGACGATGTGGATCTGGACATGGGAGCGGCATACTTGAGCGGTTTGCGAGATTGTATTGCAGAAACCGAAATATTGATCCCGAACATGTTGTTTCGCGTGCGTGCGCACCACGTCACAAATTTCGTTACTTGCATTCGGCAATTTTGTAGTTGCGCCGGGGAGATGCGGCCCGGATAATGCGCGCAAACGCCGCCGTGGCCAATAACACATCGGGAGACTCCACATGATGCCCCTTTCATTGCGCGCCAGCCTGCTGCTGGCCGCCGCCCTGTGCGCCGCGCCGGCTGCCGCCCTGGCACAGGCGGCGCCCGCGCCCCGCGCGTCCGCGGCGAGCGAGCAGGCCGCGCGCGTTGGCTGGTGGCGCCAGGCCCGCTTCGGCATGTTCATCCACTGGGGCCTGTACGCCATTCCCGGGCGCGGCGAGTGGGTGCAATGGAACGAACAGATCCCGACCGGTGAATACGCAAAACTGGCCGACAGGTTCAAGGCGGAGCGGTTCGACGCGGACGCATGGGCCCAATTGGCGAAGTCCGCCGGCATGAAATACATGGTGTTCACGTCGCGCCACCACGACGGCTTCGCGATGTTCGACGACGGCGACAACCCGTTTTCGAGCACGAAGACGGCCGCCCACCGCGATTTCGTCGCGGACTACGTGAAGGCCGCGCGCAAGGCCGGGATGGGCGTGGGGCTGTACTACTCGCCGCTGGACTGGCGTTATCCCGGCTTCTTTTTCCCCGACCTGCAACGCGAGAGCGCGGAAGCGATGCGCGCCCAGTACCACCGCCAGATGCGCGAACTCCTGTCCAACTACGGCAAGATCGACGTGCTGTGGTTCGACGGCGGCGAGACCGACTGGCTGAACTTCGGCGGCGACTGGGCCGGCGCGGAGTGGAAGAAGCGGGCACCGGGCCGGCATTACGGCGGCGGCTTCGACTGGCAGCACGACAAGGTCTACGCGATGCTGCGGCACCTGCAGCCGGACGTCGTCATCAACGGCCGCGCCGACATGCCGGAAGATTTTCATGCGCGCGAAGGCGAGGGCGCGCTGGGCGACTTCGACAACACGCATCCGTGGGAACTGTGCGCCACCATCGCCGGCGCCTGGGGCTACCAGCCGGGCATGCAGCCGAAACCCCTCAAGCATTACATCCAGCTGCTGGCGAACGTCGCCGGCCGGGACGGCAATCTGTTGCTGAATGTCGGGCCGGGTCCCGACGGGCGCATCGACGCGGTCCAGGCGGACCGGCTGCGCGAGATCGGCGCCTGGCTCGGCAAGCATGGCGACAGTATCTACGGCACCCGCGGCGGCCCGTTCCTGCCGGGCAGCTGGGGCGCATCCACCTACCGCGGCAACACGATCTACGTCCACGTGCTGAACTGGAACGGCGCCAGGCTGGCGCTGCCCGCGATTCCCGCCCGCATCGTGCGGGCGTCGGTGCTGGGCGGCGGTGCGGCAAGCGTCGAACAGTCCGCACGCGGCATCGAGATCGCCGTGGCGCCGGCCGCCCGCGACGACATGGACACGGTGGTGGCCCTGCAGCTGGAGTCGCCCGCCGCCGCGATCGCGCCGGTGCGCTGACCGTCGACCGCGCGCCGACGCGGATCAGCGCACGTTCTGCGCCTTGATCAGCTTGTCCAGCATCGCGTGCTCTTCTTCCGTCAGGTCGGTCAGCGGTGCCCGCACCGGGCCGCCGTCGTGGCCGACCAGGCGGGCGCCGGCCTTC
>NZ_LMCY01000016.1:0-163 GCF_001425685.1 Massilia sp. Root335 | reverse complement strand
GAAGAATTCGTCCAGCAGGCGGTTGGTCGTCGCGTGGTCGTCCTTCGCGATCGCGTGGTAGAAATCCATCGCCAGTTGCGGCATGAAGTTGAACACGGCGGACGAGTACACGGGCACGCCCAGCGCTTTATAGGCGGCGGCATAGACTTCCGCCGTCGGCAGG
>NZ_LMCY01000015.1:306-102403 GCF_001425685.1 Massilia sp. Root335 | reverse complement strand
GGCGGTGGCGCCGTACGGCGCGAGCCATTCCAGGCGCTCGATGTACGTGCTGGGGCGGAAATTGCCTTCGGCATCGAAGTCGGTGATGGGGAAGGACAGCAGGCCCGACGACATGACTTGCTTGAGTTCTTGCGGATTCATGGTAGCTCCAGTGGCGGATGAGGGAGAGTGGCTTTACTTGTCAGTCATCGTACAACTAAAGACGAGGCATCGCAAGAATTTTTTCGACGTCGATGCGCCGCCGTGGCCGTTCGGCCCGGATCTACGGGGAGGCATGCGAATCCGGGCAACCTGGGGCTGCCCGGAAATGGATGTCAAAAAGGCATGATGTCGTACAACTAGCCGCCAAACGTCGCCGGCAGGCGTGCCGCCGCGCGCCGGGCGGCAGGCACGTGCGGCGCGGTCGCGGCAGCCGGCGGCAGCTTGAACAGGCTGACGGTCGTGAGCAGGTTGCCGGCCTCGACGTTCAGTGCCTCGGCGGCGGCGGCCGACTCCTCGACGAGCGCCGCGTTACGCTGCGTCATCTCGTCCATCTGCGCGATGGCGCCGTTGATCTGCTCGATGCCCAGGCTCTGCTCGCGGCTCGCTTCCGCGATCTCGCCGACGATGCCGGACACGCGCTGCACGCTGTCGACCATCGCCTGCATCGAATCGCCCGCTTCCCTGACGAGGTGCGTGCCCGACACGACCTTGTCGGCCGAGTCGGTGATCAAGGCCTTGATTTCGCGCGCCGCCGTGGCGCTGCGCTGGGCGAGGGTGCGCACTTCGCCGGCGACGACGGCGAAACCGCGTCCCTGTTCGCCGGCGCGCGCCGCTTCGACGGCGGCGTTCAGGGCCAGGATGTTCGTCTGGAACGCGATGCCGTCGATCACGGCGATGATGTCGACGACGCGGCGCGACGAGCTGTCGATGGCGGCCATCGTCTCGACCATCCGGTCCATCACGACGGCGCCCGTCGTCGCCATCGTGGACGTCGTCTGCACGAGCTCGCGCGCCTGCGCCGCGTTGCCGGCCGTCTGCTGGACGGTGCTCGTGAGCTCTTCCATCGACGATGCCGTTTCTTCCAGCGAGCCCGCCTGCTGCTCGGTGCGCGCCGACAGGTCGGCATTCCCGAGCGACACTTCATGCGCCGTCGCGCCGATCGCCTGGGCGCCGCTGCGCACGGTGCACACCATCGCGGTCAGGCTCTCCTGCATGCGCGCGATCCCGCCCATCAGGCGGCCGATTTCGTTGTCGCCCGTCGCGGCCGCGTGCGCGGTCAGGTCGCCCTGGGCGACGCGGTCGAGGAGTGCCACGGCCTCGCCGATGGGCGCGATCACGACGCGCTTGAGGAAGAGGTGCACGGCGGCGACGAGCGCCAGCGCCGCCGCGATGCCGGCCGCGACGAGCCACAGCACCGTCGTGTATTCGCGCGCGCGCTCCGCCATCAGCCGCTCGCTGAGCGCCGTCTGCTGCTTCTGGAATTTCTCGAGCAGCGCGGAGAAGGCGGCGCCCTGCGACGTCAGCTGCTCGACGTTGATCTTCGTGTATTGCACTGCGTCGTCGTGGCGCAGCGCGTCGATGGCGCGGTCGAGCGTGCCGACGAGGCGCGCCGCGGCGTCGCCCAGTTCCTTGCGCAATTGCACGTCGGTGGCGGCGGGAGGCAGGCGCGCGACGAACGCCTGCAAGGCCGCGGCCGAGCGGCCCTGGCTCGTGGCCGCGCTGTCCAGACCGCTGCTGGCGGACGTGGCCTTGCCGTTTTCCTTGAAGTCGGTGTAGGCGCGCACCAGCGCCGAGCGGGTGCGCGTCGTGTCCTTGTAGATGTCGTTGATCGCCTGCGTGTCGGTATTCAGGCCGTAGGCGAGCGCGAGCGCGTTGTTCGAGCGTTGCAGGGTGAATACGCCCAGGCCGGCGCCGATCACGAGCATGACGGCGAACAGGCCCAGCGACGCCATCAGGCTGAAGCGGATCGTAATGTTTTTCATGGTTGAGTTTGCAAAAGGGGGAACGCTGCAGGCCGGAATCGACCTTGCGGCGGGGCGATCATCGCACGGCTGGTTGGTGCTGACTATTTCTTATTGGAAATTTTGTGAAAAACGTTGCGTCGATGCCGCTTCGTCAGCCGACGGTCCGCGTCGTCGCCCGCTCGACCAGCTCGAAACCCACGTCGACGACGTTGCCCGCCAGCGGCCGGCCTTCGATCCTGGCGATCAGCGCTTTCGCGGCCTGCGCGCCGATGGCCCGCTTGTCGATGTGGACGGAGGAGATGGGGGGATGGGTGAACGCGGCGAAATCGAAGTCGCCGAAGCCCATGATGCCGAGCGAATCGGGCACGGCGATGCCTTGCGCGGCCGCCTCGATCAGGGCGCCCTGGGCCAGCACGTCGGAGCTGCACACGACGACTTCCGGATCGTGGCCGGCGGCCAGGATCGCGCGCAGGCCCTCGCGGCCGAGATTGAGGACGGTCGGCGGCGTCGCCATGTGCGTGGCGACGGGCACCACGCCGTGGCGCCGCAGCTCCGCCTCGAGCGCCTGGCGGCGCCGGTTGGCGCGTTCGTCGCGGGCGCAGATCGATGCAAACCGTTTATACCCTTTGCCCAGCAAATACTGCGCGACCTTTTCGCCGATCCGTTCCTGCGAAAAGCCGATGGCGATGTCGATGGGGGAGGGCGTCAGGTCCCAGGCCTCCACCACGGGCACGCCGGTGGCGAGCAGCTTCTTGCGCACGCTGGCGTGGTGCTGGATGCCGGTGAGGACGATGCCGTCGGGCTGGCGCGACAGGATCGCCGTCAGCAGGTCTTCTTCCTTCTGCTGCGAATAGTTCGAGACGGACAGCAGCAACTGGTAGCCGTGCGCCGACAATTCGTCGTTCAGGCCCTGCACCATCTCGGCGAACATCGAATTGGACAGCTGCGGCACGATGGCCGCGATGAGCTGGCTGCGCTTCGTCGTCAGGCTGCCCGCCAGCATGTTCGGGATATAGCCCATCGCGGCCGCCGCTTCCTTCACGCGCGCGATCGTGTCCGGCTTCACGAGCTTGGGGTTGTGCAGCGCGCGCGACACGGTGATGGGCGACAGGCCCGCCAGCCGCGCGACGTCCTTGAGCGTGATGCTTTTCGGCCGTTCCGGGTACGTGTCGTCGTCGTTGTTGCGGTCGTGGTCGAGCGGCTCGGTCATGCGCGGGTCTGTTGGGTAAATGATCAGTTGTACGACATCCGACCACAAAACGCTTGCGTTCATGGATGATTGCGGTATCATACCAAACGTCGGTCAAGGATGGTGATTTTGCTCACTCTTGCGCGACTGGAAAAACGATGGCCGAAGAATGACCGGCCATATTTTTAAGATAAAAATGATTGCGGTGTCATTTGTGCGTGATGCACATGCGGCGCCGGTCCCGAACGTCAGGAAATGCAATGGCGGTTTTTTCGGGAGCGAAATGATTGCGCAATCATGAAGAATGCAGCGCCCGTAGATATGGAGACGATGATGACCATCCCCCGCACCATCCGCATGCACGAGAACGACAACGTCGCCATCGTCGTCAACGCCGGCGGCCTGCCGGAAGGCACCGTCTTTCCCGATGGGCTGACATTGAAGACGCGCGTGCCGGAAGGGCACAAGGTCGCCCTGCGCGACATCGCCCAGGGCGAGCCGATCATCCGCTACGACGTGACGATCGGCCATGCGCTTGCCCCGATCGCGCGCGGCACGTGGATCGAGGAATCGCTGGTCGGCATGCCGGCCGCGCGCGGCCTGGACGACCTGCCGCAACCGGTCCGCGACCGCGCGCCGCTCGCGCCGCTGGAAGGTTTCACGTTCGAGGGCTTCCGCAATCCGGACGGCTCGGTGGGCACGCGCAACATCCTCGCCATCAGCGAGACGGTGCAGTGCGTGTCCGGCGTCGTCGAATTCGCCGTCGAGCGCATCAAGAAGGAATTGCTGCCCAAGTACCCGAACGTGGACGACGTCGTCGCCATCGAGCACACGTACGGCTGCGGCGTCGCCATCGACGCGCCCGGCGCCGAGATCCCGATCCGCACCCTGCGCAACATCGCCCGGAACCCGAACTTCGGCGGGCGCGTGATGGTCGTCAGCCTCGGCTGCGAAAAGCTGCAGCCGGCGCGCATGTTCCCGCAAGGTTCGATCGCGATCCGGAACGCGCAGCAGGAACCGGACGTCGTATGCCTGCAGGACGCGGCGCACGTCGGCTTCGGCGACATGATCGAGTCCATCATGCGCACGGCCGAGACGCACCTGGCCGTACTGGACCTGCGCCGGCGCGAGACCGTGCCGGCGTCGGAACTGGTCGTCGGCGTGCAGTGCGGCGGCAGCGACGCGTTCTCCGGCGTGACCGCCAATCCGGCCGTCGGCTATGCGAGCGACCTGCTCGTGCGGGCCGGCGCCGCCGTCATGTTTTCCGAAACGACGGAAGTCCGCGACGGCATCGACCAGTTGACGGCGCGCGCCGCCGACGACGGCGTCGCGCAGGCGATGATCCGCGAAATGGCCTGGTACGACGAGTACCTCAAGCGCGGCGGCGTGGACCGCAGCGCGAACACGACGCCCGGCAACAAGAAGGGCGGCCTCGCCAACATCACCGAGAAGGCGATGGGTTCCATCATCAAGTCCGGCACGGCGCCCATCGCGGGCGTGCTGGCGCCGGGCGAAAAACTGCAGCGGAAGGGCCTGATCTACGCGGCCACGCCGGCCAGCGATTTCATCTGCGGCACGCTGCAACTGGCGGCCGGCATGAACATGCACGTGTTCACGACGGGCCGCGGCACGCCGTACGGCCTGGCCGCCGTGCCGGTCGTGAAGGTGGCGACGCGCGACGACCTGGCGCGCCGCTGGCACGACCTCATGGACATCAACGCCGGCCGCATCGCGACCGGCGACGCGACGATCGCGGACGTCGGCTGGGAGCTGTTCCACTTCCTGCTCGACGTGGCGAGCGGCCGCAAAAAGACGTGGGCCGAGCAGTGGAAACTGCACAACGCGCTCACGCTGTTCAACCCGGCGCCGGTGACCTGACCTCCGCGCGACCAAAAAAACACCGACAAACCAAGGAGACACCTTGAAAAAAGCAGCACTGATCGCCCTCGGCCTGGCCGCGGGCGCGGGCGCGCACGCCCAGACGAACGTCACCATCTACGGCATCGTCGACGCCGCCCTCGTGGGCGAAAACGGCGGCAGCGCCGGCCATGTCACGAAGGTGACGAGCGGCGCCGCCTCGGCGTCGCGCATCGGCTTCCGCGGCACCGAGGAGCTGGGCGACGGCCTGGCCGCGTTCTTCACGCTGGAGACGGGCGCCAGGATCGATACCGGCGAAGTCGACGCGGCCGGCACGATCTTCAACCGCCAGGCGTTCGTCGGCCTCAGGACGAAGGCCGGATCGGTCGCCCTCGGCCGCCAGTACACGCCTTACCACACGACCCTGACCGCGGTGGCCGATCCGTTCGGCACCGGTTACGCGGGCACGTCGAAGAACCTCTTCCCCGACAACGGCACCAACGTCCGCGCCAGCAATACGATCACGTACGCGTCGCCCAGGGTGAACGGCGTGAACGTCGACCTCGCGTACAGCGCGGGCGAGCAGACGGCATTGGCGGCGGGACGCCAGTTCGGCGGCGCGATCGGCTATGCCGCGGGACCGCTGACGGTGCGCCTCGCGTACAACAGCAAGAACACGGACGTCGCGGCGACGGGCACGAACCACGACCTGGGCCGCAACACGCTGCTGGGCGCGAACTACGACTTCAAATGGGTCAGGCTGTATGCGGCGTACGGTATCGACAAGGGCTTCAACAGCGCCACGCTGGGCAACGCCAACAATCCGTACGGCGGCGTGAAGCCGACGCCGTCCATCGACGGCCGCGACATGCTGCTGGGCTTCCGGGCGCCGGTCGGTCCGGGCACGCTGATGTTCTCGACGATGCACAAGGACGACCGCACCCACTTCAACCAGGACGCCACCTCGTGGGGCATCGGCTACCTGTACGAGCTGACGAAACGGACTGGCCTGTACGCGGCCTACGCGCACATCAATAACAAGAACGGCGCCGGCTACACCGTCGCCAACAATTCGGAGTCGGGCTCGGGCAACACCGGCTACGACCTGGGCATCCGCCACACGTTCTGACCGCGGCGGACGCACCCCACAACCTTGGAGGAAACATGGAGCACACAACGACCGCCGCCATGCCGGCGCTTGCTTCGAAACTCGCGTCGCGCACGCGCTGGAGCATTCTCGCGATCCTGTTCATCGTCACGACGATCAATTACGCGGACCGCGCCTCGATCTCGATCGCGGGACCCGAGATCCGCAAGGCCCTCGGCCTGTCGCCCGTCGAAATGGGCTTCGTGTTTTCCGCGTTCGCCTGGTCGTACGTGATGGCGCAGCTGCCGGGCGGCTGGCTGCTCGACCGCTTCGGCTCGAAGATCACGTACTTCTTCAGCATCTTCCTGTGGTCGCTGTTCACGATGCTGACGGGCGCCGTCGGCTTCATGACGGGCGCCGCCGCCGTGGCCACCCTGTTCGCGCTGCGCTTCGTCGTCGGCGCGGCCGAGGCGCCTTCGTTCCCCGGCAACAGCCGCATCACGTCGGCCTGGTTCCCCACGCACGAACGGGGGCTCGCGTCGGCGCTGTTCAACTCGGCCCAGTATTTCGCGACCGTGCTGTTCGCGCCGATCATGGGCTGGCTGGTCCACAGCTACGGCTGGCAAAGCGTGTTCGTCGTGATGGGGAGCCTGGGTATCGCGATGGCCTTCGTCTGGCTCAAGACCATCTACGGCCCCAAGGACCACCCGTCCGTGAGCGCCGGCGAACTGAAATACATCGAGGAGGGCGGGGCGCTCGTCGACCTGGACGGCGCGCAGCGCAGCACCCAGCCGCCGGCCGTCGACACGTTCGCCTGCGTCAAGGAACTGCTGGGCAACCGCATGCTGCTGGGCGTGTACATCGGCCAGTACTGCATCAACACGCTGACCTACTTCTTCCTCACGTGGTTCCCGGTGTACCTCGTGCAGGAGCGCCACATGACGATCCTGAAGGCGGGCTTCGTCGCCTCGGTGCCCGCCATCGCCGGCTTCCTCGGCGGCGTCGTGGGCGGCACCATCTCGGACCGCCTCGCGAAGGCCGGCTTCTCGCTGTCGATGTCGCGCAAGGTGCCGATCGTGGCGGGCATGCTGCTGTCGATGAGCATGATCGCCTGTAACTACATCGAGCAGGACATGTTCGTCGTGGCCGTGATGGCCCTGGCCTTCTTCGGCAAGGGCGTCGGCGCGCTGGGCTGGGCGGTCGTGGCCGACACGTCGCCGAAGGAAGCGGGCGGCCTCTCGGGCGCGCTGTTCAACACCTTCGGCAACATCGCCGGCATCACGACGCCGATCGTCATCGGCTACATCCTGCAGGGCACCGGTTCGTTCGCGGGCGCGCTCGTGTACGTGGGCGCGAACGCGGCCGTCACGATCTTCAGCTACGTCTTCATCGTGGGCGAGATCAAGCGCGTGAAGCTGGTGAAGTCGCTGGTTGCGCACTGACGCATCCGGCCAGGAAGCGCAGCAGGTGGTCGGTGAACGCCGGCGCCGCTTCCAGGTTCGAGATGTGCGACGCCGGCACGACGGCCAGCTGCGCCCCGGCGATCGCCGCCGCGAGCCGTTCGCCGTCGGCGACCGTCGTCACCGGGTCGGCGGCACCCGCGATGACGAGCGTCGGCGCGCGCACCCGGGCGACGTCCATCCGCAGGTCGGCCTGGGCCAGCGCGTCGCAGCAGGCCGCGTAGCCTTCGGCATCCTGTGCGCGCAGGGCCGCGACGAGGCGGTCCACCAGCGGGCGCTCGCGGTCGATGAAGCCTTGCGTGAACCAGCGCGCGGCCGCGCCGTCGGCGACCCCGTCCATTCCTGCGCGCCGCACCTGTTCGGCGCGCGCCGTCCAGCTTGAGGCCGTGTCGATGCGGGCCGCCGTATTCGCGAGCACCAGGCTGGCGATCCGGTGCGGCTGGTGGATGGCGAGCCACTGGCCCGTCATGCCGCCCATCGAGATCCCGCAGAAGTGCGCCCGCGCGATGCCCAGCGCGTCGAGCAGGCCGGTCACGTCGAGCCCCAGGCGTTCCAGCGTCACGCTCGCCGTGCCGCGTCCCGACCGGCCGTGGCCGCGCGCGTCGTAGCGCAGCACGTAAAAATCGCGGGCCAGGCGGGCCGCCTGCGGCTCCCACATGGCGAGGTCGGTGCCGAGGGAATTCGAGAGCACGATGCAGGGCCGCGCCGGATCGCCGTCGGCCCGGTAATGCAGGCGCACGTCATCCACTTGTACGAAGCGCATGGCGTCACCCCTGGTCGCCGCCGCCCACCGGCAGCACGGTGCCGGTGACGTACGACGCTTCGCTTGACGCGAGGAACAGGATCGCCGCGACCTGCTCGTCGACGGTGCCGTAGCGGTGCATGAAGCTCGATGCCAGGGTCTGGTCGACGATGCCCTGGTACCACGCCTGTTCCCGTGCGTTCAAAGGTTGCGGATTGCGCGGCACCCTGCGCGGCGGGGCGTCCGTCCCGCCCGTGGCGACGGCGTTGACGAGGATGCCGTCCTGCGCATGTTCGAACGCGAGGCTCGCCGTCAGCGCGTTGACGCCGCCTTTCGCCGCCGAATAGGGCACGCGGTAGATGCCGCGCGTGGCCACCGACGACACGTTGACGATGGCGCCGGCCCTGGCTGCGATCATGGCCGGCAGCACGGCGCGGCAGCACCACAGGGTCGGGAACAGCGAACGGCGGATTTCGGCTTCGATCTGCGCCTCCTCGTATTCCTGGTAGGGCTTGGCCCAGATCGTGCCGCCGACGTTGTTGACGAGGATGTCGATGCGGCCATGGTCGGCAAGGGCGCGGGCCGCCAGCGCGGCGGCGCCGGCCCACGTTTCGAGATCGGCCTCGATGGCGACGACCTGCGCGCCGCAGGCGGCAGCTTCCTGCGCCACCTCGTGCACGAGCGGCGCGCGGTCCGCCAGCACGAGCCGGGCGCCTTCGCGCGCGGCCGCCAGCGCCACGCCGCGTCCGATGCCCTGGGCTGCGCCGGTGACGATCATGACCTGATCCTTGAAGCGGTCGGGATGGATCATGCCGCACCTCCGGTCGTGCTGGCCGCGGCGAACTTCTCGAAGTAGAAGCCGTGCGGCGCGATGCCGACGCCGTCCAGCCAGGCGCGCACGGCGTCGACCATCGCGACGGGGCCGCACAGGTAGACGTCGACGTCGCCGCCGTGCATCCAGCCCGGTTCGACGTGCGCGGTGGCGTAACCCTTGCGCGGATGGCTGCTGGCCGCATGCGCCACGCACGTCACGTACTGGAACTGGGGATGCGCGGCCGCGATGCGGTCCAGCCGGTCCAGTTCGACGAGGTCGTGGTCGTGGGTGACCGCGTACACGAGGCGGACCGGGTGCGCGAAGCCGTGCGCGGCGAGGACGTCGAGCATGGACAGGAACGGCGCGATGCCGGTGCCGCCCGCCAGCATCAGCACGGGTCGTTGCACCGGGCGCAGGTAGAAGCTGCCGTACGGGCCGGAGAACGCGACCGGCTGCCCCGGCTGCGCGTGCTCCGTGAGCCAGGTGCTCATCACGCCGTCCGGCACGTTGCGCACGACGAAGCCGGCGTGCGCTGCGCCGGGGGCGGAGCTGAACGAGTACGAGCGGGTCTGGTCCGTGCCCGGCACGCGCACGTTGACGTACTGGCCGGGAAGGAAGTCCAGTTGCGCCGGCGCGTCGAGCGCGACGGAGAACGCGATCGTCGACGGCGACAGCTGCGCGACCGCGGCGACCTTGCCTGCGAAGTCGCCGACGCCCGTCTTGCATGCGGCCGACGTGGCCGGGATGCGCACGACGCAGTCGGAGGTCGGGCGCATCTGGCAGGCCAGCACGTGGCCGGCCGCGGCGTCGCGCGCGTCGAGGGCGTCCTCGATATAGCCGTCGGCGGGCATGTCGTAGCTGCCGGACTCGCACAGCCCGCGGCACGTGCCGCAGGCGCCGTCGCGGCAATCGAGGGGGATGTTGACCTTCTGGCGATAGGCCGCGTCGGACAGTTTTTCGTTGGGGTTGCAGCCGATGAAGCGCGTGACGCCGTCCTCGAACTGCAGTGCGATCGTATGGCTCATGACCGGCTCCTTTAGATGTGATAAATGTCGATCACCTGGCTGATGTAGTCGTTCTTCAGGACGACGTATTTGTCCAGGATGCGGGGCGCCGGACCGGAAAAGTCGATCACGTAGCGCGACATGCCGAAATAGCTGTGGGTCGTGTGGTAGCGGTGGCTCAGCGTGTGCCAGTTGAAGCGCACGGTGTGCAGCGCGCCGTCGACCCGTTCCAGTTCCACGTTGGCGATGTTGTGGCTCGTGCGCGTGTCCGGAATGGTCGCGCTGGAGCGCTCCGTCCTGATGCGGAACACGCGGTCTTCCAGGCCCTGGCGGCTCGCGTAATAGATCAGCGAGATCTCGCGCTCCGGGTCCGCGACCAGCGTGCCGTCGTCGTCCCAGGACGGCATCCAGAACCGCGCGGCCACGTCGTAGCAGGCGAGCCAGTCGTCCCACCGTTCGTCGTCGAGCAGGCGCGCTTCGCGGTACAGGAAGGCCTGGATGTCCTGCATCGTCACCGCGCTCATGTCGCGTCTCCCGGCGCGGCCAGCGCCCGCTGCATCACGTCGAGCCAGTAGCGGTGCTGGATGGTGTACAGGCCCTCGTCCTCGGTGCGCACGCCGCTCAGCACGGGGGCGAGGCCGATGGCCTGCGCCGCCGCGTCCGCGCCCTTCACCCAGTGCCTGGCGCCGCGGCACATGTCGTTCCACTGCATGGCCGCGCCGTTGTAGCCCTGCTGGCAGGCGCGGAATTCTTCCAGGTCGTCCGGCGTCGCCATGCCGCTGACGTTGAAAAAATCTTCGTACTGGCGGATGCGGTGGGCGCGCGCCTCGGCCGATTCGTCCCTGGGCGCGATGCAGTAGATCGTCACCTCGGTCTTGTCCACGGCGAGCGGGCGCAGCACGCGGATCTGGGAGCTGAACTGGTCCATCAGGTACACGTTCGGATACAGGCACAGGTTGCGCGAGCGGCCCACCATCCAGTCGGCCGTCGCGCGGCCGTATTTGTCCGCGTACTCCGCGTGGCGGGCAAAGTTCGGGCGGTCCTCGGGATTGGCCCACTCCGACCACAGCAGCATGTGCCCGTGCTCGAAGGCGTAGAAACCGCCGCCCTGGCGGCCCCAGTTGCCGGCGTCCATCGCGCGGATGTCGTCCGCGCCGGCCGCCTGCTCCTCCTTGCGGCGGTTCGTCGTGGCCGCGTAATTCCAGTGCACGGCCGTCACGTGGTAGCCGTCGGCGCCGTTCTCGGCCTGCAGCTTCCAGTTGCCGTCGAACGTATAGGTCGACGCGCCGCGCAGCACTTCCAGGCCGCCCGGGGACTGGTCGACGATCATGTCGATGATCTTGCCGGCCTCGCCGAGGAAGGCTTCCAGCGGTTCGACGTCCGGATTCAGGCTGCCGAACAGGAAGCCGCGGTAGCTGCCGAAGCGCGCCAGTTTCTTGAGGTCGTGCGAGCCTTCCTTGTTGAAGCAGTCCGGATAGCCCGCGCCTTCCGGGTCCTTCACCTTCAGCAGCTTGCCGCTGTTGTTGAAGGTCCAGCCGTGGAACGGGCAGGTATAGGTGGCCTTGTTGCCGCGCTTGTGGCGGCACAGCTGGGCGCCGCGGTGGCTGCACGCGTTGATGAACGCGTTCAGTTCACCGTTGCGGTTGCGGGCGATGAACACCGGCTGGCGGCCGATGTGCGTCGTGTAGTAGTCGTTGACGTTGGCGACCTGGCTCTCGTGCGCCAGGTAGACCCAGTTGCCTTCGAAGATATGCTTCATCTCGAGGTCGAACAGGGCCTCGTCGGTGAAGGCGCTGCGGTGCAGGCGATAGTCGCCCGTCGCGGCGTCCTCGATCAGGTAGCCGTCGAGGCTCGTCGGCGTGAATGCGTCGACCGGAACGATGGGAATCATGGCGTGTCCTCAGGCGGCGGCACGGGGACGGTCGACCAGCGTGGCCGGGGCGGCGTCGGTGTCGCGGTACAGGTGGAAGTCGAAGTCGATCGACGCGTACGGCTTGTCCAGGCGCAGGGCGTCGAGGCGGGCCGGGTCGTCGATGCGCTGCACGGGCGGCACGAGGCCGGCGCGGCTGGCGAACGCGAAGTCGTCCCACAGGTATTCGTCGCCGTCGATATTGATCTGCGTGGTCAGCTTGCGCCGGCCGGGGTGGCTCACGAAGAAGTGGATGTGCGCGGGGCGGCGGCCGTGGCGGCCCAGCAGGTCGAGCAGCTGCTGCGTCGTGCCGTCCGGCGGGCAGCCGTAGCCGACCGGGATGATCGAGCGGAAGCGGTAGCGGCCGTTGTCGTCGGCGACGATCGTGCGGCGCAGGTTGAAGTCCGGCTGGGTGCGGTCGAAGAACGAGTAGTTGCCGAGCAGGTTCGCGTGCCACACCTCGACCTTCGCGCCCGGCAGCGGGCGGCCGTCCTGGTCGAACACGGTGCCCTGCATGAACAGGACCTCGCCGCGCTCCGTTTCGGTGCCGTCGTCCAGGCGGGCGAAGCCGACGCTTTCCGGCGCGCCCGCCACGTACAGCGGGCCTTCGATGGCGCGCGGCGTGCCGCCCGCCAGGCCGGCTTTCTGTTCGGCTTCGTCGGCGCGGATGTCGAGGAAGCGCTCCAGGCCGAGGCCCGCGGCCAGCAGGCCCAGTTCGCCCGCGGCACCGGCGGCCGCCAGGTACGACACGCCGTGCCAGAATTCGGTCGGGGTGACGTCGAGGTCCTCGATGGCCTTGCACAAATCGCCCAGCAGGCGCAGCACGACCTGCTGCACGCGCGGGTCGGCGGGGCGGTCGGCGGCGTCCACGACCCAGCTCCGGGCCAGTCGTTCGATGTCTGCGTGGTTCATTTCTGTCTCCTTGTGGTGGATGGTTAGCGGTCGTCGTCGCGGACGGACGACGGGTGGCGGCACAGCGGCATCACGTCGATCTGCATGTAGGGGAACAGCGGCAGCGATGTGAGCAGCGCATGCAGCTCCTCGGCGTCGGCGACGTCGAAGATGCTGACGTTGGCGTACTGGCCGGCGATGCGCCACAGGTGGCGCCATTTGCCTTCGCGCTGCAGGCGCTGGGCGAGGTCTTTCTCGGCCTGCCTGAGCGCCGCCGCGTCGGCGCTCGCCAGCGACGCGGGCAGGTGGACGTTCATTCGTACGTGGAACAGCATGGTGGTCTCCGTGGTGTCATTGGCGCCGCAGGCGGCGCAACTTGTCGGTGTCGATGTCGACGCCCAGGCCCGGACCGGTCGGCACCTGCAGCGCGAAGTCGCGGTACACGAGCGGCTCGCTCAGCACTTCCTCGGTCAGCAGCAGGGGGCCGAACAATTCGGTGTCCCATGCGAGGTCGGCGAACGTCGAGCACACGTGGGCCGTGGCCGCCGTGCCGATGCCGCCTTCCAGCATCGTGCCGCCGTACAGGCCGATGCCGGCCAGCCGCGCGACGGCGGCCACGTCGAGGGCCGGCAGCAGGCCGCCGGACTGTGTGATCTTGACGGCGTACACACCGGCGGCGTCCATGCGGGCGAGCAGCATGGCGTCGTCCGGGCCGTGCAGCGCCTCGTCGGCCATGATGGCGACGTCGAAGCGGCGCGTGAGCCGCGCCAGCGCGGCCGTGTTGCGGGCCTTGACGGGTTGCTCGACCAGGTCGATGGCGCCGTCCTGCAGCCTGGCGATGGCGCGCACGGCGTCGGCCTCGCTCCAGGCCTGGTTGACGTCCACGCGCACGCTGGCCCGGTCGCCCAGGGCGCGCTTGATCGCGAGGACGTGCGCGACGTCGGCGTCGACCTCGCGCAGGCCGATCTTGAGCTTGAAGATGCGGTGGCGGCGGATGTCCAGCATGTGCTCCGCTTCCGCGATGTCGCGCGCCGTGTCGCCGCTGGCCAGCGTCCAGGCCACGGGCAGCGTGTCGCGCACGCGCCCGCCGAGCAGCTCGGACAGCGGCACGTCCAGGCGGCGCGCCTGCGCGTCCAGCAGGGCCGTCTCGAGCGCGCACTTGGCGAAGCGGTTGCCCTGGATGGTCCGGCGCACCTTCGCCATCGCTTTCGCCGGCGCGCCGGCGTCCATGCCGAGCAGCAGCGGGGCGATGTGGGTGTCGATATTGACCTTGATGCTTTCCGGGCTCTCGTCGCCGTAATTCAGGCCGCCGATGGTCGTGGCCTCGCCCCAGCCCTGAATGCCGTCGGCGCAGCGGATGCGCACCAGGACCAGGGTTTGCGTGTTCATCGTCGCGACGGACAGCTTGTGGGGCCGGATCGTCGGGACGTCGAGCAAGAAGGTGTCGATAGTTTGGATCATATTCGGTGCGTATAATTCGGTGGAGTGATGCCACGATATTCCTGCGAATAACGGGCGTCCAACACTGTTGTGGTATCAAGTCCATACCTGAGAGGTATTGAAATGGAATTGCGGCACCTGCGTTACTTCGTCGCCGTGGCGGAAGAGCGGAATTTCACCCGGGCGGCCGAGCGCCTCCACATCGCCCAGCCGCCGCTGAGCCGGCAGATCCAGCAGCTGGAGGAAGACCTGGGCGTGGTCCTGATCGAAAAAGGCGTGCGGCCGCTGCGCCTGACCGAGGCCGGCGCCTTTTTCCTCGCCCACGCCAGGACGCTGCTCGACCAGGTGCGCGACTTGCGCACGATGACCCAGCGCATCGGCAAGCTGGAACGCACGCTGTCCGTCGGCTTCGTCGCCTCGACCCTGTACGGCCTGCTGCCCGACATCATCCGCCGCTACCGCGAGCGCCATCCCGAGGTCGACATCGCGCTGCACGAGATGACGACGGTGGAACAGCTCAAGGCCCTCAAGGAAGGCCGCATCGACGTGGGCTTCGGGCGCCTCAAGAGCGCGGACCCGAGCATCCGCCGCATCCGGCTGCGCGAGGAGCCGATGGTCGTGGCGCTGTTCCCCGGCCACCGCCTCGCCGGCGGCGCGGGCGGCCTGCGCCTGACGGAACTGGTCCACGAAGCGCTGCTCGTGTACCCGAAAGCGCCGCGCCCGAGCTTTGCCGACCAGGTGCTGGCCGCCTTCAGCGAAGCGAACCTGACGCCGGAACACGTGACCGAGGTGCGCGAACTGCAGATCGCGATGGGACTCGTCGCGGCCGGGCAGGGCATCGCCATCGTGCCGGAAAGCGTGCAGGGCATGCATCACCGGAACGTCGTGTACCGCCCGCTGGACGAGCCGCACGCGGTGTCGCCGATCTTCTTTTCCGTGCGCCACATGGACCGGTCGCCCGAGCTGGAAAACATCCTGGCGGCCGTGTACGCGGTCTACGACGACCACGGGATCGCGCACGGCGGCGAAAAACTGTGAATCGCTGAATCCGGTGCCGCCGCGGCCGCGTATATGAGGGCATGGACGGGGCATGGCGACCGCACGCTTGCAATCGGCACCCCGCCAGTGGCTTGTCGCGCTACAATGTTTTCATTAAATCAATGAAAAGGGCGCCGTGAGCGAGGAGACCGACCAGGACGACCGCCTGTACCACCTGCTTGCCGCCGTGGCCCTGCAGGACCGCAAGGCGTTCCGCGCCCTGTACGACGCCACGTCCGCGAAACTGTTCGGCGTCGCGCTGCGCGTCCTGCGCAAGGACGAGCTGGCGGAGGACGCCGTGCAGGACGCCTTCGTCGCCATCTGGCACGCGGCGTCCGGCTACCAGCCGCACCTGGCGGCGCCGCTCACGTGGATGGTGACGATCGTGCGCAACAAGGCGCTGGACATCCTGCGCCGCGCGCGGGCGGGCGGCGCGGACGCGCAGGTGGAACCCGACGATGCCGACGGCCTGGCCGACACGGCCGCCGGACCGTACGAGCTGGCGCAGGCGTCGCGCGACGCGCGGGCGCTGGCCGATTGCATGGACACGCTCGCGGGCCGCCAGCGCCAGGCGATCGGCATGGCGTATCTGCACGACCTGTCGCACAGCGAGGTGGCGGGGCGCCTCGGCCTGCCCATCGGCACGGTCAAGACGTGGATCCGGCGCGGCCTCGAGCGGCTGCGCGAGTGCCTGGCCAAACGGGAGGCTGCATGAACATCCGGGACAATCCGGCCCTGGCCGACAAGCTCGCGGCCGAATACGCGCTGGGCACCTTGCGGGGCGGTGCGCGGCGCCGTTTCGAGACGTGGCTGCGCGACGACCGCCGGCTGCGCGCCCTGGTCGCCGACTGGCAGGGACGGCTCGCGACGCTGGCCGAGCTGGAACGGCCCGTGACGCCGCCGGCGCGCGTGTGGGCGGGCATCGAGCGCCGCCTCCACCCCGCGCCCGCGCCGTCCCCGTCGTCCGCACCGTGGTGGCAGTTCTGGCGCACCGCCGCGGCGCGGCCGTGGGGCGTGCTGGCGCTGGCCGCGAGCGCGGGCCTGCTCGTGCTGGCCGTGCGCATGGCCGCGCTGAACGAAGCGGGCGCGCCGCCGCAGCAGATCGCGGCGCTGTCCGACGCCCAGTCGCACACGGCGCTGGTCGTCACGGCCGACACGCGGCGCGGCAAGCTCCGGGTGCGCGTCGCGGCCGACGTCCACGTGCCTGCCGACCGCACGCTGCAGCTGTGGGCGATCACGCAGGCAGGCAAGCCGCGCTCGCTCGGCATCCTGCCCGGCAACCGCAGCACCGACCTGACGCTCGACGCGCGCGCCACCGATCCGGACGTGGCGCTGCTCGCGATCAGCCTGGAGCCGAAAGGCGGTTCGCCCGATCCGAACGGGCCGACCGGCCCCGTGCTGTACAAGGGCAGCTGGGCGCGCCTGTGATTCCACCCATTCATTCATCGTCGAGGTCTGGCATGCGCATGTTCGTCGTCCTGTCCTTTTGTTGCCTGACCGGCGCCGCGCACGGGCAGGATGCGGCACCGGACATCGTGCCGCGTCCCGCGCACCTGCAGCGCGGGAGCGGCGAATACGTGCTGACGCCGGCGACCCGCATCGTCGCGAGCGGCGCGGCGCTGCCCGAGGCGGCGATGCTGCGCGACTACCTGCGCCCGGCCACCGGCTTCGATCTGCCCGTCGGCGCGCACGACGGCGCGAACGCGATCCGCCTGCGCCTCGATCCGAAAGCCGATACGGGCAGCGAAGGCTACCGCCTCGTGAGCGACGCCGCCGGCGTGACCATCGCGGCCGCGCAGCCCGCCGGCCTGTTCTACGGCATCCAGACCTTGCGCCAGATGCTGCCGGCGGATATCTACCGGCAGGCGCCGGTGCGGCGCACGTGGGCGCTGCCGGCCGTGGCCATCGAGGACGCGCCGCGGTTCTCGTGGCGCGGCAGCCACCTGGACGTGGCGCGCCACTTCATGCCCAAGGCATTCGTCATGAAGCACATCGAGCTGCTGGCCCAGCACAAGATGAACGTCTTCCACTGGCACCTGACGGACGACCAGGGCTGGCGCATCGAGATCAAGCGCTATCCGCGCCTGACCCAGGTCGGCGCGTGGCGGCGCGACAGCATGGTCGCGTACTCGCCCCCACGCTACGACGGCAAGCCGCACGGCGGCTTTTATACGCAGGACGACATCCGCGAAGTGGTCGCGTGGGCGGCCGCGCGCCACGTGACGATCGTGCCCGAAATCGAAATGCCGGGCCACGCGCTGGCTGCCATCGCCGCGTATCCGGCGCTGGGCAACAACCCCGGCCGCCAGCTGGAAGTGGGCCGCGACTGGGGCGTCATCCCGCACGTGTTCAACGTGGAGGACGGCACCATCGTCTTCCTGCAGCACGTGCTGGACGAGGTGATGGACCTGTTTCCGGGACCGTACGTGCACGTGGGCGGCGACGAATGCCCGAAGACGGAATGGGCGCATTCGCCGGCCGCGCTGGCGCGCATGAAGCAGGTGGGGCTCGTGCCCGCGACGGCGACCTTGCAGGACCTGCAGGATTACCGGGATGCGCAGGGCCGGCCGGCCGCGCATCCGGCCCTGCATGGCTTGCAGAGCTGGTTCATCGGCCGCATGGATGCCTATCTGGCGCAGCACGGGCGCCGCCTGGTCGGCTGGGACGAGATCCTCGACGGCGGCCTCGCGCCGGGTGCCACGGTGATGAGCTGGCACGGCGAGGCGGGCGGCATCAAGGCGGCCGGCGCCGGGCATGACGTCGTCATGACGCCGGAGCGCGAGACCTATTTCGACTTTTACCAGGCCGCGCCGGGCAGCCCGGGCTTCCGCGAGCCGATGGGCGTGCGCGACGTGACGACGCTCGCGCGCGTGTACGCGTACGACCCGCTGCCCGCCGCGCTGCCGCCGGGAGAGGCGAACCACGTGCTGGGCAGCCAGGCGCAGTTGTGGACGGAGTACATGGCGACGCCGCGCGACGTCGAATACATGGCCTGGCCGCGCCTGCTGGCGCTGGCGGAAGGCTTGTGGACGCCGCCGTCGCGCAAGGACTACGGCCGCTTCGAACGGGCGATGCCGGCCGCGCTGGACCGGCTGCAGGCGCAGGACGTGAACTACCGCCCGCTGGATGGGCCGCGCGGCCCGCGCTGACGGTCCCCGCGCGTCAGGGGTGGCGCAGCACCGCGACCCGGTCCGGCGTGACGTCGGCGGGCAGGTCGCCCCAGGTGGCGCGCAGGTAGTTGACGAGGGCGGCCACGTCGGCGTCGCTCATGCCCTGCGCGAAACCGGGCATCGGCTGCATGTTTTCCAGTCCGCCCAGTTTTTGTTCCGGCAGGCCGTCGAGGATGGTGACGATGAGGTTGTGCGCATTCGCCTCGCGCACCGTCGTATTGCCGCGCATGGCCACGGCCGTGTGCGGCCTGCCCGCGCCGTCGACGGCATGGCAGCCGGCGCACACGTTCAGGTAGATGCGGCGCCCGGCATCGACCTTGCCCTGTTCCACGGCGGCCTGGCGGCGCGCCGGCGCGGCGGGGGGCGGCTCGCCCAGCAGGTAGATGGTCAGCGCCTTGATGTCGGCATCGTCCAGGTGACGCGTGCTCAGGTTGACGACTTCATACATGTCGCCGAACGCGGAACCCTGCGGCGCCACGCCCGTCTTCAGGAAGGCCTGCAGGCCGCCGGCGGTCCAGCCCCGTTCCGCCAGGGCGGCCGGGGTGATGTTCGACGAGAACCAGCGCGTCAGCGCGAAGCCGGCGAGCGGCCGGTCGAGGTCCAGCTGTCCCAGCCTGCCGCGCGGCGTATGGCATTCGTTGCAGTGGCCGAGGACGTTCGCCAGGTAGCGCCCGCGCACCCAGTCCGCCGACTGGCCCTGCGAACTGGCGGGCAGGGTGCCCTTCAGGAACAGCATGTTCCAGAACACGAGGCCGAAGCGCAGGTTGAACGGAAAGTGCAGGTCGTTCTGCCGGTTGGCCAGTTTGACGGGCGCCAGGTGCATCAGGTAGCCGTAGATCGCGTCGCTGTCGGCGCGCGCCATGCCCCGGTACGACGTGTAGGGCATCGCGGGATACAGGTGGCCGTGCGGCGATTTGCCCGCGGTCAGCGCCTGGTAAAAATCGTCGCTGCTCCAGCGCCCGATGCCGGTGTCGGGATCGGGCGTGATGTTGGTGCCGTAAATGGTGCCGAAATTCGTCTTCAGCGGTACGCCGCCGGCGAACGGCGCCCCGCCCGGCGCGGTATGGCACGCAACGCAGTCCGCCGCCGCGGCCAGGTATTTGCCCCGGGCGAGCTGCGCGGGCGTGGCGGCGCTGGCGGTGGCGGCGGCGGCCGGCGCGCGGTCGGGCTGCCGGCCGCATGCCGCCGCGGCGAGCGCCGCGAGGCAGAGCGCCGCCGTCGTGCGCATCGTCTTCATGATCCGGCCTTCACCAGGCCGGGCGTCGACAGGATCACGTCCTTCACGGCTTCGTAATAGCGCACATAGCCGGTACAGCGGCAGATGTGCGGGTTCAGCGCGGCCGAGATGGTCTGCTCGACCTGGTCGCGCGCGACCGGTTCGCGCTTGAGCCGTTCGACCAGCACCGTCGCGCCGTTGACGAAACCGGGTGTGCAGTAGCCGCACTGGAAGCTGTAGTGTTCGAGGAATTTCTGCTGGATGGGCGACAGTACGACGACCTCGCCATGCTCGTCGTACTTGGCATGGCCTTCCACCGTGCGGATGGTCTTGCCGTTGAAGAAATGCGCGCCCGTGATGCAGGTGCGGATTTCCTCGCTGCCCCCGGCGCCGTCCAGGATCACGACGCAGGCATGGCAGACGCCGATGCCGCAGCCGAAACGCGACCCGGTCAGATCGGCATACTCGTGCAGGAAGTCCACCATCATCAGGCCTTCGGGCACGTCGACCGGTCCGAACGCCTTGCCGTTGATCGTCAGCGCGAGTGGCCGCATGGTCAGGCTCATGACAGTACTCCTTGAATCTTCTCCGCCGTGATGGGCAGTTCCGTGAACCGGTGGCCGACCGCATGTGCGATCCCGTTCGCGATGGCCGCGACGACGGGAATCATGACCACTTCCGCGATGCCTTTCGACGGGTCGGTTGCCGACAGGGGCGGCAGGACCTCGCCGGACTGCTTCCACACCGCGACGTCGCTCGCGCGCGGCAGGTGGTAGCGGTTGAAATTCCAGGTGCCGTTGCCGGGACCGTCCTCGTACAGCGGCAGGTATTCGTGCAGCGCGTGGCCGATGCCCATCGCCAGTCCGCCCTGCAGCTGGCCGGACACCAGCTGCGGCACGATCTGGTTGCCGCATTCCATGATCGAATGATGCGACAGCAGTTCGATCGCGCCGTCGGACCGGCCGACCGCGAGCTCGACGAGCGTGCCGATCGCGCTGTAATAGGTCACGCCGGCGTTGTTGCGCTGCGCGGCCGGAAAGAAGACGTTGCGCCGCCCGATGACGGTGAATGTGTCGGCGCCGCCGTAGCGCACCGCGAGGCCGTCGAGCGGACGGCGCACGGTCTCCCCATGCACGTCGAAATCCGCCTCGGCCCATTGCCAGCGGTTGAACGCGTGGCCGACGGCGGCCGTCACCAGCTGGAGTTCGTGCGCCTTTTTGGCCAGCTGCTCCAGCGACAACGGTTCCATGCCGTTGGCGGTGAGCTTGCCGTTTTCCCAGCGCGCATCCGCGCGCCGCACGACGTACGACGCCGCCTGCCCGCCGGCGTAGCCGCCCGACCAGATGGCCAGCGCGGCCGGCCAGATCCCGTGTTCGAACACGACCCTGGCCGTCTCGCTCGTGCCGTGCGAGAAGAAGTACGCCGAGTTCGATGCACTGGACGGCGACACGGCCGCGGGCGTCCACATCGGGTCCCTGGCGAACTTGTCCTGTTCCGCCTGCTTGATCAGGTAGGTGTCGCCGCTGGTCGTCAGCGGCAGCTCGTCCCACTCGGTGACGGCCGTGCGCACGCTGTCGGCCGGCCGCCCCAGCCAGCGCGCGCACACGACGGCCTGGGACGTCGCCATGCCGGTGCCGATATCGACGCCGATGTGATGCAGCGCGATGCGTCCTTCGGGCGACAATTCCACGCGCGCGAAGATCGCTTCGGCGCCGGTGCCGAAATCTTTTTGCACGCACGCGAAACCGACGCCGTAGCGCTGGCCCGGATGGGCGAGCTCGTAGGCCTGCTTGCGCTTCACCCGTTCGGTCCACAGCGGATGCAGGCGCGCCCGTTCCAGCACCTCGTCGGCACGCACGGCGCCCGCGGGAACGGCGCCCTGCGTGTTCTTCATGCCCGATTTCAGCACGTTCTTCAGGCGCAGCTCGATGGCGTCGATGCCCAGCATCTGGGCGATTTCATCGACCGCCATTTCGGTCGCATTCATGCTTTGCAGCGTGCCGTAGCCGCGCGCCGAGCCGGCGTCGACGGCGCGCGAGTAGACGGCCGTCGTCGTGCAGTCGTTCTTCGGAAAATAATAGATCGATTGCGCGGCGGTCGCGGCGACCATGGCGACCGACGGCGAGAAATTCGCGCGCCCGCCGCCGTTGGCTTCGAAATCCGTCCTGAGGGTCTGGAACAGGCCCGTTTTCCGGTCGACGGCGATCTCGTAATGCATCCTGAAGCTGTGCCGCTTGAGCGCCGTCTGAAAATGCTCGAAGCGGTCGTTGGCGAAACGGACCGGGTTGCCGTCGCCGTACAATGCCGCGACCAGGCCGTAATACGGGACGTTGCAATGGTCCTTCGAACCATAGCCGACCGTATAGCAGGGATGGATGAACAGCTGCTTGAGCGGAAACCGGCTTTTCTTCACCATGTCGACCGCCGCGGTCATCACTTCCTGCGGGGACTGCGTGGCCAGCACGAGATGCAGCGATTGCGTCGCGGCGTCGTACCAGCCGTTCGCGTTGTCCGGTTCGAGGGCGGACGTATCGGTCGACTGCGAAAAGTAGTCGCGTTTCAGGATCAGCCAGTCGCCCGGCGGCGCCGCCAGTTCCTGCGCGATCCGCTCGCCGTAGGCAATGCCGTCCGGCCCCTGGTCCTTCAGGGTCACATCGGTCTTGCGCGGCACCTTTTTTTCGGAGGGAAAAAGCGGGCTGTTCTCGAGACTGGAAAACGCATCGTCGTCATAGGGCGTGCTGCCGCCCACGCGCACATAACGGAATGCGCCCCACGGGGCGCGCTGCTGCGGCGCGACCGGATCGCCGTACACGACGACCCGGTCCTGGAATTGCACCTTGTTCTTGGCGAAGCGAAAACGGTTGAAATCGTGATAGATCAGGATCGCGACCGCATGGCCCAGATAGGCCGCCTGCCTGCCCGCCGGGAGCAGCATGTCGTCGCCGTAAAAGTCGGGAAAGCGCAAGCCGTCGCGCGCGAGATCTTCCGCGGTCACGACGCGGTCCGGCTTGAGGTCGGGGTCGAGCAGGGCGAGATCGATGCCGGTGAACAGGCGATCGGTACGCGTGGCGCGCACGAAGAACGCGTGGGCCTGCCGTTGCGGCCAGTGCGGCATGTTGCGCGCGCGGATATCGTAGGCAAATACCTTCTTGCCCGTCACCTTTGCCGTGCCGTCGATCCGGAAACGTGCCGGACCGGCGGCGCCAGCCGGCTTCACCGGCGTGAGGATGTTTTCCTCGAACAGCGCGGAGAGGGCATCGCCGTGCAACGGCGCCAGCCAGACGCCGACGCCGGAGATCACGGTGAACTTGACGAATTTTCTACGGGAAGATCGAACACCATTATCCATGACCGCGCGCCCGCCAGGAATGCCAGCTCGTTTTTTCTGGGTAACTCGTTTTGGTAGAAAGTATATTCACAACGAATTTGAACGGGCGCACGGCTGATGCGGTCATTGCATGAACCACCCGTGGCTGACGACGATGGACTGGCCCGTCAGCGCGTTCGACGGGAAGGTCGCGAGGAACAGCGCCGTGTGCGCGACATCCTCGACGGTCGTGAATTCGCCGTCGACCGTCTCCTTCAGCATCACCTTTTTCACGACGTCGTCTTCGCTGATCCCGAGTTCCTTCGCCTGCTCCGGGATCTGCTTTTCGACCAGCGGCGTGCGCACGAAGCCGGGGCAGATCACGTTGGCGCGCACGCCGTGGGCCGCGCCTTCCTTGGCGACGACCTTGGCCAGCCCGACGAGGCCATGCTTGGCCGTGACGTACGGCGCCTTCAACACGGACGCTTCCTTCGAGTGCACGGACCCCATGTAGATGACGGTGCCGCCGCGGCCCTGCGCATACATCCGCTTCAGGCAGGCGCGCGTCGTGAGGAACGCGCCGTCGAGATGGATCGCGAGCATCTTCTTCCAGTCCGAGAACTTGAATTCGTCGACCGGCGCGACGATCTGGATGCCGGCGTTCGACACCAGCACGTCGATGCCGCCCAGCTTGTCGGCCACGAGGGCGATGCCGGCGTCGACCTGCTCTTCGTTGGTCACGTCCATCGCGACGGCGACGACGCGCGCGCCGGACGGATCGAATTCGCGCGCCACGGCCTGCGCGGCGGCGAGATTGAGATCGGCGATGGCGACCTTCGCGCCGTGGTCGAAATAGGTCCTGGCGATTTCCTTGCCGATGCCGCTGGCGGCGCCGGTGACGACGGCGACTTTATCCTGCATGTTCATGGTTGTCCTTGTCGGAAGAGGGTAGGGGGATGGGGTGGCTGGGCGCCGTCAGGAAATCGTGGACGGCTGGATTGTCCTCGAGGCGCGGCAGCCGGAAGATTTCCTCGTGGGCCAGCGTCTTCGTGGCGTCCGCGTAGCCGGCCTGCCAGTGTTCCGTCATGGTCCGGCGCGAGAATTCGAAGTCCTTGTACTGGCCTTCGTAGGTGGGCGAGCGGTACACCAGTTCGACGATGTTGTAGAGCGCGCGGTCGGACGCCGCCGCCAGCAGCTTCGCCTGCGGCGTAGCGGCGAGCGCCGGCGGCATCTGCGCAAGCAGTTCGTTGAACGCCGTGCGCAGCTTCTCGGTGCGGCGGAACGCGTCGGTGGCGTTGCGCGTGCGGCTCGAATACTGGATCTCCTTCATGCGCGTGGCGACGCCGGCGAGATCGTTCGGCACGTCGCCGCGCGCGCTCCACAGGTCCACCTGGAACACGAGCGTGTGCAGGCGCGAGCGCGCCGACAGCACCCAGTCGAGCGGCGTGTTCGACACCATGCCGCCGTCCCAATAGCGCTCGCCGTCGATCTCGACCGCGTCGAAGCCGGGCGGCAGCGCGCCGCTGGCCATCACGTGTTCGGGGCCGATGCGGTCGCTCGCGTTGTCGAAGTAGGCGAAGTTGCCGGTCCTGACGTTGACGGCGCCGATCGACAGGCGCGTCTCGCGCGCGTTGATGCGGTCGAAGTCGACGAGGCGTTCCAGCGTCGCGTGCAGCGGCGCCGTGTCGTAGAAACTGGTCGCGCCGGCGCCGGGCCACGTCAGGAACGGCGGCGGCAGGCGCGGCTCGAAGAAGCCGGGCACGCCCTGCACGAGCACGCGGCCCGCCGCGAGCTGGTTGACCCAGGCATGCAGCGTGTCGACGAGCGGCACGCCGGTCCACGTATCGCCGACGATGGCGTCGCCGCCCCCGCTGACCAGTTCCCAGAATTCGCGCAGCCGGGGCACGCGGTCCTGGCGCGCATTGCCGGCGATGATCGCACTGTTGATGGCGCCGATCGAAATGCCGGACACCCACGTGGGCTCGACGCCCGCTTCCAGCAGCCGCTCGTACACGCCGGCCTGGTAGGCGCCAAGCGCGCCGCCGCCCTGCAGCACGAGGGCGATGCTGTCGAATTCGGTGGCGCAGGCTTTGCGCGTTTCGGCGGGCGCGCGCGTGCCCTCGTGCAGCACGCTTTCGTCGCGCTTATTCACGCCCGGGCACCGGCATGGGGGAGATTGTTTGTGTGGCGCCGGGTTCGGCGGATCGGATCGGTGGCTGGCGCAATTCATTCCTCGCTATGTCAATATGAAGGGCGAGGCAACGGCGGTAGCGCGTGCATCGCGTCGCCTCGTCCGCCATTCTGGCCGATTGCGGACGAGGCCGCCGTTCGTTTGGATGATGCACGCCATGTTTACGCGGCCGCGCTGCTATAGTCGGCGCCATCGCAACGACGCTCGACACGGACATGAACGAGACCTGGACCTGGCATCCGCAACCGGACGACGACGGCCGCAAAGTGCGCCTGCACGCGCCGTCGTGCGAAGCGAACCTCGACGGCCTGGCCGATCCGCAGGCCGCGCTGACCTTCGTGCCCGGCAGCGTGTGCGCCGGCATGCTCGGCGGCGTGCCGCTGGCCCCGTGCGCGCGGGCGACCGTCGACGACGCATGCCACCGCGCGGGCGCCGCGCCGGCGTTCGACGAGCCGCCCTTCGTGCTGCCGACCGGCAAGCACGCGGCGGCCGGCGCCGTCGTGCGCGAGGCGGACGGCCGGCTCTGGCTCGTGGCGCCATCGAACGCGTTCGGCGGTTACACGGCCACGTTTCCCAAGGGGCGCGTCGAACCGGGGCTGACACTGCAGGCGACCGCCATCCGCGAGGTCTGGGAAGAATCCGGCCTGCACGTGGAACTGACGGCCTGGCTCGGCGACTTTTCCCGCACGCAGACGTTCACGCGCTTCTACGTCGCGCGCCGGATCGGCGGCCACCCGGCGCAGATGGGGTGGGAATCGCAGGCGGTGCACCTCGTCACGCCGGCGCAGGCGCGCCTGTTGCTGAACCGTGACACGGATCGCACCGTGCTGGACGCGCTGCTCGGGGAGGGAAGCCGGTGCGTTTGAGTTAGGTCAAAAGTGATGAGGGAGCCGCAAGACAAGCTCAGCCTTTCCAAATTGTAATGTTCGCGGTGGACATCTTAATTTTCGCCTCAGTTTCGCGGCGTACCGTGATTGTTGCGTATCGGAAGCATTTCTTGCCCTTTCTCTCATCTTTTTTAGAGGCCGTTGCACCGTGAAGTTAGCCGCGTTCCCGGAACTTGCCCCGCCGCAAACAGGTGGCCTTGACCTCATCCCGGATGATCCCGTGCAGCGCCGCCAGGTACTGGACAAGCTGGATGAGCTCGCTTTACTGCCTTATCTCGCCCCCACCGGGCCCGGCCGCGGATTCGCGTTGTCGACGGAGGCCGCGCACGCCCTCGTCGACGATGGCGACACGCTGAACCTGTGCCGCGACCTCGGCCTCGACACGGCCGCGAACCTCGTCCACCTCGAACGCGAAATCGTGCTGGCACTGCTTGCCGCGCCGCGCACGCTGCGCTTTGCGAGCGCCGCCGAATTCCTGTCTGCCGTCGCGATCCGCCGCGACATCGTCGTGGCGGCGCGTGCCACCCAGCTCGCGTTCGGTACGGCCGAAGCGAACCGCCCGCAGAGCCACTGGACGTATGACGAGGACCGCGGTTTCACGATCCTGCCCGGACAGTCGTTGATCGAGGCGCTCACGCTCGCCACCCAGCCGGACGCGGGCAATGGACAGATGTACGCGTTTTCCTGCTACCGCGCGAGCGAGTACGTGATGCTGCTCGGGATCGCGCGCGAACTCGAACGGGTCAACCCGCCGCTGCTGACCGCCCTGCAGCGCCAGTGGGAGACGAGTGCCATCCAGTCGGGCGCCTTCCACGACGTCTTTTTGGTCGAATACGGCTCCCTCGAAGCGCCGCTGCCGCCGCGCTACTACGTGCCGGGCGATCGCGTGTGGTTCCGGAATCCGGATGCGCTGTCGTCAGATGCGTCGGGCTATGAAGGTTCGTGGGTCATTTACCTCGGCAATGGCCTGTTCAGCAATTTCTGGCAGCGCGACCGGCCCTACAGCCTGGTCGCCAAGTGCCTCGAAATGTATCACTGGCGCCACGGCACCTATGTCGATGCGGAGGGCGACCTGCGCATGAACGAGGCGATCGTCGACGCGAAGGTCGCGGAAACGGCGGCCAACCCTGCCGCGCTGGCAACGGTCGTCGCGCGCATGTCGCGCCTGCGCGATGGCCGCGGCATTTATGCGGACGGCGGCTGCATCGATTTTTCGCGCGAATTTGCGCGCAATGTCTGTCCGGGAACGGCAAGCATCGCCTTGCCGGACTGACGCCCGTCCGGCCCGCGTCCATGGCAGGAAGGGCGCCGATGGCCGGAAGCGCGCCGCGGCGGGGTGCGCAGCCGATGTGCGCGTCGGCCAGGCTCATGGCTGCAGCACGTAGTGGCCAGGGGCGTCGCGCAGGCTGCGGCCTTCGGGCGGCGGCGCCACCCAGGGACCGGCGAGCCGCGCCAGCCAGTGTTCCCAGGCCGGCCACCAGCTGCCTTCACGTACACGGGTTTCGGATTGCCAGCTGTCGGGATCGACATAGGGACCGTCGTGTTCGTGCGTACTCATCTGGTAGCTGCGGCCCAGCTTGCCAGGCGGCGATACGACACCGGCGTTGTGGCCGCCCGAGGTCAGCAGGAACGTCACCTGCGTGTCGCTCAGCGGAATGATCTTGTAGACGGAACGCCACGGCGCCACGTGGTCCGTCATGGTGCCGACCGCGAGGATGGGGACGTGGATGTCGGTCAGCGATACGGGGCGCCCATCGACGAGGTAGCGCGCGCTGGCCAGGCTGTTCTGCAAAAACAGGTTGCGCAGGTATTGGGAATGCATGCGGAAGGGCATGCGCGTCGCGTCCGCATTCCACGAGGCCAGGTCGTTGTCCTTGTCGGGAATGTCGAGCAGGTAGTGGCGCAGGCGGCGCGACCAGATCAGGTCGTTCGAGCGCAGCAGCTGGAAGGCGCCGGCCATCTGGCGCGTGTCCAGATAGCCCTGCTGCCACATCACGGCTTCGAGAAAGCTGACCTGGCTCTCGTCGATGAACAGCGACAGCTCGCCCGGCTCCGTGAAGTCGACCTGGGCCGCCAACAGCGTCATGCTGGCCAGCCGCTCGTCGCCGTCGCGCGCCATCGCCGCCGCGGCGATCGCCAGCAGCGTGCCGCCCAGGCAATAGCCGCACGCGTTGACCTGGGGCGCGCCGGTCTCGCGCGCGACCGTGGCCAGCGCCTCCATCACGCCGTGGCGGCGGTAATCCTCCAGCGACAGGTCGCGGTCGTCGGCCTGCGGATTCTTCCAGGAAATCATGTAGACCGTATGGCCGTGCTCGACGAGGTAGCGGACGAGCGAGTTCTGCGGGGAGAGGTCGAGGATGTAGTACTTCATGATCCAGGCCGGCACGATCAGCAGCGGCACGGCGTGGACCTGCGGCGTCACGGGATCGTAGCGCAGCAGCTCGACGAGGTGGTTTTCCATGACAACCTTGCCGGGCGTGACGGCGACGTCCCGTCCGGGACGGTAGCTGACGGGCGCCGTCGTGCCGGCCAGCGCGCGGCGCGTGTCGGTGCCCGCGCGGGCCAGGCCATGCACGAGGTTCTGGCCGCCGCTGGCGAAGGTGACCTGCTGCACCACCGGATTGGTGGCGATGAAGTTCGACGGCGCGACGCCGTCCAGCAACTGGCGGGCGACGAAGGTGACGACGTCGCCATGGTGCGACGATACGCCGCGCACGTCGCTGGTGGCGCGGTGCCACCATTGTTGCGACAGCAGGAAGCCCTGGCTGAGCTGGTTCCAGGGCCACGCATGCCACAGCGGATCGTTGAAGCGCTTGTCCTGCGCCAGCGGCTGCACGGGCTCGGCCGGCGTGCCGAACATGGCGCTGGCGCTGTATTGCAGCCAGCGCTGCATGTTGTTCACGGCCTGCACGCCCAGCTCCATCTGCTTGGCGGGCGACAGCAGCAGGTGGCTGGCCCAGTCGAACCAGGCGCCGGCCAGCGCGGCCGGCGAGACGTAGCCGGTCACGCGGCCCAGCGCGGCGTTCAGCGCCAGGTCGACGTGGGCGTGCTCGACGCTGGCCTCGGGATAGCGCGGCCGCGGCCCGCCCTGCCACGTGCTGGCTTCGCGCCGCTGCTCGCTCGGCGGGATCTCGGACAGAATGTTCATGGCGTGCGGGTTCCTTTCGAAGGTACATGACCGTTTGACCGGGATTCCGCCGCTTGGTGCCGTGCGCGGGTGTGAGATTGTTTGATGCAGCGCAGGCAGGAACGCAGCGATACACGTACCATCTTTTTCGGCGAGGTAGCAAAGCGGTTATGCGACGGCTTGCAAAGCCGTTCAGACGTGTTCGACTCACGTCCTCGCCTCACGATTTCCCTCTGCGTGCCTGACATCCGCCACGAACGGGACCGCGTCGCTCACGGGGCCCGCGGCGCTTTTCGATCACGTGCGAGACATCCAGGCCTCGCGCGATCCGACACTCCGGAACCCCGCCGGCCGCACAGCAACAACCCGACAGTCCTTCGCCCCCGGGCCCCGCAAACATGTTGACCACAGCGAAAAAAGCCGATAGCATCCCGTTAAATGACAACGATGGACATTTTGCTGTGGCGCGAAGCGGCCACGGTGGAGTGCGCCGCATTCGAAGGCCCATCGGGCCAAAGAGGAGACGAGGTGTCGACCATTCACGATGTCGCCGAAAAAGCCGGCGTATCGATCAAGACCGTGTCGCGCGTGCTGAACGACGCGAACAGCGTGTCGGAAAAAACGCGCAAGCGGATCGAGCACGCCATGCAGGCGCTCGATTTCGCGCCGTCGGCCGCCGCGCGCATGTTGCGCGGGCGCCCGACCGACCTCGTAGCCGTCATCGCGGACAAGCTCACCACCACACCCGACTCGTCCGAGATCATCAAGGGCATCCAGTCCGTGTGCGAGGACCTGGGCAAGATGCTCCTCATCGGCGAGACGGGCGGGCAGGCGCATGTCGCCAGCCGCCTGGTGGCCGACATGCGCACCCACCGCGTCGAGGCGATCATCTTCGCCACGACCTTCCATCGTCCGGTGACCCTGAACGAGACGCTGGGCCAGACGCCGGCGGTGCTCGCGAACTGCTTCGAGGAGACGTCCCGGTTCGCGGAAGTCATACCGGACGACGAGGGCGGCGGCTATGCGGCGGCCGAGACCGTGCTGCGGGCCGGGCACCGCAAGATCGCGTTCCTGCAGCTGATCGACGGCATGGTCGCGACCCGCCTGCGCCTGCACGGTTTTCGCCGCGCCATGCAGGACCACGGCGTGCGGCCGAACGAGGCCTGGCTGCTGCACGGCGCCACGCCCGACAGCGACGACGAATTCGCGCAATTGAAAACGACGATCGAAGGCCTGTTCGCGGGCGCCGATCGTCCCACCGCCATCCTGTGCGGTAACGACAAGATGGCGATCCGCGTGATCTTCCTGCTGCAGCGGCGCGGCCTGCGGGTGCCGGAAGACGTGTCGGTCGTCGGCTTCGACGACTTCCGCCTGCTCTCGGAAGCGTCCGATCCCGGCCTGACGACCATCACCCTGCCATACCGCGAAATCGGCGCGCTGGCGGCGCGCCGGGCGCTCGGCAAGGATCAGGAACCGGGCATCGTGCGCGTGCCGTGCCGCGCCGTGATGCGCGGGACCGTGACGGCGCCGCGGGCAGGGAAGGCGGGCAAGTGATGAAACGGGCGCTGCTTCCGGTCCTCGCCATGGTGGCCGCGCGCGCGCTGGCGGCGCCCGTCGAGATCACCGTGTGGCGCCACGATACCGGCGACGCCGAAATGGTCGCGAGCCGGAACATGGTCGACCGGTTCAACCGTTCCCAGGACAAGTGGAAGGTCGTCGTGGAGGCGATCCCGCAAGGCACGTACACGGAATCGATCACGGCGGCGTCCCTCGTCGGCCATCTGCCCTGCGTGATGACGATCGACCAGCCCGCGGTGCCGAACTTCGCCTGGGCCGGCAACATCCGTCCCCTCGACGGGCTGCTGCCGGCGTCGGTGGTGCGGCCGCTGCTGCCGGGCGGGCGCGGGACGTACCAGGGGCGGCTCTACAGCGTGGGCCAGTTCGACGTCGTGCTGGCCATGTTCGCGCGCCGGTCGAAGCTGGCGGCCGAAGGTGTCCGCGTCGCGACGATCGAGCATCCGTACTCGGCGCGCGAGCTGTATGACATCCTCCGCAAGGTCAAGCAGTCCGGCCATTACCGCTATCCGATCGACTTGAACGGCAAGGCGCACGGCGAATGGATCAGCTACGCTTATTCCCCGTGGCTCGAGAGCGCCGGGGCGGACCTGATCGATCGCACTGACTACCTGCGCGTCGACGGTGTGCTCAACAGCGATGCCGCCGTGGGTGTCGCCCGCTACTACGCGCGCCTGTTCAAGGACCGCCTCGCCGAACGCAATCCCGCCGACGAGAAGGGCTTCGAACAGGGGCGCTCGCTGATCCAGTACACCGGGTCGTGGAAGGCGCGCGACTACAGCGAACGCTTCGGCGACGATCTCGTCGTGATGCCGCCGCCCGATTTCGGCCATGGGCCCCGGGTCGGCGCCGCGTCGTGGCAATGGGCGGTATCGAGCAGCTGTCCATACCCGGCGGGCGCCGCGGCGTTCCTCACGCACGTGCTGTCCGCGTCGGAGATGGCCGAGTTCTCGCGCATGACCGGCCTGGTGCCCGTCACGGCGGACGCCGCGGCGTTGACGAAGCACTACCGGCCGGGCGGCGACTGGCGCATCTATTTCGACTTCGCCGCGCGCTATGCGCTGCCGCGGCCCGCGACGCCGGCCTATCCCGCGATCTCGGCGGCGTTCGAAAAAGCCATGGCGGACCTCCGCGCCGGCAAGGATGCGGCCGAGGCGATGGACGAGGCGGTCGAGACGATCGAACACGATATCGCCCGCAACGACGGCTACGGTTTTGCCCGGCCCAACACGGCGGCCCGCCAATGAAGACGCTGCTCGGCCGCGACAATCCGTGGGCGATCGCCGCCTTCGCCGGCCCGGCGCTGCTGCTGTTCGGCGTCTTCATCCTGCTGCCGCTGCTGCTCGCGCTGGGGGCCACGTTGACCAATCACCGGCTCGTGTCGCCGGAACCGACCCGCTACATCGGCCTGGAGAACTACGAGCGCCTGCTGGCGCTGCTGGTGGTCGAGGTCGGGCCCCTGCGCGATCCCGCCGGCGCGGTGCTGCGCGACGAGGAGGGCGTGCGCTTCCCGACGTGGCGCCAGGTGCGCCGCGCGCGGCCGGGGCTGGCGGATTACCGGCCGGCCTGGCAGTTCCAGGCGGGCGCACGCAGGTTCGTGCTGGCGGCGACCGACCCGCTGTTCTATCGCTCCCTCATCAACACCTTCCTGTTCGCGCTGCTGGTGCTGCCGCTGCAATGCGGCGTCGCGCTCGGCCTGGCGCTGCTCGTGAACCAGCGCATCGGCGGCCGCATCTTTTTCCGCACCGTGTACTTCGCGCCCGTCGTCACGTCGATGGTGGTGGCGTCCATCGTCTGGTCGTTCATGCTGAATACCGACCGCGGCATGATCAACGAATTGCTGCGCGCCGTGACGGGCGATCCGAACGTCGGACCGGACTGGCTGGGCGAGAGCCACTACGCGCTGCCCGCCATCGCCATCATGTCGGCCTGGCAGGGCGCCGGATTCCAGATGCTCGTGTTCCTGGCCGGCCTGCAGTCGATCTCGCCCGAGCTGTACGAAGCGGCGACGCTGATGGGGGCGAATGCGTGGCAGCGCTTCGTGCACGTCACGCTGCCGGGGCTGCGCAACACGATCATCTTCGTGGTCGTGTCGACGATGCTGATGGCGTTCGGCCTGTTCACCCAGGTCGACGTGATGACGCAGGGCGGACCGCTCGACTCGACGACGACCGTCGTGTACCACGCGGTGCGCACGGGCTTCCGCCAGCAGGACATCGGCTACGGCTCGACGATCACCATGGTCTTCTTCGGCATCGTGCTGCTGGTCTCCGTGCTGCAGCGGGTGCTCGTCGCGAAAGGGGCGGACGAATGAAGCGCCCGGTCCGCACGCTGCTGCTGTTCGTCGCCATGTGCCTGCTCGGGGTCGTGTTCGCGGCGCCGCTGCTGTTCATGTTCGCGTCGTCGTTCAAGCGCGACGACGCCATCTTCGCCAACCTCACCAGCTGGTCGGCCTTCGTGCCGGATGCGGGATGGTCGACGGCCAATTATGCGGCCATCTTCGAGCGCAGCAACCTGCCGCTGTTCCTGCTGAATTCGACCGTCATCGCGGCGTGCGTCGTCGTGGGCGGTGTGCTGGTCAACAGCATGCTCGCGTTTTCCCTGAGCCGCATGCGCTGGCGCGGCCGCCGCGCGGTCCTGGCCGTGGTCGTGGCGCTGATGATCATCCCGTTCGAAGTCATCGCGATTCCGCTGCTGTCGCTGGTGGCGCGCCTGCCATGGCCGGGCCTGGAGCAGGGCGCGCTGACGTGGCACGCGGGCTGGTTCAACAGCCTGCACGTGCAGATCATCCCGTTCCTCGCCAATGCCTTTTGCGTCTTCCTGTTCTACCAGTTTTTCCGCGACATCCCGCGCGAACTGGACGAGGCGGCCAAGATGGACGGCGCCGGACCCTGGACCCTGTTCTTCCGCATCATCCTGCCCAACAGCCGCCCCGTGATCGCGACGGCCGCCATCGTGCTCTTCATCGCCGCGTGGAACCAGTACCTGTGGCCGATCATGGTCGTGCAGGGCGAAGCGGCGCGTCCCGTGCAGCCGGGCATCCAGCAGTTCTTCGGGCGTTCCAATTCCTGGGGCCAGATCATGGCGTATGCGTCCGTGGTCACGCTTCCCGTGCTCGCCGTGTTCCTGGCCTTTCAACGGCAGTTCGTCGCCTCGGTCGCGGGCGCCGGCATCAAAGGTTAAACCCAATCATCATGACACTCAAACTCGACGACAAATACATCTGGGACTTCTGGCACGTCGCGCAAGGCGGCGAGCAGCACCTGTTCATGCTGCAGGCCGACCGCGCCATCGGCGACCCGAACCTGCGCCACTGGAACGTCTCCATCGGCCACGCCGTGTCGCCCGACCTGCGCCACTGGGATTACCGCGGCACCGTGTTCGGGCCGTCCGCGCAACCCGCGTGGGACGATTTCACGACGTGGACCGGCTCCGTGATCCATGCCGAAGGCCGCTACCACCTGTTCTACACGGGCACGTGCCGTGCCGAGAACGGCCTGCGCCAGCGCATCGGCCACGCGACGGCGGACAGCCTCGACGGCCCTTTTACCCGCGTCGGCGACGGCCTCGCGCTCGACCTCGACGAACGCTTCTACGAAGAACACGCGGAAGGCCGCTGGCACGACCGCGCCCTGCGCGACCCGTGGGTGCTGCCGCACAGGATCGACGGCATGTACCACATGTTCTTCACGGCGCGCCGCAACGACGGACCGAAGTACGAACGCGGCGTGATCGGCCACGCCGTCTCGCCCGACCTCGTGCATTGGGAAGCGACGGCGCCCGTGTACGAAGGCGGCCATTACGGCCAGCTGGAAGTGCCGCAGGTGTTCGAGCGCGGCGGCCAGTGGTTCTGCACCTTCTGCAATGTGCGCGAGCACTGGTCCGAGGCGCAGCGCGCGCGCCTGGACGGCGGCGTCTCCGGCACGCACTACCTCGTGGCCGACCATCCGCTCGGTCCCTGGCGTCCGGCCGAAGGATTCCTGGACGGCGACGTCCCGTGCAAGCGCTACGCCGGCAAGATCCTGCACGACCCGCTGACGGGCGCGGATTGCCTGATGGCCTTCCTCGATACCGGCGCGGACGGCGCGTTCGTCGGCCAGATCAGCGATCCGATCCCGCTGCGCCTCGAACACGGCCGCTACCGGCGGGACGATTTTTCGGCCCTCGAATGACAACGATGGACAACGGCTAGCCGGCGCGACGACCGGTCCGCACAACGATCAAGGAGACACCGTGATTCCCTTCAACCAGACAAGCCGGACGTGGCGGCGCAGCGTGGCCCCCGCGATGCTGCTGGCGCTGCTCGTGTCGGGCCGCGCCGCGGCGGGCGCCGACATCGCCGCCTGGACGCTCGACGACCGGCACGGCAGCGGCGCCCTCGAAGCGGTGTCGGGCCGCCGCGACGCCGTGGCCTACGTCTTCAACCATGCGCGCTTCAAGCCGGATTCCGATCCGCAGTGGCGCCCGGCCGCCGCGTGCATCAAGGGCGGCTGCCTGCTGTTCGACGGGTATTCGACGGACATCACGGCACCCGCCCTGACGGCCGCGCAGCTCGGTGCCGGCTGGACGATGAGCGCGTGGGTCGCGCCGCATGCGTTCGAATGGGGCGACGGCGGCCAGTACTCCGCTTTCCTGAGCCAGTTCGACGAAGCCACTCGAACCGGCTTCGCCTTCGGCATGTACCGCTTCGGCACGTGGGGCATCAAGCTGGGCTTCGGCGGCGCCGTGTTCGACCTGCGCGCCGATGACCGCAGGCTGCCGAAGGACACGTGGTCGCACGTGGCGGCCAGCTACGATCCGCACGGCCGGACGGTCCGGCTGTTCCTCGACGGCGAGCAGGTGGCATCCGGCACCGGTCCGGCGGAAGGCAGCCTCGCGTTGCCGCCGCGCGCGCTGACGATCGGCCGCTACTCGCAGCCGCGCATGGTGGCCGGCACGTTCCAGCTGAATACCTTCCTCGGCCTGATGGACGACGTCCGCATCACGGCGGGCGCCGCGACGGGCGACGACGTGGCGCGCCGCGTGCGCGCCGACCTGGCGGCGCATGGCGGCAAGGCGCCGGCGCTGGCGCAGGCCGACGTCACGATCGCCGCGAGCACCTTCGCCGGGGACCGCCATCGCCCGCAATATCACGCGATGCCGGATGCCGGCTGGATGAACGAACCGCATGCGCCGTTCTACCAGGACGGCCGCTACCACCTGTTCTTCCAGAAGAATCCGTTCGGCCCGTTCTGGCACCAGATCCATTGGGGGCACTGGGTCAGCCCGGACATGGTGCACTGGCGCGAGCTCCCGATCGCGCTGGCGCCGGAAGACGACGGCCTGGCGCCGGACGGCATCTGGTCCGGCAGCGCCACGCACGCGAAGGACGGCACGCCGGTGCTGTTCTTCACGGCGGGGAACGACAAGGCGCCCAGCCACGAGCGCGTCGGGCTCGCGCGGCCGGCGGACCCGTCCGATCCGGACCTGCGGCGCTGGACCAGGTATCCCGTGCCGGTGACCGAACAGCAGCCGGGGCCGGGCCATACGGGCGATTTCCGCGACCCGTTCGTGTTCCGCGACGACGCCGGCGACCGCTGGTTCGAGCTCGTGGCGTCGCGGGTGCCCGGCGGCAGCGGCACGGCGCTCGTCCACGAATCGTCCGACCTCGTGCACTGGCGCTACCGCGGCCCGCTGTTCACGCTCGATGCGCAGCGCTATCCGGGCTTCGACAAGACGTTCGAACTGCCCGTGCTGCTGCCGATCGGGAAGGGCGGCGATGGCCGGCCGCGCCACGTGTTCCTGACGGACGTGGGGGCGCAGGCGTATTACTGGATCGGCGTGTTCGATCCCGCCAACGCGCGCTTCGTCCCGGACAGCGAGGCGCCGCGCGTGTTCGACCTGGGCGACCACCATTTTTCCGGTCCCAGCGGCTTCGTCGATCCGAAGACGGGACGCACCATCGTCTTTTCGATCGCCCAGGGCGAACGCAGCGCGCGCGACGAATGGGCGAGCGGCTGGGCCCACAATGCCGGCCTGCCCGTCACGCTCGCGCTCGGCCCGGACGGCGACCTGCGGCTGGCGCCCATCGACGAACTCAAAAGCCTGCGCCGGGACCTGTTGCTCGATCTGGCCGACGTGACGCCAGCCGCCGCCGCGGCCCGGCTGGCCGGGGTCGAAGGCGATCTGCTGGAGGTGGCGCTGGAAGTGAAGCCGGCACCGGGCAACGATGCGCGCCGCGGGCTGGTCGTGCGCAAGACGCCCGACGGCGCCGAGCACACGGACCTCGTCGTCGACGCCGCGCGCAAGCGCTTCGAGATCGACCGCACGCACACGACCCTCGATCCGGACGCGCGTTCGCGCGGCGTGCAGGGCGGCGTATTCGATCCGCGCGGCGGGAACCTGCGCCTGCGCGCATTCCTGGACCGTTCGATGGTGGAAGCTTATCTCGACGAACGCAAGAGCATCACGAGCCGCATGTATCCGTCGCGGCCGGATGCGACGGGACTGGGCTTGATCGCGGCGGCTGGCGACCGCGTCGTGAGGCTCAAGGTATGGCGCATGGGCGCGCTGGATGCGGAGGCTGCGGCATGGCATCCATCGCGTTGAACGGCGTGGGCAAGACCTACGCGGGCAAGAGCGCCAGCCCGGTCCTGCAGGACATCTCGTTCGCGGTCGCGGACGGCGAATTCGTCGTGCTGGTCGGGCCGTCCGGGTGCGGCAAATCGACCGTCCTGCGCATGATCGCGGGACTGGAAGAGGCGAGCGGCGGCGAGATCCGCCTCGACGGCGTGCGCGTCAACGAGACGCCGCCGGCCCGGCGCGGCCTCGCGATGGTGTTCCAGAGCTATGCGCTGTATGCGCACATGAGCGTGTTCGAGAACATCGCCTTCGGCCTGCGCCTGGCGCGGGTGCCGAAGAAGGACCTCCACACATCCGTGCACACGGTCGCGCGCATGCTGCAGCTCGAGCACCTGCTGGACCGCAAGCCGCCGCAATTGTCGGGCGGGCAGCGCCAGCGCGTGGCGATCGGCCGCGCCATCGTGCGCAAGCCGCGCGCCTTTTTGTTCGACGAACCGCTGTCGAACCTGGACGCCGCGCTGCGCGCCGACATGCGCGCCGAGATCGCCCGCCTGCACAAGCAGCTGGGGGCGACGATGGTGTACGTGACCCACGACCAGGTCGAGGCGATGACGCTGGCCGACCGCATCGTCGTGCTGGGGCCGATGGGCGTGCAGCAGATCGGCGCGCCGATGGCGTTGTACGAGCGTCCTGCGAACGTGTTCGTGGCCGGCTTCATCGGCATGCCGAAGATGAACCTCGTCGAGGGCGCGGTCGACGCGCACGGCCGGCTCGCGCTGGGCGGCGTGCCGCTGGACTGGGAGAATGCGGCCGCCTGCGGCAGCACGGTGACGGTGGGCCTGCGTCCGGAGCACCTGGTGCCGGATGCCGGCGGGGCGATCCGCGGCACCGTCGCTCTCGTCGAGCGGCTCGGCGCCGATTCGCACGTGCACCTGGAGGTGGAGGGGCTGTCCCGGCCGCTCGTCGTCTCGATCAAGGACGCGCCGCCGGCACCCGGCAGCGCCTGGGCCGTCACGCACGCGGCGGGCGCGCTGCACGTGTTCGGCGCGGACGGCGTACGGATCGAACCGCGGCAGCCGGCGCCGGCCGGCAATCAAATCAACATTATTTCGGAGGCAGCATGATCGTCGTTTGTGGGGAAGCGTTGTTCGATGTGTTCGCGACGCAGGAGAGGGCAGCCGCCATCGACCTGGCGGCATGCCAGGGCGGTTCGCCGTTCAACCTGGCGACCGGCGTGGCGCGGCTGGGCGGCGCCGCACGGTTCTTCGGCGGCCTGTCGCACGACGTGTTCGGCCGCAAGCTGTACGCGGCGCTGCAGGCCGAGGGCGTGGACCTGTCCGCGGCGCCGCGGCCGGACGCCCCGACCGCGCTCGTGATGGTGAGCGTCGACGCCGGCGGCGTGCCGGTCTACACGTTCTACGGCAGCGGCACCGCGGAGCGCGCCGTGCGCCTCGCCGACCTGGAGCGGGTGCCCGCCGACGCGCAGGCCGTGCACGTGGGCTCGTACTGCATGGTCGTCGAGCCGGTGGCGTCCACGCTGCGCGCGCTCGTCGAGCGCCAGCATGGCCGCAGCCTGATCGTGTACGACCCGAACGTGCGCCTGACGATCGAGCCGCGCGCCGACGTCTGGCGCGAGACGCTGTGCTGGATGATGCGCCGGACCGACGTGCTGAAGGTCAGCGAGGAGGACATCCACGCGCTGTATCCGGGCCGCCGCATCGACACGTTCATCGCCGAGGCGCTGGATGCCGGCGTGGCCCTCGTGGCCGTCACGCGGGGCGAGCGCGGCGTCGTCGCGGCCACGCGCACGCTGGCGGCGGTGGAGCTGCCGGCCGTGCCGGTCGCCGTCGTGGACACGGTCGGCGCGGGCGACACCTTCCAGGCCGGCCTGCTGGCCTGGCTCCAGCGCGCCGGCTGCCTCACGCGGCGCGCGGTGGAAGGCCTCGGCCGCGACGAACTGGTGGAGGCGTTGCGCTTCTCGGCACGCGCGGCGGCCATCACCTGTTCGCGCCGGGGCGCCGACCTCCCTTACACCAGCGAGCTGGCCGGCGCGGAGGCGCTGGACATGCCGCAACCCTGATCCGTCTATTTTTTCACAAGAAATGACAACGATGGACATCCGGTTTACGAGACCGGCGGCTGGAAAAACGAAGTGAAAGAAGTCAATATCAACTACAGGAGATTCGTACGTATGCGCTACTCGCTCACCCCCTATATCGGCCGCTCGGCCGCCCTCGCCATCGCGCTGGCACCCGCGCTCGCGTTCGCCCAGCAGCAGGCCGGCGCGCAGGCGGAGCAGCCCCCGGCCGCCGCCGCGCAAGCCACGCAAGCCGCGGCCAACGCCGACGAGCCGAACAACGTCGTCATCGTGACCGGCGTGACCCGGACGACGACCAAGAAGAACGCGACCTTCTCGATCAACACGCTGAGCGCCGAGGACATCCAGCGCCTGGCGCCGATGAGCACGGCCGACCTGCTGGGCAACCTGCCGGGCATCTATGCCGAGGGCAGCACGGCCGGCGAGGCCAGCAACAACATCACGGTGCGCGGCCTGCCCGTGGTCGGCGGATTCCGTTTCGCGCCGCAGCTGATCGACGGCCTGCCGGCGTACGAGGAACCGGAAGCCCCGTTCATGAACAACGACGTGTTCGTCCGCGACGACCTGATGACCGACAGCGTGGAAGCGGTCAAGGGCGGTCCGGGCGGCATCCTGTATTCGAACGGCCTGGGCGCGACCATCAACCACATCACGCGCACCGGCGGCGACCACCTCGAAGGCGGCTACAAGCTCGAATACGCGGACTACGGCTTCATCCGCCAGGACGCCTTCGTATCGGGCCCGCTGAACAAGAACCTGACCGGCGCCGTCGGCGGCTACTACCGCCGCAGCAAGGGCATCCGCGACACCGGCTATACGGCGGACCGCGGCGGCCAGGTCCGCGGCAACCTCGTCTACACGAGCGACGACCGCAGGACGACCGCGCGCGTCGACGCCCTCGTGATCGACGACCGCACGGCGTTCTACCAGAACCTGCCGATCTCGGTGCCGCGCTTTACCCAGTCCGGCACGCCGGCCAATCCGACGGTGCTCAGCCAGGACACCATCCAGCCGCTGGGCATCGACTTCGCGCACGGGACGACGGCCTCGCCCTACAACCGCCGCTTCGGCATGATCGGCGAATACGGCACCCGCACCATCGACCAGGCCGACGGCATCCATCCCGACTTCAAGATGTTCACGCTGAAGCTGGACCACGAGTTCGCATCGGGCCTGAAGCTCTCGGCCGGCCTGCGCCACACGGGCGGCAGCAGTGGCTTCAATTCCGTCTTCACGGGGAACGACACGGCGACGGCGGCGACCTTCCTGAACGCGCGGCTGCAGAACGACGTGATCTCGCCGGCGCATGCGGCGGCCTTGAGCTGCAACCTGGGTAACGCCAAGTTGATCGGCTACTTCAACGTCCCCTCGAACGGCGCCTGCGCGCAGTTCGCCAACATCAGCCGCGAGGACTTCGTGGCCAAGTACGCGAAGGGCGTCGGCGTGGCAGGCACGTACCTGAACGACGGTTCGCGCGTGGCACCGACGGCTTACCTGAACTTCCTGACGCCGTTCATCGCCCAGACCGACGCCGCCAGCACGGTGCTCGACCTGAAGGGGCAGAAGACGTTCAAGGCGGCCGGTACGCACGACCTCACGTTCGGCGTGTACCGCAGCCACTACACCTACGATCCGAACTTCCAGGCCGGGCTGCTGGTGTCCGAGACCGCCGAGCGTTCGCGCCTGGTCGACCTGACGGTGGTCGACGCCGCCGGCAACCAGGTGGGACCGTCGCTGACGACGGGCGGCGCCATCCTGCCCGGCTGGTTCGGCTTCGTCAGCCACATCAAGGCCGACGGCCATGCGGCCTACCTGCTCGACCACTGGGAAACGTTGCGGGGCAAGCTGAAGATCGATGCCGGCGTGCGCTGGCAGGACGTGCGCGCCAACGTCGACCGCCGCGACCGCAATACGACGACCGACCTGACGCCGGCGAACGTGGTGGTCGGTTCGACGCAGGACACGGCGGCGGACAACGAGATCCAGTTCCCGGGGCAGCCGAACCTGCTGAACAAGACCTATCACGGCATGGGCTGGTCGCTGGGCGGTAACTACAGCATCATCCGGCCGCTGGCCGTGTACGCACTGGCGTCGTATTCGTTCCGCCTGCCGAGCCTCGGCGACCTGAATGACCTGAGCACCGCGGGCGCCGTGCTGGCGAACGGCAAACCCGTCGAGCTCAGCGCCGTCGAGCATATCCGCCAGTACGAGACCGGCCTGCGCTACCTGACGCGCGAGTTCGGGGCTTCCGTCGCGCTGTTCTACAACAAGTTCTCGCCGCGCAGCGCCGTCAACGTCTACAAGGATTTCCAGTCGCCGGCGTGCGCCGCGCTCGGCGGGGTCACGCAGATCAACTCGTGCCCGGACGTGGCCCAGTTGTACAAGCGCGGAGTGCGCAACGTCGGCACCGAGATCGAACTGACCTTCCGACCGCATATGATCGACGGGCTGGAACTGAAGGGTAACGTCGTGGCGCAGAATCCGAAGGTCGACGGCGCGCGCTACCAGATCACGCAGGAAGACAAGGACGCGCAAGGCGTGATCACGGGTTACCACTACGTGCAGATCAGCGAAGACGGCCGCCGTCCGCGCCGCCTGGCCAAGATCATGGCCAACTTCCAGCCGTCGTACGACCTGCTGGCGGCGACCGGCATTCCGCTGACCGTCTACGGGCAATACCAGTACGTCGGCGACCGCTACTCGGAAGCGACCGACACCAACGTGACCTTGCTACCGTCCTACCACATCATCAACATGGGGGCGCAGTACCAGATCTCGTCGCGCTGGATGGCGCAGCTGCACGTGGCCAACCTGACCAACCAGCTGTCGTTCACGGAAGGCGATCCGCTGTTCTCCGACCTGTTGTCGCCGGACGGCACCCGCAACCGGGGCATCGCACGGCCGCTGTTCGGCCGCACGATCCGCGCCAGCATCACGTACCGCTTCTGAATCGCCGACTTCTGAACAGGGGCAGGCCGCCGGCACGGCCGGCGCGCGCCTGCCCGTCTTCGACAACAACAAGGAACACCCCGTGGCTTTGACTTCCCGACTTCCCCTCCTGACCATCGGCGCGGCGCTGCTGTCCGCCGGCTGCGCCAGCCGGTCGCCCGCGCCCGCGCACGCGCCCGCGCACGACGAACCGTTTCGCCCGCAGTTATCGTTCTCCCCGCAGCGCAACTGGATGAACGATCCGAACGGCCTCGTGTACCTCGACGGCGAATATCACCTGTTCTACCAACACAACCCGAACCAGAACACCTGGGGCGACATGTCCTGGGGCCACGCGGTCAGCACCGACCTGCTGCACTGGACCGAACTGCCGCTGGCGCTGCCCGTCGAAAAGGACGCCGGCGGCAAGATCACGCAGATGTTCTTTTCCGGCAGCGCGGTGGTCGATCACGCCAATACCAGCGGCTTCGGCCAGCCGGGCAAGCCGGCCATGGTGGCGATCTACACGGCCGTGTTCCCGCAGGCGCGCACGCTGAACGGCAAGCTTGTCCGCGCCGGCACGCAGGCGCAGTCGATCGCCTACAGCCTCGATCGCGGCCGCACCTGGACGCAATACGCCGGCAACCCGGTGATTCCCGCACCGCCGGCGCAATACGCGGCCGAGTACCGCGAATTCCGCGACCCGAAAATGTTCTGGTACGAGCCGGGGCACAAGTGGGTGCTGGCGACCGTGGCGGCGCAGCGGCACAAGGCCCTGTTCTACAGCTCGCGCGACCTGATCCACTGGGAGTGGACGGGCGAGTTCGGCCCGGCCGGCGCGGCCGGCGGCGTGTGGGAATGCCCCGACCTGGTCGAGCTCCCGGTCGACGGCGATCCCGCGCGCCGCAAATGGGTCCTCATCATCAGCCTCAATCCGGGCGGCCCGGCCGGCGGCTCGGGCATGCAGTACTTCGTCGGCGACTTCGACGGCAAGACGTTTACGCGCGACCGCGCCGCCGGCACCGACGCCGACGCGCCCCGGTGGCTGGACTACGGCGCCGACTTCTACGCCGGCGTCACCTACAACGATGCGCCCGGCGGACGCCGCCTGCTCGTCGGCTGGATGAACAACTGGCTGTACGGCGAAAAGGTGCCGACGGCGCCATGGCGCAGCGCCCAGGCGCTGCCGCGCGAACTCGGCCTGCGCACGGTGAACGGGCACGTGACGCTGGTGCAGCAACCGGTCGCGGAAGCGCAGCGTCTGCGCAGCCGCCTGCTGTTCGGCACGCCGGCGCAGACCATCGCGCGCGGCGCGCAGGCCGTGCCGCTGGCCGGCGCCGCGCGCGCGCCGCTCGAACTGCGGATGATCCTGAAGCCGGGCACGGCGACGCGCGCCGGCGTCCGGCTGGGAAAGGACGCGGTCACCGAGATCGGCTACGACGCCGCGCAGGGCGTGGTGTACGTGGACCGCACGCGCTCGGGCGCGACCGGTTTCCATCCGCAGTTCGCGGCGAGGCATACCGCACCGGTCGCGCTGCCGGAGGCCGGGCTGCCGCTGCGGATCCTCGTCGACCGCGGATCGGTGACGGTGTTCGCCGGGGAAGGCGAGGCGGTGCTGACCGACCAGGTGTTCCCGACGACAGGCGTGGACGGCGTCAGCCTGTTCAGCGTGGACGGGGACGCGCACGTGCGCGACCTGAACGTCTGGTCCCTGAATTCGATCTGGAAGGAAGCGCAATGAATACGCTGTTGAAGGGAACACTGGTCGGCGGCCTGGCGGGGCTGCTGTTCGGATTCGATACGGCGGTCATCGCCGGCACCACGCAAGGCCTCACGCAGGCGTTCGGACTCGATCCGGGTGGCCTCGGCATGACCGTGTCGAGCGCGTTGTGGGGCACCCTGCTGGGCGCCCTGTTCGCGGGGCGCCCGGGCGACCGCTTCGGGGCCCGCAACTGCCTGCGCGCCATCGCCGCGCTGTATGTCGTGTCGGCGCTGGGCTGCCTGTTCGCGCCGAGCCTCGCGGTGCTGGTCGCGGCCCGGGTGCTGGGCGGGATCGCCATCGGCGCATCGTCGGTGCTGGCGCCGATCTATCTCGCCGAGATCGCGCCCGCGCACCGGCGCGGCATGCTGGTCGGCGCGTTCCAGTTCAACATCGTGCTGGGCATCCTCGTCGCGTACCTGAGCAATTACCTGGTCGGCCTGGCGGAACTGGGAGCGGACGAGTGGCGCTGGAAGTTCGGGGTCGCGGCGCTGCCCGCGCTGCTGCTGTTCGGCCTCCTGTTCGTCATTCCGAACAGCCCGCGCTGGCTGGCGGTGAAGGGCCGGGCCCAAGAGGCCGAGCAGGTGCTGCGCGAAATCGGCGCCGCCGACGTGGCGGGCGAACTGGCCAGCTATGCGCGCGGCCACATGGCCGCTGGCTCGAAGCTGTCGTGGCGCCGCTACCGCAAGCCGATGCTGCTGGCCTTCGCGATCGCCGCGTTCAACCAGCTGTCGGGCATCAACGCCATCCTGTACTACGCGAACGACATCTTCGCCGCCGCCGGATTCGGCAAGATGTCGGCCGATCTCCAGTCCGTGGCGATCGGCGCCACCAACCTGGTGTTTACGCTGCTGGCGCTGACCGTCATCGACCGCCTCGGACGCAAGACCCTGCTGATGGTGGGCTCGGTCGGGATGGTCGTCGCGCTGGCGGCGACCGCCTGGATCCAGTGGAGCGGCCTGCACCGCGACCTGCTCCTGTGGGCGCTGGTCCTGTTCATCGCGGCGTTCGCGTTTTCGCAGGGCGCGGTGATCTGGGTGTACATCGCCGAGATCTTTCCGACCGAGGTGCGGGCGCGCGGACAAAGCCTGGGCGCGTCGACGCACTGGCTGATGGACGCCATCGTCGCCGGCGTGTTCCCCGCCATGGCCGCGCGTTCGAAGGGCCTGCCGTTCATCCTGTTCGCGGTGGCGATGCTCGTGCAGCTGTTCGTCGTGGCCCGCTATTTCGTCGAGACGAAGGGGGCGCGGCTGGAGGATATCGACGTGTGACGGCAGGTGCCACGCCGGGCGACCTCACGGCCGCCCGGCATGTCCCCGGCCGCGCCGGTCAGCGCGTCTGCGCCGCCGACAACAGCGCCGCGTCGCCCCAGCTCACCGGCAGCTGCTCATTGGCGCCGCCCGCGCTGCGCGCCACCAGTTCGATCACCTTCACGCCCGCGACGTCGGCGCCCAATGCCTGCGCCGGCTGGCCCCAACGCGAGGGCTTGCTCGTGGCGAGCAGCTTGCCGTCGCCGTAGATCATGAAGGTCACGGCATGCGTACGGTCCTGGGCGGAATCGTCGACGCCGACCCGCGCGTCCAGGCGGCGGTAGCCGTGGTTGCGCACCTCGAGCCGGGAATTGGCCAGGATGCCGATGCCGGCGGCGTAAGGCGTGCCGGCGATCTGCAGCGTCTGGCCGTACGGCGTGCTGTCGGCGCGCGCGCCGCCCCAGCCGGCGTACATCGGCCGTTCGCCCTGGCCCTTGGTGCCGGTCCAGCCGAACGACGAGCGGAAGATCGTCGGATCGGCCTGCGGCACGCTCACGCCGTCGACGGCCGGATTCACGCTGCCCGGCTGTTCCGACAGATACATGCCCTGCGCCAGCATGCGCGTACCCTGGGCGCGGAAGATCCGCGTCTCGCGCGGCGCGACGCGGATCTTGGTCTCGTTCGTGAACGAGGTGTCGGCCCTGGTCCAGAGATCGGTCAGCGTGACCGGCGCGTCCTTGCGGAACTTGAGGTGCTCGGCGGTCAGGTCGACGTCGATCGGCGCGAAGCCGCGGTTGAACAGCGCGACCGCCTTTTGGCCGGAGGCGAGCGTCTTGACGAGGATTTCCAGGTCGTCGGCGTCGTAGGCGAGTGTCGCCTGGTTGCCGGCCGGGTCCTGGTTGACCGCGATGATGTCGGCATTGCCGAAGATGTCCATCAGCGCCTGCGGCGTCGTCCTCAGGTCGGCGCCCGTCATCAGCGGCGCGTTCAGCATGGCCCAGAGGGCGAAGTGCGATTTGGCTTCGACCAGGTGGCCGGCATCGAAATCGCCGGCGCCGATGAACAGCATGTCGGGGTCGTTCCAGCTGCCCGGATGTCCATACAGCGCGCGCCGTGCCGCGCTGTCGAAGTTGCTCAGCATGCGGGTCCAGGATGGGCGGATGTCGTCGCTGGTGCGCGAGATGTTGCCGAAGTTTTTGCCCCATGCGCGCACGTCGGCCGCGCCCCAGACGCACAGCGACAGCAGGAAGTCGCCGTCGGGATTGTTGTGCTGGAGCGCCGCGTTAATCTGCGTGAATTCCGCCTGCACCGCCGGGATATTCGAACGGGCGACCGATTCCAGGTCCAGCACGGGCGTCAGCGCGCGGTACTGGCCCGAGCGGACCTTCGGGCTGGCGGGGCCGTACGCGCGCAGGCCGCAGCCGTCGACCTTGATGAAATCGAAGCCCCAGTCGGTGAAGAAGAGCTTGATGTCCTGGTCGATATGGCCGTACAGGCCGATCTCGCGTTCGAGCACGCTGCCCTTGGGGAGGTCGGTGTCGGTGCCGGAATAGGCTTGCGAGCAGGTGTTGCGGCCGAGGTCCGAATAGATGCCGGCCTTCAGTCCCATCGCGTGCAGCTTGTCGGTGAGGGGGCGGAAGGTGCTGGCGCCGCCCGTGACGGACGACGGGAAGCGGTCGGGCCGGACCACCAGGTGCCCGTCCGGCACCTGGCGGCGCAGCGCCCACCCGTCGTCGATGTTGATGTAGCGATAGCCCTTGGCGGCCAGGCCGCTGTCGACGATGCGCTGGGCCGAGCCGATGATCTTCGCTTCGTCGATATCGGTGCCGAACGCGTTCCAGCTGCTCCAGCCCATCGGCGGCACCGCCGCGCGGCCGGCCGTGTAGGCGCTCCAGTGCGCCGTGGGGGCGAGGGGATCGGTCGCGGCGTGCGCCGCGGCCACCGCGAACAACAGGGGTATCAGGGCCAGGCGGGGCAGCCGGCGTACAGTCCTTTGCGCTTGCATCAGGGTTCCAGTGTGATTGACGAACGTAGCTGAATTATCTGGACCGCAAGGCTGCGCGACAAGTATTAAAAGTGCCAGGTGGTATATTAAATTCTGCTGGTTTCAGCGCCGGGCGCCGAACTGGCGGTCGAGCCAGTCGTAGGCGTGGTCCTGCACCGCGCGCGGGAATTCGTGGCCGCCCGGCCGCACGACCCCCTCGAACCGGTCGGCCGCGCCCCAGGCCCGCCACACCTGCGCCATCTTCGCGTACGCGTCGCGCACGGACGCGACGGGGAACAGCTTGTCGGTCTCGCCGGCGAAGAACAGGGCCGGCTTCGGCGCGGCGAGGCTGGCCACGTCCGGATAATCGAGCCAGCGCAGCAGGCCGGGATGCATCATCTGGAACGACGACCCGCCGCGCAGCGTGCTGCTGCCCGGGACCATCAGGCCGTCCGCCGTGGCCATCCAGTTCGACGCGACCACGGCGGCGATGTCGTCGGACAGCGCCGCGACCTGCCACGCGCGGAAGGCGCCCATCGAAAAGCCCAGCGCGGCGACGCGCTTGCCGTCGACTTCCGGCAGCGACGCGAGGAAGCGCGCCGCGCGCACATCCTCGAGCGCCATGTTGCCGGCGAGGGAGCTGCCCAGGTTGAAGAAGTTGGACGCCAGCGCCTGCTGGGCCTCGCCCGTCAGCGGGCCGCGGTCGCCCCAGCCGACGGCATCCGCGCACAGCACCACATAACCGCGCGCGGCCAGCGCGTCGCCGGGCCAGCGGCCGGAAAAGTGCTTGTCCGCCCAGGCCTGCGCGGACGCGTGGCGGGCCGCGTCGGCCTCGCCGAACGGTTCGATCATCTTTTCCTTGCCGATGTCGAACTTGCCGCCATGGTCGTGCAGCATGAGCGCGGCCGGGTGCCTGCCGGCGGATGTCGGCACCAGCAGCAGGGCGCGCACGCGGCTCACGGCCGTGATGTTGAAGACCACCTGGCGCGCGACGTAGCTGCCGCGCTCCTGTTCCGCGATGACTTCCGGCGCGAACGGCGTATCGTCGCGCTCCTGCAGCGTGGCCTGCCACAGCGCGGCGCGGCCGCGCTCCCGCCACGCCGGCAAGTCCGTGACCTGCGGCGACCACGCCAGCGGATAGCGCATCCGCGCCTTCAGCGCCGGGGCGAACACCGGCATGTTGTAGGCGACGCCGGGGCTTTGATAGGCCTGCGCCGGCGGCGCGAGCCGGTCGTTCTCCACCTGCGGCGGCTGGGCCAGCACCCACATGAAGTACAGCGTCTTGGCGGCCTTGGCGCGGGTGACCGTCGCCTGCGGTTCCAGCAGCCGGCCATCGACCATGCGGCCGCGCGCGATGCCCGTCTCCGAGCGGATCAATCCCAGCCGGTACGCGTCCTCGACCTTGGCCGCCAGGGCGGGGGCGACGGCCGCGCGGTCCTCCAGCTGCGCCCAGTCGACCAGCGGGTAGTACATGGCGCCGTGCGCGCCCGTGTCCAGGTTCGGGTCGTAGCCCGGCATGCCCGGCACGACGGTCCGGCCGTTGTAGTCGGTCATGTAGCGGGGCTTCGCGGCGAAGCGCAGGTGGTAGGCGTCGTCCACGACGGCGCCCATGACTTCCCGGCGCAGCGGCCCGTCCGGATAGCCCGTCAACGCCCCTTCCGGCAGGTGCAGCAGCCGGCCCAGCGCGGCGGCGAATTCGCGCGTGTCCATCGGCGCCTGCGGATGGACGTTCCCCTGCGCGTCCTCGCGCAGGGCGCCGAGCTGGATCAGCTTCTCGATCTGGTTGCGGTAGTACGCGCCGTCGCCGGACCGGATGTCGGCCGCGATCTCCGGATAGATCGCGGACCAGTCGCCAGTGCCGATCGCGGCCCGCACGTCGGCCCGCAGCGCGCCGGCCACCCGCGCCGCGACCGCATCGCCCTGCTGCGCGAGCTGCGCCAGTCCGGTCACGACCATGCGCGCGTACTGCTTGGCCATCGCTTCCTTGAAGTGGGTGCCGTCGATCTTGTTGGCGGGATGGCCGTTGGCATAGCTGCCGTCGTTGGTCTTGCCGGGCGTTTCGCCGGCCTCGATCGACATCATCATCGCCGTCACGGCGGCCACGCCCGCTTCGTTGTAGTACGCGACGCTGCGCGCGTTCAGGTCGACCAGCGGCACGCCGGCGTCGCGGGCGACCCCGCGCATCACGTCCGGGAAGCGGCGCTTCCGGAACGAGTTTTCGTACGGGCGGCCGGGCGGCTGCGCGCCGTTCACGCGCGACATCGGCGTCACCAGCACGGCGTTCATGCCGCGCGCGCGGATCGCCGGCAGGTAGACGTCGCGGATCATGGCCTCGTACGTCGCCTCCGTCGCGCCGCGGCCCCAGCGTTTGGTCTCGTCCTCGCTCTCGTCGTTGTGGCCGAACTGGATCAGCACGACGTCGCCCGGGTAGCCGGCCAGCAGCAGGTCGTTGAAGCGGCCTTCGGCATAGGCGTTGCGGAACGAGCGTCCGCCATTGGCGTAGTTCACGACGCGCACCCGGGCCGGGTCGAACAGCTTGCCGAAGACCTGGCCCCAGCCGCTCATCGGCGCTTCCTCGAACGTGTACGACTTGACCGTGGAGTCGCCGAGCGTGAACACGGCCGGCAGCGTGCCCGGCGGCCGGGCGTCAGGCGCCACCGGCACGATCTCCAGCGCCTCGATGCCGACCGGCGTGCCGGTGCGATTGGGCTCGACCTCGATGTCGATGAACGCCTGGCCGTTCACGTAGCGGTAGCGCCATTCGTGGCCGTCCACGCGCATGAGGGTCCGGTTCGGCAGCAGGCCCGCCGCGTCCCAGCTGGACGGCTTGAGCAGGCGGCTGGTCTGCATGCCCGATATCGAGACCGTGGCGTCGTCCGCGCCCGCCGTCGCGCGCACCCGGATGTCGTAGGTGCCCGGCGGGACCTTGACGCGGAACGCCATGCCGAAACGGTTGTCGCCGTCGAACGCCGCTTCCTCGATGACGGCGGCCGTGCCGGTGCAGCGGATGCCGGCGCTGTGCACCGGCCGTGGCGGCCGGGCGCCGGTCTGCGCGACGAAGCCCCAGCCGCGACCCGCGTCATAGGCCGGGACGTCGTCGCCGTGGCCGCAGGCGGCCGCCTGCATGCCCGGCGTCTCCGGGCCGGCGAAGCTGAAGCGCAGCGGCGCCGGCGCCGGCGCCGGGCCGGCCCATGCCGGCGCGGCGGCCAGCGCCAGCAGCAGGAAAGAGTACAGGGATGGTTTCATATGATCTCCGGGGTGGCGCGACCGTTGCGGTCCAGGGTGACGTCCAGCAGCCGCGTGCCGTGGCGCAGGCGCACCGCGGCGCCCGGCCTTCCGCGCAGGGCGACCCGGCGCAGGCGGCCTTGCGCCCAGTCGATGTCGAGTTCCACGCCGCCGCGCGCACGCACGCCGCGCAGCGCGCCCTCGGGCCAGGCCGCGGGCAGGGCGGGGAGCAGCCGGATCTCGCCGCCCCACGACTGCACGATCATCTCGAGGATGCCGGCGGTGCCGCCGAAATTGCCGTCGATCTGGAACGGCGGATGCGCGTCGAACATGTTCGGATACGTGCGCGTGGGGCCGAGCAGGCCGGTGAGGATCGCGTGGGCCCGGTCGCCGTCGCCCATGCGGGCCCACAGCACCAGCCGCCAGGCCGTCGCCCAGCCCGTCGACTTGTCGCCGCGGATGTCGAGCGACACCTTGGCCGCTGCGATCAGGTCAGGCGTGTCGCGCACGTTGATCTGTTCGCTCGGGTAGACGCCGTACAGGTGCGACACGTGGCGGTGCGTGTCCTTCTTCGCGTCCCAGTCCTCCAGCCATTCCTGCAACTGGCCCAGCGCGCCGATCCGGTCGGCGGGCAGGCGGTTGCGCATCGTCGCCAGCGTCGCGGCGAAGCCGGCATCCGGATCCTTCAGCGCGGCATGCGCCTGCAGCGTCCAGCCGAACAGGTCGCGGATGATCTGGCGGTCCATGGCCGGTCCCGCGCACAGCGCCACGCCGGGATGGTGGTTGTGTTCCGGCGACATCGACGGCGACGTCACCAGGCCGCGGCCCTTCGGGTCCTCGACCATGGCGTCCACGAAGAACAGCGCGGCGCCCTTCAGCAGCGGGTAGATGCGGCGCAGCCAGGCCTCGTCCGGGTGGTATTCGTAGTGGTCCCACAGCGTCTTGCACATCCACGCGCCGCCGAGCGGCCACATGCCGAAATTCGGCCCGTCGATCGGCGCCGTGGCGCGCCACAGGTCGGTGTTGTGGTGAGTGACCCAGCCGCGCGCGCCATAGTGCTTGCGCGCCGTGACGGCGCCGGTGATGGCCAGGTCCTCGATCATGCGCAGCACCGGTTCCACGCATTCGGCCAGGTTGGCGGCGTGCGCCGGCCAGTAGTTCATCTCGGTGTTGATGTTGATCGTGTACTTGCCGCCCCAGGGCGGACTGTTCCCCTCGTTCCAGCGGCCCTGCAGGTTGGCGGGCTGCGAGCCCGGACGCGACGACGCCAGCAGCAGGTAGCGCGCATATTGCACGTACAGCGCGGCCAGGCCGGGGTCGGGCACGGCTTCCGACACGGCGATGCGTTCGTGCGTGGGACGGGCATCGACGGCGCCGCCGCCGAGCCGGATCGAGAAGCGCTGGAACAGCGCCCGGTGGGCCGCGACGTGGTCGGCCTTCAGGCGCGCGTACGGCTTGCGCGCGGCCGCGTCGGTGCGGGCGCGGACGAGCGCGACCGGGTCGCCGCTCACGTCGGCGTAGTTCACGTAGCTGGTGGCGCAGGAGACGAGCAGCGTGATGGCCGTGGCGCCGCGCACCCGCAGGCGGTCGCCGTCGACGGTGGCCGCGCCGTCGCTGACGGCACGGACGCGCACCGCGTAGCGCAGCGCGGCGGGAATGCCCTGGGCCGGCTGGTTGCGGCCCTCGGCCAGCAGCGCGCCGGCGCCGTCCGGCCGGATGGCGAGCGTGGCCGGGCGCTGGCTGGCATCCGTCGACTCGCGCAGGTCCCAGGCGGCACCTTGAAAAGGCGCGGGCGGCGTCTGCGTATCGCCGTATTTGACGTTCGCCGGTGCGCGGTAGCCCACGTCCAGGTCCAGCGGGCGGCCGCCCGTTGCCGTCAGGTGCAGCACCACGACCTGGTCCGGTTCGCTGGCGAACGCTTCGCGCAGGTGGCGCGTGGCGCCGTCCGTGAAGCTGGCCGTCGCGACCGCCGTGTCGAGGTCGAGCGAGCGCCGGTAGTGGGCCGCGCCCTGCACGCCGGGGAAGTCGAGCAGCAGGTCGCCCGCGGCGCCATACGGCATTTGGCGCATCGGCTTGCCCATCATCGACGCGCTCGCGAGGTCCGCGGCTTCCTTGAACTTTTCCTGGTCGATCAGCGCGCGCACCCGCGGCAGCGCCGCCAGCGCGTCCGGGTTGCTCGGATCGTACGGACCGCCGGCGAACAGCGTGTCCTCGTTCAGCTGCACGCGTTCCTGCGCGGCGCGGCCGAACACCATGGCGCCGAGCCGGCCGTTGCCGATCGGGAGCGCCTCGACCCAGGGGCCGGCCGGCTTGTCGTACCAGAGACTCAGGCTGTCGCGGTCGTGCCTCGTTGCCGCGACCACGGTGGCGCCGGCGAGGCCGGGCATGGCCAGCGCCAGCCCGGTCGACACCATGAAGCTGCGGCGCGCCGGCCGGGACGGGTGTTGTCGATTCAAGAGTGTCTCCTGTCGGTCACAAGGTACGGAAGTTCAAACCGACCATGATGCGGCGGCCGGCATACGCATAGTCCAGCAGGTTGGGCGTCCCGTCGGCGAACGGCGTCGACGCGCCCTGGCTGTTGGTGGTGGTCGCATTCCCCAGATTGCGGCCCTCGACGAAGACCTCCACGTTCGGCCGCAGCTTGTACGCGAGCTTGGCGTCGATGAAGCGGGTGGTGTCCTTGTAGTTCGGCGAACCCGGATTGTAGGGGAATTTGGTGAGCTGGACCCCGACGCCCGGGTAGTTCTGGATCGCGGCCTGCTGGGTGCAGCCGGCGATGCAGGTGAAGTAGGAAGCCACCGCCTGCACCGCGACGCGCGCCGACAGGCGGCCGTCGTCGTACCACAGCGCCCAGTTGTACGAATACTTCGACTCGCGCTGCGGCGGCAGCGGGGCGCCGGTCAGCAGGTCGACCGCGTTCTCGCTGGTCGTGATCGACCGCAGCTTCGTCACGTTGGCGTCGAAGCCGGTGTAGCGCAGCGCCCAGGGCAGGAAGGTGAACGCGGTCTTGGTGCCCAGTTCGAGGCCCTTGCGGGTCGTCGCGGCGCCGTTCATCCACATCGAATAGTTGAACGGGATGGTCGACAGGTCGGTGCCGGTCGCGGGGTCGACCAGCGGCGAGCCGGCGAACAGCGGCAGCTTGTTGACGCCCTGGCTCAGCGCGGGGCCGATGATGCCTTTCTGCCGGAAGATGGCGGCCGTGAACATCGTGTCCTTGTTCGGATACAGTTCGAGGCTCAGGTTCTGGTTGAGGTTCTTCTGCGCCTGCAGGGCTGGGTTGCCGAGCGTGCCGCTGCAGCGCTGGGCGACTTCGCCGCCCACGGCCAGCGTCTCGTCGTAGATGCAGGTGCCGGCCGGCAGAAGCTGCGTGATCGGCGGCCGCGCCACGGTGCGCGCGCGGCTGTAGCGCACGACCAGCTTGTCCGGGACCATCCACATCGCCAGGTTGTACGTCGGCAGGAAGTCGGTGGTGCTGGCGTTGACGGCGGTGTTGCGGATGTACGTGTTGGTGACGGTGCCGCCCGGCGCGGTCGGGTTGAGCGGGTCGTAGGACGCGGTAGGGGTGATGGAGCTCAGCGTCATCATCCCGAGGCCGCTGACCTTCGTGCGCACGAAGCGGTACCCCAGGTTGCCGTCGATCTCCCAGCCGAACGGCAGGGCGCGATCGGTGAACGGGATGTGGTCGATGCCGAAGTCGCCCATGATGTAGAACGCCTGCGTGCGTTCCTTGAGCTTCTGCACCGGCTGGTCGTAGACCTTGCCGTCGTTGGCGGTGCAGTGCTTGACGCAGTCGTAATTGTTGTTGGGCGCGCCGATCAGGCCGAAGGCTTTCTCGACGTCGATCTGGGTCCAGTTGTCGAGCATGCCGGCCGGGCGTCCGCTGGCGCCGCTGAACAACTGGGTCGACGTGGCCTTGCCGGTCAGGACCTGCGATACGAGGTCCTGGAACTGCTGCGGCGTCAGTTGCGTCGTGCCGTTCAGGGCCAGGCGCGGGTCGGGGTTCGATACATAGCCGTACTGGCACGGCTTGCCGCCTGGGCCCAGCGAGCCCGGGGTGTCCTGGCAGGCCTGGACCACGTCGCGGGCGATCGGGGTCGGGAGCACGATCGGCGCCTGGTAGCCCGGCTGGCCATAGGTGCCGTTCGCCGCCTGCAGCACGATGCCGCCGCTGTTGCCGTCGCCCGGATTCCAGTTGTCGACGCGGTTGTCGCGCAGGTTGAAGCCGGCCTTGAAGCGCTTGAAGAACGGGACCGACTCCGGCGTCGCCCACGCGAGATCGAGCTTGGCGGTGCGCTCCTCGGTGGCGCGGATCTGCGGGTTCCAGAACGCCTCGGTGCGCGGCGACGAAGAGCTCAGCAGCGGCTGTTGCGCGATCGTGTACGCCGGCGCGGCGCGCGTGTTGAGGGGGCCGAGCGGCTGCGCGGCGGTGTTGCCGGTGGCCGGGAACACGCGCACGTACTGGGCCGGATCGGCCTGATTGAAGCCGCTGCCGGGGAAGGTGTAGGTCCACAATCCGTTCGGCAGGACCGACATCGTGGTCGGGCCGTAGAAATTGGTGAAGCTGATGCGCTTCTGGGCGCGCTGGAAATCCGAGCGCGCGTCGCCGACGAAGAATTCCGCGGTGAGGCCGCCGTTCCGGTAGGTGCCACCCAGCTGGAAGTATTTCGCCGTGATGTCGGCGATGTCGTGCAACTGGTCGGTGGTCGCCTGGCCGTCGGTGATCTGGTACGACGTCAGGTGGTGGTTGGCGTCGGCGACGATCGAGCCGGGCACGATGTTGACGACGGTGCCCGCCAGCGGATAGCCGTTGCTGCGCGTGGTCGGGGTGTCGTACAGGTAGTAGCCGGAACCCGGCACCGCGTTGCGCACGCCGGCCGCGGTGTCGTCGACGTACGGCCGGCCGGTAAAGGCCGGGCTGATCGTCGTGCCGGTGTTGGTCAGCACGTTGCCGAGCGTGTAGGTGAGCTGCGACATGTCGTCGCGGCGGCGGTTGTAGCTGCCCTTGGCGTAGACGGTCAGGTGGTTGTCGACCTTGAAGTCGGCGCGCAGGTCCAGGTCCTGGCGCCTGTCGATCTCGCGCTTGACGAAGTAGCGCACGTTCGACGGCGTGTAGTCGTTCCACTGGTTCAGGCAGGTCGCCAGCTCGTTCCCGCGCTGGGACTGGGCCGCGTTGCGGCTGTTCGACGCGATCGTGTTCAGCTGGGCGGCGGCGATGGCCGGGAAGGCGGCGTAGCAGTCGGCCTTGGTGCGCGCGGCCGCCGACTGGGTCAGCACCGACAGCGGCGTCGCCGAGTTGAAGAAGCCGCCGCCGGTCAGCGGCGATTGCAGCAGCGGCTGGTCCACGCTGGCGTCGGCCCGGTTCAGCGTGGCGGGCAGGAAGCTGAAGGTCTTCTGCGGCGAATTGTCGAAGTCGGCCACGCGGTAATAGCCCTGCAGCGCGCTGAAGGCGTTCTGCTGCGAGTGCGACTCGTTCGCCAGCGTCGTCGACGATGCGTTGAGCAGCAGGCCCAGGCGCCCGTCGAGGAATTTGTCCGCCAGGATCAGGTTTGCATCCGGCTTCCATTTTTTGTTCAGCGACGTTTGCGACGCGGCCACGCGCACCGACGCGAAGGGCTTCTTGAAATCGAGGCCGGTGCGCGTCTTGATGATGATGCCGCCGCCCAGCGAGCCCTCGGTCATGTCGGCCGTCGAGCCCTTGACCACGTCCACGCTCTTGATCAGGTCGGACGACAGCTGGCGGAACTCGACGGCGCGGCCGCTGGCGCCGCTGTTGCCGCCCATGTCGGCGCCGCCCGCCGATTGCACGCCCTGGCCGTCGATCTCGACGCGGGTCAGGTCGGCCGAATTGCCGCGCACGGCGACGCTGACGCCTTCGCCGTAGTCGCCCCGGTCCAGCGCGATGCCCGACATGCGCGAGATCGCCTCGCCGACGTTCCGGTCCGGCAGCGAGCCGACGTCCTCGGCGACGATCGAATCGATCGCGGTGGCCGCGTTCTTCTTGCGGTCGATGCTCGATTGCTGCGAGGCGCGGGTCGCGCTCACCACCACCCGGGCGATTTTCTCGCCGCTGGCGCCGTCCCCGGCCGGCGCCGGGTTCTCCTGCGCCACGGCGGCGCTGCTGACGATCAGCGAAGCCAGGGCCAGCGACACGGCCAGGCTCAGGCGCTTCGGCCGCAGCGGATATGATGTGCTCTCTCTCACGATAGGTCTCCATTGTAGGTATGCGTTCTTTCCGCGGCTGGCGATGTGTACGTTATATATTGCGTACCAGATCCGGCGGTCGGACATAGATTAAGCGAGGAGTCGGGTTGGACCGTTGTGAAACTCACCAAACCACATTGTGATTATTGGCAGACCAATTTAATGAATTGGTCGGTCCAGATTTTGCTCTGCTAACCTTTTGATGTAAAACTGGCTGGACCGGCCAGTTCCGCCACACCGACAACACGCAAGGAGACGCAGCAGCATGTCCACACCATTTCCATTCCGCTCGCCGCACGGGCATTTCGCCACCTCCGGCCGCATCGCCGGCGCCGTCCTGCTGGCCGTGCTGGCGGCCGGGTGCCAGTCGGCGCCCGCCGCCCGGCCGCCGGGCGCCGACGAACCCTGGGTGGCCGACCTGGGCGACGGCCGCTACCGGAATCCGGTGCTGCATGCCGATTATTCGGACCCGGACGCGATCCGCGTCGGCGACACCTACTACCTGACCTCGTCGAGTTTCAACAGCGCGCCCGGACTGCCGTTGCTGCAGTCGAAGGACCTGGTGAACTGGGAACTGGTCGGCCACGCGCTGCCCAACCTCGTGCCGGCCGAGCGCTTCGCCGTGCCGCGCCTCGGCGACGGCGTGTGGGCGCCGTGCCTGCGCTGGCACGACGGCAAATTCTGGATCTTCTACCCGGACCCGGACCTCGGCATTTTCGTCACCACGGCCGAGCGCTTCACGGGGCCGTGGAGCGCGCCGCACCTGCTCCTGCCGGGCAAGGGCATCATCGATCCGACGCCGCTGTGGGACGACGACGGCAAGGCCTACCTGCTGCACGGCTGGGCCAGAAGCCGCGCCGGCATCAACAACCTCTTGACCCTGCGCAGCATGGCGCCGGACGGCAGCCGCCTGCTCGACGACGCGGGCGCCACCATCATCGACGGCAACAAGCTGCCCGGCTACCGCACGCTGGAGGGCCCCAAGCTGTACAAGGAAAACGGCTGGTACTACGTGTTCGCGCCGGCCGGTGGGGTCGAGGAGGGCTGGCAGGCGGTGTTCCGCTCGCGCAGCATCCACGGACCGTACGAGGTGCGGACCGTGATGGACCAGGGCACGACGCCGGTCAACGGCCCGCACCAGGGCGCGTGGGTGCGGGCGCAGGACGGCAAGGACTGGTTCCTGCATTTCCAGGACAAGGGCGCGTACGGCCGCGTCGTGCACCTGCAGCCGATGCGCTGGGCGGACGGCTGGCCCGTGATCGGCGAGGACGGTCCGAAGCCCGGCACCGGCCAGCCCGTGCTCGTCCACGCCAAGCCGGTGGCCGGCGGCCCGGTCCGGGTGCCGCCGACGTCCGACGAATTCGACGGACCGGCGCTCGGCCTGCAATGGCAGTGGAACGCCAACAGCCAGGCCGGCTGGTATTCGCTGGCCGCGCGCCCGGGCCATCTGCGCCTGTTCACGCAACCCGCGCCGGAAGCGGACTATGTGCGCGGCGCGCCGGCGCTCCTGTTGCAGAAGCTGCCGGCGCCGGCCTTCGTCGTCAACACGCATGTCCGGCTGAACGGCGCGCGCGACGGCGACCGCGCCGGCCTGATCCTCGACGGCATGCAGTACGCCTGGCTGGGCCTGCGCCAGGCCGGGGCCGCGACGCAGCTCGTCTACACGACCTGCACCCCGGCCAGGGTGCGTTGCACGGAATCGACCCGCGTCGTGCTGCCCTCCGCCCCCGCGGATCTCGACCTGCGCATGGAGATGCGCGAGGGCGGCGTGGCGCACTTCTCGTACCGCAGCGGCGGCACGGCCTTCGTGCCGGTGGCCGAGCCGTTCACGGCCAGCAAGGGCCGCTGGGTCGGGGCACAGATGGGCTTATTCAGTGTCGGGAGCCAGGCGGCGGGGGCGGGTGCGAGCCTGGACGTCGACTACTTCCGCGTGACCGCGCACTGAGGAGCGGCGTCGTTCCTGGACTGGGCATTGGCCCTGGCGGGGACCCGATTACGTTACGTGGACGCGCCGGACTTGGGCCCCCGCCTGCGCGGGGGCGACGGTTCAGGGGGCGCGGGCCATCGTTTGACTGGGACCATCCGGCCGCATCGGCTCCAATCACGCCGTCCAGGGGGGCGCGCGGGCCATCGTTTGTCCGGAACCATCCGGTCGCACACGGTCCAATCACGCCGTCATTCCCGCGCCGCCTGCGGATTCCAGCCCTTGCCGCCGCCGAATCCCGCGAACACGCGGGCGCGGCTCGAGAAACGCGCGGCCTGCGCGGCCGTCAGCACCTGCCCGCCGCCGCGGCCGGCGAGATCGAGCGGCTGGCCCGCCATGTCCATGCTGTTGTATTCGAACCAGCCGGTCCCGCCGCGCGGCTGGCCGCTCCAGCCGCGCGGCGAGATGTGGCCGTCGATGCGGCAGTTGATGTAGCTGACGTTGTCCCAGCTGCTGCCCGGGCGCGCCAGGAAGCTCGCGCCGGCCGGCGCGTCGTTGCCGGCCGGGCCGGGGCCGTGCGTGATGCGGCTGTTCAGGAAGACGAAGCCCGGGTCGGCCCGCGCCGGCGTGCGGGCCTGGACGATGTAGCCGCCCTTCGCGGCGGCGGCGCTGTTGCCGACCGTGCGGATCTCGCTGTCCTCGAACAGCGACGCCGGGCTGTAGCCCCAGATGAAATCGACGTTCCCTTCGATCAGGCTGCGGTAGAACCACGTATAGCCCCGCACCAGAATCGTGTCCTGCTCGCTCGCGAAGCGGGCGTTGGTCGCGACGAGGCGCCCGTCGCTGGCGAAATTCAGCGCTTCGGCCTGGCCGCCGGTCGTCCTCGCGAGCCACGTCGTGTTGACGACGCTGAGATTGTCGAGCGTGACCAGGTCGGCGTCCTCGATCAGGAAGACCGAGCGGCCGCCGTTCGTGCCCGGCGCCAGCGCGTCCTGGCTGCCGCCCGCGCCCGGATTCGGTCCGTCGCTGTTTTCGGCCGCGATCACGGTGCCGTCGCGGCCCGCGCCGCGCAAGGTGACGTTGTCCTTGCCGCGCAGGTACAGCAGGCCGTCGTAGCGGCCGGCGGCGACGCGGATCGTCACCGGCGCCGCGCGCGGCACGTTGCGCATCACGTGGTCGAGGGCGCCCTGCACGGTGCGGAAATCGGCCGGGCCGTCGTCGTCGACGGTCAGGTCGCGCGCCGTGGGCATGCGTGCGCGCGTGGTGAAACGCCAGAGCGCGGCCTTGCCGATCCCGTCGAACGGCTGCCCCGCGAGACGCGCGCCGGGGAAGGCATTGGCATCGACCAGCACATAGTATTCGGTGCCGTAGGCGAGCTGCGCGTCGTGCGGCCGGATCGTCACCTCGCGCCCGTCGACGCGGACCGGATCGTAGCGGACCACGCGCCGGCGGCCGTCCGCGCTCGTGCCGATGGCGTCGACGTCGCCGTCGAGGCGCAGCACGTCGACCAGCGCGTCGTCGGCCGCGCGGAAGATGCGCACCGAGGCGCCGGGCCCGGGCTTTGGTGCGGCGTCGAAGCGCAGGCGCAGCGGCGTGTCGACCTGGACGTCGGCCGCGCCGGCCGCCGGCATCGCCTTGCCCCGCAAGTCGTAGACCCGGTCGGAGGCCGCGAAGACCGGCCCGACGCGGACCGCGAGCGTCGTGGCGGCGTTGTTGTCCGCGGCGCTCGACACGGTGATCGTGGCGGCACCGGCGCGCAGCGGCGTGATGACGACGGCGTCGCCGTCCATGCTTGCCGTGGCGATGTCGGGCGCGCTCGACGCGACGGCAAACGGCAGCGTGGCGCCGGTCGCGCCCGCGCCCGTGCCCGCGCCCGCGCTCGCGCTCGCGCGCACGAGGTAGCGCTGCGGCGCGTCGCCGGCCTGCAGGTCGAGCCGGCCGGACATGCGCGCCAGGCCGACGCGCACCGGCGCGACGCGGGCGTCGCCTACGCGCACGTCACCGACGTGCAGGTCGTCCAGTTCGAAGTCCCCGTCCTGCGCCAGCACGCCCACGCGCGCGGGCGGCAGCGACGGCTCGTCGACGCCGTTGATGCGGCTCCCGTCGACGTACATCGCCAGGGCCGTGCCGTCGACGTCCAGGCGCAGCGTGGTGAAGGCGTCCGGCGCGTCGACCCGCGTGCCGCCCTGCTTGAGACGCGTGACCCGGCCGTCCCGCATGCGCACGATGTCGATCGCGAGCCGTTTGCCGTCCGGCGTGGTGGCGAGCGCCAGGCCGAGCCAGTTGCGTTCGTCGGCATAGCGTGCGATCAGGTACGCGTGCCGCGGCGTCGCGTCCGGGCCGGCCGGACGCAGGCGCGCTTCGACGAAATAGGGGCCCGTGGGCGGCGCGGCGGGCAGCAGCAGCGGGCGGCCGTCGCCGCGCAACAGCAGGACGTGGTTTGTGCTGCCCTGCTGCGGGCGCAGTTGTGGCGCGCTGCCGTCGGCGGCACGCAGGCGCGTGCCGTGTTCGAAGTCTTCGCAGGCGCGGGCGCCGTTCGGGCAAGCGGCGGCGGACGCGATCCGCGTGCAGAGCGCAATGCCGAGGAGGAGGGCGGTTCGATGTCGTTTCATGAGGCGAATGAGGGTTCGGAGTCGGGATGCCGGCGGGGCCGGCGGCACCGGACGATGCTAGCAAACCGCCGGCGCGGCGGCGGCGGCGGGCGTGGTGTTTTCCCAAGAATCGCTATGGCGTCTGGTCCTTTTCGTAATGGCGGCCCTGCTAGCATCTGGCCGGCCATGATGACAGGAGACCACGACATGACGTTTCACCCCGCCGGCGCGGTGCGCCGCCTTTTCGCATGCGGACTCGTTGCGCTGGCGGGTGCCGCCTGCGCGCAGGCGCCGACCGCGGCCGAACAGCGTGCGGCGCGGCTGGTGTCGCAGATGACCCTGGAAGAAAAGGCCGGACAGATCCAGCACCGCGCCCCCGCCATCCCGCGCCTGGGCATCCCCGCCTACAACTGGTGGAACGAGGGCCTGCACGGCGTGGCGCGCACCGGCGAGGCGACCGTGTTCCCGCAGGCGATCGGCATGGCGGCGACGTGGGACACGCAGCTCGTACGCGAGATCGCGGACACGACGGCGACCGAATTCCGCGCCAAGTATGCGGCGCGGCGCCGCCCCGACGGCAGCCTGGCGGCCGGTCCGGGGCTGACCGTGTGGTCGCCGAACGTGAACATCTTCCGCGATCCGCGCTGGGGCCGTGGCCAGGAAACCTGGGGCGAGGACCCGTTCCTGACGGCGCGCATGGGCGTCGCGTTCATCCGCGGCCTGCAGGGCGACGACCCGGAACATCCCAAGACGGTGGCGACGGTCAAGCATTTCGCGGTGCACAGCGGGCCGGAATCGAACCGCCACCGCGAGGACGTGCATCCGTCGCCGCACGACGTCGTCGACACCTACCTGCCGGCCTTCCATGCGGCCGTCGTCGAGGCGAAGTCGCAGGCCGTCATGTGCGCCTACAACGCGATCGACGGCGTGCCCGCCTGCGCCAACGCACACTACCTGAAGGACGTGCTGCGCGGCGACTGGAAATTCGACGGCCACGTGGTGTCCGACTGCGCCGCCATCGCCGACATCCACCAGGCCAAGTCCCACGGCTACGTCGCCACGCCCGAGCAGGCGGCCGCCGCGGCGCTGAAGGCCGGCACCGACCTGTTCTGCTCCGCCGGTGCGCGCGACACGGCCGATCCCGCGGTGACGGTCAAGGCGGTCCGCGCGGGCCTCGTCGCGGAGCGCGATCTCGACGCGGCGGTGCGCCGCCTGATGGCGGCCCGCGCGCGCCTCGGCCTGCTGGATGGACCGGATGCGGGGCCGTACGCCGCCATCTCCGCAGGGGACTTCGACACGCCGGCGCACCGGGCGCTGTCGCTCCGGGCGGCGCGCGCGTCGATGGTGCTGCTGAAGAACGACGGCGTGCTGCCGTTCAAACCGGCACCCGCCCGTATCCTCGTCGTCGGCCCGAACGCGGACAGCGTCGATCCGCTCGTCGGCAACTACAACGGCACGCCGTCGCAGCCGGTCACCGTGTATGCCGGCATCAAGGCTCGTTTCGCCCGGTCGCAGGTCACGTTCGTCGAAGGCACGGGCTGGGTCGGGCCGCCGCTGGAAGACGTGCCCGACGCGCTGCTGTGCCGGGACGCGGCCTGCGCCCAGCCCGGGCTGAAGGTCGAGGAATACGGGAACACGACGCTGGCCGGCACGCCGTCCGCCGTGCGCAGCGACGCCAATGCGCGGGTCGCGTGGGGCACGCCGGCGCGCGTCGAGCGCGCGACGTCGATCCGCTGGACCGGCTACCTCCGTCCGCGCGACAGCGGCGCCTACCGCTTCCGCTATTCCGGCGAAAACGGCTATCGGATCTACGTGGACGACAGGCAGGTGGCGGACGTGTGGGACATCGCGTGGCCGACGTCCGACACCGACGTCCGGCTGAACGCCGGCCAGGTCTACAAGATCCGCGTCGAGGCGATGCAGAAGGGCTCGCGCGGCGACCACCGGCTGCAGTGGAGCCGTCCCAGCGCCAGCGACGGTCTCGCCCTCGCGGCCGCGCACGACGCCGACGTGATCGTGTTCGTCGCCGGCCTGACCGCGCGCTTCGAGGGCGAGGCGATGAGTGTCAAGGCGCCCGGCTTCGCGGGCGGCGACCGCACCACGCTGGACCTGCCGGCGCCGCAGCAACAGCTGCTCGAGCGCCTGCATGCGACCGGCAAGCCGGTGGTGCTCGTGCTGATGAACGGCAGTGCGCTGAGCGTGAACTGGGCGGACGCCCATCTTCCCGCCATCGTCGAAGCCTGGTATCCGGGCGGCGAGGGCGGCCAGGCGGTGGCCGAACTGCTGGCGGGCGACTTCAGTCCGGCCGGGCGGCTGCCGGTGACGTTCTACCGGTCCGCGGACCAGCTGCCACCATTCGGCGACTACGGCATGAAGGGCCGGACCTACCGCTATTTCGGCGGCGCGCCGCTGTACCCGTTCGGCTATGGCCTGAGCTATACGACGTTCGCGTATGGACAGCCGGTGGTTGCCAGCCGGTCGATCGAGGCGGGCGACGCCGTCGACGTGACCGTCGCCGTGCGCAACACGGGCAACCGCGACGGCGACGAAGTCGTGCAGCTGTACGTGGCGCGCCAGGCCGACGGCGCCCCGATCCGGTCCCTCAGGAACTTCCGGCGCATGCATTTGCGAGCGGGCGAAACCCGCGACGTCACGTTCCGGGTGGATGCCCGGGACATGAGCATCGTCGACGCCGCGGGCCGGCGCGTGGTGCCGCCGGGGGCCGTGGACCTGTGGATCGGCGGCGGCCAGCCGGGCGGCGCCAGGCCGGCCGCCGGCGCCGGGGTGCGGATCGCCGTCAGCGGACGACAGGCGGTGCCGGCTTTTTGAACGCAGCCACGTTGGATGTCTCCTGTTCTGTCTCCCCGGAGGCAGATTCGGCCCGCCGACCGGCGGGCCTTTTTTTGCACGGCTTGCGGGAAAGCGCGCTGTCCCGATGGCCGGTCCGGGTCTCAGGTCGCCGTGCTTGCGGTGGGTTTGACGATGATCCGGGCGGCAAAGTTGTCGATGCCGACAGGCGTGATGGCCGCATCCGCCGTGACCGTATAGGTGCCGACGGTGACCGTATTCGGATTTTCCGGCTCGGTGGAATCCACCTTGCTGTAGAAATCCTGGGCGTCCGCATAGGCCTCCGAAGCCATCAGCTTCACGCTCAATTCACTGTCGTGGCCCACATATATCTTGAAGAAAACGCTTTTGCCATCCACGAGGAGCTTGACGGCGCCGCCGACGCCCTTCAGCTGATTCGAGTTGGTGTTCGCCAGAGAGTAGCTGCTGAATAACTGCTGCTGGTCGACGTTGTTTGGACCGACCGCCTTGGGAATGACATGCTCATCGTCTCCGTAGTCGTACATGCCGCCCTCGAAGTAGGGTTTGAGCAGGGTGACATCCTTGTCGGTCTCGTTGGCGAATTCCATGGCCACGTTGATGTCCTTGGCTTCGGCCAGGATCACGCCCAGCACCACGGAAGACACCAGGGACAACACGCCGAAGAAGGCGTTGCCCGTCGTCGCAAATACGGTCTCGAATTCGTCTATTTCAGCGCCGAAGAGATTGAGAAACCTGATCGCCCCATTCACGAAGAATTTCAAACCTTCCTTGTACACGTCCTGCAGCCGGCCGAGATTCAATATGCCGATGAGAGAGGTGAACGCGCCGACGCCGACGAGGCCCATGGAGATCTGGTATTTCAAGTCCTGTTTTCTGCCGAAGGAGTTCGTCAGGACGTAGGATTCGCCGTGATATGCGGTGAGCCCGTCGGCTGACGCCGCGCTCGCGTCGGGCACCGGCGTCTTGACGATAATCGTTACGTATCTGCTGTCGCCATGGTGTTGCGTGAAGTGATAATAGGTCTCGCCGTCCAGCTGGAATGTGCCCCACTTCTCCGGAGTCAGCTGCTGATCCAGTATGTGTTTGCGGGTAATGTCGACATTCAATGAATCCTGCAGGTAGTCCCGGAAGCTCGGATCGGGCTGTGCCGACAGATTCAAGTGCTGGTGAAACTTCGACGATTGAAGGTCGATGACATAGTTCCGTGAACTATCGATCTGGATGGTATTTTTCACTTGCGACATGGGTTGCCTCCCTTTTTTGGACGTTCGGTTTGTCGTGCGATTATCTGTCGTTCACGGTCACCACCAGGGTGAAGGAATCATTGTCCTGGTACAGGTCGTTGTAGATGGACCAGTCCTCATAAGTCCTGCATTCTTTCACCACATTGTAGAGATTCCAGAAGAGTATTTCGTCGTCGAGCTCGTCTGCATTTCTCGTGAAGGCGTTGTAATTTACCTTGTTCCGCCAAGATACGAAGAAGTTGAGAAATACGCTCGACGATGCGCCCGGCTTGTCGAATCCGATGGCGAATCCCGTGCCTTGATAATGGTTGTCGGTACAGTTCATCAGGTTATAGACGCACACCTGGGAATCATCCGACGTGCTGTTCGGGACCCCCGGGATCGGCGATCCGGCCGGCCGGATCGCCGGGATGACGAACTCTTCCTGTTTTATCTCGACTTTAGGGTTGTACATGAGGATCGGCTTGAGGACGCGGATATCGTCATGCGTGTTGTTTACGATGTACAGGTTGTATTTCGTGAATTGCTGCAGGGCCAGGAGTACGCCGGCGACCAGTATTCCAAGGAATGCGAGCACGGCGCCTATCCCGGGAATGGCGGCACTGGAGACTTCGAACGAGATATCGATTCCCAGCAGTTCGGCGATCGCCGCCGACTCGATCAATATCGTGGATTCGGCGGACAGGGATATGATCGCTGCCAGCGCCGAGACGATGATTCCACCGATCAGGGCCTCGATGACGTGCTCCAGCTCCATCGTCAGCTCGTAATGGATCGTAAAATCGGGCGTCGTTACATAGACACTGTAGATATTGTCCGCCTGCTGCGTCTGATTCAGCGGGTAAATCAGCTTCACATAGGCGCCGTTCTCGTACATGTGACTGCGCGCCTTGTACGGCGCGCCCGTCCTGTCGTCCTTGAACTCGCTCCATCCACGAATGTCGGTGTCCTTGTTTTCCTTCAGGGTATTCATGAAGGCGACAATATTCGTTTTTCTGGAATACATTTTATCCGCAGAAACGACGCCATTGATGTCGCTGTGGAGGATATAGAAGTTCTTGTCGATCAGCCTGGCTTTCATCGCTCGGTCTTTCCATCAGGTTTGCGTAAACGATCCCTTGATGAACCAATTCTGGTCACTGTCGGACCTGCTCCTTTGCGTGGCCGCTACCTTGAAGACGATGGCACCCATGTTCAGGGTGACTTCCGGCTTGTCGTCGTAGCCCATGTTGGTGTTGTAGTAGTCTTCCGCCGTGGCGGAGTCGATGGTGGCCTTCATCGATAAATCGCCAACGAGGGGTTTCTCGAACCTGAAATCGAGATTCTGTCCGTTGATCTGGAACTGCGTCCCGATGCCCACGCCGTGCAGGGTGCTTGCCACGGAGCTGACGAAGTTGAACTGGTTGACGCTCCCTTGATCGCTGATTCCGCCAGGGACGCCGGGAATCGGTGTCCCGGCCGGCTCTCTCTTGGGAATGACCAGGTTCTTTTTCTCGTACTCGGTATTGTCATTGACCAGATACGGAAACGGAATGGTCAGGTCGTAATCCGTGTTGTTGTCGATCTCGATCGAGTACTGGATGCTCTTTTGAATACCCCACAGGATGCCCATCACCAGGCAGCCGGCCAGCAAGAGGGGCAACGCGACGGCGCTCGAAATCATGGACACGTCGGCAAATCCGATCTCGATTTCCGACTCGACGAGCCCCAGTTTCGAAATGATCCCGAGACCGATCTCGCTCAGGGAATTCTCCACGGTCGTCAATGCGCCTGTCATGACGCCGGCAAATGCCAGTCCCAACGAAATCGAGGTGGTAATGCCGTTGCTGAGGGTGTGCTGGAACTCGGTATATCTGGAGCCGGACGGTGCGATCAACGTCACGAAGGAATAGGGGTTGACCGGCGTATCGCTCGCTGCGGTGCTGGGCGGCGGAAACGGAATCAACACCGTGATGTATCTGGTTCCGAAGGTGGCCTGCTTGTAATAAAAGTGTTCGGCGCCGGTATGCAAGGTGGGCCAGGTGGACACGTCCCAGTCTTGGTCGGCGTTGATCTTGTCCCGAAAAACAGTCATGTTGATGCAGTCCTGGACATAATTCTCGATCTGAAGCTCTTCATCGAAGAACAGTCCCAATTGCGCGACCGCCGTATCCATCGCGGCACTCGTTGGCTGCTTGGGAAGAATGAACTTGTTAATGATCTTGGTGATCGTTATTTTCTCTTTCGCCATCGCAACTTCTCCTGTAGTAAACACATTACCAATGGATATGGGGCGGTCGCTTCGCCATCGTCGGCGACGTGCGAAAGCCGAAATGATTCATGCACTGTAAATTGGTGATCTGGAATCGGAAGCGCTATCGCATCTTGCAATCATTCGCGCAATTGCGCAAGAAAAGAAATAACAATCTGGTTGCCGACTTCGTGACTTGTAATCGCCGTTCCCGATGATTTATTTCCAACGATTTTCTCGTGCGATAAACTTATATTGATTCGTGGCAATTTGGTTTATTCGATCCGGTTTATGAATATCGGCTGAAATTTTGCATTGCCATGCAATTCGGCTGATGCCTGGACCATCGTGCCGAAACATCGGCAGCTAATGGAATGAATTCGCATGTTTTTCGGAGGTGTATTGCCAATCCGGTGAACGCGAGACGTCAGTCCGTTTGTCGTCACCGACTCCAATGAATTCTTGGGACGCCAGCCAGCGGCCACGGATCGTCGCGTGTCTGCACATCCGGTGGATGGCGTGGCTCCCTGCGCGCCGGGACCTTGGCCAGGCTGGCGCAGGCGTTGCCCGCTGCTCCGCGAAGAAATTTTTAGGGAAAATTTTAGGGAAAAGCCAGGTTCGCTCGTCCATACTGATGGGACACGAGAAAAAACATGAACCAAGACACTATCAACTGGCTGACGGTGCACCTGCTGCCCTTCGAAGCCGAGTTTCGCCTCAGATTACGGCGCGTCTGCGCGAGTGCGGCCGACGTGGACGACGTGATCCAGGAGGTCTACTGCAAGGTGATGCAGATGGACGACGTCACGCACGTCAAGGACCCGCGCGGCTACTTCGTGCAGATCGCAAAAAACCTCATCACCGACCGGCTCCGGCGCGACGCCGTCGTGAATATCGACATCATGGCCAACCTGGGCGAGCTGGACGTCCAGGATCACATGCCCGGCCCCGAGCGGATCGCGTCCGGCCGCGCCGAACTGCGCTGGGTGATGGGCTTGATCGGCAAGCTGCCCGACCGCTGCCGCGAAGTGTTCCGCGCGCGGCGGATCTATGGCCTGTCGCTGAAGGAGACCGCGGATTCGCTGGGCGTCACGGAAAAGGCCGTCGAATACGAATCGGCCAAGGGGATGGAGCTGATCTCCGACATGATGAAACGGCAGGGCACCCACGACATACCGCCCAGCATGAAGGTGCGCAAGATTAACAAGGCAGGAAAGACCAATGTCAGCGATCGATAATCAGGCCCTTGCATGGCTGCGGATTCAGTCGGAACGGGAACTCGATGCGGACGAGCGGGCGCATTTCGATGCCTGGCTTGAAGAAGATACCCGGCACAAGGGCGCGTATATCCGCGCGACCGTCATCGACAATGCAATCGCGCAGGCGGTCGCGCAGCGCGATCTGTATCCGGGCGACGACCGCTATGCGCTGCGCTCCGATGCGTCCGAACCGAAGGGCGCCAACCGGCGCGCGCTGCTCAGATACGGGGCCTGGGCGGCCGGCTTGGGCCTGTTCGGCGTGGGCGTCTCGCTGAACGTGGCGGAGCGCCGCACCACGTTGTCGACGGCGCGCGGCGAATTCCGGCGGGTCGCGCTGGCGGATACGTCGGTGGCCAGCATCAACAGCAGCAGCCGGCTGGAAGTCAGGCTGACCAGCGAAAAACGCCAGATCACGCTCGTCAAGGGCGAGGCCTGGTTCGAGGTCGCAAAGGACAAGACCAAGCCGTTCGTCGTGGAAGCGGGCGACGTGCGGGTGCGCGCGGTCGGCACGGCATTCGGCGTGCGCCGTTTCAAGGACGGCGCCGAGGTCCTCGTCACCGAAGGGACGGTCGAGGTATGGACCGGCAACGCCAAGGCGCTGCTGACCGCCGGCCAACGCAGTTTCGTTCCCTACAGGACGGCGCAGATCACCGTCGCGCGGCAGCCGCAGGAGATCCAGAGAAAACTGGCATGGAGGGAGGGGAAGTTGATATTCACGCGGCAAACCCTCGGCGAGGCGGTCGCCGATTTCAATCGCTACAGCGTCAAGAAGATCATCATTTCGGACCCGGCGCTGGAGGGCAAGCGCATCTTCGGGCAGTACCAGATCGACGCGGCCGAGCAGTTTGCGAAGGATATCGGCGCCTATCTCAACGTGCCGATCGAAGTCGGTCGCGAAAGCATCGTCATCGGCGCCAGGGATGGTCCCGACAAGAACAGCATCTGATCGCCCCGACAATTCTTATAACGCCTGGCCAAAAAAATCAGGGATTTTCGAGATCCGTTCGTCCTGATTCATAACGGAGCAAAGATTCCGTTTCATAAGAGGACCAGGTAAAGGAGACACGCGTGATGGTCACACATCATTGCGGTAGCATTGCCGCCATTGTTCTTGTTGCCGGCGCGGCCGTCATGCCACAGGCCGGGCACGCCCAGGAAGTCGACAAGCAGTTCGACATTCCCGCGGGTCCCGCCACGAGCACGATCAACGTGTTTGCCAAGCAGGCGGGCATCAACATCCTGGCGTCCGAGGATATCCTCGCCAACGTGTGCACGAACCAGGTGCGGGGCAGTTTTCCGATGTCCGTCGCCTTGCAGCGCCTGTTGTCCGGCACGGGCTTGTACGGCAAGGTCAGCGCCAGCGGCGCCGTGTTCATCCTCCCATCGGCGCCAGTGCACGGCCAGCGGGCGGGCGACAAGGACGTACCCGGCCAGCGCAAGGCCGCGTGCTGCGCCGTGTCGGCCGCGCTCCTGCTCATGTGCGGCGCACCCGCCGGCGCCCAGGCGCAAGCCGCGGAGAACGCGCAGGAACGGCCCGGCGGCGGCGACGACCCCGTGAAGCAGGTGCTGGTGGTCGCCACCCGGGCATCGCAGCAATCCGGCATCCAACGCAAGAAGAACGCCGCGACGGCGCTCGATTCGATCGTGGCCGACGACGTGGGCTCGCTGCCGGACCGGAACATCGGCGAGGCGATCTCGCGCATGTCGGGCGTGTCGCTGGACCGGGGCGACTTCGGCGAAGGCGTCACCGTCGCCGTGCGCGGCAACGGCCCCGACCTGACCCGCGTCGAGATCGACGGCCAGGCCGTCCAGTCGGCCGGCGGCACCGACATGTACGGCGGCGGCGGCGGCCGCGGCACCGAGTTCCGCCAGTTGTCGTCGGACCTGATCAAGAGCGTGGACGTGATCAAGGGCGCGACCGCCGACATGACCGAGGGCTCGCTCGGCGGCGGCGTGATCATCAAGACCCGCACCGGCCTCGATTTCAAGAAGCCTTTCGTCTCGGTGCGCGTGGCCGGCTCGCGCGGCTCCTTGAACCGGATCTGGGAGCCGGACGCGAACGTGGTGCTGGCGCACAAATACCTGGACGGCCGCCTGGGCGTGCTGCTGAACGCGTCGTCCGCCACGCTCGCCAACGAGGCCCATTCGGCCCAGGTGGCGCAATCGGCGCTGCAGGGCTATTACCGGCTGGCCGACTTCGACGGCTCGCCCGCGAAGACGTTCACGTTTCGTCCGGAGACGATGAACGCGGCGGATGCGAATGCGACGACGCCGATGCTGCGCTCGCCGCTGGCCGCCGGCGGCACCTTCGACGCGGCCACGCCGCTCGAGGTGCTGACCCGGTCGGCCGCCGCCGGCACCAAGGCCGACTGCTATGCCGCCTTTCCCGCGCTGACGGCGGCGCAGAGCAGCGCCATCGCGGCGAGCGCGCGCGGCGCCGCGCAGAACCAGCGCATCAACGAACTGGCAAGTTGCCTCAACCAGTGGAGCGACTACACGCCGTCCAATGTGCGCTACATGATCAAGCGCGAATTCGACAAGCGCCAGAACCTCGACCTGCGCGCCGACTTCAAGGTCGACGACCGCCTGACCGTGTATGCCAAGGGCAGCTACAACCGGCGCTACGACGACATGCACCAGTTGACCTACACGCTGGGCAGCGTGCAGGTCAACCCGTCCGGCACCGTCAGCCCGGGATATGCCGGTCCGGCCTATGTGGACGACCTGCAGGCCGGCACGCGCACCCCGGTGCCCGGTTCGGGCTACTACGCCTACGCCACGCCGGCGCAGTCCGCGAACACGCTGTTGCAAAGCTCGGTGGCGAACATCGTCCCCGGCTCCATCGTCGCCGACGCCAACCACCACCTGACCCGGTACACGATCAGCGATGCGAGCGCCACGACCGACCAGGTGCACGAATACGCGAAGACGACGGCGCAATACCTGCAGCTGGGCGGCGAATACCGCGACGGCCCCCTCAAGGCCGAGTTCTTCGTCGGCGACGCCAGGTCGCGTTTCGAACGGGCCCAGAAGCGCCTGAGCTACAGCGACTACTACGGCCCCGTGACCATGTCCGTGCTGCCGAACGGGCTGTGGGGCTACGCCATCCCGGCCGCCAGCAACTTCAACCAGGCCGACCCGGCCCAGTACGCGATCCTCACGCCGGGCGCGGCGTCGTCCGCGGTCCAACCCGGCCCCTACAACACACGCGCGCTTCCCGCCTACGCGGCCGCGCAGCAGCCGCTGCTGACCCAGCAGCCCAGCACCTATTTCAATCCGCGCCTGATGGAAAGCGGGGAGCGCACCGCCAGGGTCGACGTGACCTGGGCGACGCCGGAGACGATCCCCTTCTTCAAGCGCTTCAAGGCCGGCGTCAACCTGCGCGATACGCGCCGCGACAGCTGGGACCCGAACACCGGCAACAGCGGCGGCTACACCGTGCGGGCGGCGGTCGGCACGTTCGGCCGGCCCGGCTACGTGCCGGCGGTGGTGCTGCCGACGCCCATCATCCGCAGCACGTTCAACGGCTGCCAGGACACGCCAGGCTCGCTGGCCCCCGGCGGCAACGCCTGCCGCTACGGCTTCACGCCGGGCTTTGACCCGCGCCGCGCGCTCGACGGCAATACGGTGCTGACGGCGCAGCAGTTCCAGGACCTCGTCACGCAGACCTTGAAAGGGCAGGCCACGCCCACCGGGTTCTTTGCGGGCGCCAGCGGGCGGGCGGCCGGACTGCCGGACAACTGGACCGGCATCGACGTCGACAAGGCCTTCGCGCTGGTCGCCACGCCGAACATGAATTTCGACTGCGTCAAGTCGTGCACCGCCAGCGACGGCCAGGTCTACCGGCAACCGCAGCAGCACCTGGTCGAGCGCACCAGCGCGTTCTACGTCATGGGCGACTTCGGACTGGCGCTGCCGTTCGGCTGGGAGATCGACGGGAACATGGGGTATCGCTACGTCCGGACGAAGGTGCATGGCGAAGGCATGATGACGTTCACCTCGGTCACGAAGACCGATTCGTACGACCCGGCCCGGCCGGGCGCGGCCGGCGGCACGGTCACGAACTCGGTCTCGCAACCGGTGGCGATCGACGCCGCCAGCCACGACTTCCTGCCGATCTACAACCTGGCGCTGTGGCTCGTGCCGGACCGGCTGGTGGCGCGCTACAACCACGCCAGGGCCGTGGCGCGTCCGCCCGTCGCGGACCTGCTGCCGTCCGGGACGTGCCGCTACGACGCCACCCTGCAGGACACGAATCCCGGCGCGCCGCAGGGCTGCAGCGGCACGATCGGCAACCCGGCCCTGCGCGCGCAGACCAACGTCAACCAGAACCTGAGCGTCGAATACTATCCGAACCGGGACACGATGTTCTCGGTCGCCGTGTTCAGGCAGGAAGGGAAGGTCGGCCCGGCCGTGCCGCGCGGGGCGAGCAGCGTCCCGCTGGCGGGCGGCTCTAGCCTCGTCGATCCCACCACCGGCGTCGCGCTCGGCGCGCTCGATTTCAATTATTCGCTCTGGCAGAACGGCGCGGCGACGACGCGCAAGGGCCTCGAACTCGGCACCAGGACGGCGTTCACCTTCCTGCCCTGGTTGCTGCGCTATACCGGCGTCGACGCCAACTACACGCGGCTGCGCTCGGCCACGTCGGCGGAAAACGTGGTCGACCTGCTGACCGGCACGCCGCTGCCGCCGGCGCGCGAATCGAAATATTCGTACAACTGGGCGGTGTGGTACGACGACGGCAGGGTGTCGGCGCGGGTCGCGGTGCAGTCCGTGGCGTCGTACTTCACCTGCATCGCCGGCTGCGGCCAGCTCGGGGTCAACGACTATCCAGCGGTGGGCGTGATCGCGACCCGCTTCCCGTACAACCCGGGCTCGCCGAACTTCCGGGACGCGTCCCGCTTCATCGACGGCAAGGTGTCGTACAAGTGGAAGCCGAACATCGAGTTCTTCATCGAAGGACGCAACCTGGGCAATGCGACGACGTCGAACAGCCAGGCGAGCTTCGCCCCGTTCTCCGCGGGGACGCCGAACCTGCTGGACTATGCCTACGCGGGCCGCCGCATCATGGTCGGGGTCAACTTCCGCAATATGTAAGCAGCTTGGTGAGGAGACAAACATGGCAAGGTCACACGCACACCGCATCGCCCTCCTGTTCAATGCGAACAAGGCATTCGACCGCGACGTCATCCTCGGCGTCGCGGATTACCTGTCGGGCACGCGGACGCAATGGGACCTGTTCCTCGAGGAGGATTTCCGCCTGCGCCTGGCGGGCATCGAGAAATGGCAGGGGGACGGCATCATCGCGGACTTCGACGATCCGGTCGTCGCCGCGGCGCTCGCCGGCACGCGCGTGCCGCTGGTCGCGGTCGGGGGCTCGTACGAGCATCCGGCGGACTATCCGGCGGTCGTGCCCTATGTGGCCACCGACAATGTCAAGGTCATCAAGCTCGCCTACGAACACCTGATCGAGTCCGGGCTGCCCCACTTCGCGCTGTTCAGCCTCCCCGAGGCGAGCGAGAACCGCTGGGCGCAGGAGCGCGAGAAGGCGTTCGCGGCGCTGGTGCAGCACGACCACGCCAGGCCGGAGATCTTTCGCGGCCAATGCACGCGCGCGCCGACGTGGAACCAGGCGGTGCGCGAACAGATCGCCTGGCTGCACCGGTTGCCGAAGCCGGTCGGCATCATCGCCGTCACCGATGCGCGCGCCCGCCAGCTGCTGCAGGCGTGCGCGCTGGCCGGGATCGCCGTGCCGGAGCAGGTCGCGGTGGTGGGCATCGACAACGATCCGCTGGCGCGCGTGCTGACCCGCATCCCGCTGACGTCCGTGATCCAGGGCGCGCAGGAGATGGGCCGCACGGCGGCGCACCTGCTCGACCGCATCCTGCACGGCGTGCCGCTGGCGACGACCCGCATCCTGGTGCCGCCCGCCGGCATCAACGTCCAGGCGTCCTCGCGGCACGTGCCGGCCACGCATCCGCACGTGATGCGCGCCCGCCACTACATCCGCCAGTACGCCTGCCAGGGCATCAAGACCGACCAGGTGGCGAACTATGTCGGCATCTCGCGCTCTTCGCTCGAGAGCCATTTCCGGCAGCAGGTCGGCTACAGCGTGCACGACGAGATCCTGCGCGCGCGGCTCGATGCCGCCACCGCCATGCTGGCGCAGGACGATTGCAACCTGGCCGACGTGGCGCACAAGTGCGGCTTCACGTCGAGCCAGTACATGCACCTGGTGTTCAAGCGCGAACTGGGCTGCTCGCCGCGCGGCTACCAGCAGCGCGTGCGCAATACGGAGCGCGTGCACGACGATCGCGAGCATGTCGAACCCCGCCTCCCTGCGGCGCGGCGGCAGGCGATCCACGCCGCCTGACCCCGCGCCGCCGCCGCGCATTACATATTGCGGAAGTTCATGCCGATCATGATGCGGCGCCCGGCATACGCGTAGTCGAGCAGGTTCGGCGTGCCGTTCGCGAACGGCGCGAACGATCCCTGGCTGTTCGACGTCGTCGCATTGCCCAGGTTGCGGCCTTCGACGAAGAACTCGATGTTCGGCCGCCATTTGTAGGAAAGCTTGGCGTCGATGAAGCGCGTCGAGTCCTTGAAGTTCGGCGAGCCCGGGTTGTACGGGAACTTGACCATGCCGCTGGTGACGCCGGCGGCCGGGTAGTTGCTCTGGTCGGCCGAGCCGCAACCGGCGATGCAGTTGAAGTACGACGCCACCGCCTGCACCGCCACGCGCGCCGACAGGCGGCCGTCGTCGTACCACAGCGCCCAGTTGTACGAATATTTCGATTCGCGCTCCGGCGGCAGCGGCGTGCCGGTCAGCAGGTCGACTTCGTTCTGGGTCGAGGTCACCGAGCGCAGCTTCGTGTAGTTCGCATCGAAACCGGTGTAGCGCAGGCGCCAGGGCAGGAAGGTGAAGGCCGTCTTGGTGCCGAACTCGATGCCCTTGCGGGTCGTCGCGGCGCCGTTCAGCCACAGGGCGTAGTTGAAATCGAGGTCCGCCAGCGAGACGCCGGTCGTCGGATCGACCAGGTTGTCGCCGCCCGCCAGCGGCAGGCTGCTCACGCCGCGGCTGAGGGCCGGCCCGATCTTGCCTTCCTGCTTGAAGCCGGCGATCGTGAACATCGTATCCTTGTTCGGATACCATTCGAAGCTCAGGTTCTGGTTGACGTTGGTCTGCGCCTGCAGGCCCGGATTGCCGATCGTGCCGCTGCACGTCTGCGACGCGCTCGGGTCGCGGTCGGCCAGGGTGGCGTCGTAGGTGCAGGTCCCGGCGGGCAGCAGGTAGCTGACGGGCGGACGCGCCACGGTCTTGCCCCAGCTGTAGCGGGTCACCAGCTTGTCGGGGACCATCCACATGGCCAGGTTATAGCTTGGCAGGAAATCGTGGGTCGACGAATCGACGGCCACGGCCTGCGAGATCGAGGTGCTGAGCGTACCGCCCGGCGCCGTCGGTTTCAGCGGGTCGTACACGCCCTCGACCGGCGTGATCGACGTCAGGGTCATCATGCCGGTGCCGTGGACCTTGGTCCGCACGTAGCGATACCCCATGTTGCCGTCGATCTGCCAGCCGAACGGCAGCGCGCGGTGCGTGAACGGCAGCTCGTCGATCCGGAAGTCGCCCATCAGGTAGAACGCCTCGGTGCGCTCGGTGAGGTGCTGGTAGGGCTGCGCATAGACGTTGCCGTCGCTGGCCACGCAGTTCTTCAGGCAGTCGAGGTTCGTGTTGGGCGTGGCCACGAGCGCGAACGCCTTGTCGACGTCGAGTCCCGTCCAGTTGTTCAGCAGGCCGGACGGGCGGCCGGTCGCGCCGGAGAAGAAGCGGGTCGGCGTCGCCTGGCCCTTCAGCGTCTGGCTCACCAGGTCCTGGAACTGCTGCGCCGTCATCGTCGTGTTGCCGTCCAGCGCATGGCGCGGATCGGCGCTCGGCAGGAAGCCGTACTGGCAGGCGTTGCCGCCCGCGCCCAGCGAGCCGGCCGTGTTCTGGCAGCCGTTGAAGGTGCTGCGGATGATCGGCGTGGGCAGCACGACCGCCGGCACGTAGCCGGGCTGGCCGAACGTGCCGACGGCCGCCTTGACCGTGTAGCCGCCGCTGTTGCCGCTGTTCGGGTCCCAGTTGTCGTGGATGTTGTCGCGCAGGTTGAAGCCGGCCTTGAAGCGCGTGAAGAACGGCACCGACTCCGGCGCCGCATACGTCAGGTCCAGCTTGGCCGTGCGCTCCTCGGTCGCGAACTGGCGCGGGTTGTAGTAGGTGCTGGGCTGTTGCGTGAGCAGCGGCTGTTGCGCGGCCGAATACGCCGGCGCGGGGCGCGTGTTGGTGGGACTGGCCTTGACGGCGCCGGTCGCCGCGCCGGGGTAGAGGGTCGCGTACTGGGACGGGTCGGACTGGTCGAAATTCCCGTTCGGGAACGAGTAGCCCCACAGGCCATTCGGCAGCAGGGTCAGCGTGGTCGGCCCGTAGTAGTTCGTGAAACTCAGGCGCTTCTGCACGCGCTCGAATTTCGACCTGGCGTCGCCGACGAAGAATTCCACGTTCAACGGGCCTTTTTTGTACGTGCCGCCCAGCTGCGCATATTGCGCGGACGTCTTCGCGTATTCGTGCACCTGGTCGGTGACCGCGCCGCCGTCGGTGATCGTGTACTGGGTCAGGTGGTGGGTCGAATCCGCGACGATGGAGCCGGGAACCACGTCGGACACGGAGCTCTGGAGCAGCGTATTCGTCGCCTGGGTCGGGGTGCCGTACGAATAGTAACCCGAGCCCGGCGCCGGGACGCGCGTGCCCGCCGCCAGGTTGTCGATGTAAGCGGGTCCGGAATAGGTGGGGCTCAGCACGGCATTCGCGCCGGACGGATTCACCTTGGCGTTGCCGACGGTGTAGGTCAGCTGGTGCATGTCGTCGTAGCGGCGGTTGTAGCTGCCTTTCGCGTACAGCGTCAGGTTCTTGTCGACCTTGAAATCCAGGCGCAGGTCGAGGTTCTGGCGCTTGTCGAATTCGCGTTTCACGAAGTTGCGGATGTTCGACGGCGTGTAGTCGTTCCACTGGTTCAGGCAGGTGATCAACTCGTTGGCGCGCTGGGACGCGGCCGCGCCGCGCGCGCTGGACACGATCGCGCCGCTCTGGGCCGCGGTCAGTGTCGGGAACGCGGCGTAGCAGTCGGCCTTGGTCCTGGCGGCGGCCGACCGCGTCAACACCTCGAGCGGCGTCGCCGCGGCGAACGTGCCGCCCGCGGCCAGGGGCGAGCGCAGCATCGGCGTGGTCGTGTTCGAGTCGGCCGTGTTCATCGTGTCCGGCATGAACGAGAACGTCTTTTCCGGCGAGTTGTCGAAGTCGGTCAGGCGGCTGTAGCCCGCCCGCGCCGCGTTCGCGACCTGCACCGAATGCGACTCGTTGGCCAGGGTCGTCGACGATGCGTTCAGCAGCACGCCCAGGCGGCCGTCGAGGTACTTGTTGGCCAGGATCAGGTTGGCGTCCGGCTCCCATTTCTTGTTGAGCGAGCTTTGCGACTCGGCCACGCGCACCGACACGAACGGCTTCTTGAAGTCGAGGCCCGTGCGCGTCTGGATGCGGATGCCGCCGCCGAGCGAGCCTTCCGTCATGTCGGCCGTCGAGCCCTTGACGACGTCCACGCTCTTGATCAAGTCGGCCGACAGCTGGCGGAATTCGGTGCCGCGGCCGCTGCCGCCGCCATACATGTCCGTGCCGCCGGCCGACTGCACGCCCTGGCCGTCGAGCTCCACGCGCGTCAGGTCCGGCCCGTTGCCGCGCACGGCGACGGTCACGCCTTCGCCGAAGTCGCCGCGGTCGAGCGATATGCCGGCCATCCGCGAAATCGCTTCGCCGACGTTCCGGTCGGGCAGCGAGCCGACGTCGTCCGCGACGATGGAGTCGATCGCGGTGGCGGCGTTCTTCTTGCGGTCGATGCTCGACTGCTGCGACGCCCGGGTGGCGGTCACGGTCACCGTGGCCATCTTGACGGGTTCCGTCGTGCCGTCCTGCGCCAGTGCGGCGTGACCCGCGACGAGCGACGCGAGCGCGAGCGCTACCGCGACGCTCATGCGGTTCGGCCGGATACGGTACGTGGGTGAATTTCTCATGGTCTCCTCCAATCGTTCGATGTCGTTTTATGTGCGCCGGCGCTGGACTCGAGCCGCCGATTCGGGGGCATTATTGCCGCGATATCCGGACGATTTCCGGATTTGCGAAAAATCGTATTACGATTTACATCATTTCGTAACGAGCGCCTGGCGGCGGCGAAAACGGCCATTGCGAAATCCATCAAGCGCCGTTTCGATTCTCGCGAAATCGCGCGTTTCCGGCGGCGCGCCGCGTGTGCCATCTGTTACGATTTTTCGCCAATCGAGAGGAGCGGGCAGCGACGGCCCGCCGGGGAGAACAATGAATATTCGCTTATTGACGGCACTGGCCATCCTGGCCGCGGTGCCGGGCAGCGCTTGCGCGGACAAGCTCTGCGACGTGAAAGACTATGGCGCGAAGGGGGACGGCGTCAGCAAGGATACCGCCGCCATCCAGAAGGCCATCGACGACTGCGCCGGCGCGGGCGGCGGCAGGGTGGTCCTGGGGGGCGCACCGCTGTACGTCAGCGGTCCGCTGGCGTTGAAGAGCCACATCACGCTGTCGATCGCCGCCGGGACGACGCTGGCCGGCAGCGAGGACCACGATGACTACCCACCCGTGCAGGAGCTGGGCGAAGCCGCGCGCCGCGCCTTGCTGTCGTCGGATGACGCGACCGACATCGTCATCGACGGCGGCGGCACCATCGACGGCCGCGGCCAGTCGTGGTGGGCGGACCGCTCGCCGGCGAACCGGCGCCCGCGCCTGATCGTGTTCCGCCACTCCAGCCGCATCCTGATGGAAAACGTCACCGTCCGGAATTCGCCCAGCTGGCAGATCGTGCCATACTACAGCGATCACCTGACCTTCCGGAACATGCGGATCCTCGCGCCCGACCGCATCTCGCACAACACCGACGGCATCGATCCGTTCTCGTCCAGCCACGTGCTGATCGACCACGTCACGATCGACACCGGCGACGACAACGTCGCCATCAAGAGCGGCCAGCCGGATTCGCCGGGCGGCGACGCGCCCAGCCACGACATCACCATCCGCGACAGCACCTTCCTGCACGGCCATGGCCTGTCCGTCGGCAGCGAAGTGGCGGGCGGCGTCTACAACGTCCTGGCCGAGCGCATCCATTTCAAGGGCACCGGGACCGGCGTGCGCATCAAGTCGAACCGCGACCGCGGCAACGTGCTGAAGAACCTCGTCTATCGCGACCTGACCATGGAAGACGTGGGCACGCCGATCCTGATCAGCGAGTTCTATCCGAAGATCCCGGAGGTCATCGAGGCGCAGCCCGTCGGGCGCCTGACGCCGCGCTTTTCCGACATCACGATCGAGAACCTCGAGGCGACGGGCGCGAGGCAGGCCGCGCTGATCGTCGGCCTGCCGGAATCGCCCGTCACGGCGCTCACGCTCCGCCGGGTGCACATCGAGGCGGACAAGGGCGCGGTCGTCAAGTACGCGCACATGACGGCGCAGGATGTCACGGTGCGCGCGGCGCAGGGCGGCGCGTACCTGATCGGCCCGGACGTGCAGGGCCTGAACCCGGGCGCCGCGCGCTGAGCGCAGCGACCCTCACTCACTTAACGGAACAGAAAGCACGATGTCGATTTCAATGAACCGCCGCGGCATGCTGGGCATGTCGGCAGCCCTGGGCCTGGTCGGTACGGTCCGCGCGATGGGTCTCGATCATGGCGCGCGCGTGGACGCGGCCGGACGGCACGCCATCGCCGACGAAGGATGGACCCTGTGGCTCGACCGCGCCGCCCAATGGCAGCAGGATGTCATCTACCTGCCGGAGCAGGTGCCGCCGATGCCGGCCCTGCCGGTCAATCCGCCGACGGGCGGCTGGGACGCGCTGTACCGGGGGCAGGGCCTTGCCGTGACCCTGCCGACGACGGTCGAAGAGCACTTCTGGGCCCGGTTCGGCGAGCGGCCCTACACCGCCGACGAATACCGCTATGCCGAGGACGATCCGGTGCCGCAGAACGGCGCGGTGCCCGGCGTGTCGTGGTGGTGGAAGGCAATCGACATTCCCGCGTCGGCGCAGGGGCAGCAGGTGTGGCTGCACATCCGCGGCGCCCGCATGCGCGCCGAAGTGTTCCTGAACGAGGTGCTGGTCGGCTATTCGATCATGTCGGAACTGCCGATCGACTGCGACCTGACGGCCGCCATGAAGCCCGGCCAGCCGAACCGCCTGGCCATCCGCATCACGAATCCCGGCGGACGGTTCGACTGGAAGGACTCGAACAACACGGCCTGGGGCCAGGTCAAACTCTATCATTCGCACGGCTTCGGCGGCATCGACCGCGGCCTTTCTTTGAGCGTGCACCCGATCGAAGGCCGCATCCGCGACGCCTGGGTGCTCAACACGCCGGACCCGCGCGTGGTCACGGTGCACGCGGAGATCGCGGCCAGCCAGGCCGTCAAGCCCGGCGACCTGGGTGCCACGGTGCTGGACGCGACGGGCGCCAAGGTGCCGGCGCACGTCACGCTCGAGCGGCTCGACACGGCCGCCGGCATCGCGACGGCGCGCCTGCGCGTGCACGTGCCGTCCGCCCGCTTGTGGGACCTCGACACGCCGCACCTGTACCACGTGCGCCTGCAATGGCAGGCGGGGAAGGCGGTCGACACGCGCGCCGTGCGCTTCGGCTTCCGCTGGTTCGCCGCCGAGGGCATCGGCAAGAATGCGATGTTCCGCCTGAACGGCCGCCGCATCAAGCTGTACACGGCCATCTCGTGGGGATACTGGGGCTATAACGGCCTGTTTCCGACGCCGGAACTGGCGCGCCGCGAAGTCGTGGCGGCGAAGGCGCTGGGCCTCAATTCGCTCAGCTTCCACCGCAACGTGGGCAAGCCGGAAGTGCTCGACGTCCAGGACGAACTGGGCCTGACGCGCACGATGGAACCGGGCGCCGGGCGCATGGCGATCGGCAGGGCGCTCAAGCCGGGCGAGCGCCTGTCCGCCGCCGAGGCGTTCAGCCGCGACTTCATGGTGTCGAAATGCAGGGCGATGGTGCGCGCGCTGCGCTCGCATCCGTCGCTGGTCCACTACACGCTGCAGAACGAGGTGTCGGCCGATCTCGCCAATCCCGACGTCGAAGCGGTCCTGCGCGCCATGCACGACCTCGACCCCAGCCGCAGCGTGATCCTCAACGACGGCTTCGTGGGGCGCGGCGCCGCCCAGGCGATGTTCCTGCCCTACGACGATCATTACTATCGCTCGGACGTCGAGAAGGCCGGCGGCTGGTGGGTCAATCACCAGGGCGCGGGCGACCAGTGGTACGACAAATTCTATGCCGACAAGGAGAACTTCATCCACCGCCAGACGATGCCCGGCGCGATCGTCGAATTCGGCGAGATGGAAGGCTGCGCGGTCGGCGACAACCATCCCCGGATGATCGCGGACATCCGCCGGCACGGCGGCAAGAGCTACGACCTCGAGGACCACGTGGCGATCGCGGACGGCGCCGCCGCCTTCCTCGACAAGTGGGGCTTCCGCCAGGCCTTCCCGACCGCGGAGAGCTACTTCCTCGCGGTCGGCAAGAAGCAGTACGACGCCTGGCAGAACTACCTGGAGAATATCCGGATCTGCGACGAGGTCGACATGGCCGCGATCAGCGGCTGGGAATCGACGGCCATCGAAAACCATTCGGGCATCGTCGACAACCTGCGCTACTTCCACGCCGATCCGGACCTGATCCGCGTGAGCCTCTTGCCGGTGCGTCCGGTCGCCAAGCAGCGCCGCTACGCCTACGCGACGGGCGAGGCGGCGGACCTGGACATCTGGCTCCTCAACGACACCGGCAAGCCGCTGTCCGGCACATTGACCCTGAGCGTGACCGGCCCGGACGGGCAGTCGGTGCGGGTCGGCGATTACGCGGTGCCGGCCAACGTGGCCGACCGGTTCAGCTACCTCGTCGCCGAACACGTGAAGACGCCGCCGTTCGCCACGCCCGGTCCGCACACCGTGCGGCTCGAACTGTCCGGCCGGCCGGACGTCACGTTCGCGCGCGCCCTGTGGGTCACGCGCACGGACGCCGCGCCGGCCGCGCGCACGCTGCGCATCGCCGTCGCGGGCATCGCACGCGGCCTGCGCGAGCGCCTGGCGGCGTTGCCCGGCGTGGAAATCGAGGACTTCCGGGCGGGCGCGGCTTACGACGGCCTGGTCGCGTCGGGCCTGAAGGCCGCCGACATCGTGCAGCGCCAGATCGGCGACCAGACCGGCCTCGAAGCCGCGCCGAAGAAGGGCGCGAAGCCGAAGCTGGTCCCGGGCGAACTGGCGCCCGACGTGCTGGCCGCGGTCCGGCAAGGCCTGCCGCTGCTGGCGATGGTGCCGGAAGACGGCCTGGCGGACGGCGTCGCCCGGCAGCTGTCCGGCCTCGGCCTGTTCGACTATGCCGGCCAGGTCGGCGACCTGCGCGCGCCGTGGATGGGCAACTGGAACGTCCTGCGCACGCATCCCGTGTTCGCCGACATCCCCGCCGACATGGCCGCCGGCGTCTGGCACCAGATCCCGGGCCAGCCGTCGAATGGCCTGATCGTGGACGGCGAGGGCGTCGCCGTGATCGCCGCCTACAGCCGCGACCACGACCGCCGCCTGGGTGCCGCGAGCTTCACCGTGCAAAAGGCGGGCGCCAGGGTGCTGTTCCACCGCATGCCGGACATGGCGGCGCCGCTGCAGACGCGCTTCCTGCTCAACGCGCTGGGCTGGCTGGCGGCGCGTCCAGCGTGAGTCCCATCAGCCCGATCACGACGTCGTTGGCGAGCGTGCGCAAGGTCAGGCTTTCCAGCCGGCGCGATGGGTCGAGCGGCACCTCGATCACGGTCGCGGCGCCGCCCGCGACCTCGCGCCCGCTGCCCTTGAACGTGGCCGGGTCGAGCACGCGCACGCGCGCCGTCCGCAGGTCCACGCGCACCGGCAGGCGGCCGCACAGGGGGAACTGGTAGTCGTCGACGAAGTAGTCCTGCTCGACGGGCCACCAGTTGTCCGGGTTGCGCAGCGCGGTGCGCGCGGCGCTGCCGTCGGCATAGGCGACCACGATCTCGCCGTTGTCGATCCGGCTCTGCATGAAGTTGGTCGACCCCGCCATCAGCAGGAAGGCGCGGCGCGCCTGCCCGTGCAGCGGGATCGTCACGGCGCGCGGGTAGTTGTCCCATTGCGAAGTGAACACGATGTTGGGCCCCGTGCCGCCCGGCGTTGCGAAGCGCAGGCCGTTCGGCAGCGCCAGCACGCCGTCCAGCGCGCGCAGGCCGGCGTCGTCGATGGCGGGCAGGGCGTTCAGATGGCCGGCCCAGGCGCCGATGCCTTGCGCGGGCAGGGCCAGCGTGACGTGGGGCGCGCGCGGCGTCCGGTATTTGCCGGCCTTGAAGATCTCGGTCACGCGGTCGTTGAACCACGGCGCCAGGTCGACGCTCGTGCCGGCGATAGGCGCGCCGTCGATCCAGTCCGGACCCGCCAGCGTGCACACGCCGGGCGGCTTGGGCCTGGCTTGCGCCTGCCACCAGGTGAAGTCGCCCTCGCGCACCTGCGTGAAGCCGTCGCGCGCGGCGCCCGTGGCGCGGGCCGATTGCGCGTCAGGCATCGCGCCGCGCCATGCGACCTCGATCTCCGCGGTGCGCCCGAACGGCAGGTCGATGCGCAGCCGGGGTGCGCCGACCGCGTCGGGCACGGCCTGCCACGCGGCCGGGCGGCCGTCGACCGTCACCCGCGCCACGCCGGCGCCGCGGGCCGGCAGCTCGAGGACGAGGCGCCGGAAGCGCGTGCCGGCCTGGGCGACGGTCCAGCTGTCGCGGTTGCCGTTGCGGCGATAGGACAGGTCGAGGTCCGGGTGGGTGAGCGCGGCGTGGTCCCATGCGGCCGGCAGGCCGGGACGCAAGGTCAGCACGCCGGCGAGGGCGTCCGGCCGCACGCCGAACAGGCCTTCGACGATGGCGCGCGACATCACGCCGATGCCGTCGGCGAAATCGCGCTGCGCTTCGCGCCGGTAGACGTCGAGGTAGTTCAGCGTGCCGATGTTGCCGGGGCTGATCCCCAGATACAGGCTGGCCAGCACCGCGCCCTTGGCGATGTCGTACGCGGTCTCCGGGCGGCCCGCCTGCCAGTAGGCGAGCGCCGTATGCAGGTTCTCGTCGAACACGACGTTGTTGATCGACCACGAATACGGCATCCAATCCGTTTCGGACAGCACGCGGTAGGGCCGGTCGGCGGGCACGCCGGGGCCCGTCACGGGGATCGCGCGCAGGTGGGCGTCGAGGTCCGCGGCCATGCGCGCCGCCTCGAACGCGGTCGGCACCTGCGAATCGATGGTGTGATAGAAGGTCCACAGGCCGTAGCTCGGGTGCAGCAGCCGGCGCCCCAGCACGTCGCGGTATTCGGCGAACGCGCCGCGCGCCGGCATCCACAGCTCGCGGCGCATGGCGCGCCGGATGGCAGCCGCTTCGAGCCGGTACGGCGTGGGATCCTTGCCGATCAGGGCGGCGATGCGGGCCGCCATCTCGTTGTGCCACGCGTTGTAGGCCGATGCGTGGGTCACGCCGCCGCCGTCGTAGTACAGGTCGTCGCTGGCCCAGATCGCGGCGTAGGCGTCGTACAGCGGCAGGCCGTCCGGCCCGAATTCGCGCCGGAACAGGCGCCGCTCCCACGCGAGGTGGCGTTCCAGCACGGGCCACACGGCGCGCGCGTAGGCGACGTCGCCGGTCCACAGCAGGTGGCGCAGCAGGGCGTCGACGAACACGAGGTTCATGTCGTAGTGCGAACTGCTCATGGCGCCGTTCGAATGCAGGCCCGGTTCGTTGCGCGCGAGGTTCGCGCGCGGATCGGCCGGCGGCGGCGCGGCCGGGATCGGGGAGACGTCCTGGCGCTCTGTCCACACGCCGAAGTTGGCGCGCGCGCGCTCGTGCCAGCCCAGCGCATCGAGCGCATACGGGCCGCGCCAGCCGAGCAGCTTCATGCGCCAGGCGATGGCGCCGTGCATGATGGCGTGCTGCTGGCCGTCCCAGACGGCATCGGCCGCCACGTTCAGCGCGCCCATGGCCGCGTTCAGCCACGGGTCGGGCGTGTCGATGCGCACGCGTTCGCGCAGTTCGCTGAAGTGCTTGCGGGCGGCTTCGAAGCTGGGGGCCAGGTCGGCGGGGGCGAAGCGCGGCGGCAATGCGGCGCCCGTGACCTGCAGCGCGAGATCGATGGCCGCGTCGCCCAGCGGCAGCGTCCCGACCGCCACCGCCGGGCCGGCGCCCGGGCTCGACGCGAGCAGCGCCGCGGGATCGTTCCACAGGCGCGCGTCGGCCAGGCGCACGCGCGCGGGACTGCCGGTCGTCGCGCTGATCGTCGCGCGCCGGCCGGCGGCCACGAAGCCGCGGTCGTCCACGTCGTAGCGCGTGTCGCGCGCGAAGTCGGGCACGAACTGGAAGAACTCGCTGATCGGCACGCGCTCGCTGCCGATGTCGCCGCCCCGTTGCCCCTTCTGGCCGTTGCCGGGGCCGAAGGCGAACACCAGTTCCGCGCCAGCGGGCAGGTGTGCGCCGCGGATTTCAACGCCCAGGCCCTGGCTGTCGGCATACGCGACGGCGGCGATGTGGATGCGGCCCTCCGGCCCGAGCAGCGGGTCGGCGATGTCGTACAGCAGTTCGCCGGGGCGGTAGCGCATGCCGACGTCGGCGGCGTTGTGCAGCCACAGCGTGCCGGCCGCCGTGCGCAGGCCGAGCCGCAGGTTGCCGCCGCGGCCGGGCAGGTACAGCGAGAACTCGGGGCGGTCGCCGCCGTCGACACGGAACGCATCGTTGCCGCCGTACAGCGAGCGGTTGAAGAATTCGGTGCCGTTGTCGATCACGAAGTCCGCGCCATCCGGGTGGTAGCGCAGGGGCCGGGCGACCTGGCCGCGCAGGTTCGGATGCAGTTGCGCGTTGCGGGTCTCGGGCGATTCGTCGGCGTGGACGGGGAAGGCGAGGCCCAGGCAGACGGCGATGGGAAGCAGGGAAGCGAGTCGTTTCATGCGCGATCAAGAAAAAAGGCCGTGCGCGCGCACCCATCGCGAACACAGCCAAAAGGAGACGAAAAAAACGGCCCGGTTCAGCGGCGCCGGCGCCGCAGCGCGCCGGCGAGCAGCAGGAAGCCGGTCGCCATCTGCGCCAGTGCGGCCGGTTCGGGCAGCGGCGTCACGCCGGCCAGGGCGGCGTCGGTGGTCACGCCGTCCGCCTGGCCGGGCTGCAGGCTGAACGTGACCACGTTGCCGCTCGTGCCGGGCGCGTAGCTGAACCGGTCGGCGCCCAGCAGGGCGACCGAGAGATCCATGCCGGACGCGCCGGGCGCCTCGATGCCGCCAAACGCCACGTCGAACGCGAGGATGCCGCCGAAGCCCAGCCATGCGCCGTACTCGTCGCCGTTGCCCAGCACGAGGCTGGAGGCCAGCGTGCCGTGCGGGCTGCCCCATGCGAAGTTGGCGGCGTCGTCGAACGCCCCCGTCACGCGGGCGACGGTGGCGGTGGGCGCGGCGGGCGAGGTGGGAGATAAGGGCCCGGCGAACAGGAAGTCGACGTAGCCGCCCGTGCCCGGCAGCGTGCGGGTATCGACCGTCACGTGGTACAGCGGGTTGGCGCAGGCGCAGCCGGCGGCGGCGAACGTGCCGGCGGCGAGCAGGGTGCGCAGCAGCAGCGATTTCAGGATGTGCATGACGGTCTCCTCAGAGCGTGCCGGTGTAGAGTTTGGGGACGTAGCCGATGGCCGCGCGGGCCGGGTTCAGGAAGCTGGTGGCGACGGTCGCCGATGCGCCCGGCGCCAGCGCGGACACGGGCAGCACGAGGAACGGCGCGGCGCCGTCGCTGCCGGCCTGGTTGGCCAGCGTGACGCCGCCGGTCAGCGCATCGAGGCGGAACAGCAGCGTGCCGGACAACGGCGCGGCCGACGCGTTGGTGAAGGTCACGGTGCCGTTCCACATGCCGTTCGTGCGGTTCAGCGTGAAGCCCGACCGGGTGATCTTGACGCTGGCCGTCACGTCCTGGTAGAAGCCCGCGCCCGCCGCCACGTGCGACAGCGTGGCGGCAGTGCGCACGCCAGCGTCGCCGGACGCGACGCCGACGCCGGCCCGCGCGTTCGCCGCGAGGGTCGCGTGGGCGGCGTCGAACGGCGTCCACACGACACCGTCCGCGCTCGTGGACGCCGTGAACGTGTCGCCGCCCTGGCGCAGGCGCAGCCAGGTGCCGGCGGCGAAGCCGGTGCCCTGCACGGTGGCCGTCGCGGCGCCGTCGGTGGGGCGCGACAGCAGCTTGAGCGTGCCGGACGCGTCGAGGACGAGGGCCACGAACGCGGCCTGTGCGCCCGTGGCGCCGCGCACCATCACGCCGGCCTGGCCTGCGCCGAGGGCGTCGATCCGTGCGGTGACCATGCCGTCCGGCGTCCACGGCCGCGACGCGAACTGCGCCTGGTCGAAGCTGCCGGCGCCCGTCAGGACCCAGGTCTGCGTGAGCGGATCGTAGGTGCCGGCGCCCGCCGGCGCGGCGCCGCCGATGTCCTGCGCCGTCCACAGGTCGGGCAGGATCAGGCTGTTCGCGTAGGCCTCGATGTTCGTGTACCCGGACGTGCCGAACGGTGCGCCGGCGGCCGCGGGGTCGTTCGTGCCGATGCCGTAGGCCTGCGCCCAGTAGTCGGGGATGCCGTCGCCGTTCAGGTCAGGCAGCGGCGTGCCGCCGTTCAGGATGCCGTAACCCAGGTTGGGCAGGCCGGTACTGGCCTGGTTCTTGGTCAGGCTGCCCCGGGTGCCCACCGACAGGGTGTCGCTCACCGCGACCTGGTCGACCGGATCGCGCGGCCAGACGCCCGCAGATGCGGTCACGTTGAAATACGCGTCGGCCGCCGCCAGCGCGGGAATCGCCGGGGTCCCGGGCGCCCATGGCGTGGCCGACGGGATCGAACTGCCCACCTTGTTCTGCGCGCTGCCGTTCAGCGTGCCGTCGCGATTGGTGTCGGCGAAGTTGCCGGCCGCGTAGATGGTCTGCTTGTTGTTCACCTGGTAGTAGTAATTGCTGGTCGTCGACGTGCCGGGACCCGCGACGAAATAATTGTTGACCAGGTCGTGCGAGAAGTACCCGCCCGTATTCCCGACCGTGTAGCCGGCCTGGTAGTCGTAGACGACGTTGTTGATGAACTGCGTGTTGTCCTTGGAGAGCGGCTGGCGGTTATGGCCGTTGACCCACAGGTTGCGGTAGAACGTGGACGGCCCGCCCTCGACGTGGGCGCCGAACTGCTGCCCGATCGGATTCGCGATGATCGTGTTCTGCACGGTGAAGTCGACGGCCTTGACGGCGTCGAACGAATCCCATTGGCCGTACTCGATCGAACAATGGTCGAGGATGAAGTTCGTCGTCTTCGACGCGCCGATGGCGCTCTTGCCGGTCAGCGGATCGAGGTTGCCCTGGCGGACGCGCAGGCCGCGCACGATGATGTTGGACTTGTTGCTGAGCGAGACCTCGCCGCCCATGATGCCGACGCCGTCGCCGGGCGCGGTCTGGCCCGCGATCGTGATGTTGCCCTGGACGGACACCGGCGACTTCAGGACGATGTAGCCGCCCACGTCGAACACGACGATCCGGTTGGGGACGTTCACGGCGTCGCGGAACGAGCCGGCGCCGGCGTCGTTCAGGTTCGTGACGTGCACGATCGCGCCGCCGCGGCCGCCGGTCGCGCTGGCGCCGAAGCCGACGGCGCCCGGGAAGGCGGGCACCTGGGCGAAGCCGGGAAGGGCGGCGAGCGCCAGGGCGCAGGCCACGGCCAGCCGCGTTGGATTCTTGAATCGCATGGCGATACCTTTCTGGTCAAAGGGTGCGGAAGTTCACGCCGACCATGATGCGGCGGCCGGAATAGGCGTAATCGAGCAGGTTCGCGGTGCCGTCGGCGAACGGCGTGAACGCGCCCTGGCTGTGCGAGGTGGTCGCGTTGCCGAGGTTGCGCCCTTCGACGAAGACCTCGACCGCCGGCGTGATCTTGTACGAGATCTTGCCGTCGATGAAGCGGGTGGCGTCCGTGAAGTTGGGCGAACCGGGGTTGTACGGCATGCCGATGCGGCCGCCGCCGACGTTCGGGTAGTTCAGCATGCTGGTCGACCCGCCGCAGGCCGCGATGCAGTTGAAGTGCGAGCCGACGGCCTGCACCGCGATCCGCGCCGACAGCCGGCCGTCGTCGTACCACAGGGCCGCGTTGTAGGTGTACTTCGACTCGTTCTGCGGCGGCAGCGGGACGCCGGTCAGCAGGTCGACGATGTTGGCCGTCGTCGTCGCCGAGTGCATCTTCGTGTAGTTGCCGTCGAAGCCGGTGTAGCGGAAGAACCAGGGCAGGAAGGTGAACGCGGTCTTGGTGCTGAACTCGAGGCCCTTGCGGCCCGTCGTGGAACCGTTGATCCAGGTCGAGTAGTTGAACAGGAGGTCGCCCAGCGACGCGCCGGAGACCGGATCGATCAGGTTCGTGTTGGCGAACAGCGGCGACTTCGACACGCCCTGCGCGATCGCGGGACCGACCTTGCCCTGCTGGCGGAACCCGGCGATCGTGAACATCGTATCCTTGTTCGGATAGTATTCGAGCGACAGGTTCTGGTTGATGTTCTTCTGCGCCTGCAGGGCCGGATTGCCCACGGTGCCCGAGCATTTCTGCGGGTCTTCGCCCTGGCCGGCCAGCACCTCGTTGTAGGTGCACGAACCGGATGCCAGCAGGCGCGACACCGGCGGCCGCGCGACGGTCTTGGCCGCGCTGTAGCGCAGCACCAGCTTGTCCGGCATGACCCAGGCGGCCAGGTTCAGGCTCGGGAGCACGTCCGACGTCTTGGCGTCCGTGACCGTGCTTTGCTGTACCGTGTTGGTCACGGTGCCGCCCACCGCGTCCGGCACGTCCGGGTCGAAGCTGGCCGTCTTGGTGATCGACGTGAAGCTCATCATGCCGGTGCCGTGGACCTTGGTGCGCACGTAGCGCACGCCCACGTTGCCGTCCAGTTCCCAGCCGAACGGCAGCGGGCGGTCGGTGAACGGGATGTGGTCCAGGCCGAAGTCGCCCATCAGGTAGAACGCATCGGTGCGTTCCTTCAGGTGCTGGGCCGGCTGGTCGTGGAGCTGGCCGTCGTTGGCGGTGCACTGCTTGACGCAGTCGAAGTTGGTGTTGGGGATGTTCAGGATGCCGAACAGCTTCTCGACGTCGATCTGGGTCCAGTTGTCGATCAGGCCCGCCGGCCGGCCGCTGGCGCCGCTGAAGAACTGCGTGGGCGTGGCCTTCAGGGTCATGACCTGCTTGAGCATGTCCATGAACTGGTCGGTGGTCATGACCGAGGCGCCGTCCAGGATCTGGCGGATGTCGCCTTTCGGGATCCAGCCGTACACGCACTTGTTGCCGCCGGGCGCCAGCGAGCCGGGCGTGTCGGCGCAGCCGTACATCGTGCTGCGCAGGGTCGGCGAGGGCATGACGAGCGGTTCGACATAGCCCGGCTTGCCGTAGCTCCCCACCGCATTGCGCAGGATGTAGCCGCCGTTGTTGATGTTCCAGTTGTCGTTGCGCGTGTCGCGCAGGTTGTAGCCGGTCTTGAAGCGCTTGAAGAAGGGGATGGACTCCGGCGTGGCCCACGTCACGTCGAGCTTCGCGGTGCGCTCCTCGCTGAAGTACATCGTCGGGACCCAGGTCAGGTTCGGCGAGGACGTGACCGCGTTCTGCTGGGCGGCCGTGTACGCGGGCGTGGCCGTGGTGATGTAGGTGCTCAGCGGGACGGCCCCGCTGGCGCCGCGCGGATACAGCTTGGCGAAGCGCGACAGGTCCGAGTTGTCGGTCGGGTTGAAGCCCGGGAAGCTGTAGCCCCACAGGCCGTTCGGCAGCACTTGCAGGGTGCCCGAGCCGTAGTAGTCGTTCAGTGTCAGGTCCTTGACGCCCTTCTTGAAATCGGACCGGGCGTCGCCGACGAAGAATTCCGAGGTCAGCCCGCCGCGCTTGAAGGCGCCGCCCAGCTGCAGGTAACGCGCGGTGGTGACGCCGATGCCGTGGCTCTGGCCGGTCTTGGCCACGCCGTTGCTGTTCGTGTTGTCGAACGTGTATTTCAGCAGGTGGTGGTTGGCGTCGACCACCGCGGAACCCGGTTCGACGTTGGTCGCGCCGTTCTGCACGCTGAAATTACCCATCGAGAACGACAGCGAATTGATGTCGTCGTGGCGCTTGTTGTAGCTGCCCTTGGCGTACACCGTCAGCTCGTCGCTCACCTTGAAGTCGGCGCGCAGGTCGAGGTTCTGGCGGCGGTCGATCTCGCGCCTGACGACGTAGCGCGGACCCGACGGGGTGTAGTCGTTCCACTGGTTCAGGCAGGTGTTCAGCTCATTCGTGCGCTGCGTCTGGGCCGCGGTGCGGTTGGCCGACACGATCGTGTTCAACTGCGCCGCGCTCAACGCGGGGAACGCGCCCATGCAGTCGGCCTTGCTCTGGGCGGCGGCCGACCGGGTGATCAGGTCGAGCGGCGTGGCCGAATTGAAGCTGCCGCCGCCGATCAGGGGCGAGGACAGGATCGGGTTGCCGGTCGCCGCGTCGGCCGTGTTGACGGTGCCCGGCTGGAAGCTGAAGGTCTTCTGCGGCGAGTTGTCGAAGTCGTACAGGCGGTAATAGCCCTGGTTGCTGCCCGACACCTGGGCCAGGTGCCCTTCGTTGTCCAGCGTCGTGGTCGAGGCATTCAGCACCACGCCCAGGCGCCCGTGCATGAACTTGTCCGCGAGGATCAGGTTGGCGTCCGGTTCCCACTTCTTGTTCAAGCTGCTCTGGCTGCCGGCCAGGCGCAGCGAGGCGAACGGCTTCTTGAAATCGAGGCCGGTGCGCGTCTTGATCTGGATGCCGCCGCCGAGGGCGCCCTCGGTCATGTCGGCGGTCGAGCCCTTGACCACGTCCACGCTCTTGATCAGGTCCGCCGACAACTGGCGGAATTCCATGCCGCGGCCGTCGCCGCCGCCGTTCATGTCGCTGCCGCCGGCCGACTGCACGGCCTGGCCGTCGAGTTCCACCCGCGTCAGCTCCGGGCCGTTGCCGCGCACGGCCACCGTCACGCCCTCGCCGAAGTCGCCCCGGTCCAGCGCGATGCCGGCCATGCGCGAGATCGCCTCGCCGACGTTCCGGTCGGGCAGGGCGCCCACGTCCTCGGCGACGATCGAATCGATCGCGGTGGCCGCGTTCTTCTTGCGCTCGATGCTCGATTGCTGCGACGCGCGGGTGCCGACCACTTTCACCTGCTTCACCGCGCCGGCGTCGCCGGCCGCCTGGGCCGGCTGGTCGACGCCCTGGGCCTGCGCATGCGCCAGCGGCGCGCCCATCATCATGACCGCCGCCGATACCGCGCAACAGGTCGCCTTTCGTTGGCTGGGAATGCCAGATTTTGTCATTGTCTCCTCCGTCATATTGGAACCGCTCGACGCGTTGTCGCGTGTACCCGCGGGGCGTTTCAGAATCACGACGGTGCCGCTCGCGCCGATCCGTCCGATCAGGCTGGTGCCCTTGAGCAGCCGGTCGACTGCTTCGGAGATGACGAACGTGCCCACCAGTGCATTGGTCGTCACGCCGTCCAGAATATCGGCCGAGGCCAGGATATTGATGCCGGCCTGGCGCGCGAATTCGGGAATGGAGTGCGTCGCCGCGCCGGCCGGTATGTTGAACGGCTGCGGCACGTCCTCGGCATGCGCGGCACCGGCATGCGCCGCCATGCTCATGGCGACGACGATGCCTGCTCTTCCGATGTAGTCATGCAGTTGGGTCATGTCTCTCTCCTGGCTTCACCTGGATGCGGAACTATGCTGCCCCGTTACAAGTAAAGACGGACGGCGCTCCGGTTTCCTCGGACGTGCCGCGTGCCGGATTCATTCGCTCAACAACATGAGCGGAGCCTCGATGGATGCAAACGAAACAGACCCGGCGCGCCTTGCGGCACGCCGGGTCCGTGGAGGAGCCGAAGGGTGATGCGCAATCCCGCAATCAGATGGCGCGCCGGCCGGCGTCGTGCGCGCGGCCGATAAGAATCCTTTCCGTGGTGATCTCGACCGGCACATCCAGGATCAGGCTGACGTCCCGCGCGAACAATTCCGGCGCATCCAGCTGATACTGGCCGATCAGGCGTTTGTCCTGCAGCGCGGGATCGACGATGACGATGGTGCGCGGGCTGTAGCGGTTGAAATCGGCCACCGCTTCGCCCAGCGTCTGGCGCGTGAGCACCAGTTTGCCTTCGCGCCAGGCGAGGCGGCGGTTCACCTCGTCGGGCTGGCGCGTCACGGGAATCGCCTTGGCGTCCGGGGCCAGGAAGGCGTGTTCGCCCGCCGTGACCAGGCGCCGCGCCGCCGTGCCGTCGCGGCTCCAGACTTCGACCGTGCCTTCCGTGACCAGCACCTCCGACCCGGACGCCAGCCGCCGGACGGAAAACGCCGTGCCGACGGCGCGGATCAGGGCATCGCCGGCGGCGACGATGAACGGCTTCGATTTATCCTTGGCCACTTCGAACCACGCTTCGCCTTTGCGCAGGTTGATCCTGCGCTGGTGTCGGGTAAAGGCAACTTCGATCTGGCTGCCGCTGTTGATGCTGGCGATCGATTTGTCCTGCAGCGGGACGCGGCGGAATTCGCCTTTCGCCGTGCTCAGGACCGTGCCCTGGTGCAGCGCCGCATAACCGAACGTGCCGGCCACCGCCGCCATGCTCGCGGCCAGGCCGCCGAGCACCAGGTTGCGCCGCCGGGACCCTACGCGGCCGCGCGTCTTGTCCGCAGCGGGAACGACCTGGTTGCCGGTCGCGATATGCATCGCGTTGTCGATCGCCAGGGCCCGCGCGTACGCGCCCCGGTGGCGGATATCCGCCGCGTACCACGCGTCGAATGCCGCCGTGTCCGCGCGGTCCAATGCGCGCATGCGCTGTCGCACGACCCATGCGAAGGCTTCGTTATCGATCTCTGACATTGCTCGTCTTTACCGCACGTTTGGGTGCCGCGGCCGGGCGTTCGCCGTCGGCCCGCGCCATGCCGTGCCTGGAAATCATTTCCGACATCAGCCGCATCCCGCGCATCATTTCATGTTCGACGACGCTGTCGGTCAGGCCCAGCGTTTCCGCCGTCTCGTTCTGCGACATGCCGTGCACGCGGCGTGCGCGGAATACCGATTTGCACCGGTCCGGCAAATTGCCGATCAGGCCGAACACCCATTTCAATTCCTCGCGCGCGAACACCACGCGCTCCGGCGACGGCGCGGTATCCGCGACGTCCAGTTCCTCCAGGTTGGCCATCGTTTCGATGCTGACGACCGCATCGCGCCGGATGCGGTCGAGCACGATGTTCTTCGCCGTGCGGAAGACGAAAGCCTTCGGGTTGAGGACATGGCCGAGGTCCGGCATGACGAGGATCCGGTAGCAGGTCTCCTGGATCACGTCGTCGATTTCGGCGGCGTTGACGCAGACGCGGCGCAGCATGCCGCGCAGTTCCGCCTCGTGCGGCAGAAAGTTTATTGTCAGCCAGTCAATGACTTCGTTATCCATGCGGTTGCTCATCCGTGGTCCCTATCTGTTAAGACGAACGCCATGAACATTTCCTCAAGATTTTTTCAGGGGCTGTCGACAAGCTTGCCGGCGATCGTCACCCGGGTCAGCACGACGTCGCGGACGTTGTGGAGGTAGATGGGTTCCTTGCCGTTGCGCGGCGTGCCGAAGTCGCAATCGGTGAGCGTCACGTTCGACACCGGCGGGATGGGCGTGCCGGCCGGTCCGTTGAAGCTGGACGCGACCGGCCCGAGGATCACCACCGCTTGCCGGCACGAGAACGCGCCGTCGGCCATCGGCGCGTTCCCCGCGCGCAGGTTGGCGATGTGGATGTCCGACACGGCGGTCGGGCGCGTGCGCACGGCGTCGTCGCCGGCCGCGTAGTCGCAGTCGATGGTGACGATGGCGCCGCCGCCGGTGGCGATGCCCGGGCGCGGGCGCGCGTCGACGCCGTTCGGCACGGTCACGTCGCGCACGTACAGGTGGCGCAGGAAGCCGCCGCGGTTCATGTTGGCCTTCAGGCGGATCGCCGATCCGAGCGGCTCGGTGGCCCAGTGCGCGTTGCGGAACTCGATGCGCTGCGCGTACACATGCTCGATCCCGCCCGCCATCTCGCTGCCGAGCGTGATGCCGCCATGGCCGCTGTTCATCACGCTGTCCTGGATGACCACGTTGCGCGTGGCGCCGTATTGCGTGTCGCGGTTCTTGCCGGACTTGATCGCGATGCAGTCGTCGCCCGTGTTGAAGGTACAGCGGTCGACCAGCACCGTATCGCACGACTCGGGATCGAAGCCGTCGTTGTTCGGCCCCAGGCTTTCCATGTTCACCCGGCTGATGCGCAGGTTGCGGCACGCGACCGGGTGGTGCTGCCAGAATGGCGCGTCGACCACCTGGTAGTTGTCCAGCAGGACGTCGCTGCAGCCTATCAGCTCGATCATGCAAGGCCGCAGGTAATGGCCGATGCCGAACACGCGGCGCGCGACCGGGACGCCCGCTTCCGACAGCGCGGGCAGGTAGCGCGGATCGCCGTTCCAGCGCGGATGCGTGCCCTGGACCAGCGCGCGCTGGTCCGCCGTCAGCCAGGGTGCGACCTTCTCCAGCGGCGCGTTCAGCGGATTCACGGTGGCCGCGTTGACCCGGCCTTCCTTGCGGTCGACCCAGTCCCACCACGGACCCGTGCCGGCGCCCACGTCGACGCCGGCCTGGCCGTTCAACACGCTGGTCCAGTCCGCGCCCGTCAGCGCGATATTGGTCTGGTTGAAGGCGTACACCAGCGGCGAATAGTTCAGGAGGTCGTTGCCCTGCCAGCGCGACAGCACCAGCCGGCCCGCCGGGCCGCAGTCGATGTCGCCGTACTTCGCGTAGTCGGCCGGGTCGGCGCTGAAATAGATCTGCGCGTTCGCCGCCAGGTGCACGTGCACGTTCGAGCGCAGCACGATCGGCCCCTTGCAGTACCAGCTGCCGGCCGGGACCAGCACGCGGCCGCCGCCCGCCTTGGCGGCCGCGGCGATGGCGGCGGCGATCGCCGGGTAGCAGTCGGCGGCGCCGGGCGCGGGCGTCAGCACGTCTCTGCGCCTGCTGCGCCAGGCGGATGTTGCCGGCACCAGCGCGCAGGGCTTCGCGCCGAACGCGGTGATCGGAATATCGCGGTCGGGGAAGACGAGGGGACGCATGCAGCGCTCGACGATCCGTTGCGCGCGCTGCCACGGATCGTCCGGCGCCGGCGCCGGCGTGGCCGCCGCGGCGGCGCGGGAGGCCAGCAGCGCGCCGGCGGCCGTCGCGCCATGCAGGAAGCGGCGGCGTCTCATGGCAGCGGCTTGAAGCCTTCGGCCCGCACGACCCAGCTGCCGTCGGTGGGGAAGCCCGGCGCCGGATGCGCCGGCGCGCCGTCCCAGCCGCCCGCCATCATCGCCACGGCGGCCAGCAGCGCGCCGTTGCCGGGCAGGTAGACCGGCAGTTTCGTGTTCGGATTGTGGCCCGCCTGCGTATAGCCGTTGTTCGGGCCGTCCGACTTGAGCAGCACGCCGACCGCCGCTTCCGGCTCGCCCAGCCGCGCCGCCGTCATCGCGATCATCGGGTAGTCCCAGCCCCAGATCTTGGTCTTCCAGTCCCAGCTCGCGAGCACCGCGTGCAGCGTGCGGCGCATCGTTTCGCGGTCGACGCCGTCGCCCGGCAACTGGCCCAGCGCCATCAGGAAGGACGGGTGGTCGTGGCGGCTGTCGACGTTGTCCCAGGTGTCGGGATGCGATTCCAGCGCCACGTACTTGCCGTCCTTCTGCGGCAGCGCGGACAAGTGCGTGCGCTTGTTTTCCCAGTCCGGATCGCGCGCCAGGCCGAGGCGCTCGCGCCATTCCTGCGCGATCTCCAGGCCGCGCGCCCAGTAGCTCAGTTCATACGTCGGATTCATGCTGGTGCGCTGGTCGTAGATCTCCTGCGCGATCCACAGCGGCGGCCCGAGCACCCAGCGCTTGTTGGCGGCGTCCCAGTGCAGCATCGACGCCATGCACTGCGCCGTCTCGAACACGAGGTCGCGGTAGCGCTCCAGCGTCGCGCGCGTCGGATTGTCGCGGTACAGCAGCTCGGCCAGGTGGATGGAATGGGGCTGGTTCCACACGATCAGCGGATTGCCGCCCGGGCTTTCGCGGCCTTCGGGGCCCGTCATCTTCATCCAGCGCGCCCCTTGCAGGCCGCGCTCCTGCGCGACGGCGCGGGCCTGCGGGAGCGTGCGCCGGAACCAGTCCAGCGTGCGCGCCGTGAATTCGGGCCGGCCCCACAGCGCGAAGTGGGCCGTGTGCCACCACACCATCTCGGTATGGTGCTTGCCGTACCAGGTGGACGTCGTCAGCCCGCTTTCCGACGCGGGCGTCGTGTCGCCCAGCTGGATCGCCGTCAGGTATTGCGACAGCACGACGCGGCGTTCCAGTTCCGCCGCGCGCGGGTCGGTGCTGCCGCTGAAATCGACCGCCGCGCCGCTGCGCCAGAAGCGCTCCCAGTACGCCCCGCTGGCCTGGACGACGGCGGCCGCCTCGTGCGCGGCCGGGCGGCCCTCCCGCGCGAAGGAGATCGTCAGCTCCAGCGTGTCGCCCGACCTGGGCGCGATCTCGAACACGTGGGCGCCGGGATGCGCGATCGTCAACGGCGTGCCGCTCGCCAGCGTCAGCGCGTAGCGCGCGGCGTCGCGCACGTGTTCGAGCACCAGCGTGCGGTCGGTCTGCGCCAGCACCCGGGTGCGATGCCCGTCCGGGTGCGACCAGTCGAGCGGCGGGTTGTGGTGGTCGGCCATCGTGTAGCCATAGGGCAGGGCGATGCGCACCGCGATGCGGCCGCTGGCCAGCAGCGGCGACCGGATGCGCAGCGCGAGCGTATCGCTGTCCGGATCGACGGCGCTGCTGACGCTCACGGGCTGGCCCAGCAGCCGCACGCGGCTGTCCAGGCGGCCGCGCCACATGTCGAGGCGCTGGTCGACGCCGGTCACGTCGGCGGCGGTCAGCTTGCGCGCGCCGGCGCCCGCGAGCACGAAGCCGATCTGCGGCAGCGGTTGCAGGTGCGGGTTCTCGCGCAGCCACTGGCCGGCCGCAGTTTTCGTGTTGGTCGGGTAGCCGACGGTACGGCCCCAGGCCGTGTAGTCGCGGTTCGCATCGGCCAGCTTGTAGCCGTGCGGGTTCGGGTCCTCGTGCCAGGACCAGCGCGCCTGGGTCTCGGTCGGCGTGCCCTTGTCGTGGTACAGGTCCGGCAGCGATTGCAGGCCCGTCACGTCGGCCGTGAACGCGAAGCGGCCGTTGCCCACGCTGAGCGGCGCCATCGGGTCGATCGCCGTGAGGTGCGGATCGTGGCGTTCGACGAGGGCGCGGCGGTCGATCGGGGCAGACGCCGACACCGACGCGGCGTGCGCATCGGCCAGCGCAAGCAGCAGAGCCATGGCGGCGGCCTTGTTGATGGACCGGATCATCCCTGCTTCTCCTGTGCGGCGACGGTAAAGGAACCCGGCGGCAGGCCGTCCACGCGGCTGTCGCGGCCCAGCGCCACCGGCGCATCGGCGGGCAGGCGTAGCGTCGTGCGGGAAAAGCGCCAGTCGCGGGCGTCGCGGATGTAGCCGCCGCTCGCGGCTTCGATGTCGATGCCGTCGAAGCTGAAGCGCTGCAGCGGCGCCTGCGCGAACGCGGCGATCTCGAACGCGGTCTTGGCGCCTGCCGCCTTGACGTTCCAGATCTTCACGTCGTGGAAGCGCGCGATGCCTTTGTCGGGCGGCACCGGCGTCGCCATCACCTTCCAGTGCGCCGGCACATCCTTCACGTCGGGCGGAATGCTGGCGTAGCTGTACGCCGGGTTCCAGTTCATGTTGACGCGCATGACGACCGGCGTGCCATGCATCGTGATGTCGTGCAGGCGGATGTCCTCGCCCCAGCCGCCGCGCGTGTGCGCCGACTTGAACAGGATGCCGACCGGCGTGTTCTGGTCGAACGCCAGGTTGTACGCCTCGATGTTGCGAAAGCCCCCCGAGGTCTCGCTGCCGAACACGATGCCGCCCTTCGAATAGCGCACCTTGACGTCGTGGATCACCACGTCCTCGGTCGGCCGGTTCACGCGCAGGCCGTCGGCGTCGCGGCCCGCCTTCAGCACCAGCGCATCGTCGTTGACGGCGATGTCGGCGTTCGCCACGACCACCTTGCGCGAGGAATCGATGTCGATGCCGTCGGTGGACGGCCCGTGGCCTGCCTCGTTGTTGTCGATCGTGACACCGTCCACCGTCACGTCGTCCGAATAGCAGACGTGCACCGTCCAGAAGCCGGAGCGGCGCAACTGCAGGCCGCCGCCGATCTTCACGCCGGAAGAGTCGTACACCTGCACGAGGCGCGGGCGGCCCGCGTCGTAGTCCGAGGCCCAGCGCAGGCCGCGCGGCTCGTAGGCCTTGCGCAGCGCCCAGTAGCGCTCCCAGAACACCTTGCCGTCGCCATCGATCGTGCCCGCGCCGACGATCGCCGCGTGTGCCTGCCGGTAGATATTGACGAGCGCCGCCGGCCAGCGCATCTCGATGCCGGCGATCCGCGACGGCAGTACGGGATAATCGTCGAGATTGCGCGACCCCAGCAAGGTGACGCCCTTGTCGAGCTTCAGCGTCACGCCGGATTTCACGAAGATGGCGCCGGTGAGGTAGGTCCCGTCCGGGAACACGACGGTGCCGTGCTGCGCCGCGGCCGCGTCGATCGCGCGCTGGATCGCGCCGGTGTTCAGCGTCACCCCGTCGCCCTTGCCGCCGTAGTCGCGGACGTTGAAGTCGGCCGCGAGGCCGTGGGCGGTCACGAATGCGAGGGCGGCGGCGATGAGCGCTGGCTTCATGGTGGATTCCTTGGCCGGGACTGGGACGTCCGCGTGCGGTCTTTAATAAATTGTGAACGCAGTGTAATCGCGTTCTGCGGCGGTGGCGCAAAAAAACCGTTTTGCTCACGAAGGTGATCGGTTGGCGTGGCGGCGTAGCCCGCGCACATGCCTTCAGCGCGGCGCCGTGTTCTTTCCGGCCGGTCCTTCGGTAGCCCGGCGCGCGGCCGCCATGCTCGTGTGCTTCGCCAGTGCGAGAAAATTGTTCACCTTCGCCGACGCATCCGCTTCGCGCGAGGCCAGCGCCAGTTGCGTGACGGCCTTGGCGTCGGTGATGTCGACGTACACCGCGCCTTCCGCGTGGATCTGGCCGACCGACGCCGGCACGATCGACACGCCGAACTCCGCGGACACGAGGTTGACCACGGACGACAGCTGCGGCGCCTGCTGGCCCAGCAGCGGTTCGAATCCGGCCTGGCGGCACGCCGACAGGACTTCATCGTGCAGCATCGGGCTCGCGATCCGCGGGATCAGGATGAACGGTTCGCCGGCGAGGGCCGACAACGGAATCCTGCGCCGCTTTGCCAGCGGGTGCGCGACCGGCAGCACGGCCTTGAACTGTTCGCTGGCGATCTGGTGCAGCGCGACGCCCGCGAACGAATGCGTGCCGGGGCGCAGCAGCGCCAGATCGAGCCTGCCGTCGGCCAGCAATTCCAGCAGTCGCGCCGACCTGTCCTCGGTGAGCGTGAGGCCGACGCCGGGATAGGCGCTGCGGTACGCGCGGATCAGCGACCTGACGATCGGGTGGAAGGTCGCGGACGCGGTCAGTCCCAGGTTCAGGTGGCCGGTCTCGCCGCGCCCCGCGCGCTGCGCATTCAGGAACGCGTCCTGCGCGTCGTTCAACAGGCGCTTGGCGTCGATGAGCAGCGTCTTGCCCGCTTCGGTCGGCACGACGCCGTGGCCCGTGCGGTGAAACAGCTGCACGTCGAGTTCGCGCTCGAGCGCGATGATCTGCTGGCTCAGCGGCGGCTGGCCGATCCCGAGCCGCTCGGCCGCCCGGGTGACGTTGCCTTCCTCCGCGACCGCGATGAAATAACGCAGGTGTCGTAGTTCCATGCCGGTATCTGTTTTAGATATGGATTCAAAACGATCCATATATTGGACAGTATAGCCGTTCTTTACGATAATGAGTGTTTCATCCCTCCAACCCACCATGGAAGCTGTGCCAATGTCCGAAGCTTTGCAAAAACGAA
>NZ_LMCY01000015.1:0-161 GCF_001425685.1 Massilia sp. Root335 | reverse complement strand
GTGCTGATCGTGAGCCTGGTCCTGACCCTGCTGGTCGCCCTCAAACTGTTCGGAGTGTTTTAATAATCATGGCTACCCCCAACAACATCGGACAGCGACGCCTCGTCGTCGGCGCGCACTACGGCATGCGCGACTGGCTGGCGCAGCGCGTCACCGCCATC
>NZ_LMCY01000014.1:12280-12638 GCF_001425685.1 Massilia sp. Root335 | reverse complement strand
CTCGGCCTGCGCGTACACGGTCTTGCCGTCGGTGCCTTCGATGCTGACGGTCAGCGGCACGCCGCCGGCGCCGGCGGTTTTGGCGTAGAAGCTGGCGCGGTAGCGGGTGTTCGGCTTCACCGGAATGCCCCAGTAGCCGGCGTTGGCGATGCCGACCCGGTGGCCCTGCGCGGCGCGCGCGGCGTCCAGGCGCAGGCTGGTGGTCAGGGCGGTGGCGGGGACGGGAAAGCGCCGGTCGAGCGCGATCGCGGCGCTGCCGCCGGCATCCTGCACCACCGACCAGTGCACCGGCGTCTTGTCGTCATCCTTGAAGACGCGGTTGCGCACCAGTTCCGCGTACAAGCCGCCATCGTAGGAG
>NZ_LMCY01000014.1:11749-12226 GCF_001425685.1 Massilia sp. Root335 | reverse complement strand
TCGCCAGCGGCGCGATCAGGGCCGCCAGCGACAGCAGGCGGTGGGCGCGGAAGCGGCGTTGCGGAATGTTCGATTTCATGGGAGGGACAGGCTGTATCGTGGTGCTGCGCTTACGGGGCGCTCTGGTGTGACGTTCGTGGCATCTGCGCCGCGAACGCGCCAACAAAAAAGGAAGATCGCAAATTATTACGACCGCCCCCTGCCACGACCAATCACATTTTGACGGCGACCGATACGCGAATCGACATCGATCGCTCCTCCTGCCCCTGGCGCACGCCAATGTCCGCAAAATGGTGGCCCCGCCCGTCGAAAAAGACCCCGCGCTTTGGTGATTTTGAAAACTGCGGCGCACACCGGCCCGCCTGGAAATTCAAGCGGGCCGGCCGCGGTCTGCTCTACAGTAACTGATCCGCATGGGCGCGCAGGCGCCCTGCCCGCGCCGCCAAAACAAAAAAGGCTCCCGATGGGAGCCTTGTC
>NZ_LMCY01000014.1:187-11734 GCF_001425685.1 Massilia sp. Root335 | reverse complement strand
CCGTACGCCTGATTTCGAGTCAGGTACATTCGACCACTCTGCCACCTCTCCAGGTCGCGATCGCGTTGCGGTCGTTTCGCGTGAGGCCGCATTATAGACGGCCTCCGGCAAAAACGGAAGATCTATTTACTTACGCTGCCGGCTCGAGGCGCTCGAGGCCCCCCATGTACGGGCGCAGCACCTCGGGCACGACGACGCTGCCGTCCGCCTGCTGGTAGTTTTCCAGCACGGCCACGAGCGTGCGGCCCACGGCCAGGCCCGAGCCGTTCAGCGTGTGCAGCAGTTCCGGCTTGCCTTTTGCGTTGCGGAAGCGGGCCTGCATGCGGCGGGCCTGGAAGTCTTCGCAATTCGACAGCGACGAGATCTCGCGGTACGTGTTCTGCGCCGGCAGCCACACTTCGAGGTCGTAGGTCTTGGCGGCGGAAAAGCCCATATCGCCCGTGCACAGCTGCATCACGCGGTACGGCAGGCCCAGGTTCTTCAGGATCGTCTCGGCCTGGCCCACCATCTCTTCCAGCGCGTCGTACGACTGTTCCGGATGGGCGATCTGCACGAGCTCGACCTTGTCGAACTGGTGCTGGCGGATCATGCCGCGGGTGTCGCGGCCGTAGCTGCCCGCTTCCGAGCGGAAGCACGGGGTGTGCGCCGTCATCTTGATCGGCAGCGCTTCCGCGGCCACGATCTCGTCGCGCACCATGTTCGTCAGCGACACTTCCGACGTCGGGATCAGGTAGAAGTTCTCGCCCTCGCCTTCCGCGCCGCCTTTTTTCACGGCGAACAGGTCTTCCTCGAACTTCGGCAGCTGGCCCGTGCCGCGCAGCGAATCCGCGTTCACCATGTACGGCGTGTAGCACTCCGTGTAGCCGTGCTGGCCCGTGTGCGTATCCAGCATGTATTGCGCCAGCGCGCGGTGCAGGCGGGCGATGCCGCCTTTCATCACGGCGAAGCGCGAGCCGGTCAGCTTGGTCGCGGTGTCGAAATCCAGGCCCAGCGCGTTGCCGACGTCGACGTGGTCCCTGACCTCGAAATCGAAGACGCGCGGCGTGCCGACCTTGCGCACCTCGACGTTGCCCGACTCGTCCTGGCCCACCGGCGTGGACGGGTGCGGCAGGTTCGGGATCGCGGCCATGAACTGCGCCAGCTTGTCCTGCACCTGGGCAAGCAGCGTCTCGTCGGCCTTGAGCTCGTCGCCGATGCCGGCCACCTCGGCCATCACGGCGCTCGTGTCTTCGCCCTTGCCTTTCAGCATGCCGATCTGCTTGGACAGCGAATTGCGCTTGCCCTGCAATTCCTCGGTGCGCGTCTGGATCGCCTTGCGCTCGCCCTCGAGGGCGTTGAATCCGGCGACGTCGAGCACGTACTTGCGGCTCGCGAGGCGCGCGGCGGCGTTGTCGATGTCTTTGCGGAGGAGTTGGATGTCTATCATTGTCGGGATTGTCGCAGCGTGGGATATCGAAAGCGCAATTGTACCAAGTCGCGGGCGGCAAACCATTGCCGCGTGCCGATCCGGGTACGGGGAGGTACTTGGGCTCCCGCCTGCGCGGGAGCGACGTTCATAGTGCCGAAGCCGCGTTCATGGTGCCGGAGCCACGTTCATGGTGCGGGAGCCACGTTCTTGGTGCGTGTGCGCCGTTCATGGTGCGTGCGCGCCCTTCATGCGGCATGCGTCGTTCATGCGGCATGCGCACCGTTGATGCGGCATGCGCTCAGTCCTCGCCGCCGGCCCGGGCGTCGTCGTCCAGGCTGCGCAGCCAGGCCAGCTTTTCCGCAATCTTCGCCTCGATCCCGCGCGGCACCGGCTGGTACCAGCCCGGCTCGGGCATGCCGTCCGGCAGGTAGGTCTCGCCGGCCGCGTACGCGTGCGGCTCGTCGTGCGCGTAGCGGTATTCGTGGCCGTAGCCCAGTTCCTTCATGAGCTTCGTCGGCGCGTTGCGCAGGTGGACCGGCACTTCGCGCGATTTATCCTTGCGCACGAAGGCCATCGCGGCATTGAACGCGTTATAGCCGGCATTGCTCTTGGCGGCGATGGCGAGGTAGACGACGGCCTGGCCCAGCGCCAGTTCGCCCTCCGGCGAACCGAGGCGCTCGAAGGTCGCGGCCGCGTCGTTGGCGAGCTGGATGGCGCGCGGGTCGGCGATGCCGATGTCTTCCCACGCCATCCGGACGATGCGCCGCGACAGGTATTTCGGGTCGGCGCCGCCGTCCAGCATGCGGCACAGCCAGTACAGGGCGGCGTCCGGATGCGAGCCGCGCACCGACTTGTGCAGCGCCGAGATCTGGTCGTAGAAATTGTCGCCGCCCTTGTCGAAGCGGCGTGCGTTCAGCGTGAGCGCGTTCTCGACGAATTCGCGCGTGACGTGCGTCGTCCGGGACGTGTCGGCCGACGTCTTCGTCTGTTCCAGCAGGTTCAGGAAGCGCCGGGCGTCGCCGTCCGCATAGCCGACCAGGGTCTGGACCGCGACGTCGTCGAACTGCAGGTGCGACAGCCCGCCGCTGCGGCGCGCGCGCTCCAGCAGCTGGCGCAGCTCGTCGTCGTTCAGCGCCTTGAGCACGTACACCTGGGCGCGCGACAGCAGCGCCGAGTTGACTTCGAACGACGGGTTTTCCGTCGTCGCGCCGATCAGGGTGACGAGGCCGGACTCCACGAACGGCAGCAGCGCATCCTGCTGCGATTTGTTGAAGCGGTGGATCTCGTCGATGAACAGGATCGTGTGGCGGCCGGAGGCAAGGTAGTGCTCGGCCTGCTCGATGGAGGCGCGGATGTCCTTCACGCCCGACAGCACCGCGGACAGCGCGATGAATTCGCAATCGAACGCGTGCGCCGTCAGCCGCGCCAGCGTCGTCTTGCCGACGCCCGGCGGGCCCCACAGGATCATCGAGTGCGGGCGGCCCGACTTGAACACGAGGTTCAGCGGCTTGCCCTCGCCCAGCAGGTGGCTCTGGCCGATCACCTCGTCGATGGTCTTCGGCCGCAGGCTTTCCGCCAGCGGGGCCGCGGGTTCGGTCTTGAAAAGGTCATCCACGGGCAGCTCCCATGGCGCGCGAGGCGTTGTTATTGTTCATCTTGCCTATGTATGGCCTTTGCGTCGAAAGCGCAAGTGGCTTACTGGTTGACGACCTCGGCACCCTTCGGCACGTCGAACTTGAACGCCTGCGCGCCGAGCGCCGGATTGCGCTGGAAGCTCGTGAACCTGAGCAGCACGGTCTGGCCGAAATTATCCTTCAGCTCCATCGCCTGCGGCGTGCCGTCCTTGAGGCCGATGCCGATCTGCTCGAACGTCGTGTCCTTCGATTTGGGCGTCGCGTTCAGCCATTCCAGGCCGTCGTGCGTGCCCGCCTCGGACAGGGTGAAATTCTTTTCCAGGTCGTTGCTGCCGAACAGGATGGCGGCCGGCGAGCTGCCCAGCGCGCCGCCCAGCTTGCGCGTGGTGACCTGGTTCAGGTCCTTGTCGTACAGGTACAGCGTGTCGCCGTCGGCCTGCAGCAGTTGTTCGTACGGCTTCTGGTAGGTCCAGATGAATTTGCCTGGGCGCGAGAACACGAAGGTGCCGCTCGACGTCTTGCCCGGCTTGCCCGAGGTGCGGACCTGGGTCTGCGTGAATTCGCCGCGGGCCGATTTGGTGCCGGCGACGAAGGATTTGAACTGGTCGAGCGCGGTGGCGTGGGCCGCGCCGGCGAACAGCATGGCGGCGGCGATCAGCGTGGTTTTCAGCGTCATGGTCATATGGTCGATTTCCTTTTATTGTATGCCGGCGATGCGGCCGTGCTCGTGCTGGCGGAACGCGTGGGCGGAGGGCCGCCCACCCTACGGACCCGTCGCCGGCGTAGGGTGGGCACACCGTGCCCACGCGAACGTTTGCAAACCGTCACGGTGCGCAACGCGGTCTATTCGGCGTTCGTGACCGGCACGAGGATGTCGCGGTTGCCGTTCGACTGCATCGGCGACACGACGCCGCTCTGTTCCATCTGCTCGAGCAGGCGCGCGGCGCGGTTGTAGCCGATGCGCAGGTGGCGCTGCACGAGCGAGATCGACGCGCGGCGGTTCTTCAGCACCACCGCCACGGCCTGGTCGTACATCGCGTCGGATTCGCCGCCGCCTTCGCCGGCCGGGATGCCGTCGGCGCCGCCCTCTTCGGCCACGCCGCCTTCGAGAATGCCTTCAATGTAATTCGGCTCGCCCGTCGACTGGAGATGTTTTACAACTCGATGCACTTCATCGTCCGAGACGAACGCGCCGTGCACACGGACCGGCAGGCCCGTCCCCGGCGGCATGTACAGCATGTCGCCCATGCCCAGCAGCGTCTCCGCGCCCATCTGGTCGAGGATGGTGCGCGAGTCGATCTTGGACGACACCTGGAACGCGATACGCGTCGGGATGTTCGCCTTGATCAGGCCCGTGATCACGTCCACGGACGGACGCTGCGTCGCCAGGATCAGGTGGATGCCGGCCGCGCGCGCCTTCTGCGCGATACGGGCGATCAGTTCCTCGACCTTCTTGCCCACCACCATCATCAGGTCGGCCAGCTCGTCGATGATGATGACGATCGTCGGCAGCTTGTCCAGCGGTTCCGGCGCGTCCGGCGTCAGCGAGAACGGGTTCGGGATGTGCTCCTCGCGCTTCGCCGCTTCCGCGATCTTGGCGTTGTAGCCGGCCAGGTTGCGCACGCCCAGCTTCGACATCAGCTTGTAGCGCCGCTCCATCTCGTTCACGGCCCAGTTCAGCGCGTGGCCGGCCTGGCGCATGTCGGTGACGACGGGCGCCAGCAGGTGCGGAATGCCTTCGTAGACCGACATCTCCAGCATCTTCGGGTCGATCAGGATCAGGCGCACGTCGGCCGGATCGGCCTTGTACAGCAGCGACAGGATCGTCGCGTTGATGCCCACCGATTTGCCGGAACCGGTCGTACCCGCCACCAGCAGGTGCGGCATCTTGGCGAGGTCGGCGACGACCGGCTTGCCGGCGATGTCCTTGCCCAGCGCGACCGTCAGGCTGGAGGCGCTGTCGCCATACACCTTCGAGCCGAGGATCTCCGTCAGGCGCACGATCTGGCGCTTCGGATTCGGCAGTTCCAGCGCCATGTAGTTCTTGCCGGGGATCGTCTCGACGACGCGGATCGACGTCAGCGACAGCGAACGCGCGAGGTCGCGCGCCAGGTTGACGATCTGGCTGCCCTTCACGCCCGTCGCCGGCTCGATCTCGTAGCGGGTGACGACCGGGCCCGGATACGCGGCCACGACCTTCGCCTCGACACCGAAGTCGGACAGCTTCTTCTCGATCAGGCGGCTGGTGAATTCGAGGGTCTCGATGGCGACGGATTCCTGCGCCGGCGGCGCGTCGTCCAGCAGCGCCAGCGGCGGCAGGGTACTGTCGCCGTGGACCTCGAACAGGTGCGACTGGCGCTCCTTCTCGGCGCGCTCGGAGCGCGGCACGGTGACCATCTGCGGTTCGATCTTGATCGGGGCCGGGTTCGGCGCCGATGCCGGCGGCAGCGGCGCCTTCGCGGGCGTGGGCGCCGGCGCGCGCGGGGCGGCCCCGGTGTCCGGCTCGTCGTCGAACGAGGGCTCGGCCGCGAACGGCGGCGCGGCCGGCGCGGACGATGCATGAGCGGCGTCGTCGATCTGCGGCTCGGCCTTGGCGCGGGCCAGCTTCGCCTCGCCGCGCGCCTTGACCTTGGCCTTCATCTTGGCCAGGAAGCCCGGCGCGGCGGGCGCGGTGTCCTGCGCGTCGTCCGACTCATCGTCGCGCGGGGTCTCGATCCGCACGGGCGAACCGGCGTGTTTTTCCACGTACTTGGCGCGCTCGTGCACGACGACTTCGTCGCGCTTGTGCGCCGCGACCTCGCCGTAGCGGCGGTCTTCGCGGTCTTCGTAGCGCAGGCGGAACCAGTCCCAGCTCGTCTCGACGGATTCGCCGATGCGCTCGGCCACGGCCAGCCACGACACCTGGAAATACCAGGAAAAGCCGAGGCCGAACAGCAGCAGCAGGAGCAGGGTCGCGCCGGTGAAGCCGAACGCGTTGTGCGCGGCGTGGCCGATCAGCTGGCCCAGCACGCCGCCGGCGGCGCGCGGCAACTCGACCTTCAATGACCACATGCGCAGGTATTCGAGGCCGACGCTGCCGGCGAACATCAGCACGAAGCCGATCCAGCGGATCAGCGTCTCGCCCTGGTGCTCGGGTTCCTGCTGCGCTTCCTGGACGATGAACCGCGAATGCAGGCGCCGGTAGCCCTGCCACACGGCGCGCGTGAAGCAGACGCACAACCACCAGGCGGAAAAGCCGAAGATGAACAGCAGCAGGTCGGCCAGCCAGGCGCCGGCGCGGCCGCCCAGGTTGGCGACGTGGGCGACGGCGTTCTCGTGCGACCAGCCCGGATCGGCCTTGTTATAGCTGAGCAAGATGAGGACGAAATACAACAGCGCGACGGACATGGCGAGCCAGCGCGCCTCCGACAACAGGCGCACGAGCCGGTTCGGCAGCGGCTGGCGCGGCGGCCTCGGCTTGTGAGTATAGGTCGTGCTCGTCGATGGACTATTCTTGCTCATTGCGGTTTGAAACGGTACTGCCGGGTAACAATGCCCCAAAGATGACCATTCTAAGCGATATATTGCCGCGCAGGCCCCACGATTCATGCTCACGTGCATCATCGACTATAATCCCGGGTTCAACGCCTCTTGATTCCGCTCTGCCCGGCCCCACTTTCCGGGCATCATCCAATAGAAGAAGTTCACACATGACCACTCGCAAACACGCCAAAGTCCTGATCCTCGGTTCCGGCCCCGCCGGTTACAGCGCCGCCGTCTATGCGGCGCGAGCCAATCTCAGTCCGATGCTGGTGACCGGTGTCGAGCAGGGTGGTCAGCTGATGACGACGACGGACGTCGAGAACTGGCCGGGCGATCCGCTGGGCGTCCAGGGTCCGGAACTGATGCAGCGCCTGCTGCAGCACGCCGAGCGCTTCAATACGGAAATCGTGTTCGACCATATCCACACGACCTTCTTGAACGAGAAGCCGATCCGCCTGGTGGGCGATTCGCACGAATTCACGTGCGACGCGCTGATCATCGCGACCGGCGCCTCCGCCCAGTACCTCGGCCTGCCCAGCGAGCAGGAATTCATGGGCAAGGGCGTGTCGGCGTGCGCGACCTGCGACGGCTTCTTCTACCGCAACCAGGAAGTCGCCGTGATCGGCGGCGGCAACACGGCCGTCGAGGAAGCGCTGTACCTGTCGAACATCGCGACCAAGGTCACGCTGATCCACCGCCGCGAGAAGTTCCGCGCCGAGCCCATCCTCGTCGACCGCCTGATGAGCAGGGTCGCCGAGGGCAAGATCGTGCTGGAGCTGAACCAGACGCTGGACGAGGTCAAGGGCGACCAGAGCGGCGTGACGGGCGTGCGGCTGAAGTCGACGGACGGCGGCGCGACCAAGGAGCTCACGGTGCACGGCCTGTTCGTGGCGATCGGCCACAAGCCGAACACGGGCATCTTCGAAGGCCAGCTGGACATGCATAACGGCTACCTCAAGACCCGCGGCGGCAGCGAAGGCATGGCCACGGCGACCAGCGTGCCGGGCGTGTTCGCGGCCGGCGACGTGCAGGACCACGTGTACCGCCAGGCGATCACGTCGTCGGGCTCGGGCTGCATGGCCGCGCTGGATGCCCAGCGCTACCTGGAAGCCCTGGAATAATTTTTGCAGGCTGTTCGATGGCGATACGCCTGCTTGCCGGGGGCAGGCAGGTGAAGTAAATTGCGGCAGCAATGATGAAACAATTTTCGGAATTAAAATCCTTGCGCGACAAGCTCAAGGAAGACGAAAGGCAGCGCGCCATCGAAAAGGCCGAGCGCGACAAGCGCGAACGCCTCGCGCGCGAGCACGCCGTCGAATTCGGCGCGGCCGTCAAGGACGTCGTCAGGATGCCCGAATCCGACCGCTACGTGTGGCGCCCGATGCACGATTTCGAGACGCGCGGCACGCCGCTGCCCGCGCGTCCCCGCACCGCCGAGGAAGAAACGGCGGCCGTGCTGCGCGAATCGATGCTCTCCGACCAGTTCGACGTCGACGGCCTGCTCGACGAAGACCCCTCCCTCAGCTGGTCGGCGCCAGGCGTCGGCCCGGACGTCGTCAAGAAGCTGCGCAAGCGCCACTGGCCCGTCGAGGACGAGCTGGACCTGCACGGCCTCACGCGCGACCTGGCGCGCCGCCACGTCGACGCCTACCTGCGCAAATCCAGCAAGCGCGGCATCCGCTGCGTGCGCATCATCCACGGCGTGGGCTATGGCTCGGCCGGCGGCGAGCCCGTCCTGCGCGGCATGGTCCACAGCTGGCTCGTGCAGACGAGCGACGTGGTCGCCTTCTGCGTGGCGAACCGGGCCGACGGCGGCAACGGCGCCCTGATCGTCCTTCTGCGTCCCGCGCTCGACGACCGCTGAATGTGTCATGACACGTCCGTACGGGCCGTGTTTAGTTGACAAAAATCCGCGGCGATTTGGCGAACGCTGTAATATGCAGGCACCGTCGCGCCGTCCTGGCGCCGCCAGCATAAGGATGAATGAGTGGAGTCCAGCACGCCAGTTCCGATGGCAGCGCCGCGGCGGGTCGACCTGCACAATTGCGCGGACGAACCGATCCACATCCCCGGCTCGATCCAGCCGCACGGCGCGCTCATCTTCCTGTCGGACACCGGGCTCATCGAAGGCTGGAGCGCCAACATCGCCGCGATCGCGGGCACCGCGCCCGCACTGGGCCAGCCGTACGGCGCGCTGGGCCTGCCGCAGGCGGTGACGGAACTCATCCAGGAATGCATCGCCACGACCGACAGCGGTGAAGCGCCGGCCATGGTGGCGGCCGTCGCCATCGGCGGCCGCGACTACGACTGCGTCGTGCACGCGCACGCACGGCGCGTGCACGTCGAATTCGAGGCGCGCGACGTCGGCATGGCCGAAGTCGCCCAGTTCGCGATCAAGGCGCATTCGTCGATCGACCGCCTGCGCCGCCAGCGCACCATCGAGGGCCTGCTGGAGACGGCCGTGCGCCAGGTGCGCGACTTCACGGGCTTCGACCGCGTGATGGCCTACCGGTTCCGCGGCGACGATTCCGGCGACGTGGTGGCCGAGGCGCGCCGCGACGACCTCGTGCCCTACCTCGGCCAGCGCTACCCGGCCGGCGACATCCCGCCGCAGGCGCGCCGCCTGTACGTGCTGAACACCCTGCGCATGATCGCCGACGTGGGCTACCACGCCGTGCCGCTTTTGGGCCTGCCCGCCGCGGCGCCGCTCGACATGAGCTTCGCCGTGCTGCGCAGCGTCTCGCCGATCCACGTCGAGTACCTGCAGAACATGGGCGTCGGCGCGTCGATGAGCGTGTCGATCGTCGTGGGCGGCCGCCTGTGGGGACTGGTCGCCTGCCACCACATGGCGCCGAAACGCGTGCCCTACTCCGTGCGCATGGCGGCCGACGTGCTGGCGCAAGTGATCGCGTCGACCGTCCAAAGCATCGAATCGCGCGAGGACGCGGCGCTCGTGGAACACGCGGCGCAGGTCCGCACGCGGCTCGTCGAATCGCTGCTGCTGGAAGACGATCCGCTCGACGCCCTCCTCCAGCACGGCGACGGGCTGCTCGACTCCACGCACGCGCAAGCGCTGATCGTGACCCAGTACGGGCGCATCGTCTGCCGCGGCATCGACCAGGCGCTGGGCGAGGCCGTCGTCGCGTCGCTGCCGGCCGAACCGAGCGACGTCGTCACGCGCGGCTGCGTGCGGGACTGGCCGGACGCGCTCCGGCCCCGGCTCGGCAAATGGGCCGGCATGCTGGGCCTGCCGTTCGATCCGCCCAGCGGCGGCTGGTGCGTGCTGCTGCGCACGGAACAGGTCGAGGAAGTGGCGTGGTGCGGCAAGCCGGACAAGAGCACGGCCGGCCCGATGGGCGAACGCCTGACGCCGCGGGGGTCGTTCGACGCCTGGATCGAGACGGTGCGCGGCCGCGCCCACCCGTGGGAGGACGGCATCCTCACCCATGCGCGCATGATGCTCGGGGAACTCGCGCGCGTCTCGAACACGCGCCGCGCCCAGACCGAAGCGACGCGTGCCCAGCTGCTCGCGATGCTGGGCCACGACCTGCGCGACCCGCTCAACTCGATCAACATGGCGGGCCTGGTGCTGGAGCGGACGGACGCCGGCAGCAACAAGGGGACGCTGGGCACGCGCATCCGCTCGTCCAGCAACCGCATGCAGCGCATGATCGGCCAGGTGCTGGACATGAGCCGCATCGACCGCGGCATGGGCCTGGGCATCGACCTGGAGCCGGTCGACCTCGCGGCCCTGGTCGAGGACATGGTCGAGGAAGCGCGCCTCGCCTACCCCACCATCGTCTACGACGCGCACACGCTGGGCCCGGCGTTCGTGCTGGCGGACGGCGGCCGCCTGGGCCAGGTGATCTCGAACCTGCTGTCGAATGCGCGCCACCACGGCGAACCGAACCAGCCGATCGCGATCCGCCTGGCACCGGCGGACGGCCAGGCCGTGCTGGAAGTGGCGAACGCGGGCAGCCCGATCGCCCCGGAGACGGAGGCCGCGCTGTTCAATCCGTTCAAGCGCAGCGCGCTGAACAATCCGCGCAACCGCACGGGCATGGGCCTCGGACTGTACATCGCCCAGCAGATCGTGCGCGAGCACGAGGGCGAGATCGCCTACCGCCACGAGGACGGCAAGGTGGTGTTTGCCGTGCGGCTGCCGCTGGCGCCGAACTTGTAGGGTGGGCGGCCCTCCGCCCACGCGCGACGCGTGCGTGATGCCTGCTTCCGCGTGGGCACGGGGTGCCCACCCTTCGGGGCTGACGGCGCCGGGGTCGGCATGTTAGTCTAGCAAGATGGAGACAACGGGCCGCGGCATCCACCTCATCACCGTCATCGAGATCGTCGCGATCCTGGTCGGCGCGTTCTCGGGTTTCATCGAGGCCCGGCGCAAGCGCATGGATGTGGTGGGGGTGTTCACGGTCGCCTTCATCGCGGCGTTCGGCGGCGGCACCGTGCGCGACATCCTGCTGGATAAACGGCCGCTGTTCTGGGTGATCCACCAGGAATACGCGATCCTGATCTTCGTGCTGGCGCTGGTCGCGACGCCGCTGATCCGCACGCTGCGCCAGATCGTGTCGGAACGGCTGATCGTGATCGCCGACGCCGTCGGCCTGGGCCTGTTTTCCGTGGCCGGCGTGTCGTCCGCGCTGGACGCGCGCATGCCCCTGTTCATCGCCTCGATGATGGGCGTGATCACGGGGATCTGCGGCGGCGTGATGCGCGACATCGTCTGCAACGAAGTGCCGATGGTGTTCCGGGACGGCAAGCCCTACGCCATCTGCGCATTCCTCGGCAACTGGATGTTCCTGCTGCTGGGGATGAACGGCTTCCCGCACGACTTCGCGCTGTGGTCCAGCGCGATGTTCATCGTCGTGTTCCGGCTGGTGACGTGGAAGTTCGATCTGAGGCTGGGGCGGTAGCAGGCGCTGCACTCGCCTTCAGCATCGACACCGTCGTTCGCGGCCCGCTAAATTCATA
>NZ_LMCY01000014.1:0-161 GCF_001425685.1 Massilia sp. Root335 | reverse complement strand
GTTGTTCGCGGCCCGCCGGCTGAAATTGGATCCCCGCCTTCGCGGGGACGACGGGTGTGCGCGACGGCGAGTGCACGGAGGCGACGCGTCCGGCTTCGAACCGTCGTTCCCGCGCAGGCGGGAACCCAAGTTGTTCGCGGCCCGCCGGCTGAAATTGGATC
>NZ_LMCY01000013.1:69186-71801 GCF_001425685.1 Massilia sp. Root335 | reverse complement strand
GCGCCGCGACGAGGTCAGCGTGTGCAGCAGGGCGTACAGCAGGATGGAGCCGAGGAAGCCGAATGCCATCATCAGCTTCGGGTAATAGTCGTCGAACTCGGTGTAGAGGGCGCTCTTGGGCGCGCTGAACGTCGTTTTCCAGGTGCGGCCGTTGAAATCCAGTGGCAGGGTCACGGAAAACATATTGTCGCTCGCGTCGAGCGCCGGCGTCGGGTCCTTGCTGGTGCCCCGGCTGTCGAACAGGGTGCGCGGCAGCCCCGCGGTTTCGCGTCCATGGGCATCCAGGCCGGGGCCGATGTCGAACAGCGTCATGCGCAACCCCGTGATCGGAATCTCGTCCATGACGCCGAACAGGAGCTTCGGCGCGCTGAAGGCGATGCCAAGCGAGCCGACGTAGGCCGCGCGACGCTGTTCCACGGTGTCCACCGCGGCGCCGGAATAATAGATCGGCATGCGCATGCCCAGATGGTTATCGTTGGGCCCGGACAGCGCGAGGATGGGCGTGCCGGAGGCATACAGCGTCGCATTGTCACGCGACTCGGCCAGTTGCTTACTGAAATAAGGGTTGGCCATCAGATCGATGCCGTAATGGCGCGGATTGGGCTGGTCCGGTTCGATGTAGCCGACGATCAGATAGGCTTCGCGCCGGCCTGGCGGCATGATCTCCAGGGGGGGCGTGGCGTTGACGTGACGTTGGGTTTCCTCGCGCAGATCGTCGAGGAAAGCCTGGCGCTGCGCATCGGTGACGTAAAGCGCAAAATTGATCGAGTCGACCGCGGGAAAGTTGGTGGCCAGGTCCAGTCCGTGCACGTATTCGTGGAGCCTGCGGTGGCTCAGGATATCGTTGCTGTGGATCAGGCTTCCCGTGGCGCGCAGCAGGTCGGTATACGACTTGATGCGCACGCTGATGACACTTTGCGCGTACTTCGCGTGATTGATGAAGCGTTCGTGGGCATTGTTCTCGATCGAGCGCTGGGTCAGCACATACAGTGCGCTTCCGACCAGCGCCGACAGCAGTGCGCCGGTCCAGAACGAGAACCGGTTGACCGAAAAGGCGTCTCTCAGGACTGTCTGCATAATCTTCCCTGGGCGTGACGCTGGATCTTGCCGGACATGTGACATTTGTATTTTGCAACTTACCCGCAACGGATGTGATGCGAACCTAGCAGTTCGAACAGTTGTTGATGGCGGCAATTATTGGGAACGAAAAAAGCCCGCGTCGGCGCCGGCGCGGGCAAGTCGTCGGCGCCGGGAAGTGCGTACGAGGAACGCCCTTCCCGTGTCGCATTCGTCAGACGTTCAGTGCCGCCGGCGCGCCCGCCGGCGCCCACGGACCGGCGCAGTAGGCAGTGGCCGCTTTGGCGGCGGCGCGCGTGTCTCGCTTGTCCCACGGACCGGCGCAGTAGGCAGTGGCCGCTTTGGCGACGCCGCGCGTGTCTCGCTTGTCCCATGGGCCGGCGCAGTAGGCGGTGGCGGCTTTGGCGACGCCGCGCGTGTTTTGCTTGTCCCAGGGGCCGGCGCAATAGGCAGTAGCGGCCACGGCCGCGCCGTGTGCGTGTGGTTTGTCCCACGGGCCGGCGCAGTAGGCGGTGTCGGTCCGGCCCGCGGCGCGTGCGTCTCGTTGGTCCCACGGGCCCGCGCAGTAGGCGGTGGCCGTCCGGCCGCCGGCGGAGGCACCCTGCTTGTCCCACGGACCGGCGCAGTAGGCGGCGGAAATCCGGATGGGATCCGCGCCGCGTGCGTCGCGCTTGTCCCACGGGCCGGCGCAATAGGCCAGCGCATCCGGTTGTTCGACCGGGGTCGCACCGGCGACCGGATAGGCTTCGCCGAACGTGGCTTCGTACAGGCCCTGCATGCGTTCGCCGCTGTCGATGCGGAACTGCGCGTCGTCGTCGCCGCGCAGGCCGACGTACGGGTAGTGATGGACGAAGTAGCCGAAGGCTTGTTCGCAGTCGGCCGCGTACTTCATCGTGTCGAGAATGTGGTAGTGCCAGAACGTGTCGACGTCGACGAGAGGGGCGATGGCTTCATCCGGATACATCTTCATCAGGCACAGGAAACGCCGGTATTCCTTTTCCACGGCATTCGCCTGGTCGAGACTCCAGCCCTCGCCTGATTCCACATGCATCAGTTTCGTTTTGATCGGTTCCAGGTCGAGTTGCATGACGGCGTTAAACAGGTCGTTAGCGTTCATGTTGTTCATCCTCATTCGTTGTTGATTTGTTGAAGATCTCGTTGTGACTCATTCCCTAGTTATGGTTGTGCTGGCTTGTCGGGCCGGGACAGGACGTTAATTCTCCAAAGTTCGTGATGACATCTGCCAAGAAACCGGTCGTTTCGTTGGCGCGCCTTACACGTTATCAATGTAGTTGAGGCAATCTGCTCAGATATTGATATTTGTCAAAGAAACAACATTTGTTGTCGTGATCGCTACACAATTTTCATTTTATGAAGTAGCGATACCCGGAAGGAATGGACGTGCGCAGGCCTGGCGCGCCGGGATGGCCGCCATCGTTTCAGCGGAGGGGAGAGATCAGATGACGGCCGAGCCCGAGCCGTGTTCCTGCGGTTGAGGGATGGCCGGTGCGGGACCGCCGATGACGGGCGCGGACACG
>NZ_LMCY01000013.1:69036-69163 GCF_001425685.1 Massilia sp. Root335 | reverse complement strand
GAGGATCACGATGCGCTCCTCGATGCCGACCAGGCCGAACGAACCGTATTTGTTGCGCCCGCCAGGCGGCAGGCCGCAACCGTCGTCACGGACCGTGAGCGACAGCCAGCCGCCGTTCAGGCGCAGT
>NZ_LMCY01000013.1:68811-68907 GCF_001425685.1 Massilia sp. Root335 | reverse complement strand
CGATGTTCGTGAGCGATTCCTGCAGGATGCGGAAGAAGGCCGTGGCGCAGTGGTCGGGCAGGGCGATCTCGCCGTGGTCGTCCTGGATCTCGCACT
>NZ_LMCY01000013.1:7501-68755 GCF_001425685.1 Massilia sp. Root335 | reverse complement strand
GTCGAGCACGGTCGGGCGCAGGTCGTTGATGATCTGGCGCACGCTCTTGATCGTCGTGTCGATTTGTATCAAGGTGGCGCGGGCACGCTTGTGCAGGTGGCTGTGCGTGCCCTTCGTGCGTCCGGCCAGCAGTTCGGCCTCGATGCGCAGCGCCAGCAGACTCTGGCCGAGGTCGTCGTGGATCTCGCGCGCGATGCGCTTGCGTTCCATTTCCTTGATCTGGTAGGCGTGGTCGGCCAGGCGCCGCAGCTTCTGGTGCGACATCTGCAGCCTGGCCTGGCTTTCGCGCAGCTCGCTCGTCATTTCCTGCGCGAGTCCGAGGGCGGCGCGGCGCGACGACGTCAGGATGTGCAGCAGGGCGTACAGCAGGATGGAGCCGAGGAAGCCGAACGCCATCATCAGCTTCGGATAATAGACGTCGAAATTCGTGCGCAGACGGGCTTTCGGGACGCTGTACGTGGTCTGCCAGGGACGGCCGTTGAAGTCGAGCGGCAGCGTGGCCGTGAATACGTCATTGCCGCCGGCGAGCGGCGGCGTGGGGTTGCTGGCGCTGCCCCGGCTGTCGAACAGCACCTTGGGCCAGGTGGCCGTATCGTGGCCGATCACGTCGCGCGGGCCGACGTCGAACAGGGTCATGCGCACGCCGGGAATCGGCATCTCGTCCATCACGCCGTGCAGCAGCTTGGGCAGGCTGAATGCGATGCCGAGCGAGCCCAGGTACGCCGCGCGGCGCTGCTCGGCGTTGACGAGCATCGATCCGTGCCGGTACACCGGCATGCGCATGCCCAGGTGATTGTCGCCCGGCGTCGACAGCGCCGCGATCGGCCGGCCGGATGCGCGCAGCTGGCCGTCGTCGCGCGACTGGACGAGCTGTGTGTGGAAGTACGGATTGCCCATCAGGTCGAGGCCATACAGCCGTGTGTTGTTCGCATCCGGTTCGATGTAGCTGACGATGAGGTAGGCGGGGCGGATGCCGGCCGGCGTGATGACCGGGCGGGCGCCCGGACCGAGGAATGCCTGCAGTTCCCGCGTGAATTCGGCCTCGAACTGCGGGCGGTCCTCTTCGAGCACCCAGGCGGCGAAGTTCAAGGTGTCGACGGCCGGGTAATTCGTGGCCAGGCGCAGCCCTTGCACGTAATCGTGGAACTGGCGGTGGCTGTTCGTGTCGCCGCTCTGCAGCACGCTGGCCGCGCCGCGCAACAGGTCCGTGTACGACTTGATGCGCATATTGATCACGGCCTGCGCGTATTTCGCATGCCGGACGAAGCGCTCCTGCACATCGCTTTCGATCGAACGCGTCGTGATCGCGTACAGCATTCCGCCGACCAGCGTCGAGAGCATGACGCCGGTCCAGAATGAAAAGCGGGTGACGGAAAATGCGTCTCTCAGCGAGGTCGACATGACGTTCCGCAGGTGCCTCGGACTTGTTGATTTATTACAACTTACTTGGCTTGGGTGGCGGACGAACCTAGCAGATCGGGGAGTTGTCGACCACGCGCGACACTGGATTCCCAATGAGCCAAAGAAAAAGCCCGGATCATCAATGAGCCGGGCTTTGCGCTAGATCAAACGGAGGGAGGCCTTACGCCTTGCCCCAGCTGTCCTTGAGCGTCGTGACACGGTTGAACACGGGCTTGCCCGGTTGCGAGTCGACGCGGTCGGCGACGAAATAACCGTGGCGCTCGAACTGGAAGCGCTGGTCCGGCGCGGCCTGGGCCAGCCCCGGTTCCAGCCAGGCGGTGACGACTTCCAGCGCGTTCGGATTCAGCACGCTCATGAAATCCTTGCCGCCGCCGTCCGGCTGCGGGTCGAGGAACAGGCGGTCGTACAGGCGCACTTCGGCTTCCAGCGCGTGGCCGGCGCTGACCCAGGTGATGTTGCCCTTGACCTTGTAGGTGTCCGCGCCGGGCGTGCCCGATTTCGAGTCCGGGAAATAATTCACGTGCACGGCGACGACGTTGCCGTCCGCGTCCTTGTCGAAACCGGTGCACTCGGCGACGAAACCGTATTTCAGGCGCACGCGGGCACCCGGCTTGTCGTCGACCGGCGGCGTGAAGCGGTGGTAGCCCTTGGTCGGCACTTCCATGAAGTCTTCCTGCTCGATCCACAGTTCGCGCGAGAACGGGAACGAACGGGTGCCCCATTCCGGATGGTGCGGGTGGACGGGCGCGCTGCATTCGACCGTCTCGTTTTCCGGGAAGTTATCGACGATCAGCTTGAGCGGACGCAGCACCGCGACGGCGCGCGGCGCCTTCGGGTCGAGGTCGTCGCGCAGGGCGCCTTCCAGCGTGCTCATGTCGATCCAGCCGTCGGCCTTGGAGACGCCGATGCGCTCGCAGAACAGCTGGATCGATTCCGGCGTGTAGCCGCGGCGGCGCAGGCCGACGATCGTGGGCATGCGCGGGTCGTCCCAGCCGGACACGACGCCGTCGACCACGAGCTGGCGCAGCTTGCGCTTGGACGTGACGACGTAGGTCAGGTTCAGGCGCGCGAATTCGTACTGGCGCGGCACGGGACGCTCGAAGAAGCCGCCCTCGGCCAGCGTCTCCACGAGCCAGTCGTAGAACGGGCGGTGGTCCTGGAACTCCAGCGTGCACAGCGAGTGCGTGATGTTCTCCAGCGCGTCCGAGATCGGGTGCGTGTAGTCGTACATCGGGTAGATGCACCACGCGTCGCCCGTGCGGTGGTGATGCGCGTGGCGGATGCGGTACAGGGCCGGATCGCGGTTCGTCATGATGGGCGAGGACATCGCATCCTCGCTCATCCTGGCGCGCAGGATGTGCTCGCCATCCTTGTACTTGCCGGCCTTCATGTCGCGGAACAGCTGCAGCGATTCGGCGGCCGGACGGTCGCGGAACGGCGAGTTCGTGCCCGGCGTACCGAAGTTGCCGCGGTTGCGCGACATGTCTTCGGCGCTCTGGCTGTCGACGTAGGCCTTGCCGTTCTCGATCAGGTATTCGGCCATCGCGTACAGCTGGTCGAAGTAGTCGCTGGCGTAGTGCAGGTATTCCTGCCCGCCTTGCTCCCACGTGAACCCGAGCCACTTGACGCTGTCCATGATCGTGTCGACGTATTCCTGGTCCTCTTTTTCCGGATTGGTGTCGTCGAAACGCAGGTGGCAACGGCCCTGGTAGTCGCGCGCCAGGCCGAAGTTCAGGCAGATGGATTTGGCATGGCCCACGTGCAGGTAGCCGTTCGGCTCCGGCGGGAAGCGCGTGATCACGGACGGCATGCCGGCACGCGTGTGGGTGCCCGCGGCGATGTCGGATTCGACGATCGCACGGACAAAATTCGGTGACGGGGTGGCCGCCGCGGCGTTCTTGTCGTTACTCATGAAACCTATTGTTGGATGGGTATGATTCCCGGCATTTTACCGTAGAAGACGGCATCCGGGCCGCTATGTGGTCAAGCGCACGGTTTGCCCGCAGGGCAGTCCGCATACTGGGCGGGTCATCGTCGGGGGCGGCCTGTCAAGTTGGCGCTTTCTATAGGATAATCCCGGTTTAATGTTTTTTCGGCCACAGCCGGAGAGTTCCAAGTGGAAAATTTATACGCGATCCTCGGCGTCGCGCCGAATGCCAGCGACGACGACATCAAGAAGGTCTACCGGTCGCTCGCCATGCGCTACCACCCGGACCGCAACCAGGCGCCGGGCGCGGAAGCGCGCTTCAAGGCCGTCACGAAGGCCTATGAAGTCCTGTCCGACCCGGCCAGGCGCGCGGAATACGACCAGAGCGTGAACCACCGCATCGTGCTCGACGCGGAAAGCGAGGCGTTCGAGCTGTGGCGCTCGGTGTTCGCCCTGAACGGCGTGAACATTCCCGCCTGAGCCCATCCAACAGAATACGAGTCAATCATGAAAAAAGTACATCCGGAGTTCGCCTTCCAGTCGCGCGAGCTGGAAGGTCAGATCGAAGGCACCCTGGGTGACCCGCCCAACCGCAAGAACTACGACATGATGGTGCAGGCCCTCGTGTCCGAATACGCCAACGGCGACGGCCTCGACGACGTCAACATGATGGCGTTCGCGCTCGTCGACCGCATCCGCTTCACGGACCCCAAAGGCCTGATCCGCGAAGCCTACGATTACGAGGGCGGCGATCCGGCGAAGGTATTTGGCATGGCCAACTGCGACGGCGACGACGCGGGCCGCGCCATGTACGCGGCCATCTGCGACAACCATCCCGAGCTGGCGCGCCAGGCCATCGTGACGGCGTTCCTGTACAAGAACCAGGCCCGCTGGGAAGACGACGACCAGTCGCTCGACCAGCTGGCCAGAAACGACGAAGGCGACGACGAGGAACTCGACGAGACGTCCGTCGGCGACGATTTCTCCCAGCTGTTCGACCAGGATGGAGGTGAGCGCGAATGAGCGACGACAACAAATCCAATCTGCCCGCGCTGAGCAAGCAGGTCGGCGAGCTCGTGCTGGCCGGTTCGCTGCAGCACGCCGAGGAGGCGCTGTCGCAGGCCGCCGACGAGCATGGCGATTACGCGGTGGCCGAAGTGCTGTCGACGTTGCCGCCGCAGGTGACGGCGCTGCACCTGGCCGGTTTCGACGGGGCCAAGACGTCCCTCGCGACCCTGCTCGTGCCGCCCAAGGCGTGGGCCGAGAGCCTCGCCTACCTGGCCGCCACCTGGCCGGACGACATGATCGAGGACGATCCCGAGCGCATCGCCGAGAACCTGTTCAACCACATCCACGGCGTGGTCTACGCGACGGATGACGAAAACCGCCGCCAGGAGCTGCTGACGGAAGCGTCCGCTACCGACTACGGCGCGACCGCGTTCGCCATCGTGTGGTCGCTGGCGCCGCGCGAGATCCTCGAAGTGGCGGGCGAGATCAACAACCGCGGCCCGCACATCAACGTGCACACGACGTCCGACAGCGACGTCGTGCCGCTCGCCGTCGACCTGGCCAAGGCCAGCGAGGACGGCTGGCAGCGCTCGCTGCTGGAGCTGTTCCCGGAATACCGCAACACGGCCGACCTCGCGGACGTCGAGCTGCCGGACGATCCGGACGAAGAGACGGAATTCCAGCAGCGCGGCACGCGCGAACTGCTGTACCGCCTGCGCAAGCAGGTGCCGTCCGTGCGCGGCATGCCGCGCCGCAGCGGCCGCCGCAGCATCGGCACGGACATCTTCTCGTGACGGGGCTTGCAAGCGCGATGCTGCCGGCAATCGTCATCGAAAAACCGCCCCGGCTGATCCGCGCGATCCGGCTGATCGCCGCGCACGCGGACGCCGACGAGGCGGCCGGCCTGGCCGACGAGCTCTCGGGCATCACCGCGATGGTGGCCGAGAAGTTCACCAACGACCGCACGGCCGAGGGCATCCAGCGCGCGCAGCTGCTGACGATCGGCGGCGTGTCGCTGGGCCTGGAACATCTCGTCAAGGAAGAGATGGAACAGCGCGACGACGAGCAGGGCGACCTGGACGCGCTCGACGTGCTGCTGGGCGAGGGCGCGGAATACGTGTTCCAGCAAGGCTTCCGCCTGATCCGCGAACTCGCGGCGCTGCCGGAAGACACGCTGATCGGCGAGTTCGACGCCGACCCGGTGTATTCGCAGCGGCGCCTCAAGGAACTGTTCGTCGACATCTGCACGGCCGACCCGGGCGAGACGTGGACCGGCTACGAGCGCTACCTGGGGCAACTCAAGCAGCGCAAGGACGTGCAGGCCGTCGTGCGCGCGGCCCAGTGGCTGCGCCGGCATCACTGGGAAGGTCCCGTCAAGGACCCGGACCTGAACGCGGAAGGCGTGATCGCGCTGGCGATCGTCTTCGGCGTCGAAGGCGGCGGGCGCATCGTCGCGCGCACGGGGCAGAAGGAATTCGAACGCTTCGTGCAGACCGTCCGCAAGAGCAAGCCGGACTTCGAGGCCGGCTGGGCCGCGCTGCTGGAACACGTCCCGGCGCCGCACCAGGCCATCATCGCGGACCGCATCGCGAGCTATCGCAACAGCATCCTGCTGCAGAATATCGCGGGCAAGGTGCCCATGAAGCAGCTGTTCGTGGAGCTCGAAAACTACGCCGGGTCCGAGATCGACGCCGAGTATCCGTAACGCATGCGTCGCAATGGCGGGCTCGGGGAGCCCACCCTACGTGCAACCGAGGCCGTAGGGTGGGCACCCCGTGCCCACCGGACGTTTGTATCACCAAATCGAAGCCGTAGGGTGGGCACCCCGTGCCCACGAGACGTTTGCGTCATCAAATCCGGTAATTCCGGGGAGGGGCGCTGAGCTCGTCAATACGGTTCGTGCGCCCCTCGATTCCCAACAGGACTACCATGACGCTCCAGCCCCGCATCCCCGGCGGATGTGGACACGAGCCATCAATGCAAGGAGCACGTCATGTTGCAAGCAAACGAAATCCAGCAGCGATTCACTCATATTCAGCAAACCATCCAGGAGGCCGAACAGGCCTGCAAACAGGCCGGCGACGCACCGGACGAGATCCGCAACGTGATCGACAAGCTGTCGCGCGAAGCCAAGCAGGCGCAGAGCGTCATGCAGTCGAACGACCAGCAGCGCATCCAGCAATGCGTGGACAACCTGGAAGACATGGGCGACGAAGCCAAGCGCATCAGCCGCTCGCTGCCGACCATGCCGGCCCACCTGGAAGCGGCCGTGACCCGCGTGCACGCCGAGCTGTCCGACCTGAAGCACAAGCTGCACTGATCGTCCGGGCGCCACGGCGCGCCGTGGCGTTCAGGGTTCCAGCCCCAGCCGGAGACGATAAGGATAGACCATCTCGCACGGTTGCCCGGCGCAGACGGCTGGTTTGTATTGCATCAGGCTGGCCACGGTCGCGACGGTCTTGCGCACCTCGGGATCGTTCAGGCCGATCGCCCTGACGCTGCGGGCCTTGCCGTCGGTACCCACCAGCACGTACACGGTGACGTCGCCTTCCGCGAGCGTCTTGTTGACGATGCTCACGATCGCCCTGAGGAACTCGGCGGGCCCCTTGGCCGGATACGGCGGCTCGTCCCCAGGTGCGAGCGCGGGATACCAGTTGGCGATGGTGGCCTGCTCCGCCGCGGTCAATTCCTTGAAGCCCCGCTCGGGCGGCACCGGAATGCCGCGTGCCGCGTCGCGCCGGAACGTCGTGCCGATCGTGGCGAATTTCTGTTTGACCGTGTAGGTCCCGTCGGGCGCGACGGCGCGCGGCCGGCCCGGATCTCGCCCATCCTGCACCGCCACTTCGCGCCCGGCGCCGCCCGCGTAGACGATCTTGCCCGGACCGCTCGGTTCGCCATTCTTCCAGCCGCCTTCGTAGCGGCCGCCGAGCGCCCAGGTGATCGTGCCGGTGCCGTCAGGCTGGTTGTTCTTGAACTCGCCCTTGTAATCGTCGCCGTTCGCGTACAGGGCTTCGCCGGGCCCCATGAGCTTGCCCTCCCGGATGTCGCCCTCGTACTGGTCGCCGTTCGGCTCGCGGAAATAGCCGTGCCCGTCCGGCCGGCCGTCCTTGAGCGTGCCCGTGTAGATCGAGCCGTGCGGGTAGTGCAGTGTGCCTTCGCCGCGCGTCCGGCCCGCAGCGAATTCCGCTTCCAGCTTGTAGTGATTGCCGGCCGCATCCGTCCAGTCCAGCGCGCCCTTGCCTTCAGCGTAACCGTTCTTGCAGCCGCCGTTCCAGGTAGCCGCCTGCGCGGGCGGCGGCTTCACGGCGGCCAGGCGGCAGTCCGGCTTGCCGATCCACGCCGGCGCTTCCTGCGCAATGGCCGGTGCGCAGGCGAGTACGAGAACGAAAGAGATGGGTGCGGATTTCATGGCGGCCATCATCCGTGTCTGTCCGCAAATTGTCAACTCATCGATGCGATGGGGTTCACACAATGCCGCCCGCGCGCAGCGCCGCGATCTCCTCGTCGTTCTTGCCCAGCACGTCGCGCAGGACCTCGGCCGTGTGCTCGCCCAGCAGCGGCGGCGCCAGGCTGCTCGTCGCCGGCGTGGCCGACATTCGCATCGGGCTGCGCACCAGTTTCACGTTGCCGGCGGTCGGATGCGGCAGCGCGATCTCCATGCCGCGCGCGCGCACCTGCTCGTTGGCGAACACCTCGTCCAGGTCGTTGATCGGACCGCACGGCACGCCGACGGCTTCCAGCATCGCGATCCACGCGTCGCGCGGCTGCTGGCGCACCATGTCGGCCAGCAGCGGCACGAGCAGGTCGCGGTTCTGCACGCGCAGCGGATTGGTGGCGAAGCGCGGGTCGCGCGCCAGCGCCGGCCGGCCGCCCGCTTCGACGAATTTCTGGTACTGGCCGTCGTTGCCCGCGGCGACGATGATGTGGCCGTCGCTGCACGCGAACGTCTGGTACGGCACGATGTTGGCGTGCGCATTGCCCCAGCGCCTGGGCCGCTTGCCGCTGTTCAGGTAGTTGCTGCCGACGTTCGCGAGCATCGCGACCTGCGTGTCGAGCAGCGCCATGTCGATGTGCTGGCCCTCGCCCGTGCGGTCGCGGTGCGTGAGGGCCGCGAGCACGGCGACGGTCGCGTACATGCCGGTCATCAGGTCGGTCAGCGCCACGCCGACTTTTTGCGGGCCGCCGCCCGGCAGGTCGTCGCGCTCGCCCGTGACCGACATCAGCCCGCCCATGCCCTGGATGAGGAAATCGTAGCCGGCGCGGTGCGCGTACGGCCCGTCCTGGCCGAAGCCCGTGATGGAGCAGTAGACGAGGTCCGGCTTGATGGCCTTCAGCGTCGCGTAGTCGAGGCCATAGCGCTTGAGGTGGCCGACCTTGAAGTTTTCCAGCACGACGTCGCAGTGGCGCACCAGGTCGCGCAGCAGCGCCTGGCCTTGCTCCGCCGCGATGTCGACCGTGAGCGAGCGCTTGCCGCGGTTCGCGGACAGGTAGTACGCCGCTTCCGTGGTCGGCTGGCCGGATGCGTCCGGGGCGTACGGCGGGCCCCACGCGCGCGTGTCGTCGCCGGCGCCGGGGCGCTCGATCTTGATGACGTCGGCGCCGAGGTCGGCCAGGTTCTGCGAGCACCAAGGGCCCGCCAGCACGCGCGACAGGTCGAGCACGCGGATGTGGCCCAGCGCGCCCTGCAGTCGATGGTCCGGACCGTTGTGCGGTCCGTTCGGAATGGATGCCATTCTGTCTCCGATGGATGAGTTGTTCTCGGCGCGGATTATACGTCGCGCTCGTCCCGCTCCCGCGAGCGGGCGTCGTCGAGGGCCGCGGCGAACTGGTCGCGCTCGCGGTCGACGATGTCGTCGACGACGCGCTCGTCCAGTCCCATCCCTTCGAGCACGAAGGCCGACAACTGCAGGCTCGCCTCCAGCGTCTCGGGCACGACGACGTTGGCGCCGGCCCGCTTGAGGGCGCGCGCATGCTTTTCGTCGCGCGAGCGCGCGTACAGCTGCACGTGCGGGAATTCGCGCCGGATGCCGCGCACGGCCTGCAGCGCCGATGCGGGATGGTCCATCGTCAGCACGATCGCGGGCGCTTCGTCGGCGTGCACGCGGCGCAGCAGCTCCGGCCGGGACGCGTTGCCAAAGTAGACGGGCACCCCGTCCGCGTGCAGCCGCGAGACCATCTTTGCGTCGTTCTCGAACGCGACGTACGGGATGTTCTGCGCCGCCAGCAGCTTGGCCAGCTGCTGCCCGACGCGTCCGAAGCCGGCGATGATCACGCGGCCGCGCGCTTGTTCCAGTTCGTTGTCGTCCTGCTGCGCCTGTGCGGCATGCGCGTGCGCGGCGGAGCGCTCGCCGATCGCGTGGCCGATCCGTGCCAGCAGCGGCGTGATGAACAGCGACAGGCCGACGGCCAGTATCACGCGCGCGCCGAGGGCGCCGTCCAGCAGCCGCGCCGCGATCGCGTCGCCGATGACGATGAACGCGAATTCGCCGCCCTGGCCCAGCAGCAGGCCGCCTTCGATCGCACGGCCCCACGGCAGGCCGCCGAGCCGCAGCAGCGGCGCGATGACGGCGCCCTTGAGCAGCACGAGTCCGAGCACCGCGCACGCGAGCCACAGCGGCGCATGCACGATCTGCAGCGGGTCCATGCCCATCCCGACGGTCATGAAGAACAGCCCCATGAGCAGGCCCTTGAACGGTTCGACCATCAGCTCGACCTCGTGCTTGAATTCCGTCTCGGCCAGCAGCACGCCGGCGATCAGCGCGCCCAGCGCCATCGACAGGCCGGCCAGGTGCGACAGCGCGGCGATGCCGAACGTCGACAGCAGGATCAGCGCCATGAACACGTCCGGCTGGCGATGGCGCGCGAACGCACGGAACAGCGGATGCACGACCTTGCCGCCGATCAGATAGATCACCGCGATGGCGCCGGCCGCCTTGGCCATCGCGAGGAGGGCGATCAGCGCCACGTTCGTGTCCGCCCCGGCGCCGCCCTTGCCGAGCGCACCAATCAGGATCAGGATCGGGACGACGGCGAGGTCCTGCAGCATCAGCACCGCGAACGCGGCCTGGCCCACGGGACCGGCCGTGCGCTGGCTCTCGGCCAGCAGCTGCATCACGACGGCCGTGGACGACAGCGACAGCACGAGGCCCAGCACGAGCGCCGCGTCGAGCCGGCGGTCGATCAGAAAATACGCCGCGCCGCCGATCAGCGCGGCGCACAGCAGCACCTGCGCGCTGCCGGTGCCGAACACCCAGCGCCGCATGGCCCACAGGCGCGCGGCGGACAGTTCGAGGCCGATCATGAACATCAGGAACAGCACGCCCAGCTCGGCCAGCATCGCCACGTTCGCGTTGTTGGGAAACGTGAGCAGGCCGAGCAGGTGCACGTCCTGCGCCATGCGTCCGAGGCCGAACGGCCCGAGGAGGGCGCCGACGGCGAGGAAGCCCAGCACCTGGTTGATGCGCAGGCGTTGCAGCAGCGGGATCAGGATGCCGGCGAGGGCGAGGAACAGCAGGATTTCGCGCAGGAAGGGGAAGGCGTGTTGCTCTTGCACGTGAGGCCTTTATTGGACAGGGGGCCCGCCAATTTTAACGCGCGGGCTCGGGGAGCCCACCCTACGGCATCACTCGCATCGTAGGGTGGGCACCCCGTGCCCACGCGGTGATACGCCACAAGCGTAGCCGCACGCGTGCCGCCGACCGCGAACGACTATGCCTGCCGGCTCTCCGCCGTGAGAATCACCTCTTCCATCTCCTGGTCGATCTCGTTGCGCAGTTCGAGATAGCGCCCCAGCGCATGATCCAGCGAAGGCAACAGGATCGCCCGCTCGCTGTGCAGCCCGGTGTAGCGCGGGCGCTGCGCCGCGAAGCCGATCGATTCGGTCGATACGGCTTCCAGCCGGCTCGCGTCCACGCCGGCCTGCGCGGCCGCGCGCTCGGCCAGTTCGGCCCACGTCAGCGTGCCCACGTTGGCCAGGTGCCAGACGCCGGATTCGCCGTCGATCGCGAGGTCGAGGCAGGCGTGCACGAGGTCCGGCACGTACGTCGGCGACACGGCCATGTCGTGCGCGGCGCGGAACGGTTCGCCCCGTTCCAGCGCGCCCAGCGCCAGCGTGACGAAGTTGTACTTGTCCCACGGGCCGAAGAAGGCGCTCGTGCGCACGACGAGGGCGCCCGGGTGCTTGTCCTGCACGCGCAGCTCGGCCTCGGCCTTGCTGCGGCCGTAGACGTTGAGCGGGGCGACGGTATCGCTTTCGACATAGGGCCGGTCGAGGGCGCCGTCGAACACGAGGTCGCTGGAGAACGTGGTGAGGTGCACGCCGTGGCGGGCGCACGCGGCGGCGAGGATCGCCGGACCGATCGCGTTCTCGCGGAAGCAGCGTTCGGCATCGCGCTCGGCGTCGTCCACGCGCACGTAGCCGGCCGTGTTGATCACCGCCCACGGACGATGGCGCGCCAGCGCGCGTTCGACGGAATCGGGGTCCGTGATGTCCATGTCCTGGCGCGACAGCAGGCGGTACGCCAGATTGCGCTTGCGGCAGATGCGGGCGAAGGCGCGGCCCAGCGTGCCGGTTGCGCCCGTGATGAGGACCGGTGCGGCGTCCTTGCCGACGAGCGTGTGGCCGTCGGCCGTGATCGACGTGAGGGCGTCCGGCGTGGCAACCGGCTGGCACAGCCAGCGGCCGGGACGGCGCCACCAGCCCTGGCCGCGCAGCACCGGATGCGACAGCGGCGTGCCGGCCGACAGCTCGCGCATCATGCGCGCCACGGCGGTCGCGCGCGGCGCGGGCGCGCGCACGTCGAACGGGCCCGGTTCGTAATAGCCGTTGTTGCGCGTGACGAGGCTGTTCCAGTCGAACGAGCCGAGCAGCGACCACACGGTCACCGCGCGCAGGTCGACGCCGTTCGCGCGCACCTCCTTGCCCGCTTCCCAGATTTCGAGCAGCCAGCGCAATTGGTCTTCGCGGTTGGCGTCGATGTGGGCTTCGGTGACGGCCAGCGGGATGCGGTACCGGTCCCAGATCTCGTGCAGCAGCGGGGCGATGCCCGCGGTGGGCGTCGCGAGCGCGCGCGACGCTTCGATGTCGGCGCACGCGATGCCGTCGGCCGTGCCGCGGTGGTGCGCCGGATAGCGGTCGGGACGGTGATCGAGCCAGCGTTCGCTCGTGACATAGTAATTGACGCCGATGACGTCGGGCGGGCAGGGATTCTCGCGGAACCACAGGAACTCGTCGGCCGGGATGCCCGTCTTCGTCAGGTAGGACCACAGCGGATGTTCCGGCCCGACCATGCCGCACAGCAGGTCCCACGCGAGCCAGCGGCGCTCGTTGTAGAACTCGGCGACCTTGGCCATCTCGGGCGTGCTGTAGGTCTTGCCGAGATCGTCCGTCTGCACGAGTTTCGCGTCCGGATTCACGGCGCGGATGGCGCGCATGGACAGCACGACGGCGCGGCACTGGTTCAGCAGCGCCTGCACGAACGTGCGGTCGTCGCGGCCGTGCGGATACCACACGCCGTACAGGCCGGCGAAGCGTGCCGTCGTGCACGGTTCGTTGACGGGCGTGTAGTACTCGATCCACGGGTAGCGCGCGGCGACGGCGCCGGCATACTCGGCCAGTTGTTCCGCGAACGCCGGATCGACGAGGCTCGTGTGGCGCGGGCCGCTGCCGTGGTGGATCAGGCCCGCGATCGGCGTGATGCCGTGGGCGCGCAAGGCGTTCAGGCGCTCGTCCGGCCAGGTCCAGTCGGCAATCTCGATGCCGTCCGGGGCCGTGCGCTCCCACAGCACGGGATAGCGGATGGCGCGGATGCCGAGGGAGGCGAAGCGGGCGATGTCGTCCGGCCTGCCGGCGTGGCCGTTACGGTCGAGTTGGTGGAAGTAGTCGTCGCGGACGCGGTTGACGGTGCATTCGAGGCCGCCCCAGAGTTCGAGGGGACGGGCGTGGCTGTTCGTGCTCTTCGTGGAATTCATAAATCACCAGTTTGTTAGTTTTATTGCAACAAAAAATCCAGCATGGTCCCGATCTGGCAAAAAAGTCGGGGAAGCGTTTTGGCTTTCGAGCGGTGGCGGTTGACAGCCGCGCGTCAACCTGCAACCATGCCATCCATGAATTTTTCGTATCCACATCCTGTTCTCACCTGGTGGCGCCGCTGATTGCGCGCGGCCAGTGAATTGGATAGGTATTCCGAAACGCCGCCTCGATTCCAAGGTGGCGTTTTTGTTGGCGCGGCAGGATCGGGGCAGGGCGGTCAAACACCCAAGGACAACTCGATGAGTCTGCAAACCCCTACCGCTACCACGCCCATCATCCTGACCGGCGACCGGCCCACCGGGCCGCTGCACCTCGGCCACTTCGTCGGCAGCCTCCGCAATCGCGTCACTTACCAGGATCAATATCGCCAATTCATCATGCTCGCGGACGCCCAGGCGCTCACGGACAATATGGATGATATTGGTAAGGTACACCGGAACGTGATCGAGGTGGCGCTCGATTACCTTGCCGTGGGGATCGACCCGGCCAAGTCGACGATCCTGATCCAGTCGCAGATCCCGGAACTGGCCGAACTGACCTTCTATTACCTGAACCTCGTGACCGTCGCGCGCCTCGAGCGCAACCCGACCGTCAAGCAGGAAATCATGCTGCGCGGCTTCGAGCGCGACATCCCGGCCGGCTTCCTGACCTATCCGGCGAGCCAGGCCGCCGACATCAGCGCGTTCAAGGCCACCATCGTGCCGGTGGGCGAGGACCAGATCCCGATGATCGAGCAGTGCAACGAGATCGTGCGCAAGTTCAACCGCAATGCCGGCCGCGACATCCTCGTCGAGTGCAAGGCGATCGTGCCGGAAGTCGGCCGCCTGCCGGGCATCGACGGCAAGGCCAAGATGAGCAAGTCGCTGGGCAACACAATCAACCTGGGCGCGTCCGCCGACGAGATCCGCGCCGCGGTCAAGATGGTCTACACCGACCCGCTGCACCTGAAGGTGTCGGACCCCGGCCACCTGGAAGGCAACGTCGCCTTCCTCTACCTGGACGCGTTCGACACCGACAAGGAGGGCCTCGCCGAGATGAAGGCGCATTACCAGCGCGGCGGCCTGGGCGATTCCGTCGTCAAGAAGCGCCTGGAAGGCATCCTGCAGGACATGCTGGCGCCAATCCGCGCCCGCCGCGAGGAACTGGCCAAGGACAAGGGGCAGGTCATGCAGATCCTCAAGGAAGGCACGATGAAGGCACGCGAAGTCGCGGCGCGCACGACGGACGAAGTGCGCAAGGCACTCGGGTTGTCCTATTTCTGATCCGCTGCGGGTAGCGATAGACGCGACGTGAGGTAGCGCAAGGCGATGGCTTTGCGCTTTCTTGTGGTCCGCTCCATGTATTGATGGCAAGCTGCGGCTTTCGCCATCGATGGAGGAGCGGCACCATGAACAAGGGTTTGCGTTGGACCGAACAATGGATGCGCCGGGCGCTGTGGATCGTCGCATTCGTCTTCGCCGGCTTTTTGATCGGGCTCGGCAACCAGGTCGTCGACAACGTGGTGTACCTGGAGCCCGTGCCGCCTCCCGAACAATTCCTCGATCCGGCCAGGGCCGGGCCGCTGCAGGCCGCGGTCCGGCAGGCGGAGGACACACGCGAGAAGGCGGACGCCGCGCTGGAGCAGGCCCAGCAGCAACATCAGGTCGCGCAGGCCAACACGAAGAGCGCGCGCGAGGCCTTCGAGAACTGGATCGCGACCCGCCACGCGACGGCGCGTCCCGACCAGGATACGGACCTGATCGCGCGCAACCGCGAGCTGGACAAGCTCGTGGCCGAGGAACGGGCCGCGCTCGCCGCGGTGCAGGCCCAGGAAAAGGTCGAACTCGACGCCAAGCAGGCCCAGCAGAAGGCAGGCGCCGCTTACGAGGCGTTGCTGGAACCGGCAAAGCAGGCCGCGTATGCAGCGGAGATACGGGCCGAGCGCAAGGTCTTCCTGATCCGCCTCGGCGTGACCCTGCCGCTGCTGCTGGTGGCGGGTGCACTGTTCAAGTACAAGCGCAACGGCACCTACTGGCCGTTCACGTGGGGCTTCATCTTCTTTGCGCTGTTCGCGTTCTTCGTCGAGCTGGTGCCGTATTTGCCCATCTATGGCGGCTATGTGCGCTACGGCGTGGGGATCGTCGTGACGGTCGTCGCCGGCCGCTACGCGATCCGCTGGCTGCACGCGTGGCTGGAACGCCAGCGCGCCGCCGAGGCCATGCCCGACGCGCAGCGCCGCACGACGATGCGCTACGACGTGGCGATGGCGCGCATCGGCAGGAACGTATGCCCGTCATGCGAGCGCGCGACCAATTACAAGGACGACCACCTCGCCCATTGCCCGCACTGCGGCATCGGCCTGTTCGACCGCTGCCCGGCGTGCACGTCGCGCAAGAACGCTTTCACGCGCTACTGCTTTTCGTGCGGCACGCCGGCCAACGTCAGCCTTGCGGATTAGTCCTTCAGGTCGGCCGGCACCTTGCCGCCGTTCGCCGCCAGCTTGTTCATGACCTGGCGGTGCAGCCAGATGTTCATGCTGGCCGAGTCGTTGGTATCGCCCGTGTAGTGCAGCTCGGCGGCCAGTTCCTTGCGGGATTGCAGGCTGGAATCGAGGCCGAGCAGCTTGAGCAGGTCGACGATCGACGTGCGCCAGTTCAGTTGCTGGCCTGACTGCCGCTCCATGTTGTTGAGGACGGCTTCCACGTCCACCTGCTGCATCGTCGCGGGAGCAGCGGCCGGCGCCGCCTGCGGCTGTTGCGCGGATTGCGGGGCCGGTTGCTGCGCGGGCTGCTGCGTCGGCTGCGGCGCGCGTTGCTGGGAGCCCGGGTCGGCCTGTCCGCCGGATTGGGCGGCGGGATGCGAGGACGGGAAGATCTTGTGGAAGATATTACTCAGGATGCCCATAGCGAGTCCTTTTCGGTGATGGATGGATGCGCTCAATGGCGCTGCTGCATGCCCTGCGCCATATGGCCGAGCGCGATCGCCAGCGCCGCGCCGCCGATGGCCTTGAGCAGGGTCGGGTGTTCGGCATAAAAGTCGCCCATGCGGTCAACGATGCCGGGATTCTGCTGTTCGGCCTTGGAAGCCAGTTCCTGCACCTGGTCCGGCGACACCTGGTTCGCCTGTTCCGGCGACACGCGCGCCTGGCCGCCACCCAGCAGGTTGCCCAGCGCGCCGCCCGCCACGGACGACAGCACGGACGGCCCCACGCTGGCCAGCAGATGGTTCAGCATGCCGGCGCGCTGGTCGGGATTGCTGTGGCTGAACAGCTGGCTGACCATCTGCCCGAACGGCGGCGTCTGGTCCGAACGCAGCGCCTGCGTCACGCCCTGCGCGACGGTGGCGCGCGGCACGTTCTGGGCCACGCTGTCGAAATCGTTCTCGGCCTGCGCCGGGTTGACGTTCGGATTGGCGCCGCCCAGGTATTGCTGCAACAGATTGCCCAAATCAAAGCTCATGATGTTCTCCGCGTTGACGTCGAAGGGCAAGGGTAGGCGTTCGCGCGGGATTCCTCCGTACGGTCGCTAACGGACAGGAAATGGCGCGGGCATTGCTTGGTGGACACTCATGCCGTAAGCTGGCGCCATGACCTATGCGCCGCTGCTCCTGTTCCTTGCCCTGTACGCTTATGCCGCGCTGGCGCTGGGCCTGCCGTCCGCGGTGGGGCTGGCGTACGTGCTGGCCAGCGGCGCCTGCTTCGCGCTGTATGCGCGCGACAAGGCGGCGGCCCGGCGCGGCGACCGCCGCACGGCCGAGCGGAATTTGCTGCTGCTGGGCCTCGCCGGCGGCTGGCCCGGCGCCTTGCTGGCGCAACAATGGCTGCGCCACAAGACCGTCAAGATGCCGTTCCGGTACTTGTTCTGGCTGACCGTCGGCGCCAATCTTGCCGGATTCTGCGTGCTGGCGCGTGCGCTGGCCTGAGCACCGTTCACGAGGAGCAATCATGTGGCCTTACCCGAAGATCCTGGCGCACCGCGGCGGCGGCACGCTGGCGCCCGAAAATACGCTGGCCGGCCTGCGCCGCGGCATGGAAGCGGGGTTCCGCGCCATCGAATTCGACGTCATGCTGGCGCGGGACGGCGTCCCCGTCGTGCTGCACGATCCCGAGCTGGGCCGCACGGTGGCCGGGTCCGGGTCGGTGGCCGAGATCGACGCGCCCGCCCTCGCCGCGCGCGATGCGGGCGCCTGGTTCGCACCCGAATTCGCGGGCGAACCGGTGCCGCTGTTCGCGGAGTTCGCGCAGTATTGCAAGGCGCACGGCGTGTGGATGAACATCGAGATCAAACCGGTGCCCGGCCATGACGCGCGGACCGGCACCGTGGTCGCGCGCCTGGCCGCCGCCCTGTTCGCCGACGACCTCGCCGCCGGCCGGGTGGAGCGGGCGCCGCTGCTGTCCTCGTTCAGCGAGGCGGCGCTGGAGGCGGCCCGGCACGCCGCGCCGGCGTTGCCGCGGGCATGGCTGACGGCATCGCTCCCGCGCGATTGGGCGCGCCGCGCGCGGGCGCTGGACGTGGTCGCCATCCACACGGACCACAAGCGGCTGACGGCCGCCCAGGCCGCCGCGGTGAAGGCGGCCGGTTTCGGCCTGTTCTGCTACACCGTCAATACGCCGGCCCGTGCGCGCGAGCTGTTCGGCTGGGGCGTGGACGGATTGTGCACGGACCGGATCGACCTCATCGGTCCCGCTTTCAATTAAACCGGATCGTTCCCTCAAGAATTGTAACGCGTTGTCGTTAATGACATTCGGCTACCGGTCACGGTCTTTATGTCACTTTCGATCAACAACAATTCACTGTCACTGAACACCCAGCGCAAGCTCGCGGACCATACGAATGAAGCGAACCGCCTCATCGCGCGGCTGAGCTCGGGCGCGCGCATCGGCGGCGCCTCGGACGATCCCGCCGGCCAGGCGCTGGCGTCACGCATGACGTCGCAGCTGACGGGGATGAGCCAGGCCATGCGCAGCATCAACGACGCGACGTCGATGCTGCAGGTGGCGGACAGCACATTGTCGAACATCACCGACAGCCTGCAGCGCCTGCGCGAACTGGCGGTCGCGTCCGGTAACGGCGCGTACACGGACAGCGACCGCAACACCCTGCAGGCGGAAGCGGACCAGATCCTCACTCACATCACACAGACCGGCAACGGCGCCACGTTCAACGGCCAGACGATCTTTTCTCAGGATAATGGGAACGCGAACGAGGACAAGAAGAAACGTGCCGTCCTGGACAGTCTCAGGGCCGGCTGGCTGAGCTCCGCCGAAGACATGGTCCAGCAGTACTACGGCCTGCAAGCCGATGGCGTGACGCTCAAGATCAACCTCGACACGACGGACGGGCAGAGCGGCGTGCTCGCATCTGTCACGGGCTCGACGGCGCCGGGCAGCGACATCACGCTGAACATCGACATGGCCGATTTCAGCGACATCACGACGCCGGACGGCGGCTCGGGGCCGCTGTACGATGACCGCGTCGTTGCGCACGAGATGGTGCACGCGATCATGCTGCGCTCGACCAGTTTCAATTTCCCGCAATGGTTCACGGAAGGCACGGCCGAGCTGATCCAGGGTGCGGACGAGCGCGTGGCGGGCGCGCTGGCCAGCGGCCAGACGGCGGACGACATCGTCGGGACGATCGCGGGCGGCGGCTTTACCTACGAAGGCGGCTACGTCGCGTCGCGCTACCTGCACGACAGGTTGAAAAGCATGGGCGTCGACGGCGGCATGAAGGGCCTGATGACCTACCTGAGCGCGCACCGCACGGCCGACCTCGACACCGCCCTGAACGCCGTCACCGGCGGGCAGTACCACGACACGGGCGATTTCATGGCGGACTTCTCCGCGCACGGCGCCAGCTTCATCACCGACACGATGAACCTGGCGAATGCCGACACGGGCGCCATCGGCGGGCTCGACGCGGACGGTGGGCCGTCGCGCGACGCGCAGGGCGTCGTCGCCGACGCCGGCTCCGGCACGCCGGACCGGCCGCTGCGCAATTTCAAGGTCGAGTATCCGGACATCGGCACCGCCGCGCCGTCCATGCGTCGCGTGCAGATCCAGGCCGGGGCCGACGCCAGCGACCTGATCGACATGCAGTTCGCGGCCGTGAATGCAAACGCGCTGGGGCTCGGCGACCTGGACATGCACGACACGGCGGTGGCGCTGCTGCACATCGACGACGCGCTCGCCGTCGTCAGCGAGCAGCGCGTCCAGGTGGGCGCCTACAGCAACCGCATGGATGTCGTGGCCAGCAATAACCAGACGGCATCGATGAACCTGGAAGCGGCGCGCGGGCGCATCCAGGACGTCGATTATGCCGGCGACACGGTCCAGTTGACGCGCGTCCAGATCCTGCAGCAGGCCGCATCGGCGATGCTTACACAGGCCAACGGAGAGCCGCGGGCGGTGCTGGCGCTGCTGCGCTGATCGGCGTCGCGTGGGCACGGGGTGCCCACCCTACGAATTCCGGTCGGCGTCGCGTGGACTCGGGGCGTCCGTAGGGTGGGCTCCCCGAGCCCGCCATGCCGATCCAGAATTGTTGCCGATCCTGCAACAACCAATCTCGCGAAAACTATTTACCTTCAATAGCTACGCTATAATCGATTTTCTTTATATAGCAAGCTGCCTAAATCCGCCCCTACGACATGAAATCCACCGAAATTCGCGAAAAGTTTCTCAAGTTCTTTGAGTCCAAAGGCCACACGATCGTCCGCTCCAGCCCGCTCGTGCCGGGCAACGACCCGACGATGTTGTTGACCAACAGCGGCATGGTGCAGTTCAAGGACGTGTTCCTGGGCCTGGATACGCGCCCGTACAAGCGCGCCACCACCGTGCAGCGCTGCGTGCGCGCCGGCGGCAAGCACAACGACCTGGAAAACGTCGGCTACACCGCGCGCCACCACACGTTCTTCGAAATGCTGGGCAATTTCAGCTTCGGCGACTATTTCAAGCGCGACGCCATCCACTTTGCCTGGGAACTGCTGACCAAGGTGTATGACCTGCCGGCAGAAAAACTGACGATCACCGTCTACTTCGAAGACGACGAAGCCTACGGCATCTGGGCCAACGAGATCGGCGTCCCGGCGGAGCGCATCATCCGGATCGGCGACAACAAGGGCGCGCGCTACGCATCGGACAACTTCTGGCAGATGGCCGACACCGGCCCGTGCGGCCCGTGCACGGAAATCTTCTACGACCACGGCCCGGACATCTGGGGCGGCCCCCCAGGCTCGCCGGAAGAAGACGGCGACCGCTTCATCGAGATCTGGAACCTCGTGTTCATGCAGTTCAACCGCGACGAAGCCGGCGTGCTGACCCCGCTGCCGAAGCCGTCGATCGACACCGGCATGGGCCTGGAGCGCCTGGCCGCCGTGCTGCAGCACGTGCATTCGAACTACGAGATCGACCTGTTCCAGAACCTGATCAAGGCCGCCGCCCGCGAAACCGGCGCGACCGACCTCGCGAACAACTCGCTGAAAGTGATCGCCGACCATATTCGCGCGGCCAGCTTCATGATCGTCGACGGCATCATCCCGAGCAGCGAAGGCCACGGCTACGTTTTGCGCCGCATCATCCGCCGCGCGCTGCGCCACGGCCACAAACTGGGGCAGACGAAGCCGTTCTTCTACAAGCTCGTCGGCGACCTGGACATCGAGATGGGCGCCGCGTACCCGGAACTGCATGAGGCGAAAGAGCGCGTGATGCAGGTGCTGAAGGCCGAGGAAGAGCGCTTCGGCGAGACCCTCGAGCACGGCATGAAGATCCTGGAAGCGCAGCTCGCGAAGGACCCGCAGAACCTGGACGGCGCCACCGCCTTCACCCTGTACGACACCTACGGCTTCCCGCTGGACCTGACCGCCGACATCTGCCGCGAGCGCAACATCAAGCTGGACGAGGCAGGTTTTAATGCCGCCATGGAGCAGCAGAAGAAAACCGCCCGCGCCGCCGGCAAGTTCAAGATGGCCGCCAACGTCGAGTACTCGGGCGCAAAGACGACCTTCGTCGGCTACGAAGCGCTCGTGCACAACAGCCGCGTCGTCGCGCTGTACACGGCCGGCGCCCCGGTGCAGGAATTGAAGGCGGGCCAGGACGGCATCGTCGTGCTGGACACGACGCCGTTCTACGCCGAGTCGGGCGGCCAGGTGGGCGACAAGGGCCTGCTGAAATCGCCGGGCGGCTTGTTCGAAGTGGAAGACACGCTGAAGATCCAGGCGGACGTGTTCGGCCACCACGGCGTGCTGCAGTCGGGTTCGCTGAAAGTCGGCGACGTGGTCGACGCGCAAGTCGATGAAGTCAAACGCGCCCGCACCATCCGCAACCACTCGGCGACGCACCTGATGCACAAGGCGCTGCGCGAAGTGCTGGGCGGCCATGTGCAGCAGAAGGGCTCGCTGGTCGATCCGGACAAGACCCGCTTCGACTTCAGCCACAATGCCCCGCTGACCGCCGAGGAAATCACGAAGGTCGAGCAGATCGTCAATGCCGAGATCCTGCAGAACCACGCGACCGTGGCGCACCACATGTCGATGGACGACGCGATCAAGCATGGCGCCATGGCCCTGTTCGGCGAGAAATACGGTGACACCGTGCGCGTGCTGGACATCGGCTCGTCGAAAGAGCTGTGCGGCGGCGTGCACGTCACCCGCACGGGCGACATCGGGCTGTTCAAGATCGTGTCCGAATCGGGCGTCGCCGCCGGCATCCGCCGCGTGGAAGCCGTGACGGGCGAGGGCGCGCTGGCGCTGGTGCAATCGATCAACCGCAAGCTGAACGAAGCGGCCGGCGCACTGAAGACGAGCCCGGACGAACTGCCGGTCCGCATCGGCCAGGTGCAGGACCAGGTCAGGTCGCTGGAGAAGGAAATCGCGGCGCTGAAATCGAAACTGGCGGCAGGCCAGGGCGATGAACTGGTGACGAAGGCCATCGACGTGAACGGCATCAAGGTGCTGGCCGCAACGATGGAAGGTGCCGACGTCGCCGGCCTGCGCGAGACGATGGACAAGCTCAAGGACAAGCTCGGGACGGCCGCCATCGTGCTGGCCTCCGTGCTGGAGGGCAAGGTCAGCCTGATCGCCGGCGTCACCGCCGACGCCACGGGCAAGGTCAAGGCGGGTGATCTCGTCAACTTCGTCGCCAAGCAGGTCGGCGGCAAGGGCGGCGGACGTCCGGACATGGCCCAGGCAGGCGGTACGGACCCGGCAGGGTTGCCGCAGGCGTTGGCCGGCGTGGCCGGCTGGGTCGGCGAGCGCGTTTCCGCCTGACTGTTGTAACCGGCGGCGCATGCGTCGCGGGTCGGGGTGGGTGGATTCCGCCCACGCGTTCAATTTACTCATGAATTGATCCACATCAACCTAGTTGCAATTGAACGCGTGGTCGGCAAAGCCGACCACCCTACATCCCTCTCATCCGGTCATCGCCGCCTCATCTCTTCCAGCCTGTCAAGTAATTGACGTTGTTACACCGCAACATGGATACCAAATTTTGGTGCGGCGCGTCATAATGGGGTAATTGGAGTACTATCGGGTCAATGCCCTACCAACTAGCAGGCAATCGATGAGCGAAACCATAATCGACACCGGCACCATCGAGGTCCAGAAGGACCTGGATGCGCGTGGCTTGAATTGCCCGCTGCCGATCCTCAAGGCGAAGAAGGCCCTCGCCGAGCTCGCCAGCGGCGAAGTGCTGCGCATCGTCGCCACCGACACCGGTTCGGTACGCGACTTCCAGGCGTTCGCCAAGCAGACCGGCAACGCGCTCCTGGCGCATACGAACATAAACGGCGAATTCACGTTCTGGCTCCGCCGTAAGTAACCGCTTACCCGCGCCTCGCACCGCCCGGCCCGCCGGGCAGGCCACCCCGTCAGCGTGAGCGGGGCAGTACACGACCATTCGGCGCTCCCGCCGGTTTTCTCCGAGAATCCGATAACACAATGAAACACGATTAGGGTGATTCCTCTAACCGAAAAACGCACGATCGTGCTTTAATTCTGACCTGAACGACATTTGCTTTTATAATTCGGATCATTTTTAGTCTTTCACCCATTTTTCAAAGGCACACTATGAAAGTCCTGGTACCCGTCAAACGCGTGGTTGACTACAACGTCAAGGTCCGCGTCAAGTCCGACGGCAGTGGCGTCGATATCGCCAACGTCAAAATGTCGATGAACCCGTTCGACGAGATCGCGGTGGAAGAAGCCACGCGCCTGAAGGAAGCCGGCAAGGTCACCGAGATCGTCGCCGTGACCTGCGGCGTGGCCCAGGCCCAGGAAACCCTGCGTACCGCGATGGCGATCGGCGCCGACCGCGGCGTGCTGGTGGAGACCGGTGCCGAGATCGAGCCGCTGGGTGTGGCCAAGGTGTTGAAGGCGCTGGCCGTCGAAGAGCAGCCGCAGCTGATCATCCTGGGCAAGCAGGCGATCGACGACGATTCGAACCAGACCGGCCAGATGCTGGCTGCGCTGCTGGGCTGGCCGCAGGCGACGTTCGCCTCGAAGGTCGTGCTGGAAGACGGCAAGGTCACGGTGACCCGCGAAGTGGACGGCGGCCTGGAAACCGTGCAGCTGACGCTGCCGGCGATCATCACCACCGACCTGCGCCTGAACGAGCCGCGCTACGTCACGCTGCCGAACATCATGAAGGCCAAGAAAAAGCCGCTGACGACCGTCAAGCCGGAAGACCTGGGCGTCGACGTCACGCCGCGCCTGAAGACCGTCAAGGTCGCCGAGCCGGCCAAGCGTTCGGCGGGCGTCAAGGTGCCCGACGTGGCGACCCTGGTTGCGAAGCTGCGTACCGAAGCCAAAGTCATCTAAGTACAGAATACATAAGGGAACATCATGGTCGCACTCGTCATTGCTGAACACGACAACGCCGCGCTGAAGGCAGTCACCCTGAACACCGTCACCGCGGCCGCACAATGCGGCGGCGACGTCCACATCCTCGTCGCCGGCAGCAATTGCGGCGCCGTCGCGGAAGCCGCCGCCAAGGTCGCCGGCGTCGCGAAGGTGCTGGTCGCCGACGCGCCGCAGTTCGCCGACGGCCTCGCCGAGAACGTCGCCGAGCAGGTCCTGGCCGTCGCCGGCAACTACTCGCACATCCTGGCCCCCGCCAGCGCCCACGGCAAGAACGTGCTGCCGCGCGTGGCCGCCAAGCTGGACGTCGCGCAGATCTCGGAAATCACCAAGGTCGATTCGCCCGATACGTTCGAGCGCCCGATCTACGCCGGCAACGCCATCGCCACCGTGCAGTCGACGGACAACGTGAAGGTCATCACCGTGCGCGGCACCGGCTTCGGCGCCGCCGCCGCCGAAGGTGGTTCGGCCGCCGTCGAGACCGTCGCCGCCGTCGCGGACTCGGGCAAGTCGAGCTTCGTGGGCCGCGAAGTGGCCAAGTCGGACCGTCCGGAACTGACCGGCGCCAAGGTCGTCGTCTCGGGTGGCCGCGGCATGGGTTCGGGCGACAACTTCAAGATCCTGGAACCGCTGGCCGACAAGCTGGGCGCCGCCATGGGCGCGTCGCGCGCCGCCGTGGACGCCGGCTACGTGCCGAACGACTGGCAGGTCGGCCAGACCGGCAAGATCGTCGCGCCGCAGCTGTACATCGCCGTCGGTATCTCGGGCGCGATCCAGCACCTGGCCGGCATGAAGGATTCCAAGACCATCGTCGCCATCAACAAGGATCCGGAAGCGCCGATCTTCTCGGTGGCCGACTACGGCATCGTCGGCGACCTGTTCGAGGTCGTGCCGGCCCTGGTCAAGGAACTGGGCTAAGCCGCTCGCTGGTGGCATGCACGCATGGCCACCAGCAAAAAATACGTCGTTCCCGCGCAGGCGGGAACCCAAGTCCGTAGCGTACGACCGGCGCTTGCCATTGCTGGCGGCGCTGAGTATTTGGGTTCCCGCCTTTTTTGCGCTCGGCGGTTGACGTTTACGTAAACGAGAGAAAACGAGGAGACCGCGGTGACCTACAACGCCCCCCTGAAAGACATGCTGTTCGTGATGAACGAACTGGCCGACCTGTCCGAGATCAACCGGCTGCCCGGCTGCGAAGACGCGACGCCCGACACCGTCGAAGCCGTGCTGGAAGAAAACGCGAAATTCTGCGGCGGCGTCGTCGCCCCGTTGAACCACCCTGGCGACAAGGAGCCGAGCTACTGGCACGACGGCCAGGTCACGACGTCGAAAGGCTTCAAGGAAGCGTTCAGGAGCTTCGCGGACGCCGGCTGGCAGGGCGTGCAGCATCCCGCCGAATTCGGAGGCCAGGGCCTGCCCAAGCTCGTCGCCACGCCGTGCATCGAAATGCTCAATAGCGCGAACATCGCGTTCGCGCTCGTCGGCCTCCTGACCGACGGCGCCATCGAGGCGCTGCTGACCGCCGGCACCGACGAACAGAAGACGCGCTTCATCGAGCCGCTGATCAGCGGCAAATGGACCGGCACCATGAACCTGACGGAGCCGCAGGCCGGTTCCGACCTCGCCGCCGTGCGCACGCGCGCCGTGCCGCAGGGCGACGGCACGTACAAGATCTTCGGCACCAAGATATTCATCACCTACGGCGAGCACGACATGGCGGAGAACATCATCCACCTCGTGCTGGCGCGCACGCCGGATGCGCCCGCGGGCGTGAAGGGCATCTCGCTGTTCATCGTCCCCAAATTCCACGTGAACGACGATGGCTCGCTGGGCGAACGCAACGACGTGCACTGCGTCTCGATCGAGCACAAACTGGGGATCAAGGCGAGCCCGACCGCCGTGCTGCAGTTCGGCGACCATGGCGGCGCGATCGGCACGCTGGTCGGCGAAGAAAACCGCGGCCTCGAATACATGTTCATCATGATGAACGCGGCCCGCTTCGGCGTCGGCATGCAGGGCATCGGCCTCGCCGAACGCGCCTACCAGCAGGCCGTCGCGTTCGCGAAGGAGCGCGTCCAGTCGCGCGCCGTCGAAGGCTCCGCGGGTCCTGTCGCCATCATCCACCACCCGGACGTGCGCCGCATGCTGATGTCCATGCGCGCGCAGACGGAAGCGGCGCGCGCGCTCGCCTACGTCGGCGCCGGCCTGTCCGACCTGGCGCACAGCCATCCGGATGAAGCGGCCCGCAAGGCCAGCCTGGCCGTGTACGAATACCTCGTGCCGGTGATCAAGGGCTGGTCGACGGAGATGAGCGAGAACGTCGCGCGCGACGGCGTGCAGGTGCATGGCGGCATGGGCTTCATCGAAGAGACGGGCGCCGCCCAGCACTACCGCGACGCCAAGATCCTGACGATCTACGAAGGCACGACGGCGATCCAGGCCAACGACCTCGTGGGCCGCAAGACCGTGCGCGACGGCGGCGCCGTGGCGAAGTCCATCCTGGCCCAGGTCCGCGCGACCGAGGCGCAGCTGGGCGAGGCGCAAGATGCCGACCTCGCCGCAATCCGCACGCAGCTGGTGGCCGGCAGCGCGGCGCTGGAAACCGTCATCGACTACGTGGTGGCGAATGCGAAGTCCGACGTGCGCGGCGTGTTCGCGGGAAGCGTCCTGTACCTGAAACTGGCCGGCATCGTGCTGGGCGGCTGGCAGATGGCGCGTGCGGCCCTGGTCGCGCGCCAAAAGCTGGAGGACGGCGCCGGCGACGCGGCGTTCTACCGCGCCAAGATCGCCACCGCGCGCTTCTTCGCCGACCATGTCCTGGCGCAGGCGGACGGCCTGCGTCATGCGATCGTGGACGGCAGCGCGGGCGTGCTGGCGCTGGACGCCGACCAGTTCTGACGCTCGCGCCGGACCCTTCGAAAGCGGCCTGCGGGCCGCTTTTTTTTTGGGCGCTGCGCGGCCGCGATGGCGTTCGGCCGGCGATTTGTTGTGCGCTGCCGACCGGCGCCAGGTGTTTGACGCCCGTCATGCGTAATGGGTAGTTGGTGCTCCTAGAATCGATCTGTCGCACCCACGGATGTGTTTCGCGGTGCATGGCCAACCAAGGAGCGCCCATGTTTTCCATGAAGCCTGATACGGTGTTACCGATTGCCGCGGCCTGCGCGGTACTGTGTGCGCTCGCCGCCTGCGGGGGCGGCAGCGATCCCGCCTCCACGACGACGGCCGCCGATCCGCCGGCGGCGCCGAGCCCGAGCCCCACGCCCGCGCCCACGCCGGCCCCGACGCCGGCGCCGACCCCTGCACCCACGCCGGCGCCGCCTCCGCCCACCGATCCCGCGCCGCCGCCCGACATCGTGCTGGCACCTGGCTATACCGAGATTTCAGCCACGGTGACCTTCAGCCGGCCGCACTGGCCCGCATGGAGCCACTCGGGGACGGCCATCGTCGACGGCGTCGGCTGCGCGAAGAACGAGAACTACCACGTCCACGCGCTGCTGTCGGTCTACCAGGATGGCGTGCGGCTCGCGTTGCCGGAGTCGATCGGCCGCGGCAGCGGGTGCGCGTACGAGATGCACACGCACGATGGCTCGGGCGTCATGCACATCGAGACGGACGTGCCCAAGGTCTTCACGCTGGGCCAGTTCTTCGCGCTGTGGGGGCAACCGTTGAGCGCCACGTCCGTGGCCGGCCTGCCGGGCAAGCCGACCTATTACGTCGTCGACAAGGAAAAGGTCACGCGCGTCACGGCCGATCCGTCCGCCATCACGCTGGATGCGCACCGTGAAATCGTGGTCGTGACGGGCACGCCGCCCACGCAGGTGCCCCGGTATAACTGGAATACGAGCGGTTTGTGATATACGAGCGGTTTGTGATGCCGGCGCGGCGCGGTCAGCCGTATGCGCCGCCCGTGTAGAGCAGGTCGAACAGGCGCGAGATGGTGGCGATGAGTGCCGTCGTGCCGACCAGCATCGTAATCACGACCAGCAGGATCACGAACCAGTGCGAATGCGACGTGCGCCCGGAGCCGGCGTTGTAGCGGGCGTCCCATTTCTCGTCCGGCATGAGACCGAAGACCAGGGCTTCGACGAACCCGGCGATCCAGGACACGATGAGGGGCAGCAGCACATAGAACGGATTGGGCGCGTGCCCGATCCCGTACACGAGGCCGGCCGCCGGGACGCTGCAGAGGTGCAGCAGGCCGATGCGGTCGACGCTGCCCTTGAGGTAGAAACGGTGCGCGCCGAGCCCGCCGAGCAGGAAGGCGAGGGCGGTGGCGAAAGTCTTGTTCTTATGCTGCGGCATCGCGTTATTGTTGAAAGGAAAGCCATCAGTATCGTCCAAAACGGGATGCGTAGCACGCGCTTTCGTGGTCGCGCGCCGGCGCACGAGGCGGCGCCCGGGAAGCCGGCAGGGCGGGATAGTGGCGGAGCGTCGCAAAATAGGCGATAATCTTGGATTCGGCCGGGACAGCGCGCCCAGCGTTCTTGGTTGTTTAACGGAACCTCAAAAACCGTCGCGAGCCCGCGGCAGGTTTTTGACGTTCCATTATATAAACGCTTGCTGATGCACGGTGTAGCGCGCTATAATCGTCGGCTTTCTCCGTCCAGCACACTTTTGGAAATATTATGGTCGTTATTCGTTTAGCTCGTGGTGGTGCCAAAAAGCGCCCGTTCTACAACATCGTTGCAACCGACTCGCGCAATCGCCGCGACGGCCGTTTCATCGAGCGCATCGGTTACTACAACCCGATGGCTTCGGGCAAGGAAGTCGGCCTGAACATCACCGCAGATCGCCTGTCGTACTGGCAAGGCGTTGGCGCACAACTGTCCCCGACCGTTGCCCGCCTGATCTCGTCGCAAAAGGCTGCAGCCTAATTCAAGGTTGTACGGTTTGACCGATTCGGCAGCACATTCGGCATCGACCCCGGCGCAAGCCGGGACGCAAGTGCCTGACGACCTGATCCAGGTCGGCTACATTGCCGGCGCCTACGGGCTCCGCGGTGGCGTGCGCGTCACGCCGCATTCGATGGATGCGGATGCGCTGCTGAGCGTCAAAACCTGGTGGATCGACAAGCCGTCGCTGCATACCGTCAAAGTGCGGAATGCCAAGTATCACAGCGGCGACGTGACGGCCACGCTGGCCGACGTCGACGACCGCGAGATGGCCGAGGCGCTGAAGGGCGCCACGGTCCAGGTGTCGCGTGCGGATTTTCCGGAGCTTCCGGAAGACGAGTATTACTGGACCGACCTGATCGGCTTGGATACGGTCAACCTGCAGGGCGAAGCGCTCGGCAAGGTCACCGATATGATGCACAATGGCGCGCAGTCCATTCTGCGCATCACGCCCGAGTCCGATCCGAGCGCCGCTCCCGACGCCAAGGCGCCGGAGCGGCTGGTGCCGTTCGTGGACCAGTACGTCAAGACGGTCGATCTGCAAGCCAGACTGATTACCCTGGACTGGGGCCTGGATTATTGATCCCGTCCACCTGAAGCGAGGTCCCGATGCAGTTTGACGTCGTGAGCTTGTTTCCTGAAATGTTTGCCGCATTGACGCAGTCGGGCGTGACCCGGCGCGCGCACGAGCAGGGCTTGTGGAACCTCGCGATCTGGAATCCGCGCGATTTCACGCAAGATCGCCACCGCACCGTGGACGACCGCCCGTATGGCGGCGGCCCTGGCATGGTGATGCTGGCCAGACCGCTCGAAGCGACGATCGGCGCGGCGAAGCAGCGCCAGGTCGATATGGGTCTCCCGGCGCCGCGCGTCGTATTCATGTCGCCGCAAGGCAAGCCGCTGACGCACGAACGCGTGATGGGCCTGAAGAACGAGCCCGGCCTCGTGGTGCTGTGCGGACGCTACGAAGCGGTCGACCAGCGCCTGCTGGACCGCGTCGTCGACGAGGAAATCTCGCTCGGCGATTTCGTGCTGTCCGGCGGCGAATTGCCGGCGATGGCCCTGATGGATGCCGTGGTGCGGCAACTGCCCGGTGTGCTGGGCGACGGTGCATCGGCGGTCGAAGACAGTTTTGTGAACGGCCTCCTGGATTCGCCGCATTACACGCGTCCGGAAGTCTACGAAGGCGAGGCCGTGCCGCCCGTGCTGATGGGCGGAAATCACGCCGAGATCATGAAGTGGCGCCGCCAGCGTATGCTGGAGGCGACCGCGAAGAAACGGCCGGATCTGCTGGACAAGGCGCGTGGCGCCGGTCTGCTGACGAAGGCCGATGAGCAGTTTCTCGCAACCTTGGAAAAGGTCGCGGAATAAAGGCGGGCACCAATCGGTGCCTGCATGGGTACCCCCGTGTTTAACCCCATCCTCTACCGGGCACCGAACGCGCCGGCAAGATGGTATAAGGAGTCTACAAATGGATCTGATCCAGCAACTCGAGCAAGAAGAGATTGCGCGCCTCGGCCGCAACATCCCTGATTTCGCACCGGGCGACACCGTCGTCGTCAGCGTCAACGTCGTCGAAGGCAACCGCAAGCGCGCCCAGGCATACGAAGGCGTCGTGATTTCGCGTCGTAACCGCGGCCTGAACTCGAACTTCATCGTTCGCAAGATCTCGTCGGGCGAAGGCGTGGAGCGTACGTTCCAGCTGTACTCGCCGCTGATCGCTTCGATCGAAGTGAAACGCCGCGGCGACGTGCGTCGTGCGAAGCTGTACTACCTGCGCGAGCGTTCGGGCAAATCGGCACGTATCAAAGAGAAACTGCCGACCCGCAAAGCCGCTACGACTGCTGCGAAGTAATAGCGTCTGTGGTGAGGAAAAGGCATCCATTTGGATGCCTTTTCTTTTTGGAGAAAGCCTTGGCAACACTGCATATCGATCCCAAGCGTCTGCCCGTCGACGCGATCGCCGGCGAGCCCGCCCTGGCGGCCGAGCGCATGGATGTCGCCTGGCTGCGCGAGCGCCTTGCCCATCCGCCGCTGTGGGCGCCGGAATTGCCCGAGGACTTGCGCCTGCGTTTCCCGGCGCTGCGGCGCGCGGCCGTGCTGATACCCATCGTGCGCCGGCCCGACGGCCTGACGGTGTTGTTGACCCAGCGCACTGAACACTTGACCAACCATGCGGGCCAGGTCAGCTTTCCCGGCGGCCGCACGGACGAGGGCGACTCCTCGCCCATCGAGACGGCCCTGCGCGAGTCGGAGGAAGAGATCGGCCTCGGGCGCCGCCACGTGGAAATCATCGGCGTGCTGCCCGACCATGTCACCGCTTCGGCCTATGTCGTCACGCCCGTGGTGGGCCTCGTCACGCCGCCGTTCGACCTGGTCGCCGAATCGAACGAAGTGGCCGCCATTTTTGAAGTGCCCTTGCAGTTCCTGATGGATGGCATGAACCACCAGCGCATGTCGTTCGACCTGCCCGACGGCGGCGGCCGGCGCAGTTTTTATGCGATGCCTTACGAGCGCTTCTTCATCTGGGGCGCGACGGCGGGTATGCTGCGCAATCTGTTTCATTTGTTACGCGCCTGATGGGGAATGGACTCTCGCCGGTCTCTGCGCTATCGTAGCGGGCAGTGAAGTAAGGCAACAACGACAAAGGACCGTGCATGACATTCTTTTCCATCCTGTGCGCGCTGCTCATCGAACAGCTGAAGCCGCTGCGCGCAGATAACCAGATCTACGCCGAGATCAAGCGCCTGGCCATGCGGATCGAGGGCTGGTTCAATGCCGGCCAGGCCAGCCATGGCCGGTTGGGCTGGTTCCTGATGATGGCGGTCCTGATGCTGCCGACGGCCGTGATCTACGGCGCCCTCCTGTATTACCGCCTCGTGTTCGCCGCGTTCGCCTGGAACGTGCTGATCGTCTATCTCACGCTCGGCTTCCGCCATTACAGCCATTACTTCACGTCGATCCAGTTCGCGCTCAACGCGGGCGACGAGGCCACGGCGCGCACGCTGCTGGGCGAATGGGCCAGGATCGACACGGTCGGCATGGATGCGACGGAAATCGCCCGCATCGCGGTCGAAAAATCCCTCATCACGACGCACCGCAACGTGTTCGGCGTGTTCTTCTGGTTCCTGATGCCGCTCGGCCCGGCCTGCGCCGTCATGTACCGCGTGTCCGAATACCTCGCGCGCGCATGGAACGAACCGGACCATATGCGCAACGAGGCGTTCGGCGAATTCGCCGCCCGCGCGTTCTACTGGATCGACTGGGTGCCCGTGCGCCTGACGGCCATCGCGTTCGCCGTCGTCGGCAATTTCGAGGACGCGATCTATGCGTGGCGCAATTTCGCCGACCGGTGGACGGACGAATCGAAAGGCATCATCCTGGCCGCGGGCGGCGGCGCCATGGGCGTGCGCCTCGGCAGCCCGGCCGAGAACGCGCCGCGCGTGATGCCAGCCGACGCGGCGGCGGTCGACCTGTCGGCCAGCGAGGACGACATGCTGCCCGGCGACGAGCCGAACGTGCGCGCACTGCAAAGCACGGTCGGCCTGGTGTGGCGCGCACTGTTATTATGGATGCTGCTCCTGCTGCTGCTGTCGGGCGCTGTCCTGCTCGGCTGACCTTCATCGGGCCGCAAGATGTTGCGCCCGTCATCGTGCCGGTCGACCGGATCGGCACGCGGGGCTCGTCCGCAGGTCTTCTATAAGATATAATAGTCGGGTTGTTCTCATCCACGCCTTTGTTTCAGAAGCCGCACTATGGCCGACTCACCGCAAACCGGGAAAGGCGCCGACGAATTCTTCATTCTCGGCGTGACAAGTAAGGGCAGGCAGTTCCGCCCGAGTGACTGGGCCGAACGTCTGTGCGGCGTCATGTCGTGCTTCCGGCCGGCCGGAAGCGGCGGACCGAACGCCCACCTCAAGTTTTCGCCGTACGTGCACCCGACCGTCGTCAACGGCGTCAAGGCTGTCGTCGTGAACAATGCCCTCAAAAGCATCGAACCGCTGGCCTACCACTTCGTGTGCAATTTCGCCAAAGACAACGACCTGCAAGTCGTCGAGGCGTGCTTCGTTCCCCCGGCAGAAAACAAAGCATCCTGATCGACGCCGCGCGGGTTTGATTTATCGCCAACCTGCACTATGCTCCAAGGATAGCGTAAGCATCTGACGTTGGAGCTGGCCATGGAAGTCGGAAAACTCTGCACGGTCGACACCGTATTCTGCGCGCGCGACGAAAGCGTGCAGGGCGCGGCCTTTCTCATGCGCAAACATCACGTGGGCGACATCGTCGTCGTCGACGCCGCGGACAGCGTCCCCACGCCGGCCGGCATCGTCACGGACCGCGACATCGTCGTCTCCGTCGTCGCCCTCGGCCTCGATCCGGGCGGATTGCAGGTGGGCGACATCATGACGGACGACCTGCTCACCGCCGACGAGCACGACGACGTCACCAATACCATCGAACGCATGCGCCTGCGCGGCATCCGCCGGGTGCCGGTGGTGGGCGAGGGCGGGCGCCTCGTCGGCATCGTCAGCGCCGACGACCTGCTCGGCTTCCTGGCCGAGGAAATGGAAGACCTCGCCCGCATCAGCCCCTACCAGCAACAGCACGAACGGCGTACGCGGCAATGAGGGTAAGGCTCGCCTAAGTCCCCGTCTGTTACCATGTCCCACGGACAATGGTTCTTACAGACGGAGTACTATGAGCTCGACGTTTTTCCAGCGCGGCGCGGCCGCATGTTTGACGACTTATGCCGTCGTTGGCGGCCTCGCCTTCATCGCGACGGGCAGCGCCTGGGCGTTCGACCTGCCCAAGGGCGTTGTGCAAGGCCCCTCCGTCGAGGGCATCACGGAATACCGCCTGCCGAACGGGCTGAAAGTCCTGCTGTTCCCCGACTCCTCGCGTCCGACCGTGACCGTCAACGTCACGTACCTCGTCGGCTCGCGCCACGAGAATTATGGCGAGACCGGTATGGCCCACCTGCTCGAACACCTGATGTTCAAGGGCAGCCCCAAACATCCGGACATCACGCGCCAGTTCCAGGACCGCGGCATGCAGTTCAACGGCACGACGTCGCTCGACCGCACCAATTATTACGAAGTGTTCCAGGCGTCGGACGACAACCTGAACTGGGCGCTGGGCATGGAAGCGGACCGCATGACGCATTCCAATATCGCCAAGAAGGATCTCGATTCGGAGATGACGGTCGTGCGCAACGAGTATGAGAACGGCGAGAATTCGCCGGGTGCCGTCCTCATGAAGCGCATGCAGAGCGTGGCGTACGACTGGCATGCGTATGGACGGTCCACGATCGGCAACAAGAGCGACATCGAGAACGTCAAGATCACGAATCTGCAGAATTTTTATCACACGTATTACCAGCCCGATAACGCCGTGCTGCTCGTGGCGGGCAAGTTCGATCCCGCGAAGACTTTGTTGTCGATCAACCGCCTGTTCGGCGCGGTTCCGAAACCCAAGCGCACGCTGCCGGAATTCTGGACCGTCGAACCCACGCAGGACGGCGACCGCACCTTCACCGTGCGGCGCCAGGGCGACGTGCAGATCGTCGCGCTCGGCTACAAGGTGCCGTCCGGCCTGCACGACGACAGCGACGCGCTGAGTTTCGCATCGACCATCCTCGGCGACGCGCCGACGGGCCGCCTGCACAAGCTGCTCGTGGAGACCGGCAAGGCGAGCCAGGTGTTCGCCTATGGCCAGACGGGCTATGCGCCCGGCCTGCAATTCTTCGGCGCGGTCGTCAAGAAAGACGCGCCGCTCGAACCCGTGCGCGCCGCGCTCACGCAGGCCGTGGAAGAGTTCGCCAAGAACCCGCCGACGCCGGAAGAAATGGAACGCACCAAACGCAGCTTCCTGAATGAATTCGAGCGCAGCCTGAACGACCCGCAGCAGGTGGGCCTCGCCTTGTCGGAAGTCATCGCGCTGGGCGACTGGCGCCTGTTCTTCGTCGGCCGCGACCGCATCGACAAGATTACGTCGGAACAGATCGCGGCAGCAGCGGGCCGCTATTTCAAGCGCGACAACCGCGTGACGGGCGAATTCATCCCGGACGATAATCCGCAGCGCGCCGTGATCCCGCCCGCGCCCAGCGTGCAAAGCCTGTTGAAGGATTTCAAGCCGAAGGCATCCACGCTGAGCGCCGAGGATTTCGATCCCAGCCAGGCCAACATCATGAAGCGCACCACGCTGACGACGGCCGGCGGCGTGAAGCTGGCGTTGCTGCCCAAGAAGAATCGCGGCCAGACGGTCACCGTCGACCTGCGCCAGCACGTCGGCGACGAGCAGAACCTGTTCGGCAAGGGCGCGCTGCCCGGCCTGACGTCCGCGATGCTGATGCGCGGCACGACGAAGTACGACCGCGTGCACCTGGCCGACGCGTTCGACAAGCTCAAGATTTCCGGCAGCGTCACGCATTTCCAGACGACGCGCGAAAACCTGCCGGAAGCCCTGAAACTCGTCGCCCACGTGCTGCGCGAACCCAGCTTCCCGGCCAACGAATTCGAGCAATTGCGCCAGCAAGCGATCGTCGGGCTGCAGGCCAGCCGCAGCGAGCCGACCAGCGTGGCGTCGCGCGCGCTGAATGAGCATTTCGACATCTATCCCAAGGGCGATATTCGCCACGAAACGACGTACGATGAAGATCTTGCCGACCTCAAGGGCGCCACGCTGGACCAGGTCAAGGCTTTCCACCACGATTATTACGGCACCGTGCCGGCGGAAATGTCCATCGTCGGCGATTTCGATGCCCAGGCCGTCGTGCCGCTCATCGACCAGTTGTTCGGGCGGTGGAAAGCCCCGATGCACGTGGCGCCCGTGCTGCGCAAGAATGGCGACATCGCGCCGATCCACGAATTCCTCAATACGCCCGACAAGGAAAACGGCTATTACACGGCGCGGATCAACCTCGACCTGAACGTCGACGACCCGGATTACCCGGCCCTCATGCTGGCCGACTACATCTTCGGCGGCGGCGGGCTGCGGTCGCGCCTGATGGACCGCATCCGCCAGAAAGACGGCCTGTCCTATGGCGTCGGCTCGAACCTGGCGGCCGGCGACCTCGACCGTGCCGGCATGTTCGCGATCAACGCCATCGCCGCGCCGCAAAACCTCGCCAAGGTCGACGCCGCCGTACGCGAAGAACTCGCGCGCGTGCTCAAGGATGGCTTCACGGACGCGGAACTCGCAGGCGCCAAGTCGGGTCTGATGCAACAACGCATCCAGAATCGTGCCGACGACGGCGCACTGGCGGCCGGCTGGACCGCGTACATGTACCGAGGCCGTACGTACGCATGGTCGGCCGAGTTCGAAAAACACCTGATGGCCGTCACGTTGCCCCAACTGAACGCGGCGTTCCGCAAGGCGGTCGACCCCGCGAAAATGTCCGTCGTCATGGCTGGAGACAAGGCAAAAGTGAAACCTGCACCCTGATTGCAACACTCGGTCGTTCATTATCCGGCCGAAGTGTCGAGAAACTTGGTCAATGCCCGGCACGGGCGCTATCATGTTGCCTTAACGCAGTATTGCTTGTAGGAAGCAAAGATTGCGTCAAGCTATTGAAAAGGAAGCATGATGAAGGGCATGACCAAGCAGACACCGAGTGGCATTTCGTATGCCGGCAAGGTTGTGCTGGTAACCGGAGGCGCCAGCGGCATCGGCCGCGCGACGGCGCTGGCATTCGGGCGCGCGGGCGCCTGCGTCGTCATCGCCGACACGTCGGTCGACGGCGGCCACATGACCGCGGCCCTGATCGTCGAAGCGGGCGGCAAGGCGCTGTTTGTTAAAGCCAATGTCACGGTCCCGGCGGACGTCGAGGCCCTGATCGACAAGGCGGTCGGCCATTACGGCCGCATCGACTGCGCCGTCAACGGCGCCGCCGTCGAGGAAGAATACCTGCCGCTGGCCGAGGGCGACGACGACCAGTTCGACCGCATCATGAGCGTCAACGTCAAGGGCGTCTGGCTGTGCATGAAGAGCCAGCTGCGCCAGATGCTGAAGCAGGAAGGCGGCGGCGTGATCGTCAACATCGCCGATGCCGGCGGCCTCGTCGCGGCACCGCACCGCGCGATCTACTCGGCGTCCAAGCACGCCGTCGTCGGCCTGACCAAGAGCGCGGCCGTGGAATATGCCAAGGACAGTATCCGCATCAACAGCATCTGCCCGGGCGCAGTCAAGACGCCGATGCTGGCGCGCATGCTCGAGCGCGAGCCGGGGCGTGACAAGAAGCTGAAGTCGGCGCACCCGATGGGCCGTATCGCCGATCCGGCCGAGATCGCCAATGCGGCGCTGTGGTTGTGCTCGGAGCAGGCGTCGTTCGTGACCGGCCACCAGCTCGCGATCGATGGCGGCCTGACGGCAATCTGAGCGCCTACCCGCGGCCGTTGCGCGGCGGGGTCTTCCGGCGCGCGGCGCGCTGCTGCTTTGCCTGGGTATCGACGCGCGCCTGGCGCGCCTTGTACAACGCGACGGCATCCTCGCGCGCACGCGTGAGCGTCCGCATCGCCGGATGATCGTCATGCGGCGAAAAATACTCGGCGGACTGCGCGTCGACGACGAGCTTGATGGCGGTGGCGTCGTCCAGGTCGTAGAGTTCGGTCAGCAGCGTGGTGACTTCGTCCAGGTAGGCTTCGTAGGTCAGTTCGGTCATGGTGGTTCTTTGAATGGGTTGTATCAGCCGGCGCTCAGCTCGGCCACGAAGTCGTACATGTCGCCGCGGAAGTACGAGCGGCAGAATTCCACCGCCTGCCCGTCCGGCAAAAAGCCCAGCCGCTCCACGCACAGGCCCGCATCGCCTTCCTTCGATTGCAGCAGCTTCGCCTGTTCGGCGTTCAGCAGCAGGGCGGACAGGCGCTGCAGGGCGCGCACGGGGCGCTTGCCGTTCGCTTCCAGCGCTTCGTACATCGAGACGTCCACCGCGTCCAGCGAGGGCAGGGCGGAGGCCGCGATCGTCGCGTATTCCAGGCACATCGGCATATCGTCGGCGTAGCGGATGCGGTTGAAGCGGTAGACGGCGGCGCCCGGCGACAGGCGCAGGCGCAGCGCTTCCTCCGGCGTCACCGTCCCCGCCGAACGCTTGAGCCACACGCTGCGCGGCGTGCGTCCGCGCGAGCGCATGTCTTCCGAAAACGACGTCAGCTTGGCGAAATTCTTTTCGATGCGCGTGTTGATGAAATTGCCCGAACCCGCGCGGCGCACGAGCAGGCCTTCCTCGACGAGGCCGTCGATGGCCTTGCGCACGGTGATGCGCGAGATGTCCAGTTCGGCGGCGAGCTGGCGCTCGGCCGGCAGGGCTTCCGCCGGGCCGTAGACGCCGCGGTCGATCGCGTCGCGCAGGGCGCGCTGCAATTGCTGGTAGAGCGGCAGGTTGCTGGTGGCGGAGAGCTGGTGCATCAACTGCGCGAGGTGGGACATGCGGGAAGGTCGACAGGACGGACGAAGCCTCGATGATACCAAAAAAAGACCGCCTGCCGGCCTCCTACTTGGGCCGCGGATTGGCCAGCTTGCGGTCAGGCTGCAGCAGCTTGCCCGAGCGCACGGCCGTGACGCCGGCGGACACGGCGCGCGCCACGTTGCGCACCTCTTCCTGGAAGGCCGTGTCCCGGTCCAGCGTGTCATGGCTGTCCGCATACGATTCGTAATACCCGACGTAGCGGTCGAGCTGGGCCACGGGGCCCGCGTCGATCAGGCCCATCCAGTCGAGCCAGTCGGAGAGCGAGCGCCGCGTGCCTTCGATGCCGGCCACGTCGCCATGCACGGCGACGCCGTAGACGCGGCCGGCCAGGTGTTTCGGATAGGACCAGTCTGTCTCGAGGGCCTTGGCTTTTTCCGCATCCTTGCCGTGGGTGGACGTCGGGTCGGGATTGCCGCCGTCCGCGCACACGAGGCGGTCGATCATCAGCTTCAGTATCGACGGCGACTGATACCAGTAGACGGGCGTGACGATGATGATCCCGTGCGCCTGGACCCAGCGCTCGTAGATCTCGTTCATCCAGTCGTTCTCCTGGTTCAGCGAATGATTCGGATAGCAGCTGCAGGGCCAGTGGCACAGCGGCATGGCCGTCGACACGCAGGCCTTGCACGGATGGATGTGGCGGTCGTAGTCGGAGATGATGCGCGACAGGTCGAGCAGGTCGGTCTCCACGCCTTCCGCCGCGAGCGTCTCCTCGCACAGCTTCGCGAGGCGCCACGTCTTCGAGACCTCGCCCGGGCAGCTGCCGTCGTTGCGGGCCGCGCCGTTGATCAGCAGGATGCGGCTCGGCGTCGCCGGGTCCTTCTGGCGCGCCTCGGCCGCGCGCAGGCGGTCGTGCGTTTCTTTCCATTCGACCGACAGGTCGTAGTCGGGGTCGGCGAAACCGGGGCCCGCCTTGACGGTGACGGGCGCCTTGTGCGAGCCGATGTAGTTCTGCCACGCGACTTCCTCGACGGCAGCCAGTTCCCGCGCCACGGCCTGGTAGGCGGGGTCGTAGAAGTCGCGCGCGAAGACGAGGTGGAATTCGTTGCGGTTCAGCTTCGCGGGCGCCTGTCCCTTGCGTACGGTGCTCATGGCCGGCCTTTCGGAAAGTGGTGCGGCGATTATCCGCCGCCGGGCCGGCTGTGCCCGTACGCTGATTCACACAGACGAAAAAAAGCGGCGCGAACGTGAGTCCGCGCCGCCTCGTCCACGGGGCTGGCCCCGCCGGGAATTACTTGGCTGCCGCCGCGCCGCTCGGATGGTTCAGCAGCAGGATCCAGTACTTGGCGGTGTCCGCCAGGCCGCCGCCGGCTTTCACTTCCTGGAAGGTGGCGATGGCCTTGTCTTTCTGGCCGGCTTTCGCATAGGCCATGCCCAGGCGCAGCTTCGCTTCGTCCGGCGACTTCAGGCCGCCCTTGGCGATACCCTGCTGGATGAAGCCGATGCCCTTGTCGTACTGGTCCATCGTCGCGTAGGCCCAGCCCAGGTTGACGAGGCCAGCACCGGTCTTGGCCTTGTTGGCGCCCGCTTCGCCCGCCGCGATGTTCTTGGCGTCGCTCGCGGCTTCCTTGGTGGCGCGGTCGCGCAGCTGGCGGTCCTTGGCGGCGCCGCTGCCCGTACCCAGCACGCCGGCCGCGAAGCCGGCGTCGACGACTTTCTTCGCCTCGGTCGGGAAGCCGTCCTTCAGGGCCAGCTCGGCCAGTTCCGTATAGGCGTCGCCCGACATCTGCTTGACGGCCGCGAATTCCAGGCGCAGCACGTCCGGGATGCTGGTGTCGGCGAAGCCCGGCTTGCGCACGATGCCGCGGTGGATCAGGTCGGTCCAGTAATCGTCGTTCGGATAGTAGGCGACCAGTTTTTCCAGGCCGCGCAGGTAGGCCGCGTCATCCTTGACCTTGTTCGCGGCGGACGCGTACAGGCGCAGGTCTTCCACCGTCGGCGTCTTGCCGGCCTGTTCCGCGGCCTGCAGCACCGGCTCCTGCGCCTTCAGCGCCGACGCGTAGTCGCCGCTCAGGTAGTAGGCGCGGATCAGCGCCGAGTTGATCTGGTCCGACGCCTTGCCGGACGCCTGGATCTGCTTGTACAGCTCGATCGCCTTCGGGTAGTTCTTGGCGTTGTAGTAGTAGGTCGCCAGCGCCTGAATGAAGTTCGGCTTGTCCGCCTCCGACAGCTTGCCCGAGGCCAGGATCGCTTCCAGCGCGTCCATCGCCATCTTGTCGTTGCCGGTCGACGTACCGAGCGACAGCTTCATGCGGTTCAGCACATAGGTTTCGTACGGGGTCTTGTCGGGGAACGCTTCCGCTTGCGTGATGCGGTTCTGCACCTCGGTGTAGTTCTTCGCGTCCATCAGCGGCTTGATCTGGGCCGGGTCGAGCAGCTTGTACAGTTCCGGGCGGACCGTGTCCGGCTTCGGCTGGGCAGCCGGCGCGTTCTTGTCCTGCGCCGACGCGTTGTGCGTCAGGGCCGGCGCGGCATTCAGGCCGAGGGCGCCCAGCAGCAGGGCGAGGCGGGCAAAACGGAATTGGGACATTGAAAAATCCTCTCTTACTCTTTAATGACGATAAGGTTGCACCGCTGGTTGCTCTGCATACATACGCCGACGGTGCCTGGTGCCGAACTCGGACAAAGCGTGCATTCTCCCACAAACTGCTGATGGGTGTGACAATTGTGCCCGAGCCGTGCGGGTGCGCGCGGCCTCGTTACAATGCGTTACCCCGCACCGTCAAAAGCCCGGCACGGGGCAGTGGCCGGGCGCTTCGGCGGCGCCGGCCAGCCACGCCTGCACGGCGTCCAGCGCGGGCGGCGCGAAGCCGTACGTCAGCAGCGCGGGCGCCGCGAAGTCGAGCGCCTGGTACGGATTCCACAGCGCGAGATGCAGGTCCGGCGCCCACGTGGCGCGGGCGTGCGGGCCGTAGCGGCGGCGCGAGGTCGACGCGAGGATCGTGAAGCGTCCGTCGTCCGGCAGGGCGTTCCAGTCGAAGGCTTCGGCGTCCGCGAACGTCACGAGGTCGACGTCGAACAGCTCTTGCAGCATCGCCGCGATGGCGCCGGCCGGCACGCCCGCTTCCGACACGCCGTCGCTGACGACGTCCTGGCGCGCCACCAGGCGCACCCTGGCCTGCGGCACGGGCCTGTGCGGATTGCCGCGCGCCGTCAGTGCCCGGCGCCAGGCTTGCGCCATCAGCGCGCGGTCCGCGTCCTCCGTGGCGTAAGGCACGGCCGCTGCCGGATGCGCGTGCGCGAGGCCGTCCAGGCGGGCCAGCCGCGCGTGCACCTCGTTCAGCGGCAGGCGGCCGTCCGCGATGGCGGCGGCGATGGCGGCTATGGTCTCTTCCTGCGTGGCGCGGCTGCCGATTGCCATCACCATGTCGGCGCCGGCTACCAGCGCGTTCACGGCGGCCTCGCCGGCGCCGTAGCGGTGCGCGATCGCATGCATGTCCATGCCGTCCGTGATGATCACGCCTTCATAACCCCATTGCGCGCGCAGCAGGTCGTGCAGGATCGCGCGCGACATCGTGGCCGGATGGTCCGCGTCGAGGGCGGGGTAGACGATGTGCGCCGTCATCACGGCGGGTGCGTGCGGTGCCGCCGTGCGGAACGGCGCGAATTCGAAGCGCTCCAGTTCCGCCAAGGGTTTGTTCACCGTGGGCAGGTCGCGGTGCGAGTCGACGTGCGTGTCGCCGTGGCCGGGGAAGTGCTTGACGCAGCAGGCCACGCCTTCGCTCTCGCTTCCGGCCATCCACGCGAGCGCCAGCCTGGTCGCCTGCGCCGGATCGGCGCCGAACGAGCGCTCGGCGATGACCGGGTTCTGCGGATTGTTGTTCAGGTCCAGCACGGGCGCGAAGTTCCAGTTGAAGCCGAGCGCGCGGATCGCCCGCGCCACGGCCGCGCCCACGTCGCGCGCGAGGGCCGCGTCGCCGGCGGCGCCCAGCGCCATCGCGGACGGCGGCGGCGGCACCCACAGCGCGCGCACGACGGCGCCGCCTTCCTGGTCGAGCGCGATCAGCGCTTCCTCGCCCATCGCGTCTTTAAGGTCGTCGGTGAAGCGTGTCAGTTGGGCGGCATCGACCATGTTCTGGCGGAACAGGCACGCGCCGCGGATGCGGTTGGCGCGGATGAAGTCGGCCGTATCGGCATCGAGTGCCGTGCCGAACAGCCGGATCATGATCAGCCGGCCGGCCAGTCGGCGCAAATCGTTCGTGTGCATCGGTGTGTCAGCGTGTCGGTGGGTCAGTGCGTCTTCGTGACTTTGTTCAGGTGGCGCGGCTTGTCCGGATCGAGCCCGCGCGCCTTCGCCAGGTGCGCCGCCATCACGTAGAACGCGTTGATCGCGACGATCGGGTCGAGGTCCGGGCAGCTCGCGACGGGCAGGTCGAGGTCGCGCGACGGCACGTCCGTCGGCGCGGCGAGCAGCACGCGCGCGCCGCGGCCGCGCATCTCGTCGGCAAGCGCGACGAGGCCCGCCTGCGTGGGGCCGCGCGTGGCGAAGATCAGCAGCGGATAGCCGTCGTCGATCAATGCCATCGGGCCGTGCTTGATCTCGGCGCCGGAGAACGCCTCGGCCTGCAGCGCGGACGTCTCCTTGAATTTCAGCGCCGCTTCCAGCGCGATGGGGAAGCTGATGCCGCGGCCCACGACCATGATGTTGCGCGCCGGGGCCAGCACGCCCAGCGCGGCCGACCAGTCGGTGTGCGCGGCCTGGCGCAACGCGTCCGGCAGCGCGGCGAGGCCGGCTTTCAGTTCGTCGTCCTGCTGCCACTCGGCCACGAGGCGCGCGCCGGCCGTCAGGCTCGTGATGAAGCTCTTCGTCGCGGCGACGCTGTGCTCCTTCCCGGCGCGCAGCGGCAGCGCCCATTCGGCTTCGTGCGCGAGCGGCGAATCGATGTCGTTCACGAGCGCCACCGTCGTCGCGCCGCCGGCGCGGAAGTAGCGCATCGGTTCCACCACGTCCGGGCTCTGGCCGGACTGCGAGATCGACACCGCGAGCGTGCCGGCCGCCTGCAGCGGCGCCTTGTACAGGGTGAGGAGCGACATCGGCAGCGACGTCACCAGGCGGCCCATGCGCGCCATGATCAGGTAGGCGAGGTAGCCCGACGCATGGTCCGAACTGCCGCGCGCCACCGTCACCGCGTTGTGGAAGGGCGCGCTGCGCAGGTGATGGCCCAGGGCCGCGTAGCGCTCGGCGTCGTTCGACAACTGCAGGGCGACGCAGTCGGCCGCGGATACGGCTTCTTCAAGCATCAGCGAGGTCACGGGGCTCTCCTTCGATATAAACGGTTTTCAGGTTCAGGTTGCGGTCGAGGACGACCAGGTCGGCGAAGCAGCCCGGCGCGATGCGGCCGCGGCGCGTCTCGCCCAGGTAGTCGGCGGCGTTGGTCGACACGCGGCGGGCGGCGTCGGCGAGATCGAGGCCGATGGATACCAGGTTGCGCAGCGCCTGGTCCATCGTGAGCGTGCTGCCGGCCAGCGTGCCGTCCGCGAGGCGCACGCCGCCCATGCATTTGTGGACGACCTGGCGGCCCAGCATGTACTGGCCGTCCGGCATGCCGGCGGCGGCCGTGGAATCCGTCACGCAGTAGAGGTGCGGGATGCAGCGCAGCGCGGTCTTGATGGCGCCGGGGTGCACGTGCAGCAGGTCGGGAATGATCTCGGCGTACTGCGCATGCGCGAGCGCCGCGCCGACCATGCCGGGGTCGCGGTGGTGCAGGCCCGGCATCGCGTTGAACAGGTGGGTGAAGCCGGCCGCGCCGTGTTCCAGCGCGCGCACGCCGTCGTCGTAGTTGCCGTTCGTGTGGCCGATCTGGACGCGGATGCCGGCGTCGGCCATCTGGCGCACGAGGGCCAGGTGGCCGTCGACTTCGGGCGCCACGGTGATGAGGCGCAGCGGCGCCTGCGCGTTGAAACGCTCGACCTCCGCCATGCTTGCTTCGCGTGCGAACGGCGGTTGCGCCCCCAGTTTGCCGGAGTTGATGTACGGCCCCTCCAGGTGCACGCCGAGGATGCGGGCCTCGCCCTTGCCGCGCTGTTCGCACGCGCCGCCGATCGCGGCGAGCGCGCGGTCGATGTCGTCCAGCGGCGCGGTCATCGTCGTGGCCAGCAGGCTCGTCGTGCCGTGCCGGGCGTGCAGGCGCGCGATCACGTGCGGGGCGTCGCCGCCTTCCATCATGTCGCGCCCGGCGCCGCCGTGCACGTGCAGGTCGATGAAGCCGGGGAGGATATAGTCGTCCGGATTGGATGCCGGATCGGCCGCCTCGCCGTCGATGGCGGCGATCGTCGCGGCGCCGTCCCCGATGTGGAGGCGGCCGCGGATCCAGCCGTCCGGGGTCAGGATATTGCCTTGCATGGGGAATCCTTTCATGCCGCGATGTGCAGCTCGATCAGGCGCAGTGCGCCGCGTGCCGAATCGCCGGCGGGCGCGCTCGCGCGGGCCGCGAGCGCGGGCGGGAGCCAGTCGCGCAGGGCGCTACCCAAGCCGCCGCACAGCGCGAGCGGCAGCGTGCCGTCGGGGTCGAGCGCGCGGGCGATGGCGGCCGCTTCGTCGCCGGCCTTCGTCAGGATGGCGCGCGCGGCCGGATCGTCGGCATGCCTGAGCACCAGCGGTGCCAGACTCGCATACGTCGTCTGCGTGGCCTTGCCGAGCCAGACCTGGATGGCGGCGCGGTTGCCGCCGCAGGCTTCGATCACGTCGGCGGCGAAGCTGCTCGCTGGACGGCGTCCGTCCAATACCTGTTCGATGTGGTTGACGGCGGCGAGGCCGATCCAGCCGCCGCTCGCTTCGTCGCCGGCGGGGAAGCCCCAGCCGCCCACTTCGCGCCGCGTGCCGTCGGGCAGCAGGACTTCGCCGACGCTGCCCGTGCCGATGGCGACGATGGCGCCGGGCCGGCCGCCGTGCGCGCCCATGAGCGTCGTGAACGCGTCCGTTTCGAGGACGAGCGCGGCGTAGCCGGGGTCAAACGCTTCGAATTCCTGCGCCCACTGGCGATTGTGCACGCCGGCCAGGCCGAGGCCGATGGCCATGCGGTCCGGGGGCGGCGGCGCGATGCCGGCCGCGGCGAACGCCCGGGCGACGGCTTCCTGGACGGCCGCCCAGGCGCGGGCGATGCCCAGGCCCAGGCCGGACGGGCCGCTGGCGCCCTGGGCCAGTTCGGCGGCGCCGCCGGGCGCGCGCCGTGCGATGCGCACGCGGGTGCCGGTGCCGCCGCCGTCGACGCCGATGAGATAGTCGATCATAGTGAATGCTGTGCCGGGAAAGTCAGGGCACTATAGGCAGCACTGATAGGCTTGTCAACAGGTATTTAATTGGTATTGTCGCGTTGCCCGGGCGGCGGCGAACTGGTCTCGTTTTTGCTGATTGGAGAGCCAGAAAAATGCGTTGAATTGGTATTCAATGCGGTATTGTCGTCCTCATCGCCGCGCAGCCACTCGAACAGGATCGCCATCATGAACGGCCCGGCGAACAGGCCGATGACGCCGAGCGTCGACACGCCGCCGAGGAGGCCGAACAGCACGGCGAGGAAGGGCAGGTTGACGCGCCGGCCGATGAGTTTGGGGCGGATGAATTTGTCGACCATGAACAGCTCGAACGCGCCCCAGCAGAACAGCCCGAGCGCGGCGCCGGAATGGCCCTGGCCCAGCAGCAGCAGCGCGACGAGCGAGAACGACAGCGGCGCGCCGCCCGGCACGAGCGCAAGATAGCCCGTGAAGACGGCCAGCAGCGCCGGCGCCGGCGCGCCCGCGATGGCGTAGGCGGCGCCCAGCACGCAGCCTTCGAGGATGGCGACCGAGACGAGGCCCAGTGCCGTGCCGCGCACGGACAGCGGGAACACGCGGCGCAGCATCGGATACTGGCGCGGCAGCGCGCGCATGCCGGCGGTGTCGACGTGGCGGATGGCGGCGGGCCCGTGCAGGTACAGCACGAACAGGGTGAGCAGGGCGAGGAACAGGTACAGCGCGTTGGCGAGGATCGTCGAGCCCCAGATGCGCGCGGCGCCCGTCAGGTGCGGGGCGAAGTCGCCGGCCGCGCTGCCGACGAGGCGATTCAGGCCGCCGGGCAAGGCCAGATGTTCGTTCCACCACTGGGTGGCGTGTTCGGCGACGAGAGGCAGCCGCGCGAGCCACGCGGGCACCGGCACGCCGGTCTCGTTGAGGCGCGTGAGCAGGCGCTGCACGCCGGCCAGTTCGCCGCCGAGCGTATCGAGCAGCAGCAGCGACGGGCCCACGAAACCGAGGATGAGCAGGCCGACGAGGATTGCCGCGCTGGCGGCCGGCGGCCAGCCGCGCGCCTGCAGGCGCACGTGCGCGGGCCAGGTGATGACGGCGAGCAGGCCGGCCCAGGCCAGCGCGCCGAGGAAGTGCTGCAGGAGGACGGCAAGCGCCAGCGCGAACAGCGCCGGCGCCACGAGCGTGCTGGTGCGGCGGTCCGTCATGCGTGCCGCAAGGCCGCGATGCGGTCCTCGCACGAGGGGTGGCTGCTGAACAGGGCCAGCACGCCGCCGCCGGCGATGCCCGATGCCGCCAGGTTCTTCGGCAGGTCGGCGTGATCGATGCCGCCGAGGCGTTGCAGCGCGGCGATCATCGGGCGCGGCGTGCCCATGATCTGCGCGGCGCCGCGGTCGGCGCGGTATTCGCGCTTGCGCGAGAACCACGCGACGATGATGCTGGCCACGAGGCCGAACAGCAGGTCGCACACGACCGACGTGATCGTGAACGCGAGGCCGGGGCCGCGCTCCTCGCCGTCGCGGCGCAGGAACTGGTCGACGGCATACGCGACGACGCGCGCCAGGAAGATCACGAACGTGTTCACGACGCCCTGGATCAGGGTGAGCGTCACCATGTCGCCGTTCGCGACGTGCGCCACTTCGTGCGCCAGCACGGCTTCCACTTCATCGTGCGTCATCGAGGTCAGCAGGCCCGTCGACACGGCGACGAGCGACGCGTTCTTCGTCGCGCCGGTGGCGAACGCGTTCGGCGCGCCCTCGTAGATGGCCACTTCCGGCGTCGGGATGCCGGCCTTGCGGGCCTGGTCCGCGACCGTGTCGACGAGCCAGCGCTCGGTCGCGTTGGCAGGTTGCTCGATCACGCGCGCACCCGTGGTCCATTTTGCGATCGGCTTGGACAGCCACAGCGAGATGAAGGCGCCGCCGAAGCCCATCAGGCCGGCGAAGACGAGCAGGGCGCCGAGGTTCAGGCCCTTGGCCGTCAGGTAGCGGTCGACGCCGAGCAGGCTCGCCGTGATGCCCAGCACGAGCATGATGGCGAGGTTGGTGGCAAGGAAAAGCAGGATTCGTTTCATGGTCGTATCTCTCATCGGTAACAAGAATCATGGCCTCGAAGGCCGTTGTCAAGGCGAAGGATAGGGCAATGACGAATCTTGAAAAAGCGAAGTATCTGGAAGGATTTCTTCGAAAAAATATGATTCTACAGGTTGCGCACGCCGCCCGTCACTGCGCGGCCCGCACCAGCGGCAGTTCGACGTAGCTGCTGTGGTAGATGCGCTGGGTGGCCTTCTTGTAGTCGCCCGGCCGGGCAAAGAAGATATTCGGCACGAACGTCTGCGGATTGCGGTCGTACAGCGGGAACCAGCTCGACTGCACCTGCACCATGATGCGGTGGCCGGGCAGGAACACGTGGTTCGCCGTCGGCAGGGCAAAGCGGTAAGGCAGCGCCTTGTTCGGCGCCAGCGCCTTCGGGGTGGCGAAGCTGTCGCGGTAGCGGCCGCGGAAGATGTCGCCGGCGATCATCAGCTGGTAGCCGCCCATTGCCGGTTGCGCGCCCACCTGGTCAGGGTACACGTCGATCAGCTTGACGACCCAGTCCGAATCGGTGCCGCTCGTCGAGGCGACGAGGTGGGCGACGGGCTCGCCGCTGATCTTGACGGGCGCCGCCAGCACGTCGGACACGAACGTCGCCACGTCGGTGCGGCCGGACGCTTCGCGCTGGTCGTCGACGAGCCAGCGCGGCCACGTCTGGCCCTTCGTCTCGTCGTAGCCGTATGGCGGAATGGGGCGCTGGCGGAACGGCACGGGCTTCGCAGGATCGGACACGTATTCGTCATAGCCTTGCGCGTCGGCGGGGCCGCCGAGGACGGCTTTCTGGCCCGCCGCGAGGCGCAGCACGGCCGGTTCGATGGCGCAGCCGGCGTTGCAGCCGCTGGGCCACGCGGCGAGGTTGCGCCACTTGTTCGTGCCCGTCTCGAACGCCGTCACCGTGGGGATCGCGGGGACGGTGGTGTCGCCTTTCAGGTAGCGCGCGAGGAACGGTTTCAACACCTGCTGGCGCCAGTACAGCGCCGTGTCGCTGCCGAACTTCAGCGTGCCGAGCGTGCTGCCGTCGCCGATGGCGCCGCCGTGCGACCACGGGCCCAGCGACAGGAACACCTTGTTCTCCGTATCGTGCGGCTTGATCGCCTTCCACACGGCGATGGCGGCGTAGATGTCTTCCGCGTCCCACAGGCTGTGCACGAGCAGGGTCGGCACCGTGACGGGTTGGCGGGCGAGGATTCGGTCCATCGCCTGCTGCTGCCAGAAGTCGTCATACGATGGATGCGCGACGAGCTTGTTCCAGAAGCCGCTCTGTTCCAGGCCCCGTTCGCGTCCCAGGCTGCCGGCCGAACCGGCGCGCATGTACATGTCGTAGTCGTCGTAGTTCGTGACGGGCCACTTGGCGGTGTTGGCGCGCGTGACGACCTGCTCGAGGATGTACGACATATTGATCTGCCGGAAGGCGCCGTTGTGGAACCAGTCGTCGCCCATCCAGCCGTCCACCATCGGGTTCATCGGCACCGCGACCTTCAGCGCCGGGTGCGGATTCACGAGCGCCATCAGCGGCAGGAAGCCGTCGTAGGAAATGCCGATGATGCCCACGCGGCCGTTGGTCTCCGGGACGTTCTTGGTCAGCCACTCGATGGTGTCCCACGTGTCCGTCGAGTGGTCGACGGGCGTCGGGTTCAGCGGCCCGTGCAGCGGGCGGTTCATCACGTAGTCGCCTTCCGAGCCGTACTTGCCGCGCACGTCCTGCACGACGCGGATATAGCCTTCTTCCGCGATGACGTCGGCCGCGTTGTCGTAGCCGGTCAGGATCGTCTCCAGGTCCGAACTCTCCGCATGGTTCACGAGGCTGGCCGCGTCGTACGGCGTGCGCGTCAGCAGGATCGGCGCGTTCCGCACGCCCTTGGGCACGACGATGATGGTGTTCAGCTTCGTGCCGTCGCGCATCGGGATCATCACCGTGCGCTTGACGTAATTGAAGCCGGCGTTCGGCGGCGTGAATTCGGCCGGGGTCTCGGAGGGCAGGGCGGGATATTGCGGGGCCGACTGGGCGTGGGCCAGTCCGGCGAGCGCCAGGGCGCCGAGCAGCGATGACAGGCGGAGCGCGGGGCGGACTGGGATAGGCGTCATCGGGATCCTTGGCGTGTCGTAGGCGGCGCCGCTACATTAGCACAAGGATCGCGCCTTCAGCCGTGGGCGCTGCGCGGCGCGGGATGCGGATCGGCGCGCCGGACTTCGCGCAGCGCGGCCTCGAACAGCACCACGCGGCGCGCGCGCGGCAGCGCCTCCCACCACGCGAGCGGGAAGGCCAGGCGCCGGTCGGCCATGCGCACGAAGGCGTCGAAGCCGGGCTGCGTGTCGGCCAGCACGACGGCGTCCTCGAGGTGCGCGGCGCGCACTTCGATGCGCATGCCGTTCGCGTCCGCATGGGCCAGCACGCGGCTGACGTCGTCCCACGGCACGACGATGCCCGGCGTGGCGAAACGGTCCTGGAAGACGCACACGGCGGGTCCGGACGCCGGCGCGAGGCAGCGTTTCAGGCGGGCGAACACGGACAGCATGATGCGGCGCCTTGCGTTACCGGGACGTGTGCGAACCGCTGCGGTCGACCAGCAGCAACTGGCCGCGTCCGACGGTCTTCGCGTTGGCGCGGGCGCTGCCGCCGGCGGTGTCGACGACGTTGACGCTGGCGCTGCCCGGCCCGTGCACGGCGATGTCCGCATGGCCCGCCGTCAGGCCGTGGCCATCCAGGCTGCCCGATCCCGACAGCTGCGCATCGACCTGCGCCACGTTGCCGTCGATGCGGACGTCGCCCGGACCGTTCATGCGCAGCAGCAGGCGCCTGGCGGACAGGTTCGCCGCGAGGCCGCCGGAGCCGCTCAGTTCCGCGTCGAGCGTGTCGCCCACGTTCGCCAGCGTGACGCCGCCCGGACCGCGCCCGCGCACCGTCGCCTTGCCCGCCTTGAGGCCGCCGGCGTCGAGGTCGCCCGAGCCGCCGATGTCGACGTTCAGGTCGCCCACCGTGCCGGCCAGCGCGGCGTTGCCCGGTCCGTTCATGCGCAACTGCGCCGTCGTCGCCTGCAGGCCGCGCACGGCCAGTTCGCCGGAACCGTCCACTTCGCCGTCGAACTTGCGCACGGTGCCCGCGATGCAGGCATTGCCCGGTCCCCGCTGCACGCTGTGCGCGCCGCCGTCGATCCGCAGGTCGCACCCTTCGAAGTCGCCCGAGCCGGACATCTCGAGGTCCAGTTCGCGGCTCGTGCCGGACAGCTTGACGTCGCCCGGACCGCGCATGCGCGCCGTGACCTTGCTGGTGCGCAGGCCGTCCGCCTGCAGGTCGCCCGAGCCGCCCTGTTGCACGGCGAGGGTGCTGGCCACGTCCGCCAGCTGCACGTCGCCGGGACCGTTCATCGCGAGGTCGACGTCGGCCGCTTTCAGGCGGCGCAGGTCCAGGTCGCCGCTGCCGCTGCTCGTCACGGCCAGCTGGCGCACGGCGCCGCTCGCGTGCACGTCGCCGGGGCCGTTGCCGGCCAGGGTGAAGCGATCGCCGGCAATGCGGTCGATGTCGACGTCGCCGCTGCCGGCCACCGTCAGGCGTTTCAGTGCGCTGGCGCCGATGTGCACGGTGACCGTCTCGCGGCGCTTGCCGAAACTGAAGAAGAAGCCGTTGCGCTGCACCGGCCGCACGACGAGGGTATCGCCGCGCACGACGGTCTCGACCTCGGCCAGCTGCTTGCGCTCGCCCGTCAGCGCCAGCGCCGGCTTCGCCTGCGCGTCGATCACCACGTGGTACGGGCCCGCCAGCTCGATCGCGGAAAACGCCGTCACCGCACGCTGTTCGGTGGCGGCGCCGGCGCCCGCGTCCTGCGGCTGGGCGAACGAGGCGGGCGTCGTGGCGATGGCGGCGGCCGCGAGCGCGGCGGCGAGGGCGGTGAGCTTGAGGGCGTTTTTCATGATGTGTCGTTGTCGTGTGGCGGTGCCGGGAGATTGCACCATACGGCATGCGGCACCCCGGCGCAGCCGCCTTTCGACGAATGCGCGAAAACGCGGGACAGGCTGCGCAAAACAGGGGGCGGACGGCGGCCCGCCCGGCCGTGGAAAACATGACAGTCTGTCCACGCAACGCGGCCGCGGCACCGTCTGAATGTGGCTCAAGCGCAACGACCGCGCCTGCCCGGTCATGATCAGCAGCCCATCCCGACGCACGGCTGCCGCACGGCCGTGGCCGGAACGGGGGGCGAATGTCATAATGGGCGGCACGTCAAGGAGACCATCGTGATTCGCTACATGGGCACTCGCAAGAATGCGGAAGGTGCCGCCGTTTATGTTTTCATCGTCAACGGCCTGGAAAAGGAAGTGCGCGAGCATGCGCTCAAACAGCATCCGGGCTGTTACGAAGCCCTGCCGGCCTCGGTGAAGGCGAAGATCGCCGCCAACCGCGCATGGCTGTCCAAGCTGTGACTTCGCTGCGCCGGCGGGCGGCCCCGCTCGCACTGGCGCTGACGCTCGCCGGGACGGCGCACGCGCAAACGCAGGACAAGCAGCCGTCCACGTTCGCCCCCGTCATCGGCGCGGCGCTGCTGTGCCACGACCATCTCGACAACGCGTATTTCTATTCCTGGCTCAAGACCCATTTCGGCCCGGCCTACAAGCACGAGGGCGGCGCATACTGGTTCCGCACGGGCGAGACGACGCTGTGGGGCGCGCCCGTCACCGAGGTCATGGTCAGCGACGACACGAGCGAATGGGTGTTCCTGGGCGCCGTCGCCGAGGTGGCGCCGGACGAGCTGGAGCAGGACGTCCGCAAGGCGGCCGGCGTGCGCCATGTGGCGGCCGATGCGTCGCCTTACCCTTTGCGCGTATCCGTCCCCGGCAGTACGATCGCTTACTACAATGCCAAAAGCAAAATATACTGCGCGAAGTTCAAACCGCTGCCGCCGCGCCGGTAAGCCTTTGCTATGGGTATGTACACAAATTACTTTCATCTGAAGCAGGCGCCGTTCTCGATCGCGCCCGATCCGCGTTACCTGTTCATGAGCGAGCGCCACCGCGAGGCGCTCGCGCACCTGCTGTACGGGATAGGCAGCGGCGGCGGCTTCGTGCTGCTCACGGGCGAGATCGGCGCCGGCAAGACGACCGTCTGCCGCTGCTTCATCGAACAGGTGCCGGACGACTGCCGCCTGGCCTATATCTTCAATCCGAAGCTGACGGTCGAAGAGCTGCTGCAGACGATCTGCGACGAATTCCGCATCGGGGTCGCGCCCGCGGCCGGGGTGAAAGCCTATGTCGACGCGATCAACGCCTACCTGCTGGAAAGCCACGCGCGCGGCCACAACAACGTGCTCGTGATCGACGAGGCGCAGAACCTGTCGGCCCAGGTGCTCGAGCAGTTGCGGCTGCTGACGAACCTCGAGACGAGCGAGCGCAAGCTCCTGCAGATCATCCTGATCGGCCAGCCGGAATTGCGCGCGATGCTGGCGCGGCCGGAACTGGAGCAACTGGCCCAGCGCGTCATCGCCCGCTATCACCTGGGGCCCCTGTCGGCCTCCGACACGGGCGCGTATGTCGCGCACCGGCTGGCCGTCGCGGGCGTGCAGGGCGCGGCGCCCGTTCCCGCCGCGCTGGTGCCGCAGATCCACCGCCTGACGGACGGCGTGCCGCGCCGCATCAACCTGCTGTGCGACCGCGCGCTGCTCGGCGCGTACGTCGAGAACAGCCGCGAGGTGACGCCGAAGATCCTGCGCCGCGCCGCGCGCGAAGTGTTCGCCGGCGAGGGCGCGGCCGCCGCGCCGCGCAAGCCGATGCGCTGGCCGCTCGTCGCCGGCGGCGTGCTGGCCGGTGCGGCGATCAGCGCGGCGGCCTGGCAGGCCGTCCCGCACAATCCGGCGCCGGCGCCTGCCGCCGCACCCATGCCCGCGCGGGCACGGGGCGGCGAGCCGGCCAGGCCGCTGGCGCTGTCCACGCAGAACGATGCGCTGCGCGAACTGGGGGCATTGTGGGGCCAGCAACTGCCGGCCGGCGCGCCGTGCGACGGCGCCCCGCGCCTCGGCCTGCGCTGCTACCAGGGCCGCGGCGGGCTGTACGAACTGCGCCTGCTCGACCGGCCGGCCATCATCGCCCTGCACGACGGCGCCAAGGTCGGCTACGCCGTGCTGACCGGCATGGACGACGGCAGCGCCACCCTCACCATCGACGGCCAGCCCCATTCGGTGAGCCTGGGCGCGCTGGCAACCCGCGTCGACGGCGAGTACACGACGTTGTGGAAAGTGCCGCGCGGTTTCCGCGACCAGGTGGGGCCGGGCGACCGCGGCCCGGACGTCGACTGGATCGCCACCCGCCTGGCGGAACTGGACGGCAAGCACGCGGCGCCGCCCGCCGGGCAGGTCCTGGACGAGCCGTCGCTGCGCCTGCTGCGCGCGTTCCAGGTCAAGCAGAACCTGAAGGCGGACGGCCTGGCCGGTCCGCGCACCTATATGCGCCTGAACCAGCTGTCCGGCGTCGACGAGCCGCATCTGCTGGTAGCCACGGGAAAATGATATGTCGTACATCCTCGAAGCGTTGAAGAAGGCCCAGGCCGAACGCCAGCTCGGCAGCGCGCCGACGATCCACGCGCCGCAGGTCGTGCCCGCGGCGCCGGCCGGCGCGGCGGCCAGCCGCAAGCCCTTGCTCGTGGGCCTGGCCGGCGGCGCCCTCGTCGTGGCGGCCGGCGCGCTGTTCGTGTGGCCGCGCGCGCAGGCGCCCGTGCCCGCGCCTATGCGCGCGCCCGCGCCGCTAGCCGTGGCGGCGCCGCAAACCGTGACCGCGCCGCAATCGGTGGCGGCGCATGCGCCGGCGCCTGCGGCCGGTGCGCCGGATACGCTGGCCGTCACTGCGCCGCCCGCGCCCACGCCCGTGCGCGAGCCGGCGCCCGCATCCGCATACACATCCGTGCGCGAACCTGCATCAGCCCCCGTTCCCGCGCCGGCACCCGCGCGCGCGCGCGAATCCGAACGCGAACCGGCGATCGCGGCCGCCCATCCGGCGTCGCCGCGCCCGGCCCCGACGGCGCCAGCCGCCCCGCTGCCTGCGCCGGCCGCCGTGGCCGCGGCCGCACGCGCGGCCGCACCCGCCGCCTCCACCGCCAGGCCGGCGCCGGAAGAGAGCCTGCCGTTCCTGCAGCAGTTGCCGGAGGCCCGGCAGCGCGACATCCCGCGCGTAGCGTTCGGCGGCTACATGTATTCGTCGAATCCGGCCGACCGCCTGCTGATCGTCGACAAGGCCCTGCGCCACGAGGGCGAGGAGGTCGCACCCGGCCTCGTGCTGGAAAAACTGCTGCCCAGGGCGGCCGTCATGAATTACCGGGGAACCCGCTACCGTGTCCCGTATTGAGCCCGACCGCGGGCCCGTGATGGCCATCATCGGCTGGTCCGGCAGCGGCAAGACGACGCTGCTGGAATACGTCGTGGGCCGGCTGGCGGCGGCGGGACTGCGCGTCAACGTCATCAAGCACAGCCACCACGACGTCACGCTGGAGCCGCCGCACAAGGACAGCGCCCGCGTGCGCGCGGCCGGCGCGGCGGAGGTGATGATCGCGTCGCCGTACCGCGTGGCCATCATGCGCGAACTGCGCGGCGCGGCCGAACCGTCGCTGGCCGAGCACCTGGCGCGTCTTGCGCCGGCCGACCTGACGCTGGTGGAAGGCTATAAATGGGAAGCGCTGCCCAAGCTGGAGGTGTACCGGCCCGAAGTCGGCAAGCCGCCGATGTTCCCGGACGACCCGCACATCGTGGCCGTCGCGTCCAGCAGCGCCCGGCCGGACGGGCTGGCGCCGCACGTGGCGTGGCTCGATTTGCTCGACCCTGACGCCGTCCTGACCTGGATCAGGAATTTCAATCGGCTACCGGCCTAAAGTCCGCGCGCGTGCTGCCGTTAATATCAGATGAGCGGCAGTGCGGGCGAACCCGCGGCCGGTCGACCCGTCGAGAACACCCACCAGGAGCGCATCATGGACGCCGTAGGTATCGCCAAGCTTGCCACCAGCATCGCCGACACCGGCACCCGCCAGGACGTCGCCATCGCCGTGCTCAAGAAGTCGCAGGACATCCAGGCCGCGGCGGCCACCCAGATGCTGGAAGCCGTGCAGTCGGCCGCCCCGGCGCCGAACCTGCCGCCGCACCTGGGCAACCATATCAACACCACCGCCTGAACCGGCACATTCACCCGGGTACGTCAACGGGATCGCCGCCCGCCGCGTTATCGGCCCAGTACCCGGCGCGACGGGGGCGGCCACACAACATACATCCGCTCAGCCGCCACCAACGGGCTGCGCAGCCAGGACCGGCGTCCGGCGCGCAGCCGATAACGGCCGCCCCGGCCGGCGTACACTTCCCCTCGTCACGCCCGGCCGCGATAGAATGCTTGCCGCGGTGCATGTACGTACCGGTATTTGGAGACCCCTCATGAACAAACGACAAGCCCTGATCGCCGCTGCGCTCGCGAGCGTCTGCGCCGCCCAGGCATCGGCCGCCGGCCAGATGGACACGCAATCCGGCAACCAGGAAAAATGCTACGGCATCACCAAGGCCGGCCAGAACGACTGCGGCACCGCCACCCACGGCTGCGCCGGCCAGGCGACGGCCGACAAGGACCCGGGCGATTGGAAATACGTCCCCAAGGGCACCTGCGAAAAGGCGGGCGGCAAGCGCAATCCGCCCAAGCAGGGCAAATAAGCACGCGACCCGTGACAGGCGCCGGCATCGGCTTGCGCGCGCCGCACTACCGCGCCTTCCTCGACCGGAAGCCGGACGTCGGCTGGGTCGAAGTCCACACGGAAAATTTCCTCGCGCGCGCCGGCCGCGACTGGCAGGTCCTGCGCGACGTGCGGCGCGACTATCCGGTCAGCCTGCACGGCGTCGGCCTCGGCCTCGGGTCCGTGCACGGCTTTTCCGACGACCACCTGGCCCGCGTCGCCGCGCTCGTGCGGGCGCTCGAACCGGTCCTCGTGTCGGAACACCTCAGCTGGGGCGCCCTGCGCGACCGCCAGCTGAACGACCTGCTGCCCCTGCAGCTCGACGCCGCCGCCCTCGACCTCGTCGCCGCGCGCGTCCAGCGCGTGCAGGAACTGCTCAAGCGGCGCATCCTCGTCGAAAACGTCTCCACTTATGTCCGCTTCGCGGGCGACGCGATGAGCGAGGCGGCATTCCTCGCCGAACTCGCGCGCCGCACGGGCTGCGGCGTGCTGCTGGACGTGAACAATCTGTACGTCAATGAGGTCAACCACGGCGAGGACCCGCATGCCGCCATCGCGGCGCTGCCGATCGCCAGCGTGGGCGAGATCCACCTGGGCGGTCACCTCGTGACCAGCGATGGCCTCATCGACCACCACGGCGCCCGCGTCGCGCCGCCCGTGTGGGACCTGTACCGCGCGGCGCTGGCGCGCTTCGGCGCCGTGCCCACGCTGGTCGAGTGGGACACCGACCTGCCCGCGCTCGACGTGCTGCTGGACGAGGCGGCGCAGGCGGGCCGCATCGCGGCCGCGGCAAGGCCAGCCGTCTTCGTTCCCGGCGTCACCGCTGCTACCTCCGCCGCCGACCCCTCCGTCTTCGCTCGCGCCGCCAGCCCTGCCGCCTTCGTTTTCGCCGCTGCGGCCGCGCCGGGCACGAAAGCGGCCGCGACCGTAAGCCTCGACGCCGTCCAGCAAGCCTTCGGCGCCGCGCTGTTCGACGGCACGCGCGAGGCCGCGCTGGCGCCGCTGCTCAAGGGCGATCCGCGCCGCGTCGGCATCTATCGCGGCAATCTGGGCGCGCACTGGAGCCGCGCCTTGTCGTCCGCCTATCCGGTACTGCGCCGGCTCGTCGGCGACGAATTCTTCGACGCGCTGGCGCGCGTCTACGGCCGCGCGCATCCCGCGCACGACCCGGACCTGAACCGCTTCGGCGCCGCGCTGCCGGATTTCCTCGCCGGCTTCGCGCCGGCCGCCGATTATCCGTATCTGCCCGACGTCGCGCGCCTCGAGTGGGCCGTGCACGAGGCCTGGTTCGCCGCGGACGCGGACGGTCCTCCCGCGCCGCTGGCCGGCGTTTCACCCGATGTCTTCGAGGCCGCGCGCGCGGTGCTGCACCCGTCGCTGCGCCTGCATGCGTCGCCCTGGGCCACGGTGGCGTTGTGGCGGGCGCACCAGGACGGCGGCCCGGCATTCCCGGACGTGCTGAGCGTGGACACGCGGGCGCTGGTATGGCGTCCCCGCGGCGACGTCATCGCGGACGCCATCGGCGCGCCGGACTACGCGGCGCTGGCCTGCCTCGCGCGCGGCGGCACGTTCGGCATGGCGCTCGACGCGGCCTTCGATCTGGACGGGGATTTCGACGTGGCCGCGCACTTGCGGCGCTGGCTGGATGGACAGATCGTGACGGCGATCGTGACAGGCGGGGACGGAGACAGCGGGGACGGAGACAGCGGGGACGGAGACAGCGGGGAGGGGTGATGCGGCGGCAAGGGCGGCGCCTTCGAGGCGGCGCCGCGCTGTTCAGTGGTAGAAGGCGCGCAGGATGCGTGCTTCGCCGGTGTTGTCGTGGTGCAGTTCGCTCGCCGCACGCGTCGCTTCCATCATCCGGTTCAGCTGTTCCTCCTCGAAGCGGGCCAGTTCCTCGTTGGCTGCATTGAGCGCCACTGCCAGCTTGGCACGGGCGTTCTGGTACACGACACCGGTGTAGTGATCGGTATTCTTGAGCAATTCTTCCGCGTTTTCGATGACGAGACGCAGGTCGCCGATCAAGCGCTGCTGCGTCATGGAGCTTGGTTCTGGGGTTTCCATCTTCCTCACCTTTAGCCGAATGTTACGACTTCAATATAGAGAAGGGGGACTGCCCAAGTTTGTCAGCGCGCAAACGTCAACCCCTACCGTCGGGGACGGCTCGCCCGGTGCGACCCGCGGGTGCGCACGGCGCGCCTGGACGCGATCAGCGCACGGTGATGCGGACGTCGCCCAGCGTCACCACCTGGCCCGAGCGGATCTTGGCCGTCTTGCGCAGTTCCTTCTTGCCGTCGACCGACACGTCGCCGCTCGCCACCACGTGCTTGCCGGCGCCGCCGCTGTCCACCACGCCGACCAGCTTCAGCAGTTGGTTCAGCTCGATGAACTCCGATGTCAATTCAAAAGTTGTCGTTTGCATTCTATCCTCGGTCAAAAATCAATGTCGTACTGTTGTGTTCGTTTAGACAACACAGTGCCTAAAATACGTCGCTCCTGCTTAAAACACGTCGCCCCGCTTAAAACACGTCGTCCCCGCGAAGGCGGGGACCCAAGTCATGCGCCGCGGCGGTGCATGCAATATTGGATCCCCGCGTGCGCGAGGACGACGGCAGATCGCCGGCGACGGCTTATGCCGGGCTCGGCCGCGTCATCTCGATCGGCACGATCCACTGGTCGAACTGCGCCTCGTCGACGAAGCCCGAGCGCAGTGCCGCCTGGCGCAGCGTGAGCCCGTCGTGCTGGGCGGTCTTGGCGATCTGGGCGGCGCGATCATACCCGATATGCGGGGCCAGCGCGGTCACCAGCATCAGCGACTGCTCCATCAGCTCGCCGATCCGCTTGCGGTTCGGTTCGATGCCCTGGGCGCAGTGCTCGTCGAACGACCGCATGCCGTCGGCCAGCAGGCGCGCGCTCTGCAGGAAGTTGTGGGCGATCATCGGCTTGAACACGTTCAGCTCGAAGTTGCCCTGGGACCCGCCGACGGTGAGCGCGACGTCGTTGCCGAACACCTGGCAACACAGCATCGTCAGCGCCTCGCACTGCGTGGGGTTCACCTTGCCCGGCATGATGGAGCTGCCCGGCTCGTTTTCCGGAATCGTGATCTCGCCCAGGCCCGAACGAGGGCCGGACGCCATCCAGCGCACATCGTTGGCGATCTTCATGAGCGCCGTGGCCAGCGTCTTGAAGGCGCCGTGCGCCAGCACCATCGCGTCGTGGCCGGCCAGCGCCATGAACTTGTTCGGCGCCGACTTGAATTGCAGGCCGGTACGCGACGAGATCTCGGCCGCGATGCGGTTGGCGAATTCCGGATGCGCGTTCAGGCCCGTGCCGACCGCCGTGCCGCCGGCGGCCAGCAGCAGCAGGCCGGGGAGGGCGTTCTTGATCGCGTGCTCGGAAAATTCCAGCTGCGCCACATAGCCGGAGAATTCCTGGCCGAGCGTGAGCGGCGTCGCGTCCTGCAGGTGGGTGCGGCCGATCTTGACGATGTCGACGAAGTCGCGCGCCTTCACTTCCAGCGTGCCGCGCAACCTGGCCAGCGCCGGCAGCACGTTCTTGGCGACGGCCTGCGCGGCCGCCACGTGCATCGCGGTGGGGAACATGTCGTTCGACGACTGCCCCATGTTGACGTGGTCGTTCGGGTGCAGCAGGCGCGCTTCGCCGCGCTCGCCGCCCAGCAGTTCCGAGGCGCGGTTGGCCAGCACCTCGTTCATGTTCATATTGCTCTGCGTGCCGGAGCCGGTCTGCCAGACGGACAGCGGGAATTCGGACGGATGGCGGCCATCCAGCACCTCGTCGGCGGCGCGGATGATGGCGTCGGCCTTGTCCTGCGGGAGCTTGCCGAGCGAGCGGTTGACGGCCGCGGCCGCGCGTTTCACCTGCGCCAGGGCGGCGACCAGCTCGGGCGGCATCGTTTCGCTCGAGATGTGGAAATGGTGCAGCGAGCGCTGGGTCTGCGCGCCCCACAGGCGATCGTTCGGTACGTCGATCGGGCCAAAGCTGTCCTTTTCAGTCCGGTTTTCCATGGAGGGATCCTGTTGGTTTGACAATGGATTAAAGAGTGTACCGCAACGACCGTTAACAACGCTGAAGCCCTTAATTTTCCACGCCATGGCCCGCCGTTCCCGCCTTTTCCTCGCCAGCCTCGCCCTTGCCGCGTTCGTGCCTGCCCATGCGGCCGAGCTGGGCGATCCGCGCGTGGTCTCCCATATCGGGCAACCCCTCGTGGCCGACGTCGAACTGACGATGCTCGAGGATGCCGCCACGCCCGTGCGCGTGCGCGTGGCCAGTCCGGAGGTCTACGACGGTGCCGGCATCGCCGTGCCGCCCGTGCTGTCCAGCCTGAACCTGTCCGTGATGCGGCGCGACGGCCGCCAATTCCTGCACGTGACGTCGCTGCGTCCCGTCGACGCGGACCACGTGCACCTGTACCTGGAACTCGTCGACAAGGGCGACCGCGCCGTGCGCCTGGCCACGCTGTGGCTGACGCCCGATCCGAATCCCGCGCCTGCGCCTGCGCGGGTGGCTGGCCCGGTCGTCGTTCCCGAGCCTGCGGCTGTGCCCGGGCGCAAGGCCGGTCCGGTCGCCGTTTCCGGCCCCGCTGCGGCGCCCGTGCCCGCGCGCAAGGTCGCTGTTCCCGCGTCCGCGCCGCCGCCGCTGTCGGATGCCGTCCTGCTCGCCCAGGTGGAGC
>NZ_LMCY01000013.1:0-7491 GCF_001425685.1 Massilia sp. Root335 | reverse complement strand
ATCTCGGTGCGGCGGCCGCACCCGGCGCCCGCCGTCAACGCACCGGTCGCCGGGGCGCCCGCGCTGCCGGTGGCGCACCAGGACGCCCATCCGGCGGCCTGCGCGATCCCGGCCGGGGAGGCCCAGGCCTGCGAGGCCCTCGGCGCGAAGAACGACGAGTTGCGGTCCCGCCTCGGCCAGGTCGAGGACCGGATGAAGAAATTGCAGGCGTCGCTGGGCGTTTCCGGCACAGCCCAGCCGCCGGCGGGGCCGGACACCAGAACGGCGCCGGCCAAGGTAGCCGCCGCCGCTGCAGGCCCGGTCGCGGCAGCCCNAGCCCCAGCCGCGGCAGCCCCAGCCCCAGCCGCGGCAGCCCCAGCCCCAGCCGCGGCAGCCCCCGCCGCCACAGACCCGGCCGCAGCTGCGCCCGCCACGGACGCCGCCGTTGCCGCCGCGCACGAACAGCCGAAGCCCGTCGTGCCGGCCGGCCCGCGCCCCATCCATTCGATCAAACCGCTCGTGCCGCACAAGCCCAAGGCTCCGCCTCCGGACGCGGGCTTGCCGTGGGGCTGGATCGGCGCCGCCATCGGCGTGCTCGTATTGGCACTGGGCGGGGCGGGCGCCTTCGTCGTCGTGCGCCGGCACAAGGCGGGCGGTGCTGCGGCGCCCGGCCTGTTCGGCAAGCTCAAGGCACGCTTTGCCGCCCGCACCCGGACGCCGCAGGCAGAGGCGCCGGAGCGCCGGACGACCGAGCCCGCCGAGCCGACGCTCGAGTAAACCGGCTCGTGTTCAAAATCTTCGCGCGAGTCGTCTACACAAGTCCGAATTTTGCGTTATACTGCGTTTCGATGATGTTTTGATCACAGATCAGAAGATCATAAAAACGGCTCAGGGTCCGCCGCAGCCACCACCGATTGCGTGGCGCGGGGTTGGACGGTCGCTGACGAAGCGCCTGAGTCCGGAAGCGGTTCGCCTGCCGACAGTGGCAGGTGGACGCCGGAGGCAACCGGCAAGAGGCGACGCCAGGGGATGCCTGGTGCTCGCTCTCCCCAATTCCGGCCCGCGCAGACGACCGACGTCGCTGCGCGGGTTTTTCGTTTGGCGGACACGTTGCGCAATGCGTTGGCCCCATGCCCGGCTGATCGCTACCATGGCGTGTCACCCGATCGGGCGTGCCGTTGCCCGTCGAGAAAGCAAAAAGCCCCTTGGACCGTGTCGAAGGGGCTTCGGGGCGGGAGGCGGGTGGATCAGTGGGCCGGGCTCAGGGCGCGGTCCAGCTGGCCCATCCAGGGCTCGGTGATGTCGCGCACGGCGCGGTCGTTGGCCATGATCTGCTTGAGCAGGTCGATCTTGCGCTTGCGCTCGACGCCGGCCAACGGCGGCACGCCGCTTTTCGCCGCGCTGGCTTGCAGGGCGCACTGGGTTTCCAGGCGGGCCAGTCCGTCCCAATCCCCATCGCGCGCCGCCACGGCCATGCGGCTGCTCAGTGCGGCGATGTTTTCATACATTGCGAGGACTTCGTTGGACGTCATGACTGCGCTCCACTATCGGGACAACCACCGGCCGGATTACCGGTTGTCTGTCTTTTACGGCAGCGTTTTGGAGAACTTTAGGGTTTTCGAAAGATTTTTTTGAAATTTTTTTTGGGACGGCGCGTTATAGTGCTCGCCGGCGCGTGTCGGTCCGCCGCGACGCGCCAACGAGACCAATGAACTCTAGAAAAGGGACACCATGAACATCAGCTGGACGCCGATCAAGACCGCCATCGTTCTCGCGTTGTGCGGCACTGTGCTCGTTACCACGGGCGCGGGTGCATCCGGGCAGACCCCGCCCGCGGCCGCAGGGGCCGGGACCACCGCCGGGACCGCCCAGGCCGCCCTGCGGCCGGGCGACGATTTCTTTACCTGGGCCAACAAGGACTGGCTCGCCAAGACCGCCATCCCCGAGGACCGCAGCCGCTGGGGCGCGATGGACAACCTGGCGGAAGACACCAACCAGCGCATCGTCAAGCTGATCGAAGGCGTGAGCGACGATAAAAAGGCCGGTCCGGAGGCGCGCAAGGTCGCCGACTACTACGACGCCTACATGGACGAGGCCGCAATCGAGGCGCGCGGCGCGGCGCCCCTGAAGCCGGCGCTGGCGCAGATCGCCGCCATCAAGGACAAGGCCGGCCTCGTGCGCGCGCTGGGGGCGTCCGTGCGCGCGGACGTCGATCCGCTGAACAATACGCACTTTGCCACCGAAAATATCTTCGGCCTGTGGGTGGCGCCCGGCCTGCACGACCCGGCGCACAACTGGCCTTATCTGCTGCAGGGCGGCCTGGGCATGCCGGATCGCGCCTATTATCTGGACAACAACGAACGCATGGCCGGCCTGCGCGCGCAGTACCAGAAGCATATTGCCGCGATGCTGAAACTGGCCGGCTACGCCACGACGGATGCGGACGCCGACGCGCGCGCCGCGAAGATCTTCGCGCTCGAGGTCGACATCGCCAACGCCCACGGCACCCGCGCCGATTCCGCCGACGTGCTGAAAGCCGACAATACGTGGACCCGCAAGGATTTCGCCGCCCACGCCCCGGGCCTGGACTGGGACGCGTTCTTCAAGGCCGCGCGCCTGTCCGACCAGGACAAGTTCACCGTCTGGCACCCGTCCGCCGTGAAAGGCGAGGCGGCGCTCGTCGGCAAGACCGACCTGGCCACGTGGAAGGATTATCTTGCCTTCCACACCATCAACCGCATGGCCAACGTCTTGCCCAAGGCGTTCGTGGAGCAGCGTTTCGCGTTCTACGGCAAGGCGCTGTCCGGGACGCCGCAGCAGTCCGCGCGCTGGAAACGGGCGCTGGGCGCGACGAACGAGGCGATGGACGAGGCCGTCGGCAAGCTCTATGTGGCGAAATATTTCCCGGCCGACAACAAGGCGCAGCTGCAGCGGATGGTCGCCAACATCGTGACGGCGTTCGGCAAGCGCATCGACAAGCTCGACTGGATGGCGCCCGCCACCCGCGCCCAGGCCAAGGAAAAACTCAGGACGCTGTACGTGGGCGTCGGTTATCCGGACAAGTGGAAATCGTATGCCGGCCTCAAGGTCGAACCGAAGGATGCGTTCGGCAACGCGCTGCGCGCCGACGCCTTCCACACGGACCAGGAACTCGCGAAGCTGCACGCGAAGCCGGACCGCACGGCGTGGTCGATGCCGCCGCAGCTCGTCAACGCCGTCAACCTGCCGCTGCAGAACGCGCTGAATTTCCCGGCCGCGATCCTGCAGCCGCCGTTCTTCGATCCGAAGGCGCCGGACGCCGTCAACTACGGCGCGATCGGCGCCATCATCGGCCACGAGATCAGCCACAGCTTCGACGACCAGGGTTCCCAGTTCGACGCCCAGGGCCGCCTGCGCGACTGGTGGACGAAGCAGGACATGGAGCACTTCAAGGCCGCGTCGCACAAGCTCGTCGAGCAGTACAACGCCTATAAACCTTACCCCGACCTCGCCGTCAACGGCCAGCTGACCCTGTCCGAAAACCTGGCCGACCTGGCCGGCCTGGAAGCGTCGTACGACGCCTACCACGCCGCCGCCGGCAAGAATGCGACGGAAGAAACCGACCGCCAGTTCTTCACCGGTTACGCGCAGAGCTGGCGCACGAAGGCGCGCGAGGCGGCCGAGCGGCGCGGCATCCTGACCGACGGCCACGCGCCGCCGCAATACCGCACGGCCACGGTGCGCAACCTGGACGCGTGGTACAAGGCGTTCGACGTGCAGCCGGGCCAGGCGCTGTACCTGCCGCCGGACGAGCGCGTGCGCGTCTGGTAAGCGTCCTTCGGCGGGACGGCTTATGTCCCGCGGGTAAGCTGCGCCGGTCGGCAAGAGGCCCGGACTAGAATGATCCGGGCATCTTTCATCGCGGTTATTGCTTATGAAACAGCACTATCTCGATGTCGACCGGCGCATCGTTCATCACTTCCTGCATATGATCGAAGACGACTACGAAGACATCACCCGCCGCACGCTGCACCATTACGACGACAATGCGCGCCGTTTCTTTGCCGGCACGATCGACCATGACGTCAGCCAGAACATCGAGGCGCTGCTGACGGCCATCGAAGCGCCGGCACCGTACACGATCCTCGACTTCGGCTGCGGCCCCGGCCGCGACCTCAAGACGTTCGCGGCGCGCGGCCACCGCGCCATCGGCCTGGACGGCAGCGAGCAGTTCGTGGCGATGGCGCACGAGTACAGCGGCTGCGAAGTGTGGCACCAGAACTTCATCGACCTGCATCTGCCGGACGGGGTCTTCGACGGCGTGTTCGCCAACGCGTCGCTGTTCCACGTGCCGCGTGACCTGTTGCCGAAAGTGTTGAGCGAGTTGTACGCGACCCTGAAGCCGGGCGGCGTGCTGTTCAGCTCGAATCCGCGCGGCCATAACGAAGAGGGCTGGAACGGGCCGCGCTACGGCAGCTTCCACGATTACCCGGCCTGGGAGCGGTATGTCGTCGCGGCGGGCTTCGTGGCGCTGCGCCATTACTATCGGCCCGAAGGCGTGCCGCGCGACCAGCAGCCCTGGCTGGCCAGCGTCTGGCGCAAGCCGGTTTGATGGTTGTTATCTTCTGTTAGTTTGCGTACAGAATGAAGATCGACATGCAAATATTCTGGATGCATCCCGCTTGCATCGGCAAGCGGTCTTACTCACCAAGGAGGATTCCGACATGAACGACGACCAAATCAAAGGCAAGGCCAAGGACATCGGCGGTAAGGTTCAGGAGGAAGTCGGCAAGGTTGTCGGCAGCAGCGAGCAGCAAGCCAAGGGCCTGTCCAAGCAGGTCGAAGGCAAGGTGCAGGAAAAGGCCGGCGATCTGCGCGACGCGATCGACAAGGGCAATCGCTGATACCCGAATAGCAGGCAAGCAAAAAAACAGCCGCGATCTGCGGCTGTTTTTCATGGAAGCGCGACGTTTATTTCGCTTCGGTCCCGCCCAGGTGCTTCTTGAAGAACGCCTCGATCAAGCCATACACGTGGCGCTGACCCGCACGCGACGAAATGCCATGCTTGGCGCCCGGATACGTCATCAGCTCGAACTGCACGTTGCGGTTGACGAGCGCGTCGATCAGGCGCGTCGAGTTCGTGAACAGCACGTTGTCGTCGGCCATGCCGTGCACCAGCAGCAGCGGCGATTTCAGGCCGTCAAGGTGCGCGAACACGCCGCTGCGCTCGTAGGCGGCGGGGTCCGATTGCGGCGTCGCGCCCACGAATTGCTCCGTGTAGTGGGTGTCGTACAGCGACCAGTCCGTCACCGGCGCCACCGCCACGCCCATCGCGATCTTGCTTGAGCCGGCTTCCAGCAGGCGCAGGGTCATGAAGCCGCCATAGCTCCAGCCGAACACGCCCACGCGCTTCGGGTCGACGAAGCTTTGCTGGGCGAGCCAGTCGATGCCCGTCAGCTGGTCCTCGACTTCGTGCGCGCCGAGGTTGCCGTAGATGACGTCGGTGAAGGCGCGTTCGCGGCGCGACGAGCCGCGGTTGTCCAGCACGAACACGACGAAGCCCTGCTGCGCCATGTACTGGTTGAACAGGCTGCCCCACTGGCGCGTCACGCGCTGCGAGTGCGGGCCGCCGTACGTGAACAGGAAGACCGGGTAGCGCTTGGCCGCATCGAAATGGGCCGGCTTGATCATCGAGTAGTGCAGCGTCTGGCCATCGTGCGCCTGGATGGTCCCGTATTCCGTCGGCAAATGATCCTTCACATAGTTCGCGTACGGGTGGGATGCGTTCAGCTCGTTATGCTCGAGCCACTCGACCATGGCGCCGTCGGCGCGGCGGATCGACACTTGCGGCGGCGTGTCCGGATCGGAGAAGGTGTCGACGAAAATCTTGCCGTTGCGGGCGAACACGTCCTCGTGCCAGCCGTCCTGCTTCGTCAGCCGCACGGGGTGGTTCGCATTGCTGCCGTCCAGGTTCAGCGCGTACGCCTGCTTGTCGATGACGGCGTCCTTGTTCGACGCGATATAGACCTTGCCGGCCTGTTCGTCGACGGCGAGGATGTTGTCGACGCCCCATTCGCCGCTCGAGATCGGGTGCAGCAGCTTGCCGGACATGTCGTACAAGTACAGATGCTTGCGGCCGCTGCGCTCGGACGCCCAGATGAACGCATTCCTGTGACTGAGGAAACGCAGGTCGTCGTGGATGCTGACCCAGGTCTTCGACGTTTCGCTCAAGAGCGGGCGCTGGGCCAGCGTGGCGGCGTCGACGGCGACGAGGTCGAGGCGCTTCTGGTCGCGCGACTGGCGCTGGTAGATGAGCATCCTGCCGTCCGCGCTCCAGTCGGCGCGCACGAGGTAGATATCCTTCTCGGGGCCGAGGTCGACCTGCTTCTGCGCGCCCGTCGCCGGGTTCACGATCATCAGGTCGATGAGCACGTTCTTCGCGCCCGCGGCGGGGTAGCGCTGGTCGATGACTTCGGTGCGGTCGGCGAAGATCTCGAAGCGGCGCGCGACGGGCACCTGGGCCTCGTCGTAGCGGCGGTAGGCGATGGCGGAATCGTCCGGCGCCCAGTAATAGCCCGTCTGCTGGTCCATCTCTTCCTGCGCGACGAATTCCGCTTCGCCGTTGTGGACGGTGCCCTTGCCGTCCGTCGTCAGCTGGCGCTCCTGGCCTGTCGCCAGGTCGATGACGAACAGGTTCTGGTCGCGCACGTACGAGACGTAGCGGCCTTTCGGCGAAATCTTCGGGTCGCCGACGTTGCCCGACGCGACCTTGCGCGCGGCATCCGGCTTGTTAACATCGACGAGGTACAGGTCGCCCGCGATCGGGACCAGCAACTGCTTGCCGTCCGGCGACCAGCTATAGCTCAGGATGCCGGACAGGCTGGCCGTGCGGGCGCGCTCGCGCCGCGCCTTCTCTTCCAGCGACAGGTTTTCGTTCGGGACCAGTTGCTTGGAGTCGACCAGGCGGTGCGTGGTCTTGTCCTTCATGTTGAATTCCCACAGGTCCAGCTGGAACTGGTTGTCGGCGCGTCCGCGCAGGAAGGTCACGCGTTCGCCGTCGGGCGAGACGCGCAGGCTGCGGACGCCTGGACCGGACAACGCCGGGTCGGCGTGGATACGGTCCAGCGTCAGCCGTTCCGCATGTGCGGGAACGGCCGACAATGCGGCTAAAAGGCAGAGAAGAGGGCGCATGGAATCTCTTGGGTAAAGAATGGGGAAATTTATTTTCTGCAACGGCGGAACGATACCAGAGTCGATCCGGAAAAGCTGCAAATACGTCCCCGCGCCACGCCCGCGCGAAGCGATGGCGAATTGTCAAAGATGGATGGATCGTAATGTTTGCATTCGATGCCATCGCATATGATCTCCTCGTCGGCGCCCCAATGCCGACAATAGGATGAAACTCTCTCCTAGGGTTATGCCGATGGATTCCCCGTCCATCGGCTTTTTTTTGCCCGAAAGATTGTGCCAAAAACCGGGCTCTGACCCTAATGCCGTTAAGTTAAGCGGCAAGTTCAGCAACGATCGCTTGTA
>NZ_LMCY01000012.1:207192-207578 GCF_001425685.1 Massilia sp. Root335 | reverse complement strand
TACGCGCTCAACGGGGACAACGTTCCCGCCGGCCCGGCGCTGCAGCCCTTCGTGCAGGAAGCGCTCGACGAGATCGAATACGTCACCGGCGACGTCAGCACGACGTGGGGCGCGCGGCGCGCCAGGGACGGCCATCCGGCGCCGTTCAAGCTGCGCTACGTCGAGATCGGCAACGAGGACGGCTTCGACAAGCACAAGACCTACGACGGCCGCTACACCCAGTTCCACGACGCCATCAAGGCGAAGTATCCGCAGCTCAAGCTGATCTCCACCGTCAATGGCAAGGACTGGCTGGGGCAGCAACAGAAGGTGACCAGCCGGGTCCCCGACCTGGTCGACGAGCATTACTACTACAAGCCGCTGCAGATGATGCACGACGCCGCGCG
>NZ_LMCY01000012.1:207058-207173 GCF_001425685.1 Massilia sp. Root335 | reverse complement strand
CTACGACAGCTACGAGCGCAAGGGGCCGAAAGTGTTCATCGGCGAATGGGCTTCGCAGGAGGGCGAGCCGACCACCGACCTGCATTCCGCGCTGGCCGACGCCGCGTTCATGACG
>NZ_LMCY01000012.1:204842-206926 GCF_001425685.1 Massilia sp. Root335 | reverse complement strand
CACCAACACCATCGCCGAGCCGAACAAGGTGGTGCCGGTGACCAGCAAGGCGAGCGGGCTCGGCAAAGAGTTCAGCTATCGCTTCGCGCCGTATTCGGTCACCGTGCTGGTGCTGTCGACCAAATAGGCAGCGCCGAAGCGCTATGCCGTCCGTCAGGTCGAAAAACCGCCTTCACTAAACGGCATGAGGCGCGGAGGCCTCGGTTTCCGCGCCGCCGGATTGCACGTTTTGAGACGGTAGCTTTTTTTTTGCGTCATGAATTTGCACGATGTCCCCCATTTTTTTGCGAGTGATTTAGAGATGAAAACAAAGCACATACCACCCAAGCCGCTGTTGACGAGCACGACAATGAGAGCGGCCGCCACGGCATTGACCCTGTTCGTTGGCTCGGCTGGCAATTGCTGGGCTCAAAAGCTCGAGGGCCTGGCCGCCACCCCGCAAATGGGCTGGAACAGCTGGAACAAATTTGCCTGCAATATCGACGAGCGCATGATCCGCGAGACCGCCGATGCCATGGTCAAGTCGGGCTTGAAGGACGTTGGCTTCCAGTACGTGAACATTGACGATTGCTGGCAAGGCCAGCGCGACGCCGACGGCAACATCCAGCCCGACGCCAAGCACTTCCCATCCGGCATGAAGGCGCTGGCGGACTATGTGCATGGCAAGGGACTCAAGCTGGGCATCTACTCGGACGCCGGCGCGACCACCTGCGACGGCCGTCCCGGCAGCCGTGGCCACGAATATCAGGATGCGCGGACCTATGCGCGCTGGGGCATCGATTACGTCAAGTACGACTGGTGCGACACTGCGGGCTTGAACGCCGAAGCGGCCTACACGACGATGAGCGACGCGATCGCCAAGTCGGGCCGTCCGATGGTATTCAGCGTGTGCGAATGGGGCATGAGCAAGCCATGGGAGTGGGCCGGCAAGGTCGCCCATTCGTGGCGCACCACGCCCGATATCTATAATTGCTTCGACTGCGAATTCAGTCCCGGCTTCTCGACCGGCCTGGGCGTGCTGCGCGTCCTCGACAAGCAGGCAAACCTGCGCAAGTTCGCGGGGCCCGGCCACTGGAACGATATGGACATGCTCGAAGTGGGCAATGGCATGAGCGAGGATGAAGACCGCGCCCATCTGTCCATCTGGGCCATGATGGCTTCGCCCCTCATCCTGGGCAACGACCTGCGTTCCATGTCCGAGTCGACCCGTCGCATCCTGACCAACCCCGGCGTGATCGCGGTGAACCAGGACAAGCTGGGCGTGCAGGCGCTGCGCGTCCTGGCCGACGGTCCGCTGGAGGTCTATGCCAAGCCGCTCGACGGCGGCAAATGGGCACTGATGTTCCTGAACCGCTCCAACCAGCCTGCCGACGTTCACCATGACTGGAAGAAGCAAGTTCTGATCGATGACCTGAGCAAGCGGTCGGTTGACTTCAAGCAGACCGTCTACCGCTGGTCCGACCTGTGGAGCAACAAGACAGGCGACACCAGCGCCAAACTGGACGCGCGACTGGCGCCGCACAGCGTGCTGATGCTGCTCCTGAGTGGCCCTGCGAAACCATAGGGCGCGCCCGGCCGGGCGACGCTTCCGCGCCAATGCGTCATCAGGAATTACGCGACCTTCCTGAGGGCGCCCTGCCAAGGCCGTGATGGTGCTGGCGCTTCGTGATCATCCTCAGTGTGACAGGGAGGCGTGAATCCAGCCATGCCTTGGCGCCCGATCTTTTCCGTTTTCCCTGCTCGCCCCAATTGGGTACCGAGCATGTCGATTGCACTTATCCGGCGTCGCGGCGCTCGTCAGCCGCCTGGTCCGCAGGCAGCTCGCGCTCGGAAAATTGCCAGTAATCGAACTTGAACAGTTCTTCGCCGGCCGCACCGTGGAACACGAAGAAGAGATCCTGGACGCCGGAGGCGCCGGCGATCCGGACAGACTGCGGCTTCCATTGGCCGCCGGTTCCCGCGACCGGCAGCGTGCCGATCAACTTGCCGTCGAGCTTGCCCAAACGAATCTCTATCGTCGCCCCGGTGGCCTGCTTCAGCTTGGCCGTGCTGGAGAGGCTGGCCATGAAGGCGCGCGCGCCGGC
>NZ_LMCY01000012.1:198230-204795 GCF_001425685.1 Massilia sp. Root335 | reverse complement strand
ACGCGCTGGTAGGGATCGAGGGTGGCGACCGGTGCCGGGCCTTCCCTGGTCGGCTGGACCGTCTGGACCGAGCCATCCGGGTTGAACTTCAATTCATCGACGCACACGGAACGTTTGAAACCGTCGCCTCCCGGGAGCGCGGCGTTGTGGTAGAAGAGGTAGGTCTTGCCCTTGAAATCGACGACGCCCGGGTGGTTGGTGAAGGCGCTTTGCGGGGTCATGACGACGCCGCCGTAGGTCCACGGGCCTTCGGGTGTGGGGCCGGTGGCGTAGCCGAGATGTTCAGGGATGGGACCCGCGGCAAAAAACAGGTAATCGAGATTCTTGCGCTTATAGAGCCAGGGACCCTCTTCGTACGACGTGCCGCGCTGCGCGTCCGGAGGGACGCGCTCGCCCAAGGCCTTCACCGTCATCGGATGACGAATGATGCCGTTCTCCCCAACGCGGGTGTCGTAGGAAATCATGTCCTTGTTCAGCTTCACCGACCACAGACCGGGGTTGCCCCAGGCGAGATAGGCCTGGCCGTCGGCGTCGATATAAACGGTCGGATCGATGCTGTCGTAGTTGCCGCGGATCAGCGGTTTTTTGATGGGATCGATGAAGGGGCCGAGGGGATTATCGGCCATCAGCACGCCAATGCCGCGGCCTTGCAGCGGGGCATAGAGATACCATTTGCCATCGCGCTCGATCATCTGCGGAGCCCAGGCGCCGTTGTCAAAACCTTCCCAGCCGGAGATCTCCTTGGCGGCCCAAGGGAAATCCCGCAGCGAGGCGACTACACCATGCTGGGTCCAGTTCACCATGTCCGTGGTCGAGGAGAGCACCCAGTTCTTCAGGTTGAAGTTGCCGGCTTTCCCGACTTCTTCATCGTGGCTGGTCAGCAGGTAGAGCGTGCCGTCATGGACCACAGGGGCTGGATCCGCGGTGTACATCGTCTGAACGACCGGGTTGAGCGCGGATGACACCGCGGGCAGCGTAGCCAGCACGGACAAGAGAACGACAGCGGAACGGGTTGTTTTTTGCATGAGCTTACTTCTCCAAAGCGTCGGGCACCGTGTGTCAGTAGCTGAACAAGATGCCGCGGCCGCTGCCAGCCATATAGAGGCGGCCGGGTACCGTCTGGTCGGCCGCCAGAACGCCGATACCGCCGTACTGGTGCGTGTCGTCGTTGAAGCGGCGCCAGGTGGTGCCGCCATCGTCGGAACGGTACACGCCCCACACGCCGTTGATCACGCCGACCACATACACGGAGGCCGAGTAGCTCGCGCCGGGCGGGGCCTTGCCCAGGGCGATGCTGGTGGCGCCATACACAACGGGCCATGACCAGGTCGGGTGATCACCCCAGATCGACGCCGTCACGCTCAGCTTCGTCCAGGTGGCGCCGCCATCGAGCGAGTGGAAGATGCTGTGCGAGTCGGTCACCCACACGTCGCCTTCGGCATTGGGATTGACGGCCAGCGAGGTGTTGGAGACGAACTCGGGACGCGGACCCAGGGTGGAGAACTGGCTGCTCTCCGTGAAGGTATGGCCGCCATCGGTCGAGTAGTAGGCCTTCGGCGCCGAGCGCCACCAGCCGCCGCCCGCCTGGTACGCATACACACGGTTCGGATTCTTGCGGTCGGCCGCCAGGCGGTAGCTCGTGCCCGGTTCCACGGCCGGCAGATTGGTGTAGGTCCAACTTGCCCCACTGTCGGTGGTGTAGGCCGGCACGGAATCGTTCGGCGCCCAGATGATATTGCCCGGCTTGGTGACCGCCAGCGTCGAGTCACCGCCCTGGTGGGTCATGCCGTCGGGATGGTTGGCTGCGAAGGCAGTCCAGGTCAGGCCCGAATCGGTGGAGTAGGCGCCCGCCACGTTGGGGTGGTTCCAGGTCGTGGTGCCGATCGTGGCGATATACGCCGGATTGGACCAGGCCATGTCGGAGCTGTTGCTGTTGCTGAACCAGCCTTGCGGGCCGCGCGTCGGCGCCTTGAAGAGTTCCGTATGGACGACCATGCCCATGTCGCCCGAACTGTTGAGCAGCTGGTAGTTCGCGCCCGGCGGCGGCGCCATCAGGGCCAGCGTCGCGGTTTCCTCCATCCCGGCAGTAATGAAGTTCCAGGTCGGCTTGTCCGCCGACGCATTCCTGGTTTCCCACACGCCCCCGCCGGTCACATGCAGGATGCGTTCAGGATTGTTCGGGTCGATCTCGACGTCGTCGGGCCAGCCCGACCACATGGCCTGTTCGCCGACGTGCGGGGTCTGGGCGGAAATCTCGCGCCAGGTGGCGCCTGCATCATCCGACAATTGCACAATATGCTGGCCTTCCCAGTTGCCCCAGGAATTGGTCACGCCGAGCGCGATCCGGGTGGTCGCGCCGGTGCCGGACACCGACAGGCCGCCCATGCCGAAGTTGACCCACGTGGGGTCATACTGCTTCAGCAGCGTCCAATTGCTGCCATCGAACTTGTACAGTCTTGCCGGACCCTCGGCGCCTGGGCCAGTGGTCTTGGTAAAGGCGACGTACATCATGCCATCCTTGGCGCGCACCATGTGGGGGATGTAGTAGCCCGTCACAGGCGTGGCGATGCCGGTCCAGGTCACGCCGCCGTCGGTCGTCCTGTACATGCTGTAGGCCAGCCCCGCCACGGCGGCGTAGTCCGGCGCGACGGCCGTGTAGATGGTCTGCGTGGCGTTGCCGGTGCCCTTGGTCGAGGTGTCGAAGATCACCTGCTCCATGCCGACCACGCCGCGCCATTGGGCGGTGTCAATTTCTGCATTGGTCATCTTGTGCGATGCCAGCGAGGTCAGTTGCTGCCAGGTCTGGCCGCGGTCGGCGCTCTTCCACAGGCCGGTCGTGCGCGTTGCGTAGAACAGGATCGCAGGATCGTTGGGGTCGACCATCAGGCGCTCGCCGACGGCGCGGCCCTGGGCGTTGCTGGCTGCCGAGAAGGGCAAGTTGACGTAGGTCCAGTGGTCGCCACGGTCGGTGGAAATGTATAGGCGCGCGTCGGCTTGATCCGACAGGTACATGCCGGTGCTCATGTAGACGCGATTGTCGTCGTTCGGATCGAGCGCCATGGTCTCGGAGCCGTGGTAGAAGGTGTCGGCGGCGCCGAAGCCGTCCGTGATCGGCACCCAGGCCGCGTTGGCGGCGTTCCAGCGGTAGGCGCCGCCCATGTCGGTGCGCGCGTACAGCACGTCCGGGCTGGTCGGATGGAAGATCAGCCCGGGCACATAGCCGCCGCCGCCGATCTTCACGTTTGCCCATCTGGTTGGCGCTGCCACCCTGGCGGCGGTGACGCTGGTGGAGACGACGCTGGCGCCAGCGGCGACAGGCAGAGGCTTCGAGGCGTCGCCGCCTTCGCCACCGCAGCCGGACAGCAGGATTGCCGCGACACTGGCAAGACCGATGATTTTATTTATTTTCATATTCTTTTTATCTTCAGAAAAATAGTGTATCGGTTATTGCTGGCGACGACGCGAAAGGGCGCCGACCGCAAGACCTGCCAGCAGCAGAGACAAGGTGCCGGGCAACGGCACGGTCGCAGCCGCCGCCGTTTCCACATTAAGGTTGTCGAGTTCGTTGAATGCGCCTGAGCTGAGACGCAGCTCGCCGATGCCGTTTAAACCCATGCTCCAGCTGCCCTCGTCCTGGATGAAGCCGACCAGGCTGCCGTCCGCCCAGACGCTGCTTCCGTCGGCGTAATAATCGAAGCCGAGCAGATTGAACAGGCCGCCGCCGACACGGGTCAGGCTCACGAAGGTATCCGAGCCGTTTTCGAAACCGTCGTGCCAGTTGTAGGTTTGCTCCGAATACGTGCCGTCGCTGATATGGGCGGCGCCCGGGGCCGCATTGGGCGCGTTCAAGGTCAGTTGAAAGCCCGATTCGAGATATGTCAGGTTCTGGCCGTTGTAGTTCATGTTGGCGAGCAGCGGTGCGCCGTCGCCGTAGACCATCGCGGTCAGGCTGTCGAAGGTGAGGACGGTGGCACTGGCGCTCGTGGCCGCTGTGGCCAGGGCCAGGGCAGTGAAGATCTTCTTCGACTTCATTGTCGTCATTTCATTCTCCTGTGTTGTTGTGATTTGCGCTTCTTGTTCCCGGTGCGGCTCCAGCGCCAGCTCGCGATTCCGCCTTGCGAAGGACACCTTTGCCGTTCAGCCAGCACTTCCCCTTGCCGGGTGTGCAGATGCCGCCACAGCGTGCCTGGCGCACGCAAGAGAAGGGGCAGCCAAGGCTGCCCAGTGAAAATCACTGCGCGAACGCACAAGTGAAAGAGAGTCAAAATTGTGCAAACACCAGGATTTGCGCGATCGGCGCCGTTCGCATGAAGGCAGCACACGCTCAACAGTGGACCTGCCCCCCAATTATTTTTCGTCTGCGACCGGGGGACGGTAACGGAGCCTCGCCCGTGTCCGAAGCATAGGCTGGCCGTCATGGGCAACGATAGCGCTGGAAGGCGAATTTCTTGCAAACCGCAGAAATTGCAAGCAAAGCCGGCCATGGTGAAACTCGGCCCGCTGGCGGAAGCCCGCGCCAGCGGGCCGGAAGAAATGGCTGCCATCCCACGCCCTGATCGTGGAGCAGTCGGGATCGGCGGGAGACATGGGCACGGACAGGGGCGGGCGCCCCCGAGTGCCTTGCGCGAGTGCGGGATGCAGCGGATCCAGCCGCGGTGCACAGGTTGCGCGCTGACGACCGGCCGGGCCAGGCTGGTCAGCGAACTGACATTGCATGGTCGCGATTATCGCTATCCGGCGGCGCTGGCGGTCATTATCCTCGGTGGTTGCATTGCATTTGGTGCCGGGTTGTTCCGGGCCCATTCCCGCGCATTGTCTGGCCGGTGTGGAATCAAAAATGAAAACAAATTTGCCGTTGGTGGGCTGTCGCCAGTTAACGCTGGAGTTCTATAAGGAAAAGGCTTCGGTCTTGCGGTATATCGCCAGCGCTTATACCGATCCCAAACTGGACATGGAAGTCGTGGTGGAACGGACCGGGGCTAACCGTTATAAAATCAATGAAGTGCTGAAGTCCGGACTTGGCATGACATTCACCAGTTACCTGAATAAACTGCGGCTGACTGAGGCATCCCGGATGCTGACTGAAAAAAGCAGCGCCGCCGTTTCGGAAATCGCGTATTTCGTTGGATACGCGAATGTTCCTTATTTTAACAAGCTGTTCAAGGAAGAATTTGGCAGCCCGCCGACAGAACCACTCGCCTGATCCTGTTCGCCCTCACCACCCGTCCTGAACACCGCGGCTGAACCGCTGCCGTCCAGCGCCCGCGCCAAGCACGGGGGCGCGCCTGCCATTTCGTCCGGCCCGCTTGCCCGACCTTGCGCCGGCGGCCACGGCCGATTTTCACTCTGGCAAACATTGCTTGCAATTTCTGCGGTTTGCAAGAAATTCTACCGGCGGAGATATCGGCGCCCATGGCAGACGGCCTACGCTTCACACATGGGCCGGGTTCTGCTGACACCTCCCGCCCGCGGACGTAAGTGGCCGGGCTGCGTGTTGAAGATCGCGTCTATCCTGGCCTTCACACAGTTTTATCTCCTCCGCGGCGGGTTCCCGCAGTGGTTTGCGGGGCAGCTTGGCTGCCCCGCTTTTTGAGGCCGGCGCGCGTGGTGCATGCGTGTGGGTGCAAGTCGCGCCGCGATCAGCCGGCGAGAGAAGCGAAACGCAACTGTGGAAGTTTCGGAAATGTTTTCTAAGAACATAAGTAAAATGAAGACGACGAAAGTACACCGGATCGCGCTGTTATTTAACGCGAACAATGTATTCGATCACGACGTCATTGACGGCATTGCCGCCTATTTTGGAAATACCCGCGCGGCCTGGGATATCTTCCTGGAAGAAGATTTCCGATTACGGCTGTCAGGCATCGAGCATTGGCAGGGCGACGGCATTATCGCCAATTTTGACGATCCGGCAGTGGCGGAAGCGTTGTCGCGCTGTCGTGTACCGGTGGTGGCGGTGGGCGGTTCTTATGCCGACCCGGCCAATTACCCCGCCGGGGTGCCTTATGTGGCGACCGATAATGTCAAGCTGGTCGAACTGGCACGCCAGCATCTGATCGACGTCGGCCTGCACCATTTTGCCATGTTCAGCGTTCCCGCCACGGAGGAAAACCGCTGGGCGCAGGAGCGCGAGAATGCGTTCCGCAGCCTGATGCGGGGCGACCGGCTGGAAGCGAAGGTTTTCCGGGGCTGCGAAACCAGCGTCCACTCGTGGGACGGGGCGGTCCAGGGACAGATCGACTGGTTGCGGAGCTTGCCCAAACCTGTCGGCATCATCGCCGTCTCGGACGCGCGCGCACGCCAACTATTGCAGGCCTGCATCATCGCCGACATCGAAGTGCCGGAACAGGTGGCGATCATCGGCATCGACAACGACCCGCTGGTGCGCAGGCTCACCCGCATCCCGCTCACTTCCGTGATCCAGGGCGCGCAGGAGATGGGGCGCGCGGCAGCCCATCTGATCGAGCAGATGCTGCACGGGGTGCGCCCGCCGGAGACGCCGATCGTGGTGCCGCCGGCCGGCATCAACGTGCACGCGTCCAGCCGCTACCAGCTGATCAAGCAC